>DATMFK010000001.1:0-205310 GCA_035556195.1 Rhizobiaceae bacterium
AACACGCCAGCCAATGCGCTCTATCACGTGCTTGCCGCGGCGATCTTTGCCGAGGAAGGAGGTTCCAAGGCCGACGTCGAGCGTGAACGCGCTTGGCTCCTGGAACAGCAGCCGGCTCTGGTGGCCAACATTCGGCAAGAGACGTTGTGGCGGTTCGGCCGCCCAGAAGATGCCGAGCGGTTCCTCGGCTCGCTCAGAAAGGCAGGCCTGGGATTTCCCGATTACCCCAAGTAACGGGCCGCCGATCCCGCCCAGCTTATGTTCGATACGGTTATTTACCTTCTCATACGGTGAAACAACGGCACAATCTCGACAGATAAACGGGCTCGGGCCGCAAGGTCCGACGACATCGAGGAGGGAGTGCAATGACGAGCAGACGGAGCGTGCTGTTGGCAGCGACCGCTGTCGCGGCAACGGCGGTGTCGCTGAGACCGCGCGTGGCGCAGGCCGGGGACGAGGTGGCCGATTTCCTCTTCGTCCAGACTGCGAGTGCGATGACCTTCGACAAGGTGGCGAGCAAGCTGACGCTCGGAGGTGTCAGCCCTACGACGTTGTTCTTCTCTGACCGGCCCGAGCGCATCGCAGGGAACA
This sequence comes from Rhizobiaceae bacterium, assembly GCA_035556195.1. Lineage (GTDB taxonomy): Bacteria > Pseudomonadota > Alphaproteobacteria > Rhizobiales > Rhizobiaceae. The sequence goes on from DATMFK010000001.1 coordinate 592, forward strand.
TGGACACGACCGCGTTCGTCCCGTTCTGGAGCAAGGGCAAGGACAGCTTCCTGACCGATCCGCCCAATGCCGACCTGTCGATCCTCGAGGGCGACAAGCTCCAGCAGGCCGTCGTCGTTCTTCAGAATCCCGAGCTGAGCGGCAGTGATCTGACCTACACGGTGAAGATGGTTGGCGGCGAGATGCCGGAGAAAGGCTCCGAGGTTTCCGTGTTCATCGACATCATAGGGATGCCGCTGACGCCGCTCTCCTATGCGGGCGTCGCGAGGCGTGGCTACCGCAGGGCGTTTTTATACTAGCGGTGGTAGCGCGGCGGCCGGCCCCGATCCCCCAGTGCAGCCGCTTCTGCCCAGTTTGAGACAATTCGAGACGGGAAAACAAGATGCACAGATTGACGGGAAAGAGCGCCTTACTCGCTTCGGCTGCCACGTTGCTTTTCTTGAGTCCGACCCATGCTCAAGAGAGGCAAGCGTATTTCGGAGAGACCCATGTCCACACAGGCTGGTCCTTCGACGCCTATATCTTCGGCAACACCCACACCGGCCCGGCGGACGCTTTGGCCTACGCCAAGGGCCAGCCGATCAAGCATCCGCTCGGCTACGACATCAAGATCGAGACACCGCTCGACTGGATGGGAGTCACCGATCATTCCGAATATGTCGGCACGGTCAAACTCGCCAATACGCCGGGTTCGCCGATCGCCAAGCTGCCGATCGCCCAGAAGCTTATCGTCCGCAACCCCGAGGACGTCCAGCGCATCTATCTCTGGCTCGGAACGACCATCACCGAGAACAAGCCGATTCCGGAACTGATTTCCCCCGAAGTGGCCGGAACCGTCTGGAAGGAGAACATCGACATCGCCGACAAGGCCAACGAGCCTGGCAAGTTCACGGCGTTCTGCTCGTATGAATGGACATCGACGCCGAACAACCGGAACATGCACCGGAACATCTTCTTCCGCGATTGCGCCAAGGTCCCGGAACTGCCCTACAGCTCTATCGATTCCGACAAGCCGGAGGATCTGTGGGACTGGATGGACCAGCAGCGTCAGGCTGGCAACGAGTTGCTCGCCATCTCGCACAACGCCAATCTGTCGGACGGCCACATGTTCCCGACCGATGTGGACGAAAAGGGGCGCCCGATCGATGCGGCATGGGCGGCCTCGCGAGACCGCAACGAACGGTTGACGGAGATCAAGCAGGTCAAGGGTGCGTCCGAGACGCACCCGGCGCTTTCACCGAATGACGAATTCGCGAACTTCGAAATTCTGACATATCTGCTTGGCGACCCCGCCGGACGCTTCCCGCATGTCTCCGGCAGCTACGTCCGGCAGGCGCTGAAGGACGGTCTTTCGATGACCGACGCGCGCGGCTACAATCCGTACAAGATGGGCTTCGTCGGCGGTTCGGACTCCCACAACACGGGCGTTCCCTATCGGCAAACGAACTTTTTCGGTGCCCACGGCAAGGCCGACGGCGACGTCAAGCAGCGCATGTCGGGCTTTGTGTTTGCAGGCCTCGACGTTCGGCTCGAAAACCCTGCCGGCCTGACCGGAGTGTGGGCCGAGGAAAATACCCGCGCGTCGCTGTTCGACGCGATGCAGCGCAAGGAGACCTTCGCCACCAGCGGCCCCCGCATTCAGGTGCGCGTCTTCGGCGGGCCCGACTGGAGCAATGTCGCCAACGAAACGGACTGGGCCAAGGTGGCCTATGCCCAAGGCGTGCCGATGGGAAGCGACCTCCCGCCCTTGCCGAAAGACCGGGCCCCATCCTTCATCGTTTGGTCCGTCAAGGATCCGACTTCGGGCAATCTCGACCGCATCCAGGTGGTCAAGGGCTGGACCAAGCACGGCCAGAGCTTTGAAAAAGTGTTCGATGTCGCCTGGGCGGGCAACCGCACGCCCGATCCGTTTACAGGCGTGGTTCCGCCGATCGGATCCACGGTGAACCTGACCAACGCCACATACACCAACACGATAGGAGCGGTTGAACTCAAAGGCATCTGGACCGATCCCGAGTTCGATCCGAGCCTGGACGCGTTCTATTATGTGAGAACCCTCGAAATACCGACGCCGCGCTGGACAACGATACAGGCTGCGGAGTTGGGTATCGCCCCGCCCGACAACGTAGCGGCGACGGTCCAGGAGCGCGCCTGGAGTTCGCCGATCTGGTATTCCCCGACCAAGGAGATACGCGAGGCGGCGGACAAGGGCACCACCGTGGCGAGCCTCAAGGAGCAAGGCGCGACAGCCCTCGGTCAGGCGGCGCTGACCGACCTCGTCGTCGGCAAAACGACCTGGGTGAAGAATACTGTCACAGGCGAGGTCTTCAGCATCTCCTGGACCAAGACCGGCCAACGGCTCATCAACAATGTGGGTGGTTCGTTGCCGCAGCCGAGTGAAGTCGGGGACGTGCTGCATGGTGGCCTGATGGGCAGCGGGACAGCCTACGAGATCAGAGACGACGCAATCGTGACCACTCTCAACAACACGCCGTTCGAAGTGAGGGTCTACAAGCACGGGGACAAGTATCTCGCGGCACGCAGCAACGAGTTCGGCTTCGCGAATTACGAGGTCGTGTCGACACCTCAAGTCCTGGATCCGTTGGATCAGCAGAAGCCGCCGTTCTGAAGCGGACCGAACAGGCCGGCCGCCGGCAAGGATTCCCGCGGCCGGCTTTGCTTTCTGATGGAGGCAAGCAATGCCAACGAGATCATCGACCAAGCAGACGCCACTCCTCCTCGTGACTGGCATCGTCGCGCTGCTGTTTGCGTTCGGCGGTCAGGCGTATGCCTGCGCCGTGTGTCTGAAGGGCATCACGATCACGCCCGGTCAGAAACTGGACTCGGCCGACAAGGCCGTACTCGCCCTTCCCTTGGCCAATCCCGGGCAATTCCACATTGTCGAGGTGATCAAGGGAGACGTGACAGCCGGCGCGACCATAACACAGCCCGGCCTCTCGGCCACGAAATCCGACCTCGTGATGTCCATGGACGGGCCCTTGGCGAGCCAAGAGGTTTCCCAGGCCTCGACCAAGAAACCGCTGTTGCTCGTCCGCGACAAGCTGTCCGAAGGATGGGCAAGCATCGGCGCGATCGATGCGGGATATGCCGGCTGGCTCCGAGAGCTTGCCGCCACAGGCCACGGTGGAAAGGGCCGGCCGACAGGAACCCCGGCGCTAGCCGCGCTCGTCGGAGCAAATTCCACAAATGTCGAATGGCTCGGACGTGTCGCGGTCGTCGCGCCGCAACTCGAGAGCACCGAACCGCTGGCCGCGGAGATCGCGTATGGCGAACTCGCCAGGGCTCCCTACGACGCCATTCGGACGCTCAAGCCACAGCTCGATGCAGCGAAAATCGCGACCTGGGTCGATGATCAAAAACTGGAGGCCCGGCTTCCAGCGTACGTGCTTCTGTTGGGCATTGTCGGCGGCCCTGGAGCGGCCAAGGAAATCGACCGGCGTATTGGTTCGTCACTGGACAAAGGAGAAACGGCGAACCTTTCGGCAGTACTCGCGGCAGATCTCGAGCTGCGCGGACCGAGCCGTGTCGACTGGCTCGAACAGACATTCTTCGCCGACCGCCGGCGGACCTTGCCTGAGATCGAAGCTGCCCTGCTGGCGCTCAGCGTCCACGGCGGAGCGGACACGGCAGTGTGGCGGGCAAGGGTTGTCCAAGCCTATCGCTACTTCATCAACGCGCGCAAGCCGATGGCAGGCTTTGTGGCCATGGAATTGGCCAATTGGGGAGCCTGGGAGGTTACCGCCGACTATGTCGAAATCATGCGCTCGAAGGCGGTGAAGGACCCCGCCGGCGAGTTCGCGATCCTCAGCTACCTCCACGAAAGCCCGGCGACAGCAGCGGTAGCGGCATCCCAGTCGTCGCCCGGTCGACAGGAATAAGTCACGGATGAAGCTGCTCCCAATCACGCCGGACGACGGCCTGCAAGGCACTCGAGCAGCTGCGGCGCCATCTCGCGGGTGGGCACGCCTTCTGCGCGAGCCACTTGTTCATTTTCTCGTGGTGGGCGCCCTCCTGTTTGGCGCATATCACTTCGTCAGCGGCGAACGGGACGCAGGACCCGACGGGCAAAAGATCGAGCTGACGCAGAACGATATCCGCCAACTTGCCGTGAGCTGGCTGGCCCAAGGCCGCCCCTTGCCCACGGTGGACCAGTTGCGCAGCCTCGTGGATCAGAGGGTGACGGAGGAGATCCTTTTCCGTGAGGCGGTTTCCCTCGGCCTCGATCGCGACGACGAGATCATCAAGAGGCGGCTCGCGCAAAAGATGGATTTCCTGGCAGCCGACCTCGCGGCGATCAACGAGCCAACGAAGGCCGAGCTTGTGGAATGGTTTTCGAAGAATGCCGACCGCTTTGCGCTGCCTCCGCATGTGAGCTTCAAGCACCTGTATTTCTCCCCGGACAAGCACGGCGGCGGTGCACGCGACGCGGCAACGGCCACACTCGATCTCGTCACGGGTAAGCTTCCAGATTCGCCGGAAGTCGCTTCGGCGGGCGACCCTTTCATGTTCCGGACCTACTATGGCGACAGCACGCCGGAGCAGGTGGCGAAGGAGTTCGGCCCTCGATTCGCGGAGACGCTCTTCCAGCTCAAGCCCAAGTCATGGCAGGGGCCGATACAATCCGGCTATGGCTGGCATCTGGTGTGGGTCGATTCCATAGAGCCCGGTCGCGTCACTGCTTTCGAGGAGGTCGAGCCAAACGTCAAGTCGGCCTGGCTCGACGACAGGTATCGCGAGATCAAGCGGAACGCGCTCGAAGAGATGCGCTCACGTTACAAGGTTGTTGTCCCATCTCTCCACGACATCGACCTGCGGGGACTGTCAGGGCCGCAGGCCGCCAACGCCTCTGAGGGAACGCTGTCGCAATGAGTAGCCCAAACGAGCGCCGGCGCGCGAATTGGCAGCTCCTGGTTGCCGTCCTCGTCTGGTGTCTCGGCCTCGCCACCATGGCGGCCGCGCACGAGATCCGGCCGGCCTATCTGCAAATCGATCAGATCGGGCCAAACCGTTACGACGTGACGTGGCGCACGCCGTTGCTGTCGGGCATGCGTCTGCCCGTCCTCCTGCAATTTCCCGACGGCGTGCGCAATGTCACCGAGCCGACGGAACGTGAGCTTCCGGACTCCATCGTTGAACGTCGTATTGTCGAGGCGCCTGACGGACTGACCGGCAGGCGCATAGAGATCGTCGGTCTGCAGGCCACGATCACCGATGCTCTCGTTCGCGTGAAACTGGCCGACGGAGCGGCCACCACCCTGCTCGTCCGCCCCTCTCAGCCTTGGGTCGACATCGAAGCAGCCGCCGGCCCCTTGCAGGTTGCGCGAACCTTCGTCACGCAAGGGATCGAACACATACTGTTCGGCTACGATCACCTGCTCTTCGTGCTCGCCTTGTTGTTGATCGCGAGAGACTGGCGAACTCTCCTTCTGACGGTCACATCCTTTACGGCCGCTCACTCGATTACACTGACACTTGCGACGCTGGGGTTCGTCAATGTGCCGGGACCGCCGGTCGAGGCAGCGATCGCGCTCAGCATCCTCCTGCTCGCAGCCGAGATCATTCGCATCCGGCAGGGTTACCAAAGCCTGACCGCGCTACGTCCATGGACGGTGGCCTTCGCCTTCGGGCTCCTCCATGGCCTCGGCTTCGCCGGCGCGCTCTCCAATCTGGCTCTTCCACCCAGAGACATTCCGCTGGCGCTTCTGTTTTTCAACGCCGGCGTCGAGATTGGCCAATTGTTCTTTATCGCGGTGATCCTCGCGATCGTGGCGTCGGTCAGAACTCTCAGGTACCCGCCGCTAGTCGGCCGCTCCGCATTCGCGACGACGACTTACGCCATCGGTATCGTCGCATCGGTCTGGTTCATCGAGCGCGTAGCGGGGATCCTCGCGTGAGCGGCTACGGAAGCATCTCGGCGGAAGCGGCCGGCAACCACCCCCGTGTGCCGCGGTCCGCTTACCAGGAAAGGGAATCGAGTTGAAAATCGACATCACGAGAGCATCAGCGGCGCTTTGCGGTCTCGGACTGTTCATCCTGACGGGCCCCGCCTTCGCGCATACGGAGACGGGCGCTTCAAGCGGGTTCCTTAGCGGGTTTTTCCATCCTGTCTTCGGGGTCGATCACGTCGTCGCCATGGTGGCGGTCGGATTGTGGGGAGCCTTTCTTGGGGCGCCAGCGATCTGGCTTCTGCCGATCGTCTTCCCGCTCGTCATGGCATTGGGTGGCGCGCTTGGCATCGCGCAGATCGAGCTGCCTGGAGTGGAGACCGGAATCGCGCTCTCCGCGGTGATCCTCGGCCTGTGCGTCGCGTTTGCGTTCAAACCGCCGCTTTGGGTGGCGGCAATCATAGTCGGTGCCTTCGCTATATTCCATGGCCACGCGCATGGGGCCGAGATGCCCGACGCCGCGAATGCGATGTCCTACGCGCTCGGCTTCGTGATCGCGACCGGCCTGCTTCACCTGTGCGGCATCGCGATCGGCGCGCTGGTGCGGTGGCCTTCGGGCGTGATGCTCGTGCGCGGCGCGGGCGGTTTGATCGCTGTGGCGGGCGGCGCTTTCCTGAGCGGCATCGTGTGATGAACGGACGGGCGACGACCGGCATTGCGGCAGCAGCGATCCTGGTTGCGACTGCACCCGCGCGCGCCCATGCGCCTCTGGAGGGCGTTGGCGAATTCTACACCGGTCTCCTCCACCCTATCATCGTGCCGGCGGAGTTGCTTGCGACAGTGGCCGTCGGCCTGCTGCTCGGCTTCTGCGGCCCAAAACACTGCCGGCTGGGCATACCCTTCTTGGCGGCCGGGTTGATACTCGGCCTTGCCGCAGGCGTCTTGTGGACCGCCCATGGAATTAGCACTGGCCTGCTGCTTGGCGTAGCGCTTGCTGCCGCAGCCCTGGTGACGTCAGGCTTGCGCGTGAGGGCGGGCGCCGTCGCGGTGCTGGCGCTCATTGGCGGCGTCGCGGTCGGCCTGGACGCCCAGCCCGATGCGGAAACGTTTGCGTCCGCGCTTCTCGCCGGCGCAGCGACGGTTCTGAGCGTGACGCTCTTGACGCTGATCCTCGCCGCTCTGGTCCTCAACCGGAAGAAGTTCTGGCAGGAAGTGGCGGTGCGCGTGGCGGGATCGTGGATCACGGCCAGCGGGGTGCTGTATTTCACCTGGCGGCTGGTGGGAACTTCCCAATGAACACATGACCGACTGGTCGCTTCCCAACGAGACACCTCACAAGGGCAGCAGCCACGGAACGAGCATGACGCTGACGATCAGAACGATCACCGAGAACGGCACGCCGATGCGAACGAAGTCGCTGAAGGTGTAGTGTCCAGGCGCAACCACGAGCGTGTTCACCGGGGACGACACCGGAGTCATGAATGCGGTCGAGGCTGCCAGCGCTACGATCATTGCGAACGGATAGGGTGAGGCGCCCAATTCCTGCGCGAGCGCCAGCGCCACCGGCGCCATCAGCACGGCAGTCGCGGTATTGGAGATGAACATTCCGAGCAGCGCCGTGATGGCAAAAAGCGTCGCCAGCACGAGGCGCGGTCCCGCGCCGGCGGTCAAGGCCCGCAAAGCATTCGCGGCAAGCTCGACGCCGCCGGTGCGCTCCAGCGCGATCGAAAACGGCAACATGCCGACGATCAGCACGATCGTCTTCCAATCGATCGAACGGTAGGCGCTATTGAAGTCGACGCAGCGCAGCGCCCCCATCAGCAGGCAACCGACAAGCACTGCCTGGACATTGGGAATGACTCTGCTGACCATCAACCCGATCACAAGCGCGAGGCATGCCAGGGCATAGACGGCTTTTTCGGGCGCCGGCAGCACCGCGTCGTGCTCGGCCGCCATGTGGAGGATCACCAGGCGGCTGACATCCGAGCGCAGCTTCTCGAGCTCGCGCCATGGTCCGATCAGCAGCAAGGTATCGCCGACCGCCAGCGGCTCATGCAGAAATTCGGGCCCTCGAGCGACGATGCCACGCCGCAAGCCGATCACCGTCGAGTTGAAACGCGTGCGGAATTCTGCCTCGGCAATCGTCTGGCCGACGAGATCGGACGTCGCCGCCACGATGACCTCGGCCAAGCCGATCTCCTGCGAGCGATCGGCGAAATAGGCGCCGCGTAAGGGTATCTCTTCAAGCGCGAAGCGCTCACAAACGGATCGGATGTCCGGATCCGACGCCGCATAATCGATGAGCAGGACATCGTCGGCTTGCAGGTTGGTCCTCGGCGTGGGCTGCATGACCTTGCGGGAGAACCGGTGATGGCGCTCGATCGCAACGATACTGGCGCCGGGCCATCCTCTCAGGTCGAATTCATCGAGGGTCTTGCCGGCCAGCTGAGAGCGAGCCGTTATTCGCAGTCGGTGCTCGCGGTGGGCAAGCTTGTACTCGTCGATCCAGGTCGCGAAGCTCGGACGATTGGAACTCGACACGGTCGTGGCGGTATCCCGGAGCCAACGCCGGGCCACGCTCATATAGAGAACGCCGAGCAGCAGAACCGGCAACCCGAACGGCGTGAAGCTGAAAAATCTAAATCCGTCCACGCCGTGGCGTTCGAGTTCGCTGTTCACGACCAGATTGGGCGCGGTCGCGACCAGGGTCATCATTCCACTGATCAGCGCAGCGACGCTGAGCGGCATCATCAGGCGGCTCGGACTAATGCCGGTGCTCTCTGAAATCCGCAATGCGACCGGTATGAAGATCGCCGTGACTGCTGTCGAGCTCATGGTCGCCCCGAGCGCGCACACGACCACCATCAAAAGCACGATGAGGCGCACCTCGCTCTTGCCCGCCTTGGCGATCAGCCAATCCCCCAGCCGCTGCGCAACGCCAGTGCGGACCAAGCCCTCGCCGAGCACGAAAAGCCCCGCGATCAGGACGATGTTCGGATCGCTGAAACCGGCCAAGGCCTCGCCCATGGTGAGCACGCCGGTGAAGGGCAGAAGCACCAGCATGATGAGCGCGACCGCGTCCAGGCGCGGCTTGTTAATCGCGAACATCACGACCGCGGCGCCGAGAAGCGTCAGAACGATCAGAAGATCAGTCATGCCTGCCCCCTGCCCGCCGCGCCTGCGTCGAGGCGATGAATCGCCCTTGTCGATCCGTGGCCCCTACCGGTACGAACAGCTTGTCACCGCCGCCTCGGGCGGCCGGAGTTCGTCATGCCGGCGAGAGCCGCGGCGGGCGAGACGTTGACGAACTCGCGTACATGCTCGGCATATTCCCGCAGACGATCCTGGACCAGACGATGAACCGACCCTTCCGGAAACGTTCCGTCCCCTGCCCGTTCGCCGGCCACGCGCTCCATCAACAACTCGATGCCCTCGTCGATATGGCCGACAGCCCAGACGTGGAAGCGGCCGGCCCTCACCGCCTCGACGACCTCCTCCTTCAGCATCAGGTTCTTGACGTTTGCCGTCGGCACGATCACCCCTTGCGCGCCCGTCAGTCCGCGTTCGTTGCAGACGTCGTAGAAGCCTTCTATCTTACGTGTTACCCCTCCGACCGCCTGCACCTCCCCGTGCTGGTTCACCGCGCCGGTCACGGCAATGCCCTGGTTCAGCGGGAGACCCGAGAGGGCCGACAGCAAGGCGTAAAGCTCGGTCGTCGACGCCGAGTCGCCGTCGATCCCGCCATAGGACTGCTCGAACGTGATCGTCGCCGCCAACGAGAGCGGCCAGTCCTGCGCGTACTGCGCCTGTAGATATCCGGTCAGGATCAGGAATCCCTTCGAATGGATCGGGCCGGAGAGCTCGATCTCCCGCTCGACGCTCTGCACCATCCCCGGCCCGACCGAAACCCGTGCGGTCACCCGCGACGGCCGCCCGAAATCGTAGTCTCCGACGTCGATGACCGACAGCCCGTTGATCTGGGCCACGACAGCGCCCTCGGTGTCGATCATGACCGTCCCGTCGGCGATCAACTCTTGCGCCCGCTCCTCTACCAGATTGCGCCGCCGCTCCTGCTGAGCGATCGCGGCGTCGACATCGACCGCCAGCACGACCTCGTGCCCTGCCTTGCCCGCGCAATGGCTGGCCTCGACCGCGAGCCTGGCGACGTCGAGAAACCGCGCCGTCAGCTTCCGCTGGTGGTCGCGCAGCCGCGCCCCATGCTCCACGATGCGGGCGACGGCCGAGCGGTCGAAGTGGAGCAGCCCACGATCCCGTACGGCCCGGCTGAGAAAGGCGGAGTAGCTTGCGAGATTCTCCTCGCTCCATTCCATGTCCGGAGCGAATTCCGCTTTGACCCCGAAGAGCTCCGGGAAATCCACATCGACCTGATGGAGCGATTGATAGAGCGAGGCCGGTCCAATCAGGATCACCTTCACGTCGAGCGGGATCGCCTGCGGCCGAGGCCGGGTTGTCGGCAGCGATGCCACCTGATCGCCCGGGTTCTCGATCCGCACCTCGCCGGAGGTCAGGGCGCGCTTCAGCCCCTCCCAGGCGAAGGAGTTGGACAACACCTCGAGGGCGTGCAGGACGAGAAAGCCGCCATTGGCGCGGTGCAACGCGCCTGGCTTGATCTGCCGGAAATCGGTTGTCATCGTTCCCAGCACCGCCCGGTAGTCCAGCCGGCCGATCAGATTGTAGTAAGTCGGATTCCGCTCGATGACGACGGGCGCGCCGGTGATACCGCTGTCGTCGATCAACACATTGACTTCATACCGCGCGAGGCGCTCCTGCCGCTGGGGCCCTCGCGCCGCGGCTGCCGCCCCCTCGGCCGGCTCGTTCGGCGGCCAGAAATCGTGCAGATGTTCGGGGAGGTCCACTTCGACCTGACCGATGAAGGCCAGGACGTCTGGCTGGTCGCGGTACTCCTCGCAGAGTTCCGCGATGAGCGGACCAGCGGCAACGAGCGCCACCTCCCGGTCGAGCGCCGCCAGGCGCTCCTGTGCCTCCTTGTCGATCTGCCGCAACTGGCGCATGGAAGCGCCGATCTCGGTCTGGACCTGCGCGCCCCGCTGCTCGAGCTCCGCCTTTTGCTCGGGTGCCAACCGCTCCAACAGCTGTGGCGGCATGGGCTCACCGTTGAGCAGTGGGACGCTGGCAATTCCGGTCGGTTTCATCTCCAGCGCGAACTCGCGTTCCTCCGCAAAGGCCCGCAGGTCCGTGATCAGCTTCGCGCGCCGCGTCCTCACATCAGCCAAGAACTGATCCCGTCGTCTCGCGTAATCCTCGCTCTCGAAAGCGCGGGGAATCTCCTGCTGCGCGGCCTCGACGAACGAGGTCATCGACTTTGCCAGTTTGCGGCCCTCGCCAGCCGGCATGGAGAAGGCGCGCGGGCGGTCCGGCTCGGCGAAATTGTGGACGTAGACCCAGTCGCGCGGCGTCGGCCGCGTCGCGGCGAAGGCGCGCACGGCGCCCAATACGGTGCTCTCGCGCCCGGTGCCAGGCGAACCAGCGGCGTAGAGGTGAAAGCCGCGGGCGCCGACCTCGAGTGCAAAGGCGATCGCCTCGGCCGCACGCGGCTGCCCGATCGTCGTCTTGACCGGCGCCACCTCTGCCGTCGTCTGAAATGGCAGCGTGGCCGGGTCGAGCCGCCTCCGCAAATCCTCCACCTTCACCGCCAATCGCTCGCGCAATGCCGCCATAGCGTTTCTCCGTACGAGGCTACGATGCTCTTCTCAGTCTGCGCTCTCCGGTCTCGGAAGCGCCTCGAAAATCACATGCATGCAGCGGCAAGCAGCCTGTCGAGATCCACGGCAAACATGCCTGGCAGCGAACCGCGCCAAATCCATCGTGAGCGGATCGCTCCGGCAACGACAAGCGGGAAGAGGTTTCGAGCCGCAACGTCTGCTTCCGACCTGCAACCATGACATCCCACGCGCGTGGCGGCAATGACCGGATTGGATTGGGAGCGGCATTGAAGCGCCGTCGCCGCTTGACACGGAGCCCGGTCGTTATACGGCTCTAACTTAGCTTCTGGCACGTGTTGATCCGCGGAACTTGCTTGCGGAGCTTGCTGAACGAGAAAGGTTAGCGGCAATGCTGCCGTTTCTCTCGCTGCAAGCAAGATCCCACCATCAATCAGCCAAGTCGCTGGCACTCGATGAGCTCGACCCGGCCCTTGCCCTTTATATCGACGATGCCCAGCGATCGTCCGCGACCCCGATCGCGGACGCGATGCCAGGTGGCGCCGCTCGTTACGACGGAGCCGGGACTTGCGTAGGCCGCCAGCCGCGCCGCCATATTCACCGTGTCGCCCCACAAATCGAACATGTACTGACGCTTTCCAATTGTTCCCGCAACGACTGGCCCGAAATGGACACCGACACGCACTTCCCATTTGGGCTCGATGCAACGCGAAGCCCTCACCATGTCCATTCCGCATTGGAGGCCCGCCAAGATCGGATCCGGCACGCTATCAAACAAGCCTGCCGTTGCCATGAACGCATCGCCGATGGTCTTGATCTTCTCCATCTGATGCGCACCGACGATCCGCTCATATTCGCTAACCAGCGCCCCCAGCTCATTCACCACCTTTTCCGGCGGATTCCGATCGCAGTAAGAAGTGAAATCGGCGATATCACAGAATAACACCGCAACTTCGTTGTAGCGGCGAGGACGAACCTCATTGGTCGCCTTGAGTTCGCGCACGGCGCCCGAGGGAAGTATGGCGTGCAGAAGCTCGTCAGCTCTCCGCTTCTCGCCTTCGATCTGTTGCAGATAGTCGGCTTCCTGGTCGCGCAGCCTTTTCTTTTCCAGGCATGCGCCAACGCGGGCCCGCAGCAGCACCGCGTTGAACGGCTTGGTCAGATAATCCTCGGCGCCGAGGCCTATGCAGCGGGCCACGCTATCGATCTCGTCGATCGCCGAAATCATGACCACTGGGATGTCGCGCAAGGTTGTGTCTGCCTTCACGTGTTCGAGCACCTGAAATCCATCCATTTCCGGCATGCTGATGTCGAGGAGCACGAGGTCGAATGGCCTGTCAGCAAGCAGGTCGAGCGCCTCGCGGCCATTGCACGCGCACACCACGGTGCCGTAGCCCTCGCGCTCCAACCGCTGGGCCAAGGTGAAGCGGTTGTCCTCATTGTCATCGACCACCAACAGGGCACATTCGATATCGCTCATGGTCTTGGTGCCTTCGGAAGGAGCGCCTCGATCTTTTCGAGCAGGCGCGTGAACTCGACGGGCTTCGTCTCGAAGTCGTCGCACCCCGCGGCCAGCGCCGTTTCTTGGTCGCCGGCCATGGCGTGGGAGGAAAGTGCAATGACGGGAATATCGCGCGTTTCGGCCAACGCCTTGAGCCGTCGCGTTGCCTCCCAGCCGTCGAGGACGGGAAGGCTCAAGTCCATAAGGATGATGTCGGGTGCGACCTCCAGTGCGAGCGCCACACCCTGCTCGCCATCGGTGGCAACAACGACATCGTAGCCCTTCCGCTTCAGTCGGGCAGACAGCACATAGATGTTGTCGTCATTGTCCTCGACGTACAGGATCCTAGCCATTGCAGGGGTTCCCACTCGCCGGTGTTGGTGCGAGAGCGTAGCGCCTTGCCAACTCTCGCAGCTCTTCAAGAAGTTCGTCACGGCTGAAGGCAGATTTGCTAAGCACGCGCTCCACGCCCCCGTTGAGGCGGCGGTGGTCTTCCTCGCCGAGGGTCGCCGCTGTCACCACGACAACAGGAACCGCCCTGAACGCCTGCTGTTTGCGCAACTCGACCAGGAATTCGAAGCCGTCCATTTCTGGCATGATGAGATCGAGGAGAATGAGGTCGGGGGGTTCAGAGGTGAGGCTCTCGAGTGCTGCCCTGCCGTTCTGCGCCTCGCTCACCTCGCAGCCCTCGGTACTCAGCATACGGCTCCATTGTCTGCGCGTGTTCGTGTCATCTTCGACTATCAGCACGCGAAACCGTAGCGGGTCCGCCGAAACGGGGCGGTATTTTGCAATTAGCCTCCGAAGTTCCTCATGCTGTATCGGCTTCATGATGTATTCGGAGGCGCCAAGCGAGTAGCCCCGGTTTTTCTCGTCCATGATGGTGATCATCACGACGGGGATCGTCGCGAGCTCTGGGTCCGCCTTGAGCTGCTGCAAGACGCTCCACCCGTCAGGACCTGGCATCAAGACATCGAGAGTGATGAGCGCCGGTTTCAGCTGCCGGGCCAGGGCAACAGCTTCAGCACCGTCCCTGGCGGTCACGACATCACAACCCTCGCGAACCAGGAAACGGCGCATCTGATCGCGGACGGTCTCGTCGTCGTCGACGACGAGGATCACGTTCGAGCCGACGCGGACGCGATCCACCACGCCAGGTTCGACGGCGCGGCCGACCTGCGCATCCACCGGGGCGGACATCAGGGGCGCGAATTGCGCCTCCAATATGGTCGGCAGCGTTACCGTAAATGTCGTGCCGACACCCGGCGCACTGTCAACGGTGATGCCTCCCCCCATCATGCGGCAAAGGCGCTGGCTGATCGCAAGACCCAATCCGGTGCCGCCGTACTTGCGGGTCGTGGAACTGTCTGCCTGTCTGAATTCCTGGAAAAGGTTGGCCACTTGCTGTGGCGTCATGCCTATCCCGGTGTCGGAGACAGTGAACGCGACGCCGTCGCGTCCGTCACATGAGGCAGGGGCCGCGCCGAGCGCCACCTTTCCGTCTTCCGTGAACTTGCACGCGTTACTCAACAGGTTCAGCAGGATCTGCCGAACCCTAAGTTGATCACCGCGCATGACGCCGATGCTGTCAGGGGCATCTACGACGATGCGGTTGTTGTTTTGCCGCGCGAGCGGCTCCGCCGTCGTCGCCACGTCACGCAGCATCCCCCCGACATCGATCTCCTCGATACGCAGCTCCAGCCGGCCAGCTTCGATCTTCGAGAGATCAAGCACTTCATTGATCAGGTTGAGAAGATGCTTGCCGGCCCGTAACACTCGCCCCAGCGGCTCGACCATCTCCTTCCGTCCGGCTTCCACGGCATCCTCCTGCACCAGTTCGGTGATGCCGAGGATCGCGTTGAGCGGAGTGCGCAACTCGTGACTCATGCTGGCGAGGAACTTGCTTTTGGCTTGCGTCGCGGCCATCGCTTCGTCGCGTGCGATCTCAAGCTCCGCCTCGTGGTGCTTCAGTTCGCTGACATCGGTATAGACGGCGACCGTACCGCCTCCGGCAATCCGCCGCTCATTCACCTGAATCCAACGTCTGTGGCTTCTATGCTGGAAGAGGGTTCGGCTCGGATTGCGATGCGCTTCGATGCGTTCGGCAATCCATTCCTCCTCCCGACCGACTGCGTCTTCGACGAGGCCGTTTGCGACGGCCGCACGGATAATCGTCTCGAAGCGGGCTCCGGGCACGACCGCATCATCCATGCCCGGATAGAGGATTTCGCGATAGCGGCTGTTACAGAGAACGAGCCGATCGTCCGCATCGTAAAGCGCGAAGCCCTCGGAAACGCTTTCTATCGCGTCGATGAGACGCTGACGGGCTTCGGCCACCGCACGGAGGTTCTTTTCCTCGACCTCAACAGCCGTATCGCGAAAAACGGCAAGGGCACGGCTCATGCGGCCGATTTCATCCGTGCCGTCTGCCGGCAGCCCGGCCTGGAGGTTGCCGCCAGCGATCGCTTGCATACTGTCGCTGAGAGCGGTCAACCGGGCGATCACGTTGCGCCCGACATAGAGCCAAACGATCAAGATCGAGCTGAAGAGGCTCAGGGCGACTGCCGCGAGAAGGACATTGGTGCTGAATTTTTGCGCAAGGGATGCCTCACGACTGGCGGTGGCGATGTCCTGCTTCGCGCCCGAGACCAAGAGATCGACACCTGCCGTGAGATTGCGCGACAGTACCAAATTGTCCTTCAGCAACTGCTCGCCCCTGGAGACGACCTCGAACTCGCCATCGCGCAATTCGGGGGCCGACCCAACGAATTCACGAAACTCGTCGAGCCGGGATGCCAAGTGCGGCCGCAAACTTGGGTCCAAATCCTCTTCGGTGCCAACCCATAGATCATGAGTAACAAGCCGATCAAAATTGGCCAGCACGTCGTTCAATGGATAGTACAGAGACAGCAGGTCCTTACGATTCTCCGCGGCGGAGGTCTTGAGCAACAGGTCGTTGATTGACGATGCTGCGGCCTGTGCCTGCTGGAGCGCGATGAAGGCTTGGATTGACTGCGATAGATCTCTCATTGTCGCAGTGCGTTTGTCCGCGGCGATATTGGGATCATCCAACACTGCCTGTACCTGACGTGTCTTGGTTCGAATCATTGCAATCTGTGGAAGCAGCAAGCGTTGGGTCGTTGCGCTCGTCTTGGAAAGCCGGGAGAGCAACTCCCTCTTCCGATCGGCGATCAGGAGGCGGTGTGCGACCAAACCGTCCAGTGAAGCGAGATTTGCTTGCAATTGCTCCACCGCGGGTTCCATCTCCGAGCCGGCAAAACTATCGCTTTCGCTTTCCTTGATGTCGGCCAGCAGGGATTTCAGGCGCTCGATTTCCGCGGTCACTTTTTCCCAATGTTGCTTGCGCTCCTCCGAAGAACTGGCAGTCAGCAATGCCGGCGCTGCCGCGACGATCCGTTCGGCTTGGCGCGAAAGCTCCAGCGCCCCCAAAGCGGAGGGAATCCGGTGCTGCGTGATGCGGTCGAGGCTTTTTCCGATCTCCAGGAAAGAGTACATCGCCACAGCGGCACCTAGCGCGAAGAAGGCGCAGATACCCAAAAACGCCAGAAGCAGGCGTCCACGAAGTCCCAATGGAATGGACATCCAGATCGCCGTCTGCCAACGGAAGCGGGTTGCGGCCGCTCCCTTTGGCACCTTTGCAGCGGGATCCTACCTCCCAGCGCCCATTGCAGCTTGTCAGAAGGTCCCGCTGTGTCCCCCTGACACATTGCTGTTCTGTCCAAGATGCTCGTTGAGCATCGATATTGTCCCCGCCCGGTTTAGCACGGGGTCACACAGTCTTTAGGCGCGATCGGCTCGCCTCGGCTTAATTGATTTGACTGGTCCGGAGAGAAGCCTTGGTATAGAATTCTACACTGTACTGACATGAATGAGTAGCCGGTCAAATAACAGGCAGCGGTAAGATCAGGCGAACGGCGATTGTTCAGCAATCGACATATCCTGGAGCATGAGTCGCACGGTCGCGCCAAGCTCACACGCTGCAACAATCCTCGGCCGCAATCGTTCACTGGCCGCGGCCATCGGCAAGAAGGGGTGGCAGGGCCATATGCAGCAGAATCTGACGAGGCGCGCAGTCCTCACATTCTTCGTGGGGTTTGCCGCATGCTTTGCCGTCAGAGCGGAAGAACCGATCAAGCTTGGAGCAATCTACAGCTTGACTGGGTCCTATAGCGCCCTCGAGGGACCCGCGCTCAAGGGTGCTCGGCTTGCGATCGAGGAAATCAACGAACGAGGAGGGATAAAAGGCCGGCCGCTGCAACTCATCCACTACGATGGCAAAAGTACGCTGGTGGACATCGCAAACTCCGCCTTGCAACTGGTCCACAAGGACAAGGTCCTGGCCATCATCGGCGTAACCGATTCCGAATATTATCTAGCCAGCGCGCCGATCGCCCAGGACGCAGGAATTCCTTACCTCGATACGGGCGGTACTGTTCCTAACTTGCCCGAGCAGGTCGGCCAATTCGGGCACATGATGCCGTTTGGCGACGATTATCAGGCCTTCGTCGCCGCCGACTTCGCGATTCAGGATCTTGGCGCGAAATCCGCCTTCCTGCTGCGCGACGCCGACTTCGCCTACACCCGCGCCATCGCCCAGTATTTCAGGCAACGCTTCGAAGAGAAGGGTGGCACGATCGTCGGCGAAAGCAGCTTCCATACGGGAGAGCCGGACTACTCCGAACACATCAGCAGGATCGGCCGCACCGAGCCTCCGCCGAACGTCATCTACGCCGCTATGAATCCCGGCGACGATGCGAATTTCGTGCGCCAAGCACGTGAAGCCGGGATTTCCCTGCCGATCATCGGCGGTGACGCCTTCGACAATCCTGGTTTGGTGAAGAACGCCGGGGCAACGAACACAAAGAACGTATATTTTACGACGCACATGGCCATGACCAAGGTGGGCAAAACCGGGGAGTTTATAAAAAGCTACGCAGAAAAATATGGATTGCCGCCCGAGAATGCCTTCGCTGGCCTTGGTTACGACTCTGTGTATCTCATCGCGGAGGCGATGAACAAAGCGCCGGAACTTGGCCCGAGCGCGATCAACGACGCCATATTTACAATCACTGAGTTCGATGGCGTGACCGGCAAGGCGGATTTTTCGGACCGATCCCGTGCGCCGGACAAGGAAGTGACGATCGTCGCCGTGCGCGATGGCCGCTTCGAACTGGTCGCCAACCGCAAGCCTTGAACCAAGCAATGATCCCTACCATCACAGCCTTTGAAAGCTCCCCCGATCGCGGCAAGGGACAGGCACGTGATATGCGTGTTCGTTGGGCGCTCGAAGAAGTGGGCCAACCCTATAGGGTTCGTCTTGTTTCGTTCGGCGAGATGAAGGAACCCGCGCATCGCGCGCTTCACCCTTTCGAACAGATTCCGACCTATGAAGAAGGTGATCTCGTCCTGTTCGAGTCGGGAGCAATCGTGCTCCACATCGCGGAGCGCCATCGGGGCCTGCTGCCAGAGGATATGAACGCCCGGGCGCGCGCGATCACTTGGATGTTTGCCGCGCTGAATACGCTGGAGCCACCGATCGTTGAGCGCGAGTTCGCCCGGTACCTGGAGGGCGACAAGAGCTGGTACAGTGAACGCTTGGCGATCGTCGAGGATCGTATCCGAGGCCGGCTGGGCGAACTTTCCGGCTGCCTCGGCGACGCCGACTGGCTCGATGGTGCATTCAGCGCTGGCGACCTTCTGATGGTGACGGTGCTGCGCAGGTTGACCGGATCGGATGTGCTCGACGAATATCCGAACCTCTCCGCCTATATCGCCCGGGGCGAAGCGCGGCCGGCCTTCAAGCGTGCCTTCGATGCTCAATTGGCGGTCTTCGCCGCCGCGTCGACCAGATCATGAAGGCCGCTCGGGGTCACTTGACACCTTCACAGCGTTGCCCTGTTTTGATGGATGTCGCCAAAGGTGTGCACCGGTTTTGGGTAAACGACATGCTTTGGGAATTCAGCTGAAACGCCGGATGATATCGACCAAACGGTCGCAGGACCTCGCGAGTTGCTTTGTCGGCGACGTCGCGACGCCCAACAAGAGGCCGGCCCGGCTTGTCTCCGCCGAGGCGTACCAGGCGGAAAGCGGGGCCGGAAACATGCCGAAAGCCAGCATCTCGCGCGCAATGGTGATATCCGAGGCGCCATTGGGCAGCCGCAGCAGAACGGCCAGTCCCGTAGTCATCACCTGATCGGCGTCGAAATGGGGCCGAAGCTGCGTCAACAGGGCTTCCCGCTTGGCGGCATAGGCGCGCTTCGAACGGCGAAGGTGGCGCAGATAGTGGCCCTCGCGCATGAACTCCGCGGTCGCGAGCTGTGACGAAGGCCCAGGCGGCGGGGCAAGACACGCCGCAACCTCGGCAAAGCGGGCCATCAGGTCGGGCGGCGCAACGATGAATCCCAGGCGGAGCGTGGGGCTGATGGTCTTGCTGAACGAGCCGATGTGGATGACGCGGCCGGCGCGATCGAGCGATGCCAGCGCCGGCGCGGCCCGGCCTGCGAGCTGCAGCTCGCTCAGATAGTCGTCCTCTATGACCCAGACCCCGCTCGCGGCGGCCCAGTCGAGCAATTGGAGGCGCCGTTCGAGCGATAATGTCGGTCCGAGCGGCGCCTGCTGCCCGGGCGTCACGACCACGAGTTTGGCATCCGGAACGTGCCTGGCCCCATGCTCGACGTCGATGCCATCTCCATCGACGGGGATCGGCGCGAGGGACAGGCGCGCCAGTTCAAGCCCCTTTCGGGCGAACGGGAAGCCCGGCTCTTCGATCCAGGCTTTCTCCCCTTCGAGACCCAGAACCCGGAGCGCCAGACCCAGTCCGGCGCCGTATCCACCTGTGACGATGATCTGCGAGGGCGAACAGTCGATGCCCCGGGCGAAGGCGAGATAGCCGGCGATCTCTCGCCTGAGCTCGAGCTCGCCGCGCGGATCCGGATAGATGGGCGCAGCACTCGCTTCCGCGCGGACGGCATGTGCCCGGATGCGCGCGAAGAGCGTTGCCGGAAACGTCTCCGCAGCAGGGACGCCCATCTGGAAGAAGGCAGGCCCCTGGGTCATCTCCTGATAGATTTCCAGGAACGATCCGGGATCCGGCCGCGGCTCCTTCTTCGCCATAGCGCGAGGACGTGGGGCGACGCGGGTTCCCGTCGCCCGAGACGCGATGATCAGCTGGGCTGCGTCCAACTTGCCGTAGGCAGTCCGCACGGTTCCCCGGGCCACTCCGAGCTGGGCGGCCAAGTCCTGCCAGGAGGGTAAGCGCGCGCCCGGTTCGAGCACACCGCTTTCGATCGCGGTTGCAATTCCGTGTCGGATCTGCTCGGCAAGCGGCGTCCTGGCGGAGCGGTCGACGTTCAGGCTCAGGGGCTTAGTCATGCCCAAGTAGTACACTATTCTTTCGCGTTCTTGGTTCTTTTTTCTAGCCTAACGTGGGGGCATCTTCCGTGGGTCAGAAGGAGAAAGCCCATGAAGATGCGATCCTTGGTCACCGCTGCCTGCGCGACCCTCGCAGTTGCGACAGCGTTGCCGGCCTTGGCTCACGATGGCGAGACCGAGACCGTCACGAAGAACTTCGAGGCGGCCATCCCCAACATCCCCGGAAAGTCGCTGCTGGCCGTGGAGGTCGAGTACGCGCCGGGCGCGGCGTCTCCGTCCCACATCCACGCCAGATCGGCCTTCATTTACGCCTATGTGATCTCGGGCGCGATCGAGTCGAAGGTGAATGATGGCGAGACGCGCATCTATCGGGCAGGCGAGAGCTGGTCCGAACCGCCGAAGGCGACCCATGCGATCAGCCGGAACGCGAGCAAGACCGAGCCGGCGAAGCTGCTCGCCGTCTTCGTTCTCGATACCAATGACAACCCGCTGACCACGCCCGTCAAATAACCCTTGGGGAAAGAGCACCGTGACCAAACGACTGGACTACAACCAAATCGCGCCGAACGGCGCCAAGGCCCTCGGCGGGGTCTATGGCTATGTCGTGCAGAGCGGCCTGCCGGCCGAGCTGGTGGAGCTTGTCTATCTGCGCGTATCGCAGATCAACAACTGCGCCTTTTGCCTCGACATGCACACCCGCGATCTCATGAAGAAGGGCGTGCAGATCGAGAAACTCGCTTTGGTTCAGGCCTGGGCGGAAGGCGGCAACCTCTTCAGCGAGAGGGAGCGCGCCGCCCTGGCCTGGGCCGAGACGGTGACGCGTGTCGCCCAAACCGGCGTGCCCGACGATGCATACAGAGAGGCACGCACCGTCTTCAGCGAGAAGGAACTCGTCGACCTCACCATCGCGATCAGCTTGATGAACGCCTACAACCGCATGGCGATCAGCTTCCGCAACACGCCCCAGGCTGCAATCGAAAAGTAACGGAATCGCACCGCACCGGGACGCTCGCCTCCAAGGAGTTTTCCTCATGAAAATCTTTGTTGCTGGCGCGAGGAGACGCCGGTGCGCCAGCCGGGATCGCCTCCAGCTGGCTCCACGACAATGCCGGTCCGGGGACCTGGCTACGGGTGGCTCCGCTCGGTCGTAACGCCTCCCCGCTCCGTCCGATCGTAACTGTTAAGTACTTCCAGATCGCCGCCTTTGCTCCCACCCTCCGTGACCTGACAAACGCGGAGCGCGAAGATGGGTAAGGCAGCTCTCATGGCTCTGTGCCTGATCGGCTGGGCGGCCTCTACTCACGCGCAAGCGGGATCGGTCGAAGACGAGTTGATCCACAGCCGTGCGGTGCAAGCCGCGATATGGGGCATGCCAGCCGTCAACGCCGACCTGATGCGGAAGGAGATGGTGGCGAAGACAGACGGCAAGGTGAACCAGGTCATCTATTGGGGCCGTCCAGTCGATTGGCACAATCAGACGCTGACGCCAAATCCCGATGCCATCTACTTCATGGTATTCTTCGACACGAGGGATGCGGGGCCTATCGTATTCGACATTCCCCCCGGCGATGCCATGGCGTCGCTCACAGGCAATATCGACACCATCTGGCAGACGGCGCTCGAAGATGTCGGATTGAGCGGAATCGACAGGGGCGCCGGTGGCAAGTTCGTGATCCTGCCGCCGGGCTTCGCCGCCAAGCTTCCGGCGGGGTTTACACCGCTTCCGTCGGACACCTATAGCGGCTTCGCACTGCTCCGCTCCAACCTGAAGAGCCACGGCAACGCCGACGTTGCCGTTTCGGTCGCCTACGGCAAGCGCGTGAAGGTCTATCCGCTGTCGCAGGCTGACAACCCTCCGGAGACGATCTTCACCAATGTGCGGGAAGTCGATTTCGACAGCACGATCCGCTACGATGCGAGCTTCTTCGAGAACCTGAACCGTGTGGTGCAAAACGAGCCGTGGATCGAGCGTGACCGCGCAATGATCGACCAGCTCAGGACCATTGGCATCGAAAAGGGCAAGCCTTACGCCCCGAGCGCGGCGACGCTGAAAATCCTCGCGGCGGCCATTGGCGACGTGAAGACCTTGTTGGAAAAGCGATACGACGCAGGCTTCCCGCCGTTTTTGCCGAACAGCCGATGGACGTACCCTACGCTGCAGGAAGCCATCGAAGGACAAGGCACGACATACGCCGACCACGACAAATACGCGATCGATGCCCGCGCCCTCCTCTACACCTATGGCTATGTCGCAATAAAACGACCCGGCACGGCGCAGTTCTATCTGGTTTCGATCCGCGACAAGGAGGGGCAAGCCTTTGACGGCGGCATGACTTACCGCCTGCGTGTGCCGCCGAATGCGCCTGTCGACCAGTACTGGTCGGTGACAGTCTATGATCGGCAGACGCATGCACTGGTCAAGGACATGGGTCGCGCCAGTCGAGCATCGAATGCCGAAGATGTGCAGAAGAACTCCGACGGCTCGGTGGACATCTATTTCGGTCCCAACGCACCGGCGGGATCGGAGTCGAACTGGGTACCGACCGATCCGCAGCGCGGTTTCGAACTCATGTTCCGCGTCTATGGGCCGAGGAAGGAGTTCTTCGACAAGATGTGGGTGCTTCCCGACGTCGAGAGGATTGCGGAGGAGTGAGCCATGGGAGCCAAGCCATGAATGGTGCAGCCATTGCAACTCTGGTGATCTGTGCTGTTCCGCATCTGGCGCACGCACAGGATGCCAGGGCCGTAACGGTCGACAATTTCATTCGCGCCGAGTCCGATCTCTATTTCGGAAACGCGGTCAGGGATGCGGGCGGGACGGGTAAGTTCAGCCATCATCGCGAGCCGATGCCGATCGACCATCAGACCGTTATCCGCCCGAACCGCGACACGCTCTATTCCCCCGCCGTGATCGATCTCGACGCGGGACCCGTCACCATCACATTGCCAGACCCCGGAGAGCGCTTCCGGTCGATGCAGGTGATCAATGAGGACCATTACGTTGTCGGCAATGTCGAATACAGTCCGGGAGACTACACTTACGATCGGGAAAAGGTCGGTACGCGTTACGTCCTCGTCGCCCTGCGGACGCTCGTCGATCCGAATGACCCAAAGGATGTCGAGGCCGTGCATGCCTTGCAGGATGCCGCGAAGATCACCCAGGCCGGGATGGGCGCGTTCGAAGTGCCGAACTGGGATCAGGCCAGCCAGAAGATGGTCCGCGATGCCCTCTTGGTGCTCGGCTCGACGATTCCAGATTTCAACGGCGCCTTCGGCACGAAGGACGAAGTCGATCCGATCCGGCATCTGATCGGCACGGCGCTCGGATGGGGCGGCAATCCCGACAAGGACGCCACCTATGTCAACGTCACGCCCGCGAACAATGACGGGACGGCGATCTATACGCTCAATGTCAAGGACGTGCCGGTCGACGGCTTCTGGTCGATCAGCCTGTACAATACCGGCGGCTATTTCGAAAAGAACGAATACGACGCCTATTCGCTGAACGACATGACCGCCGTGAAGGATGGCGACGGCGCCGTCACCGTCCAGTTCGGCGGCTGTGACGGGAAGATCCCGAATTGCCTGCCGATCACCAAGGGCTGGAACTACACGGTGCGACTGTACCGGCCGCGATCGGAGATCCTCGACGGCAGTTGGAGGTTCCCAGAACCACAGCCGGCAAACTGACCGGCAACAGCGGGCGAACGCGTCGCCCGCTGCGGTGACAGGCAGCTATTTCGCGATGCAGGTGTCGACGGTCTCGGGCGTACAGACGTCGAGGCCCGTGTAGGTTGGGTCGGCGGGCGCGGGCTTTCCGTCCTTGACCTCCTTCAGCGCGAACATAGTCTTGTAGCCCATCTCGAACGGACGCTGCCCGACCTGACCGAGCGAGAGACCCTCTTTCATCTGATCGATCTGTACGGGCAGCGTGTCCGCCACGACGAGCGCCAACTCCTTCTTGGCGATCTTGTCCTTGAACGGTGTCACAGCGGCGCGATTGGCGTCCGGCACGAATTGCGGGAAGCCGCCCGTCGGCGTGAATGCGTCGAGGTTCGGGTTCTTCGCCATGATGTCTTGGAACTGCTGCACCGAGAGCGGAAAGTCGTCGTTGGTATAGAGCGGGCAGCCGGCTATCTCGGTCCAGCCATTCTGACCCGTCAGCGGGTCACCGGGCGAGGCGGCCGATTCCTTTCCGGCCAACGTGTCGCGAATGCCTTTCATGCGTTCGTTGTGGTTGGCGGCGGCTGCACCGCCCGACTGGATGCAGATGGTGCCGCCCTTTGGTTTTATCTGCTGCACGATCTTGGCGATGTTCGTGCCGATCTCATAATTGTGCGTTCCGATATAGGCGAGGCGCAGGTCCTTGTTTTCGGGCAGCAGGTCGGAGTCCCAGGTCAGCACAGGAATGCCGGCATCCTTGGCCGCCTGCAAGGCCACTGCCATCGCGGCAGCGTTCGATGGCGAGACGGCGATCCCGTCGACGCCCTTCGCCACGAGGTCCTGCACGATCTGCACCTGCTCCTCGCCGCCGCCATGTTCGCCCGGCCCGATATACATGCATGTGAAGGCGCCGTTGGAGTCCGCCTCCGCCTTTTTGCAGCCGTCCCGCGCCTGGTCGAAGAACGGGTTGTTCATGTTCTTGGGGACCAGCGCGAAAGTGTATTTCTGTTGGCTGTACGCCTGTCCCGCCATCAGGGCGGACAACGCCAAAGTGGCCGTCAAAAGATATTTAGGCACGTCTTTCCTCCCTTTTGTTTACTTCCCGATTTCCCCGGAGTTGCCGCCGGATTCCTGAGATTAGCTTCGCCTCCAAAGCGTCCACTCCTGGATGGTCGTCACAAGCGATTTCCCACTCGTCTGCATTCCGAGAAGGACGGCGACGACGATGAACAGGCCGACAAAGGCGCCTTGCCAGTTCGAATCTATGCCAGCCATCAGGAGGGCATTGCGGATGACCTCGAGGAAGGCCGAGCCAATCACCGCGCCGAAGGCGGTCCCATAGCCTCCCATCAGGTTGGCGCCACCGATCACCGTCCCTGCGATGACCCGCAATTCGTAACCTGTTCCCATGGCGTTGATGGCGGAGCCGCTGTAGCCGAGCAGCAGCAGCGAGGCGATGGACGCCGTAAATCCCGAGAATAGGTAGGCCTGGAACTTGATCCAGTCGACCGGCACGCCGGTGAGCCGCGCCGCGTTTTCGTTTGCGCCGATCGCGTAGAGATGTCGCGCCCACGCCGTGAAGATGAATACGAAGCCCAAGATGAGCGCCAGGACGACCATGACCCAGAAATGGGACGAGAGTTCCGGTATCCACTGCGGCGCCCAGCCGACCGGCTGGTGGAGCGGCCACTTCGCCTGACCGATTGCCTTGACGATCGGCGCATCGGGGCCGAACTGGTAGAGCATCTGGTTGCCGGACAGCACCACCGCCAGCGAGCGCGCAATCGACAGCATGCCGAGAGTGACCACGAAAGAGGGCATCCCGATATAGGCGACGAGGAAGCCGTTGAATGCTCCGCACGCCAGACCAGCCAGCAGCCCGGCGCCGAAGGCGACATACCAGGAGTAATGCCAGGTCAGGAGAAGGCCGGTGACGATGGCGACCAACCCCATGATCGAGCCCACGGAAAGGTCGATGCCGCCGGTGATCAGCACCACCGTCATCCCGAGCCCCATGATCGCGATGGGAGCGAAGTTGCGCGTGACGTTGGTGACGTTGCCGACGGTGCCGAAGGTCGGTTCCAGCCAGGTCATGAACGCCACAAGAACCAACAGGGCGATGGTCACCCAGAAGGCTTGGCTGGTTATCAGCCGTTGGAGCGCGCTCTGCTCGCGGATCGCGACGATGTCGGCGAGCGCCGCGTGGGTTTCTTCGATGGCGCTGGCGGGATTATGCTGCACGGATCGCCCCTGTGATGAGGCCGGTGATCTCCTCCGGCGAGGTCTTTTCGGTGTGCTTGTCGGCGACTTTGGAGCCCCGCCTGAGCACGATGACACGATCGCAGACAGCAAAGACGTCAGGCATGCGGTGACTGATCAGCATGATCGAGACACCGCGCGACTTCAGCCGGCGGATGAGCTCCAGCACCTCTGCCACCTGGCGCACCGAAATCGCTGCCGTTGGCTCGTCCATCAGGATCAGCTTCGCGTTGGAGAGCCTCGTCCGGGCAATCGCTACTGCCTGGCGCTGGCCTCCCGACATCTTTCTCACGAGGTCGCGCGGACGTGTCTCAGACTTGAGTTCCGCAAAGAGCTCGCCGGCGCGCCTGATCATCGCCTGCTTGTCCAGGATGCGTAGCGGCCAAAAGCCCTTCTTGACCTCGCGGCCGAGGAACACGTTCTGCGCGGCGGTCAGATTGTCGGCCAGCGCGAGGTCCTGGTAGACGACTTCGATGCCTTCCGCACGAGCCTCGATCGGCCTGTAGAAATGACATACCTTGCCATCGACGCTGATTTCCCCTTCGCTCGGCGGGAAATTTCCCGCGATGAGCTTCACCATGGTCGATTTGCCGGCGCCGTTGTCGCCCATCAGTCCGACCACTTCGCCGGGACCGACAGAAAAACTGACGTCGTTCAGCGCTCGGATCGCGCCGAAGCTCTTAGAAATACTTCGCACATCAAGCAAAGCCACTCGATCGCTCCCGTCGTGCTCCCCCTCCCCTCAGTCTGGCGGCACGTAGGCACTGTCGAAATACTACCCTAGCTCCAAATTCGCAGCTTTCCAGCCCACTTACTCATAAATGGCCGACTTTTGAGGCAGGCTGACCGCCGCGCAGCCTTCACCGGTCAGCGACCGAAGCCCGGCTTCGGCGACCGCAGCCGCTGCATAGCCGTCCCATGCCGTTGCGCCCGCCGCTCCGCCGCTGGATACCGCCTTGATCCAGGCCTGGGCTTGCAGGCGGTATGCATCCGCGAAACGCGGCCGCCAGTCGGCGGGATAGTCGAGGCCTTGCATGCCATCCGCATTCGTCTCGGTTCTTCCCGGCATTCGCAGGGAAACGGTTCCCTTCTCGCAGACAAGCTCGCTGCGAACATCGTAGCCATAGGCGGCGTCGTTGAAGATCTCGACGTTCACCAATTGCCCCTTTGCGGTTTCGATCACCACGAACACGGGCGAACCGGGAGCGTTCGCCGCCGCCTTCGGACGGAACACCTGAACAGCCGTCAGCTCGGTCTCCAGGATCCAGCGAGCAAGGTCGAACTCATGGACCGCCGAGTTGGTGATCGCCATCCCCGAGTCGAACCAGGCAGGTGCCGAGACGTTGCGATGGATGCAGTGGAGCATCAGCGCATTGCCAAGTCGCCCGGAGAGGAGTTTCGCTTTCATTTCGGCGCAGGCCGGGTCGAAGCGGCGCATATAGCCGACCTGCACCAGTCGGGAACCGAACTTCGTCTCGGCTGCAACGACCTGAGCGCACTCCGCTGAAGACTGCGCCAGCGGCTTTTCGCAAAGTACTGGCTTGCCTGCCGCGATGCAGGCAAGCGTCAAATCCTTGTGAGTGCTGTCGGGCGAGGCCACGAGAACCGCATCGACACCGGGATGCGCAATCAACTCGAGCGGACTACCAGTCACGCCCCCTCTGCCGATCTCGTCCGCGATGGCTCCGGCGCGGACAGGATCGGCATCGTAGAGGGCCGCGATCTCGGCGCCAGGCACCTGCGAGGCAAGTATGCGCGCGTGGTCCGCGCCCATGACTCCGACACCGATTATCCCGACCCGCACGCTCACACGACGACCCCGGCACTTTCGACAGGTCCATCATTCGCTTGCGGCGAGCGGGATGTCCAGCCCTGCACCGATCGGGCTGCCGCCAGCAGCTGTAGGAGCACCTATCTGCGATCGCTCGGCCGCGCTCGGGAAACCAAGCCGTCGGCTCATACTCAAGTCGGACGCTGCGCCGTTGCCAGTTTTTCGATGGCGCGAGCGCGCTCGCGCCCGTGACGGTCGTCGGTCGGCAGCAGCACCACATCGGTTACACAGGCACGCGGTGGAAGGCTTGCGCAGAAGAGGGCAGTCTCGGCGACGTCCTCCGGCTGGAGCATCAGCTGCCGCTCCGCCGCGCTTGGCGGCGAAGGCCGCGTGTCGAGGATCGGGGTGTCGACCTCGCCGGGCGAGATGCAGATACTGCGAATCCCGTGGATTCCTTCCTCGGCATTGAGGCTGGCGCTCATCGCAACGACGGCATGCTTGGCGGCCGAGTAGCTCGGTCCGCTCACGGTCTGCAGCGACACGCCGGCTTGCGAAGCGATGTGGACGACGCACCCGCCGCAGCGCGCGCGCATCGCCGGCAGCACGGCGAGCGTACAGTAAAACATCGCTTTGAGATCGAGATCGATCACCTCGGAGGCGCTCGCCGGAGCAAGATTTCGCCAGTGCCGGCGGGTGACATTCCCGCCCGCGCTGTTGACGAGTACGAGCGGGTCGCCGAGTACGTCAACGATCGTGCGATGAGCAGCGGTTACCGCGTGCGGGTTCGATACGTCAGCCGGGATGACAAGAGGTGGTGGGCCATCCTGTCGGAGGATCATGGCGGCCGTCTCCTCGAGCAGCGCGAGCCGCCGCCCCGTGAGCGCGACGCGGGCTCCAGCCCTCGCGAAGACGATTGCACAGGCCCGCCCTATCCCGCTGCC
This sequence comes from Rhizobiaceae bacterium, assembly GCA_035556195.1. Lineage (GTDB taxonomy): Bacteria > Pseudomonadota > Alphaproteobacteria > Rhizobiales > Rhizobiaceae. Next base: position 29,727 of record DATMFK010000001.1, read on the forward strand.
GGCGCCGGTAACCCAAGTGACACTTCCCCTGGCGAGTCCCATGACATGCCATCCCGTACGTTCGTGACCCCCGATCCTTACCCCGTCGGCAGGAATATCCCACGACCGTCTCGATCACCCAATCTCCTTCACAGCGACTTGGGCGACATGCATTGAGTCACGCAACGCATCGTCAGCCGGACCAGTGGCGATAAGCAAGAAAGGTTCCCGGCTCGGGCCCCAGCAATTGGAGTTAGGCGGAAGCTACGTCTATTGTTCTAGTCGAGAGGACCTCCGCCTGGCGCTATCATTGTAGGTCTCGGGCAGGCTTTCAAGACCGCACGAGAGACGAAGAACGCGACTGGCTGCATTCCCCAACCGGCCCAGTCGCATACAAAGAGCCGGTCGTCGTCCGACCGGCTCTTTGTTCGTCTCATCCGGCTGGACGGCTTACCCCCCCGTCAGCCTGACGGCAGAGGTCTTTTCGATCGCGGTCTTCAGATAGGTGTCCCGATCATAGATATCGTGGAAGTAATGCACCTTCCCCGCATCGTCCGGCCAGGCCGTGAAGTAGGCGACGTAGACCGGAACCTTACGCGTCACCTTCTCCGACGAATGGCCGTTCCTAAGCTTGTCCGCTATGTGCTCGACCGATGTTCCGAGCACAGCGGCGGCCATGCCCCGGGGATCCTGAAGCCGTATGCACCCATGGCTGAAAGCGCGGACGTCCTGCTGGAAAAGCTTCTTCGCCGGCGTGTCGTGCATATAGATCGCATGCTTGTTCGGGAAGAGGATCTTCAACTCACCCAGCGCGTTCGCCTCGCTGGGCACTTGGCGAACATTGAAAGGGATTTTCGCACCATAGGCGCCCCAGTTGATCGCCGAAGATGGTATGCGACGCCCTTTCGCGTCGGTCACCTCGTACCCTGAACGGTCCAGATAGCCGGGATCCCTCCTCAGGCGCGGAAGCATCTCGTTGACGATGATCGATTGCGGCACGCCCCAATAGGGGTTGTAGTCCACCTGCTCGATTTCGTCATAGAAGAAGCTCGTCTGGTTCGTCGGCATGCCGATGACCGTTCGCGTCGTGAGCCGGGTCTGCGCGCCCTCGATGTAGCTCGCCGTGAATGCCGGCTGGTTGATGAAAACGCGGGGACTTCCGAGATCCGAAGGCAGCCAGCGCATTTGCTCGAGCGCGACAAGAACCTTGTTCAACCGCATTTCCCTGGGCATTCCGGCAAGCGCTGTCACGGTGCGCGGGCCGATGATCCCGTCGGGCTTCAGACCGAATTTCTCCTGCGCCGCACGAATGACGGGCACGAGTTCCTCGCCATAGACTTCGCTGGCGGTGTGCCGGGAAAGTACGTCCTCGAATTCGTTCCCCTGGCCGAGGTCCCGGGCGACAACAGACAAGATCTTCGGCAGTTCGGGGCTCGTCCCTCCCGGTTTGAGCAGGAGCGTGGTGTCGACCTTCACATCATCGTCGGGTTCTGCCCGCAGCATTTCCAGTTCGACACGCAGCGCCTTGTATTCGGCGTTCTGCGGATGCCGCGATTCGAGATACGCCCGGGCATCGGCCGTGCGGGAGAGGGTTTTCAGCACGCGGACAAGGTCTGGACGCTTCTCGGGAAAGTCGTAGTAGCCCGACAGCCGGTTCGGATCGACACGTGCGCCCTCGGCGTCGCGAACGTAACGAAGCACGCGAGCCGACAATGTGATCTCGAAACGCAGGAGCTCGCTCAAGCGAGCACCTATATTTTCGAGCGAGAGATTTCGTCGGGGAACGGAAACAGCGTATTCTGCTGCTATCAAACCATAGGCATCCGCCTCGTCAAGCGTGCGCACGGTTTCCAGGGCCCTGCCGTTGGCATCGAGACCGGAAACCCAAATGAATTCCGGGTTGGCCGAATAATAGTCGACGAGCGCCTCGGCTATCTCCTTTTCAGCGCGAAGGTCGAACCCTCCAGTCCCTCGCTGGACCGCTTCACGGAAATCCGCCCCGGCGAGCCTCGGCTCCGGCCCGGCGCGTTGTGAATTCCCGACCAGGCCGGCCTGGAGCCTGGAGAGGTCCGGCTTTACGAGCGGAGCGGCCTCATAGTCATGATAGGAAGGACTTGCGATCTTGGGTGCGGAAAAGGCCCTGGTTCGCGTGTCGTTCCGATTGGGTCTCGCCGGCGTCCGAAATTCGTTCGGATGTGCAGACCGTCTTGCCCACCCTCCGAACAGCATCTGGAAGAAGTTCTCGGCGTGGGCCGGTGGCGGAGCCACGAACAGCAAGGCCGAGACCACCGCAAGCGGACGCAAAGCTGTCTTGGCGCGGAATTCCATCGGTCACCCATGCGACATGCCCCCGCATTTCGCCCGAACGATAAAAAGCCCCTGCCTCCCCTTCGTCAACCGGAGGCAGGGGCGTTACGTCAGATGTCTACCGTTTAGTGCCGTCGCCGTCGGGATCGTAGTCGCGATCCCGCTCCGATGCCGGCTGGCGCCCTTCCCGTCGCATGTCTTCATCCGACCAGCCCCCTTGCTGACGGCCGGCCCTGTTCTCAGCCTGCTGCTGATTCTGCTGGCCGAAACCGCCCTGCTGCTCGCCGCCTTCGCGGTCCTTGCCGGCTTGGCGACGATGTTTCTCTTCAGCTTGCTGCTGATCGAAACGCTTGGCCTGGTCCATGCTGCTTTGTTTTTGATGCTTGTCCTTGTCCATCGCGCTTCTCCTTGCGGGTGGTGCACGGGTCAACGCCCGTCGAACGCATTTGTTTCAAGTCGGACGTAGAGGACGCGCCATGGAAGGCAATCAGTTCACCCGCGCCAGCCGCGGCCGCGCCGTCACGAAGCCGACTGCCTCGGAAACCACCTCGGGATCGAAGAGGATCCGGCGATGGCCGAGCCCACGCGCCCAGAAGAGTTTGACATGGTCCCCGGCCCTCGCGAACGCTTTCGCATCGTCCGCCGATACTTCGCGGTCGTCGGGCGCATGGATCACCAATGCTGGAATAGGAACTGACGCAAGCTGGACGGAGCCCACGAACTCTTCAAGAGCGCGGCCTGTCACACGTTCGACCTGCGCCGCGACGGCAAGCTGCGAGCGCGGACCGAGATTGAGGAAACGGCCAAAATCCTCAAAGATGGCGGGCATCGAGCTTGGGGCCGAGATCAGGACCAGCCGGGCGGTGGCGAGCGGCGCGATGGCCGGGACCGCCCCAACGGCCGCGTTCACCGCGACGGCTCCGCCGAAAGAATGCCCGACCACGGCCGCGAAGGGTCCGAACCATTCGCCGGCGACGCGGGCGGCATCGACGGCCAGCGCCATGTTCAGCCGCCGACCCGAGGAATGGCCGTGACCCGGCAAGTCGAGCGACACGACCCTGTATCCGGCGTCGCGAAAACCTTCGATCACGGATTTCATGTATTCGGTGCGCGAACGCCAGCCATGCAGCACGAGGATGGTGCCGACCGGTCGCGCCCCGACCTGCGGCTTGAACTCGAAAACCGTGACCCTGCCCTTCCGCGTCGTCAGGCAGTGGCGTCGAGCGTCCGCCATGAAACGTGCAGCCTGGTCCACGGCACGCCGCTCACCGGCGGACAGGGAACGCGGATTGGGCGTACGGCAGAAGAGCTCGAAGGCGGCGCGTCCGCACAGGCCTGGCGCGACGTGCTCTGCGATCCCAAATGCGCTACGGATGACCTTGAACACGAATGATGCCATAGTTCCAACTCATCAAATGGTTCAAACATGAACATATTAGTTCAATCATGAACAATAAGCAAGACCTCCCCTGGGACAATCCGCGGTTTCGCAACTGGATCGCGCTCGTACGAGCCGAAAAAGCGGTGGTGCGATCGCTGACGAAGGCGCTCGCCCCACTCGATCTGAAGATCGCGCAACTCGATGTGTTGATGAACCTATACCGACATCCCGGCATGTCGCAGCACGACCTCGCTCGACGCCTGCTGGTCGGCCGCTCGAACATCACCATGCTTCTTCCCCAGCTCGAGGCGCAGGGCCTTCTTCGCCGGGAAAGCGACGCCAAGGACAAGCGGGTCATGCGTCTCTACCTTACCGAATCGGGAGAGGCGCAGCTGATGAAGGCGCTGAAGATCTACTCGAACCTCATCGATCGCGTGATGGCCCAATCGTCGCCAAGCGACTGCGATCGCATGGGCGAGCAGATGCGCCGGATCGAGGAGATGCTGCGAGGCGACTGACTTACTTGGCTCCGAGCATTTCCTTGAGATCCGTGAGCTTGTTCATGCATCCTTGCTCGTCACCCCCTTGAGCCATCTTCTTGGCGTCCGCCATGACCTTGCTGGGGTGTTCGGCACTCTGGTCTGAACGCTTGCCGGTCACCTGTTCCTGATGAGGCGTAGTCGGCTTGACCTCGCCCGTCGACCCGGTGGTTTCCTTGTCGACCTGCTTTCCGGCCAAGGTCTCTTCCTGGTGCTTGGTGACCGGCATGCCTGACTGGTTGGTTGTCGCGCCGGTTTCGGCGGAAACGACACTCGGCTCGAGGGCCGTCAGTTCCTGCATGCAATCTGCCAGTGCGGGAGACGCCAGTATCAACACAAAGCCCGAAATCGTCACGGTTCGCATCAACATTTGATCCTCCATTGGAGCGGACGATCGGAAGCAACGGGGAGGACCGTCGATGGGTTCCCGTCTCCCGGGACGGCGACGCGCATCGGCCCAATTGCATCGCTCTAGTTCAGGTCAAGCGGGGTTTCTCATCGGCCTCCCGCGCACGGGCCGCTTTTCCCTCTCATGGGATCGAACGAAGGCGAGGGCGGCGGCGCCTAGCCCGACAGCGACCACCCACCAGCTTGGACGGACCTGGAAGGCGAAGTCCAGATTGGCCAGCAGCACCCGCATCGGAGGCACGCCGGTTGCAAGGCCATACCATGCGCATTCGGCAGCAGCGGTGCCAAGCCCTGCCAGAGCGGCGATCCCCGCCAGCACCGGGAGCGACGTGATCCCCAAACCGCGCCAATGGGCAATCCGGTACAACATCAGAAGAATGAACAGGCCGGACATCAGGGTCGCCTGATAGACGTCCGCCTTTGTCTGCATGAAGAAGTGGACGGCCCCGAGGATGCCTATCGCATAGACGATGCGATGAAGCCTGTTCCAGTTGCCTCCCAGCCGCCTGATCATGGCATCGGTGGACGTCGCCCCGAGAGCGACGAGGCCGACAAGCGCGGAGAACCCGATGGTGAGATAAACGCGCAATGCAATCTCGCTGCCGACGCGCCAAAGATTCCACTTCTGGTCGGCCATGTAGAGAGTGAGATGTGCAAGGCCATAAGCCAACGCAGCGAGCCCCAGCATACGTCGCACCTGGATCAGTTTGGGCCAGTTGCCGATCCGGCGCAAAGGCGTGACGGCCAGGGACAGCAGCAGGAAGCGTATCGTCCAGTCACCGGTTTGGTGAATGGCTTCGGTGATCGGCCGAGGTCCAAGAAGTCTCGCCTCCCACGACCAGGCGATCATGAGCGCGGGGACAAGAATCCCGGCGAAGACTGCCGCCTTCAGCGGAGAGAAGCGTCCCGCCCGATCTGTCCAGGGCATTTTCGGAGCAATCGATCCAACCATCCCGCAAACTATACGTGTGAAAACGTGGCTGTCGTGGCGCCGATCATCACGAGTGGGTGACCGCCCGGCCAATCACCACATCGTGGCCCTCGCCCGCTCAGGCCAGTCCTCGTCATATGCCACGCCGTCGATGCCGTTCCTGCTCGTCACGGCAAGGATCCTGCCTGGCGTGGGCAGAGCCCCAGGCACGACATGCCGATCCGGGTTCCACAGTTCGGAGCGATGGATGGCCCGGGCGCACTGGAAGTAGACGGCTTCCACGGCGACGATCGTGATCGACCGGGCCGCCTTGCCCTCCACGGCGAACGAGGCGCAAAGATCGGGATCGATGGAGATCGTGGCGCGGCCGTTCACCCTCAGCGTCGTTCCGGAACCCGGCACGAGGAACAACAGCCCCACCCTGTCGTCCCGCAGGATGTTGCGCAGCGAGTCGGCTCGGTTGTTCCCGCGCCTGTCCGGCATCATCAACGTGCGTTCGTTGTGGATGCGCACGAAGCCGGCGCGATCGCCGCGTGGCGAACAATCGAGCCCCTCGGGACCGCTGGTGGCAAGCGCCACGAACGGGGAGGCTTCGATGAAGGCGGCGTATTCGGGGATGATATGGTCGAGTTCCTTGACCAGGGAGGTCTCTCCCGGGCGACCGTAGAGTTCTTCGAGCTGCTCGATAGAGGTGATGGTGGTCATGATCTATCCTGCTGACCCGCGCTCTATTCACATGTTACGTGAAGTTTTTTACGACAGCCTCCGGATCTATCCCCGCGACAGGCCCTTCTGGGCAAGTTCGTCGAGATAGGCCTGCCAGCGCTGTTCCTTTTCCAGCCCGAGTTCGCGGAGGTAGTTCCACGTGAAGATCCCGGTATCGTGCAGATCGTCGAAGGTGATGCGAACAGCGTAGTTGCCGACGGGCTCGACGCCGAGGATCGCTACATTCCTCTTGCCCGGCACGGTGATACGCTGCTCCGGCGAATGTCCCTGCACTTCGGCTGACGGGGAAAGGACGCGCAGCAACTCTGCCTCGAGTTGGAAAGCCTGATGGCCAGGATAAGTGACCGTCAACAGCTTGCGATCCTTGGAGACGCGAAGTTCGGTCGGTGCGGTCATGGTGCCTCTCTAGAGTATTTCCGTTTTCTTCGAGTCACGGAGGATGCTCCATCCCTTTTTCACGCAATTCGCGGCGGAAAACCGGTTCCCACTTTTCCTGGAATTGCTCTGTCGCCGATGGTTTCCTACGCCGGTTCCGCGTGTCGCGAAAGCCCCGCCAATCCAGCCCTGTTGCCGGCACGGTCCGGTAAATGTTACGAAAGGAGAAGGGCTCCGGCCTTGAAGCGCGGCTCGGGATGCACGACATTGGGCCGGAAGGTCGGGACAAGGGCATAGGCAATGGGTTTCCACGACGGCACGATGATCGATCCCTTCGGCAGGACGATCACCTACCTCCGCGTTTCGGTGACCGATCGTTGCGATTTCCGGTGCACCTATTGCATGGCGGAAGACATGACCTTCCTGCCCAAGAAGGATCTTCTGTCGCTTGAAGAACTCGACCGGCTGTGCACCGTCTTCATCGAGAAAGGCGTGCGCAAGCTTCGCCTGACAGGCGGCGAGCCGCTTGTGCGCAAGAACGTCATGCACCTCGTCCGCCAGCTGTCGCGTCATCTCGACAGCGGCGCCCTGGAGGAGTTGACGCTGACGACCAACGGGTCGCAATTGTCGCGCTTCGCCGCGGAACTGGCCGACTGCGGGGTCAGGCGCATCAACGTGTCCCTCGACACGCTCGATCCGGACAAGTTCCACGCGATCACCCGCTGGGGCCATCTCGCCAAGGTGTTGGAAGGCATCGATGCCGCGCAGGCCGCCGGGCTGAAGATCAAGCTCAATGCCGTCGCGCTGAAGGATTTCAACGAGCACGAGATACCTGACCTCATGCGCTGGGCACACGGTCGGGGCATGGATCTCACCGTGATCGAGACGATGCCGATGGGCGAGATCGACGCCGATCGGACGGATCAGTATCTTCCTCTTTCGGTGCTGCGCGCCGATCTCGAGCGTCAGTTCACGCTGCACGACATACCATATAAGACCGGCGGTCCGGCGCGGTATGTCGAAGTCGCCGAAACGGGTGGCAGGCTCGGCTTCATCACGCCGATGACACATAATTTCTGCGAAAGCTGCAATCGCGTGCGGCTGACCTGCACGGGCACGCTCTACATGTGTCTCGGCCAGGAAGATGCCGCCGACCTGCGGGCGCCCTTGCGCGCTTCGGAAGCCAATGAACTCGTGTCCAACGCCATCGACGCCGCGATCACGCGCAAGCCCAAGGGCCACGACTTCGTGATAGACCGCCGCACCAAGCGGCCCGCCGTCTCGCGGCACATGAGCGTCACCGGCGGCTGATCCCCACCGACCGTGACCTTCCGCTGGCCCATGCGATAGACGTTTCCGGTTTCGGCCACGACTGCTACATGCAGTTGAAACGAACTTCCGGAAACGCCATTGCCTGCTTCATCCAATCTGCGCGGCGCCATGCTCATGTCCATCGCCATGGCGGCGTTCACCACCAATGATGCGATCACCAAAGCCGTCTCCTCTGCGATGAACATGGGGCAGGTGATGCTCGTCCGGGGCCTGTTCGCGACCCTGCTCGTCGTCCTCATTGCCTGGCACAAGGGAGCCTTGCGCGCACCCCTCGGCGTTCTCCAGCCCATGGTCATGCTGCGCGTTTTCGGTGAAGTCGGCGGCACGGTCTGCTTCCTCCTCGCCCTCGCTCGCCTGCCGATCGCCAATGTGTCCGCCGTGATGCAGGCCTTGCCGCTGGCCGTCACCATGGGCGCGGCGCTCGTCTTCGACGAGCCGGTCGGCTGGCGACGCTGGCTCGCCATCTCCATCGGCTTCCTCGGCGTGGTGATCGTCGTCAGGCCGGGATTCGAGGGTTTCAGCGCCTACGCGCTTCTGGCGCTGGCGAGCGTGTTCTTCTGCGCGATAAGGGATCTCGCGACCAAACGCATTCCGGCCGACGTGCCGACCTTCCTGGTGTCCACAGCTACCTCGGCCGCGGTGATGATCACCGGAGCAGCGACCGTCCAGCCGCTGGGGGGTTGGATGCCGCTTACCTTCTATAGCGCCGCCCTCCTCGCGACAGCTGCCCTTCTCCTCATCGTCGGCTACCAATCCATCATCGGGGCCATGAGGACGGGGGAGATCTCCTTCATCGCCCCATTCCGTTACACGGCGCTCCTGTGGTCGATCCTGCTCGGTTTCGCATTCTTCGGCGACGTGCCGGACGCTGCGATGATCGTGGGCGCCACCATCATCATCGGCTCCGGCCTCTATGCGCTCTATCGCGAACGTGTCCTGGGCAAAGGGATGCCGGCCACGGAGAGCACAGGTCCCGCGATGGTTCCGGACGGCATGTAATGGGCTCGTCCTATCTCGATCGTTTCTCGCCCCCTCACATCACGACGCTGGTCATCGCCACCGCCGCCAGCACCTTGCCGATGAACGTCTTTCTACCGTCGTTGTCCGGGATGGCCCGCTATTTCGAGGCCGACTATGCGGTGATGCAGCTCGCGATATCGCTCTATCTCGCCGCGACCGGCATATTCCAGTTGTTCATCGGCCCGGCATCGGACCGGTTCGGCCGGCGCCCGGTGATGTTGACGTGCTTCGTCATCTTCATCGTGGGCACGATCGCGGCGATCTACGCACCCACCATCGAATTCCTGTTGGCGTGCCGGCTCCTGCAGGCATTTTCGGCCGCCGGCATCGTGTTGTCGCGTGCCATCGTGCGCGACACCGTCGATTCCAGCGAAGCCGCGAGCATGATCGGCTATGTGACCATGGGCATGGCGCTTGTCCCCATGGTCGCCCCGATGATTGGCGGATTCCTCGACGAGATCTACGGCTGGAGGGCGACTTTCGTGCTGACGCTGGCCTTCGGGGTGCTGGCAATGGCGATCATCTATCTCGACCTCGGCGAAACGGCGGTAAGCCGGTCGAACAGCATGGCCGCGCAGCTCCTTACCTTCCCGCTGCTGATCCGATCCAGGCGGTTCTGGGGCTACACATTCACGGCCGCTTTCGCTTCCGGCGCCTTTTTCGCCTTCATCGGAGGCGGACCGTATGTCGCGACCGAGATCCTTGGTCTTTCACCTTCGAGCTACGGCATCTATTTCGGCATAATCTCCGGCGGCTATATCGTAGGCAATTTCCTGTCGGGTCGATTGTCGCGGCGGATCGGGATCAATCGCATGATGTTGACCGGCAACCTGATCGCCACCGCTGGAACAATTCTCGCCCTCGTCCTGTTCCTGTCGGGGCTTTATCACCCGTTCTCGCTGTTCGGACCGGTGATTTTCCTGGGGGTCGGCAACGGCATGACCCTTCCCAACGCCAATGCCGGCATCGTCAGCGCCCGGCCGGAGCTTGCCGGATCTGCCTCCGGTCTCGGCGGGGCCTTCCAGATCGGCTCGGGCGCGATATTGTCGCTGCTCGCCAGCATGCTGCTGTCCCCCGAAAGCGGTCCTCACCCGTTGATCATCGTGATGGCAGTCTCCTCCTTTGCCGCCGTGCTCTCGACGCTCTATGTCATGCGCATCGGGACTGGGAAGGAATGAACGTCATCGCCGGCATAATCCTCGCCGGAGGCCGATCGCGTCGCATGGGCGGCGGCGACAAGTGCCTGCGCCGGCTCGGTGGACGGCCGCTGTTGCGCCATGTGATCGATCGCCTCGCTCCGCAAGCGGGGCCGCTCGCGATCAGCGCCAATGGCGACCCCAGCCGTTTCGCTGAATTCTCCGTTCCGGTTGTCCCCGACACGATCCCCGGCTTTGCCGGTCCTCTCGCCGGCGTCTTGGCCGGCATGGAGTGGGCTCGGCGCGAGACCGATGCCACCTGGCTCGTCTCGGTCGCCAGCGACACGCCCTTCTTCCCGACCGATCTCGTGAGCCGGCTGGCAACCGCCGCGGATCAGGAAAACATCGTCGTCGCGTCCTCCGGCGGCAGGCGCCATCCCGTCTTCGCCCTGTGGCCGGTGACGCTCGCTCCCGCCCTTCGCGCCTTTCTGGAGGATGGGGCGACCTACAAGGTTTCGACCTTCGTGGAAGGCCATGAATCGGCTGTCGTGGACTTCGCAATGATCGAAGCGACCGGCGGCGACCCCTTCTTCAACGTGAATACGCAAGAAGACCTGGCCGTGGCCGAAGGTCTCATACGAGCGGAACGCACCTCATGATCCAGCGCGTACTCGGCATCACCGGTTGGAAGAATTCGGGCAAGACGACGTTGACCGAGCGCCTCGTCGCCGAACTCACGCGACGTGGCTTTAAGATTTCCACGATCAAACACGCGCATCATAGCTTCGACATCGACAAGGAAGGAACCGACAGCTACCGGCACCGGGAAGCCGGTGCGGCCGAAGTAGCGATCGTGTCGGGCAATCGCTGGGCACTCATGCACGAGTTGCGCGGCGAGCAAGAGCCGCGTCTCGATGATATCCTCGCCCGCCTCGCGCCCTGCGACCTCGTCCTGATCGAAGGCTACAAGCGCGAAGCGCATCCGAAGATAGAAACGCGGCGGCTGGACGCCAAGGACACCACTCCACTGACGACCGGAGACAACAACATCGTTGCTGTCGCAGCCGACCATGCCATTTGCGGGGAAGCCGTTCCCGTCTTCGGCCTCGACGACATTTCGGGCATTGCAGACTTCATCATCGCGGCCCTGAAACCAGGAGATCGGTAGCCTTTTTTCGCAAACCCCGGCTTTCCCGAGAGCAGGAAGACCGCGCCATTCCACGACGGTTTTGCGATTGCTTTTCCGTCGGAAACAATGGGAATATTATTCCTCAATCGGCGTATCCAGACGCCGGCCGGCTGACGTGGGGACACGGCCGGAAAATAACAGAGAGGAACATCATGCGTATTTCCAAGCGTATCGCTTTGGCGGCGTCGGCTGCCTTCCTCGCCTTCTCGGTCGGGGCGGCAGGAGCTCAGGAGCTGACTTTGAAGATCGGCACTGAAGGAGCCTATCCCCCATTCAACAATCTCACGCCCGACGGCAAGCTGGAAGGCTTCGACATCGACATCGCAAAGGCGCTCTGTGAGGAGATGAAAGCCAAGTGCGAGTTCGTCACCCAGGATTGGGACGGCATCATTCCGGCGCTCCAGGCCGGAAAGTTCGATGCCATCATCGCCTCCATGTCGATCACCGACGAGCGCAAGGAGAAGGTCGACTTCACCAACAAATACTACCAGACGCCGCCCGCGATCGTCGCTCCGAAGGACACCGACATCAAGGGCGTGACGAAGGAGGACCTTGCCGGCAAGACGATCGGGGTCCAGGGCAGCACGACCCATTTCAACTATGCCGAGAAGACCTATACGGACAGCACGATAAAGCCCTATCCGACGGCCCAGGAATACCAGCTCGATCTCGCCAATGGCCGCATCGACGCCGCGAATGACGACATCGTGGTCGTGCAGCAGTTCCTCGCCTCTCCCGAGGGAGAGTGCTGCAAGCTCGTGGGCACGATCAAGCCGGTGCCGGAAATCCATGGCGAAGGCGTCGGCGTCGCGATCCGCAAGGGCGAAACCGATCTGAAGAACAAATTCAACGCAGCTATCGACGCGATCCGCGCCAACGGCAAATACAAAGAGATCAACGACAAGTACTTCAACTTCGATGCCTACGGCAGCTGAGCGGCGTAGCCTGCACGCGTGAACTGATCGCCGCGGCAACGGGACCCTTGCCGTTGCCGCGGCGAACAAGGCAGCAGGAAAGGCGGCGACGTGGCCAATGTGCTCACATTGCTCGGATTCGGGCCGGAGGGTTGGGGGGGCGCCATCCTTTGGGGTGTCGTCGTTACGGTATCGCTTGCGCTCGCGACACTACCGCTCGGACTGTTCATCGGCTTCTTCGTGGCGGTGGCCAAGCAATCGCGCGAGCCATCCCTGCGAATGGCGGGCAACATCTACACCACGATCTTTCGCGGCCTGCCCGAGCTCCTGACGCTGTTCCTGGTGTTCTACGGCGCACAGATCGGAATCCAGACCGTTTTGCGGCTGTTCGATCCCGAGGCAGTGGTCGAGATCAACAGTTTCATCGCCGGCATGATCGCGCTCGGAGCGGTATTCTCTGCCTATGCGAGCGAGACCTTCCTGTCGGCCTTCCGCGCCATACCGCGTGGCCAATATGAAGGCGGCTATGCGATCGGGCTGACGAGCGGCCAGACCATGCGTCTGGTCGTTTTGCCCCAACTGATCCGCATCGCCCTGCCCGGCCTCGGCAATCTGTGGATGGCGCTGCTCAAGGATACAGCCCTCGTTTCCGTGGTCGGGCTGGCGGACATCCTCCGCCAGACCGGCGTCGCCGCCCGCGTCACCAAACATGCGTTCCTGTTCTTCGGAGCGGCCGCGCTCCTCTACCTTGTGCTGGCCATGCTGTCCTCCCTCGTCATCAAAGCCATAGAAGACAGGGCACGCCGAGGCGAGGCGAGGTGATGAGCACCACGGCTATCGAGAGGACGGTCGAACGACCGCCGGCCCCTCCCCGGGGCTGGCCGCGAGAGCGCATCATCGGCGTCGCCTTGATGGGTCTATGGATCGCATTCGGCCTCGGGCTCGTCTTCTATCTGGTCCTTGCCTGGAATCCCGAACTCGTCGATCGCTATGCCGGGAACTATCTGAGAGGCCTTGGCGTCACCCTCTCCCTCGTCACGATCTCGGTCATTGCAGGAGCGGTCCTGTCCATACCCGTCGCCTACGGACGAATGTCGAAGAACCCGATCCTGTCCGCCGTCGCCTATGGCTACGTCTATTTCTTTCGCGGGACACCTCTTTTGGCACAGACCTACCTCGTCTATTACGGGCTGGGGTCGTTCCGCCCCGAACTCCAGGCGGTCGGTCTGTGGTGGTTTTTCCGGGAAGCCTGGTACTGCGCGATCTTCGCCTTCGCGCTCAACACCGCCGCATACCAGGCGGAGATCTTGCGCGGCGCGATCGAAAGCATACCGAGAGGCCAATGGGAAGGCGCGGAAGCGCTGGGCCTCAGCAAGCTCCAGACCTTGCGCAAGATCGTTCTCCCCCAGGCGCTCATCGTGGCGCTGCGCCCCTATGGCAACGAGATCATCCTGATGATCAAGGGCTCCGCCATCGTGGCGATCATCACCGTTTACGATCTGATGGGCGAAACAAGGCGAGCCTATTCGCGCAGCTTCGATTTTCAGACCTATATTTGGGCGGCCCTGCTCTATCTCGCCATTGTCGAGGCGTTGCGCCATGCCATCGAATGGATCGAGCGGCGCCTGACCCGGCACCTCACTCATCTCCATCACTGAGTCATCGGGCGATCCGGGCACCGTTCGAAGCTTGACGAATCCGCCTCACGGCCTAGACCTGTCACCTGCACATTCTTGGAGGACACGTCATGGCTTCGGTTGCATTCATCGGACTCGGTGTCATGGGCTATCCCATGGCCGGACACCTGAAGAAGAAGGGCGGCCACGACGTGACCGTCTTCAACAGGACCTCCGCGCGCGCCGAGAGATGGGTGGCCGAATTCGGCGGCGCCTCCGCCCCAAGCCCGCAGGCGGCGGCGTCCGGCAAGGATTTCGTGTTCTGCTGCGTCGGCAACGACGACGATCTTCGCGAAGTGACGACCGGTCCCGAAGGCGCCTTTCGCGAAATGAAGAAGGGCGCCATCTTCATCGACAACACGACGGCGTCCGCCGAGGTCGCCCGCGAGCTCAACGGGAAGGCCAAGGCGCAGGGCTTCGACTTCCTCGACGCCCCGGTCTCCGGCGGCCAGGCGGGCGCGGAGAATGGCGTTCTGACCGTGATGGTCGGCGGTGAACAGGAGGTGTTCGACAAAGCCAGGCCGGTCATCGAGGCCTATGCCCGGATGGTCGGGTTGATGGGCCCTGCCGGCGCCGGCCAGCTCACCAAGATGGTCAACCAGATCTGCATTGCCGGGCTTGTCCAAGGGCTTTCCGAGGGAATCCATTTCGGCCGGAGAGCAGGGCTCGACATCGCCAAGGTGGTCGAGGTGATCTCCAAGGGCGCGGCAGGCTCCTGGCAGATGGAGAACCGCCACAAGACCATGAACGAAGGCAAGTATGATTTCGGCTTCGCCGTGGATTGGATGCGCAAGGACCTAGGCATCTGCCTCGCGGAGGCGGACCGCAACGGGGCAAGATTGCCTGTCACCGCCCTGGTCGACCAGTTCTACAAGGAAGTGCAGGCAATGGGCGGCAAGCGCTGGGATACGTCCTCGCTACTCGCCAGGCTCGAGAAGTAGCGTTGCGGCCGCCCTCGCCCGACTGGACAGCCGAGGACATCGTCGAACATCTGAAATCGCTCGGCTCGGAGGAGAACCGCGCCGGCCTGGCAAGGTTCGGCGTCGCCACGGCGAATGCGCTCGGCGTCGGACACACGCATCTCAACCCGATCGCGCGCAGAGTGAAAGTCGACCAGCGGCGCGCGGAGGAGCTTTGGCGAACGGGTTATCGCGAGGCCCGCATCCTCGCCGGGCTGACGGCCGACCCCGGCGCGATCACAATCGAGCAGTGCCGGCTCTGGGCGGCCGATTTCGATTCCTGGGATGTGGTCGACGGCGTTTCGGGCCTGTTCGTCGAAACGCCCTTCTGGCTCGACCTCATCCAGGAATTTGCGGGGGACGAACGGGAGTTCGTGCGGCGCATGGCCTTCGCCATGCTCGCCTATGGCGCCGTCCATCGGAAGAAGGAACCGGACGGAACCTTCGCCGCCTTTCTGCCCCTGGTCGAGCGACATGCGACGGACGGCCGGAACTTCGTCAAGAAAGCCGTCAACTGGGCGCTTCGCCAGATCGGCAAGCGGTCCATCTTCCTGCACGAGCCAGCACTGGCTCTCGCGCGAAAGCTCGCCGCATCGGACGACAGGGCCGCGCGCTGGACAGGCAAGGATGCCGTGAAGGAACTGACCGATGCCAAGGTGCTGCAGCGGCTCGCTTCGAAGCGCGTCGCCGACCGATGATGGCTCGGCCGTGGGGCGGCCGGCCGCCATGTAGCGGGACGGATCCTCGGATCAGCTCGCGTCTGGCGCGGGCTCCCGTCCGACAATCCATTCCGTTGCCTCCGGCCAACCACCCGACAGTGCCGAACCAGACAACCGCCAGCGACACCTCGAGCTCGGCACAAATATCCTCAAGCCGCGTTCTGGCCGCTTTCCTTCTCGAGCTGGATGTAGTCCAGCGGCATCTCCGTCGTGTACTTGATCTGCTCCATCGCGAAGGACGAGGAAACATCGCGGATCTCGATCCTGGCGATCAGCCGCTTGTAGAAGGCGTCATAAGCGGCAATATCCGGAACGACGACCCGCAGGAGATAGTCGACGTCGCCGCTCATGCGGTAGAACTCGACGACCTCCGGGAAGTCCTGAATCACCTCGGAGAAGCGACGCAGCCATTCATGACTGTGGGAATTCGTGCGTATCGCGACGAACACCGTCACGCGCGCATTGATCTTCGCGGGGTCGAGAATTGCCACGCGACGCTTGATGACGCCCTCCTCCTCGAGCTTCTGGATGCGACGCCAGCATGGCGTGGTGGACAGTCCGACCTTTTTCGCGATGTCGGCCACGGCAAGGGTCGCATCCTCCTGCAACAGGCGGAGGATCTTGCGGTCGAGACGGTCCATTCTTTGGCTCCAATTGGAATAGCTTTGCAATAATGCTAATGAAAAGCATCGGTCGCAAGAAAAAAATTCTCTGAAAGCTTCAGGATGGCAGGACGCAATTGCGTCACTCGTTGTCGAGACGGTGTCGAATTTCTGCTTTCAGGAATGGCAGCAATTCCATTTCGAACCACGGATTCTGCTTCAACCAAGCGGTGTTGCGCCAGGAGGGATGCGGCAGCGGCAGAACGCGCGGCACCGCGTCCGCCGAGAAGATCGCGCGCCAGTCGCGAACGGTCTCGGTCAGCGAAACCGTTCGCGCGGTGCCGAGATGCCAGGCCTGCGCGTAGAGACCAATCGCGAGGACAAGCTCGATCTGCGGCATCGCCGCGACCAGCGCCGATCGCCAGGCGGGCGCGCACTCCCGGCGCGGCGGCAGGTCCGCGCCGCGCGCATCCTGCCCGGGGAAGCAGAAGCCCATGGGAAGTATCGCGAAATTGCCGGGATCGTAGAATTCCTCGGAGGATACGCCGAGCCAGGAACGCAGCCTGTCTCCGGACGCGTCGGTGAAAGGCCTGCCGCTTTCGTGAACCTTTGTCCCCGGCGCTTGCCCGGCGATCAGGATGCGGGCCCTGTCGGACACGACGAGAACCGGCCGCGGCTCGTGCGCCAGCGGCTTTCCACGCGGCGCATCCCTGCAGATGCGGCACGCGCGGACGTTTCCTGCGACGTTCTCGAGCGGTGTGGACAAGCGATCCTCTCAGGCTGCGGCGCTCGGGCGGCTTGCGACGGCGCGATACCATCGCAGGACATTGCCCAATTCGTCGGGCACCTGGATCCGCGCGGGCTTCATGAAGTCGACGGCGATCATCCCCGTGATATCTGCGACGGAATAGCTGTCGCCGGCCACGAATTCCCGGTTCGCCAATTCGCCATCCAGGAAACGCAGGAACTCCAACGCTTTCGGCTTGTTGGCTTCACCCCATTCGGGAACCTGCGGGATCTCCCATTCCCTCATCGCCGGATGCATGTGGCGAAAGGCCTGCGCGACGCAGAACATGAGGTTGAGCTCCATCCGGCGCTGCCACATCTCGACAAGCGCCTTGCCGGCAGGGCCCTTCCCGAACAGCGCCGGTTCGGGCACGAGCTCTTCGAAATAGCGGCAGATCGCGATGGACTCTGTGATGATCGTGCCGTCATCGAGTTCCAGGACCGGCAGCCGCTGCAGCGGGTTGCGCGACGTGACGGCCTCCCCTCGGTGCTCCATCGCTCCCATATCGACCGGGACCAGCGGCACGTCGATCCCCTTTTCCGCCAGGAATACCCGTACCCGGCGCGGGTTCGGCGCCTTGCCCCCGTCGAAAAGCCTCATGTCGATACTCCCCTTGATTGTTGTCCCGAAAAGAAAATGGCCCGCAGCCAGTTCAGGATCGTGCCGATCCCATCATGTTCGCCGTCGATCATGCCGCCGTGGCTCCGGCGCCAGTCGCGCGGCCGCTCGAATTCGCCAGCCCACACACCAAGTCCCAACGCGCGCGCCTCTTCCTCCTGGTCGAGATAATCCCCATAGGCCACGGCCCATCCGCCTGCGACCTGAGCGGCGTTGAGATTGTCATCGCCGGCGCTGCAATCGCCGAGAAGGCGGCCATAGCGATCGCGCTCCCAGCCGGAGCAGGTAACGGGGCGTCCGGCGATCAGCTTGCCAAGCGCCTCGCGCGACCGCCTTCCGCACGGATATTCCTCGCCGTCGCGCCGGCAGATCTGATGATATTCCGGCGCATCGATGCCGCGCAGGCGGATCTTCTCGCCGCCGAGGGTCAGCGTGTCCCCATCATTGACCGTCACTGCTCCGGTTGCCTGCCGGCTTCCGACGCGGTCCAGCCGTGCCGAAACCACGACGAGCAATCCGAGAATGGCAAAGGCCAGGGCGTAGTCGAAGAACTTTCGGTGGCGACGGCGGGACTGGCGAGCGCCTCGCCAGGACCGGCCGTACCGATAACTGCTCATATGGCAAAGGATACCTTAATCATTGCGGTCTAGCCTGCCTTCGTAATCGAACGCGCGCGAAACCGAAACCTTTGATGCCGTTACAGCGAACGAACACGGCTGACAAATTCATTGTGGACCGCAGGAAAGCCCATCGCAACAGCGATGTGTCGCGCGCGGTGAGGAAAACGCGCGAGCGTCTTTCGCAGCATTCAGGCAACCCGGCATTCGACCGTGAGCTCCTCAAGCTCCACGCTCGTGCCATCGTCACCGGCGCCTCCGCCCTGCCGCTCCTGGTTGTTCTGGTTGCCGCGGCAGGAACATTTGTCGGGATGGCGGGAGAGGTGCTGATATGGGCGCTCGTCACCATCGCCTCCTACGCCGTGCTTGCCCTGCTCGCCCGGCGCGTCGACCATGCCGATGCCGATGAAGGCGACCCAATCGCCGCCAGGCGCAGCTTCCTGGCGCTGCATTTCCTGACCGGACTTGGGTGGTCGTACCTGGCGGCCATGGGATGCGGCGAATGCCAGATCGAACAATTTCCGGTCATCAAGGCCGTCGTCCTGCTGCTCGCCATGGCGGCAACGGCGATCATCGCTTCTTCGCTGCGCGGCGCCTTGATTGCGACATTCGCCTTGCCTGTCGCCATCTATGCCGTGCTGGGTGCGCGGTACTGGATGCCGGTGGAAGCGACCATGACGGGGCTTCTCGCCGTGGCGCTGCCCTTCTTCGCCTATGTCGCGGGCCATCTGAACAGGTCGACCCTGATGCTCCTGTCGTTCCGACGCGAGAAGGACGCGCTGATCGGGGAACTTGAAACGGCGAAATCGATGTCGGACGAGGCGCGGCGCCGCGCCGAAGAGGCGAACCTGGCGAAATCGCGTTTCCTCGCCTCGATGAGCCATGAATTGCGCACCCCGCTCAACGCCATACTCGGCTTTTCGGAAGTGATGTCGAAGGAGGTCCTGGGCCCTCTCCACAACGCGACCTACAAGGAATACGCGCACGACATTCATGCCTCCGGGCAGCATCTTCTCGGCCTCATCAACGAGATCCTCGACCTGTCGCGCATCGAGGCCGGCCGATACCAGCTCAACGAGGAGCCCATGAGCCTTGTCGGGGTCGTCGAGGAATGCTGCCATCTGATGGAACTCAAGGCGCGCAACAAGGATCTGCGCATCGTTCAGCAATTCGAGCCCATGATGCCGCGGCTCTTGGCCGACGAGCGCGCCGTGCGCCAGATCACGCTCAACCTCCTTTCCAACGCCGTGAAGTTCACACCGGCTGGCGGGGAAATACGGGTGAAGGTCGGATGGACCGCAGGGGGCGGACAATACCTCTCCGTCGAGGACAACGGCCCCGGCATACCACCGGATGAGATCCCGGTTGTCCTGTCGGCCTTCGGCCAGGGCTCGATCGCCATCAAGAGCGCAGAACAAGGCACCGGCCTCGGCCTGCCCATCGTCCAAGGGCTCGTCGCCATGCATGGCGGCGATTTCCAGCTCCAGTCGAAACTGCGCCAGGGGACCAGCGCGGTCGCGGCATTCCCACCCGGCCGGGTCATGGAAGAAATGCCGGCATTCCCGACCCGCGCCGTCGCCGCGGGCGGTAGACGGGCCTGATGCCAGGTCGAGACGCGGCTTCGCCAAGCGCCGCGCGGCGGATATATCAGATCGTCGCGGCCATTCCCGAATGGACCTGCGCAGCCGCCTTGACCACGCCGAGCGCCAGCGCGGCGCCAGTTCCCTCTCCATGGGCAAGGCGAAGATCGAGCACCGGCTCCATGCCGAGCCGCTCCAGCGCCTTCGCATGGCCTGACTCGGCCGAGACGTGGCCGGCGAGGCAATGGTCGAGCGCGGCAGGGTTGACCTGATGAAGCACGGCAGCCGCCGCGGTCGCCGCGAAGCCGTCAAGCACTACGGCCACTTTCTGCATGCGCGCCGCGATGATAGCGCCGGCGATCGCGGCGAACTCGCGGCCGCCGACGCGGCGCAGAACCTCGAAGGGATCTCGCAGGTTCCTGCCATGGAACGAGAGCGCGGCATCCACGGTCGCGGCCTTCCGAGCGATCATCTCGCGGTCGGCACCCGAGCCCGGTCCAACCCAATCAGCGCCGGAGCCACCGTACAGGGCCGCGAGCATCGCAGCGGCGACCGTCGAATTGCCGACCCCGAGATCGCCGATCGCGATGACATCTATGCCGCCGGCGATCGCTTCCATGCCGAAGGCCATGGTCGCGGCGCAGCCGCGCTCGTCGAGAGCGGCATCCTCGACGAAGTCGGCGGTGGGAAGATGCAGGGCCAGATCGAAAACCTTCAGCCCGAGATCGTGGGCCACGCAAAGCTGGTTGATCGCCGCGCCGCCCGCCGCGCACATCTCCACCATCTGAGCGGTCGCCTCCGGCGGTCGCGGCGATAAATTGCGCCTGGTGACGCCGTGGTTTCCGGCGAAGATCGCGACAAGCGGACGGGTGACGGCCGGCGGGCGCCCGGTCCAGCCCGCGAGCCATTCCGCGATCTCCTCCAGCCGGCCGAGCGATCCTGTCGGCTTGCGCATGCGACCGAATTGCGAGCGCACCGTCTCGGCGGCCGCCTCATCGCGCGGGGGAAGCTCTCGCATCAGGTTGCGGAAGTCGTCGAAGGGAAGTCCTGTCGTCATCTGTCCTGTCCTGCCTGTGGCAAGGGCGACATAACGAGCTTCGCCGCGTCGCACAATCCATCCCACGCGATCGTTGGTGTGAGAAAACGCCTCCCCTTGCCGCAATCGACAGGGCTTGTTTTGGCTTTCCTGCTACACCATGTGCATTGAGCGAACGGAACCAAGCCTTGTCCATCGAATCCCCTTGCATCCTCGTCTGTTCCATCGACGTGAAAACGGGCTATTGCTTCGGCTGCGGCCGCACGCGAGACGAGATCGCCGGCTGGATCGACATGACGCCCGAGAGGCGGCGCGACATCATGGCCTCGCTGCCGGCCAGGCTGTCGACGGTGGAACGCAAGCCGCGCCGCGAGACGCGACGGGCAAGGATGGCCCGCGAGCGCAATGCAGCCGAATGACCGGGACAAGTCTATGCGTACGAGCAACTTCTTCTGCGTGGTCATGGCCGCGATCGGAGGCGGGCTTATCCTCCTGCTCCTCAGCGACAAGACGGACGCCCCATTCTCCGGGAACGACGAGCTGGGCCGCGCCCTCTATCTCGGTATCTGGGGCATGGTCATCGCGGCCGGCATATTAGGGTCTGGCATGCGCCTCGGTTACGTGGCGCGCAGCCTGGCCCTGTGGCTGCTGGTCGCGCTGCTCTTGGTGGCCGGCTATCAGTACCGATACGAGTTGCAGGACGTGGCGAATCGCGTCACCGCCGGTCTCGTTCCAGGCAGCCCGCTGTCGATCAGCGACGGCGGCAATACGGTGCTGCTGGAAAAGGCCGGCAACGGCCATTTCGAAGCGCGGATCCTCGTCAACGGCGCGCCGGTGCGGGCCGTGGTCGACACCGGCGCGACGGCTACCGTCCTGACCTCGGCCGATGCCTGCGCGGCGGGTTTCGACCCCGCCTCCCTGAACTACACGATCACCGTCTCGACCGCCAATGGCACGGCGCGTTCCGCTCGCGTCACCGCCGGCGAGATCGCGCTGGGCACGATCAGCCGCAGCAATGTTCCGGTTCTGGTAGCCGAGGCCGGCATGCTCGACCGCAGCCTCCTCGGCATGAATTTCATCGGCAGCCTGTCGGGCTTCGATGTGCGCGGGGACAGGATGACGCTGCGGGACTAGGCAAGAGCCTTTTGAGCAAGCGGAATCCGCTTCTCGTAGATGTGGTCGATGATGCCCCAGGCCTTGGCTTCTTCGGCGGTCATGAAGAAATCGCGGTCAAGGGTCCTCTCGACCTCCTCCAGCGTGCGCCCGCAATGGCGGGCGTAGAGCTCGTTCATCCGCCGCTTGGTCTTGATGACGTCCTCGGCGTGGCGCTCGATGTCTGAGGCCATCCCTTGGAAGCCTCCGGACGGCTGGTGCAGCATGACGCTCGAATTGGGGAGGGCGACGCGCAAGCCTGGCGTGCCGGCCATCAGCAGGAACGACCCCATGGATCGAGCCGTACCGATGCAGACCGTCGAGATTGGGCAATCGATATATTGCATCGTGTCGTAGATCGCGAAGCCGCTGGTGACGGAGCCGCCAGGCGAGTTGATGTAAAGCGCGATCTCTTTCCTGGGATTGTCTGATTCCAAAGATAGGAGCTGCGCGCAGACCAGAGCCGAGACATTGTCGTCGATCGGCCCGTTCAGGAAGACGATGCGCTCGCGCAGGAGGCGCGAGAAGATGTCGAAGGAGCGTTCTCCGCGGCTCGACTGTTCGATGACCATGGGAACCAGATTGGCGACGCTGTTCATGGATTGCGTTCTCCTGTGGTGTTTTGCGGCCGAGCGCAATCGCTTGGCGTCGCACGGATGCAGCCAATTGGATGGATTCAGGCTGATAAATTGTCGGCACGCGTCAGACGGACGCGGAACGGATTACGCTGCGCGCATCAGCGGCCCGGCCACGTTCGTGTTCGCGGCCTGCAGCGCCATCGTCGGCACTTGCTCTCTCGCCCCGGAATGGACGATACGGAGATGCGTGCCCCCCTCGCGGGCCTGCGAAAGCTCGAACGTGACGACAGACGTCAGCGCATTGTCCCGCGCCTCGCCGTCCCTCCAGGAATAGCGGAGCCGGCGATACGGCTCGGCCTCGAGCATTTCGCAATCGACGCGGTCCCCAGTGGGACCGCTCTCATGCAAGGAGAATCGCTCCCCTTCGACGGGGCGGATGTCGTTGGGCATCAGCCATGCGCCCAGGAGCTCGGGGACAGTCAGCGCACGCCATACCTTTTCCGGCGGATGCGGCAGGTCACATTCCGTGACCACAGAGAGTTCCGCGCTCTCCGGCATTTCCTGATCGGCGGGTTCCATCATTGGTCCATCCCTTTCAGCACGTCCTTCAGGCGCTCGACGCGCTCCGGCCAGAACAGGCGATAACGCTCCATCCAGGCCATGAGAGGCGCCATCCCCTGCGGGACGACCCGATAGTAGCTGTTGCGACCGTCGCGCCGTTCCGCGACCAGCCCTGCTCGCTTCAAGGCAGCCAGATGTTGCGACACGGCAGGCTGCGAGATCGAGAATCCGGACTTCAACTCGCCGACGCTCATTTCCCCGCTGGTAAGGCGCTCGAAGACGGCCCGTCGGGTCGGATCGGCGAGGGCCCTGAAGATTTCGGTCTCGATCATGCGCAACTTATAAGCCAACACTTATCGATTCGGCAAGCATTATCTGCTGCCCTCTGAAAACGGCAATCCGAGAGATCAGGCTGCCGTCACGGCCGGCTCGAGTGAGACCGCCTCGAACGCCTTGAAGAGGACTTCTGGCCCCGCCCCCGGACGCGTCGCATCCGTGGACAGGATCTGGCGATAGCGTCGGGCGCCGGCAAAGCCATGGAACAGCCCGGTCATGTGGCGTGTGACATGAGCGAGCCGTCCGCCCTCGGCAATGTGGCGTTCGGCATAGTCGGCCATGGCGGCAATGACCGCGGCGTAATCGAGCGACCGGTCCGGTTGGCCGTAGACGCGATGATCCGCCTCGCCCAGAATACCCGGCGTATGATAGGCGGCCCGCCCCAGCATCACGCCGTCGACGTGTTCAAGATGGGCTTGAGCCTCGTCCAGCGATGGAATCCCGCCATTGATGCCGACGAATTGCGTGGGGAATTTCTGCTTCAGGCGATAGACGCGCGGATAGTCGAGCGGCGGGATGTCGCGGTTCTCCCTGGGGCTCAGGCCTTCCAGCCAGGCCTTGCGCGCATGCACCCACAGCGCGTCGGCGCCCTCCCCGAGCACGGTTTCCGCCATGGCGTCGAGCGCGATCTCGATATCCTGTTCATCGACGCCGAGGCGGCACTTCACGGTGACCGGAATGGCCACCGCCGCTTTCATCGCCGCAATGCAGGCGCCGACGATCTCCGGCGTACGCATCAGGCAGGCGCCGAAAGTGCCGGACTGAACGCGGTCCGAGGGGCAGCCGACATTGAGATTGATCTCGTCATAACCGAAGCCCTCGCCGATCCGGGCCGCCTCGGCGAGCTTCCGCGGATCCGAGCCGCCAAGCTGCAGGGCGACCGGATGCTCGACCGCGTCGAAGCCGAGCAGACGCCGGCGGTCCCCATGGATCGCCGCATCGGCTACGACCATCTCGGTATAGAGCAGAGTCGAGCGGGTGAGCTGCCTGTGGAGATACCGACAATGACGATCGGTCCAATCCATCATGGGGGCCACGGCCAATCTGTGGTTCCCGTAAATCATCTTTGTTGCTGATTTCCCTGCGAAATCGGTTGCGGCTCGTTCCAGTCGTCGAGACTTCTGCCTGGCAATGTAGCACTGCCACGGCGTCAGATAATACCGCGACACATTATCCGCTAGCCGACAGTGCTCCTTCCTGCCGGAAAATCGCGGAAATTCAAGCGTTTCCGCTTGTATATTATCGCTGTGAAATTTATGTACAGAGGGGGATACGGTTGCGACGGAATCGAGCTGTCGTCGGCAAAGACAGCAGGGGCTGCTCCAGGCAGCCGCGTTTCCATGACAGTTCAGGGCGATGCTCACTAAAAAAGGCAAATACGGCCTCAAGGCACTGGTTCACCTCTCTTACTTGCCGGCAGGGCAGCTTGCCTTCGTCAGCGATATCGCCGTCGCCAACAAAATTCCCAAGAAGTTCCTGGATGCGATCCTGGGCGAATTGCGCAATGCCGGTTTCGTGCAGAGCCGAAAGGGCAAGGACGGTGGCTATCGGCTTGCCCGGCCGGCGGGCGACATCAAGATCGGTCATGTCATTCGTGTCCTCGACGGGCCCCTGGCGCCCCTGCCCTGCGCCAGCCTCTCCCAATACCAGCAATGTGAGGATTGCGACGAGGCAACATGCCAGGTCCGGCACATGATGCTGGAGGTTCGCCAGGCGGTCGCCGAGGTGCTGGACACCTGCAGCCTCGCGGCCATGCGCGACAGCGCCGATGAGGGCGTCGCCAAAGTTCTGAAGTACCAGAACTGAAGGGTTGCCGCCAAGGCGCGCCGTGACGGGCGTTCCCCTCTGTTCTGCCGGGTCCCCCGCCGTCCGCGCAATCCTCACCTGGAAAGATCAGCCGCAGGCGACGCAGGACAGCTTGGGTGCCGCCGCTACGCCTCTGCCCTCTCACGGGCGGCGACCCTCACGCCAGCGTATAGGCCGTTTTCACCGTCGTATAGAACTCCGCGGCGTAGCGGCCCTGTTCGCGCGGTCCGTAGCTTGACCCCTTGCGGCCGCCGAAGGGTACGTGGAAGTCGACGCCGGCCGTGGGCAGGTTCACCATCACCATGCCGGCCTGCGCATTGCGCTTGTAGTGCGTGGCGTGTTTGAGGCTGGTCGTGCAGATGCCGGATGAGAGGCCGAAAGGCGTGTCGTTCGCCACTGCCAGGGCTTCCTCATAGTCCTTGACCCGGATGACGCTGGCTACCGGGCCGAAGATTTCCTCCCGGCTGATCCGCATCTGGTTGGTCGCCTCGGTGAACAGGGCAGGCTGCAGATAGAAGCCGGGTGTCTCGCGATTGAGACGCTCGCCGCCGAAGACGAGCTTGGCGCCCTCGTCACGGCCGATGGCAATGTATTTCTCGTCCTGATCGAACTGCCCCTGATCGACCACCGGTCCGATGTGAGTGCCTTGCTTGAGGGCGTTGTCGACGACGAGGCTTTTCAGCTTGTCGGTGACAGCCGAGACGAAGCGATCATGGATACCTTCCGTGACCACGAGCCGCGACGAAGCCGTGCAACGCTGCCCCGTGGAGAAGAAGGCGCCGTTGACCGCGCAGTCGACGGCGACGCCGAGATCGGCATCGTCGAGCACGACGAGCGGGTTCTTGCCGCCCATCTCCAGCTGGATCTTGCGCATGTGCTCGAGCGAAGCAGCCGCAACGCGCTTTCCCGTCGCGACCGAGCCGGTGAAGGTGATCGCATCGACATGCGGACTGTCGAGGATAACCTGGCCGACAACCGAGCCCTTGCCCATGACGAGATTGAGCACGCCCTTGGGCAGGCCTGCACGATGGAGGATGTCGACAATCGCCCAGGAACAGCCCGGCACCAGGTCGGCCGGCTTGAAGACGATCGTGTTGCCGTAGCACAGCGCCGGAGCGATCTTCCATGCGGGTATGGCGATCGGAAAATTCCAGGGCGTGATGATGCCCACGACGCCAACCGCTTCGCGCGTCATCTCGACGCCGATGCCGGGGCGGACACTGGGGACCGTCTCCCCGGAAAGACGAAGGACTTCGCCGGCGAAGAAGTCGAAGATCTGCGCCGCGCGGATTGTTTCACCGATACCTTCCGCAAGCGTCTTGCCTTCCTCACGCGAAAGCAGCCTGCCGATCTCGTCCTTGCGGGCGGTGATCTCGTCTGCCGTCTTGCGCAGGATCGCATGCCGCTCGAGGAGGCCGGAGCGGGACCACGCGGGGAAGGCTGCCTTTGCAGCCGCGATCGCCGCTTCGGCATCGGCCTTTGTGGCGCGCGCATATTCGCCCACGACATCGTTCATATCCGACGGATTGATGTTGGGGATGGCATCGCCCCCCACCCACTCGCCTCCGATCAGGTTGCGGTGCAGTTCCGTCATTGGTCTATCCACTTCGAGTCAGATGAGTTGAGCTTTGGCCAGATCTCTCATGAGGTGGCTGGCGCCATATGTCCAGGGCGGGCAGTCGGGCGACAGACGAACCCTGTTGACGAGGCTACCGAGCTTTTCGGTCGATATGGTGACGATATCACCGACCTTGTGGGTGAATCCCTTGCCTTGCTCGCCCCTGTCCTTGGAGGGCACGAACATGGTTCCGAGATAGAGCGCGATACCGTCCGGATACTGATGATGAGACCCCATCGCCGCCGACACGAGTTCCTCGGGCGAGCGGCTGATCTCGGCCATGGAGCTCGAACCTTCGAGCGTGAAACCATCCTCGCCCTCGACCTTGAGGTGGACCTTCGCCTTTTTCACATCGTCGATCGTGAATCCGCGGTCGAAGAGCCGGATGAACGGCCCAAGGGCGGCCGACGCGTTGTTGTCCTTGGCTTTGCCGAGAAGCAGGGCCGAACGCCCCTCCACGTCGCGCAGGTTGACGTCGTTGCCCAAGGCAGCGCCGACGATCCGTCCCTTGCTCGAGGCGATCACGGCAATTTCCGGCTCTGGATTGTTCCAGGTCGAGATCGGGTGCAGCCCGACATCCGCGCCGAAACCGACTGAGGCCATAGGCTGACATTTGGTGAAGATTTCCGCGTCCGGCCCGATGCCGACTTCGAGATATTGCGACCAGACGCCGCGAGCGATGAGCTTTTCCTTGCAGGCTTGAGCCTCCGCCGAGCCGGGCTTCAGCTTGGACAGGTCATCGCCGATCAGCCCGGCAATGTCTGCGCGGATCGCATCGGCCTTCTCGGCCGAGCCCCGTGCCTGTTCTTCGATGACCCGTTCGAGGAGGCTCACGACGAAGGTGACGCCCGATGCCTTGATCGCCTGGAGGTCGACCGGCGAGAGCAGGAACGGCTTGGCGGCGTCCCTGGCTTCGAAGCTGTTGGCCTCGATATCGTCGAGGCGGCCGACCGCACGGCCCTGCGCCTGCCGGACGTAAGCCGCGGGATCTTCCATTTCGCAGATGTCCCGGACAGTGGGCGCCTGCCTGGACGTGATGTCGACGAGATCGCCGGCTCGTACGGTCACGACCAGCGGGTGGCCGCCTGCCGGCGAACTGATCCGCCCGATGAAGATACCGTCATGCGGCAGGGCTGTCGTATAGGTCATTTCGCTTCCATCCCTCAGCGCCGCCGGAAAACCGGCGGGCGTTTTTCCTTGAATGCCTTGCGCCCCTCCAACGCGTCCTCGGTGGCGAAGCAGATCGTCTGCAGGTCACGCTCATATTCGATGGCCTTTTCGGCAGGCATCGTGTGGGCGGCCTTGAGGTTCAGCTTCGCCGTCTCGGCGGCAATCGGCGCGCGACTGGCAATTGTTTGGGCGATTTCGCGCGCTCGCGCAAGCAGGCCCTCGCGCGGAACCACATCGCTCACCAGCCCCCAGGCAAGCGCTTTCTCCGCTGGCACAGGGTCTCCCGTCATGATCAAAAGGGCGGCGTTCGACATGCCGGCCGAGTGGGCGAGATGCATCGCCATGCCACCGCCGCCGATCCAGCCGAGCTTGATTTCCGGCGCCGCGAACTGCGCATTGTCGGAGGCGATGCGGATATCGCACGACATCGCCGTCTCGAGCCCGCCTCCGAAACAGTAGCCGTTTACGGCGGCAATGGAAGGCTTCAGCAAGGCGCGGATCGCATCGCAATAATCCGGCCTGTTGCGGAACTGCCAGGGCGTCTCGTAGGTGTCGAGCTCACGGATGTCCGAACCAGCGCAGAAGGCCTTCTCGCCGGCTCCCGTCAGGATCACGCAGCGAATGGTCTCGCTGTCATTGCATTGCTCCACGGCCGCCACGATCGCGTCAGCCATTTCCGGGGTGACCGCGTTGAGCTTCTGCGGCCGGTTGAGGGTGATGATGGCAATCGCCCCGTCCACTTCAAACAGCACGTCTTGTGTCATTTCGATCTCCTAGATTTCGCTGTCTTCGGGGCGGCTGGAGCGGTAGGCGGCCTCGATCTCCGCGACGATTTCTGTTGCCGGCCGGCGCGCCTCGAATGCCTCGCGCAGCAGAGCGGAAGCCTTCGTCTGGAAGGCGATGTATCCGGAATGCCGCGGCCGCACATAGGCCGCCTCCAGCGTCTCGGCCGTGCCGCGATAGAAATCGCCCCAGCGCGCATTGACGGCGGGATCGCTCCAGGCCGAGCGCCGGCTCGGCTGCCCATCGTGGGAAGGGATGAAGCCAGCCTGCGCCGGCGCGCTCATGAGCCACAGGAGATGATTCTTGAGCTCCGGCGTGACCAGGCAGCGGGTGGAGATGCCGATCCCGGTTCCGCCGAGCGTAGATCCCGGCCGGGCTCCCGCGCGGAGGCGAGGCGCATTCGAGAAGCGAAGCGCTTTGCCGGCCTCCGGGGCGGCGTAGTTCACGTAGCCGTAAATGAGCGGGCAAAGAGCCACGTCGTCATGCGCAGCCATGTGACCGAGGATGCCGATCGGATTTCTTTCGTAGACGCTCCTGGGGCTGCGTGCGGCCAGCTCGGCTAGCCGATCGTATGCCTGCCGCCCGACTTCGTCCGACACCAGCCGATCGGGATCGCGTCGCGCGGGCGGCTCGCCGAGCGCCGTGGCGATGGAGAGATAGGAGAGGATGGCATGCGGGCCAGCCAGGGACAGTGCCACCTTCCCTGTCGCCCGCGAAAGAGCGGCGACGTCGTCCCAGGTCTCCGGAGGCGAGGCCTCCAGCAAATCGGACCGGGACGCCATGACCTGGGTCGCGGCGTCGAGCGGCAGCGCCCAATGGCTGTTGGCGTAGCGATAGCTGGCAAGGCATGGGCCGATGATGGCGGCCGCGAGTTCGGCAATGGTCCCTGCCCCGAACACTTCCTCCAGCGGCTGCAGACACTTGGCCTCTACCGCTTCGCCGACATGCGGATGGTCCAACACCACGAGGTCGTAGCGCGCACACAGATCGGCGATCGGATGCGACTCGAAGCCTTCCAGAGGCTGCTTGTCCCACGCGATCGACAGGCCGTCGCGCGCCGGATCGAGCCCTGCAGCCGCGGCGGCCAACGCGTTATAGCCCCTGGGATGGTCCCAGGTGAGCGCCTTGTAGGACTGCATGGCTAGTGCTTTCCGCTGGAAATCGCGCCCGATTGTTCCAGGCGCTCAATAGTCGCGGCATCATATCCCGCCTCCCTCAGAACCTCCCTTGTGTGCTCGCCGGTGAGCGGCGCCCCCCGGTCAACCTTCGACGGCGTCTTGGAGAACTTGATCGGGAAGCCGGGGGTCTTCACCCGCCCTTCCGTCGGATGGTCGTATTCGACGAACGTCCCGTTATGCTTGATCTGCGGATCCTCGACGAGCTCCCGATAGCCATAGACGGGACCGGCCCACAGATCCGCCTCGCCGAAGAGCTTCAACCATTCGGCACTCGTCTTGTGCTTTAGCCTCTCCCGCGTCTTGGCGAAGATTTCGTCACGACGGGTCCAGCTGTCGACCTCGTCGTCCATGGTGAGGAAGCTCTCCTCGCCGATCACCTCGCCGAGCTTCTTCAGCGACGGGAAAGCGACGACGATGTAGCCGTCGCTCGTGGCGAACGCCCCATAGGGCGCACGGATGAAGACATGGGCATGCGGCTCGGCCGAACGCTTCTGCTCCTTGCCGCCGACGGTGAACACCGACAATTCCTGCATTTGTATCGTCGCGATGGCGTCGAGCATATTGACCTCGACCAATTGACCCTCGCCGGTTCGCTCGCGATGGAACAGCGCGGCCAGCGCCCCCTCGAAGGCGGTATAGGCGGTTATGGCATCGACCAGATATTGGCCGGCCGCAGTCGGCGCCTCCCCTGCCCGTCCTGCGGAAAGCATCGCCCCGGACATCGCTTGAAGCAGGAGATCCTGGCCCGGCTTGTTCACATAGGGGCCGCTTTCGCCGTAGCCCGACATGGACACATAGACGAGGCGCGGATTGATCTTGGACAGCGTCTCGTAATCGACGCCGAGCCGCTTCGCGACGCCGGGCCGATAGTTCTGGAGGAAGACGTCGGCGGTCTTGACCAGGTCCAGAAGGACCTTCTTTCCCTCCTCCGCCTTCAGGTCCACCGCCAGCGAGCGCTTGTTCCGGTTGAGCGAGAGGAACGAGACATTGACCTTGTTGCCGCGCGCGCCGCCGGCCGCAACGTGGCGTTGCCATTCGCCGGTGACCGGCTCGACCTTGACCACATCTGCGCCGAGATCGCCGAGACGCTGCGCGGCGAACGGGCCCGCCATCGCGATCGAACAGTCGAGCACGCGGATGCCGCTCAGAATTCCCATGTCAGTTTTCCTCATTTCAATGCATCACCCAGCCGCCATCGACATTCAGTGTCTGGCCGGTGATGAAGCCGGATTCGTCCGAAGCGAAGAACATCAATGCGTTCGCGATATCGCGCGGGTGCCCGCGCCGCTTCACCGCCTGGTGGTCGAGCACGAACCGAGTGTAGCCCTCGGGATCAGGATGGATCTTCTCGGCGTCCGTTGGGAAAGCGCCGGGCGCGATCGCATTGGCGGTGATGCCATACTGCCCGAATTCACGAGCCCAGGCGCGGGTGAGACCGACCAGGGCGCCCTTCGACTGGACGTAGGGCGCCAGCAGCGCCCAACCGCCGTAGAAGGTGACCGAGGCGATATTGATGACGCGGCCCCATTTTTTCGCACGCATGTGAGGCAGCGCGACCTGCATGCAGACGATCGCGGCGTCGACATTGACGCGCTGCACCGCCTGGAACTCCTCGATCGAATAGTCTTCGAACGGCTTCGACGGATAGATCGCGGCATTGTTGATGACGACGTCGAAACCGCCGACTTCGCTCGACTTGGCTTCGAGCCGGCTACGTAGGTCGGTCAGCGCCGACAGGTCAG
The DNA here is from genome assembly GCA_035556195.1 of Rhizobiaceae bacterium. Classification (GTDB taxonomy): domain Bacteria; phylum Pseudomonadota; class Alphaproteobacteria; order Rhizobiales; family Rhizobiaceae. The sequence continues at coordinate 61,482 of DATMFK010000001.1, forward strand.
CCTCGCAGACGACAAGGCCTCTCAGTCCTTCCCGCTCGGTTTGGGCTTGGAGGTTGTCGATCTTGCGCCGATCGTTGTCGATCGCCACCACCTTGGCGCCGGCGCGCAGGAACTGAAGCGTCGTCTCGGTGCCGAGGCCTCCCGCCGCGCCGGTATAAAGGATCGTCTTGTCGGCGATGGACATGGCGAGGCGTCCCTCTGTGGATGTTGCGACTGTCACGAGCGGCCTCCGATCGGCAAGTGGTTGCCCGAGGGCTCCGGGAAGTCTTCGGCCGGCTGCCTGGCGAGGCTCTCGATACGCTTCTCGGCGGCGGCGATCTCGGCGCCATCCGCGAGGATGCGGAAGGTGGTGTCGTAGGCGCGCTCGTCGCCATGCTCGAGCCAGATCAGTTCGCCGCGATCGCGGGCTGCCTTGTGCCCGAGAACATGATTGGTCGACGGCTCGATGCCGAGCGCGTACTGGCCGGCTTGCAGGTTCTGCCATTCGAACATGCAGGGGAACTGGTCCTTCCGAGTGACCACCTCGAAGCCGATGCCGAGCGCATCGTTGACGACCGCGACGGGGACCTCGCCGGCCTGATCCGCCGCAAGCTCGTGCTGCCAGACCTGTTCGTGGAAGTTCATCTGCGGTGAAGGCAGGGTGCGATACCCCACCTTCTGCTTGCGGTAGTCCGCGCCGGCATGGGCAGCCCAGACCACATCCTTGACGGGCGCCAGGTACCGCGACCCCTCCGCGACCACGGGGTGCCCGACATTGATGTGGTAACAATACATGTGCGGGGTCCGGTAGAAGCCCCGGTTGACCACCCGGTCGGAAAGACGGATCTCGTTCGAACCGACCTTCGCCTCGATGCGCCGGACCAGTTGCAGATCTTCCCCGAAGACCGTGCCCTGGCTGACGACGCCCTCGCACCAGAGCGTGCACTCGTCGCCGTCCCAAGCCTCGCCATAGCCGGTCAATCGCGCCGGCAGCGTGCCGACGCGGCCATGAATGGAATGGCTGACGGTCTTGCGCGGGCTGTAGACGTAGTGATCGGCGGGCTCGTCATACATGAACAGGATGTGGTCGAGACCGCAGGTCACCATCAGGCCGGAGAAGGACCGCAGCCAGGCCAGCCCGCCCTCGCCCTCATATTCGGCAAGCCCGGGATGCTTGAAACCAGCCGGCGAATGCCAGCCCACGGCGAGGCCACGATACTCGCAGTCGGCGATGTCGAGCGCCCGATCGACGAGCACAGTGAAGCGGAGGCCCGTGCCGGTGCGGAATTCCAGCATGCGGATGCCACGCTCGAGGCCGTCGTCCAGCACCATCGACCGAACGCCGGCGAATTGCGACAGGGAGCCGGCACTGGCGGCGATATCGCGGCGGGTCCGCGGCTTTCCATAGAGTTCGACCATTATCGGCTTCCTGCGGTTTTCATTGTCTTGCCCTTGGCGCTCGCCCTCAGTTCGGACACATCGGCGCCGGTGATGATGCTTTCCACGGTGAGGAGATCAGTCTCGGCGACGACCAGCTCGGCGGTCACTTCGCCACGGCGCATCACGATGATGCGGTCGGCCACCTGGAAGACGTGGTGGAGGTTGTGGGTGATGAAGATCACGGAATGGCCGGCGTCCCGCACCTCCTTCACGAAGCGCAGCACGCCATGCGTCTCCTCCACGCCCAGATTGTTGGTGGGTTCGTCGAGGATGATCACCTTGGCGAAGAAGTGCATGGCGCGTGAGATCGAGATGGACTGCCTCTCGCCGCCCGAAAGCGTCCGCACCGGCGCATCCGCGTCGAGCTTCTTGGAGATGCCGACACGCTTGAGCAGATCGGAGGCGGCCCTTTTCAGGAACTTGATGTTGAGCGGCGCGAAAACGCCGAGGAAAGGCCAGAACACCGGCTCGCGCCCGAGGAAAAGGTTGCGCGCGATGCTCAGATCGGGCGCGAGCGACGTGTCCTGATGGATCGTTTCGATGCCGAGCTCGATCGCATCCCGCGCCGATTTGATCTCGACGGGCGCGCCGCGCACGAAGATCTGCCCGCTTCCCGGCTTGTGCACGCCGGAGATGACCTTGATCAGTGTCGACTTGCCGGCCCCGTTGTCGCCGAGCAGGGCCACCACCTCGCCTTCGCGGATCGACAGCGAGACGTCGACCAGCGCATGCAACCCTCCGAAGGACTTGTTGAGGCGTTCGAGGCGCAGGAGTTCTTCCGCCATCACCGTCCTCCCATCGCATTCTTCTGGAGCACGGCGTGCAGCACCAGCATTGCCAGGATGATCGCGCCGACGAAGATGTTGTAGGCGAGGCCGGGCACGCCGATCAGCACGATGCCGTTGCGGATGGCGCGCAGCATGAAGACGCCGACGAGGGTTCCAAGAATGGTGCCGCGCCCCCCGGTCAGCGCGGTGCCGCCGACGACCACCATGGCGATGACTTCGAGCTCGTAGCCGGTGCCGGCGACCGGCGACGCCGAGGAAATCCGAAGCGCGCTGATGGTCCCAGCCAGGCCGGCGAGGACCGACGTCATGACGAAGAGCCAGATCTTGACCTTGTCGGCCGGCACCCCCCTCGCCACGGCCGCGCTGCGGTTGCTGCCGATCGCGGTGATCCAGTTGCCGAGCTTCGAGTAGTCGAGGATGTAGATGGCCAGAAGCGTGAAGGCGATGAACCACCACAGAGACGCGTAGAGCCGGAATGACCCGATCGAGAAATCGCCAGCCAGGACCGCGACCAGCCAGTGGTCGATCTCGAGCGACTTCAACGGGAAACCCTGGGTGATGTAGAGCGCCGCGCCGCGCACGATGAGCAGCATCGAGAGCGTGACGAGAAAGGACGAGATCCCGATCTTGGTGACCAGGATGCCGTTGCAGAGCCCGATCAAGGCGCTGACGGCAAGGCCGATCGTCAAGGCCAGGGCGAAGTCCATGCCCGTATCCTGCACGAGGAGCGCCATCAGCACCGGGCAGAGCGCAAAGACCGCGCCGACCGACAGGTCGAACTCGCCGGCCGTGAGCAGCAGCGTCATTGCGAGCGCGATAATGCCGAGCTCGGGCAGGAAAGCGAGCAGGTTCGAGATGTTGAGCGGCGACAGGAAGTTGCCATTGCCGACGATGAAAAGAAGCGTGATGACGCAGAGGATCACGAGCGATGAGAACTCGGGCGTCCGGATCGCGCCCTGCAGGTTTGCCGCACTCATTCTGGTTCCAGTCTGGTAGTTGCGCCGCTTTGGAGCCGACCGCCCGAAGGCGATCGGCAGGCCCCCCGAGGCCTATTTGCTGTAGAGTTTGAGGATCGGCTCGACGCTTTGCTTGTCGTAGAGGCCGAATGTGTAGACGTCGTAGCCGATCGGCTCGCCGTCCGCGGCGAGCTTCAGCAGCGCGACCGGCATGAAGCCCTGCGCCGACGGATACTGCCAGGCGGCGGCGTTCACGTAGCCGGCCTTGACCGCTTCCGCGGTTTCCTTCGAATTTCCCCAGCCGACGACCGGGATGGAGCCCGGAGCTACGCCGGCCCCGTCGAAGACCCGCTGCACGCTGGCGGCGACCATGTCGCCCAGCGCAATGACCGCCGCCGGCTTGTTGGCCACCATGTAGTCCGTCATCTTGGCGATGACGCCCGCGGGATCGGTGCCGGCATCGACCACGTCATAGCTGATGCCGAGCGGGTCGAAGACACTCGCGATGCCCTCGGTTTCGAGCTGCTGATAGCTTGCGCCGGGCACCTCGACGGGCAGGAAGACCTTGTCGCCCTGCTTCACCAGCTTGTTGTCGACGAGATACTTGGCCCAGGCGACGCCCGCCTGCTTCAGGTCAGCGCCGACATAGGCCTGGCGCCCGGTCGCCACGTCGTCCGTGTTGAAGAAGACAATCGGGATGCCGGCCGCCTTGGCAGCCGCGACCTCCTCCTTCCACAGGCCGGGCTGCGCCGAGGTGGTGCCGATGCCGTCGGGCTTGGCGGCGAGCGCCGAGTTGAACGCCTCTTTCTGCGCCGCCATGTCGCCGCCGCTGAAGGAGATCTTGCATTCGACGTCGAGCTGCGTGCAGGCCGTCGTCGCGCCGGCGTTCCAGTCGATCCAGAACGGGTCGGACGCTCCGCCATGCGAGAGCAGATAGAAGACCTTCTTGTCCTGTGCCTCGGCCGAGGTGGCGAGCGCCGCACCGAGCAACATCGCTGCCACGGATAGTGCAAATCTGCGCATTTCTTCCTCCTGATGCTTGAGACCCGTCGGCACGGCCTCGCCGCTCTCCGGCCACGCGTCCGGAGACCACAGTCGCTGCCGACAGGCCGGTTACGGGCGAGCCGTCAGAGCCCGTTCGCTCTGAACTTGCCGTCCAGGAACTTCTTCGCCCTCGGGACGTCGTCCTCCGCCAGGTGTTCGATGATGACCGGGATGTTCGGATGCTTCTCGGAGAGCCGCTGCAGATAGAGATCGTAATTGAGCGATCCGAGGCCGGGAGCGGGCAGCTCGATCTCGCCGACACCGCGGAACGTATGGCTCTCCAGCGCGTCGGCGTCGCCGATGTCGGCGTGCTTCTCGCTCTTGTCGTCGCCGGAACGCTTCACGTCCTTGGCATGGGCGATCCTGATCTTGTCGGTGAGGGTATCAAAGACCTGGTTCAGGATCTGGTCCATCCTGTCGATGTTGTGCGTCTCGAAATAGTTGGTCGGGTCCATCAGGAGGCCGAGGCCTGGATGATCGACCTGCGCGAACATCCGCACCGTCTCCTCGACCGAGCCCACGACGTTGTTCACATAGGTTTCGAGCAGGAACACCGCGCCGTGGTCGTAAGCCGTCTGCGCCAGATCGGCGATCACCTTCCGGCATTCCTCGAAACCCTCCTCCGTCTTGTTCTTGGGATGGTGCACCCAGTCGGATTCGGTGTTGAAGGTGCCCGTCTCCGAGATCACGTACGGGCTGCCGAACTCGCGGGCGTTGCGGATGATCTCCTTGAGATAGCCCACGCGCTTCTCCCGCTCGGCCTTATCGGGATGAATGATGTTCGTGTAGCCGGAAATGCAGCAGATCGGCAGGTCGTGGTCCCTGAAGGTGTCGCGCACCTTCCTGGCCTTGTCCTTGGTGATCTGGCCGGCCGACAGGTCGACGTCCTTGAAATGAAGATCGAGCTGGACGGTGTTGAAACCCAGTCCCCGGATCTTCTTCGCCGTTTCCTCGAGGCCATACGGGAAATAACCCGTGAAAATGCCAGCTTGCATCATGATGAAAATTCCTCCCTGCGGATTCAGTTGATCGAGATTTCGGAAAGCTTGACCGCGCGGCCTAGGTCGATCGAGCGGTAGCCCGCCTCGACGAGGGCCATAGTCTTGACATTGTCGGCAACAGACAGCGCCGGCGGGGTGCCGGTCTTCAGCGCGTGCTGAAGCTGCTCCATCACGCCAATGAACGCGTGCGGGAACCACATGGTCTCCCATTTCGGCGACACCCATTTGCCGCCTGTGTCGAGCGAAGCGTAGGTCAGCGTCGACGCAGCGCCCGTCGGCCAGCCGATCGTGCCCTTGGCGACGCCCCGCGTCCCCTCGACGCGCCAGCCGATATGCTGGTCGTCCTCGTATCCCTCCTGGCGGGGGCCCGACCAGACATCCTCCAGCGACACAGCCATGACGCCCGTGGGGAACTTCAGCGTCGAAACGGTGATGCCGTCCGAATGCTCGAATGTCGTGCGCGGGTCCTTCCGGGTGAGTGTCGTGATCTCATCGGGATCGCCGAACAGGAAACGGAGCACGTCGAGGTGATGCACGCTCATATTCGACAGCGTCAGGCGGTCGTATTTCTGAAGGAAGCTCTGCCAATGGGGTATGGCGTGCATGTCGATCTGGGCGAAGACGATCTCGCCCAGCGCGCCGCTGTCGATGATCTGCTTCAGCACGCGCATCGATTGGTCGTAGCGCATGTTCTGGTTGACCGACAGCATCTTGCCTGCCTTCGCCGCTTCGTCCCGAAGCCTGATCGCCTCCTCGAGCGACAAAGCGAGCGGCTTCTGGGCAAGGATCGCCTTGACGTGGCTCTGCTTGAGCGCATGGCGGATCAGCGCCGGCTGCTGGTCGGGCGGGAAGGCAAGGTCGATGATCTCGACCCGCTCGTCCTCGATCAGCTTTTCCGGCGTCTCGTGGACTGTCGGAATGTCCCACCGCTTCGCGGCCTTTTCGGCATTTGCCTTCGTGCGCGATGCGATCGCCACCACGGGAAATCCCGCCTCGCGATAGGCCGCCAGATGGCATTCCGCCATGATCATGCCGGCGCCGACGCAGCCTATCCTGTATTCCCTGGCACGGACCTTCACGTCCGGCTCAAATTCCAAGGCGTCCGCCATCCCTTCATCCTCCCTGACCATTGCAGTCGTCATCGTCCCAACGCGCCTCCGCTTTGCCCGAAAAAGTGAACCCGGGCAGGGTCGCAGGAGAGCGCGACCATCGTTTCGGTCCTGATATCCGGCTGCCCCCGCATCAGCGCCCTCAGCCGGGATTGTCCGGACTCCAAGGTGACGACCGTGTATCCGCCCAGCGGTTCGACCTCGAAGACCTTTACGGGCCGTCCTTGCTTGTCCTCGGTCCATGGCTCGACCCGCAAATTCTCGGGACGCACGCCGATCTCCATCGCCCCAGCGGGCGCATCGGCGACGCGAATGGCGCCGTCCGCCGCCTCGAACGCCGAGCCGGCATGCGTGCCGGGCAGGATGTTCATCGTCGGCGAGCCGAGCAGCCGCGCCACATAGGCGCTGGCGGGCCGGTCGTAGATCTCGACCGGCGTGCCGATCTGGCGGATGCCGCCGCCTTCCAGGATCGCCATCCTGTCGGCCACCGACATCGCCTCTTCCTGGTCGTGCGTGACGTAGATGAGCGTCTTGCCGAGGTCGCGCTGGATCCGCTTGAGCTCGACGCGCGTCTCCTCCCGCAGCCGCGCATCGAGGGCCGAGATCGGATCGTCCATCAGATAGGCGGCGGGGTCGCGCACGAGGGCTCTCGCGATCGCGACGCGCTGCCGCTCTCCGCCGGATAGCTGCGCCGGCGGCTTGTGGAGGATGTGGCCGATATGAAGCTTCTCGGAAACCTCGGCCAATCGGCGCCCGATCTCGGGCGCGGGTACCCTGCGCTCGACGAGGGGGAAGCGGACATTCTCGGCCGCGGTCATATGCGGGAAGAGCGCGAGGTTCTGGAACACCATCGCGACGTTGCGCCCGGCTGGGGAGACGTCGTTGACCGGCTTTCCGCCGATGAGGACCTCGCCCCGGTCCGGTGTCTCCAGGCCAAGGATCAGGCGCAATATCGTCGATTTGCCCGACAGAGGCGGCCCGAAGAAACAGAAGAACTCGTTGTCCTCGACGGTGAAGGAAACATCGTCCACGGCGACGAGGTCGCCATAGCGCTTCGTGACGTTTCGAAATGCGATCTCGGCCATGACCTACTCCGCCCTGATCGCCGTGCCGGTCGCCGCATCGAAGATGCGCACGGAGGCTTCGGCTGGCGAGACGGTCACCGCTTCGCCCAGCTTAACGTCGTTCTCGAAAACCGCCTTCACGGCCGTTTCGTCCCGGCCCAGATGCACGATGGTCCGTGCGCCGATCCGCTCGACGAAATCGACCGGCATCCGCAAGCCCCTGCCCTCCGCCGAAAGCAATGTCTGCTCCGGACGGAAGCCGTAGAGCACCTCGCGGCCATGATTGCGTAGCGAGGCCGCCAGCGCCGGTGGCAGCGGTTGGGTCGCCCCGAGCCGGCCGAGGTCAATCACCAGCCCGCGATCGCGTTCGGCCGGCCGGCCCTTCAGCAGGTTCATGCCGGGCGCGCCGATGAAGCGAGCCACGAACACGTTGGCGGGATGATTGTAGACTTCGAGGGGCGTGCCGACCTGCTGCAGAACCCCGTGGTCCATGACCGCGATGCGATCGGCCATGGTCATCGCTTCGAGCTGGTCATGGGTGACATAGACCATGGTCTGCCGGAACTGCCTCTGCAGATGCTTGAGCTCGGTGCGCATCACGGCACGAAAAGCCGCATCGACATTGGACAGCGGCTCGTCGAGCAGGAAGATCGCCGGCTCCATGATCGCCGAACGGCCAATCGCGACACGCTGCAATATGTTGACGGAGAGCCTGTCCGCCTTGCGGTCGAGCAAGGGCGAGAGCTGAAGGAGCTCCGCGATCGCACTGACCTTGCGTTCGATCTCGGATTTCGCGAGGCCACGCATCCTCAGCCCGTAGGCTAGGTTCTGCCGGACCGTCATATGCGTGAAGATGGCGTAGTTCTGGAACACGAAGCCGACGCCGCGGCCTCCCATGGGCACGCCGGCCATGTCGCGGTCGCCGAAGAGGATCCGCCCGCTGGTAGGCTCCTCTATGCCCGCGATCATGTTCATGGTCGTCGACTTGCCGCATCCGGATGGCCCGAGCAGCGCCATGAACTCGCCGTCCTCGATGACGAGATCCATCGTCTTCAGCGCGGTGAACTCGCCGAACTTCTTGACGAGATTCTGCAGGTGGATCGAGCTCATCTCACGCCTCCCGGCCTTGAGCCATGCGCTTCATGGCGAGGACAGCAACGACGGAGAGCACGACCAGGATGGCGAGCGCAATGGCCGCGACATAGCCCCAGATCAGGTCCTGTGTCGTGACCTTGTAGATGTAGACGGAGATCGTTTCTGTCGCGACGCCTGGGCCGCCGCCGGTCATGATGTAGAGCGTGTCGAAGATCTTGAAGTTCTCGATCACGCGGATGGCGAGCGCAATCACGATGATCGTCTTCATCTTCGGCAGCACGATCGTGGTGAAGCGCTGCCAGGCATTTGCCCCGAGCAGGGTCGCGGCCTTGATCTGGTCCTCCGGCACGCCGACCAGACCGGCGAGCAGGATCAGGAACATCAGCGGCGTCCATTGCCAGATATCGGCGATCATCACCGCGACCAGCGCGAGGGTCGGGTCGGAGAGCCATGCGACGGTGACGGGAAAGCCCGTGAGGGACGACAGGAGATCGTTCACCGGCCCGCCCGACTGGAACAGCATGAAGAACATGTATCCGGCGACCGCGGGAACCACCATCATCGGCATCAGCATCACGGAATAGAAGAAGCGCTTGCCCGGAAATTCGTCCATGAAGAGCGTCGCCAGCGCCAGGCCGAGCAGGAATTCCGCCGGCACACAGACCAGCATGACGATCGCGGTACGACCCAGCGCGCTCCAGAAGCGGCCGTCGGCGGCAAGATCCGTATAGTTGGCGAAGTTGTTCCAGAGCTCCCAGGCACTCCACCAGCCGATGCCGGAGAGCGGCGACCAGTCGGTGAGGCTGATATAGAGCTGCATCAGCAGCGGGAACGCCGAGATGAAGAGGACAAGGATCTGCGCCGGAAGGGTGAGCCGGAAGCCGAGCCGTGCGGCTTCGGCATCGGTGACCCCAGCGGCAGTGTTCTCGCCGTCGGAAACGGCGGCGTCGCGATGTTTCATGATTGCGGTCGCGTTCATTGCTTCAGCGCTCCGAAGGTAAGTCCGCGAACGAGGTGGCGCTGGATGGCGATGCCCATGACGACTGGCGGCACGGCGGCGATCAGGCCGAGCGCGGCCTTTGCACCATAGAGCTGCCCGGTCATCGAGGACGAGAGCGACGCCATATAGACGGGGATCGTGACCCATTCGCGCGTCGTGAGCAGCAGCGCGATCAGATAGTCCGACCAGTTGAGGATGAAGACGAAGAGCGCGGCGCTCGCGAGCGGCGCGCGCATCATCGGCAGGGTGATGCGGGTGAAGACGCGCAGCCGCGAGCAGCCTTCGACGAGGGCCGCCTCCTCGATCTCGCGCGGCATATCGTCGAAGAAGGTCTTCATCAGCCAGAAGGCGAATGGCAGCGTGACGATGCCGTAGATCAGCGCGAGCCCCCACCAGCTGTCCATGAAGTTGAGGAAGGACCACATGATCATGACCGGGATCATGACGGCCATCGGCGGGAACAGGCGCAACTGAATGAGAGCGAGCGGCAGGTTCTGCCCCGAACCGAAACGGGACAGCCCATAGGCCGCGGCAGTTCCGGCACCCATCGCGATCGCGGTTCCGAAGATCGCCGACAGAAGCGAGGAAGCGATCGGTTTCGCTGCCGTTCGGTCGAGGGCGACGATGAGATTGCTGGTGGACTCGCCGAAGATGAAACGGAAATTGTCGAGGGTCGGCTGTTTCGGCCACCAGGTGAGGTCGGCGCCGGTCGCAGACCATTCGGCGATCGGCTTGAAGGCCATCGAGACCATCCAGAGGATCGGGACCAGCGTGACCGCCAGCGCCGCAAGGATCGCGACGTAGCGGAAGGTCTCGAAGGGAACGGAACGCTTCATGTCTAGGCTTCGTGGTTGGAAACAGGCAGGCGGCCGGGAGGAGCTCGTCGCCCCTCCCGTTCGTGGCAGCGGCGGTCAGCCTATGGGATCGAGCACGGTCGGCCAGGCCGCCTTATTGGCCTTGATGGCGTCGGTGAGTTTCTCCTCGCCGGTACGGCGGGCGATCTTCTTCCATTCGGACTCGGTGTCCGCCATCGCCTGCTCCGGCGTCTTGGCCTTCGTCAGCGCCGCGACGAGGTTCTCGTCCAGCGCATTATGGAAAGCCGTGGCGCCGGGATAGTTGATGGTCGGCACGGTTCGCGCGACCGTCTCGCGCACGATGTCCATATGGTAACCATGATAGGTCTGGCGAACGAGCGGATCGGAGAAGTCCGACAGCCGGAACGGATCGAAGTAGCCTCCCGGATTGGCCGTCATCCAAGCATAGATGCGGGACGAGCCCAGCCATTGCAGGAAGAGATAGCAGGCCTCCGGGTTCTTGCTCTGCGAGGAGACCGACGCCGACAGGTTCAGCCACAGCACCGAGCGGCTGATCAGCTTGCCCTCGACTTCGCGGCCCGGCGGAAGCATGGAACCGATCTTGCCGGTGACCTTCGAACCGGCATTGCCGGGATTGTCCAGGAACTTGGGCAGGTTCGAGAAGGCGCAGGTCATCGCCGCGCCGCCGCCGGCGAAATTGCCATACTGCTCCGGCCAGCCCCAGGAAATCGCATCCGGGGAATGATGGACGAGCGACGCCACGTACTCGGCCGTGGCGGCAATGCCGGCTTCCGAGTTGATCAGCGGCGTACCGGAATCGTCGAAGAGGAACTGGTTGGGCGACCCCATGGTGACGAAGCGCTGATACCAGTTGGTGTAGCCCCAGCCCTGGTTCCTGAGATCGGTGCACCCGAAGAGGCCCTTGTCGGGACGATGGAAGAACGCCGCCACCTCGTCGAGTTGCTTCCAAGTCTTGGGAGTCGCTAGCTCGTAGCCGTATTTGTCGGAAAAGGCCTTCTTCTCGGCCTCGTCGTTGAACAGATCCGTGCGGTAAACCCAAGTCTGGAAGTCGCCGTCGAGCGAAACGCCATAGGTCGAGCCGCGATACTGATTGAGAAGGGAAACGCCCTTGGCGCCATCGACGTAGCCGCGCTCGGGATCGTCCCATTCCGGCTTGTGCTGGGCGACGAACTCGTCGAGATTGACGATGCCGCCTGTTTCCGCGAGGTCGCCGAGGCGGTTCCACTCGACGGCATAGATGTCGTACGCCCCGCCCTTGGTCGAGATGTCCTGCATCGTCTTGGTGAATTCCTGACCGTTGGGCACGCCCACGATCTCCAGCGGAATACCGGTCTCCTTTTCCCAAAGCTCCTTGATCGAGGGCGCTCCGGCGGGGAAGGGCTGGGTGAGCTGACCGATCGATCCGTCGGAAAGGCCGAGGACGATCTTGGTCGGCGCCTTGCCCGCACCTTTCAGGGCTTTGATCGCCTCGACGGCCCGCCCCTCGGGCGTGTCGGGACCGTATTGGTAGCGCTCGGCACCCTCGAAACCGGTCGGGCCGCCGATCATGCCTTCGGCCAGCGCATCGGCCGCATAGGCTCGGCCGGGCCGGATAAATCTCGGCGCAATTCCCGCCGCCCCCACGATCGCGGCTGCCTTTCCTCCGGACGCCAGCAATTGGCGCCGCGACAAGCGAATCAAATCGGACATCTGACTTCCTCCCGGGAGGGCCGCCTTTCCTCCCGCGGCCCCTCAATATGATGTATATTGACGATAGCCCTGAGGGCTGTCAACATCATTTGAAGTCATTTCACATCAGTAAGCCTCAAATGAAGTCGAAAAAGCGCCCACATTCGGTCCCAGTTCCTGGCATTCTGCGTTATTTTGATGTGATCGCGGCTCGTCCCAAACCGAATTCCCCGGCTTTCGGGAGAGCCGCGCTTGCATCGTCGCGATGCGGAGATACATCATTTCACATCAGAATCGCTCCAGCCTCGGCCGGAATCGCCGGTTCCGGCAGCCCTCCGGTTGCCCGATCTGACGACGGACCGGAAGGCGCCGGAAAAAGAGGTTACATGTCGTGCGATCGACCCTGATCGACATTGCCCGCGAAGCAGGCGTATCCGCCGCCACGGTGGACCGCGTGCTCAACAATCGCGCGGGCGTGCGCAACCGAACCCGGGAAATTGTCCTCGAGACGGCCCAGCGCCTCGGCTACATCTCCGAAGATCCCGCTCAATCGCGCCCTGCCTCCGGAACGACGGTGCGCCTTGACTTCGTCCTGCCGAAGGGCACCAACACATTCATCAAGATGCTGCACCAGCAATTGGAGATACAGGGCGCCGCGCGGCCTGATCTCGACGTCCGGATCGCCACCATCGAGGGCTTCAATCCGGATACGCTTGCTCGCACCTTGCACGAACTGCGTGGGCAGACCCAGGGCGTCGGCCTCATCGCACTCGATCATCCGACCGTGCGCGAGGCGATCCGGGGACTGTCCGCCAGCGGCGTCAAAGTGGTGACGCTTGCGTCCGACATCATGCATATTCCGCGCATTGCCTATGTCGGCATCGACAACAGGCAGGCCGGCCGCCTCGCCGGCTATGTGCTCGGTCGCTTTCTGGGAACAGCCGAGCCGAGGAAGGTCGCGCTGTTCGCCGGCTCGCTCTCCTATCGCGGGCACGAGGAGCGGGAGATGGGCTTCCGCCACGTCCTGGCCGAGGAATTCCCCAACCTGCAGATCGTCGAGCTTCGTGAAATGCTGGACGACCGCGAAAAAGCCTTCACCGAGGCTTCCGCGCTGCTCGACCGGCACGACGACCTGGCGGGCATCTACAATATCGGGGCTGGCAATCAGGGGATCGCGCGCGCGCTCAAGCAACGGGGTCGGAGCGTCGTCTTTGTCGGCCACGAGGCGACTGAAGGAAACAAGATGCTCCTTCTCGACGGCACTCTGGACGCGGTCATCGACCAGAACCCGCGGGTGGAAGCCCGAGAGGCGCTCAACATCCTGTCCCAGAGCATACGCGGCCTCGATTACGAAGCCCACCCGCCGCGGCTTCAGATCGTCTTCAAGGAGAATATCCCGGAAAGCTGAGCCGCGGCTGGGACCGTCGGAGCACAATGCGCTAGTGCATGTCGAACATGTGCTTGGTGGCGAAGAGGGTCGTCGACCAGTGGGTCGGCCGTTCGATCATGCGATGGACGCGCGGCGGCTCCGAGCCGCTATGGAGCTCGCGAATGCGCTGCCCGACGGTTGCGTCGGCATGGGTCGTGCGCTGGTTGTGGCGACGGTATTCCACCCAGGTCGGCAAATGATAGCTTTCCATCCAAATCTCGGGGTTCTCGAGATCGCGGGCGATCGCCCAGTTGCGGGCACCGTTGCGGCGGCGCACCCGGCTACGCTCGGCCATGGCTTCCAGGAATGCCGGGGTGTCCTCTACCTTGATGATGTATTCGATCATGATCAGGATCGGTCCGCTCCGCGGTTTCAGGTCGAGGGCCAGCATGGGCTCCTGCCAGCGGTTTAGCGGGTCGAGGTTGAGGGTCGTTTCTTCCGGAAGCGCGGTTATGAAGCCGATTGCCGCGCCGCAGAGAAGCAGGCCGCCGGAGATGAGCAGGGCGATTTCCGCACCGTTGTTCTGCGCGATGAGGCCCCAGACCCAGCTACCGAGTGCCATGCCGCCGAATGTGGCGGTCTGGTAGATGGCAAGCGCCCTGCCGACCACCCAGCGTGGCGTCGAGAGCTGCACGGTGACGTTGAAGAGCGAAAGAGCCAGAACCCAGCACGCACCGCCGAGCAACAGGCCTGCTCCCGTCAGGAACGCGTTGGTGCTCAGGCCTGTGCAGGCGGCACAAACCGCGAAACCGAGGAATGCGTAGCGAACGATCGTTTCGGAGGTGAGCAGTTGCCGCAGCCGAGCGCTCAGGAATGCGCCGCCTATGGCGCCGATCCCGAAGAAACCCAGCATCAGGCCATAGACGAGCGGCCCCCCACGCAACAGGTCGCGCGTCACCAGCGGGAGCAGGGCCAGGATCGAAATGGCGGAAAGGCCGAAGACGAAGCTGCGCAGGAGAACCTTTTCGATGTTCGGGGACATGGCCACGTAGCGTAGCCCCGCTCCCATGGCGGAACCGAGTGATTCGCGCGGGAGAGTGGATGCTGCCGTCTCCGGCTTCCAACGGCCGAGCACGAAAATCAGCCCGATATAGCTCACCGCATTGACCGCGAAGGCCGCAGCGGCACCGGCGGCCGCGACGATGGCACCGCCGATCGCCGGTCCGACGCTGCGGGTCAAATTGAAGTTCACGCTGTTCAGGGCAACTGCCGCCGCAAGGTCTTTGCGCCCGACGATGTCGCCGACGGAAGCCTGCCAGGATGGATTGTTCAGCGCCGTTCCGCAGCCGATCAGGAACGTGAAGGTGAGAAGCAGCCACGGCGTCAGCAGGCCCGAATAAGCGCAGGCGGCGAGCCCCACCGAAACGGCCAGCATGAAGCACTGGGCGATGATCATCACGCGGCGGCGATTGAAGCTGTCGGCGATCGCCCCGGAGACCAGCGAAAAGAACATGATCGGCAGCGAGGTCGAGGCCTGGACCAGAGCCACCATGTAGGCCTGCGGCGTCAACGACGTCATCAGCCAACCCGCTCCGACGGCCTGGATCAAACCGCCGAGATTGGACGCCAGGCTGGCGATCCAGATCGCGCGGAATGTCGGATAGCTGAAAGGGGCGAGGGCCGAGGAGGTCGGCTTTATTTGATGGTCTTCTGTCATGCCTTGGGGATCGTGATCCATTCTCTGAGTCCCTGCCCAGAGCTTAGAACGGGAAGCGAGAGGTTTCGATCACCCAATGAAGGAAAATTGACGGCCATGGGAGCGGCGCACACCAATATGCCGAGCGCCGTCCCATAGTGGAGGTCGCGGTTCAGCTAATGATAGCTGACGCCCTTGAAGTCGGACCCGATCAAGGTTCCTTTTTCGCCCCGCACGATCGCGGGGATGTCGGCCAGAGCGCCAATGGCAGCCGTGCGGCCAGTCGCCTGGGCGAAATGGCAGGCCGCTTCCACCTTCGGCCCCATCGACCCGGCGGGGAACTCGAATTCTGAAATAGCCTCGGGACTTGCCCGATGGATCGCCCTCGCCTCCGGCGTACCCCAGCCGGTGAAGACAGCGTCGGCGTCGGTCGCCATGATGAAGAGATCCGCCTCGAGCTGCCTTGCGAGCAATTCGGAGCACCAGTCCTTGTCGATGACCGCCTCCACTCCGACAAGTTTGCGATCCTCGCCGGGAGCATACATGGTCGGGATGCCGCCGCCTCCGGCGCAGATCACGACAGTGCCCTGCTCCAGCAGCCAGCGGATGGGCCTGATCTCGAAGATCCGTTTCGGCTGCGGCGAAGGCACGACGCGCCGCCATTTCGACCCATCGGCTTTGAATACCCATCCCTTTTCAGCCTGGATCCGATCCGCATCGACCCGGTCATAAACAGGCCCGACGAATTTCGTCGGGTCCTTGAAGCCGGGATCGTCCCCGTCGACCTCGACCATGGTCAGCAAGGTGGCGAACGGCACCTCGAACGGCAGGAGATTGCCGAGCTCCTGCTCGATCATGTAGCCGATCATCCCTTCCGTTTCCGCCCCGAGCACGTCCAGCGGATATATCTCGTCCGCCCTGTAGGCTGCGCCCTGTAGTGCCAAGAGCCCCACCTGCGGCCCGTTGCCGTGACTGATGACGAGCTGATGCTCCGTTGCGACCGGGGCCATCGCCTTCGCGGCCACGACGACGTTGCGCCGCTGGACCTCGGCCGTCATCGGTTCGCCGCGTTTCAGAAGGGCATTTCCGCCGAGCGCGATGACGATACGCATGGTTCAATCCCCCAGCGTGGCGACCAGAAGCGCCTTTATGGTGTGCATCCGGTTCTCGGCCTGCTCGAAAGCGACATTCGCCTCGGACTCGAACACGTCATTGGTGACTTCCAGCCCGTTGCTCATGCCGTGGTCCTGGGCGATCTGCTTGCCGAGGGTCGTCTCGGCATCATGGAATGCGGGCAGGCAGTGCATGAACTTCACCTGGGGATTGCCGCTGGCCTTCATCAGCTCAGGATTCACCTGATAGGGCGTGAGCAGCTTGATGCGCTCGGCCCAGACATCCTTCGGCTCGCCCATCGAGACCCAGACGTCGGTGTGAATGAAATCCACTCCCTTGACGGCCTCCCGCGGATCGTCCGTGACCGTCAGGGTGGCGCCTGACCTGACCTTCAGTTCGTTGGCGATCTTCATATATTCGTCCGACGGCCAGAGCTGCTTCGGCCCGCAGATGCGCACGTCCATTCCCATCAGGCAGCCGACGATCAGCAGCGAATGCCCCATATTGGAGCGCGTATCGCCGACATAGGCGTATTTGATGTCGGTGATGGGCTTGTCGCTGTGCTCGCGCATCGTCATGACGTCGGCCAGCATCTGCGTCGGATGGTATTCGTCGGTGAGCCCGTTATAGACCGGCACCCCGGCATAGGCGGCAAGTTCCTCCACGGCAGTCTGGTGAGCGCCCCTGTATTCGATCGCGTCATAGAGGCGCCCCAGCACGCGGGCCGTGTCCTTGAAGGATTCCTTGTGCCCGATCTGCGAACCGGCGGGATCGAGATAGGTGACCGTGGCGCCCTGGTCGTGGCAGGCCACCTCGAATGCACAACGCGTGCGCGTCGACGTCTTCTCGAAGATCAGGCAGATCTCCTTGCCCGTCAGATGTTGCTGTTCCGTGCGGGCGTATTTCGCGCGCTTCAGATCACGAGCGAGATCAAGCAGGAATCGAAATTCCCGCGGCGTGTAGTCCTGAACCGTCAGCAGCGAACGGTTGCGCAGATTGAAGCTCATCGTTCTCCTCCGAGTTTTTGGTCAGAAGGCGGGATCGCGCAGAATCGGGCAGGTCATGCAATGGCCGCCGCCGCGACCACGGCCGAGCTCGGACCCGCGGATCGTGATGACTTCCACCCCCGCCTTGCGCAGAAGCGTATTCGTGTAGGTGTTGCGATCGTAAGCGACGACCACGCCGGGCTCGAGCGCGACGACATTGTTGCCGTCGTCCCACTGTTCCCGTTCCGCCTGATAGACATTGCCGCCGGTCGCGACGGTTCTGATTTTCGGAAGATCGAGGGCTTCCGCCACGACATCGAGAATGTGTTTTTCGTCCTTGCGAACCTCGAACCGCCCCGTGTCGTCGATGGGGTACACGCTGTAGCAGCGTATCTGGTCGACCACATCCTGGAAAACCGTCACAAGGTCCCGATCGCAGAAGCTGAAGATGGTATCCAGATGCATCGCGGCGCGGCTCTTGGGCATGAGGCAGCCGATGATCCGGTTCGCTGCGCCGTTGCTGAACAATTGTCTGGCAACCTGTCCGACTGCCTGGTGCGTCGTGCGTTCCCCGAGACCGATCAGCACGACGCCTTTGCCGATTGGCATGACATCGCCGCCCTCCATCGTAGCTCCGGCGAAGGATTCGTCGGCATCTCCCCACCAGATCTTGAAATTGCCGCCGCGGAACGAGGGATGGAACTTGTACACGGCCCGCTGAAGGAGCGTTTCCGGCTTCCGCGCCGGCCAATACATGGGATTGCAGGTGACGCCGCCATACATCCAGCAGGACGGATCGCGCTGGAACAGCGTGTTGGGGATGGGCGGCAGGATGAACTCGGCATCCCCGAAGGCTTCGCTCATCATGCCCTTCGCGATCCCGTCGGGCAGATCGGAAATGGAAATGCCCCCGATCATCAGCAATGCCAGATGCGCGGACGCAAGCTCGTCCAGCCATGGACGCATGAACGCCGCGTTTTGCACGCCGACGGAGTTTGGCGTGATCAGCCGGTCGAGGACGAAGCTGCGCCCTTCTGGAACGTCGAAGGTCTCGGCCAGAAGGTCGTGGAGATCGAGAACTTCGACACCACGCTCCTGCATCTTCAGGACGAAGTCATAGTGATCCTTCTGGGCCTCGTGCACCCAGATCACATCGTCGAATAGCAGATCGTGGCAATTCCCGGGGGTAAGCCGTTGGTGCGCGAGCGAGGGCTTGCACACCATCACGGTACGCAGCTTCCCGACCTCCGAGTGCACTCCGAACTCTCGCATTTTCTCCTCCATACGGCTGGTTCCCGCTATCTCGATGCGTCAGAGAGGGCTGATCCGACCGGTCCACATGAGCCAGGCGGCGGCAAGCGCCAGCACGACGATGCCGGCGGCGATGACGGATTCGTAGCCGAGGAAAGTGCGTTCGCCGCGCTCTGCCCTCGCCTTGGCGTAAACAAGAATCCCTGGTGCGAAGAGGACGGCGCACATGAGAAGATACTCGAGGCCGGCCGCGTAGACGAGCCAGAGGCCGTAGAGCGTGGCGACGAGGCCGATCAGGGCGTCCCGGTTCCTGCCCCGATCGCCATCGGCGTAGCTTTCGCCTGTTACGGCCAGCTTGAGCGCATAGGCCCCGGAAAAGACGTAGGGTGGCAGGATCGCCACCGAGGCGATGAAGTAAAAGAACTGGTACGCGCTCTTCGAGAAGAGGCTGAGCAGCAGAAAGGCCTGGATCAGCAGGTTGGTCGCCCAGAGCGAATTCGCCGGCGAGCCGTTTGCGTTCTCGTTGCCGAACCACCGGGGAAAGGTGCCGTCACGCCCGCATGTGTACGGGATTTCAGCGCAGAGGAGTGTCCATGAAAGGAACGCTCCGCCGACCGAAACGATCAGGCCGAGGCTCACCAGGGCAGCTCCCCAGCGACCGACGAGAGCTTCCATCACCCCCGCCATCGACGGCACCTTCTGCGCCGCGAGCTCGGGCTGCGTGAGGACACCCGTGGCAAGCATCGACACGAGCACGTAGATGGCGAGCGCGCCGCAGAAGCCTATGACCGTCGCGCGGCCGACGTCCGACCGGCGGGCAGCCCTGCCTGAATAGACGCTCGCGCCCTCAATTCCGATGAACACCCACAGGGTCACGAGCATCGTGCTCTTCACCTGAGCGAGGATCGAGCCGAGGCCTCCCATGCCCTGGGCATCCGCGCTCCCCCACAGATTGAAGTTGAACTTGTCCAGATTGAACCCGATGATGGCCGCCAGGATGAATGCCATCAGCGGAACCAGCTTCGCGATGGTGGTGACGACGTTGACGAATGCCGCCTGCTTGATGCCGCCAAGGACGAGCACGTGGACGAGCCAGAGGCAGATCGAGGCACCCAGGATCGAAGCGACATTGTTTCCGTCGCCGAAGACGGGGAAGAAGTAAGACAGGGCCGAGAAGATAGCGACCGCATAGGCAACGTTTCCGAGAAACGCGCTCAGCCAATACCCCCAGGCGCTGTTGAAACCGACAAAGGGGCCGAAACCGGCCTTGGCATAGGCATAGGGACCGGCATCGAGGTCAGGCTTGCGCAGTGCGAGCCTCTGGTAGACAAAGGCGAGCATCAGCATTCCGACGCCCGTTATCAGCCAGCCGATGAGGATCGCTCCGGGAGAAGCCTGCCGCGACATGTCGGACGGGAGGTTGAATACCCCTCCACCGATCATCGAGCCGATGACAAGGGCTATGAGCGGCAGCAAGGTCAGCTTGTGAGTTGTTTCGGATGTCGTCCTGGGCTGCTCGCCAGTGATCGCTGTCGTCGACATTTATTGCTTCCTCCCCGGATCACCCCTGGGAATGACCAGATCCCAAAACGTCGTTTCCCCTCGCCCACGGTATGAGAGGTTTGGAAGGACCGAGCGAGCCGGGTCTCGCGAACGACAGTTGGCGTAAGAGAAGGGACCAGCGATGCGGAAGGCTAGCATGTCCATCGAAGGCGGAGAGACTTGCGTCGGGAAATCCATCAGCGCTGCGGCTTCTACCTGTCGCAATTCAACCTGTCGCAATTCAACCGGATGAACAGTCGATCTTGTTTGAGATCAATCCAAGGCAGAACCGGGTAACTAACTAGGATTCACTCGGTGGTCCGTGCCCAGCTTCTTCGCCACTGCCTTTGTTGCGCGAATGCCAAAAGATGTTGCACGAATGCCAAAAGATTCCGGAAAAACCAAACAATATCCGCAGGGCCTTGAGCGCGGCGTTAATTACGGGCGTGACCTTCGTATATAACCGTATGTTTCGAACACAGTGAGGCTCGCAGCAGAAAAACGTCCTTCTGCTGTGCTAATATTTCCACCTCAAATAGGATGGATTGGTGACATGGCTCAATCGACAGACACCCCACCCTCTGCGGCGCAGCTCCGCCAGATGCTTCTCGAGAAGGAGTTGGAGAAAGCGAGTCTCTACAGGAAAGAACAGGAAGCGAAGCAAAAGGAAATCACCACCTTCACGGAGGATTTCCTCAAGCACCATGTGACTGAAAACGAAATAGCTACTGTCCGCCGCCTCGTGATGAACGCGGTAAGAGACGGAAAGCTCGAGGCGCTGGTCTACAGTTTCCCCTCTGATCTCTGCTCCGATAGCGGACGCGCGATCAACAGCAACGACCCCGACTGGCCAAAGACGCTCCAGGGCAAGGCCAAGGAATTCTTTGAACGCTACCAGGAATTCGGAAAGCCGCAGGGCTTCAAGCTCAAGGCGATGATCATCAATTTTCCCGGCGGCATCCCTGGCGATGTGGGTTTTTACCTGAACTGGGCTCAAGAAACCAAGTGAGACCCGGCCGGCTGCTCCCGCGGGAGCAGCCATTCCGCCTTTCTGCCTCAATGAACGTCCGGTACGAAGTTGCGAGCTGTCGTATCCTCGATATAGCCCTCAGGTCGTTTTTGCCGCTTGCCCAGTATCGGCTCCTCGAATTTCACCCTCTCATACGGGATGGAGCCGAGAATATGCGTGATGCAATTGATGTGGGCCTTCTTTTTGTCGTCAGACCTGACGAGCCACCATGGGGCGTGGGGCGAGTTCGTCAACCTTAGCATATCGTCATAGGCGCGCGTGTAGTCCCACCACCGCTGGTAGGATTCCAGGTCCATCGGGCTGAGTTTCCATTGCCTCATCGGATCCTCGATCCGACGGCGGAAGCGCCGTTCCTGCTCCTCCGGCCCGACAGTGAGAAAGTATTTGAGCAATGTTATACCGGCATCGACCATCGCAGCCTCGAAGGCCGGGCACAGCTGCAGGAAACGGAGGGCCTGCTTTTCCGTGCAGAAGCCCATGACCCGCTCCACACCCGCGCGGTTGTACCAGCTACGATCGAAGATCACGACCTCGCCCGCGGCCGGCAGGTGCCTGATATAGCGCTGCATGTAGATCTGGGACTTCTCTCGATCCGAGGGCGAAGGCAGCGCGACGACGCGGAAAACCCGCGGGCTGAGACGCTCGACAATACGCCTGATCATGCCTCCCTTCCCTGCCGCGTCACGCCCTTCGAAGATGATGACGATGCGCGCGCCGGAGGACTTGACCCAGGCCTGCAAATGCGCGAGCTCGACCTGGAGGCGCGCCAATTCCTTCGAGTATTTCTTTTTTTCGAATTCTATGACGACATTGTCCTGCACGACGGGCGACTGCGCGTCATTTGGCTTGTTTTCGTCCTTGTTCTTCTTGTTTTTCTTGTTCTTGCTCATCGGTCTTCCCTCCTAGTGATAGGCCACTGATAATCTGACTTACACGAGCTTCCGGCTGGACCGCGTCTCGAACGCGCGGAACGCCTCGTCGAGATTGTCGAAAACCATGTCGTCTCCCGTCCGCTCGATAACGCCTGCGCGCTCGAGCAAGGCGCGTGCCTCGGCATGGAGTTCGGCGAAACCCAGGGCGACGCCTCGACCGGAGAGTTCGACACGGATGTCGTCCAGCATCGCAGCACCGGTGCTGTCGACCTGAACGATGGCGCCGGCATCGAGGATGAACCACTCCGTCCGCTCGGGCAGGTCCCTCACGATGCGGCGCAGGCGTGTTTCGACATGCTCCGCGTTGAAGAAGAGGAGGCTGCCCTGGATAAGCCAGACGGCGAAGCCCGGCACTGGACGCGCCAGCGGATCGCGATGCAGCTTGTAGAAGCCGTCCCAGCCCGCCTTTCGACCGAGCATGGCATCCCGCGGAAACATCATCTTGCGCAGGACATAGAGCAAGGTCGCGCCGACCGCGACGATGACCCCGTTGAGAACGCCGAGACTGATCGGCCCCAGCAACGCGATCAAGGCGAAGCCGAACTCCATGGGGCTGATGCGCCAGATCTGCCTGAGCGCCCGGATGTCGATCAGACTGATCGCCGCCGCCACAAGGATGGCCCCGAGGGCGGGGATCGGCAGCACTTTCAAGGCAGGTGAGAGAAACAGCAAGGTTCCGACGAGGGCCATTGCTGCCACGATACCGGCGATCTGGGATCGGCCACCGACAGTGGCATTGATGGCGGTCCGCGAATCCGAAGCCGTCACCGGAAAGGCGCCGAAGGCTCCTGCGGCCAGGTTCGCGGCTCCGAACCCCAGGAGTTCCCGGTTCGCATCTACGCGATAGCCACCTTTGGCGCCAAAGCTGCGGGCAGTGACGATCCCAGACCCGAAGCTGACGAGAAAGATCGCGACAGCCCCGCTGAGCAGCCTATCCAAGGGGAGACCGCCGAGGCCGGGCAGATGCAGGCCGGGCAGGCCGGCTGGAATGTTCCCGACCACAGCGACGCCTTGCCCCTGAAGATCGAAGGCGAAGGACAGGAGGATCGACAGCACGACGACCAGCACCGGCCCCGGAACCGGGGATTTCAGCGCAGCGGCCACCTGCAAGAGAGCAAACATCGAGAGGGCAAGAATCAGGGAAAGCCAATGGATCGAACCGGCCCTTCGAACCAGCTCCAGAAGGGGCGGAATGAGGCCGTCCGCTTCGATCGAGAGACCTGTCAGCCGCCCGATCTGACCAACGAGGATCGAGAGGGAGATACCGGCGAAGAAGCCAATGAGGATGGGACGGGAAAGAAAGCTCGCCAGGATGCCCAGGCGCAGTACTCGCGCGATAAGGCAGAGCGCGCCCACCACCATCGCCAGGATCCCGGCCAAGGCGACCGGATCCGCGCCGGGCGCGGCCGCCAGGATGGTCGCCATCGCTGCAGCCAGGACAGTCATCGTGCCGGCGTCAGGCCCGACGATCAGCTGTTTGGAAGGCCCGAACAGAGCATAGGCGACAAGCGGGGCGATACTGGCGTAAATCCCGGTCTCCGGCGGAAGACCGGCGATTGCCGGATAGGCGATGGCGCTGGGCAGCCCGACCGCCGCGATTGCCAGCCCCGCGGATATATCGTCGCGAAGCCAGGAACTCTGGTAGCCGTCAAGGCCTTGAGCGAAGGGCAGTCGCGAAAGGGCAGCGTTCGCCTGCACCACGCCGATTTTCCTAATGGCCGCCCGAGAGCACGAGTGTTTGAATTGGCAGGAGCAAGGCCTGGACGCGCAGGATCATCGCATGGACGAGGCCGACTGTGTCGATCAGGTGCAGGAAGAACCAGCGCGGCGTGCTAAGATTGCCCCCGTGCAGCTCGTTGTAGTTGCTCGTATAGGCGTTGGCGATGCAGCTGCTTCCCGGAGGGATGCCCTCCAGAAGGCCTGGGAAAAGGGGCTCCAGGAAGACGGTGATCGTGCCCGGTCGGGCAATCTGCTGTACGTCGATGAGCTGGTCGGTCGGACGAAACTGTCCTGCCGCGATCACGTCCTGGACCTGTGTGACCACCATGGGGATGATGGTCAGTGGTTTTGCGGAGCACGTTGCCTCGGCGATCATGCCCGCCCGCAATACCTGTGCCTCGATCTGCCCGAAGCCTGCAACGAGTGCTGCGCGGCCCGCTTCCGCCGGCACCAATATGCCCGCGGAACGGATCATCGGGTTGACGACGTCGCCGGCCCGTAGCGTGAACTGCTGGACGGTTCCGGTGACGCCTGCCCGGACAATCGTCTTGTCGAGTTCGACCTTCGCTTGCGCCAGGGCCGCTTCCGCGCTCGCCTGCCTGGCGGGCAGCAACGTCTCGATCTTGGTCCTCAGGCTCTGTTTGTTGGCGATTGCAGCGTCGACCGCGCCCTTGCGGCCATCGGCGGCGACTTGGAGCTTCTCCACCTCGCGCCGCGTGACCACATTCGCGTTGCGGTTCAGCAGGTCGGTTTTTGTCGCGAGTTCGTCGAGCGCCTGCCTGTACGCAGCTTCGGCCTGCTGGATGAGCCCATCTGCGGCGGCGAGTTCCGTCTTGGTCACTTCGGTTTCCGCCGAGACCTCGGCGACCTGGCGCCGCGCGGTCTCGAGTGCAGCCTCCTGTTCGGAGTTGTCGAGCCGGAATAGAGGTTGGCCGGCCTCCACCTTCTGATTGAGCGCGACGAACACTTCCGCCACGCGCCCGTTCTTCTCCGGCAGAATGGTGACCGTTCGGAACACGGCCGTAACGTTGCTTGAAGCCGGATGGAAATAGAAAATGAGTGTGATCAAAGAAAGTGTGAGCACCAGGCAGGCCGTGATACCCCACCTCAACTCGTACCACATGGAATAGATGGTGATCTCGCGGCCGATGCGTTTGCCTTGGACGTACCGCCGGTAGAGATAGTCGGGAAAGATCGTCAACAGGGAGCAGAGGAAGAACTCGATCATGCCTGCGCTCCTCCATCGAGCGCTTCGGTGACGATCCGTTTCTCGCCCGGAACCGGAGGCTCCTGAACCGGCTGTTGCGCGGGGATCGGCTCGGAAAGTCCCACGATCGGTGCCGCCGAGGCCTGGCTTTCGTACCGGTTGGCGATGCGATCGAGAGAGGAGGCGACCGAATTCGCGGGTGTGCTGAAGTCAGGAAGCTCCACCAGCGCAAGGAGTAGCCCGGCGATCCAGAACAGGTGATTGTGCGTAAAGAGCGCGATCAGGCACAGCACCGCCACGATCTGCAATTGGGTTCTGGACGCTCGATGAGCCATGCGCTCCGGCAATGCGTGGAGCGTGAAATACAGGCTGCCGATCAGCAAGATGACGATGACGATGACGACGGCCATCACGTTGAAAAGGACGTCGGACTGCCCTGGAGCAGTTATGAAGAAGGGCAGATGGTCAACTGCTGCGGGATGTATCGGCTGATCCATGAGAACTTTCCCCAGGTGCTGGCTCTCGAGCGACGGTCGAACGGCAGCCGCGGAGTGCAGCAGGCCGTGTTTGAGGGCTCAGCGGCCACCAGCACCTATGGTTCAGGATACCCCCCACGGCATCGCGTGCGAGCGTCGAAGCGTAACTTACGGTAAACTCGCCTCGACCCCATCTACATTGGCGGAATTCCCCCCTCGCCAGCTCACAGCGGGGCTCCATCGCACATCGGAAGCAGTCAGGACACTCTCGGAGGCTCCTCCTCCGCACTCCGCCGCTGCCCAATGCGCTCCATGTCCCAGTTCGTGCAATGCTCGCATGAAACAGTGACTTACTTCCGGCAGTTCGGCGCCTGACGTTATCTTACCCCTCCAGGAGGGATTGATGGCCAGCGCGGATGAACCTGCACGCCTCGATCTGAAGCAGATCATAGAACGCTTTCCCGGCAAGGGGTCGCTCATTCGGCGACTGGCGCTGAAAGACGAAGCGTTTCGAACAATTTGCGAGGAATATACTCTGGCTCGTGCCAGCCTGTCCTGGTTCGAGGCTCGTCCCGATGCGAGCGAGCGGCCTGAGATTCCCGACTACAAATCAGTGATCGCCGCGCTGGAAGACGAGATCCAGGAGTTCCTGAAAAATGCTCGTGTTTTATGAACGACCTCATGGCTGACAGCACCTTGCGCGACACCCAGGACAGGCGATGACATGACTGAACAACAGGGGACGAAGCTTGGTACGACCGACGCTCGCAGGCCATCGGCCGGCGAACTGGGTCTCGCCGCCTGTACGGCCCTCGTGGTCGGAAACATGATCGGCTCCGGTATATTCCTGTTGCCGGCATCGCTCGCGGCGTTCGGGCCGATTTCGCTTGGTGGCTGGATCGTCACCTCACTTGGCGCACTTATCCTGGCAGTGGTCTTCGGCCGGCTCTCGCGGATCGTTACCAAGACCGGGGGGCCATATGCCTATACCCAGGAGGGTTACGGAGAATTCGCTGGCTTCATCATCGCCTGGGGCTATTGGATTGCCCTGTGGACCGGCAATGCCGCTGTCGCCGTGGCGCTCGCCGGATATGTCGGCTTCCTGATCCCCGCGGTGGGAACCTCTGAAGCCTACAGCCTCGCCGTGGCGCTGTTAGCCATTTGGACGCTCACCCTCATCAACGTGAGGGGGGTGCAGGAAGCCGGCTTCGTACAGATCGTCACCACGGTGCTGAAGCTGGTTCCGCTTGTGCTCATCGGCACCTTGGGTTTCTTCTGGGTGGACTCGACGAATTTCACGCCGATCAACACGAGCGGCAAATCCGATCTTGCTGCGATCTCGGGTGCCGCAGCCCTGACGCTCTGGGCCTATCTCGGGCTGGAGTCGGCCACGGTCCCGGCGGGAAATGTGATCGAGCCGGAGAAGACCATTCCGCGAGCGACCATCTTGGGCGTGCTGGTCGCGGCCGCCGTCTACATAGCGGTCACGACAGTGGCGATCGGCGTTGTATCGCCGGAAATGCTTGCCCTTTCGACAGCACCCTTGGCCGATGTATCGCGGGAGATGTGGGGAGCGGCCGGGGGAGTGCTTGTCGCCATCGGCGCCGTGATCTCCACCTTCGGAACGCTGAACGGCTTCACCCTGCTCTGTGGCCAGGTTCCCTACGGCGCGGCACTCGACCATATCTTTCCCGAGCGCCTTGGCAAGTTGTCGCGCTATGGCACGCCGGCGAACGCCCTGGTCTTTTCCAACCTGCTGGCTTCGATCCTGGTGATCATGAACTTCGCGAAAGGGCTGGTCGGCGCATTCAACACGATCATCCTGCTGGCGGTGATGTCGAGCCTCCTACCCTATGCGCTATGCTCGCTGGCCGAGCTGATGATCCTCGTGAGGACCGGCCGCACCTCTGGCGCCCCCGCCGTCGTGAAGACTGCCTTGCTCGGCTCTCTTGGTTTCGCATATTCACTATGGGCGCTCTACGGCGCGGGCGCCCAGACGGTTTTCCTCGGATTTCTGCTTGTACTTGCCGGAATTCCGATCCACGTCTGGATCAAATGGCGCAACGCAACGATGCGCTTGGGTGAACCGGTGCAGTCGCGAGCCAGTACGACAGCCCCTGTCAGCGAACTTGGTCAATCGACCTAAAGCATTTCGCGCAAATTGAGAGATTTGCGCGAAATGCTTTGGCTATTTTTTCTTGCGTGTCGTTTACCCGAAACCGCTACACATTTTTGGCGAGATGCACGATTTCAACCGGCGATCTGAAAAACGCCCATCATGCTAAGGCTGTGCAGGATCACTTGAAGGCCAAGGGCGATCTGCGTGACACCCAGCACTACGGCAAAAACTTGCAATGCCGTGCCGACCCACTTCAGGATGAACCCTGCAAAAAGCATGGCAATCCAATCCAGGGCCAAGATCATCAGCACGATTCCGCCCACGGTCAATTCCGCCTGGTATTGGCCCGCGGCAAGCGTAGCAAAAACGATTACGGCTGCGATCCCATAAGGGGTGACGATTATCGGGAATGCGAGCGGCGTCAGGGCATGCCTCAGCTCAGCCGACTGACTAACCGGCGTCGATCGATCGATGCCGCCCGCGGATTGCTGCAATACGGTTTGCAAAGCGACAAGGAAGAGTACGATCCCGCCCGTCATTGCCAGGACAGGCAATGAGATATCGAAGTTCTCGAGCATGGTGCGGCCTAGCACGACAGCGAGCGCGAGCGCGGCTGCCGAGAACAAGATTGACCTGAAAGCCAGACGCCGACGGAACTCGACATCGGAACCACCCGTCAAGTTCACGAATGGAACAAGAATTTTGATGGGCCCGAGCATCAGAAACAGCATGAAGAAGATCTTGCGCGAATCGAACTCTGGCTGTGGTACTGCAAACCCAGCTGCATTCTGCGAAAGGGCAGGCGCCAGAAGCGCCGTGGAAAAGGCGAGCACTAGGCCAAATCTCACACACTGAACGTGCATGTGCCGGCACTCCGAGATGGATCCACTGCAAGGCCATTCGCCGAACTGAGAACATCATGCCGAAAGCGGCTGCGAAGGTGTCGTATCGCGGCCTGTCAGACCCGCCCTTCCCAATCCTTCCACGACAAGGCGGATAAGATCCGGGTGAAGGTTGCGGCTCTCCATGTCGGACACGATGTGATCCCCATAGCTGGGATCGAGCTCGACGATGCGATGCACTGCCTCTCTCGCCTCGTCCCAGCGCCCGAGTTGGGCGGCGGCCATGGCAAGGGTGATCGGGCCGTAGAGCACATGGGGGGTGCCCATCTTGCGCGCCTCCATGAGAGCTTGCTCGTACCGCCCCTGCGCGTAGTGATACAGGAATAGCCCCACCCTGTAGCTCCCGGGCTGGGCAGGGTTCGCTCTAAAGGACTCTTCGATCAGCGGAACGCCTTTCTCCCAATCCGCCAGCATCGCATAGCGCTGGCCGAGGTCGGCCATGATGGCCGTATCGTTGGGATTGAGCATACGACCTCGCTCCAGCGACGCGAGGCTCGATGCAACGTCCCCCGCGAACCAGTAGGCCATCGACCGTGCATAGTGGCTCCAACTGGAGTTGGGGGCCAGCTCGATCGCTCGTTCCGCCAGCCTGAGTGCTCGCTCGCGCGGATCGACATCGATCGAAAGGATCTTGTTTCCGAAGCGGTGGACGTTGGAATACATGAGCGAAAGGCAGGCGAAGGCCTCCGCGTAGTTGGGCTCGGATCGTATCGTCCGCTCCAGGCATTCACGCACCTGCTCCACCATCTGCTGATCGAACGTGCGCCAGTACTGGTAGAACAGCAGCACGCAATTGTAGCTGCTCAGCCGATTTGGAGGGTCGCCATCGGCGTCCTTCGCGCGGTCGCTGTGGATGATCCCATAGGGCTGAGCCAACGTTCGCGCCACGCAGTTCGCTACCTCGTTTCGGAGCGAGAATATCTCCGATGGTTGCAGTGGTCGTTCGAAACTGTCCGCCCAGATCGTTCGGCCCGTCCGCGTCTCCACAACGAGTGCGTCAATCCCGAAATGCGTACGGGAGACCGTTGCTCCACCGCTGAGGATGTAGTCGACCGGCATGTCGGCGGTTTTCCCGCGACCACCCTCCCCCTCGTATTGCACTGCCGCCTCCGGTCCGAACACACGGAATCCGGAAAATCGGGTGAGACCGACGATCAGGGATCGGGTCAAGCCACGAGCGAAATCGGGATAGGCGGAGTGGTCGCCTTCTTCCATGAACGCTTCGACCAGGATCGAGGGTCTGCCCGCCGGCCTTTGAGTCGGAGTGTCCGGCGGCCGACCGGGCAATGGCTCCATTCGGTCGGCATTCTCGAAGACAGGCACGTAAGAGCCTTTGGGGATGCGGATATGAACCGGATCGTTGCGTCCGGCCGTCAGATAATAGTGCTCGAGAGACCGCCGCATGCGCCCGGCCACGATGCGCACGATCGAGTCGATCTGAGGGTCGAAGTTCTCGTCGCGGCCGAACACCGAGGTCGCGATGCTGTAGGCCTTTATCCTTTCCGGCCTGCCGTCGAGCGTCTCTTCGACGACATAGGTCAGGAACCTGCGGATGCGGTCGGTAGCATCAAAATCCGGAGAGCCGAGGATGCGCAAAAGAGCATCCCGAACCACGTCAGGCGTTTGATCCACCAACTCGACCTCCCTCAGGGCCTTGCAGGGACATTTATCGAAACCCACCGCGCGATACGCCCGAACGCGAAAGGAAAAATCTCGTCAGGACGGGGCACTGTACGAAACATAGACAAAGAATCCAATGAATTCCGGAAAGAATCTATCGAAGCTCGGTCACGTTCGTTTTCCGACCATCATTCCAACATGAACCAAATGGGCAAAGACATGCTTGGCATCGCCAACAACGCAGGTTGATTGAATTATACATATACCACTCCGAGACGAAGCGCTTGGTGCAACTAGCCAAGCAGCGGCAAATCCACTACGCCTCGGTCGGCTCCGAACAAACAGGACATGCTCGGCGATGAACAGCCCACTGATCGAAGTCTGTGTCGAGGGGATTGACGGGCTGGTCGCGGCCCAGCGGGCCGGCGCCGACCGGGTCGAGCTTTGCGCCAGCCTCGTCGAAGGCGGCATCACGCCGAGTTACGGCACTGTTCGTGAAGCTCTGCGCTTAGCCACCATACCCTTCCACGTGATCGTCAGGCCGCGCGGCGGCGACTTCCTCTATTCCGAAGCCGAATACGCATCGATGCTGGCGGATGTCGAGACACTGCGCGATCTCGGCGTCGCCGGGGTCGTGCTTGGCTGTCTCAACGCGGACGGTACCATCGACGAGACGCGCATGGCCGAACTCACCCGTCGCGCCGGATCGCTCAACGTCACCTGTCACCGCGCCTTCGACATGACGCGCGACGCGAACGACGCGCTGGAGGCGCTGATCCGCTGCCGCGTCGGCCGGGTCCTGACCAGCGGACAGCGCGACAAGGCGACCGACGGCGCCCCGCTATTGGCCAGGCTGGTGAAGCAGGCGACCGGGCGGATCGTCATCGTCGGCTGCGGCGCGCTCGATCCCTCCAACATTTCCGCCGTCCAGGCCGAGACCGGATTGACCGAATTGCATTTTGCCGCCTTGAAGGACGTGCCGAGCGTCATGCTCTACCGCAACCCCGACGTGGGCATGGGCGGCGCGGATCTCGATCGCGAATATCGCAACACCATCACCGACGGCGCCCTCGTGGCGGCAACCATCGCCGCGGCACGGATGAAGTAAATGAACGCTCCTCTTCCAATCGAACGGGTTTCTGCGCCGGACGAGCCGGCCATCCTCGCGCTCAACAACGAGCATGCCGCCGAGCTGTCATGGCTGGAGCCGGAACGGCTGAGCTACCTGATCGGACAGGCGTTCCATACGCGCCGCATCGGCAGGCTGGAGGCCTTTCTCATGGCCTTCGATCAGAACGCCTCCTACGACAGCCCGAACTATCTCTGGTTCAGATCGCGCTACCCGCGTTTTGTCTATGTCGACCGCGTCGTGGTTGCGAATGCCGCCCGCGGCCGCGGCCACGCACGCCGCCTCTACAGCGACCTGTTCGATGTCGCCGCGAAGGTCGGGCACACCATGGTCACCTGCGAAGTCAATGCCGAACCGCCGAACCCGGCCTCGGACGCCTTCCATGCCGCTCTCGGCTTCTCCGAGGTCGGCGACGCCGTCATCCACGGCGGCGCCAAGTCGGTGCGGTATTTCGTGCGAAGGATTTGAAGAGAAGCGGCAGGCACCACTCATCCGAGGGATTCTTGCCATCTCAATCCTCGGCGGCGGAGGAGAAGCTGTGGAGGGAGCTGCGTTCCCGCCTCGCAGACCCCTTATTCGACCTCGCTTCGCGAGGCCACCTTTCCCCACAAGGCGAGAAGGCAAGGCTGGCCGCAATGCCGAGGCCAATCGCCAGCGTTTGCGATTGGCAGGAGCGTTTCTGCAAAGCTCCCCTTCTCCCCCTGTAGGAGAAGGTGGCCTCGCGAAGCGAGGTCGGATGAGGGGTGTCGCCATCTCAATCGTCAGTTGCGTCGGTCCATGTTTCGATGTCCAATACAAACATGCCACATCAGCACGTCCCTTCAAGAAATCTCACCTTCGCATGCTCGATGCGGCGCGCTCCAAGGGAGGCCGAGGAGGAGCTGTGGAGAGAACTACGCGCCCGGCGGTTGGACCGGATCAAGTTCCGCCGCCAGGCAACTACATCGCCGACTTCGTTTGTCTGCAGGCCAAGCTCATCGTCGAAATCCATGGCAGCCAGCATGGCGACAGCGCCTATGACCGTCGACGGGACGCCGAGCTGAACGCGCGCGGCTTTCAGGTTCTGCGCTTCTGGAACGACGACGTGCTGCGCGATCTCGACGCGGTATGCGATACAATTATCGCATGCGCCAGAGGCGCCTGTCGGTAGCGGCCTGATCCGCGCCTCGCAGACCCCTCATCCGACCGCGCTTCGCGCGGCCACCTTCTCCCACAAGGGGAGAAGGGGGAGCTTTGCAGAAGCGCTCCTGCCGATCGCAAACGCTAGCGATTGGCATCATCGTTGCGGCCAGCCTTCCCTTCTCCCCTTGTGGGAGAAGGTGGCCCGAAGGGCCGGATGAGGGGTATGAGCGCTGCTCGGTCGGTCAGCCGTTCGCGGCCGCCACTGCCCTCTTGGCCATCACGGCAATCAGGTTGGCGCGATACTCCGGCGAAGCGTGGATGTCGCTCATGAGACCATCCGACGGAATCTGGATGCCGTCCAGCGCGGAAGCATCGAACTTGTTGGCAAGCGCGGCCTCGATCTCCTGCGAGCGGAACACGCCGTCTTCACCGGCTCCGGTGACGGCAGCGCGGACGCCATTCTGATCCTTGACCACGAACACGCCGGTCACGGCGTAACGGGAGGCCGGGTTGGGGAACTTGGCGTAGCCTGCCGTGGCCGGCGCCGTGAACCGCACCGCCGTGACCATCTCGCCCTCCTCGAGGGCGGTTTCGAACAGGCCGGTGAAGAACTCCTCGGCCGGGATCTCGCGCAGGTTCGTCACGATCGTGGCGCCGAGCGCCAGCATCGCGGCGGGATAATCGGCGGCCGGATCGTTGTTCGCGATCGACCCGCCGATCGTGCCGCGATGCCTGACATGCGGATCGCCGATATGTGCGGCGAGATGGGTGATGGCCGGGCAGAGCTTCCTGAGCGTCTCGTTCGCCGCCACTTCCGCATGAGGAGTCGCGGCTCCGATCGTCACCTCGTTCCCGGAAACCTTGATGCCCTTGAGATCGGGGATGTGCATGAGGTCGATGACGTCCGAAGGCGCCGCAAGGCGCGTCTTCATGGCGGGTATGAGCGTCATTCCGCCGGAGAGGAACTTGGCATCGCCGCCCTGGGCCTTCTCGACCGCGTCGGCGACCGAAGCTGCCCGATGATAATTCACTGAATACATGTGGGGTGCCTCCCTTCAGGAGCCGGCGAGCGCGCCGCGGCATGCCTCCGGCATGCGCTGCGGCCGCTCGCCATTGGCTCAATGTTTCGTCGCTGCCTTGATCGCCGCCCAGACCTTGGACGGCGTCGCCGGCATGGTGAGATCGTTGGTGCCGATGGCATCCGTGATGGCGTTCATGACCGCCGGAGGCGAGCCGATGGCTCCGGCCTCGCCGCAACCCTTGATGCCGAGCGGATTCCCCGGACAAGGTGTCTCGCTGGTCGACACCTTGAAGGACGGCAGGTCGCTGGCGCGCGGCATGGTATAATCCATGTAGCTGGCCGTCACGAGCTGTCCGCTGGAAGCATCATATTGGCATCCTTCCAGCATCGCCTGGCCGACGCCTTGCGCTATGCCGCCATGTACCTGGCCTTCGACGATCATCGGGTTGATGATCTTGCCGAAATCGTCCGCCGCCACGAACTGCACGATCTCCGTCGTGCCGGTCTCCGGATCGATCTCGACCTCGCAGATGTAGCAGCCGGCCGGGAAGGTGAAGTTGGTCGGATCGTAGAAGGCGCCTTCCTTGAGACCCGGCTCCATGCCCGAAGGCAGGTTGTGGGCCGTATAGGCGGCAAGCGCCAGCTGGAACCAGGGAACGCTCCTGTCGGTTCCCGCCACCTTCAGGGCGCCGTTCTCGATGACGATGTCGCCCTCGTCGGCTTCCATCAGATGGGCTGCGATCTTCTTGGCCTTGGCCTCGACCTTGTCGAGCGCCTTGACGATGGCCGACATGCCGACCGCGCCGGAACGCGAGCCATAGGTGCCCATGCCCATCTGCACCTTGTCGGTGTCGCCGTGGACGATGGACACGCTGTCGATCGGCACGCCGAAGCGCTCGCTGACAAGCTGCGCGAAGGTCGTCTCATGGCCCTGGCCGTGGCTGTGGGAGCCCGTCAGCACCTCGATCGTGCCGACCGCGTTGACCCGGACCTCTGCCGATTCCCACAGGCCGACGCCCGCGCCGAGCGAGCCGACCGCGGCGGAGGGCGCGATGCCGCAAGCCTCGATGTAGCAGCTCATGCCAATGCCGCGCAGCTTGCCCCGCGTGGCGGCTTCCGCCTTGCGCGCGGCAAAACCCTGGTAGTCCGCGGCCGCCATCGCCGCGTCGAGCGAGGTGGCATAGTCACCCGTGTCATAGTTCATGATGACGGGTGTCTGATAGGGGAAGCTCGTGATGAAGTTCTTCCGGCGCAATTCGGCTGGGGAGACTCCAAGTTCCCGCGCGGCCGTCTCGACGATGCGTTCGAGCACATAGGTCGCCTCGGGCCGCCCTGCCCCGCGATACGCGTCGACGGGCGCCGTATTGGTGTAGACGGCACGCACATTCGCGTGGATCGCCGGGATGGCATACTGGCCCGACAGTAGGGTGGCATAGAGGTAGGTCGGGACCGAAGACGAGAAGAGCGACATGTAGGCGCCGAAATTGGCGATCGTATCGACCTTCAATCCCGTCATCTTGTTGTCCTTGTCGAAGGCGAGCTGCACTTCGGTCACATGGTCTCGGCCATGGGCGTCGGTGAGGAAGCTCTCCGTCCGGTCGGCGACCCATTTGACCGGAACGCCGGTCTTCTTGGACGCCCACAGGCAGACGATCTCCTCGGGATAGATGAAGATCTTGGAGCCGAAGCCGCCGCCAACGTCGGGCGCGATCACCCGCAGCTTGTTCTCCGGCGCGATGTTGTAGAAGGCACTCATGACGAGGCGGGCGACATGCGGATTCTGCGACGTCGTCCAGCAGGTGTAGTGGTCCTCGCCCTTGTCGTAGTGCCCGAGCGCAGCTCGCGGCTCCATGGCGTTCGGCACGAGCCTGTTGTTGACGATGTGCATCCTGGTCACATGCGCGGCGTTGGCGATCGCCGCATCGGCGGCCTTCGCGTCGCCGAGCTCCCAGTCGAAGATGAGGTTCCCTTCCGCCTCCGGATGGAGCTGGGGCGCGCCAGGCTTGAGCGCCGCCACGGCGTCGGTGACGGCCGTCCTTTCCTCGTAGGTCACTTCCACCGCCTCGGCGGCGTCGCGCGCCTCTCCCTTGGTTTCAGCAACGACGATCGCCACCGCGTCGCCGACGTAACGCACCCGATCGACCGCCAGGGGCGACCACGCGCCCATCTTCATCGGCGTGCCGTCCTTCGAATGGACCATCCATCCGCAGATCAGATTGCCGATGCCGTCGGTCTTGAGTTCCCTGCCGGTCAACACGCCGATGACGCCGGGCATGGACTGAGCCTTCGTCACATCGATCTTCTTGATATCGGCGTGCGCGTATGGACTGCGCACGAAGACGGCATGCTTCATGCCGGGAACCACCATGTCGTCGACATAGCGACCCGCGCCGGTGATGAAGCGCCTGTCTTCCTTGCGCGCCACCCTGGCGCCAATGCCTTCCATTCCCATCAGAGTCTTCCTCCCGAACCAGTGAGCGCCAGGAATACCGGGCCTAGGCGGCCGTCCTCGCATCCTTCGCCATGGCCTGCGACGCGGCCAGGATCGCCTTGACGATGTTGTGGTAACCGGTGCAGCGGCAGATATTCCCTTCGAGCTCCGCCCGCACCGTCGGCTCGTCGAGTCCCTCCGGGTGGCGGCGAATCATGTCGGTCGCCGCCATGATCATGCCGGGCGTGCAGAAGCCGCATTGCAAGCCGTGATGCTCCCGGAACGCGGCCTGCACGGGATGAAGGTCGGCCCCGTTGGCCAGCCCCTCGATCGTCACCACGCTGGAACCGGATGCCTGCGCGGCAAGCATCGTGCAGGACTTGACGGCCTTGCCATCGACATGGACGACGCAGGCACCGCATTGCGAGGTGTCGCAGCCGACATGGGTACCGGTCAGCCCCACGTGCTCGCGCAGGAAATGAACGAGCAGGGTTCGGTCTTCCACCGACTTGGTGACGGTTCGACCATTTACCGTGATCGTGACTTCAGACATTCAAAACCTCCCAAAGGCCTGCCCAGGGGCCAGCCCCGCTCCATCTTCGTCCTTCGGCGAAACAATGCCGAGGGGGCAAATATGCGTATATTATACTTTCGGTCGCAAGCCCCCCGCGCGCCATATCGCGCCAAAGGGCATTGTCAAACCGGCCGGTCCGGACAAAGATGTCTTCCCGTGACGGCGCCCGTTCAGAAGGTGCCGCTGACATGGAAGGAGGAAACGGCGCTGGGAATTTCGCGCACGACCTATGGCTGTGGGATGACGGTCCTGGCGGCTGGCGAGGCCGACGCAGATAGCTTCGCCGAATCGATCGCCGACACTGCCGGGACCATCGGGGCCGGCTTTTCCCTGCTCTTCTTCTCGCAGTCCCGGATTCGCGCCGAGGATCTGGTCGCCGCGCTTCGCCGACACGCGCCGGGCCTGCCCTATGCCGGCTGCTCGACTGCCGGCGAAATCACACCCCACGGGATCGGCGACGGCGGCGCGGTTGCAATCCTATTCCCGCAAGGGGCGTTCACCGTCGCGTCGGCAATGATCAGGCAGGTTTCCTCGTCGGGATTGGACCTTGTGGCCGAACATGTGGCGCGCCTGAGGCGGCAGCTCGCCGATACGGCCGCCGGCCGACAGGTCTTCGCGCTCTCCTTCATCGACGGCCTGTCCTATGCCGAGGAAGCGGTGACCTCGGCGATCCATTGGGGGCTCGACGACATCCCGCTGATCGGCGGCTCCGCGGGCGACGACCTTCATTTCGAAACGACAAGCCTGATCGCCGATGGCGAGGCCGGATCGGACTGCGCCATCATCACATTGGTCGCGACCGACGTTCCGTTCCATGTGTTCAAGACCGAGAACTTCGTGCCGACCGGTGAAAAGCTCGTCGTCACGTCCTCCGAGCCGGGCCACCGCATCGTTCGCGAATTCAATGCCGGTCCGGCCGCCGAGGAATATGCCGCGGCGATCGGCATCGACGCCCAGTCGCTGACGCCGATGAGCTTCGCCTCCCATCCCGTGGTGGTGCGGGTGGGCGGTGAGTACTACTGCCGGTCGATCCAGAAGGTGCATCCCGACGGCTCCCTGTCGTTCTTCTGCGCCATAGACGACGGCATCGTGCTCACGGTCGCCCAGCCCAAGGGCATGGTGGAATCGACGCGCACCGCATTGCGCATGGTCGACGAGAAGCTCGGAGGAACGGACGTCATCCTCGGCTTCGACTGCGTGTTGAGGCGCCTCGACGCGGAGAACCGCCAGATCCTTCGCGACATTTCGGAGCTCTACCGGGCGAATCATGTCGTCGGCTTCGGAACCTATGGCGAGCAGTATCGCTCCATGCATCTCAACCAGACCTTCACCGGCATAGCCTTCGGCCGCCGGCAGGCCGCCGAATAGGAAGCCGCGATGGCCGCCACGGAGATCAACGACGTCGACAGGCTGAAGCGCATCAACCAGGCGCTGATGTCGCGCGTCGAGCGCGCCATGGACCAGCAGGGCAACGCCTTTTCGCTGTTCCAGACAGCGATCAATCTCGAAAACCGGGTCAAGACCCGCACCGAGGAATTGCGGGCGACGCTGCGCCGCCTCGAACAGTCGAACATCGACCTCGTCGCAGCCAAGGAGAACGCCGAGCGGGCGAACATTTCCAAGACCCGCTTTCTCGCGGCAGCGAGCCACGACGTGCTGCAGCCGCTCAACGCGGCGCATCTGTCGATCTCGGCCCTGGCGGAACTTCAGACAAGCGAGGAAGGCTGCAAGCTCGTGCGGCAGGTCGAGCGCTCTCTGGAGACAATGGACGACCTGCTCAGAACGTTGCTCGACATTTCGAAGCTCGATGCCGGTGTCGTCCGCCCGGAGATCGGCGACGTAGCCCTGGAGCCGCTGTTCGCCGGCCTCAAATCGGATTTCCAGCCTCTTGCCGAAAAGAAGGGGCTGAGGCTCCGCTTCCGCCCGACATCGCTCTGCGTGCGCTCCGACCGCACCCTGCTCCGGCGCATCCTCCAAAACATCGTCTCGAACGCTATACGCTACACCGCGGAAGGCGGCGTCCTGGTCGGCCTGCGCCGGGCCGACGGAATGGCATGCATCGATGTCATCGACACCGGCTGCGGCATCCCCGACCATGAACGTGAAGCCGTGTTCGACGAGTTCCATCGGGTCGAGCGCCCCCTTCACGGCGATGCGTCGGGTGGCGGGCTGGGGCTCGGCCTGTCGATCGTGCGGCGCATGGTCGATGCGCTCGGCCACCGGCTGACCTTTACGTCGAGGCCGGATCACGGCACGGTCTTCCGGCTCGAACTGCCGCTCGCCAGCGGCCCCGCGCCCGAGCCCCAAAGCCTGCCCGTCGAGGCGGATGGCCCGCGCGGCTACGGCCTGTTCGGCACAAAGGTCCTGCTGATCGAGGACGACGATGCCGTTCTGGAGGCGACGGGCGCGCTGCTGCAGCGCTGGCAATGCGTGGTGCGCACCGCCACCTCGACGGACAATGCGCTTGCCGCCTTGGGCGACACGGACTGGGTTCCAGACATCATCATCGCCGACCAGCATCTCGACCATGGCGACCTCGGCAGCGAGACTATTGCGGGAGCCCGTCTTTATCTGCAGCGCGCGATCCCCGCCCTCATCATCACGGCCGATCCCTCGGACGAATTGCAGCAGACGACGAAAAGTCTCGGCATCGAACTGATGCGAAAGCCGGTGAAGCCGGCTCAGTTGCGGGCGCTGTTGGCTCATCTCTTGGCATAACTGCGCCGGATTCATGGGAGGAATCCGTCCCATGAGCGTTGTTCTTTGACTGGTCGCGAGGAGGCCCTCGCTGTCCTGCCGGAGATCTCTCCCCGCATCGCGAGCATCGGTTTCGCCAGTCGCCGACGGCGAGCGATGGGCGAAATCGACGACGGCATCGGCCTTCTGCCCGTCTTTGGCACGGAGAAGGTGACGGCAGGAAGGTCGAGGGGCTTGCCGAACGATCAATCCTCGTTGGCGCTGGCGTTACAGTTCAGGCGGTTTTCTTGCCTCACACGCACAACGCCCACGGGAAGAGCACTATCTGTATTCTGATTCTGTATTCTTATTATGAGGATACATTTCGCCGAATTCGCTTGAATCCTTTTGTTTTTCTGGCGCGATTTGGTCGGTTTGGAGACGACTTTCTACCGCGTTTGCAACGCGTTTCGACCGCTTTCGCATAGGTGACGTCGCCAGCGCTTTCGGCCGCCCTGTCAAATTCGCCCTATCTATGTGCCGTAACGCCGGCTGCCGTTCACTCCTTTGCCGACGATTTCTCTGATGATCGTCAGGGTTTCCCTCGCAGCCTCCTTAGGCGGCAGGGCCGTATCCGCAACGTTGCTCACAAGTTTCGTAATGTCGTGATCTATCTTCCTCTGCGACCATCGATTGCCTTGGGCGACGGTGATGTAGACTGAATAGGCGTGATGCATGGTTCCGGGTCTTTCGCCTATGATATGGAGAATTCCCCGGAAGCTGCTGGGATCCGCCTTCTCAAACAGCACCTCGCCGATGCGATAGCCGGCGCGTACTCTTCCGCCGGTAACCAGGATGTTCTTGTCGCTCATCGGAACGCCGGACTGCGCCAGCAAGATACGGATTTCTTCCAGATAGGGCGCAAGATGTCCGTCATCCATGATCGCGTTGGCGTTCAAACCATCGGAGATGACGATCTGGCCTTTGGGCGGGTCGTTCCCCCAGGATTCTCTTATTCTTTCAATCTCTGCAATTGCTTCCGGGCTCAGTGTTTCACCTGTGCTCGGGTGGGCGATATAGTCATTGCGGTCCTTGGATAGTGTACGGACCGGCACGACATTCGGGATTGCGGCGATAAATTCAGGCGTTAGTTCCGCCCAGAGCGACTGCTTGGCATCATGGTACAAGGTGTTGACCTTGGCCGCGAGCTTGGGATTGAGCTCCCAGATATTCTCGCCATGCCCGGTAGCGAGGTCGACGCCCCTGCCTTCGACTTCCCGCATCTTCTGCCGGCCTTCGGCGTAGACGACCTCCCTGGGCCGCTTGTCTCCCTTGGCAAGACGGTACTGATAGTACACCCACAGCGGATCGCCAAAGTTCTTGGTGTAGTTGTTGTTTGCATCAACGATCCCGATCCGCTTATAGAAATCCCACATCGCATCATTGACCTTGAAGCCAAATTTCCCCCTCAGCCGTACGTGATCCTGGAAGGATGTCGTGAGATAGCTCAACATCGGATCGTTTTTGGTGGGCAGCGCAATCAGATAGACGGGATTGGCCGGCATTATCTGGTCCTGGCACCAATCCAGATCCTCAAGGCTGACCGACATGTGCAGTGTCGTGCAGATATCCAGGCCGATGGTCAGGCCATGCAGCTTGCCCATGGCGATATCTTCGAGGCAGCACCTCACCAGCTGTTCGCGATTCTTGAAGACTTCCGGTCCGATGAAACCGGCAACATCGTTGATGTGAAGCCACGCACCCCGGGGCTGCACTTTCGCGAGTTCGATTCCCACTGCCCTGCTGAAGCCATACTTGCGAGATTCGAGGACCATCATGTCGACGCCGTTCGCAGCGCCATTGGTGAATTCCGAGCCCTGCCCGGTTTCGAAGTAGAGGCCGTATCGCTCCCCTTTCTTCGCGCCCGCATACTTCAGTATCTTCTGGTTTGTGATGTCGAAAATCTTGTTGCAATCGTCTGTTCCGGCCAGGCTCTGGAACATCGTGGAGACGGTTCCCGGGTAGGTTTCCCCGACATCTGCCTGGACGTCGATATGCGCAAGGACACACCAGGGAATCACGTCATTCAAACCGAACGTGTCGACGACATCCTTTAGGGCGCGCTCGACCTCGACGACGCTCTTCACCGTGCTGTCCACGGGGTTGGTCCCTATGACGATATCCCCCGTCGCATAGGAAAACGCATCGAAGACCTGCCAAACCACGTCCTCCGGATGATCTGTGGGGGAATTTGGCTGGATTCGAGCGCCCATGTACCCCTTCGCACCCATACTGGTACCCGGCAGCACATTGAACACTTTCTGCCCCAGAGCGATGAGTTCTTCATTGCTCATCAGTTTCGGAACGCAGCCGATCGTGTCGCTGGTCAGGCCGTACATGACGCCTTTGATTTCGGCCTCCGGTTCGGCAAGGAGAAACTCCTTCAACTGGCCCATCGTCCAGTCTTTGACCTTCGCGTACTGCGCCTGATCGGTGGTCTGCCAAATCAACCGCTGGAGGTCGTCCTCGAACAGCGGGTGCTGATAGAGATCCCCGATCTTCGTATTTGCCAGAAGAGCGCGGGCATTTTGCCGTGTTGTCTCGTCCACGGCTCCCACTCCGATCGCCTGGTCACCCTCCTTAAAATCATTCGCCGCGCCGATCACCTGCTGGAAGACCGATTGATCGAAATCGCCCTTGATTCTTCTGATATAAGCAAAGACGTCCTCGCCGGACGCCACTTCTTCGACTGCAAGGTCGCCACGGCTGGTAGCCGCTGCCGAGGCGCCGTTATGACTCGCAACCGTGCCAGCCGCGGCTCCCATCAATACGAGGAGTTCTCTTCGGGTGAGCGCTTCATGTTGCTTCGACGAATAGCCCTTGACCATGGCCATCTCCTCTTTGCGGAAGACCCGTCGCGCCACCCGTCACGGCGGTGGTAAATCAGCGGATAATACTTCTGCCGTTACGTCATTTTCATCACGACGCGACCGTCTATCTTGTTTTGCCTCATCCGGTCGAAGATGTCGTTTACGTCTTCCAGGCGTTCGGTGGAGTAGTGCACCTTCACCTTCCCATCGCCCGCAAACCGAAGACATTCAGCCAGGTCCAACCGCGTCCCGACGATCGATCCTCTAATGGTCTTGCGGGTCAGGACAGTATCGAAGATGTCCAGTTCGAATGAGCCAGGCGGCAGGCCGACGAGTGACATCGTGCCGCGCTTTGCGAGCATGCCAAGTCCCTGACGGAACGCGACCGGCGAGACCGCGGTGACGAGCACCCCTTGTGCCCCGCCACAAAGCTTGCGCACTTCTTCGACGGGGTCGACCGCCTTGGCGTTGATAGCGGCGCTCGCGCCCATTTTTCGAGCGAGTTCAAGCTTTTCGTCGCTTATGTCGACCGCAATGACGTCGAGCCCCATTGCCTTGGCATATTGCACAGCAACATGGCCCAGTCCGCCGATGCCCGAGATCACGACGGTGTCGCCTGGTCTTGTGTCGGTTTCTTTCAGCCCTTTGTAGACAGTGACGCCGGCGCACAGGATCGGTGCGGCGGCTTCCCAGCCCAGACCATCCGGCAGATGGCCCACATAATCGGGGTCGGCGAGCACGTATTGCGCGAAGCCCCCATTCACCGAATAGCCGGTGTTCTTCTGCAGGTCGCACAGAGTTTCCCAGCCCGCGAGACAATGCCGACAATGGCCGCAGGCGGTATGGAGCCAAGGCACGCCGACGCGATCGCCCTCCTTGACAGCGGTGACTCCGCTACCCACCGCGGCGACGGAGCCGACGCCTTCATGGCCGGGAATGAACGGCGGGGTAGGCTTTACGGGCCAGTCTCCGTCGGCCGCGTGCAGGTCGGTGTGGCAGACGCCGCATGCTTCGATCTTCACCAATATCTGGCCCGGCCCGACTTCAGATACTGGGACCTCGTCGATCGAGAGCGGCCGCCTGAACTCGCGCACCACCGCGGCTTTCATCTTGTGCGCCATTGCTTCCTCCCTGAATGCACCAAACCGAGTGCTGGTTGCCTCCAATACGCTAAGCCTGCCTACCCGATCCCGCGACCGGATCGCCGAAGATCGCACTCGCAGTCCGTCCGGCTGCGTCACGAGTGATCTCGCCGCCTTTCTCCAGGCCTTCGCCAAGACGCGTCAGTTCGGCGCGATCAACCATAGTGCGCCACGATCGATCGGCGCCGCGCTCGCCGATATGCAGCTTGTCCGAATTCGTCCCTACATCGATCACCGCGTATCGCTCCGGCTGGTCATAGAGCAGTGCCCGCAGGCCGAGTGCATAATTCGTGTTGAGGTATCCTCCGAGACCGACCATGGCCAGAACCGACACGACGGCATGCGGGTCCTCGGCTTCAATCGCGATGGTGCGGGTCAGGGCGGATGGCGCGTTTGATTTCGACTGCATCAAGCGCGGCAATCGCGGTCGCGTTCATTTCCGACCCCTTCCCGACCCCGACAGCCAAGCCGATGCCTGCAGCCAGGGCACTCTGTGGAATCCGAACCTCGACATGAACGATATGCGTTCCACGCTACCATTCATCAGAGCGGCACTCAAGGCGAGCAAAAGGGGCAGTGCGCTCCCTCGCAGGAGGGTGCATTCGAGCCGCCATCTCGCTCGCACCTTCGGCGTCCAGGCCTGCTTAAAGATCGGAGAGAGCTTCGCGCCCTGGTCATGCGACCGGCGTTTCTTTCGCCCGTATCGGCAGCATGCGAATGCCGAGGAAGGCGAAAGCGATGGTGACAAGTGGGTTCAGCAGGCTGAAGAAGCAGAACGGGATGTACGTGATCGTCGCTACGCCGAGAGTGGCGGCCATGTAGGCCCCGCAACTGTTCCAGGGAATCAATGGCGAGGTCACCGTGGCGGAGTCGCCAAGTGCACGCGATAGCACGGCGGGACCGAGGTCGCGTTCCTGGAACGCGCTACGGAACATGCGGCCTGGCAAGACGACGGCGATGTATTGGTCAGAGGCAAGCACATTGGTCGCGAAGGCGGCGCCGACGAGCGTCGTGACGAGCGAGCCGATCGATCGCGCTGCGGCAATCACCGGCCCGATCAGGCGCTCGAGCACGCCTGCCTTTTCGACAATTCCACCGAAGGCGAGTGCAACCA
This sequence comes from Rhizobiaceae bacterium, assembly GCA_035556195.1. Classification (GTDB taxonomy): domain Bacteria; phylum Pseudomonadota; class Alphaproteobacteria; order Rhizobiales; family Rhizobiaceae. The sequence goes on from DATMFK010000001.1 coordinate 105,503, forward strand.
GGATCAGCCACACGGTGCCGAGCATGCTTTCCATGCCACCGCGCGAAAGCAGTTGGTCGACGGCCAGCTCACCGGTGGCGGACACATTGCCGGTGGCGAGCGCCGTCCAGACGCCCTTGAGCAGCAAAAGCCCGACGGAATGGTCCGGTCCGGCAAGAGCGACGACCCGTTCGGGCGCAACGACGACGGCAAGCAGGCCGCCGGCAAGCGCGCCAAGGAACACGGTCACGAAGGGCGGCCAACGGAGCAGCGCCAGTACCAGCACCAGCACGAGCGGCAGGAAATGCACGGGCGAAGGATGGAACGCTCCGTCGATCCGCGCCGCCACGGCAGATGCGTCGAAATCTCCGGCAGAGCCCAAGCTCCAAAAGAGTACGAGGGCGATGACAAGCGACGGCATCGACGTCCAAAGTGACTCGCGCACGTGCTCGTAGAGGTTGGCGCCTGCCGCAGCACAGGCAAGGTTGGCGGTGTCGGAAAGCGGCGAGGACTTGTCGCCGAAGTAGGCACCCGAGATGACCGCGCCGGCAGTAATCGCAGGATCGAGGCCCATCTTCTCGGCGATGCCCATGAGTCCGATGCCGATCGTGCCAGCAACAGTCCAGGAACTGCCGATCGACAGTGCGATAACCGCACAGATCAGGCACGCTGTCATGTAGAAGTAGTCAGGGCTCAAGAGCTTGAGCCCGTAATAGACCATTGCGATCAATGTGCCACTGAGCGCCCAAGTGCCGATCAGCGAACCCACTGCGAGCAGAATGAAAATCGCGGGCAAGCCGGTATTGACGCTGGCGACCGCCGCATCGCGGAGCTCCCCGACTGAATATCCGTGGTGCCACGCGACATAGATGGCAATGACGGAGCAGAACACCAAGGCGATCTGGTTCGCGCCACCCGCAGCGGCTTCACCGAATAGGAAGAAGGACAGGCCAAGCAACCCAATCAGCGCGACCACCGGAACAAGCGCCGCCAGCGGGCCGAGCGGTTCTGGCTTGTTCGGTCGGGCCAAAAGCATTCCCAGTCCCCACGCAACTGCGCCTGAAAGACCAGTGCGAACCTGATGATAGCTCATCCCGAGGTAAAGGAGAAGATGCTCACAAATACATACTCAAGCGTTGCTTTCAAACACGATTCCTCAGACGAACTCCTCGGGGATATCACTTAACGAAATGGGCTCTACCCCAATTGTGTCAATTTTGATAACTTTGCGGATGGGTCGAAAGGACAGTCTCGATGATCAACCTCGACCAAGACCTTCTAAGGATGGTGCGCCGCAACAAGCTCCTTGGCATGTGGGCTGCGCAAAAACTGGGGCTCGTGGGCGAAAGTGCCGACGTCTATTCGAATGATCTTGCTACAGGGACGCTCGATCTGGAACGCGTCGACGTCCATAGCAAGATCCGAAATGACTTTGACGCCGCAGGCGTGGTCCAATCCGACGAAGAAATCCTGCGCGTAATGAACGAGTTCTGGCTCGAAGCTTCGTGTCAGACACAAACACGTCGCGGGGATTCGAGCGACGCCGCGATGGTGCAAATTGCGCGCAATCTCATGACGAAACAGCGATGAAGCCAACGCCCCGACGGGCATCGCGACGATATCAAGGCATTTGCGGAAGCCGGACTCAACTAGAACCTGGTCAAATCCCGAAACAGATCGGCATTGTCCAGCTTCGACACCTCGATGACGGCCTGGGTGCGACTGTAGACGTTGAGCTTGCGCAGGATCTCGGAGACGTGGGCCTTCACGGTCGTCTCGCCGACCTGAAGCTCATAGGCGATCTGCTTGTTCAGCATGCCCTGCTTCAACATCTGCAGGACACGCAATTGTTGCGGTGTCAGCTTCGCCAGTCGCTGGAGCATTTCGGCGCGGTCCGAGCCATCCGAATCCGGCGTCTGGCCGCCATAGTTCTCGGGCACGTAGACCGCGCCCTCCATCACGCTGCGTATCGCCTGGGCAAGCTCGTCCTTACGCACCGATTTCGGGATGAAACCGGCGGCGCCGTATGACAGAGCCTCCGAGATGATCTTCGGCTCCTCATGCCCGGAGACGACCACGACCGGCAGGCGGGGATATCGCGTGCGCAACTGCAGCAATCCTTCGAAGCCCTGGACGCCCGGCATGGTGAGATCGAGCAGCGCCAGGTCGAAGGGCTTCGGGTCGGCAAGGAGGTCGAGCGCTTCGACGACGCTGCGCGCCTCCACAGTGTCCACATCCGGATAGGCTATCCGAACCGCGCTATGCAGTGCCTCGCGAAACAAAGGATGGTCGTCGATGATCAGGAAGCGGGCCGTCTCGCTGGCCATGCTGCAACCTCTGCGGTTCGATCCGGCGGAGGCCCCAGACATCTCCGGGACCTGAGCTTTCATGTCGGCCTGGCGCGACCCTTGCTGCATGGTCAGATTAACCGACGCTGGCGCGAGCGATTATTGTCAAATAGTACACTCCTCTACAGCGCCGATCTCGGCTTTCGTTTCATCCGAAACGCGGTGATTCCGTCTGGTCCCTGGTCGCCGGCTATTCGAGCACGCTCCAGAAACTCGTTCAACCACGCGCTAAAGCGTGTTGCTTGCATCAAAACTTCACCCAGGCGCCGTTCTTGGCGGAGGACTTCACACAGGCTTCCACGAACGCGACGCCTTCCACGCCATCCTGGACAGTGGGATAGACCACGTCCTTTGCCGGCTTGCCCCCTTTCCTGCGGGCAGCACGGATCGCGCGGGCGGCCTCGGCGTAGATATTGGCGAAGCCCTCAAGATAGCCTTCCGGATGGCCTGACGGCACACGCGTGACACGCGCCGCCGCCGGGCCCGCGCCGGCCCCTGCCCGCGTGATCAGTTGGCGGGGCTGGCCGAAAGGCGTGAACCAGAGATAGTTCGGGTCGGCCTGCACCCATTCGATCCCGCCCTTGGTGCCGTAGACGCGAAGCTTCAGCCCGTTTTCATGACCGACCGCTACCTGGCTCGCCCAGATCATGCCTTTTGCGCCCTTGCCGCTGCCTTTGGCCGACGGCTTGAAGCGCAGCATCACATGGGCGTTGTCGTCCAATGCCCTGCCCGGGACAAAGGCGTCCAGGTCGGCGGCGAGACTGTCGAGCTCGAGCCCGGTGACGAAGCGGAGAAGGTTGTAGGCATGGGTGCCGATGTCGCCCGTCGCGCCCCCGGCTCCCGACTGCTTGGGATCCGTTCGCCAGGCGGCCTGCTTCTGGCCCGACGCCTCGATATTCTCCGCCAGCCAATCCTGCGGATATTCCGCCTGGATGACACGGATTTCGCCTAGTTGGCCCTTCTGCACCATCTCGCGTGCCTGCCGGATCATCGGATAGCCCGTATAGTTGTGCGTGAGCACGAAAACCCTGCCGCTCTTCTCGACGAGAGCCGCGAGCTTGCGCGCGTCGGCGAGTGTGGAGGTCAACGGCTTGTCGCAGATGACGTGGATGCCTGCCTCCAGGAACGCTTTCGCGGCTGGCCAATGCATATTGTTGGGCGTCACGATGGCGACAGCCTCGATGCCGTCGGGGCGTTTGGCCTCGGCCTTCGCCATTTCCTGGAACGAACCGTAGCTGCGGGCTGGGTCGAGCCCGAGCTCGGCTGCCGAAGCCTTCGCTTTCTCGGGATTGGAGGACAGCGCTCCCGCCACCAGTTGGAACTCGCCGTCCATCCGCGCCGCGATGCGGTGCACGCCGCCAATGAAGGCGCCCTGCCCGCCCCCGACCATGCCGTAGCGGATCGGTCCCTCTGCCCGCTCACTCCTGCCCTCGATCGCCATATAAACCTCTCTCCCAAAGTGGTTGATCCGACGCGCCGATCACGCGTCGGCGGAACGCGTCCGCCCCCGGTCGGGCCCTAATACGCGTCGCGCAAATTGAGGTCTGCGCGACGTGCTTTAGGCTGCTGCTGTGCATGTCGTTCACCCAGAACCGCTGCACGCTTTTGGGCGACATGCATCGGGGCCCGCTCTCAATCGATGCCGAGCATTGCCCGAAGCTGCTTCTTGTCCACCGCTCCCGCCGCGAAATCGTCGAAGGCCCGTTCGGTGACTCGGATGATGTGATGCTGGATAAAGGGCGCTCCCTCGGCCGCGCCATCCTGGGGATGCTTCAGGCAACATTCCCATTCGAGCACCGCCCAGGAATCGTAGTCGTATTGCGCGAGCTTGGAGAAGATGCCGGTGAAATCGACCTGCCCATCGCCCAGGGAGCGGAACCGGCCGGCGCGGTTCAGCCAGCTCTGGTAGCCGGAATACACGCCTTGCCGCCCGTCGGGGTTGAACTCGGCATCCTTCACATGGAAGGCCTTGATCCGCTCGTGGTAGATGTCGATGAAAGCCAGATAGTCCAGCTGCTGCAAAAGGAAATGCGAAGGGTCGTAGTTGATGTTGGCCCTGGCATGCCCGCCGACCGCTTCCAGGAACATCTCGAATGTGACGCCGTCGAACACGTCCTCGCAAGGGTGAAGCTCGTAGCCGATGTCCACGCCGGCATCCTCATAGGCATCGAGAATCGGTTTCCAGCGTTTGCCGAGCTCGGCGAACGCCTCCTCGATGAGACCAGCCGGCCGCTGCGGAAATGGATAGAGGTAAGGGAAAGCCAGGGAACCCGTGAATGAAACCGAAGTGTTCAGGCCCAGGTTCCTGGACGCCTTGGCGCCGGCCTTCACCTGCTCCACCGCCCATTTCCGCCGCGCCTTGGGATTGTTGTGCACGTGAGGCGGCGCGAAACCGTCGAGCTGGCCGTCATAGGCGGGATGCGCGGCGACGAGTTGCCCCTGGAGATGGGTCGACAGTTCCGTCACCTCGACGCCGTTCTCGGCGCAGATCCCCTTGAGCTCGTCGCAATAGTCCTTGGAGGTGGCTGCCTTCTCCAGATCGAACAGGCGGCTGTCCCAGGTCGGGATCTGCACGCCCTTGTAGCCGAGCTCGCCGGCCCATTTGGTGATGCTCTCAAGCGAATTGAACGGCGCTTCGTCGCCTGCGAATTGCGCCAGGAATATGCCTGGTCCCTTCATTGTCCTGGGCATGGCTTTTCCTCCATTTCGGTGAAATTTCCTGCTTCGCAATCGATTACATTTCTCGGAGCGTTCGACAACGGGAAGATTGGTGAAGTTGTCCAGGAGGCCGCGACCGGGTTGCGCTTCGGCCCGGGGATGATCTAATCGGCGCATGACGGGCACCGACATCAACCGCACCATCGACGCCGTTTGGCGCATCGAGCAAGCCAAGCTCATCGCGGGCCTCGCCCGGATCGTGCGCGACGTCGGCGTGGCCGAGGAACTGGCGCAGGACGCTCTGGTCGCGGCGCTCAAGCAGTGGCCGGAACAAGGGATACCGCGCAATCCAGGAGCCTGGCTGATGGCCGCGGCGAAGAACCGGGCTCTCGATCGGCATCGCCGCCAGAAGATGCTCGACCGCAAGCATCGCCAGATCGCCTATGAACTGGAGGACGAACAGGCACAAGGGCCGGATCTCGACGCGGCGCTCGACGACCACATCGGCGACAACCTGCTCAGCCTCATCTTCACGGCCTGCCATCCGCTGCTCTCGGCGGATGCCCGAGTTGCCCTCACCCTGCGTCTTCTCGGCGGCTTGACGACCGACGAGATCGCCCGCGCCTTCCTGATCCCCGAGGCGACGGTCGCGCAGCGCATCGTGCGCGCCAAGCGGACGCTTGCCGAGGCCGGCGTTCCCTTCGAAGTGCCCCGCGGCGAGAAGATGGTCGAACGCCTCCCATCGGTGCTGGAGGTGATCTATCTCATCTTCAACGAGGGATACGCCGCGACGGCGGGCGACGATTGGCTGAGGCCGCAGCTTTCACGGGACGCAATGCGCCTTGGACGGGTGATGGCCGGGCTGGCGCAAGACGAGCCAGAGGTGCATGGGCTCGTCGCCCTGATGGAGTTGCAGGCCTCCCGCTTTCCCGCCCGCACCGACGTCAATGGCGAACCCATCCTGTTGCTCGATCAGAACCGGGCGCGATGGGACCAGTTGCTGATCCGCCACGGACTGGCGGCGCTGGCGCGCGCCGAGGCCCTGGACAAGCCGCGCGGACCCTATGTGCTGCAAGCTTCGATCGCAGCCTGCCATGCGCGTGCGCGCAAGGCCGAGGATACGGATTGGCCGAAGATCGCAGCGCTCTACGCCGCGCTGATGCAGCTGACGCCGTCGCCGGTGGTCGAGCTCAACCGCGCCGTGGCCCTCGCCATGGCGTTGGGGCCGGCGGCCGGGCTGGAGATCGTGGACGGGCTTGTCGCCGAAAGGTCGCTCCAGGCCTACCACCTGCTCCACAGCGTGCGCGGCGATCTCCTGTTCAAGCTCGCAAGGCTGGACGAAGCCAGGTCGGAATTCGAACGCGCGGCCGCGATGACCCGCAACGAGCGCGAGCGCAAACTGCTGCTCGAACGCGCCGCTTCCTGCGGATAGGCAGCGTCATGGAGGCTTTTCTCGTTGCTGGGAGGTTCCCCCTCCATCCGCTGCAGAATGCCCTTATCTCCGGACCTCCCGTGCCTCCAGCCGCGGGAAGACGGCCCGTTCGAGCCATGGAGCGAGCGATTCTGCGTAAGGGGCGGCGATATGCTGCCTGTCGCGATAGGTCAGCCTTCCGTCGATGACGGAGCTGCACGTGCGCTCGTCGCAGAACATGCCCGATGTATCCACGTAGGGGATCGCCATCTCCGCCGCCACCGCCTTTTCGGCTTCGTAGACACGCTCGTCGAGCGCCTCCGCACGCGGCGTATCGCAAACCGAGGAGCCCCTCTGCTGCCATAGTGCTCGTTGCACGCACCGGCTGACGTCGAGCTTGTGGAGCGGGACGTCGCGGAGCAGGACCACCTCTATGCCGCCAGTCCGCAAGGTCTCGAGCGAGGATTTCACTCCCGCTATCCAAGTGTCGATGTCGAGCGGGTAATAGGGGCTGTCCTCAATATCGTTCTCGACATAGTGGTGGGAGAACTGCGACACCACGACCAGCGCGGGGTGGAGCGCTACGATCTTACGCATCGCGGCTTCGCGCCAGCGGTCGCACTCGTCGAACTTGCGCTTCATGGTGGCGCTCCACACGGTGACCCTGGCGGCGGGACAGGCGCCCTTCAGATAGGTGACAAGGCGCCAGCCCCTTTCCCTGGCGATCTTGGCCAGCGGCGACGACCAGTGATCGGCGTGCGAATCGCCGAAGAGAACGACCGTCGTCGGCGATTTCACATCTCCGAGTTCGCAGGCGACGGGTTCGTCGACCTCGAGGGTCGACACGCACGAGGGCCCGGCCTCGCGCGCCGCCGATTTGCGCTCGGCGCTCTTCTGGATGAAACGCTGCTCGCCATCGACATGGCTGGCGGCAAGGTCGGCGCTTCCATAAGCCAGGGTGACGCCCATGGCCGTGAGCAGGGCGGCAAATCCCAGGGAACGCCGGCTACGGGCCGTCAGCCAGCCGTTCCGGCGTATGGGATTCTCGACCAGGTGATAGGTCAGCATGGACAGGGCGAAGGTCAGCAGCAGACAGCCGAGGCGCGCGGCCAGCGTGAGGTCGGGCATCAGGATGGTCGCATAGACGATGACCGGCCAGTGCCACAGATAAAGGGAATAGGACAGCTTGCCGACCCATTGGAAGACGGAGTTGCCGAGCCATCGATTGGCGCCCGTCGCGACTTGCCGGGCCCCGGCAAGGATCACGATGGCGGTTCCGACGACCGGCAGCAGCGCGGCGAATCCGGGAAATGCCCCCTCTTCCGAGAGAGTGAGATACGCCAAGGCGATCAGCACAAGTCCTGCCCAGCCGAGAACCGGCGCCGCCTTCAATTCCCTGGCCCAGGGCTGCGTAACCGCCAGCGAAATCAGCCCGCCGGCGGCGAACTCCCAGGCACGGGACGGAGAGAAATAGAAGGCCCAGGGCTGACTGACCGTCGTGAGCCAGGCGCATGCGGCAAACGACACGGCCGCGATCAGCGCCATTTGGACGGCAAGCCCGCGCTTGCCCGGACGAAGCCATGCGAACAGCAGGAGCAGCGCCGGCCAAGCCAGATAGAACTGCTCTTCGACCGAGAGCGACCAGAAATGTATGAAGGGATTGTCCGCGGCGTCCGGCGCGAAATAGTCCAGCGACCATCGGATGAGCCACAGATTGATCACATAGGCCGATGCGTAGAGCCCCCCTTTCGAATACAGCTCTTGCTCGGACGGCGAGAGGATGAAGTAGCCGACACCCATCGTGACCAGGATGACCAGCAACGAGGCTGGCAGCAGGCGGCGCGCGCGACGCGCATAGAACCGCCAGAAGTCCACGCTGCCCCGATTGGCGATCTCATTCTGCAGATGGCTGGTGATCAGGTAGCCCGATATCACGAAGAAGATGTCGACCCCGGCAAACCCACCCGGCAATTCGTCGAGGCCGAAATGAAACGCCACGACCCCGAGAACAGCGACTGCACGCAGCCCCTCGATGTCCGGCCGAAACGCTTGTGAGCCGGCCGGTCGGTTCTGTTTCTTACTCTCTGGCATCCGACTGTCGGAAACTCCTCGAAAAGGGAACGCAAGTTCAGACCGAAAATGGCGCGAGGCAAGGCAAGATGTCTGTTGCGTTGCAACATGCCGTTACCGCCGATCCTGTCCAAGGCCGATCGAGCGCCGGCCGAATGGCCGAGGGCGATTTCTCGAAGTCGAGACCGACACTCTTCGAAACGGCGCCGTGCGCGAGCGATCATGGGCCGGACATGCCGTGAAACAATGATCGCCTTGCGATGCAGGTGAAACAGGCTAAATCTGGGGATATGACTGAACCCGGCCTGAAGACCCGCCGCCCCGCGATCGAGGAAGACACTCTGCTGCCGCGCGACATGCACCGGTCGCTGCCGATCGCCTTGCTGCGCGCGAGAGAGGCCGTGATGGGCCGTTTCCGGCCCCTGCTGGCCGCCCATGATGTCACGGAGCAGCAATGGCGCGTCATCCGCGTTCTTGGCGAGACGAGCCCGCTGGATGCCACCGAACTCGCCGAGCGTGCCTGCGTCCTGGCGCCGAGCCTTACCCGCATCATCAAGGCGCTCGAGGATAGGGGCTTGATCACCCGGGAGCGCGACGCCAAGGACGGTCGTCGCGCCATCCTGGCAATCGCCCCGGCGGGAATGGCGCTCATCGGCAAGGTGACTCCGGAAAGCCGTGCCGTTTACGCCGATCTCGAGGCAAGGTATGGCGCGAAGCAGATAGACCGCCTGCTCGACATGTTGGACGAGCTTGCGAAACTCAAGTTATGAAGGGGTATCTATGAGTGGATTTGTGATCGACCTGCCGGAGAGCCCGAGCGTCGCGGTAGCCGCGACGCAGGAGCGCTTCCCGGTGCGGAGGATCTTCTGTGTCGGTCGCAACTATGCGGCCCATGCCCGGGAGATGGGCAACGATCCCGACCGCGAACCTCCCTTCTTCTTCACCAAGCCGGCGGACGCGGTCGTCGACAGCGGCGGCGAGATCCCCTACCCGCCGCTCACGGGCAATTTGCACCACGAAATCGAACTGGTCGTGGCGATCGGCAGGGGCGGGTTTCGCATCGCTCCGGAGGCAGCCCTCGACCACGTCTGGGGCTACGCCGTCGGCATCGATCTGACCCGCCGCGACCTGCAGGACGATGCGAAGGCGACGCGCCGGCCGTGGGATTGGTCGAAAGCGTTCGACCGCTCGGCGCCCTGCGGGCCGTTGGTCCGCGCGCAAGCATGGCACGAACCGACGCATGGACGTATCTGGCTCGCGGTCAATGGCGAAACCCGCCAGGACGCCGATCTCAAGGAACTGATCTGGCCGGTCGCCGAGATCGTCTCAATCTGCAGCGAAGGCGTGGAGCTCAGCCCGGGCGATCTGATCTTCACCGGCACGCCGGCCGGCGTCGGCCCGCTTCAGGTTGGCGACCGGGTCACCGGCGGCATCGACGGGCTTGGCGAGATCGAGCTTTCGATCGGGCAGCCGAAAACAGGCAGGGTTCCGGGCGCTTAGACACGCACCAGGCCAATTGCTGGTGCCTGACGAAGGCAAGGAAGTTCGCCGCGAGTTTCCGGCTCGATCAGCAGTCGAGGACGATGTCGCCGCGCGGAATTGCCTGACAGAGCAGGACCTGGCCTCGGGCGATCAGCGGCTCCTCGCCGGACGGATAGATGGCCCCGCCGCTGACGACCTTCTGGGTGCAGGATTGGCATTCGCCGCTGCGGCAGGAATATTGGACCTCGACACCGTTCGACAGCGCGAGGTCAAGCAGCGATCCGCAGTCCGGCTTCCATGTTGCCTGCTTGTCCGACCGGGCGAAAGTCACCGTGCAAGGTGGGCGGCCGGCAAGCGCCTCCGACAGAGCGAAGCCGCCGACGCCCTTCTGCTCGAATGCCTCGATGCGGATGCTATCGGCTGCCGCGCCGAACTCGATCAGTCCCCGGCTCAGGGAGGACATGAACGCATCCGGGCCGCAGATGTAGAAATCGGCTTTGCTGACGGGCACGTGCCTGGCGAGCACTGCCGCATCCAAGCGGCCCTTGTGGTGGCAGATGTCGCCCGGCTCGGGCCGGGAATAGGCGGTGAACAGCCTGATCCCCGGATTGGCCTCGGCGAAGCGTCTCGCCTCCGCCTCGAACAGGTGGTACCTGGCGTTGCGCGCGGCATGGATGAACCAGATCTCCCTCCCGGGCTCCTCGCGCGCCAGGTGCTCGGCCATCGACAGCAGCGGCGTGATGCCGACGCCGGCACTGACGAGCACGACCGGGCGGAGCGGCGCGCTGTCGAGGACGAAATGCCCGCCCGGCGGCCCGATGAGAACTTCGTCGCCCACTCTCACCTTGTCGTGCAGCAGCGCCGAAACGCCGCCGTCGCCGACTCGCCGAACGGAGATGCGCAACGAATGGGCGTCGGGGACGGCTGAAATCGAATAGCAGCGCCGCCGTGCCTGATCGTCATTTGGCAGCGAGATTGTGACGAACTGGCCGGGCGCTGCGTCGCCGACGGGTGCGCGATCGCGTGGTTTGAAAACGAACGAGAACACGTCGGGGCTTTCCTGCCGGCGCGCCACGCAGGTGAAGCTGCGCCTTCCGCTCCAGGCGACGGGGCGCGTATCCATCCAGATCCTTGACCGGGTCAGCGCCGCCGAACAGTGGAAATAGATCTCCTCAGGCTGCAGGCTGAGGCGGCGCCGTCCCTCCGGCGTCACGGCGACCTCGCGATAGGTGCCGTTGAGGCGGATATTGTCGCACCGCCCGGGCTCGACCGCCAGGATTGCGAACTCGGCCGAATGCGGCGTGCCGGCTACCGCCGAGCCCTCGTGTTCCAGGTCGATCAGCATCGACTGCGCATTCGTGTCCGTATCGCGCCGCAGCGGCGATCCGCCAACCAGATCGATGAGGAGCTCGCCCGACTTGCTCTCATGCGCGAAAACGATGAAGCGGGCATCGTCGATGAAGCCCATGAAGCCCGGCCCGGCCGTGTCGTAGGCCTTCTTCTGCACAAGCGGACTTGGCGTGCCGTAGAACTCGCGCAGGCCCGCTTCGGCCAATCGGGCCTCGGCACTGGCGTCGATGAGAACGGGCTGACGCCCGCCCTCGCTCTGCCATTGGATATCTCTGGCATAGATGTCCAAGACGTCGAGTGTCGGTTTCCGGTCAGCCGGGTCGACCCAGAAGCAGCTTTCGTCGAAGGCCTTGCTCGACACGAATTCCATCCTGGTCGGCGCGAGCACGATGACGCTTAACGGCCGGTTCTCGTCGGCGGGAAAGGCGGCTATGTCGTCCTCGCTGCGCGACACGGTCGCGACGGCTGAGATGCGCAGATACTCGTCGCAGCGCCGGTTGAGCAGGACAAGCGCGACGCGCGGATTGCTCAGCACGTTGCTGATAGTGTCCAGCCGCTTGTTGCCGACATAGTCGGGCAGCAGCAGGGCGCCATCGTCGCGCAGTCTCAGCACCGAAGGCTGGCCACCGCGCGGCGAGACGTCCATCGCGCCCCGGGCGTTGCGCGATGCAATGAAGAGCAGCGTGGATTTCTCGATAAACGTCCGTATGCGGTCATCCATGGTCGGCCCTGCCTGCTTCTCGTTCCATGCTCTAAACGGCAGCGCCAATCGGTGTCCGGCGCTGGAAGAAATCACGGCCGGGGACAGCGGCGAGCAGCCGCTTCGTGTAGTCCGCCTGCGGCTTGTCGAAAAGATCGGCCGCTGGCGCCTGCTCGACGATCCTGCCGTTCTGCATCACCACGATGCGGTCAGCGATTTCACGCGCCACCCGAAGGTCGTGGGTGATGAAGAGCATGCTCAGCCCCATCTCGGATTTCAGGTCCGACAGAAGTTTCAACACCTGCGCCTGCACCGATACGTCGAGCGCCGAGACCGCCTCGTCGGCGATCAGGCAGACGGGATCCAGGGCGAGTGCCCGGGCGATGCAGATGCGCTGGCGCTGGCCGCCGGAGAATTCATGGGGGAAGCGGTTCAGCGCCTGCGCGCCCAGCCCCACCTTCTCCAGCCAGTGCGCGGCCGTGGCCGTGGCAGCTGCACGCGAAGCGCCGAAGGCCATCGGCCCGCGCACGATGCTCTCGCCGATCTTGAGGCGTGGGTCGAGCGAGGCATACGGATCCTGGAATACGATCTGCATCCTGCGCCGAAACTGCCGCAATGCCTCGCCCCGCATCGCCCGAACCGGGGCTCCGCCGAAGTTGATCGCACCGTCGTCCGGCTCGATCAGCCGCAGCACCATGCGGGCCAGCGTCGACTTGCCCGAGCCGCTCTCTCCCACGACCGCAAGTGTCTCGCCGCGCCGCAGGACGAGATCGATCCCTTCGGCGGCGACAACCCGCCGAGGCTTCGCGAAGAAGCTCTGGCGCGTCGTGAACACCTTCTGCAGTCCCTTGATCTCGAGCAGCGGGGCGCTTTCTTCCCCCGTCGAGCGTATGGCGCCGCGACCGGGAACCGCATCCAATAGATCCCGGGTGTAGTCGGTCTGCGGCGCGTCGAGAACCGCATCCGCGGGTCCTTGTTCCACCACCTTGCCATGACGCAGCACGACGACGCGATCGGCGATGTCCGCGACGACGCCGATGTCATGGGTGATGAAGAGCACACCCATGTCACGCTTCTGCTGCAGGCTGAGGATAAGATCGAGGATCTGCCGCTGTGTCGTGACATCGAGGGCCGTCGTCGGCTCGTCGGCGATCAGCAGTTCCGGATCGTTGGCGAGCGCCATGGCGATCATCACGCGCTGGCGCTGGCCGCCCGAGAGTTGAAACGGATATGCCGAGACGATCGAGGCCGGATCGGGCAAGCCGACCTGATCGAACAATTCGACGACGCGCGCGTCGACGTCGGTCTCGGTTCGGCCATGAATGCGAATCGCCTCGGCGACCTGCTCCCCGACCCTTGCCAGCGGATTCAGCGCGGTCAGCGGCTCCTGGAAGATCATGGCGATACGGCTGCCGCGCAGCGCGCGCATCTCGCGTGGCGAAAGCCTGAGGAGGTCGCGATCGCCGAACCGGATGGCGCCCTGGAGCGCCTTCACCTTCGAAGGGAGGAGACCGAGGATCGCATGGGCGGTCATCGACTTGCCCGAGCCGCTCTCGCCCACCAGGCAGACGATCTCGTTACGATCGATGTTCAGGCTGATCCCGTCCACGGCACGGGTGCGATCCGCCCCGTCGGGGAGGCCGAGAACGAGGTTCTCGATGGCTAGCAGCGGCGCGGTCATGCTCGGGAAATCCTCGGATTGAGGGTGTCGTTCAATGCCTCGCCGACGAGGTTGATCGCGACCACGGTGAGCAGGATCGCGATGCCCGGAAAGACGCTCATCCACCAGGCCTGGCGGATCACGGTGCGGCCGGCGCCGACCATGTAGCCCCAGCTCATGAAGTTCGGATCGCCGAGACCCATGAAGGAAAGTGCGGCCTCGATCAGTATCGCAGCCGCGACCGTCAACGAGCCCGCCACGATGATGGGCGAGACCGCGTTGGGCAGGACGTGACGCAGCACGATCGAGAGCGTTGACTGGCCCTGGCAACGCGCCGCCTGCACGAATTCGCGTTGCGACACCGTCATCACCTGGGCGCGGGTGAGCCGCGAGAGCGGCGGCCAGCTCACCAGCCCGATCGCCAGGATGATCGTCCAGATCGACGGCGTCAGGATGGCGACGAAGAGGATTGCCAGCACGAAGCTCGGGATCGTCTGGAAGATTTCGGTGAAACGCACGATCGCGCCGTCGACCACCCCGCCGGCATAGCCGGCAACGCAGCCGAGCGTTACGCCGATGAAAAGCGCGGTCAGCGTCGATGCCAGGCCGATCAGGATGGATACGCGGGCCCCGTGGGCGATGCCGGCCGCGATGTCGCGTCCCAGCGTGTCGCTGCCGAGCAGCATGCCGCCCTCGCCCGGCCGGCTGAAGGGCGCGCCGGCAATGTCCCAGGGCGAGGCCGGGAATAGCAGCGGCGCCACGATCGCCAGCAGGCAGACCAGCGTCAAGAGCAAGAGCCCGACCATGCCCGCAGGGCGGCTGATGAAGGTGCGCAGGAATTCACGCATTGCAGTTCTCCTATCGGCCCTTGACGCGCGGATCGATCAGCCGATGCAGGAAGTCGGTCAAAAGATTGGTCGCGATGACCAGCACCGACATGATGAGGAAGAGGCCGAGAAGAACCGGATAATCGCGCGCCGTCACCGCATCGTAGGTGAGGCGCCCGAGGCCGGGCCAGGAGAACACTGTCTCGACGACGACGGCGCCGCCGATCAGGGCGCCCGCCTGCATTCCAGCGAAGGTCACCACCGGCACGGCGGCGTTGCGCAGCATGTGGCGCGACAGGATCTGGCGCTCGTTCAGCCCCTTGGCGCGCGCGGTACGTACATGGTCCTCATGCGCGACCTCGATCAGCGATGAGCGCATGAGGCGGGTGTAGACGGCCATGTAGATCGCTGCCAGCGTGAGCGCCGGCAGGACCAGGTGGCGCGCGACGTCGAGCGCATATTCGAGTGCGCCGAAGCTGGAGGCGCGGACGCTGGCATACCCGAAAGCCGGAACCCAGCCGAGCTGGATCGAGAAGATCAGCACCAGCATGAGCCCGAGCCAGAAGACCGGCGTCGCATAGAGCAGCAGCGAGACCAGCGAGATCGCCAGGTCCGACCACGTGCCCTGCCGTTTGCCCGCCAAGGCGCCGAACAGGACCCCGCCGATCAGCGAGACGAAGAAGGCGGAGAGCGTCAGCAGAAGCGTCGGTCCCAGCCGTTCGAGGATCAGCGCGCTGACGTCGGCGCGTTGCCGGTAGGAGTAGCCGAGATCGAACTGCAGGACCTTGCCGATATAAGTCCCGAGCTGCACCAGGAAGGGCTGGTCGAGGCCATACTCGGCACGGATATCCGCAATGAATTTCGGGTCCGCGGCACCCGACTGGCCCGCGATGACCAGCGCCGGATCGCCCGGGGTCGCGTGGATGAGGATGAAATTTATCGTGGCGATGACGAGGATCGTGAACACGATCCCGACGATCTTTGCCGAGAGGCGGGTAATGATCGACATCAGCTTGTTGCGGATCCGTGATTAGCGTCCGGCCGGCTGCGTGAATCCCAGCAGCTGGTCGAGGACGCCGAGGAAAAGCCCGGCGCCGACGGGGATCAGCTCGTCCGGGAAATCGTAGTCGGGATTGTGAACCATGGGCTTGTCCATCCCCGCGCCGATGAAGAGCAGCGCCGACTTCGAGCACGAGCCGAAGAGGCCGAAATCCTCCGCGCCACGGATCGGCACATAGTCGGTCGCGCGCGACAGACCCATGCGCTCCGCGGCCGTCTCGAAAGCTGCGGCAGCCTCGGGGTCGTTGATGCAGGCGCGGAAAAAATTGTGCGTCGAATGGCTCAGACCCAGGCCCTCCTCAGCGGCTATCGCGCGGATCATGGACAGCACGTCCTCGAGGAGCGCCGCCATTCCGTCGCTCTCCGGGCGGCGAAGGGTCATGCGGATCTCCGCCGAACCCGGGGTGATGCCGAAGACTGCCTTGCCCATCTGGACGCTGGTGAGCGTCACGCGTTGGAAGCCTTGTGCGACAATGTCGCCGGTCTGAAATTTGTCCAGACCGGCGATGATGCGCGCGACCGCGTTTGCCGGCGAGACGCCGGATTCGGGCATGGACGCATGCGCGGTCTTGCCGGTGAGTTCGACACGCAGGCCCATGGAGGCACAGGTGATCTGCCCCGCGGCGACCGCGACATGGGCGAGCGGCAGGCCGGGCATGTTGTGGATCGCGAAGGAATGATCCGGCATGATTTCCCGGAACTTCGGATCGGCGAGCACGGCTTCGGCGCCGTGCGCCGTCTCTTCCGCCGGCTGGAAGAGCAGGATGGCGCGTCCGCGCGCAGGCCTGTTTCGGGCGAGGTGCCGGCCGACCGCCGCCATCATGGTCATGTGGCCGTCATGGCCGCACATATGCGCCTTGCCGTCGATGCGCGAGCGGTATGGGAGATCCGAGATCTCATGGATCTGAAGGGCGTCGAGCTCGCAACGCAACATCACGCTCGGCCCCGGCTCGGCGCCGTTGAAGACCAGCGCGACGCCGTGACCGCCGAGCTCCGTGACGACCTTGTCGGGATTCGTGTCGGCCAGGAAGGAGACGACCTCGCGGGCAGTCTCGACCTCTTCGCCCGAGATTTCCGGGAACTGGTGCAGCTTATGGCGCCACGCCTGCAGAGCGGCGATCTCGGCATCGTCGAAATTCGGAATCATCTTGGCTCTACACTTCCTTGATCGCGGCGGCCGGCCGCATAGCATCGTCGGTACGGCCAATGACCGCACGGGAATGATGCGCCGGCGACATACGCGCCGGCGCATCCGAAGCGCATTCAGGCTGCGAAATGCGTCGTGCCGAAATTGGCGTTGACGCCGGTCGACGAGGTCACGACATCCTTCAGGCGATTGTCGTAGATCGTCGGGTACTTCTGCTCGCAGAGCCACAGCACTGGCATTTCCTCGACCAGCAGCTGCTGGACCTCCGTATAGAGGGCCTGGCGCTTCGTCTGGTCGAGCTCCACGGCGGCCGCCTCGAACAACTCGTCCACCTTCGGGTTGGAATAGCCGGCGGTGTTGGAGAACATCACGCCCTTGCGGATGTTGGACGAGATGTAGGTGCGGGCCACGCCGAGCGCCGGGTCGCCGTTCTGGTAGAGCTGATTGCCGCTGATGTCGAAGTCGCCATTGGAGACCGCCGAGACCCAGCCGGCGAGGTCGTTGCTCTGCAGCTCGACATTGACGCCCGCCTGGCCGAAGGACTGGCGGACATACTCGGCGATGCGGGTCCAGACCTCGCCAGCCGGCACCATCGTGAACTTCAGGTTCACGCGAACGCCATCGGCGCCCGGCTTCAGGCCCATCTCGTCGAGCAGCGCCGTCGCCTTCTCAACCGAGTGCTCGTAGATCTTCACGTTGGCATCGTAGAAGCGCATCGAGGACGAGATCGGACCGGTAGCCGCGTTGGCGAGGCCGAAGAAGATGCGGTCGCGCACGAAATCGCGATCGATCAGATGCATCAGCGCCTGTCGGAAACGCTTGTCGTTCATCGGGGGCCGGCGGCAGTTGAGCTCGATCCACACCATTGGCGAGAAGTATTCGTAGCCCTCGGTCGTGATCTCGAGATGCTCCAGCGCCGACAAGCGCTCGACGTCGAAGGGTTCTATGTCCTGCCATTGCGCGAGCTGGGTTTCGCCCTGTTCGAGCGAGACCGCGCGCGAGGCCGCATCCGGGATGACGCGGTAGAAGATTTCCTTCAGCTTCGGCTGGTCCTGGCGGTAATAATCCTCCACCGCCGTCAGATGGATGTGCGAGCCCTTCACCCATTCCTTGAGGCGGAACGGGCCGGTGCCGATCGGCGGCAGTTCGGCACCCTCCTTGCGATAGTCCTTCCCCTCGAGCTGATGGCGCGGCAGCATCGGCGCCGACCCGGTCTCGAACGCCATGATGAAGGCCGGGAACGGCGATTTCAGCTTGAAGACGACAGTGTAGTCGTCCGGCGCCTCGATGCTCTCGCAGCGTTCGAAGACGGCGCGGGCGCGCGGATGAGTCTCTGGCAACAGCGACTTGCAGGAAAAGAGCACGTCCGCCGAGGTGAAGGGTTGGCCGTCGTGCCACTTCGCGTTCTGGACGAGCTTGAACGTGTAAGTCAGGCCGTCCTCGGAGATCTCCCAGGAATCGGCGAGCAATGGCTGCGGGGTGAGGTCCCTGGCGTAGGACAGCAGCCCCTCGTACATCTTGCCGCCCACGACGCCGGTCGGCGTCTGCTGGTTGATGCCCAGGTTCAGGATCGGCGGCTCCGGCTGGATGATCGCTGTCAGCGTCTCGCCCGCTTCCTGACCGATTGCCGGCCGACCCATGAATGCCGTCGAGCCGAGAGTGGCCGCCAGCATCATATTGAATTCCCGCCGATTCATTTCATTTCTCCTTTTCGATGAATGCCCAGGAGATGCGTGTGTCCGATGCATCTCGCCGGGCCGCGGTTCCCCAACCGCTTATTTCCTGGTGACCAGCAAACACGTCGACTATTCAGCCGCTGGAAGCTCTTGCCAGCGCAGGCCCCTCGACGAGCCAGATGCGCGGCCTGTCGTTGCTGCGTTTGCCCTTCCGGGCCTCGCGGCCAGGGCCGATACCGAGGCAGCCCGGAAACGGAGTGGTGCCATTCCAGTCTTGTTCATTTGCTCCTCCCCTCTTCCGTTCTGGACGAGCCCGCGTGGAAGCAGGTCGCCCAACCGGTATGCCAGAAGCTTAGGTAAGCGGTGCTCCGGCATTCAATGTCTCCGACACACACCCGCCGGAACCAGCAATGTCTGTTGCCGACAAGTCGCTTCGCCGGGCCGGGCCTGCGAATGGTGCGCCATGACCGGTCGGGCTCGTCGGCCGGCACGCAAACGAGCTTGCGCCGAAGTCGCCGCCGCGGGCTCACGCCTACCGCGCCGCGGCCGGATCTTTTCCGTTCGCGCCTGCACCCGCGGCGCGGTCCGCGAAGGCCTGCAGCCCGCGCTTCGCATCGGTGCTGGTGAAGGTGCGCTGGCCGAGCCGCGCCTCCTGCGCGAAAGCCTCCTCGAGCGGAAGGTCCTGCAGTCTTAGAACCGCTTCCTTGATCGTCTGGATGGCAACCGGACTGAGCGTCGCGATGTGAGCGGCGATGTCATGGGCAACAGCTTCGACCTTGTCGGGCGGGACGACCTGGTTGACCACGCCTTTCGCGCGCATCTCCTCTGGGCCGAAGCGACGCGCCGACAGCAGGATCTCCATGGCATGCGCATAGCCGATCTGCCGCACCAGCCTGACCAGCGTGCCGCCGGCCGGCACGAAGCCGTGCGAGGGCTCGGGCAGCTGGAACACGGCGTCGGTCGAGGCGATGCGGATGTCGGTCGCCAGCATGATCTCGAAACCGCCGCCGATACACAGGCCCCGCACCGCGCAAACGATCGGCTTGTAGAAGTCGAGCCCCTTCAGGTGCGCCGGATCCCATGCACTGATGTCGAAGCGGTCGCTGGCAAGAGCCGGGATCGATTCCATCAGATCGGCGCCGACGCAGAAGGCCCGCTCGCCAGCGCCCGCCAGCACCACCGACCGAACGGAGTCGTCGTCGCGGACCTCGACAAAGGCCTTGCCCAGGTCCTCGTACATCGCCAGCGAGAGCGCGTTCAGCTTTTCGGGGCGGCTAATGCGGATTGTCGCGACATTGCCGGAGCGCTGCAGATCGATGGACATCTCAGATTACCTTCCGTTCCGCCAGGCGTGCGACCTCTTCCGCGCTCAGCCCTGCGAGGCGAGCGTAGACGTCCGCATTGTGCTCGCCCGGATCTGGTGCCTTGCTATGGACCGGGCTCGACGCTTGGGAGAGCTTGATGGGAAGCCCGAACATGCGCACCAGCTTGCCCGCAACCGGCACATTCACGATCATCTCGCGCGCGGCGATGTGAGGGTCCTCCACCACCTCGGCGATTGTCTTGATGGCGCTGAGCGGCACGCGGTCGCCTGCCATCTCCTCGAGCTCAGCCTTGGTGTACTTGCCGAACCAGCGCGCCAGGATCGGCTTCACCCGACGTTCCGCCACCTCCGGATCGAAGCGCTTCTCCATCGTGTCGATCTCGGGATCGGCGGCAACCTCCGGCTCGCCGAACATCTCGCATGTGATCTTCCAGAACTTGTCGGTATAGCCGCCGAAGAAGACATAGCCGTCCTTGCAAGGGAACGAACCATAGGGCCGCACGAACGGATGGTCATTTCCAAGCGGCGTTGCCACTTCGCCCTTTGTCGTGTAGCGGACGACGGCGTTCTCCGTCAGCGTCAGAACCGAGTCCTGCTGCGAAATGTCGACTATCTGGCCTTCGCCGCCGCGTTCGGCCTTGCGGAGCGCGGCGAGCGTGCCGATCGCGGCGTAGAGCGAGGCCGCGAGATCGCCGATGATCGTGCCGACGCGCACGGGCGGCCGATCGGCATAGCCATTCATCGACCACAGTCCGCCGGCGGCCTGGCCGGTATTGTCATAGGCCGGGCGCGAGGCGTTCGGACCGGTCCGCCCGAAGCCGCTGATACAGGTGTAGACGAGGCGCGGATTCTCATGCCGGAGGACATCGTATCCGAGGCCGAGCTTGTCCATTGTGCCGGGCCGGAAATTCTCGACCAACACGTCCGCACGACGCACGAGCTTGCGGAGCAGCGCCTTGCCTTCGTCCGTTTTCATGTTCAGCGTTATGCCCAACTTGTTGCGGTTGAACTGGGCGAAGAAGGCGCTGAATTCCTGGTCGTCGCCCGACACCATGGGCGGAAAGGTGCGAGCATAATCCGGATCGTCAGGATGCTCGACCTTGATCACCGTCGCGCCGAGTTCGGCGAGCAGCATCGAGCAGAACGGTCCCGCCACCACCCGCGTGATGTCGAGCACGGTCACGCCGCTGAGCGGGCCGGAGCCGGTCCCGGATGCTGCTGCTTGTTCGTTCATCCTGTTCTCCTCGGAAATGCCTTCGCGATCGCCGCGTTGCCAGACGATGTGTCCCGATGCCGGCTCGTACGCGGTGGCGGATCAGGCGCACACGGCGCAAGACGTCGTATCGGTCCCCATCGACTGCGCCACTTTCGAGCCCGACGACCTGCCGAGAGCCGCCGCGATGAAATGCCCTGCGGCGACGATCCGGTCGAGATCGACCCCGGTGTTTATCCCCATGCCGTGCAGCATGAACAGAAGATCTTCGGTCGAGACATTGCCGGCGGCACCCGGCGCATAGGGGCAGCCGCCGAGCCCGGCGACGGCACTGTCGACCACAGAGATCCCTTCTTCGAGGCAGGCAAGAATGTTCGCCAGCGCCTGGCCACGCGTGTCGTGGAAATGGGCAGCCAGCATGGTGATGTCGAGTTCGCCGGCGACGGCGTGCACGACCGCCCGCGCCTGCCGCGGCGTGCCGATGCCAATCGTGTCGCCCAGCGAGATCTCATAGCAGCCGAGCTCTGCCAGCCTGCGCGAGACGGAAACGACGGAATCGACAGGGACGGCGCCTTCGTATGGGCAACCGAGCACGCAGGAGACGTAGCCGCGCACCGCGACGTCGTTGGCGCGGGCCATGTCGACGACGGTACGGAACCGCTCGATGCTCTCGGCGATCGAGCAGTTGATGTTCCTGTGCGAAAACGCCTCGGAAGCCGATGCGAAGATGGCGATTTCCCTGACGCCGGCGGCGAGCGCGGCTGTCATGCCCTGCTCGTTGGGCACCAGGACGGGATAGCGGATGCGCCGCTCCTGCGACAAATGCCGGACGAGCTGGTCGGTGTCGGCCATCTGCGGAACACGCTTCGCCGAGACGAAACTACCAACCTCGATCGTGGTGAGCCCGGCATCGGCAAGGCGCGCAATCAGCTCGAGCTTGGTTCTGACCGATACGGCGACCTTCTCATTCTGAAGACCGTCTCGAGGCCCCACCTCGACGATACGCACGCTATCCGGCATCTCACGCCTCCCTTTGAGGCGACACATAACCGGATGCTTGCCTCCCACAGATGGCGAGCTGTCACACTATATGGGCGAACTTATGTGTGATTATTACATTCATCTCGGGACACAACTGTGTCAGTCCGGCTAGGATCTACACCAGAACACAGTGCCGGGCTGCCCGTGGGAGAATGCATGTCGCGACAAGCGGACGTCGTGTCGATCGGTCACAAGGCGAACGGAAGCCTTGACACCGCTTTCTATTACCGGCGCCTCCTGGAGCTTCTCGAGGGTAACGCCCCGCTCTCCAGCTTCGAGCAACTGGCCAACGCGGCAAAGGGCATGGCCCGCGACGCGGGAGCGGCGGATTCCATGGGCAGCGCGATGGCCATCGCGCTGCGGCTGCGCGAGAACTTCGAACTGAAACGCAAGCGCGAGGTCGAGCTCTCGGCGCTCTACGAGACGGCACGAGACCTGTCGGCGCTGCGCGATACCGACCAGATCCTGCAGGCGATCGTGCGGCGCGCCCGGCAACTGGTGGGCAGCGATATCGCCTATCTGTCGGCGGCGGACGAGGAACACGGCGACTTCTATGTGCGCGTGACGGAGGGCGTCATGTCCCAGGACTTTGGCCGAATCCGCGTTCCGCGCGACATCGGCGTCTGCGGAAGCGTGGCGCGCACACGCCGGCCCTTCTACTCGAACAACTACTCCGCGGACCGCAACTTCGACCACGACACGGGCATCGATCGTGCGATCAGCGGCGAGGGAATCGTCTCGATCCTCGGCATTCCCCTCGAACTCGAAGCCTATGTCATGGGCGTGCTCTTCGTGGGCGACCGTTACGTCCGGTCCTACACGCCTCAAGAAATGGCCGTTCTCTCTTCGCTCGGCACGTTCGCCGCGCTCGCCATCGACAATGCAAGGCTACTCGAAGAGTCGCAGCGCGCGCTCCTCCTGGCCAAGGACGCAAACTCGGCGTTGAGAGCGAAGGCGGACGACATCGAGCAGGCCGCCGTGGCGCACGAGCAGATCACCGAATTGATCGCCCGCGGCGGCACACTCGACGATCTCGTCAACCGTGTCTCCAACCTCCTCAAGGGGCAGGCCGGCGTCATCGACGAGAGCAGGACGCTGATCTCCGGCACCGTTCCCGATTCCCTGACCGACGACGAGCTCGCTAAAGCGATGAGGGAGAGCGACCGACTCGGCCGATCCGTCGCCCTGATGGCGGCGGACGGCAGCACCACCCTGGTCGCCGCGGTCATCGGCGGTTCGGCGCGGTTGGGAGCGCTCGTCTTCACGCGCAGTCGACCACTTTCGCCACCCGAGACCCGCACGGTCGAACGCAGCGCGATCGCGACCGGCATCGTGCTTCTGTCGCTCGATCGCATCGCCCAGATCGCCCATCGCAACGTCGCCGATACGGTCTCAGCCCTGCTTCGCGGGATCTCAGATCCATTCTCGCCCGAAAGCGCACGGCGGCTGCCGCCGGGCATCAGCCTGTCGTGGCCAGTAACCGTGATCCTCGTGGAACTGCTTGCCATCACCTCGGCCCAGGCGTCCTCTGCCCTGCGCTCCACGCTTGCTGGTCGGGACACGATTTCCGCCGAGTTCAACGGCGACCTTGCGATCCTCACGAATACGCCCGACCCTGAGCGGCTGGCCAAGCGTATATCGGAAAAGCTCGACGAAGCGTTCGGGCAGAGGTTCTCCATCGTGATTTCCGAGCCGATTGCCAGTTTCGACAAGGTGCCGGCTGAATATGAGGGGCTGCGTCGATGCTTCAGCCTCCTCCGCGGCCTCAACCAACAAGGCCGCGTCACCTTCGAGCGGAGCCTTTCGATGTACGGGCTCCTGTTCCAGAACAGGGGCGAGGATGCGATCGCTTCGTTCCTGCGCAGTGCGATCGGTCCTCTCGTGGAACAGGACGAGAAGCGCAAGAGCCAGCTCGCCGTCACGCTCCTTACCTATCTCGATACAGGCCGTAGCGTCCAGAAGGCGGCCGAGATGCTCGGCATCCATGTCAACACGATGCGTCAGCGCCTGGACACGATTTCGCACATCAATCCCGACTGGGCGGATCCTTCCAAAACCCTGGAGGTCCATGTCGCATTGCGTCTCCACGTCCTCGGCCAGGCAGTATAGCAAACCGCGTCACGCCGTGTGACGAAGATACAGGCAGGCAGCGCGAGGATGTGAACTCTACACATTGTTCTTCAAGCTCACTGCCACCTAGCTTCCCGCAAAATCGAATTGCAGGAGACACGCGTCATGTCCGTCAACAGCCGCATCCCGGGGTTTTACAAGCTTTCGGCCCCGGATCGCTTCAGGGCCATTGTCGAGCGCACCGGATTGCCCGAGAGCGAACTCGCGAGCCTGGCGGCGACGGAAGACAGCATGCTGGCGATGGCCGACCGCATGATTGAGAACGTGGTGGGAACGTTGTCCATCCCGCTCGGCGTCGCGGCGAATTTCACCATAAACGGGCGCGACTACCTGATCCCAATGGCGACGGAGGAGCCTTCGGTCGTCGCGGCGGCGAGCAACATGGCCTCCGTCGCGCGGATCCACGGCGGCTTCCATACGTCGAGCGACGAGCCGATCATGATCGCTCAGATCCAAGTCGTCGGTGCGAAGGACCCGCACGGCGCGCGTCTTAGGCTCTACGAGCGGCGTCGCGAGCTCATTGCGCTCGCCAACGAACAGGACCCATTGCTGGTGAAGCTCGGCGGCGGCGCAAAGGATATCGAAGTCCGCATCATCGAGGCCGAGGACCGGACCTATGTGGTGCTTCACCTGATCGTCGACGTGCGCGATGCGATGGGCGCGAATGCGGTGAACACAATGGCCGAAGCGCTGGCTCCGCTTGTCTCGGAGATCGCGGGCGGCCGCGTGCGCCTGCGCATTCTTTCCAACAAGGCGGACCGGCGACTGGCTCGCGTGCGTGCCACCTATGATTGCCAGGCCCTCGGCGGCCCGGACGTGGTCGACGGCATCATCGACGCCTATGCCTTCGCCGCGGCAGACCCCTACCGCGCGGCAACCCACAACAAGGGCATCATGAACGGCATTACCGCTGTGGTGCTGGCGACCGGTAACGACACGCGCGCCGTGGAAGCGGGCGCGCATTCGCATGCCGCGGCGAGCGGTCGCTACACCTCGCTGTCGCATTACGAGAAGGACGACGCGGGCAATCTCGTCGGCACGATGGAACTCCCCATGGCCGTTGGCCTGGTCGGCGGCGCCACCAAGACCCATCCGGTCGCGCAGGCAGCCGTCAGGCTGCTGGGCGTCAAAGGTGCCCAGGAACTGGCGGAGGTTATCGTTGCAGTCGGTCTCGCCCAGAACACGGGTGCGCTTCGCGCGCTCGCGGCCGAAGGCATTCAGAAGGGGCATATGTCACTTCACGCTCGCAACATTGCCGTTGCCGCGGGCGCGCAAGGGGCCGAAATCGACATGGTGGTATCGCGTCTGAGAAGCGGGGGCCATGTCCGCCTTGATCGAGCGCAGGCGATCCTCGAAGAACTGAGACAATCCGGCGCTTGAAGCGCTCTCACGCACCGGGACTTGCATCACCGGTTTTCGACCAAACTGGGTAGGGAAAATCAGCGTAGCTTGGTCAGCGAGCGCCTGGGTGTCGGATGGACCGAGTCTGCTCGGCCAGCCCGACTTCGGCTCAGCCGCTGGATGGATGACGTCCACCCGGCGACCATAGAGCGTCAGTACGCGGGCTAGGCCTTGCTCGCCCGCGCCGGGATGAACATCACGAGCGTCTCGGCGATCAATGCGGGCTTTTCCTCGCCCTCGATCTCGACGACATTGTTGGTCTTCATCAGATATTGCCCCAACCCCTTCTCCTCGAAGGAGAGCAGCGTGGAACGCATGCGGACCCTGGAACCTGACTTCACCGGGGAGAGGAAACGGACCTTGTCGAGGCCGTAGTTGAGCATCGCGGCGGTGCCTTCCGGCACCGCGCCGATCTCGTAGCTCATCGACGCGACCAGCGAGAGGGTCAGAAAGCCATGGGCGATCGGCGCCTTGTACGGGCTTTCGCGCTTGGCCCGCTCGACATCGACATGGATCCACTGCTTGTCGCGGGTCGTCTCGGCGAACTGGTCGATCATCTGCTGATCGACCGTTATCCAGGACGACACGCCGAGTTCCTGGCCGATCATCGACGGCATTGTCGCGTAGGTCAGGGTGTGGTTCAGCATGATCAACTTCCTCTATGCGCTTGTCGTGCAGGCATCTGCTTGTTTTTTCTCCACCCCGCGCCGCAGAGCACGGAACAATCCGCGGCACCCCTTACGGGATCGGGTCGGAAATTCGCGGGTTCAGCCCTATATCAAGGAGAGTTGATGGCCGCGAGCACCCTCGCGGGATTCTTGATGTGCCAACCGTGAAAACTCCGACAGCATATCGAGGTTCTGAAGATGACAGTGCATGCGCAACCCATAAGGCCCTCCAAGCTTAGGCTGGTCATGGAGCTGAGAACCTTGCCGGAACTCGGCAGCTTCGTTGCATCCTGGCCCCTGCTTGCCGGCATGACGCCGGCCGGCGATGGCCATCCCGTCCTCGTCCTGCCGGGGCTCGTCACCAGCGATCGCGCCACATTTCCACTCCGGAGCTTCCTGCGGTCCAAGGGATATGCGGCGCAGGGCTGGGAGCTCGGCCGCAACTATGGTCCCCTGCCCGACGTCGAGCGGCGAATGATCGATCGCCTCAAGGAGCTGGTCGATAGCCACGGCCGCACGGTGAGCATCATCGGCTGGAGCCTGGGCGGGATCTATGCCCGGCAATTGGCGAAGATGATGCCGGAACGGGTCCGCACCGTGATCACGCTCGGCAGTCCTTTCAACGGTGATCCACGGACGACCAACGCATGGCGGCTCTACGAATTCACCTCGGGCTATAAGGTCGATGAGCGTGACAAGCACATGGGCGGGTCGATCTCACGATCGCCATCCGTTCCGACAACGGCCATCTACAGCCGCAGCGACGGCGTCTGCGCCTGGCAGATCTGCATGGAGAACGACTTGCCGCATACCGAGAATATCGAGGTCGAAGCCAGCCACTGCGGTCTCGGCCATCACCCGGCCGCCGTCTACGCCATTTGCGACCGCCTGGCTCAACCGGAAGGCGAATGGAGGCCCTTCGACCGCAGCGGCTGGAAACGCCTGTTCTTTCCCAATCCGAAGAGGCCCCCGCGCTTCAGCGCCCCGCGCCGGTGATGGCGGCGGCAGATTCGAATTGTCTCTCGCTGTCCTGCCGGCCGGCGACAGCATCGTCCTTCTCCCCGTTAGACGACGGGCGATGCACCGAAGATCCTAGCGCGGGATAGTTGCTGGTGCCGGCTCGGTCGCTTCGCTTGGCACCGTCGGGCGGCCGGCCGCAATGGAACGGCATGGATCCTCGGATCAACTCGCCCGCTGGCGCGGGCTCCCGTCCGAGGATGACGACTGCGTTGAAGGCCTGCCCCAATAGCCAACGCTGGCGATTGGCATCGACATAGAGGCTTCGTCATCCTCGGGCCGGCGCCGAGCGAAGCGATCGCGACGTGACCCCGTCCACGGGCTTGCCCGTGGACTGGATCCATTCCGTTACGTTTCGGCAACCCACCCACCGGTGCAGAACGAAGCGAGAGAGGCGGCAGGGCGGCGCATTGGACGATCGGCGACTCCGTCAACTCGCGATGAACAGAAGCTCGACGCTGTAGAGCAGCAATCCTGCAAGACCACCGATGATCATGCCATTGAAACGTATGTACTGAAGATCGCGACCGATATTGATCTCGATCAGACGGGTGAGCTGTGCGAGATCCCAACGTTTCACCTGGTCGGCGATGAACTTCGACACGCCGCTCTTCTGGGCCTCGATGAAGGAGGCGAGCGCCACCACGAAGCCCTTGTTCATGTCGGCCCGGATCCGCGGGTCTGACGCCAGATGCCGACCGACCTCGACGAACATGTTGCCCAGATGCTCCCTGATCCGGGATTGAGGGAGACGCGCGTCCTGTTCCAGGAACTGGCGCAAGCTGTCCCACATCTCCTGGGCGATGCCGGCGAGCTCGGGACGGGCGAGAAAGTCGCGTTTCAGTTGTTCCGCCCGGCGCGCATAATCTTCCGAGCTGCGAAGCTGCTCGATGAAATTCCCCACGAAACGGTCGAACTCGATGCGCAGCGGATGGGTCTCATCGGCCCTCACCTCTTCGAGCAGCGCGCCAGCGGAAGCGACGATCTTCTTCAGGAGGTAGGCGTCGGCACGAAAAAGATTGAAGAGCGACGGCAATTCCTCGCGTATCCTGTCGCGCATGGCGCCCAAGGCCTGTTCGTCCGTCAGGAACCTGCCGAGTATCTGCGTCAGTTCGTCGAGCAGCTTCTGGTGTCGCCGGTCCTCGGTGAAAGCGGAGAGCAGCTCGGCGGCCAGCGGAGCCACCTTCACCTTGTCGACCTGCTCCAGCATGCGTTGTGAAACGAAGTCGCGCAAGCCCGACTCCTGGATTGCGCCGAGCATCTGCGGCACCAGCCGCGCCACGAAACGCGACAGGCCGGCCGAGCGGCCGCGATCGGATAGCCAGTCCGCGACGAGAGCCGCGAAATCGACTTCGTAGAGTTTTTCGCGAACAGGAGCAGGCGCGAGGAAGTTCACCTCGATGAAGCGGCCGAGATTGTCGGCGATACGGTGCTGATTCGCCGGGATGATGGCTGTGTGAGGGATCGGCAAGCCGAGTGGCCGCTTGAACAGTGCGACGACCGCGTACCAGTCGGCCAGCCCACCGATCGTTGCCGCCTCCGCGAAGGCCGCGACAAAACCCAGTAGCGGATAGCGCTGCTCGAGCGACTTCGCGGCAAGGAAGACGGCGACACAAGCCATGAGAGCGCCGGTGGCGACCAGCTTCGTTCGACGCAGCGCCAGGAGTTTCTCGGGCTCTCCCGTCTCAGGCGGAGCGCGCAAATCGATGGATGGCTTGGGTCGAGTCATGTCCTGCTCCAGGCGTATTGCGGATCTAACAGCTTACCACGAGGGAGCGCATCCGCCGTCGCAATATTGTGCACTGCACCATTTATGTTGCATTGCACAATATTTGTACCTATATTCCCTGCATGCCCCGAGCCGATGACGGGCGGGGTTCCCATGGCTCCCGACTGAGGATGGAAAACCAATGACCAGGACTTCTGCCAAGACCAATGGCCCTTCCGCCGGCTTTGCATCGATCCAGGATGCATTCGAGAACATTCAGGCACAACTCGAAGTTCCCACCGTTGCCCGCGATTTCCTGAAGCGCACCGCGACCTCCGCCAGGGAACGCGCCGAAAGCGCGCATTCCGGCGCGGCCAGCGCGACCGAGGGCATCGAGAAATTCGCATCCTCGATGGTCGCCGGTTATGCCAAGCTGACCCGAGGGCTGCTCGACATGGCGCTCGCCAATGTCCAGCATTCCCTTTCCACGGTCGAGAAGCTCGCGGGCGCCAAGTCGGTCAACGAAGCCGTCCAGCTCCAGGCCGAGTTTCTTCGTGACAATGCCCAAGCGAACTTCGATCGCGTGCGCGACACTGCCGAAAACTCCCGCGCGACGCTGACCCAAGGCGCCCAGATCGTCCAAGCCGAGATCTTCAGGCTCTATGGCTCCAAGGCCGCGTGATCCGCAGCCTGTTCGCGTTGACAAAAGGCCCGGCCCCGTTCCGGGCCTTTCTCGTTTCACGCCAGCGAGCAGCAAGCGGAAAGCCTGGGCATCCCCATGTCAGAATGGCCATGGCAAGGTGGCGAGCATCCCGCCCGGCGAGCCGGTTCCGACGCTACGCCGGTTCGGCTTGCTCTTCGGCCCGCAAGGCCCGAGGGACCGGCGCGGTCAAGAATTGAAAGGGCCTCGATGCTATCGGCTCGAGCTCGATCAAGCCGACCGTCTCGCCTGCCTCGAAAGACAGCTTCGCCTTGAAGCGGCGCGCCAGCGCCTTCATCGCCTCGTTCTGCGGATGGGTTGTGACCAGCAGCCGGGCATAGCCCAACGCATAGGCATGCGCGATCAGGCGCTCGAACAGGCGCCCTCCGATGCCGCGATGCTGAAGCGACCTCTCCACGCTGAACGCGATCTCGCCGGTCGGCTCGGTCAGTTCCGGCCGCTCGTGCAATTCCGCGGCGCCCAGCACGCGATCGTCTTCGACATAGCCGATGACCGTCGCCCCCTCGTGGAAGCAGCGTGCGGCATAATTTTGCAGAAACGCATCGTCGACCAATCCGTTGAACCGATCGCGGCGGCTGGCCGTGTCAAGCCTCAGCAGATGTTCGCGAAATCTGGGCAGGTCCGAAGGTCTGAGTTGCCGGATGGCGCCCCGCGGGCCGCCGGCATGGTGCATGATCTCTTCCATGTCGTACTCCTCGTGGGTTCCTCCCCGAGTCTACGACTCTCGACGGCATGTATATTGTGCACTGCAGCATAAAATGCAACCATGACCGAACGTCACATCCCACGATTTTGCGGGAGCCCGCACGATTTCTGCCGACAGCGCCGCCCTGTTCCCGAAAAAAACTTGACGACGAATCTCAACTTAACTTGCATGGTTGTCTGGAACTGTTCTAAGGTGTAGGCCATATCTCGGCAACGAGAGTCCTCGTAAAGGAACCGTTATGCGGCTGACCCGCCAGACCAACTACGCCATTCGCATCCTGATGTACTGCGCGGCCAACAGCGACCGGCTGAGCCGCATCCCCGAGATCGCGAGCGCCTATGGCGTGTCCGAGCTCTTCCTGTTCAAGATCCTGCAGCCCCTTGTGGAACACCGCCTCGTCGAGACTGTGCGCGGCCGCAATGGCGGCGTGCGTCTCGGCCGCCCGGCCGACGAGATCACGCTGTTCGATGTGGTGCGCGTCACCGAAGAGAACTTCGCCATGGCCGAATGCTTCGAGAACGACGCTACGGAATGTCCTCTCGTGGACAGTTGCTCGCTCAATGCGGCGTTGCGCGAGGCGCTCGGCGCCTTTTTCGAGGTACTCCAGCGCCATACGATCGGCCAACTCGTGCGGGCAAAGGCCGATGTTCGCTCCCTGCTGGGCATCGACCTTCTGGAACAACGCGCGCTGGCCGGCTGAACCCAGCGTGACGTGCCCCACTATGGGGCGGCGGACTGCGGCAGAACGAAAGGCGCGTTGCCGGCTGGCAACGCGCCCACTCTGAGACGGCACTCGAAGACACGAGACATCAGTTCGTCACTCAGAACATTCGCTGGTGAGCCGGCGGCGGCCAGCCGCCCCTTGTGCATGACATAGATGCGATCCGCATACATGGCGGTCAGGTTCAGGTCGTGCAGGATCGCCACCACGCCCCCGCCCCTGCCGGCGAAGTCGCGGGCAAGGTCCATGATGATGAGCTGGTGCTTGATGTCGAGGCTGGAGACCGGCTCGTCGAGGAAAAGATAGCGCGGCCTTTCCTCGAGGACCGGTGCCCAGACCTGGCAGAGGACGCGAGCGAGCTGGACGCGCTGCTGCTCGCCTCCGGAGAGTTCCTGATAGAAACGCCCGCCGAAGCCCTCGAGATCGACGCGCGCGAGAGCGCGCTCGGGCAGCCGCTCCTCCTCGCCTGGCAAGGCTCCGGAGCGGCCGCCGAGCAGGCCCAGCTTGACGATCTCGCGTACCGTGAACGGAAACGAAAGTGCCGTCGCCTGAGGCAGGACAGCCCGCATCGTGGCCACTTCCCAGGGCTTCAGCGAGGCCAGCGCGTGACCGTTGATGCTGATGGAGCCTGTATAAGGCAGGTCGCCTGACAGCGCCCTCATGAAGGTCGTCTTGCCGGAGCCGTTCGGGCCGACGATGGCGGCAAGTTCCCCAGGCCGTATCTCGAATTTCATATCCGAGACGATGCATTTGCGGCCGATGCTGACGGAAACGTCGCGTGCTTCGATCATCGTCCGCCCCCCTCACAAATCCAGCACACCGCGCTTGCGCAGCAGGATCCACAGGAAGAACGGCGCGCCAGCGGCGGCCGTGACGATGCCGATCGGTAGCTCGGCCGGCGCCACGATGGTACGGCTGACGGCGTCGGCGAGCAGCAGCAGGCTTGCGCCCAACAGTGCGGAAGCGGGCAGCAGATAGCGGTTGTCCGGCCCGATAGCGAGCCGCAGCATATGTGGCACCACGATCCCGACGAAACCGATGCCGCCGCTGACGGCGACGGAAGCGCCGGTCGCAGCCGCGACAGAGATGATCGCGACATACTTGAAGCGCTGCACGGGAATGCCGAGGTGATTGGCCGTCGCTTCGCCGAGGGCGAGTGCGTTGAGCCCCCGCGCCAGGAACGGCGCGGCAGCGAGCGCCAGCGCGATTATCGGACCGATCGCGGCGACCTTCACCCAGGTCGCTCCTGCCAGCGAGCCGAGTTGCCAGAAAGTCAGGTCTCGCAACTGGCGGTCGTCCGCGATGAAGATCAGGAGGCCCATGAGCGCCCCCGCGAGCGCGGCAAGGGCAATGCCGGCGAGAAGCATCGTGGCAACCGACGTCTGCCCGCGCCGTGTCGAAATCCGATAAAGCAGCAATGTCGAGACGAGGCCACCTGCAAAGGCCGCGACGGGAAGTGCGTAGATGCCGAGCAGCGAAGCCATCGGTGCCAGGAACGAAGCGCCCAGCACGAGCATCCCAACCGCGCCCAGGGCCGACCCGGCCGATACGCCGATCAATCCGGGGTCGGCGAGCGGATTGCGGAACAGGCCTTGCATGATCGCGCCCGCGACGGCCAGCGCCGCCCCGACCAGCATTCCCATGGCGACCCGGGGCATGCGGATGTCGTAGATGATGATGCGGTCTCGTTCGGACAGCGCGCCTGCCTCCGTTGCGGACAGCCAGTCGCGCAGCACGGCCGAGGCGGAAGCGTCCGAGGCTCCCGATGTCAGGCTGAGCAGGATGGTGATGACGAGCGCCGCCAGGAGAATACCGATCACCAGCCGCGCCCGGGCGGAGCGGTCACCCGGCATCGCCTGCGCTCCACCGGAACGGACGCCGGCCAACGAGGTATCGAACATGTCGTGTCATCCCATCCCGTTGATCTCGACGGTGCTGTCTGGAACACCCCTCTGATGTGTGAATCTCGCCGCCCGTATAGGCGGAAAGAGACGACATCGGTCTTCTCCCCGTCCTTCACGGGAACATGGCGCCGGCAGGCGGATGGGGGGCTTGCTCAAAGGTCAACCTTATTGCCGCGACCTCAATCCGTGACCTGATCGCCGTAAAGCGCCTTGGCCAGATCGCGCGCGGCGCTGGCGGTGCGGGGACCGAAGCCGAGCAGATAGGCGCCGTCCATGCGGATCAGGGCCTTGGCCTTGCCGGCCCGCGTGGGGGCGATCGCCGGATGCGCAAAGAGCTCTTCTGCGACCTGGCTGTGCTCGCCGCCGCGCGTCATCATCAGAATGACGTCAGGCTGGGCGGTGATCACAGCCTCGTCGGAGACCTGTTTGTAGCCCTCGAAGGAATCGATGACGTTGACGCCGCCCGCGAGCTTGATGATGCCATCGCTGGCAGTGCCCGCGCCGGCGGCGAGGAGCTTGCCGCCTTGCATGCTCAGGATGAACAGCACGCGCTTGTGGTCCTTGATACCGGCGGTGAGCTTCTCGGCCGCCCGGAGGTCGTCCTCGACGGTCGCAGCCAGGGCTTCGGCCTTGGCCTCGACCCCGAGAGCCTTGCCGACCACGCCGATCTTGGCGAGAATACCCTCGCGGTCGAAACGCTCCGGCACCGAAACCAGGTCCGCCCTCGCCTTCTTCAGCACGTCGATCGCCTCGCGAGGGCCGCTCCCTTCGAGCAAGAGGATGCCCGTCGGGTCGACCGACAGCACGCCCTCCGGAGAAAGCTGGCGCATATAGCCGACGTCCGGCAAGGACAACGCCGCTTCGGGATAGACGCTCGTCTGGTCGCGGGCGACCAGACGCTTCCCTTCGCCCAAGGCATAGACGATCTCGGTCAGCGACCCGCCGATCGACACGACGCGCGATGGATCGGACAAAGCGCCTTCGATCTCACCGGCATTGGCCACAGGACCCGAGGAGAGGCCGAAGGCGGCCATCGAGATGACGCGCAACAGCGTGCCGAGGCGGAACGGGAAACGCATAAGGTTCTCCTCAGGCCGCGGTCGACTGCGGCACCCGCGGCAGGTTCTCCGCCAGGAAACGCCAGTCGCCGCGCTCGGCTTCGCCTTCGTGGCGCGCGCCGAAGAACTGTATGATCGTCTCGCCATCGGCTCCGTACGCCTCGATCGAGGTGACGTGGCCGTCCTTGGTCGGCTTGCGAACCGTCCAGACCTGCCGGACGTGATCGAGCCGCAGATGCAGATGGAAGGTCTCGTCCATGACGTTCAGCCAGGGCCCCATCGGCTTGACGTTCTGCAAGGGCCCTTTGTGGATCTGGATACAGCCGCGATTGCCCACGAAGCACATGATCGGGATCTGCTCCTGAACCGCGTGGCTGAACATCGCGGAGATGGCGTCGCCGTCGAGGAGCCAGGCATAGTCCTGGCCAACCATGCCGAGCGCCTGGAGCCGGGTGAGGTTGAGCGCCTTCAGCATGCCGAAGAACTGGTGCGTGTCGGTGAGCCTGCTCCAGCGGTCGCGGAGCTCCTCTACCCCGCCGACGACGCCAGGCTGCGTTGCGCCTGCCTTCTCCGGCTGCGCCAGCGCCACCGATTGAGACTGGTCGGGGGAGATCAACGACCCCACGAGGTTCCGATAGGCATCGAGGTTCGAACTGGGGCGCAGATGCACCTTATGGACCGCCTCGCCTCGTGCGTCGAAGAACTGCAGACTATGTCGGATTTCGGCGCCATCTCGCTTCTCGACAGCGAAGCCGTGGGCCCACACCTTGGGAAAGATGCGCAGGTCGATCAATTCGCCCAGCACCATAGCGCTGTGGTCGCCTGTCACGATCTTGTCGTAGACGCCGATCTTCTCGTGGACGGCGCTCTCGTTGCGCGTGAGGGCCATCACCTCGCCAACCGCCTCGAGACCGGCGAGCACGTCGTTGACGCGCGGCTCGATGCGGCGGACGCCTTCGCCGCACCACGCGGCCACGAACTCGGCCTCTGAAATGCCGAGCTGCGCAGCGAGATCGCGCTCGCGCATCTTGGGGTTGTCGGCGCGCGCCTGCCTGATCGCAGGCGCGTCGGGTCTTGCTGCGACATTCATCTGGGAAGGACCTACTTGTTGAGGATGAGCTTGCCCTGGCGGGTGATCTTCAACCGATACATCGCGCCGCGATGATCGATGCTGATCTCGTGGTCGCCATGGAACAGCGATTCGCTGGTGACCGTCCTGACCGGGACTGGCCGAACGGTGCGTTCGGCGGACTGCGTGCGAAGCTGCCCGTAGCGATAATTTCCGGCGTTATAGCTGTTCACTTGTCGTGCCTCCTTCTCCACACCCGGCGCACAATCGCGTCACGTCCGGGGATTCAATCTTGACACTAATTATCAGGTTTAATAGGCAGCGCAATACCGGATCAAATTAGTCAACATTTTGATTGCGGGGACGGACGACGGTCATGCGAGCCAGCGAACGCCAGCCAGCGACAACAACCAAGGAGTTGGGTTGATGGGGCATATGGCTTGGGGACATGGCTCGGCACGGTGGAGGCGCAATGCGCTCCTGCTGACCGGCGCGGCGGCGGTCGCATTGATGGCGGCACCGGTTCACGCGCAGGAAACGACGATAGCGCAGCAGCCCGGCGAAACGGCGGGACAGGCCGAACAGGCCGCGCAGACGCAAAACGGCAGCACGGTTCTCGACACGATCACCGTGGTGAGCCGCACCGGCGAAACGGCAATGGATACCATGGCTTCCGTCAGCCAGGTGAGTGGAGAGCAGTTGGAACGCCGCATGGCGACGACCCCCCAGGAAGTGCTGTTCGGCATCCCGGGCGTCACGGTGCAGACCGATGCCAAGCGCGCCGCTTCGAGCGTGAACATCCGCGGCCTGCAGGATTTCGGCCGCGTCGCTGTGATCGTGGACGGCGCCCGCCAGAACTTCCAGCGGTCGGGCCACGGGACACAAAGCCTTTTCTTCATCGACCCGGCTCTTATCCAGCAGGTAGACGTCGTCCGGGGGCCTGTCTCCAATACGTACGGCTCGGGCGCCATCGGCGGCGTAGTGTTCTTCGAAACGAAGGACGCCACCGACTTCCTGCTCGACGGTGAGACCTATGCAGGGTCCCTCACCGGCATGTACGACACCAATGCCGGGGGTTGGACCACGAGCGCGACGGGCGCTTACAAGTTCAACGACGCCGCCGACGTGCTCGCAAATATCGTCTGGCGCGGCTACGGCGATTACGAAGACGGAGCAGGAGACCGGGTCGTGGGAACCGGCTTCGACGTGCTGAGCGGCATGTTGAAGAGCACGTTGCGCCCGACCGAGAACAGCGAACTCAAGCTCGGCTGGGTCGGAACGAAGGAAGACTGGAGCGAAGGCGCCGAGACCTCCGATCTGGACCTCGACCAGAACACCTTCACTGCCCGCTACAACGTCACCGACGACGAGCAGAGCTGGCTCGATCTGCACGTCAACCTTTCCTACAACAAGGCCGACCTGAACGAGACTTCCAACGTCCCGGTGAGCCAGTTCGATCCACAAACGGGGCGACGCATCATCATCCCCGCGGGCGCCCAAACCAGCTGGGAGATCGGCACCACCGGTATCGACATCTGGAACACGTCCCGTTTCGAAACGGGCGTCGTTTCACACGAAGTCACCTACGGGGGCGACTGGGTATTTGACGACGTGACGACGGCCAGCCCGATCGGCGGCAGCGACTTCTACACGCCGTCCGGCAAGCGCACGGTGTGGGGCGCCTATATCCAGGAGAAGCTACGCTACGAGTGGCTCGAAGTCGTCGGCGCTCTCCGCTACGACAGCTACGATCTCGACGGAACGACCGGCGACAGCTCGGGCAATCATGTTTCGCCCCGCATCACAGTCGGCGTATCCCCCTTTCAATCCCTGCAGGGACTTCAGTTCTACGGAACCTACGCCGAGGGCTATCGCTCACCGAGCATCAGCGAGACGCTCATCAGCGGCCTCCATCCGAATGGTGTAACCTTTCCGTTCCTGCCCAATCCCAACCTGAAACCGGAAATCGGAAAGACCTGGGAAGGCGGCATCAACTACAGTCAGGACGGTCTTGTCTGGAGCGATGACTCGCTGCGTATCAAGGCCGCCTATTTCAACAACAATGTCACCGACTATATCGGCGGCCAGCAGCTTTCGGCCTTCGATCCGACGAGCGGTTGCCCGCTCCGGCCGGACCTCCTGCGCCCGGGTACCGGCTACATTCCGATCTGCTTCCAGTACCAGAATTTCGCCAAGGCCAAGATCGACGGCTTCGAATTCGAGGCGTTCTACGATTCAGGCAGGTACTTCGGCGGGGTCTCGGCCTCCATCATCGATGGCTATACGATTTCCAACGACGGTGAGCGGGAAGACCTGCTGACGGTGCCCTCCTCACAGATTACCGCGCAGCTCGGCATGAGAATGCTCGAAAAGAAGCTGAGCTTCGGTGGCGAGGTGCAGTACAACGCGCCTCCAAAAGGGGCCACGTTCGCAGACGACTATACGCTCGTGAACGTGTTTGCCAGCTATCAGCCCACGCAGAACTTCCGCCTCGATTTCCGTGCCGACAATCTGTTTGACGTGAAGTACGCCAATCCGCTCAATGCGACGACCACCAGTGTCGTCTACGAGCAGGGACTGACCCTGAAGCTCGGCGCAACGGTTCGTTTCGGAGGATAAGCATATGAAGATCGCCGCAAGGGCATTGCTTCGTTCCCTGGTTTTCGTGATGGCGATGCCGCTTGCGGGGGGATCGGCGCTGGCGCAGGAAGCGGCGCCCGCCCTTCATCTCGAACTCAACGCCGTGCAGCCCTCCGACAAGGGCTGCAGGCTTACCTTCGTCGTCAACAACCGTCTCGGCGCTGACCTCGAACGGGTTGCCTTCGAGCTGGCACTGTTCAACGAGGCCGGCGCGGTCGACAGGCTTACCGTGCTCGCCTTCAAGGAAATGCCCGCGGGCAAGACCAAAGTCAGCCGCTTCGACATAGCCGGAGCCGACTGCGCCAAGCTGTCGCGCGTTCTGATCAACGAGGCGACGGAATGCGTTGGTACCGGAATAGAACCGGCCTCCTGCATGCGCCGTCTCGAGGCCACGACCAAGACCGGAATCGCCTTCGGCTTGTAAGAGCCGAAATCAAGGAGAAAGCACCGTGCTCCTCACCCGCCTTCACGCCATCGCCGCTCCCCGTGGCGACGGCCTTCGCCCGGAACTCGCCGATATGTTGGGTCAATTCGCGGCGACGATCGATGCAGGGCCGAAGCTCGTCGACCTCGCCGCGTATCGCGGCGAAAGCCTCGTCCAGTCCGGTCCTCACCCCGCGCCTGCGCGGCACGCAGCCTTGCCCGACGGCGTGATCCCCTTCCCCGCGGGAAGACGAAACAAGTAGCCACAGGGAATAGTCGCCTTAGGGCGTGGAAAGGAAACCTATGTACATCGCCATGAACCGCTTCAAGGTGCAGAACGGGTCCGAGCAGGCTTTCGAGGATGTCTGGAAGAACCGCGATTCCTCGCTGGCCCAAATGAAAGGCTTCAAGGAATTCCATCTCTTGCGTGGGCCGGTGAACGAAGCGGAAGCCTATACGCTCTACGCCTCGCACGCGGTCTGGGAGAGCCATGAGGATTTCGTCGCCTGGACCAAGTCCGAGAACTTCCGCGCCGCCCACAAGAACGCCGGCCAGAACAAGGTCCTCTATGTCGGCCACCCGCAGTTCGAGGGATTCTCGGTCGTGGAAGGGGCGTGAGAGAGCCGATCGCATAGGACGCGACTGTCGCGGCAAGCCCCTCACTGTCCTGCCGGACATCTCTCCCCGCACGCGGGGAGAGAGTCGATTTCATCCGGGCTTTCGCCAGTCGTCACCGTTACCGGTTTGCGAAGCCAAAGCGGCCGACGTCTCTCTCCCCGCTAGCGGGGAGAGATGTCCGGCAGGACAGTGAGGGGCGACAGTCGCTTCATCTTCACCCGTATCTCTTGCCGTTCCCCCTACGCCGTTGCCAGCAGGCTGGCATTTCCGCCGGCCGCCGTGGTGTCCACGCAGACGGCGCGCTCATGGGCATAGGCGGCGGGGTATATTTTCTCCGCGACAAGCGGCACGATCGCGCCCTTGCGGGCGGCGAGCGCCTGCCGCAGCGGCCTGAGCGCTTCCAATGAGGCCGAGCAGGCGACGACATCGATCGCCAGCTCCTGCAACGCCGAGGCCGCGATCGTTCCGTCGATCGCCGCCAGCGGAAGACCTTTGCCGGTCAGCGTCTGGAGCGCGGCCGGCGCTCCCGGCGCCACGGCCAGCACGGCATTGCCCGCCGCCAGCGCCTGGATCGCCTGGGCCAGCAGGGTCTCACCGTCCGGGCCCAGGCAAAGCACGCGCCCGCGCGGCATGAGCGACAGCGTGTTGGCCTCACCGGTCGGGCCGGGAAGATCGGCCTGGCCGTATTCCACGGCAGCGGCGGCGGCCACCGCTTCCGCCCCCTTGCCGCGCAGATGCTTGCGCAGGATGGCGATGCGATCGCCGCGCGTGCTCCAGCCACCGAGCGACGGGGCGAGAAGATGATCGGAAAGCGCCGTTGCGCTCACCTCGGGCGCTGACTGCATCTCGCCGCCGGCTGCGGGAGCCTTGCGGAAACGACGCAGGTAGTGGGGACCGCCGGCCTTCGGGCCAGTGCCTGAAAGCCCCTCGCCGCCGAAAGGCTGGGAGCCGACGACCGCACCGATCTGGTTCCGGTTGACATAGATATTGCCGGCATGGATGCCGTCGACGAAGTGCTGGACCCTGTCCTCGATGCGCGTATGGAGACCGAAGGTCAGTCCGTAACCCTTGCGGTTGATCGCGGAGATGACCTCGTCGATCTGCTCCGCCTCGAACGTCGCGACATGGAGCACCGGACCGAAGACTTCGCGCTCCATTTCCCCGATGCCTTTCACTTTCAGCAATTGCGGGGACACGAAGCGTCCGTCGGCGGGAGCGTCCCGCTTGGCGATCAGCCGGCCCTTCTCCTCCATCGCATTGGCATAGTCGGCGATCGACTGCCTGGCTTCGTCGTCGATGACAGGTCCGACATCGGTCGAGATCTTCCAGGGGTCGCCGACCGACAGTTCCTCCATGGCGCCCGTCAACATCTCCAGCACCTTCTTCTCCACGTCCCTCTGAACGTAGAGGACACGCAACGCGGAGCAGCGCTGCCCAGCGCTCTGGAAGGACGAGGCGAGGATGTCGCGAACCGCCTGTTCCGGCAAAGCGGTGGAGTCGACGATCATCGCGTTGAGGCCGCCGGTCTCGGCGATCAGCATCGCGTCCGGCGCGGCGGTTTCGGCGAGTTGGCGCTCGATCAGTTTCGCGACTTCGGTCGAGCCGGTGAAACAGACACCCGCTATGCGCGGATCGGCCGTCAGCAGTGCGCCCACCGAAGGCCCGTCCCCTGGCAGGAGCTGGACGACGTCCTCGGGAATCCCGGCCTCTCGCAGCAGTGCCACCGCCCGTGCGGCGATCAACGGCGTCTGCTCGGCCGGCTTGGCAATGACGGCGTTGCCGCTGACGAGTGCAGCCGCGATCTGGCCTGTGAAAATCGCCAGGGGAAAGTTCCAGGGTGAGATGCACGCGATGACGCCGCGCGCCTGGGTCCCTGGCTCTGCCCTGCCGGCCTCGGCCGCATAGTAGCGCAGGAAGTCGACTGCCTCGCGCACTTCGGAAACCCCATCGGCAAGCGTCTTGCCGGCCTCCCGCGTCGCAAGCGCGAAGAACTCGATCGCATTCGCCTCGTAGAGATCGGCCGCGCGGTCGAGTATCGCCGCGCGCTCGGCAACCGGACGATCCGCCCAGCGCGGCTGCGCCTCGACAGCGGCGCCGATCGCAAGGGGAACCTGCTCCGCGCTCGCCTCGTACACAGTTCCGACGACCTCGTTCGGATTGGCGGGGTTGAGGATCTTGCGAGGTTTGCAGTCGCCTGCCGCGCGCGTGACGGGCTTGGCCGACCAGCGGTCGGGACCGGCGAAATGGGCGCGTCCCTCCTCGATCGTCGCGAGCGTCACGGGATCGGTGATGTCCCAGCCCTTGGAATTGCGTCGGCCCGCGCCGAAAATCTCGGAGGGCCGGGGGATCGCCGGATTGGCGGCGGGGCCCTGGAGGGCGATGGTTTCGAACGGATCGCGCGCGATCTCCTCCGGCTCCACCTCCTCGTCGACGATCTGATGCACGAAGGACGAGTTGGCTCCGTTCTCCAGGAGGCGGCGCACGAGATAGGCAAGCAGATCGGAATGCGCGCCCACGGGAGCGTAGATGCGGCAACGCGTGCCTTCGGCCTGGCGGACGGTCTCGTGCAAGGCTTCGCCCATGCCGTGCAGGCGCTGGAATTCGAACCTGTCGCGATCCCCCGCCATGGCGAGCACCGCCGCCACGGTATGGGCATTGTGTGTGGCCAGTTGCGGATAGATACGATCCGTCATCGACAGGAGCTTGCGCGCATTGGCGATGTAGGAGACGTCGGTATTGGGTTTGCGCGTGAAGACCGGGTAGCCGGAAAGGCCCATCGTCTGGGCGCGTTTGATCTCGGTGTCCCAATAGGCGCCCTTGACCAGGCGCACCATGATCTTGCGATCGAGCTTCTCGGCGAGCGCGTAAAGCCAATCGATCACGAAGGAAGCGCGCGGTCCGTAGGCCTGGACGACGACACCGAACCCCTCCCAGTCGGCGAGCCGCGGATCGGAAAGCACGCGTTCGATGACGTCGAGCGAAAGATCAAGACGGTCGGCTTCCTCCGCGTCGACGTTGAGGCCCATCCGCGCCTCCCGCGCCGCAAGCGCCAGCGAGAGGAGGCGTTCGGCCATGACCGGCAGCATGGTATCCTTCTGCGATACCTCGTAGCGCGGATGGATCGCCGAAAGCTTCACCGAGATGCCTGGATTCCTGCGGATATCGGCGCCGACGGACGAACCCTTCAGGGACGAAATCGCGTCCGCATAGGCCTTGTGATAGCGCAGCGCGTCGGCCTCCGTGCGGGCAGCCTCGCCGAGCATGTCGTAGGAGTAGAGATAGCCCTTGGAGGTCATGGGCCTGCCGCGCTTCAGCGCCTCGGCGATGGTGCGTCCGAGCACGAACTGCTCGCCCATTTCGCGCATGGCGGCGGCGACGGCCGTGCGGATGACGGGCTCGCCAAGCCGGCGAACCAGGCCGCGCAGGGTCTTCTCGATACCGCCCTCGCCTTCGTCGAGCACCTTGCCCGTCAGCATGAGCGCCCAGGTCGAGGCGTTGACGAAGATCGAGCTCGACCCGCCGGAATGAGCCGACCAGTCATGCGGAGCGATCTTGTCGCGGATGAGGTCGTCCATGGTCTCGGTATCCGGGACACGCAACAGCGCTTCGGCGAGGCACATCAGCGCCACGCCCTCCCTCGTCGAAAGGCCGTAGGCTTTGAGGAAGACTTCCATCAGGCGCGGATCGGCGGAGGCCCGGACCGCCCGAACGAGATCGGTTGCCCGCTTCGAGATCCCCGCGCGGTCGGACTCCGAGAGGTTGGCGAGCTTCTCCAGGCGCGCCAGCGCCGCCGCCTCGTCGGGCAGATAGTTGGCCCTCATCTCGCTTCGGATGGCATCGAGTTTCTGCGCAGGCATGACAATCCCCGTCGGGCAGCGT
Organism: Rhizobiaceae bacterium; assembly: GCA_035556195.1. GTDB lineage: Bacteria > Pseudomonadota > Alphaproteobacteria > Rhizobiales > Rhizobiaceae. The sequence continues at coordinate 148,111 of DATMFK010000001.1, forward strand.
GAGAGTGATCCGGAATCCGCCCGGCAGCAAGCCGGGACCACCGCTCTATATCATGCCGCACCGACGACCCCGGACCAAAAATTTGCCGGGTGCAGTTCATTCGTTCTATGATAAGCGTCAAGTTTCGGCGTAATGGACTATAATGCTCATGAATTCAGATCAGTTGGACCGCATCGATCGCGGCATTCTGGCCGCGCTGGCGAGCGACGGGCGGCTTTCCATGGCCGAGCTCGCGCAAAAGGTCGGCCTTTCCAAGACCCCGGTCCAGGCCAGGGTGAAGCGGCTGGAAAACGAAGGCTTCATCCGGGGATACTCCGCGGTCATCGACCGCGAACGCATGGGGGAAGGCCATGTCGCCTTCGTCCAGGTGAAGCTGTCGGACACCCGCTCGGCCGCGCTGAACGCCTTCAACCGCGCCGTGCAGGGAGTACCGGAAATCGAGCAATGCCATATGATGGCGGCGAGTTTCGACTATCTGCTGAAAATCCGCACGCGAGACATCGCCGCCTACCGCAAAGTGCTGGGCGAGCGGATCTCGTCGCTGCCTCACGTGGCCCAGACGTCGACCTTCGTGGCCATGGAGACGGTCAAGGACCGGTAGCTATTCCGAGAGGGTCCCGAGAAAAGCGATCAGGGCCGCGCGCTCGCGGTCGGAGATCCTGAGCGGCGCCAGCTCGGAGTGTCCGTCGGGACTGGCGGGGGCCCTTTCGTAATGGTCGAGCACCTCGTCCAGGGTGGCGAACTGGCCAGAATGCATATAGGGCGGGCGGGACGCCGCGCCGCGGAGAGAGGGCGTCTTGAAGGCGCGCTTGAGCTCAGGCCCCTCCCCGACCATGAATTTCAATTCAGTGCAGTCCTGCGGTCGCGCATCGCTGTAGCGGCCCAGGCAATTGAAGGGATCGGCAAGCACCAGTTTTGCGCCCGCTTCCCGGCCCATGTCCTCGGGCAGGCCGGGAACGGGCGGCACGCCGGTATTGTGGAAATGATCGTCGGTGAAGCGCGGCCCGTTATGGCACGTGATGCAATTGCCTCGGCCGATGAACAGCCTCAGACCGTATAATTCCTGGTCGGTCAGGGCGGCATCGCCCTCGGGATGGCGCCCAGCCTCGATCGCGTCGGCGAAACGGTCGAACCGTGTCGGCTGGTGGACGATGCTCCGCTCGAAAGCGGCGATCGCCTTGCCGAGGTTCGAAAACACCCGATCCACCGCGGTGCGCTGGTCGTCGCTCATCCCCGCCCAGGCCGCCCTCTCCCTCGCCTCTCCGAACGGACCGGCATTGGCGGGCAGCGTCGAAAGGTCCGGCAGCGGCCCGAAGATGCGCTCGTAGCGGCTCGCGAAATTGTTGCGGATGAAATGGGCATAGGCGGTGCGGTCCACGCCATGTTCGCGTGCATCCTCCATGGGCGCCAGGGCCTGCGCCCACAGGCTGTCGCGCCGCCCGTCCCAGAACAGGAAGGGGGAACGGGCGGCGTCCGCGAGCGGCATGGAGCGCCGATTGGTCATGGCGAGCCCGACCGACCGCGGCCGATCGTCCTGGAATTGCCGGTCGATCAGATGGCAGGTCGCACAGGCGACCGTTCCACTGCGGCTCATCCGCTGGTCGAAGAACAAGGTCGCGCCGAAAGCCGCGGCCAACGGGTCGTCCGCGAAGCGGTTGCTCGGGTCGGCCGGCAAGGCAGGCAACTGGGACAGGGACAGCGAGGCGATGGTGCTCTTTTCCGCCTCGCTCAACTCGGCAGGCCGACATGCCGCGCCCGCGAACATAAGCACAAGCAGCAAACAGACGGTCCAGTACCTGCCCATGGTCAAAGGATCACGTTGAACACCACCGCGTCGTCTCCCGGCGCCGCCGAGATTGCAAACTCCAGCGTCCAATGGCCCGCCATATTGAAACGCACGCCCCCGATCCTGTAGCGCCCGCTCCCCAGATAGGCTGTGGCCTTGGGCGCCGTCGGAAGGCCGTGGCCGTGTTGAGGCATTCCGCCGCCAACGGCAATCCTGGCGTCCTCGATCGGCTGGCCGTCCGGCGTCGTGAGCGTGAGCACCCAGCCATGCATGACTGCCAGGGCGAGCGGATCGATTTCGGGAGCGATCTCCACGTGGTATCGCCCATGGGCGGTTATCTTTGAACGCGAAAGATCGAGATCGGCCGGCGGACCCCTCAGTGCGTGCGTGACCGCCAGACCTGCGACCACGAGGATCCCGAGTGCGACGATTCCTAGCACGACCCGACGCAACGTCTCCTCCCTTATCCCTGGCCCGAACGGTTCGGGTCCCGCAAAACGGACCCAACGTCAAGCCCTTTCGGGCTTGGCCAGGAGAGGCCCGCCGTTGTAGAGCAAAACGCAAAATCGGTGGAGGGAATTCCCATGGCAGGACGCGGCGTGGCGTCTATCGGCGAATGCATGCTGGAGCTTTCCGGCCGCCGGGAGGACCAGTGGCGCATGGGCTTTGCCGGAGACACCTTCAACACCCTCTGGGCGTTGCGTGCCCTTACGCCCTCCGATCGCCCGGCCGACTACGTGACGGCCTTCGGCGACGATCCCTTTTCCCATGACCAGATGGCCTTCCTCAAGGAGAACGGCATCGGGACTGCCGCCAGCCCGATCATCCCCGGCGCGCGCCCAGGCCTCTACGCGATAAGCCTGACGGGAGCGGAACGCTCTTTCACCTATTGGCGCGCGGATTCCGCGGCGCGCCACTTGGCTGACCACCCCTCGGCCCTGGCGAAAAGCCTCGAAAACCGGTCGCTTATCTATTTTTCCGGAATCACTTTGGCGATCCTGGAAAAGACATCGCGCCAGATCTTGATCGCCGCGGTCGCCGAGGCGCGCCGGGCAGGCGCCCTCATCGCCTTCGATCCGAACTATCGTTCACGGCTATGGCCGAACGCGGGCACCGCCCGGGAGGCGATCACCGAGGCTTTCGCGGTCACGGACATCGCGCTGCCGACCTTTCCGGACGAGCAGGCGCTGTTCGGCGATGCGACGCGGGAAGCCACCGCCGACCGGCTCAGACAATCGGGCGTGAAGGAGATCGTGGTGAAGAACGGCGAGGAGCCGGCCCTGGTCGTGGCGGGCGCCTTGACCGAGACGGTGCCCGCGATGAGGGTGATGGCGATCGACACCACCGGCGCCGGCGATTCCTTCAACGGCGGCTATCTCGCCGGTCGTCTCGCGGGGCGCGAGCCGGCCGAGGCCGCCCGTTGCGGCCACGCGGTCGCCGCCGCGGTCGTGCAGGTGCCCGGCGCCCTGGCTCCGTTCGAAGTCCTGCAGGAAGCTTTCGAACTGTAGCCGGCTGCGACGCTACTCCTGCAGCCAGGGGTAGCGCGCGGTGTCCTTACCCGCGTAGTCCGGGTCGAGGTAGATGAAGCAGCGCTGAATTTTCCAGTCCCGTATTTCGAAAACGTCGCACCAGCGGCCCGCCTGCCACTCGGGCACGCCGGCCCGCCACGGTCCGTCCCTGTGCTCGCCATGGCTGGTACCCTCGCACGCCACGAGGTCGGAACCCGAGAAGATCCAGTTGAAGTGGGAATAGTGATGCACGATCGATTTCAGCGTGCCGCCCACATCACCGAACATCTTACCGATCTGATCCTTCCCTGTGGCCAGACCCCATTTCGGGAAATAGACCTGCGCATCGTCGGCAAAAAGTTCGAGGATCGAGCCGCCGGACGACGTCACTCCGCCATTGTCGAAGGCTTTGAGATATTCGAGCGCGACCGTCTTCCGCTGCTCGTCGGTCATGGTTTGCGTCGCCAGTGCCATGTTCTCCTCCCGGTTGTCGACATGTCCCGCGGTCAGCGCCGCGGCTCTGCGTTCGCGGCATTTGCCGCGAGATAGGCGAATGCGAGTATAGGCCCGAGCGTCGCTCCGCCTGCCCAATAAGCCCGAGCCGAAGCCGAAGCGACGCAGTTGCCGACCCCGTAAAGCCCCGCGATCGGCGTGCCCGTGTGATCGAGCACCTGGCCGTGCGGGTTGGTGACCGGACCGCCCTTGGTATCGAGATTGCCGCCTGTCATCAGCGCCGCGTAATATGGTCCCTCGCCGCTGATCGGATACATGGTGGGATTGGGCGCGGCCGGGCTTTCCGCCGCCGGGCCGTTGAACAGCAATTCCACTTGCCGTTCGCCGCGGCGAAAATCGAGATCCTTGCCTGCGCTGGCGAAGCCATTGAAGCGCTCGATCGTGCCCCGAAGCGTCTGCTCGAAATCCTCGGCCAGCTTCATGTTGCCGATACGGCTGGCGTACTTCTTGACGCGGGCGCGAATGTTCTCGGCGAGTTCGGCAAGAGAGGCGCCCTTGATGACGTGTCCGTCATCCGAACCCGGCGGAACGATGAAGCGGCCATATTCGTCGCTCGCCGAGTGCTTCTGGCTGCGCTCGTCCCAAATCGCGATCAACACCAGGTTCGGATATTCGGATTTCGCCGGATCCCAGTTGAAAAAGACCTGGGCGGACTCGTTGTAGGCGAGCTTCTCGTTGGTCACGCGCCGCCCGGTCTTATCGACATAGATCATGGAGTCGCCGGATGGCGAGAACGTTCCGATCAACGCCGGGTCGTCGTTCAGCGCCTTCTCCAGGACGATCGGGCACATCCAAGCATAGTTCATGTTTCGCAGCTCGGCACCGGCGGCTGCTCCGATGTTGACGAAGTCGCCTTCGTTGCTGCGGGCCGCGCAGCCGCCGAAGACGGGAACGCTGAGGAAATTCTTACGCATGGAAACATCATGCGTAAAGCCGCCCGAGGCGAAGATGACAGCCTTGCGCGCCCTGATCGCCACGGATCCGCCGGCAGCGGTATCGGCCTCGACACCGATCACCGCGCCCTTGTCGTCCACGACCGTGCGCTGGACGCGATGGCCGGTCTGGATCGTTACGCCGTCCGCGCGCGCCTTGGCTCCCAGGGTGCGGATCGCCACCTCGCCGCCATCGGACATGGTGTCGCGCGCTTCCTTCGGCAGCAGCACGCGACCCTTGGGCGCCTTGTCTTCCGGCAATTCGGCCCAGTAATCGGGAACGAAATCGCAATGCCGGTACTCGAGCGCACCCTTTTCGGCGAGCAGCTCGGTGGCCGGCGAGGCATTGTCGTAGATCGCCTCGAAGCAATCGTATTCCCACTGCGTCATGCCCAGCGTCGAATGATCCGGATCGTAGGCCTCCGGGCGCGACAGGCGCGCCATGTATCGGAGGCAGTCCTCCTTGCGGTCCTCGATCCCGATTTCCCGCATATGCCTGTTGTTGGGCACCCAATACCAGAACGCCGCCTTCTTGGTTGTGCCGCCGAGCTCCTCTGCCTTCTCGAGAAGCACGACCTCGTTGCCGTGCCAGCGCGCAAAGAGCGCGGAGGCAAGCCCCGCAGCACCGCCCCCGACGACGACGACATCGGCCACCGCGTCGAAAGCCGAACGCTTGACCGGCAGGGCCGATTTCCTGGCAATGACCGACATGAACGTCCTCCCTGCAGTTGGCTAGGAATCCCATCAATCCTTCCGGCTTCGACATTGCCGTGTCGCAGAGCGCACGTCTTTCAAGTTCCTGCGTTTTACAAATTCCTGCACGTGACGAGAGTGACGGCTGTCGATTGCCGCGCAGGCAAAAATCTGCGACAAAACATGGCAGGAAGCAGTGTCGAAGCACCGCCCGCGGAATCGCGGTGTCGGTACGCCGCAGGAAAAGGCGAGCTTCGCACGGCCCGGGGAGGAACGACCAGGTGTCGGCGGCTATTGGGCGGGTGCGTCAGCTCCGCTACGATGGGCTGGAGCAATTTCGCGCGCGCGGCAGCTACGGCGGCGTAGACTACTGCATCGCGGGCGCGCAGCCCTATGCGCTGGAATTCGCCAACAAGTCCGACGTCATTTGCCTGCTTCTCGGAGACATCTTTTCAAAGGCGAAATTCGAAGACGACAGCGAGGAACGCCTCGTCTTCCAGGGCGAGACCGCAGCCTTTCATCCTCGCGAAGGCAATGTGCGTGTTGCCGCGAGCAGGGTTTGCCGCGGCTTCATCGCCTTTGCCTATTCGGACGAGTTCCAGGCGAGCATCAGCGACCGCAGCCTCGACGCAGCGCGCCTGGCGGGCAGCATGAACAACATTCGGCTGAAATCGATCCAGCATCTCGCCGCCTACGCGCGTGAGCGCATACGGCTTAGGCAAATGCTGGATCCCTTGGAAATCCAGTATCTCGGCGGCATGGTCTACATGGAGACGCTGCAGGGTCTGCATTCCGTCAGGCCGGCGAGCAAGGTCGGGCTCTCGGACGCGGAGTTCGCCCGGATCAACGCGTTCATCGATGCGGAGCTCGAAGGCGACATCAGTTGCGCTCGCATTGCCGAGGCCGCTGACCTGCCGCTCCGGGTCATCTTCGACGGCATCAAGGCGCGCACTGGGCTGTCGCCTTACCAGGTCGTTCTCAGGCGCCGGGTCGAGAAGGCGCAACAGCTTCTTCTGCGCACGGATCTCCCGATCGCCGACATCGCTTTCCGCTGCGGCTTCGCCTCGCAGCAGCACATGACGACGGTGCTGGCACGCAGATTGGGATACACCCCGGGCCGGCTGCGCAGCGACGCTGTTCAATCTTGGTCGTGAGGCCACCGCGTCATCGACCGAGAAAATTGTCTCGATCCCCTTTTTGCCGTCGCGACCTGCTGGTGGGCGCGCACGGAGGATCTGCCGATCATCTGGATGCCCGACTGGCCCGGTTTCAGCCAACACAGGCAATAAGCAGTTGTTCCCTTGCGGATACCCCCGTTTGATTATGCATGGCTGGAGCGGATGCCGCTGGGAACGACGTTGCGCCATCGTGGATCACAGCCGCCGCAGCAATCAGCCGCACATGTCGTAGACGAGTGTCGGCAGAGGATGCGTAGCCCCATTACGACGTTGGGACCGTGCCGCCGTCGATGACGAACTCCGTGCCTGTCACCGCGCCGGCGCGCGGAGAGGCGACGAAGGCAACCAGATCAGCAACCTCACTCGGCTTTGCCGGCCGGCCGAGCGGAATGCCGCCAAGCGAATCCATGATGATCTTCTTGCCGCCCTCATAATCGGTGCCCGCCTGCTCGGCGATGCGCTCGGCCATCGCAACCGCCGCCTCGGTCTCCACCCAGCCCGGCGAAACCCGCACTACCCGAACGCCTTTCTGCGTGACCTCCTTGGACAGGCTCTTACTGTAGGTCGAAAGGGCGGCCTTCGCCGCCGCATAGGCGGTCGTGGATTCCGGAAGCGGCAAGCGGTTCTGGATCGAGGTGACATGCACGATCACGCCCGAACCCTGTGCGATCATGCCAGGCAAGAGCGCGCGGTCGAGGCGCACGGCCGGCATGAGGTTCCAGTTCAGCTCCCTGAACCATTCAGCATCGTCCAGCGCGGCGAACCCCCCACCGGGTGCGGACGAACCACCCACCACATGCACGATGACATCCACGCCGCCAAAGCGATCGAGCAGGCCTGCGGTCACCCTGGCGCACCCTTCGGCTGTCGTCAGATCGGCAGTGATGAAGTGAACATCCTCCATCGAGCCGGCCGGCACGTTCCGCGCGGTGGTCACCACGCGAGCGCCGGCGCCGCGCAGCGCCTGGACCACGGCCACACCGACCCCCTTCGTTCCTCCCGTGACTAGAGCGCGCGCGCCCTTCAAGCCGAGATCGAAACTCATAGCGTGATCTCCAGCCGCGCGATCTTCCCGCCCTCCAGAACGAACGCATAGCGCAGATCGACCGGGCTGCTGGGGAAATCCCCCGCAACATGGGCCATCACCATGGTCTGGCCGTGTTCCTTGCTGATCGCGAATGGTTCGGTGGTGTAGCTGAATTTCGCGGACGCTTCCGCCTTCCATCGGCGGATAGCTTCGCTTCCCGCATGCGTCTGGCGCTCGTCTATAACGATAGCGTTTTCGGTAAAGCAGAGGGCAACGGCATCGCCATCGTTCTGATCGGCGGCGAAATACGCCGCGACCGGCCCCGGCAGGGTGATCGGCATGACAGTTCTCCGGTCTGTGTTGTCTCGGGGCATAAATTGCCTTAACCTGCACAAATGGCAAGAACAGACGAAAAAGTAAGGTACTCACCTGAAAGTAAGGGTGGCGGCTATACGCGCGAGACGGCGGCCGAAGGCGTCGAGAATGTGCTGAAGCTGCTCGAAGGCCGATGGAAACTGATCATCCTGTTCCATTTGTTCGGCGGCAATGTCATGCGCTTCTCAGACCTTGAGCGAGCTATTCCGGCTGTCTCGCAAAAAATGCTGATCCAGCAGCTTCGCCAAATGGAGGGTGACGGAATCGTGCGTCGCATCGTTCACCATCAGGTGCCGCCGAAGGTCGAATACTGCCTGACGGAATGGGGGCAGGCCCTATGCCCGGCGCTCGACGCGCTCCTGTCCTGGGCCGCACAGCGCGAGCAGGTGGTTCGACCGTCCTCCGCTGCCGAGGACGGAATGGCTGATGGATGAATGTCCGCTTCCGCCCGGTGCCAGATTAGAAGCCGCCGGTCCGCGTCCCACGTATCTCGGCTATTCCCGATTTATGGGCTCACGGCTAGTTAAGCCAGCCTGAACCGATACTCGGTGGTCTGCCGGTAATCCGTGCCGGGGCACAGCACCGCTTGAGGAAAATACGCGCGGTTGGGCGAATCCGGCCAGACCTGCGGCTCAAGCGCAAAACCGGCATAGGCGGAGTAGTGGCGACCTTCCAGGCCGCGCCCCTTCGGCGCCAGCTTCTGGCCTGCATAGAATTGCAGGCCCGGCTCTGTGGTCCAGACCTCCATTTCGATGCCCGAAAGCGCGCCTTGCGCCCAGGCCGCCTCGCGTAGCGCGCCGCGGCACGCGGCCAGGCAGAAATTGTGGTCGTACCCGACCTGCTCGCCATTGACTTCCATGCGGATCGGCCGGTCATTGCGGAAATCGAAGAGCGTGCCGTCGACCGGCTCGACCACCCCGGTCGGTATCAGTTCGTCGTCGACGGGGAGATAGGCCCCGGCCGGCACCATAAGGCGATGGTCGAGCACGTTGCTCGAACCGCCATCGTCCAGGTTGAAATAGGAATGGTGCGCGAGATTGCAGAGCGTCGGCTCCTCTGCCGTCGCCGTCAACTCGATCGACAGCGTGCCGGGGATCTTCAGCCGGTAGGTGCAGGTTGCTTCGAGAGCGCCGGGGAAACCCATGTCGCCGTCCGGCGAATGGAGCGTGAACGTCACGAAATCGGGGCCATGCAAGGCAACCTGCCACAGCCGCCTTGCGAAACCATGGGCACCGCCATGAAGCGTGTGCTTGCCCAAGAAATTCCGGTCGGTCTGGTGGCGCCTGCCGGCGATGATGAAGCGGCCACCCTTGATTCGGTTGGCGTATCGCCCGGCGATCGCCCCCATATAGGGCGAATGCGCCGGATAATCTTCAAATCGCTCGAAACCGAGGACGAGCGGGGCATCATGCCCGGATAGACGAAGGTCCTGAAGCACCGCGCCCCAGTTCATGACGGCGGCCTTGAGACCGCCGCCCTCTATGCGGAAGAGCTGGACGGCATCCCCGTCCTGCGTGATGCCGAAACGCTCGCCGTCCATCTCTCGAGGTCCTTAGACCCCGAGACCGCCGATGCAGACATATTTGGTGTCGAGATAGTCTTCGATGCCCTGATGTCCGCCTTCACGCCCGAGGCCCGATTCCTTGACGCCGCCGAACGGTGCTTCGACCGTGGTGATCAGCCCCTCATTGACGCCGACCATGCCATATTTCAGGCCTTCCATCACCCTGAAGGCGCGCCCGAGATCAGAGCTGTAGAAGTAGCAGGCCAAGCCGTATTCCGTGTCGTTGGCGAGCTTGACTGCCTCTTCCTCGGTGGTGAACTTGAACACCGGCGCCACGGGCCCGAAGATCTCTTCCTTCATGAAGCGCATCGTGGGCGTGGCGTCGGCGATCACGGTCGGCTCATAGAACGAGCCACCGAGCGCGTGGCGCTTGCCGCCTGTGACGACCTTGCCGCCCTTCGCCCGCGCGTCTTCCACCAGTTCCTCGACCTTCTCGACTGCTCTTTCGTCGATGAGCGGGCCTTGCTGCGTGCCGTCGTCCAGGCCGGAGCCGACCTTCAGCTTTTGCGAGGCTTCAGCGAGCTTGGTGACGAATTCGTCATAGACGCCTGCCTGGACGAAGAAGCGGTTGGTGCAGACGCATGTCTGGCCGGAATTCCGGTACTTCGCCACCATCGCGCCCTCGACGGCACGATCGATGTCGGCATCGTCGAAGACGAGGAACGGCGCATTGCCGCCCAGTTCCATCGAGACTTTCTTGACCGTGGAGGCGGACTTCTGGATCAGCACCTTGCCGACCTCGGTCGAGCCAGTGAAGGTGATCTTCTTCACCAACGGATTGGTGCACAGCTCGTCGCCGATCTCGCCGGCCGCGCCCGTGACGACGTTGACGACACCCTTGGGGAAACCTGCTTCCTCGGCGAGCGCACCCCAGGCGAGACCCGAATACGGTGTCTGCGAGGCGGGTTTCACGACGACCGTGCAGCCTGCCGCGAGCGCCGGGCCGATTTTGCGCGCCAGCATCGAGGACGGGAAGTTCCAGGGCGTGATGGCCGCGACGACGCCCGTGGGCTCCTTGGTGACGAGAATGCGCCGATCGGCCCAGGGGGACGGCACGACATCGCCATAGGCGCGGCGCCCCTCTTCGGCAAACCACAACACATAGGCGGCCGAGATCGCGATCTCGCCCTTGGCCTCGGCGAGCGATTTGCCCTGCTCCATCGTCAGCAGCTCGGCCAGCGTCTGCTGGTTGTCCATGAGCGCATCGTGCAGTTTGCGCAGCAGCTTATGGCGCTCGAGCGCCGACGTCTTCTTCCAGGTCCGGAAGGCGGCCTCCGCGGCCTCGATGGCGCGGCGGGTTTCCGCCTGGCCCGATTTCGGCACAGTGCCGAGCTTGAGACCCGTGGCGGGATTGATCACGTCGATGGTGGCGCCCGAATCGGCCTGGACCCATTGGCCGCCTATCAGATTGGCCTGACGCATATAGGGGCTGGTTTTCTGGAGCATTGTCCGTCTCCTTCGGCACCTTGTGGGGCCGCATTTCTGTTTCACTCTCAAAAGCGCCGGATGAACGCATCGTTCCAGGTCCGCGTCACTTTCGCAGGGGGCCGAAGCCATGGAGATGTTCTTACCCTAGAGGGCAAACACGGATCAATCGCAATGCGTTGGGTCAGCCCTCGATCGCGGCTTAGCCGAAGACGATCTGAGCTATCCAGAGCCAGAGGGACGTCGTCACGACCGCCGAGGCGGTGGCGATCGTCATCTGGTTCGAGGCCAAGCCCTGGCCGGTGCCGAACTGGACCGCGATCAAATAGGAATTGATCCCCGAGGGAAGAGCAGCGGTGGCAACCGCCACTTTCGCCGTGAGCGGCGGCAACTGCAGCAGCCAGGCCATGCCAAGAGCGACCGCGGGCATGAGGAAGAGCTTGAGGCCCGACAGGACCAGCGCCGCCGTGACGTTTCCGGAGACGCCGAATTTCACCAGGCCCAACCCCATGGCGAAAAGCGCCAGCGGGCCCGCTATGCCCGCCAGGGCGTCGACAAGGCGCATCGCAAGGCCGGGCATCGGAATGCCGGTGAACCGCCACGCCAGGCCCAGCAGGATGCCGACGATCAACGGGTTGGCGAAAAGCTTCCGCAGGAACTGGCCGATCAGTACCAGCGGACGAAGCTGTTGGTTGCCGTTGCGTCCGAAAATTCCGAACAGGACGATTGACGCCGCCATCATCGTGGGCAGATGCACCGATACGATCAGCGACAGGATCTCGACCCCCGGCTGGCCGAAGATGCCGAGCATGAAGGGAATGCCGAGAAGCACGGTGTTGGAGAAGGCCGCCGCCACCCCACCGACCACGCCGGCCGCACCATCGCGACCCAAGATGCGGGTCATCGTCAGGTGCCCGGCTGTCCAGGTAGCGGCCACGGCCACGAAATACGCGCTCCAGAGCGCCCATGGGGCCGCGCCGTGGAAATCGGCCGTGACCATCGTCCGAAAAAGCAGCAGCGGCACGGCGATCCCGACCGCAAACTCCGACAGGGCATCTCCCGTTTCAGCCCGGAGATAACGGGTCCAGCCGGCGACATAGCCGAGCGCGACCAGGCTGAAGACGAACAGGACGGTTTCCGTGACGGCAGACATCGATGCGCTGATTAAGCGAGCGCGACAGGAACCGCAATCGCCGGGGCGACCACGAGCGGTGTGCGCACATCCCGCCGGGCAGCATTCGCTATGCCGTGACGGCAGCCCTCAACGAGAACACGCCGCCTTGTTTTGACGCCATCCCTCTTGCCTCCCCGACATCCGACACCGCGTATTCGGCGACGAGTTCGAGACGCTCGCGTGGAAGGTACTCGCGGCCGGGATCGCCGACCAGGACGGAACAGCCGGCCGCCGAGCAGCGATCGAGGAAGCCGAGCACCCGCGCCGCCAGATCGCTTGCATAAAACAGGTCCCCGACCAGGACGACGTCGACATCGAGAGCCGGCCCGGTAGTCAGGTCGTCCCCGATCGTCGCCACGAAGACGCCGTTCTCCTCGGCGTTGAGCCGAAGCGCGGCGATCGCATTGGGATCTATCTCCGCGGCCAGCACTTCGGCCGCACCGGATTTCGCTGCGGCGATGCCCACGATGCCGGAGCCCGCGCCGAGATCGAGCACGCGGCGGCCCCGCACGATCTCCGGGCTGTCGAGGATATGGCGGGCAAGGGCGACGCCGCCGGCCCACTGATAGGCCCAATAGGGCGCGCCTCCGTTCCAGGTGAAGCGGCGCAAGCCGCTCGCCGGATGGGCGGTATAAAGACGGATTTCCGGGAGCGAAGGCACTGCGAGAAGACGCATGCTCTCTCGGATCATATGCGACGGATCATCGCGTCGAGAGCTTCGCCTGCCTTTCGCACCCATCGCATTGTCCGCCAACCATCTCTACCGTGGAATTCTATCACGCTCTGGCTCGGTCAGGCGTGCCTGCCGAGGCCCCGGCTTGTATTTCCCGATGCTTTCCCATCCCTATATCGGGGCAACCGGAGGAATAGAATGCTTCGACTGGCAGCTGCGCTCACCCTGTTCATGTCGGCGACGACCGCCCTGGCGACCGAAGCTGGCTGGGCGCTGCTGCGCGAGGGCGGCCATGTGGTTCTGTTGCGCCACGCCATGGTGACCGGCAGCGGCGATCCCGGGGGCTTCGAGATCGGCAATTGCGCGACGCAGCAGAAGCTGTCGGAGCGAGGCAAGCAGCAGGCCCGCAAGATCGGCGCGCTCTTCGCTGCGCGCGCGGCTCCGATCGATCGGGTCCTGTCGAGCCGCTACTGTCGTGCGCTCGATACGGCCATCATAGCCTTCGAAGACAATAAGGTCGAAACGTTCGAGCCGCTGGACCTGATCTCGAAAGACGCGGCCAAGGCGGACGCTCAGAACGCCGCCGTGCTCTCCGAGATCGAAAAATTCACCGGCGACGGCAACCTCGTCCTTGTGACGCATCTGGAGAACATCAAGGCTCTCACCGGCGCGGGCGCCCGTGAAGGAGAGGCGGTGATCGTCGGTCTCGACGGAGAGGCACTACGTGTGCTAGCTCGCATCATCTTCAATTGAGATCGGCAGAAACGGAACGATTCGCCACAGGCTGCAACATCCGCGGGAAAGCGCCAGCACCCCAGCGGCAACAACATTCGCCCTTTTCCTGCCCGGAAAAACCGATTAGAGAGCCGGGCAAATCATGAAGATTCCCCCGGTTTCAGAGGGACACCCCGTGCCATCCACATTCGAACGCGTAGCCAAGATCATTTCCGACACGAGCGAGATCGACATCGACACGATCACGCCGGAAAGCCACACCATCGACGATCTGGGCATCGACAGCCTCGACTTTCTCGATATCGTCTTTGCCATCGACAAGGAGTTCGGCATCAAGGTCCCGCTCGAGAAATGGACGCAGAGCGTCAATGACGGCAAGGTCCCGACGGAAGAGTATTTCCTCATGAAGAACCTTTGCGCCAAGATCGACGAGCTGGTGGCGGCCAAGGCCGGCTGATTCCACGAAGAATGAGCGCTCGCGACGTCGTCATTACCGGCATAGGCCTCGTCTCCTCGCTCGGCGAGGGGCTCGACACCCATTGGGAAAAGCTGTCTTCCGGTGCGACGGAGCCGGTGGTGGATGGGGAGCGGTACAAGCCTTACAGCATCCATCCCCTGCCCCCGATCGACTGGGGTCTGCAGATCGCCAAGCGCGGCGACCAGCGCCAGATGGAAACCTGGCAGAGGCTCGGAACCTATGCGGCTGGCCTGGCGCTCGACGATGCCGGCGTGAAGGGCGACGAAGCGCTCTGCTCGACCATGGACATGATCGTGGCGGCCGGCGGCGGTGAGCGTGACGAACTCGTCGACCAGGGGATCCTTGAGGCTTCCGAGACGCGCGGCGACACGGAAGTCCTGCTAAACGAAAAGCTGACGACCGAGCTGCGCCCGACCCTGTTCCTGGCCCAGCTTTCCAATCTGCTCGCCGGCAACATCTCGATCGTGCACAAGGTCACCGGCTCGTCCCGGACCTTCATGGGCGAGGAAGGGGCCGGTGTGGCTGCGGTCGAAACCGCGGCCGCGCGTATCCGCGCCGGCCAGTCGACCCACGCCCTCGTCGGCGGCGCCTTCCAGACAGAGCACTCCGACATGCTGCTCGGTTACGAGCTCGGAGCCTTTCTCCATCGCGGTCCATGGAAGCCGCTTTGGCAGCGAGCCGGCTCGGAAGGCGGCGGTGTCGTTACCGGTTCGGGCGCCGCCTTCCTTGTGCTGGAATCGCGCGAGCATGCCGAGAAGCGCGGACGCAAGATCTACGCGAAGCTCGGGCGGATCGTTTCCGAAAGGGTGAAGCGGCCGTCGGCCGACCTCGCCGAAGCCATCACCGCAATGCTGGAACAGGCCGAGCTGCCGGACACCCCGCTGCTTGCCATGTCGGGCGCATCGGGGGCGCATGCGGCCACGGCCGCGGAAAGAGCGGCTCTGGACAGGAAGCCGAACGTGGTCGCGCGGGGCTTCGGCACCCTGACCGGCCATCTCAAGGAAGCGCAATTCCCGTTCGCGGTGGCGCTGGCGGCCCTTGCCGTCGATCGACGTGCCGCCTACCCGGTATTTGACGCCGCCGGCGAAAAGCCGTTCACCGGCACGCCGGACGCCGTACTTGCAACGGCGATCGGCTACTGCCATTTCGAAGGCATGGCGCTGGTTTCGGCGCCGGGCTGAGAGACGAGGCGCTTCATGGCCAGCACGACGGATCATATGGGACGCAAGGTCGTCGCCGTGACGGGGATCGGCGTCGTCACGTCGCTCGGCGTCGGCAAGAAGGACAATTGGGACGCTCTGACCTCAGGGCGCTCCGGTATCCACGCGATCACCCGCTTCCCGGTCGATCACCTCAACACCAGGATTGCCGGCACGGTCGATTTCCTGCCATCCAGCAATCAGGGAGCCAGCGCCCTCACCTATGAGCTCGCTGCCCTTTCGGCCGAGGAAGCGCTTGCCGAGTCGGGCTTCGGCCCGTCCGACTTCCACGGCCCGCTGTTCCTGGCGTCGCCGCCGGTCGAGCTCGATTGGAAGGATCGTTTCAGGCTCTATCACGCCGGCAAAGGCATCGAAGGATATGGACGCCTTCTCGAGGTGGCGCGCAACCTGAACTCCGCCGAGGTCTTCGGCGCCACGCAGTTCGGCACAATTGCCGACCGGCTGGCAGAGCGGTTCGGCGCGACCGGGCTTCCGGTCACCTTGTCCACGGCCTGCGCCTCGGGCGCGACGGCGATCCAGCTCGGAGTCGAGGCGATCCGTCGCGGCGAATGCGATCGCGCCCTCGCCGTCGGGGCCGACGGCTCGGCGACTGCGGAAGCGCTGATCCGTTTCTCCCTGCTGTCGGCGCTGTCGACGCAGAACGACGTGCCGGAAAAAGCATCCAAGCCCTTCTCGAAGGACCGCGACGGATTCGTCCTCGCGGAAGGTTCCGCGGCCCTGGTGCTGGAATCGTTGGACAGCGCTGTTGGGCGCGGCGCCGAAGTCCTGGGCATCCTGAGCGGCTGCGGCGAACGCGCGGACGATTTCCACCGCACCCGCTCCAAGCCGGACGGCTCGCCGGCGATCGCCGCGGTTCGAGCGGCCCTGGCCGATGCCGGACTTGCGGAAGACGAGATCGACTATGTCAATGCGCATGGCACGTCGACGCCCGAAAACGACAAGATGGAGCATCTGTCGCTCTCGACGGTCTTTGGAGAGCGCGTGCGAACCATCCCGATCTCGTCCAACAAGTCGATGATCGGTCACACCCTGTCGGCCGCCGGCGCCATCGAAGCAGCGTTTTCGCTGATGACGATGCGCGAAGGCGTGATCCCACCGACGATCAATTACGACAATCCGGATCCAGCGATCGAACTCGACGTCGTGCCGAACAAGAAGCGGTCGGCGAATGTTCGCACCGTCATTTCGAATTCTTTCGGCTTCGGCGGCCAGAACGCCTGCCTTGTCATGGCGCGCGAGCCCGTTTGATCGCACCGTCCGAGCTCGAAAGGAACCGCTGCCGATGCGCGCATTGCAGTTGATCGATGACCGCAGGTTGGAAGCCGTCGATATTCCGCCCCCGCCCCCACCCGCAATCGGCGAGGTGACGCTGCGTATCAAGGCAGTCGCGCTGAACCATATCGATGTCTGGGGCTGGCGCGGCATGGCCTTCGCCAAGCGCAAGCTGCCTCTGGTCATCGGCGCCGAAGCATCGGGCGAGGTCGAGGAGGTCGGCCCTGGCGTGGCGGGACTGATCCCGGGGCAACTCGTTTCGATCTATGGCGCTCGGACCTGCGGTCTGTGCCGTCCCTGCCGCGAAGGCCGGGACAATCTCTGCGAGCACGTTTCGGGCGTGCACGGCTTTCATCTCGACGGCTTTGCGCAGGAGAAGATCAATCTTCCCGCGCGTTTGCTGGTGCCTGCTCCGCCCGGCGTCGATGCAGTCGGGGCGGCCGTCGCGCCAGTCACCTTCGGCACGGTCGAGCATATGCTGTTCGACAATGCCCGGCTGGAACCGGGCGAGACGATCCTCGTCCATGCCGGCGGCTCCGGCATCGGCTCGGCCGCGATCCAGCTCGCCAAGCGCATGGGCTGCACGGTCATCACGACCGTCGGTTCGAACGACAAGATCGCCAAGGCCGAAGCGCTGGGCGCCGATCACGTGATCAACTATCGCGAGGACCGCTTCGAAGGCGTGGTGCGCAAGATCACGAAGAAGAAGGGGGTCGACGTCGTCTTCGAACATGTCGGCGCCGACACCTGGGCCGGTTCGATGCTGTCGCTGAAACGCGGCGGCCGGCTCGTCACCTGCGGCTCGACCTCCGGCGTCTCCACATCGATGAACCTGATGCAGCTCTTCCAGCAGCAGTTGAAGATCCTCGGGTCCTTCGGCTGCCGGATGGAGAACATGGCGGACGCCATGCAGAAGATGGCCGCCGGGCTCGTGCGGCCGGTCATCGACACGGAAGTGGAATTCGATTCCATCGACGCGGCGCTGAAGCGCATGGAAGGCCGCGATGTCTTCGGCAAGATCATTCTGCGCGTTGCCTGAAATGACCGCCGGGGAAAATCGAGGAGGCGGCCGATGAGGCCGCTGACCATCCGCGTTCTCCAGCGATTAAGGACGCTCAACCATTGGATGGTCGCGCAATTCGCCCGGCTGGGGCTGGGCGTGCTGCGTCGACTGCCGCCCGACAAGGCGCTCAACTTCGCCGATCGCTTCGCCCGTCGCGTCGGCCCCTGGTTCGGGCGCCATCGTGTGGCGCTCAACAATCTGAGGCTCGCCTACCCCGAGAAGAGCGAGGCCGAGATCCAGCAGATCGCCTCCGACATGTGGGGCAACATGGCGCGACTGGCGGCCGAATATATCTTCATCGAGCAGCTCTTCGACTTCGTGCCCTTCAAGGAGCCGCCCGGCCGTATCGAGGTCTCGGGCATCGAGATCTTCGAGCGCATCGCGGCGGACAAGAGGCCGCACATCATCTTCACCGGCCATATCGGCAATTTCGAGCTACTTCCCGTTGCCGCCGCGACCTTCGGACTGAAGGTCACGGCGATGTTTCGCGCGCCCAACAATCCTTTCATCGCCGAGTATGTGTTCAAGACGCGCCAGTCGGCCATGGGAGACCTTCTGGCCTCGCGGGCCGGAGCAGCACTTGCTCTCGCGCGCATCCTGGAAAACGACGGCAATGTCGGCGTTCTGGTCGATCAGAAATTCTCGCACGGCGTGCCGACGACCTTTTTCGGCCGCCCTTGCGAAACCAGCCCTCTCGTTCCCAAACTGGCGCGCCAGTTCGAATGCGACGTCTATCCGGCGCATTGCGTCCGCCTGCCCGGCAACCGCTTCCGCCTGATCCTTCACGAGAAGCTCGACTTACCGCGCGACGCTTCGGGACAGGTCGACGTAAATCGCACCACGCAAATGCTGAACGACGTCGTCGAAGGCTGGGTACGGCAGGATCCCGGCCAGTGGATGTGGTTCCACAAGCGGTGGAATATCGCGGGGCCGAAGCGCAAGGGTAGGCGCTAACCTCCGTAGTAGTTCATTACCGCATGGCGGGCTGTCGCAAAGAACAGCCACCGCTCCATCAGGATACCGGCAACAAAGAGCAGCGCCGCGACCGTGCACAGCAGCGTCGGCAGGACGGTGCCGCCGGTTGCCATCGCCGCCACGACGAGAAGCCCGGGAACGAGCCCTCCAACGACCACGGCGAGCCGCTCGAGCGTGGCGGCGTGCTTTCGGGCGATGCGGAAGCCCATTTCCCTGGTCAGATAATTGTCGTTGATATGGGGGCGCTCGAACAGGCGCACACGCCCGATAGCTCCGAGCCCGGTCGCGCTTTCAGGCGTCGAGAGCGGCTCGAGCGTCGCCAGCCGGGTCCACCACATGCGCTTCGCCGACCAGGCCGCCGCGACGAAGAACAGCGACGCCACAAGAATCGCTTCGGACAGTGAAAACAATCCGGCAAGCAGGAGGCCTCCCGCGGCCGAGAACAGCAGGTAGCATACCGGTGTAAGCGGGGTGTGCCACGCATCGATCGACTTCAACGAGGCGTAGATCATGGCCGTGCAATAGACCACGGCGGCGCAAAGCAGCGTGCCCAGCAAACCCGGGATCAGCATATAGCGGCCCTCAACCACGGAGCCCCATGCCGAGACGACCAGCGGCACGAATGTCACCAGCGCCAGCACTCCCTCACGCGACAACCAGCTCGACCGCCACTGCGAGAAGGCCCGCCAGGCACGTTGCGGATTGCCGAGATGAAGCGTCGAGAAGGACAGGCCCGCCGCGATCAGCGCCAATGCCAGGACATGGGCGATCTCGGTAGAAAGGGCGGCTGGATCGAGAAGGCCGAGGCCCAGGACGGCAGCCAGTCCGTAGCCCAGCCCGGACAGCGTGGTGAAGACGATGATGGAAGGCGCGGGATGCATGGCTAGTTGGCGGCTGGGAATGAAGGATAAGCGCGAGCACCTCGTTCCTTCGCGCCCCCCTCTGTCCTGCCGGACATCTCCCCCACAAGGGGGGAGATTGGCGGTCGCGACCGCAGCCCACAACCAGTAACGTTGGAGGGGAAGAACCGAGGCGGAAACTGCCAATCTCCCCGCTTGTGGGGGAGATGTCCGGCGGAACAGAGGGGGGCGACGTAGAGGATCGACGTGGAAAGCACCAGCGCGCTCATATCCGCTCCAGCACGCCGTCGAGCCACGCAAAGAACCCCTTTGCGCCTTCTGTATGCTCCGCCAGCGGAAGCTGCGACGCGCTTGCCGAAAGGGGCGTACGCGGACGGGGCGGAAGGTATTTGTTGGCCGGTTTGGTACCCTGCTCCGGCATCAGGTCCATGCCGCCGCGCTCGGCCACCATGATCGATACGGCCGAATGAGGATCCCCGAGGTCGCCGAAATGACGGGCATTCGCCGGGCAGGTGCGCACGCAGGATGGCACGCGATCCACTTCCGCGATCGTTTCGTTGTAGATGCGGTCAATGCAGAGCGTGCATTTCTTCATGACGCCCGCGGCGAGGTCCATTTCGCGCGCGCCGTAAGGACAAGCCCATGCGCAAAGGCCGCAGCCGATGCACATCTGCTCGTCGACCAGCACGATGCCGTCCTCGCCGCGCTTGTATGAAGCGCCCGTCGGGCACACCGTCACGCAGGGGGCGTCCTCACAATGCAGGCAGGATTTGGGAAAATGGACGACGCGGGCCTCCCCCGCTTCGCCGACCACCTCCCCGCCCTCGGGAATGACCTCGAAGCTATGGACACGGTTCAGCCATGCGCCGGAGACATCGGCGCCGTACGGGTCCTGGTCGGACAGCGCGCTGCCGTAGCCTCCGGTATTCCATTCCTTGCAGGAGACGACGCAGGCGTGGCAGCCGACACAGATGTCGAGGTCGATGACGAGGCCGAGCTTCTTCGGCGAGGCAGCGGCGGGAAGGCTGGTCATTGCGCCCACTCCTGGCCGTAGCGCAACTCCTCGGGCCTGGGCTCACCCGGATCAGGTTCCGAAAGGGCCGGCAGTTGCGGCTCGCT
Source organism: Rhizobiaceae bacterium (assembly GCA_035556195.1). Classification (GTDB taxonomy): domain Bacteria; phylum Pseudomonadota; class Alphaproteobacteria; order Rhizobiales; family Rhizobiaceae. Next base: position 168,681 of record DATMFK010000001.1, read on the forward strand.
TGTTTCGGAAGGCTGCGCTTTCTCGATCCTCACCCTGAGATCGTACCAGGCGGCCTGGCCGGTGACGGGATCCGAATTCGACCACCTCAGCCCATCCCCCTTCGGCGGAAGCAGCTCGTGGATCAGATGGTTCATCAAGAATCCCTTGCGGACCTCCGGGGCATCGCGATCGAGCGCCCAGGCGCCCGCGCGCTTGCCGACGGCATTCCAGGTCCAGATCGTGTCGCGATTGACGGCATCGCTTCTCGCGATCTCGACCTTGATGCGGCCGTGATGCGAGATGAGCCAGACCCAGTCGCCGTCCTCGAGACCATGAGCGTCGCAGATCGGGCCGGGCACGTAGAGCGGGTTCTTCGTATGGATCTGCCGCAGCCAGGCGTTCATCGAACCCCAGGAATGATACATGGCAGCGGGCCGCTGAGTGATGGCGTGGTACGGAAATTCCAGCCTGCCTACCGCAGCCTCCTCGAAGGGCCGATACCAGTCGGGCAGCGGATCGAACGCATCGAGGATGCGCTTGCGGTGGGTTTGCGGGGCAAAGGGCTCGCGCAAGCCCAGGGCGGACAGACGGAACTTCTGGAGGGTTTCCGCATAGAGCTGGAACGTGACGGGTTGGGGCTGGTCGAAGAACCCCATGCTGACCGCGAAGTCCTGATAGGCCTTGTTGGCGTGCTTGAAGAACTGCGCCTCGAGGGGAATGTGCGCGGAGAAGAACGATCCGTTCTCGATATAGCGCTGCAGCTGGTCGGGATTGACCGCGCCGCGCCCGACCCGATCGCCGTTGGCTCCCCTGAATCCGGCCAGGGGCCCGATACCCGGCCGTCTCTCGTGCCGGACGATGTAGTCGGCATAATCCTTGTAGATCGCATTGCCCCGGCTATCCACGAAACCCGGCAGCCGGAGCCGCGCGCCGAGATCGAGAAGCACGGTCTGGAATCCCCGCACGTCCCGGTCCGGCTCGAGCACCGGCCAGCGGATGGCGTCCTGTACGGCATCGGGCTCGGAGATCGGCCGGTCGAGCAGCGAGATGCAGTCGTGCCGTTCCAGATAGGTGGTATCGGGAAGCACCAGGTCGGCATAGGCGACCATCTCGGAGGAATAAGCGTCGGAGTAGATGATCCTTGGGATCCGATATTCGCCGGTCTCGGGATCCTTGTCCTCCAGCATGCGTACGACGCCTGCCGTGTTCATGGACGAATTCCACGCCATGTTCGCCATGTACAGGAACAGCACGTCGATAGGATAAGGATCGCCGGCATGGGCGTTGCCTATGACCATGTGCATGAGCCCATGGGCCGAGATCGGCGCATCCCAGGAGAAGGCCTTGTCGATGCGTGTCGGCTTTCCCTCGTCGTCGACAAGGAGGTCTTCCGGCCCGCGAGGGAACCCGAGATGCGGGCCTGACAGCGGCTTGTTCGAGCCGAAATGCTCGGCCTTGCCGTGCGGCGTCGGATGCGCCTCCACGGGCTTCGGATAGGGTGGCTCGAAGCGGAAGCCGCCGGGACAATCGACCGCTCCGATCAGGATCTGGAGAAGATGCAGCGCACGTGCCGTCTGGAAGCCGTTGGAATGGGCCGAGATGCCGCGCATGGCATGGAAGGAGACCGGCCGACCGACGAAGTTCTCGTGACGTTGGCCATTCACATCCGTCCAGGACTGATCGACGGTAATCGCCTCGTCGAAGGCGACGCGGGCGATCTCGGCGGCGAGACCGCGAATCGTATCGGCCGGCACGCCTGTTTCGCCGGCAACGGCTTCCGGCGCGTATTTCGGATCAAGGTATTTTTCGGCCAGAAGCTGGAAGGAGGGGACGGCGAAGCGCCCGTCATCCAGTTCGAACCGGCCGGAAAGCGCGACCCGGGCGCCCCTTGTCCCCCGAGGCACGATTCGCTCGGTCACGGTCTCGTAGACGAGTTCCCTCCCCTCGCCATCCCTGGCAAAGAGGCCATGCTCGGCCGTGCCTGGCGCGTCGACGACCAGCCAGGAGGCGTTCGAATACCGCCTGAGATAGTCGACGTCGATCCGCCTCGCCTTCAGCAGCTCATGAACCACTGCCAGGATGAGAAGCCCGTCGGTTCCCGGCCGGATTCCGATCCAATTGTCGGCGACCGCCGAATAGCCGGTGCGTACCGGATTGACGGAAACGAAGCGCGCGCCACGCTTCTTGAGCTTCGAGATGCCGATCTTGATCGGATTGGAATCGTGGTCCTCGGCGACGCCGAATAGGACGAACAGCTTTGTGCGCTCCCAATCGGGCGCGCCGAATTCCCAGAACGCTCCACCGATCGTGATGATCCCGGCCGCGGCCATGTTGACGGAACAGAAGCCGCCATGGGCGGCATAGTTCGGGGTCCCGAATTGTTGCGCCCAAAAACCGGTGAGCGACTGCGACTGGTCCCGTCCCGTGAAAAAGGCGAGTTTTCTCGGGTCGGACTGCCGCACCTCGCCCAACCAGGAAGTCGCCAGCGACAGCGCCTCGTCCCAGGAAATCTCCTTGAAGGAGCCGGATCCGCGCGGCCCGGTCCTGAGCAGCGGCGCCCTCAGCCGCGCCGGCGCGTAATGCTGCATGATGCCGGCTGAACCCTTGGCGCAGAGCACGCCCCGGTTGACCGGGTGGTCCCGATTGCCCTCGATATAGCGGATCTTGCCGTCCTTGATATGCACGTCGATGCCGCAACGGCACGCGCACATATAGCAGGTGGTCTTGCGGACCTCGTCGGCAACGGGCGTCGACAGCGCGACGCGCGATTCGGTATCCATCTGCGATGCTCCCTGGGCCCAGTCATAGGGAGCGCGCCGGCGAAAGGAAATGGCCGAAGCGTCAATTCACTGGGAAGAAGCCCCGTCAGTTCGTGACGACGATGCGAGTATTGCCGGGTCCTACCTGCTTGACCAGCGAATAGAAGGCGGCGGCATTGGCAGTGTCGAGCCGCACGCAGCCATGCGAGGCCGGCGATCCCAGGCGGCTCACCGCAGAGGTGCCGTGAATCGCATAACCGCCGTAGTAGAAGACGGAATAGGGCATCGGCGCATTGTCGTATTTGCGCGAACGCCACATCTTGTGGAGCCGTATCGGACGCCATGTCCCGCGCGGCGTGACATAGCCCTTGCGCGCCGTCGAAACGGGCCAGGTGTGGATGACCCGCCCGTGTCTGGTCACGGTCATGGTCTGCGAGGAAAGTTGGATCTTCGCCTCGAGTCCTGCCGAAAAGGCCTGTGTCGAAACCATCGAGGCGGCCAGCGCGGCTGCCGCCACAAGAACCTTGTACATGCCAGACCTTTCTGCCAAGCTCTTCTTGCCGGCGCGCAAGATGTGCGCAGAATTCTGTATGTCCGGTAAATTTGGTGTTGCGGAAACGCAGCAGCAACAACCGGGATCGGCTCTGCGCTCAAGCACCTTCATTCGGCAGCCAATTGCGCCACGAATGGGCCAAGAGTTACGCCATCGACAGTCGCTCAATTGACACGAAGGGGTACCGACATAGTTTGGCTACCAGGCGCTGGCTGCTCACGTGCAAATTGCAGGGGGGACGCGCGAGGATCCAAGGCGCCGCCTGAAAGGAATCCCTAAGATGCAACATTCTGAAACCTTTACCGGCATGAGCCGGCGCCAGCTGCTGACGTTGATCGGCATGTCTGCCGGCAGCGCCGCGATGTACCAGGCGATGACCAGTCTCGGGCTGGCGGCGGAGTCGGGCTACAAGGGCCCTGTGAAGCTGGAAGGGGACCCGAAAGGGGCTTCCGTGCTGATCCTCGGCGCCGGTCTTGCAGGCATGACCGCGGCCCTGGAACTGCGCCAAGCCGGCTACAAGGTCCGCGTTCTCGAGTACAACAACCGGCCCGGCGGCCGCAACTGGACGCTGCGTGGCGGCGACACCTACACCGAACTCGGTGGCGCGACCCAGAAATGCGAATTCGACGAGGGCCTCTACATCAATCCCGGCCCCTGGCGCATTCCCTACCACCACAACGGCCTGCTCGCCTACTGCAAGCGGCTCGGGGTGGAGTTGCAGCCCTTCCAGCAGCTCAATCACAATGCATTGCTGCATTCGACCAAGGCGTTCGGCGGCAAACCGCAGCGTGTGCGCGATATCAAAACGGATTTGCGGGGTCACGTTTCGGAGCTCTTGGCCAAGGTCACGCAGAAGGGCCATCTCGAAGGCGATGTCACCCGGGAAGACCAGGAGATGCTGCTCGAGGCGTTGAAGTCGTGGGGTGTCCTCGACAAGGACTTCGCCTACAAGTCCAGCCTCCACACTTCTGAATTCCGCGGTTTCGAGAAGGATCCCGGCGGCGGGCTGGGGGCCGCTCCCGTACCCAGCCAGCCGATCGGTCTTTCCGAGATATTGAACTCGCGCCTTTGGGCCAGCCTTGAAAACTTCGCTCTGTACGAATTCCAGACGACGATGTTCCAGCCTGTCGGGGGCATGGATATGATCGGAAAGGCGTTCGCGCGCGAGGTCGGCGATCTCATCACCTACAACTCGAAAGTCACGAAGATCGCCCAGGACGAAAAAGGCGTCACGGTGACCTATGAGGACACGACGAAGCCGGGCACGGTCGAAGAGGCGAGCGCCGACTGGTGCGTGTGCACCATACCGCTCACCATTCTCAGCCAGATCGAGATCAACGTTTCCGCGCCCATGCAGGCGGCCATCGAAGCTGTTCCCTACGCCTCTTCGGTCAAGGTCGGGCTGCAATTCAAGCGGCGCTTCTGGGAAGAGGACGATCTGATCTTCGGAGGCGTCAGCTACACCGACCTGCCGATCACCCAGATCTCCTACCCGAGCACCGATTACAACAGGCAGGGCAAGGGCGTGCTTCTCGGCTGCTATACCTGGAACGGCCCGAACTCGTTCGAGTTCACTGCCATGGCGCCGGAGGAAAGGGTCAAGAGAGCCGTGGAGTATGGCGCGCAGATTCACCCGCAATACAAGGACGAGTTCGAGAACGGCATCGCTGTTGCCTGGCACCGCTCGCCTTTCACCCTGGGCTGCGCCGGCGACTGGACCGAGGAAGCAAGGAAGGAGCATTACGACAATCTCTGCCAGATCGACGGGCGCATCGTGCTAGCCGGCGAGCATGCCTCCTATATTCCGGCCTGGCAGGAGGGCGCGATCCTGTCGTCGCTCGACGCAATCACCCGTCTGCACCAGCGCGTCGTGGCGAGCTGACGTCCGGCTCCAAAGCTTCTCCAATTCGCGAGGCATGTCATCATGACCAACCAAGCTTCAGGACGAGCAGTCCTTTTCATCGCCGCATTGCTCGGCGCCACACCCGCAGCACTCGCCGATTCGGCCGGCGTCACGTTCAGCCAGGGCGACAAGTTCGGCGAGGAGAGCGGACAGGCGCTTTATGCGAATGTGTGCGCGGCCTGCCACATGGACCAGGGCCAGGGCGCCGTCGGTGCCGGCAGGTATCCGGCGCTCGCCAAGAACGAAAACCTGGAGGCAGCCGGCTACCCGGTCACTGTCGTCGTGCACGGCCTCAGAAGCATGCCGGCTGTCGGCACGATGATGAGCGACGAGCAGGTCGCGGCTGTCGTCAACTATGTGCGGTCGAATTTCGGCAACAAATACGAGGACAAAGTGTCGGCCGAGGATGTGGCCGGCGTGCGATAGCCGCCGGACCCGAAATTGTCCCGGCGAGACTGTCATCGAAAGAAGGAGTTCCAGGATGATGAAGATGCGGATCGGCACCGCCACCTTGGTGGCCGGCTTGCTGTCGGCGGGGATCGCGTCGGCCCAGGACGTCGTGCGCTACAAGACGCCCAATTCGGATTTTCCGATCGCGCAGGCTGTCGAGATCCCCGCGGGCAAGACCACGGTCTATCTCAGCGGCGCGGTGCCGTCGATCGTGAACGAGCAGGCGGACAAGAACTCGGTGGAAGCCTATGGCGACACCAAGACCCAGACGGAATCCGTGCTCAAGGCGATCGAAAAGACCCTGGACAGGCTCGACCTCAAGATGAGCGACGTCTTCAAGATGCAGGTGTTCCTGGTCGGCGACCCGGCCAAGGAAGGCAAGATGGACTTTGCGGGCTTCATGGACGGCTACACGCAGTTCTTCGGAACCGAGCAGCAACCCAACCTGCCCTCGCGCTCGGTCGTCCAGGTGGCCGGTCTTGCCAATCCCGGCTTCCTCGTCGAGATCGAGGTGACGGCCGTCCGGCCTTGACCTGACGAAGGCGCCCTACTCTATTGTCCGGCGGCGAGGCTTCTGCCTCGCCGCCGCTTTAACGCGAAGGCGCTCGCCGGATGCGCCTTAGGGAGGCCAGGGCTCGCAGCTTACATGTACGACAAACTTCTCGAAACGATCGACGGCCGGGTCGACGATCTGGTCGCGCTGACGGCCGACCTCATCCGCTTCCCCACCGTCAACCCGCCCGGCGAGGCCTACACGCCGTGCGCCGAATACATAGCCACGCGGTTGAAGAAGCGCGGCTTCGAGGTCGAACTGATCCGGGGCGAAGGCACGCCCGGCGACACGGATCGCTATCCCCGCACGAATGTGGTGGCGCGCTTCGACGGGCGTAGCCCCGGCCCGACCGTGCATTTCAATTCGCATATCGATGTCGTCGAGGCCGGCGACGGCTGGACCGTCGATCCATTCGCCGGCGTAGTCAGGGATGGCCGCGTCTATGGTCGCGGCGCCTGCGACATGAAGGGCGGCCTTGCCGCCTCGATCGTCGCCGCGGAAGCGTTCATGGCCGTTCACCCGGACTTTCCCGGCGCCATCGAGATCTCCGGAACGGTGGACGAGGAATCGGGCGGCTTCGGGGGCGTGGCCTATCTCGCAGGCAAGGGCTACTTCTCGAAGCCGCGAGTCGACCATGTCATCATCCCCGAACCGCTCAACAAGGACCGCATCTGCCTCGGCCACCGCGGCGTCTGGTGGGCGGAGATCGAAACGAAGGGCGAGATCGCCCACGGCTCGATGCCCTTCCTGGGCGACAACGCCGTGCGTCATATGGGAGCGGTCCTCGCCGCGTTCGAAGCGGAGCTGTTTCCCGCCCTCGACCGCAAGCAGACGAAAATGCCGGTGGTTCCGGAGGGCGCGCGGCGCTCGACCATGAACATCAACTCGATCCATGGCGGCCAGACGGAGGATTTCCGGCCCGGCCTCCCCTCGCCGAACGTGCCGGACTGGTGCCGCCTGACCATCGACCGTCGGTTCCTCCTCGAGGAAGACATCGCCCAGGTGAAAGCCGAGGTCACGAGCATCCTCGACCGGCTGAAATGCGAGCGACCGAAGTTCGACTACCAGATTCGGGATATCATGGAAGTGCAGCCCACCATGACCGACCGCGACGCGCCGGTCGTCACCGCGGTGGCCGACGGCATTCGCGAGATCTTCGATCGCGAACCCGCCTATGTCATCTCGCCTGGAACCTACGACCAGAAACACGTGGCGCGGATCGGCCATATCTATGACTGCATCGCCTACGGACCCGGCATTCTGGACCTGGCGCACCGGCCCGACGAATGGGTCGGGATCGCCGACATGGTGGAATCGGCGAAGGTAATGGCGATCGGTCTCGATATATTGCTGCGCAATGGCGCGGGGCGGTCCTGAACGCCGGTTTGGAAAATGAGAAAACGATTTCGAATGGAAGAGGGGCAGGCGCAACAAACTCGATTTACTCGGGCCGAAATTCCGGCTTCAATCGCGCCTTCATTCGTGGGGAGAAAAAAATGAAAGTCTGGAAGACAATCCTGGCGGCAAGCGCCCTGGCGCTTGTGTCGAGCACTGCCGCGCTCGCAGCGCGCACAGATCTCGTGCTCGGCATTCCGCTCGAGCCGCCGCATCTCGACCCGACGGCCGGCGCCGCCGCCGCGATAGACGAAGTCCTCTACGCCAATGTCTTCGAAGGCCTGACACGAATCGGCTCCAAGGGCGAGGTCCTTCCCGCACTCGCCGAAAGCTGGACCATTTCCGACGACGGCAAGGTCTACACCTTCAAGCTGCATACCGGCGTCAAATTCCATGACGGTACGGATTTCAATGCAGACGACGTGAAATTCTCGCTCGACCGCGCCCGGGCCGAGAATTCCACAAACGCCCAGAAGGGGCTCTTTGCCGCCATCGACACGGTCGAGGTCGTCGATCCCGCCACGGTCAAGGTCACGCTGAAACGGCCGCAAGGCTCCTTCCTCTACAATATGGGCTGGGGCGATGCCGTGATCGTCGCGCAGGAATCGGCCGAGACGAACAAGGAAAAGCCGATCGGAACCGGCCCGTTCAAGTTCGACAACTGGGCCAAGGGCGCATCCATCACCCTCTCCAAGAACCCTGACTACTGGGGCGATCCGGTGGCGTTGGAAAAGGCCGAATTCCGTATCGTGCCGGATGCCGCCGCCGCAATTCCCGCGTTGCTTTCAGGCGACGTGCAGGCCTTCCCCAACGTCGGCGTCGGCGATGCGCTTGCCCAGATCGAAGCCGATCCGCGCTTCAAGGTGGTGATCGGTTCGACGGAAGGCGAAACGCTCCTGTCCACCAACAACAAGAAGCCGCCCTTCGACAAGCTGCAGGTCCGTCAGGCGATAGCCCATGCCCTCGACCGCAAGGCGATCATCGACGCTGCCTCCTCCGGCCTTGGCACGCCGATCGGATCGCATTTCTCGCCGGCCAATGCCGCCTACGTCGACCTTACCGGCACCTATCCGCACGATGTTGCCAAGGCCAAGGAACTTCTGAAGGAGGCGGGCTTCCCGGACGGATTCAAGGCGACCTTGAAGCTGCCCCCGCCGGCCTATGCCCGCGATGGCGGCCAGGTGATCGCGGCAGAGCTGCGTGAGATCGGCATCGACCTGGAGATCATTCCAGTGGAATGGGCCGACTGGCTGTCGCAAGTCTTCACCAACAAGGACTACGACCTGACCATCGTGTCCCATACAGAGCCGAACGACATCGATATCTACAGCCGCAAGGACTATTACTTCAACTACGACAACCCCGCCTTCGACAAGGTGATCGCCCAGCTCGACGAGACGGCGGACGAGGCCAAGCGCACCGAGCTCTACAAGCAGGCCCAGAAGATCCTTGCCGACGATGCGGTCAACGGCTTCCTCTTCGAACTTCCGAAGATCGGCATCTGGGATGCCAAGGTGGAGGGGCTCTGGGAGAATTCGCCGATCCAGGCCAACGACCTGACCAAGGTGAAGTGGGTGGATTGATGCTTTGAGGACATTCTGAGGGGGCTGATCCGAATGGGACGGCCCCCGCAGGTTTTGTTCATGACCGCTTATATCCTCAAACGGCTAGCCATCGGGATAGCAACCCTGCTCGTGGCCTCGATCGTCGTTTTCGCGGTGCTGGAGATCCTGCCCGGCGATCCAGCGCAGCTCATGCTCGGTCTCAACGCCACCCCGGAGACGCTGGAGGCCCTGCGCCAGCAGATGGGCCTGCATCAGCCTTGGCCGGTCCGCTACCTGTCCTGGCTGGGCGGCCTGCTCACCCTGGATTTCGGCCGCTCCTACACCTATTCGGTCCCCGTCATCGATCTCGTCCGCGAGCGCGCCGTCGTTTCACTTCCGCTTGCGGCCATCTCGCTCGTGCTCTCGACGGCGATCGCGATCCCGGTCGGCATTTTCGCGGCCTCGCGGCGCGGCCGTGCCGGCGACACGATCGCCATGGGAACGGCCCAGCTCGGCGTCGCCATCCCGAACTTCTGGTTCGGGCTGCTCCTGATCTATCTCTTCGCGGTCTGGCTTCGGCTTGTGCCGGCGGGCGGCTTTCCCGGCTGGGCGGCGGGGATCTGGCCGGCGCTCAAGGCGCTCATCCTACCCGCGATCGCGCTCGCCTTGCCGCAAGCGGCGATCCTGGCGCGCGTCACCCGGTCCGCCCTGCTCGACGTGCTGAACGAAGACTATATCCGCACCGCCCGGGCCAAGGGTATGCCGCGCCGCTACGTGCTGTGGAGGCATGCCCTGCGCAACGCACTGATCCCCGTACTCACCATCATCGGCCTGCAATTCGCCTTCCTGCTTGCCGGCACCATCATCATCGAGAATGTCTTCTACCTGCCTGGACTGGGCCGCCTGATCTTCCAGGCCATCACCCAGCGGGACCTGATCGTGGTCGAAAGTGTCGTCATGTTGCTGGTCGCGGCCGTCATTCTCGTCAATTTCCTGGTCGACCTTTCCTACGCCGCGGTCGATCCGCGCCTGAGGGCACGCCAATGACCGACCAGGCGCAGCTCTCAGTTCCGCGCGGCAACGCCTTCCTGTCGAAGGCTCTGGCCAGCCGCTCCTTCATGATCGGCTTCTTGATCACCGCCTTCGTCGCGTTGATGGCGCTGGTGTCGTTCTTCTGGGTGCCCTACGACGTCACAGTGCTGCCGGTGGGCGATCGCATGAAGCCCCCGTCGGCAACGCATCTGCTCGGCACCGATCATTTCGGCCGCGACATCCTCTCCATGATCATGGTCGGATCGCGCAATTCGATCGCCGTGGCATTGGTGGCCGTCGGCATCGGCATGGGGATCGGTGTGCCGCTCGGCTGCTGGGCCGCGGCCCGCGGCGGCCTCGTCGACGAAATCCTGATGCGCTTCAACGACCTGGTCTTCGCCTTCCCGGCCCTGCTTTCGGCGGTCATGATCACCGCCATCTTCGGGCCCGGAGCGGTCAATGCCATCATCGCCATCGGCATCTTCAACATTCCCGTCTTCGCCAGGGTGGCACGGGCCGGCGCGCTGGCGCTATGGCCGCGCGAATTCATCCTCGCGGCGCGTGCCGCCGGCAAGGGCAGCACGCTGATCACGATCGAGCACATCCTGCCCAACATCGCCAACATGCTGCTCGTTCAAGCCACGATCCAGTTCGCGCTCGGCATTCTGGCCGAGGCGGGCCTCTCCTATGTCGGTCTCGGCGCCCAGCCTCCGATGCCAAGCTGGGGCCGCATGCTCTTCGACGCCCAGACCCGTATGATGGTGGCGCCCTATCTTGCCATCTTCCCGGGCATGGCGATCGCGGTGACGGTGCTCGGCCTGAATCTGCTCGGGGACGGTCTGAGCGACATTCTCGATCCAAAGCTGAGGCGCGAACGGTGAGCCTGCTCGAAATCGAAAAGCTGACCGTCGACATTGCCGGCGTGCCGATATTGAAGGGGATCGACCTTTCCATCGGCGCCGGAGAGGTGATGGGGCTCGTCGGCGAGTCCGGATCCGGCAAGTCGATGACGGCGCTGACGGTGATGCAGCTCCTGCCACGCTCGGCTCGCACGGGCGGCCGGGTGGTCTTCGACGGCACCGATATCCTCTCCGCCACCGAAGAGCGGATGTGCGCCTTGCGCGGCAACGACGTCGGCATGGTATTCCAGGAGCCTATGACGGCCCTCAACCCGGTCAAGACCATCGGCGAGCAGGTGGCCGAAGGGATAAGATGGCACGCCCGCGTCGGCCGCGCAGAGGCCGAGCAGCGCGCCCGCGCAATCCTGGACCGTGTCGGCCTCCCCGAGGCGAAGTTCCCGCTTTCGCGCTATCCGCACGAACTCTCCGGCGGCCAGCGACAGCGTGTCGTGATCGCGATCGCCTGCGCGCTCAAGCCGAAGCTGCTGATTGCCGACGAGCCCACTACCGCCCTGGATGTAGTGCTCCAGAAGCAGATCCTGGAACTGTTGCGCGATCTGGTCGACGAAAACAGGATGGGCTTGCTGCTCGTCTCGCATGACCTCGCTGTCGTCACGGACATGGCCGACCGGATCACCATCATGCGCCACGGCGAGGTGATGGACACCGGAGAAACGGCGCAGACATTGTCGGCCCAGAGCCATCCCTACACGAGGCAGCTTGCGCTGGCGTCGATGCATGTGCCGGCGCGCGCCAAGCCGCACTCAACCGCGCAGGGCGCCGCAAGGCTGCTCGAATTGCGGGACGTGGTTCGCGAGTATCCCGGCCGGCGGGTTTCGCTTTTCCGGGCAGGCGAACCGGTGCGGGCTGTCGACGGCGTCTCCTTCTCGATGGAGCACGGGCAATCGACCGCCCTGGTCGGCCGGTCCGGTTGCGGGAAATCGACGCTCGCCCGCATGATCCTGGCGCTGGACAAGCCAACAGGCGGCGCCATCCGCTTCATGGGCGAGGATCTCGCGGCCAGAAGCGAGGACGCGTTGAAGCCGGCGCGCCGCAACATGCAGGTGGTGTTCCAGGATCCCTACGGCTCGTTCGATCCGCGCCACCCCGTGGAGAGGCTTGTCGCCGAGCCGCTTCATCTCCTCGAAAAGAAACCCGGCGCACGCGAGCGACGCGAAATGGTGGCGGCTGCGCTGCACGAAGTGGGTCTGTCGCAGCGCGACATGGACAAGTATCCGCACGAATTCTCGGGCGGCCAGAGGCAGCGCATCTCGATCGCGCGCGCCATCATCACCAGGCCCAAGCTGATCGTCGCGGACGAACCGGTCTCCGCGCTGGACGTGTCGATCCGCGCCCAGATCCTCGATCTGTTCGCCGATCTCAACCAGCGGCTCGGCGTCGCCTATCTCTTCATCACCCACGATCTGACGGTGGCCCGCGCGATCACCGACGATGTCATGGTCATGCATGAGGGGCGGCTCGTCGAGACTGGCAAGACGTCGAACGTCCTCGACAACCCGCAATCCGACGCCGCCCGCGACCTGGTCGCGGCGGCGCCCGATCTCCATCGGGCGATCGCCCGAAGGCTGCAGGAGCAGGGCTGAGGCAGAGCGCTGATCCCGGGAGCAACCCCTCATCCGGCCTCGCGAAGCGAGGTCGGATGAGGGTGAGCGGCGCCGGATGAGGATCAGCGCCCCCTTCCGCTGCGGCTACTTCCTCACCAGGTCGACCGGGCTCAGACCGAGCATTTCCAGCGTGCGCCGAAGCAGACGCACTTCATTGTGCGCAAGCTGCTTGTCGGCCTTGGCGATCTCTGCCATGTGCCTTGCCAGCAACCTGCGACGCTCGTCATCCATGTCCTGGAACATGGCGATCGCCTGCGAGCCGTTGGTCTCGTAGCCGACCTCGTTGAGATATTCGATCACGGCATCCATGCTCGCCTCGGGAATCCCGAAGGAATCCCGGCAAATGCGTCGCAAGGTTTCCATTTCGGTTTCGCTTGCCGTTCCGTCGGCCAGGATCATGCGGAACAGCAAGAGCAGTTCGGCGGATAACACCGGGTCGTCCGCGACCCGGCGTACCCCTGGATCGCCCTCGAACAGCGAACGTATCCTGGCCAGCATTCCCTGAGACATGCCCGAGCGCTCCTCGATCTCGATCCCTACGAATGTAATGGCACCGGCATGCTGGAACTTCAAATCCAAACCGATGCTCCATGCCGAAATTGCCGCATGCGCCTACGCGAATTCCGCCTTGCGCGGGATGGCCGCGTGTGATCGAAGCGGCTGCGTCACCCTGCCCTTCGCCGCTCCCCGACATGTTCGACCTCGCTACCGACACCGTGCTTCTCCTGGCCGTGGCCGCTTTTGTCGCCGGCTTCATCGATTCGATCGCCGGCGGAGGTGGCTTGATTACCGTGCCGGCTCTCTTGCTTGCCGGCTTTGGTCCGGTTGAAGCGCTCGGCACCAACAAGCTGCAAGGCCTGTTCGGTTCGGGCTCGGCGACGATCGCCTATGCTTCCAAGGGGCTCGTCGATGTCAGGCGGCAACTGCCTTCGGCCGTGCTTTCGTGCCTCGGCTCGATTGGCGGGGCACTGCTGGCGACCGTGCTGCCCGGCGAATGGCTGCAACTGTTCATGCCATTCATGCTGATCGCCATCGCGCTCTACTTTGCCTTCAAGCCCAATCTGGGCGACGTCGACCGTGTGATGCGCCTCTCGCCCTTCCTGTTCGGCTTGTTCGTCGTGCCGCTGATCGGCTTTTATGATGGCCTTTTCGGCCCCGGCACGGGCTCCTTTTTCATGCTCGGCTTCGCGACGCTCGCAGGCTACGGCATATTGAAAGCCACCGCGCATACGAAGCTCCTGAACTTCGCGTCGAACGTCGGCGGCGTCGTCACCTTTGCCGTTGTCGGAGCGATCTACTGGAAAGTCGGTCTGCTGATGGGCGTGTGCCAGTTCCTCGGCGCCCGCCTCGGCGCGGGCCTGGCGATGAAGACCGGTGCGCGGCTGATCAAGCCGCTGCTCGTGATCACCTGCATCGCACTCGCCCTCCGCCTCCTCGCCGACCCGACAAATCCTCTAAGGCTGGCGATCGGTATCTAGCTCCCCGTCCCATCGCTCCTCCCGAACCGATCGGAAACGCGGCTCCCGCTATTCCGATAAAACCGCTTCGGCAGTATCCTCGCCCAATGCACGCGGAAGCAAATGGCGGAATGCCCCTTCGCCTGACCCGGTACAGGCCGGAACTGGCCGGCATGGTCGAAGAGATCATCGGCTATCGCGAGAACGGGCGCGGCATCGACAACGATGTCGAGGCGGCCGCGCTCGTCGTGCCGCTGGTCATCAGTCTCGGGGATAGGTTCCGCATCGGTCTCGGGCAGGCGCCGAGGGCCGACGAACGTTATGGAAGCTTCACCTCAGGCCTCTTCGCCGGCCCTGTCGTCATAGGCTCGACGGGCCGCGCCGAGTGCCTTCAGGTCAATTTCACGCCCTTCGGCGCGTGGCGCTTCTTCGGGCGACCGATGGAGGAACTCGCGAACCGCATGGTGACGCTCGAGGATCTGGACGATCCCGAATTGGTGGAGTTTCGGCAACGCCTCTGGGAGGAGCCCGACTGGGAACGGCGCCTAGGCACCGCCGAACATTTCATTGTCGGACGCCTGCGGCGGACGTCGCTGGCCGACCCAACCCTGGTCTGGGCCTTTCGCCACATGCTTGCCAAGCGGGGCAACGTCCAGATTGCGGATATTGCCGAGAAGCTCGATTGCAGCCGCAAGCATCTCTCGCAACGCTTCCGGCTGCAGTTCGGCCTGCCGCCCAAGGTGGTAGCGCGCATGATCAGGTTCCAAGCCGTGCTCGCCATGGCCCGTTCGCGCGATATCCCCGACTGGGCCGATATCGCGGCCGCCTGCGGTTATGCCGACCAGCCCCATCTCACGCGCGACTTCAGCGAATTCGCCGGCATGAGCCCAACGAACTGGCGGGCGAAAGTCGTATAGCGCGGTTACAATCCTTCAAGACCGGAGCCAGCAATTCGTCGACACTGCGGCCATCGACCAGACCATGAAGGAGATAAGTCATGCCTGCCATCGAGGCTCCGCGCATCTACGCAACGTTCCGTTATCGGGACCCCGCTTCCATGATCGACTGGCTCATCAAGGCATTCGGTTTCGAACTGCGTGTGAAATATGGCGAAGGCGACGACATCCAGCACGCCGAACTGACATTCGGCTCATCGATGATCATGGTCGGCAAAGCTCGAAACGACGCCTATGGCGCACTCGTCGGCTTTCCCGGCGAAGCCGGCGGAAAGTCGCTCTACGTGGCAGTCGCCGATGCCGACGCTCTTTACACCCGCGCCAAGGCGGCGGGGGCGGAAATTCTGGAGGAACTCCGCGACAAGGATTACGGCAGCCGCGACTTCATCTGCCGCGATCCCGAGGGCAATGTCTGGTGCTTCGGCACGTACTGGCCGAAGGCGGCCGATCCCGGCTGAGGAAATCGCCTACCGCGCCGCGGCAAGGATGGCGTCGCAGTCGAGATGCTTCTCGAGATGATCGGCGATCGCGTCGAGCGCCCTTTCGAGTTCGGCGCGATAGTCGATGCCGCCGCCGGAGACGCCCAAGCTTTCCAGGAACTTGGCGCGGAATGCATCGGCGCCGAACAGCCCGTGGAGATATGTCCCGAAGACCTTGCCGTCGGGCGAGGTCGCGCCGTCATCGACATTGTCGATCACCGCCACCGGACGCAGGCAGTCGGGACCTGTCGTGCGGCCGAGATGGATCTCGTAACCGTGAAGCGGCGTCGCGAAGCGCACCGAGCGCGCGGCAACGTTGCGCACGATCTTTTCAGGCTCCATCACCGTCTCGACATCGAGCAGTCCGAGACCCGGCGTTTCCCGCGCCGTCCCCTCTATGCCGTGGGGATCGCGGACCACGCGACCCAGCATCTGATATCCGCCGCAGAGGCCGACGACATGGCCGCCGCGACGGCGATGCTCGGCGAGATCCGTGTCCCAGCCATTCTCGCGAAAGCGCTGAAGGTCGCCGATCGTCGATTTGGAGCCGGGGATCACAACCAGTCCGGCATCGGTCGGAAGCCTCCGGCCCGGCGGCACGAAGGCGACCTCGATCCGCGGTTCGGCCCGAAGCGGATCCAGGTCGTCGAAATTGGCGATGCGATCGAGCATCGGCACGGCGACCTTGAGCGCGCGTGCCTCGCCGGAAGCCAGTCGCTCCAGGATGACGGAATCCTCGGAAGGCAGAAGAGCGGCTTCCTTGAGCCAGGGCACGATGCCGAAGCAGCGCCAGCCCGTAAAGTCGTGGATCGCGGTGAGACCGCTATCGAACAGGCTTGGATCGCCACGGAACTTGTTGATGAGATAGCCGACGACCATCCGCCGGTCCTCCTCCGGCAGGATGAGATGCGTGCCCGCTACGGAAGCGATCACCCCTCCGCGATCGATGTCGCCGACGAGGATCACGGGGCAATCGACACGCGTGGCGAAGCCCATATTCGCGATATCGCGAGCGCGCAGATTGATCTCGGCCGGCGATCCCGCCCCTTCGACGACGACCAGGTCGGCGCCCTCGCCCACCTTGCGCCAGGAATCCAGCACCGCATCCATCAGCTTGGGCTTGAGGTTCTGGTAGTCGCGCGCCTTCGCCTGGCCGAACACCCTTCCCTGGACCACGATCTGGGCGCCGATATCGCTCTGCGGCTTGAGCAGCACGGGATTCATGTGGATCGATGGCGCGACCCCGCAGGCTATCGCCTGTAGCCACTGCGCCCGACCGATCTCGCCGCCGCGGGCCTCGCCTGGAATGTCGGCGACAGCGGCGTTGTTCGACATGTTTTGCGGCTTGAAGGGGCGCACGCTTAGGCCCCGGTTGCGTGCCATGCGGCAGAGCCCGGCGACAAGCACGGTCTTGCCGACATCCGAACCCGTTCCCTGGAGCATGATCGCCTTGGCCATGGATGCTGCCTAGCCGACCCGCCGCGCGCTCGCAACGATTTCGCCCGGGAACCAGCCAATGTGTGCAGGCATAGACCAACCGCGGCGACCGTTTCCGCATATTCGCACAGCCGTTCCGCAATGGCTCGGATTGCACGACGACGTCATTGATCTAGACTGCGCGGTAGAAATGCAGGACGATAGGGAGGCCGCCATGGACGCCGCATTGGATGCGACCGGTGGGCAATTCGAGCTCAACGAGGACCAGCGCGCCATACAGGAGATGGCGGGGGCTTTCGCCGCCGATCGTGTCGCGCCCCACGCATTGGACTGGGACAAGAACAAGCATTTCCCCGCTGACGTGATCCGCGAGACGGGTCCGCTCGGATTCGGCGGCATTTATGTACGCGACGATGTCGGCGGCTCGGCCCTCGGCCGGCTCGACGCCGTCCTGATTTTCGAGGCACTGTCCAAGGCCTGCCCGGCTTTCTCGTCCTTCATCTCGATCCACAATATGGCCGCGTGGATGATCGACACGTTCGGCAATGAGGAGCAGCGTCAGCGCTTCCTGCCGAAACTCACCTCGATGGAATGGTTGGCGAGCTATTGTCTGACCGAACCCGGTTCGGGATCGGACGCGGCCGCGCTGAAGACGCGAGCCGTTCGCAGCGGCGGCAACGGCAGCGACTACGTGCTGAACGGCGCTAAGCAATTCATCTCGGGCGCCGGGGACAGCGACGTCTATGTCGCCATGGTCAGAACCGGCGAGGACGGACCGAAGGGAATCTCCACCCTCGTGATTCCTGGGGATGCCCCCGGACTTTCCTTCGGAGCGAACGAAAGCAAGATGGGTTGGCATATGCAGTCCACCCGCCAGGTGATCTTCGAGGATTGCAAGGTCCCGGCGGAAAACCTGCTCACCGGCGAAGGGGCTGGGTTTCGCATCGCCATGGCCGGTCTCGACGGCGGCCGGCTGAACATCGCCGCCTGCTCCCTCGGCGGCGCGCAGGCTGCATTCGAAAAAGCCCTGACCTATGCCGGCGAGCGCTCGGCCTTCGGCCAGAAGATCAATCAGTTCCAGGCGCTGCAGTTCAAGCTAGCCGACATGGAGACCGAAATGCAGGCGGCGCGCCTGCTTCTGTACACCGCCGCGTCGAAGCTCGACCGCAAGGAAC
Source organism: Rhizobiaceae bacterium (assembly GCA_035556195.1). GTDB lineage: Bacteria > Pseudomonadota > Alphaproteobacteria > Rhizobiales > Rhizobiaceae. Next base: position 186,878 of record DATMFK010000001.1, read on the forward strand.
ATGACGCCTCGAAATGGTCGGCCATGGCCAAGCGCTTCGTCACCGACAAGGGCTTCGAGATCGCCAACGACGCGCTGCAGATCCATGGCGGCTATGGCTATCTCCACGATTATGGCGTGGAAAAACTGGTCCGCGACCTGCGCGTCCATCAGATTCTCGAAGGCACCAACGAGATCATGCGCGTGATCATCGCGCGCCATCTGGTCGGCCGCTGAAGCAAACCTGGAGGAAATAAATGACGACGATCGCTTTCATCGGCCTCGGCAACATGGGCAATCCCATGGCCGCGAATTTGGTCAAGGCCGGCCATACCGTCCTTGGATTCGATCTCGTGCCGGAGAACCTGGAGGTCGCCCGCGGGCATGGCGTGGCGATTGCCGCCGATGCTGGCGCTGCCGTCAAGGAAGCCGAGGTGGTCGTCACCATGCTGCCGGCCGGCAAGCATGTTCTCTCGGTCTACGAGGAGATCGCTCCGCAGGCCGCCAAGGGCGCGCTGTTCATCGATTGCTCGACGATCGACGTGGACTCCGCACGCAAGGCCCACGCTATCGCTGCCGGCTACGGCCTGGCCTCCATCGACGCGCCCGTCTCCGGCGGCACGGGCGGTGCCGCCGCGGGAACGCTGACCTTCATGGCCGGTGGCTCGAAGGAGGCTTTCGCCAAGGCCGAGCCGATCCTGCAGCCAATGGCCGGCAGGATCGTCCATTGCGGCGATGCCGGGGCCGGCCAGGCCGCCAAGATCTGCAACAACATGATCCTCGGGATTTCGATGATCGGCGTCGGCGAAGCGTTCGTCCTGGCCGAGAAGCTCGGGCTCTCCCATCAGGCGCTGTTCGACGTGGCGTCCACCTCTTCGGGCCAGTGCTGGTCTCTCACCACTTACTGCCCCGTACCGGGCCCCGTGCCCGCATCGCCCGCGAATCGCGACTACAAACCCGGCTTCGCGGCGGCGCTCATGCTCAAGGATCTCAAGCTCGCCCAGGAAGCCGCGCAGGCGACCGGTGCGGCCACGCCGCTCGGGGCCGAGGCGACCCAGCTCTATGCCTTGTTCAACGCAGCCGGCCACGGCGGCACGGATTTTTCCGGTATCATCCGGTTCCTGCGCGGAGAGCGGTGAGACAGACGCATCTTTGTCCGCAGATTTGCTACGAAGTTCACATATCTCACGGGTCGTCGGTGCCTTCCAGAAAGTACCGACGGTACGCGAGAGGGCGTAGACCGGCGGAGAGAGATGTCCGGCAGGACAGCAAACGGCCGATACGTTGCGTAAATCTCTCAGCAGAAGAAAAAAACGCAAATTTAGATTTGCTTAAGCACTCGCTAACCGGGCGGTAACAATGTCCCTGTAGAAAGGACAACAAGGCGGTCATCGCAGCCGCCCACCGCTCCGGATAAGGTCTCGCGTACCGGAGCCGTTACCATCGCCGAGTGTGTTCGCGTCGGCCATGTGTTTTTGTGGCGAAGCCGTGCTTCCCCTTCGCGGGCAAGCGCGGTTTTCGCCTTTGGCCGGTTCGGCCTACCCCAGCTTAGCTAGCTCGAGGTCGCCCTGCCAGAGCGATGGACCCTGCCGCGACCTGCCGGCGATTGATTGACCCTATTTCCGCAACGCGTGGGGCGAACTGCCGTGAGCTGGGTTCCTTCGTGTCAGTCTCAGAACCTGATGTTGAGGTTTGCATTGAAGCCTTGTTGTTGATTGTCCGATCCGAACTGGCCTTCGTAGGAAACGCCCAGGGTCGACATTCTTGACAGCTCGACGTCGAACCCTGCCTCGATGACGGCGGCGTCCCTGGCGATCGGGCTGCCAGGTTCAGGAACGGCTCGAACGAAGCCGCCGGAATGGCAAGCTTGTGCCCGGCTTCGCCGAAGGCCTGAAAGGTGCCGGCATCATATTCGGCGCTGAAGCGGTCGGCAAAACCGCCGATCGCCACCGAGCGGCCCGCCTCTATGTCGTGCCATGCATAGGCGAGGCCGGAACGCAGGGCCAGATTGCCCCATTCAGTGCCGTAGTCGAGACTGTGATTGAGGAAGAGAAGGTTATTGTTCACGCTCGAGAATGTGCCGGTAACCGCGCCCGCGCTCTCCTTCGAAATGAGCAAAAGCGGACCGTTGACGAGGGACCAGCCATCCGACGGTGCCGGCGTAAGCAGAAGGTCGAGCGTCGCCCCGCTGATATCGACATTGCCGGTGACGATCAGTTTGCCCGTCGAGGTGGGGTGCCCTCGATCTGAAAGGACATGGTTTACGTAGTCGCCGGCAATCGTCTGGGTCCCGATCGAGTTGCCGGGCGCGTGGGTGCCGCCGGCTTGGATCGTCACCGAGCCGATCGTGCCCTGTGCCGCCAAGCACACCACCGCACGATATGAGACATCGCCAACTAGGTAGTGGCTGTCGAGGTACGACGTCCGCTCCTTCTTTTCCACGTTCGTGACTATGCTATCCAAGGGGAGGTGAAACATCTTGAAAAACATTGTCGCGACCAAAATTTAGGAGCATCATAGCTTTTCGATCGAGAACTTGCCGCCACATTAGAGGCCGCGCGACTGCGGGGCCGTGCGAGTTGGCATACCGGCAGTTCGGTCCGGCCCAGAGTCAAACTGACAGTCATCGGCGAACCGGGTATTCGACCCGGCGATGCCCGCAATCTCAGGAGGTTCCAATGCACACATCCTTGGCTTGTATGATTTTGCGGAACTGCTTTTGTTTGGTCCACCGCCGTAATCGGCCAAGAGGTCAAAGGAGAGTTCTCGTCTCCGAAGACCGATGAGGAGATGATTGCCAACGCTGTGTCGGCAGCTCCGGAACAGATCGGAAAAGATGCATCGGTGATCGCCTTCGATGCGAATGGAAAGGTGCGGACACTTCGGAAGGGCACGAACAACTTTACCTGCATTCCAGACGATCCAAACAACCCGGCAAACGATCCGAACTGCGTAGACGCAAACGGCCTGGAGTTCATTATGGCGTGGGTGAATAGGAGTGAGCCGCCAAAGGGCAAGGTGGGCTTCGGATACATGCTCCAAGGAGGCACTACGCCCAGCAATGTAGACCCTTTCGCAACGAAGCCGCCGGAGGGAATGAAGTGGATGCAGGAGCCACCTCACGTTATGGTTCTCAATTACGGGGGAGAAGAAGCAATTAAGGACTATCCAAGACCCGGCGAGATGGCGGACATGACACGGCCCTGGGTGATGTGGGCCGGGAGCCCTTACGAGCATCTCATGATCCCGGTCGGCGGCGCTCAATAAGTTCAAGGCCGCCATTTTTTGGGAGGCAATCTTTAGCACATGCCGAGCACCAGCTTGGAAGAGCTGCTCTCATTGTACTGACAGGCTTTACCGTGGGTCCGACCATTGCTCATTGAGGAGCGCACGGCATCATTGCCGCGCGCATGGAGGCGATGAAGACCTTGCAGGAAAACGGTTGCCTCAGTCGGTTGGCGATCTGCCCGAGTCGGGTCGTCATCATCTCGAAGCTTCCGCTCGTCGGCAGCAAACCCTTCGCACAAACGAGCTTCCATATGACGCTGCCTATTTGTGTCGATCGACGCTCGCACCACCCGAAGCCCGTACGTGGCCGATTGGCGGAAGCGAGGTGCTTGGACGTGACGTAGATGGGTAACCGTGTCGCCTACAAAGGCGGATCGTCACTTGACCCTGTCAGATGGGCCGAGGGGACGGGCGTCAGCCTTCCTGACCCAGAGTGGTGGTTCTTGCTGCCGCAGACCGCAGAAGTTAGCAACGAAGTCATCCAGCTTCGTTGTCCGTCCATGCACACCGTCCCTTCAGCCGCGGCCGAAAAGTCTGGACCGATGGGCTACGACCTTCCCTTATAAACGCAACAACGCAGCTCGTAGCGGTCGGATGCGCCTTGCCCATCGTGGTTCGCCCTCAGCCGCAACGAATCGTCAAAAATCATGATCCACATCACGCTTTAGGCCTTCGGCTCGAACTGCCTATCGACCGGCGGGCGCAGGCCGTTGGCCAGCCGGTTCGTCTGGTTCGCCATCCCCACCACCGCGAGAAGTTCCATGAGCTGGGCCTCGCTGAGCCCGTTCGCTCTTGCGGCAGCCGTGTGCGAGTAGGTGCAATACTGGCAGCCATTCGTCGCCGACACCGCGATATAGATCATTTCCTTGACGAGCGGATCGAGCTCCCCCGGCGCCATCACCTGCTTCAGATCCTCCCAGGTGCGTTTCAGCAAGGCCGGATCATGCGCGAGGACTTTCCAGAAATTATTGATCCAATCGCTTTTTCGCGTCTGCATGATGTCGTCATAGACGGCGCGGACATCATCGCCCGCCATCTCATACTCCACCAGGGGAACGATAGGCTTACCTGTCATGGAAACCCTCCAGAAGAGAACTGCAGGACGCGTGCGCGCCCTGCCCTTTGGCATCAGAACTGCCGGGCGAGATCGTCCTTGGCCAGGTCGAGCGCCTTGCGAATGCGCTCGCAGGCCATGTCGATGGTGTCGCGCGTCCAGATCAGCGGCGGCGACATGATCATGGTGTCGCCGGTTGCCCTCAGCATCATGCCGTTGGCGATCGCATGGTCGCGCACGACCACCGCCGCGCTGCCCTCCGGCTCGAAACGCTGCTTCGTCGCCTTGTCCCTGACGATCTCGATCGCCCCCATCAGGCCGATGGAACGCACCTCGCCCACGAGATCATGGTCTGCAATGCGTTCCCTGAGCGCCTGCGCGAAATAGGGGCCGGTATCGTTCTTCACGCGCTCGACGAGCCCTTCGCGCTCGATGATCTCCAGGTTCCGCAGGCCCACTGCGCAGGCCACCGGATGTCCCGAATAGGTGTAGCCGTGATAGAACTCGCCGCCTTTCTCGATGATTGTCGAGGCGATGCGGTCGCCGACGAGCAGCGCCGACAATGGCTGATAACCGGATGTCAGCGCCTTCGCGGTGGTGATTGTGTCCGGCTCGACATCGAAGGTTTGCGCTGCGAACCACGAGCCGGTGCGGCCGTAGCCGGTGATCACCTCGTCGAGCATCAACAGCACGTCGTATTTGCGGCAGATGCGCTGGATCTCCGGCCAGTAGCTTGCCGGCGGGATCTTCACGCCGCCCGCTCCCATGACCGGCTCGCCGATGAAGGCCGCGACGTTCTCTGGTCCAGCCTCCACGATCGCATCCTCCACGGCCTTTGCCGCGCGCAGGCCGAAATCATGATCGCTTTCGCCGGGAAGCGCCAATTCATAGGAATAGGGCATCATCACATGGACGATGTTGGGCACGGCGCCCCCAAGCTGGCCGTGCATGCCTTCCATGCCGCCCAGCGAGGCGCCCCCGACGGTCGAGCCGTGATAGGCCATGTTGCGCGAGATGATCCGGTTCTTCTGCGGCTTTCCTTCGAGCGCCCAGTAATGACGCACCAGGCGAAGGGCCGTATCGTTGGCTTCTGAGCCGGACGAGCCGTAGAAGACCTGGTTGAGATTGGCAGGCGCGAGCGCTGCGATCTTGCCGGCGAGCAGCACCGGTGTGGGCGTGGAGCATCGGAAGAACGAATTGTAGTACGGCAATTCCTTCATCTGCTCGTAGGCCACCTCGGCGAGCTCGGTACGGCCGTAACCGACATTGACGCACCACAGGCCGGCCATTCCGTCGAGGATCTCGTTTCCTTCCGAATCGTAGATGAACGGCCCGTCGGCGCGGGTGATCATGCGCGATCCCGCGCCGCGGAGATCCTTGTGGTCGGTGAATGGATGGAGATGATGCGCGGCGTCCACCGCCTGCAGCTGCTTCAGCGAAAAATTCCGATAGGTCATGGACTTCGTCTCTTCTGTTGAATCGATCCGGCAAGCAGCCGGGCTGAATTCACAGGTCAAGGACGGGTGGCGAATAGCCGATGCGCGCGCACAGGCGCAAAAGCTCGGCGTGCCGTGTGCGTGGCGAAGGCGTCACGGCAATGTCGAGATGGCTAGGTTGGGCGTCGAAGGCGCGCATGAGCCCACGATAGCCGAGAGCGACGGCAGGCTTCAAGCACTGGTGGCGTATCATTGCCGTGGCCGGGCCGGCGGCAGCCTCCTTTCCGGGACGGCCGCTTCATCAGACTTTGCCTGGTGACCGGCGCAAGTACAATAGCCCGGCCAGGACCAGGCAGAGAGCGCCGAGGGTCAGCGGCAGACCCTGAATTCCGACGGCATCCATGACGCCCCCTGCAAGCGGCGGGCCGGCTATGCCGCCGATGCCCCAGAACAGGGCAAAGGCCGCGTTGCCGGCAATCACCATCGGTCCTGAAAACCGGCCGCCCAATTCGATCAGCGCCATCGTGTAGATGCCGAACGACACGGCACCGAGAACAAATGCGAGAGGCCAGATCAGCAGGGTGGAGAACAGAGCCGGCAGCAATGCGCACCCGCCTGCGGAGGCCATTGCGCACAGCAAGAGACCCTTCGATGGACCGATGCGTTCGGCGAGCATTCCGAGCGGAACCTGCAACGCGATGTTGCCCGCAACCAGCACGGCGAGCAACGCGGATGTCGTCGTCTCCGAACTGCCGTAGCCGCGTGCGTAGATCGATGTGAGGGAAAGGGTGGACTGCTCGAATGCGGCGGCAACCAGCACAGCGAAAAGCAGAAGTCGGGCGAGCGGCATGAAATGGATGACGGAAGGCTGCTCTTCGCCATCGTCGAATTTGGGCAACCGCCGCAGGACGAGGACAAGGCAAAGCGCGCAACCGCCGAAAGCGGCGATGCCGACCAGGAAGGGCATCCATCCTTCGCTGCCCACGATCGCCAGCGTCAACGGACCGCCCGCGAAGCCGGCCGAGACCACCGAGGTATAGACGCCCATGATCCGCCCCCGCGTGGCGGGCCGCGTAAGCATGATCAGCCAGGTCTCGCTGATCACGTAGAGCGGGTTGATCGAGAAGCCGAGCAGGAAACGCAGCGGAAACCAGAGCCACACATCCTGCGTCCAGCCGATCAGCGCCAGGAATGTCGCGCCCAGCCCGGCGCAGATCAATGCCAGCCGGCCTGCTCCGACAGCCCGCGTCAGCGGCGGAATGATCGGTGCCGACAGGATGAAGCCGAGCGGCGTCATCGCCGCGGAAAAACCGATCAGGCTGGACGAGGTACCCTGCCCCTGCAGGATGAAGGACAACAGCGGATAAGTCAGCCCCTGCGCGATCGCGAACACCGCAACCGTCGCAATCACGCCGGCGATCACGGCCCATGACATTTTCGGAGGCATGCCCGACTCTCAGACGTTCCAACCCAACCGTCCGTCTTGCGGACCGGCAGACACGCCAGCATGCCATCGATCGCGGCGACGTCATTGAGACACGCGCGCTATTTCACGCTTCCAGCGGAGGCGCTGACGGCCTGGCCCTCGCGCGAGACCAATGCCAGCAGCCTTTCCGCATCGGCCGGCGCGGCACTCTTGACGTCATTGTCGAAGAAGCACCAGACCTCTCGCTTCTGTCGCCTCCACTTTGCCATGGACCGAGCCCAGTCCTCCAGCATGTCGTCGCTGTAGCTGCCGTGGTACCGGCCGGATGGTCCGTGGTTGCGAACGTATACCCAACTGGCCGTCACTTCCCGGGGAGCCGGAGCGGCTGCGTGATCGGAGATGCAAAGCGCTGCATCGTTTTCTCGAAGCAAGTCGAAGATCGACGGATCGTACCAGCTCTCATGCCGGAACTCGAAGGTATAGCGGCGCGAAGGCGGAAGCCGCGAAACGAAGGCGGCCAGACGCTCCCTGTCGACTTTCATGCGCGGATGCAGTTGGAAAAGCACGGGGCCGAGCTTGTCACCGAGCAGGGAAAGCCTGTCGTCGAGCAATTGAAGGGAATGATCGTCGACCACGAGGCGTCGCCAATGCGTGATGAAGCGCGACGCCTTCCAGGCAAACCGGAAGTCAGACGGCGTCGATGTGGCCCAGTTCCGGACGGCCTCAGGCGTGGGGGTTCGATAGAATGGCGCGTTGAGCTCCGCTGCGTCGAAGCGCGACGCATAGAAGTCCAGCGCGTTCTTCTTTGGCAGATCGCTCGGATAGAACGGCCCCCACCAGTCCGAATAGTGCCATCCCGAGGTTCCCACCCACAGCTTTCCAGAGCTTGCGGAAGTCCCGGAGGATGATCGCGAAACAGTCATTGCCAACATTGTCCCTGTGACGTCACTCAAACGCCTGGGGAGACAGTTGGTTACCGACAGAAGCTCCGCATTCGGCCATGTCGTTTCCCCTACGCTAATGGTCGTCGCATCCGTACCGGCAGCATATCGCGCGGTCCAATATGCGGCCGACACTGCCCAGAAGGACCATTCGCATGACCGCCGCGCTCAATCCCGCCGAACCGGCCCACAGCTCCGATCGCCATCGCCGGGGCGGGCGCGCCGGCAAGCGCGCCGGAAGCCTGGGGCATTTCGAACAGCCGCCTTTTCGCCAGTTCAAGATCCCCTACCCGCCAACGAAGCTCATCTCCGACGACGAACTGGAATCGATCCATCTCGCCTCGTTGCGCGTGCTGAAGGAGATCGGGGTCGATGTCCTGCACGAAGAGGCCCGGCGCATCATGAAGTCGCATGGCGCCGATGTGCGAGAAGGCAGCCTGCGCGTCCGCTTCGACGCCGACATGATCATGGAACTCATCGCGCACTGCCCGCCGGAGTTCACGCTGCACGCCCGCAACCCCGCCCACAATGTCCGCTTCGGCGGCAACAACCTGGTCTTTGCCCAGATGGCTTCCGCCCCCAACTGCTCCGATGTCGACCGGGGACGACGCCCGGGCAACCAGCAGGACTATCGGAACTTCCTGCGGCTGGCGCAGATGCACAATATCCTGCAGGCGACCGGCGGCTATCCCGTCGAGCCGATCGACATCCATCCCTCGATCCGGCACCTGGAATGCATCCGGGATCTGGCGACACTCACCGACAAGGTCTTCCACATCTATTCGCTGGGGCGCGAGCGCAATGTCGACGGGATCGAGATCACCCGCATCGCGCGCGGCGTCTCCCACGAGCAGCTCATGAACGAGCCCTCGGTCTACACCATCATCAACACCAACTCGCCCCTCAAGCTCGACATCCCCATGATGGAAGGCATCATCCAGATGTCGTCGATGGGCCAGGTGGTGGTGGTGACGCCTTTCACCCTTTCCGGAGCCATGGCGCCCGTCACCATCGCCGGGGCGCTGGTGCAGCAGAACGCCGAGGCGCTCGCCGGCCTCGCCTTCACGCAGATGGTGAGGAAAGGAGCACCGGTCGGCTATGGCGGCTTCACGTCCAATGTCGACATGAAGTCGGGCGCGCCCGCCTTCGGCACGCCGGAATACATGAAGGCGCAGCTCGTCGGCGGCCAGCTGGCGCGGCGCTACAACATTCCCTACCGCACCTCCAATGTCTGCGCTGCCAACGCCGTGGATGCCCAGGCGGCGTATGAAAGCGTGTTCTCCCTTTGGGGCGCCATCCAAGGCGGGGCGAATTTCATCCTGCACGGAGCCGGTTGGCTGGAGGGCGGCCTGCGCTGTTCTTACGAGAAAACGGTCCTCGATATCGACCTTCTCCAGATGGTGGCGGAATTCCTGACCCCGCTCGACCTTTCAGACGATGCGCTCGCGGTGGAAGCCATCCGCGAGGTCGGCCCCGGCGGCCACTTCTTCGGCACGCCGCACACCCAGTCCCGCTACAAGAGCGCCTTCTACGCGCCGATCATCTCCGATTGGCGTAATTTCGAGACATGGACGGAAGCCGGCTCCCCGACCGCGATCGAACGCGCCAACCGCATCTGGAAGGAACGCCTGGCGACCTACGAAGAGCCATACATGGACCCAGCGATCCGCGAGGAACTCGACGCCTTCGTCGAAAAACGCAAGGCCGAGGGCGGCGCGCCGACGGATTTCTAGGTTCATGACGCGTATTCGACCCCTTCTCCGTCTCGGCTTCGCCGAGCCGCCTCTCCCCCGATCGACGGGGGAAAGGAATCGCCGGCCGCGCGCTCGACGCCCTTCCTCTTCCCCACCAAGTGGGGGAGAGGTGGCTCGGCGAAGCCGAGACGGAGAGGGGGTGGCTTCCCCTCCCTCCACCGGTCGTTGGATCATGGCCAACCCGATGGAACGCAGCCGCCGAAAACCCCGTACGATCCAGCGGAGCCGCTCACTTCGCCAAGCCGGCAATGAGGCGGAGGCGCTGTTGTGGCTGGACCGGAAAGCGAGACGACTCGGCGGTTACAGGTTTGTCCGGCAGTTTCCCATTTGCCCGTATTTCGCTGACTTCCTGTGTCGCACCGAACGGCTGGCCGTGGAGATCGACGGAGGTCACCATGAGGGCTCGAGCTATGATCGTCGCCGCGATGAGTTCATGCGGCAGCACGGCTTTTCTGTTCTGAGATACTGGGACATCGACACAGCGGACGTCGGTCTGCGAAACGATACTTGCTGCGCTGGATGGCCGTCTCTCCAGCGACATGACCGCCCGAGACATCCGTTTCGTATACGCGCCCGATCATTTCTCTAATCCTGATTCAACACACGCGGAACCGGAACCAACACCATGAAATCCCATGCGAAAGCGGTTGTCATCGGCGGCGGGGTCGTCGGCTGCTCGGTGCTGTATCATCTTGCTCGTGCCGGCTGGACCGACATCGTGCTCATCGAGCGGTCGGAGCTGACCTCGGGTTCCTCCTGGCATGCGGCAGGCGGGTTCCACACGCTGAACGGAGATCCGAACGTGGCCAAGCTGCAGGCTTATACGGTGCAGCTCTACAAGGAACTGGAGGAACTCTCGGGCCAGTCCTGCTCCCTGCATCTAACCGGCGGCATCATGATGGCGGATACGCCCGAGCGCATGGACTTCCTGCGGCTGGCCCATGCCAAGGGCCGCTATCTCGGCATGGATACCGAGCTCATCACGCCGTCCGAAGCCAAGGCGATGTTCCCCCTGATGGACGAGACGAACTTCGTCGGAGCCATGTGGGACCCGGTCGAGGGCCACCTCGATCCGTCTGGCACGACCCATGCCTATGCCAAGGCCGCCCAGAAGCTTGGTGCCGAGATCGTGCTGCGCAACCGCGTCGTCGAACTCACCCAAGCCCCGGACGGCACCTGGAACGTCATCACCGAGAAAGGCACGGTGAAGTCCGAACACGTCGTGAACTGCGGAGGCCTGTGGGCTCGCGAGGTCGGCCGCATGGTGGGGGTCGAACTGCCGCTGCTGGCCATGGAGCACATGTACCTTCTCACCGAGCCGATGAAGGAGGTCGAGGAGTTCAACAAGGCGACCGGGCGCGAGATGGTGGGCGTGCTCGACTTCAAGGGCGAGATCTATACCCGCCAGGAGCGCAACGGCGTCCTGCTCGGAACCTATGAAAAGGCGTGCAAGCCATGGTCACCGGTCAACACGCCCTGGGATTTCGGCCATGAACTGCTGATCCCCGATCTCGATCGCATCACCCCATCCCTCGAGGTCGGCTTCAAGCATTTTCCCGGCATCGAGAAGGCCGGCATCAAGCAGATCATCAACGGCCCGTTCACCTTCGCGCCGGACGGCAACCCGCTGGTCGGCCCGGTCCAGGGTCTCACGAATTTCTGGTGCGCCTGCGCGGTCATGGCAGGTTTCTCGCAGGGCGGCGGCGTCGGCCTGGCGCTGTCAAATTGGATGGTCCATGGCGATCCCGGCTTCGACGTGTGGGGAATGGACGTCGCCCGTTTCGGAGAATGGGCGACGTTGCGCTACACCAATGCGAAGGTGCGCGAGAACTACTCGCGCCGCTTCTCAATCCGCTTTCCGAACGAGGAGTTGCCGGCCGCGCGCCCTGCCCAGACAACGCCGCTCTACGACACGATGATGGCGCAGAATGCCGTCATGGGCGACAGCTGGGGCCTCGAGACGCCGCTTTGGTTCGCGCCGGTTGGCACCGAGCCCCGGGATATCGTCTCCTATCACCGCTCCAATGACTTCGAGCATGTCGGCAACGAAGTGCGCGCAACGCGCGAGCGCGTGGGCGTCACCGAGATCGCCAACTTCGCCAAATACGAGGTCGCCGGACCGGGCGCCGAGGCTTTCCTCAACCGGCTTATGACCAACCGCATGCCAAGGAAGGGCCGCATCGTTCTCACCCCGATGCTCAACGAGCTCGGCAAGCTCATCGGCGACTTCACGATCGCCAATACCGGCGGCAGGAACGGTGACGACAAATTCATGATCTGGGGGTCGTCGGCTGCCCAGAAGTACCACATGCGCTGGTTCGAGAAGCACCTGCCAAAAGACGGTTCGGTGCGCATCCATCGTTTCGACCAGACCTTGGTCGGCCTGTCGATCGCAGGCCCCAAAAGCCAGGCGCTGTTGCAGAAGCTCGTCGACGAAGACGCCTCGACGACGGCCTTCAGGTTCATGGATTTCCGCGAGATGGCAGTCGCAGGAGCCCCCTGCATGGTGAACCGCATCACCTATACCGGCGATCTCGGCTACGAGATCTGGATGGAGCCTGCCTATCAGCGGCTCGTCTATCGGGCAATCAAGGAGGCTGGCCAAGAATTCGGCATCGTCGATTTTGGCATGCGCGCGCTTCTGTCGATGCGGCTGGAAAAGAACTTCCCGACCTGGTTCCGCGAGTTGCGCCCGATCTACGGACCGTTCGAGGGCTCGATGGATCGCTTCGTTCGATTGGAAAAGAACGACTTCATCGGCCGCGAGGCAGCCGCCCGCGAAAAGGCCGAAGGCCCGAAGCTGCGCCGGGTGTCTCTGATCGTCGACGCCGGCGACGCCGATGTCATGGGTGACGAGCCGATCTGGGCGAAGGTCGGAGACCGTGATTTCGGCACGGTCGCGAAGCCGCATGGTTACGGGGCTCCTCGCTTCGACGCGACCGGCAAGGAGGTTCGCGGGTCTGCCGCCGCGAGCGGGGCATCCGGTGTGCGCGGCATAACGGATGGCGAGTGGCGCGTGGTCGGCTGGGTCACCTCGGGCGGTTATGCGCACTACGTCCGCAAATCGCTGGCGCAAGGCTATATCCCCGCCGCCCTGGCCGAAGACGAGAGCGAGGGGCTGTTCGAGATCGAGATCCTGGGCCAGCGCCGCGCGGCGCGGATCAACACTCAGCCCCTGTTCGATCCCGCCGGCGAGAAGATGCGGTCGTGATCGGGACCGAACCTAGACTGCGCGAAGACGCTGGCGGTCTTCCCTAACGCGTGCTCAGTTTATGTCAGGGACATTGTCTGGGTGGGTTGCCCACCCGTAACGGAATGGATCCTCGGATCAGCTCGCCCGCTGGCGCGGGCTCCCGTCCGAGGATGACGAGTGCGTTGAAGGCCTGTTCCAAATCGCCAACGTTGGCGATTGGCATCGACATAGAAGGTTCGTCATCCTCGGGCCGGCGCCGAGCGAAGCGACGGCGTCGTGACCCGAGGATCCATTCCGTTCCGTTTGGGCAGCCCACCCAACGGTGCAGAACGAAGTGGCCATCCGATTCTATCGGACCGCCCGCGATGTGTGAATCCGAATAGACGGAACTGCGGAGAGAGCCGACGGCCGCATCGTTTTCGCCACGGGCGCTTCATCCCCGGCTGAGAATATCCCTCAGAACAGCCACGACTTCCCCTCGCGTCTTCTTCGAAGTGATGAACGGCAGTCCCTTGCGCTTTGCCGTCCAACCGGCGGGCGCGACGTCAGCCGCCTCCGGCTTATAGAGCTGCGCCAGTCTCCAGCTCCGGCAGTCGATCGCGCAGACATCCGCCTTGCCCTGGGCGACTGCGGCGATGGATGCGCGGTGTGCGCCCGTGGCGATGCGTTCTGAAAATATATCGAGGCTCTCGCCAAGAGCCTCCAGATCGCGGGCGAGAGCTATGATGCCGGACATCGAGTCGAGGCTGTTATAGGCAAGTCGTTTGCCGCGGATGCGGTCGAGCGGGATGAGAGGAGAGTCGTCGAAGGGCGCGGCCACTCCATGCGCGCTCTTCGCACTCCGCCGCATCAATATTGCGCTGGAATAAAGCCCCCCGCGGCCGCCTTCGTATCCGTCATAGCTTGGCTGGCCAACGACGATCACGTGGCTTGCGAGCCCCAGTTCCATCGGCCCCCAGCAGGTCTGCGCAAGGAGCAATTCGGGATGCAGCCATAGCGCATGGAGGTCCAGCTCATCCGGTGGCAGCGTCGCCGGATCAGGGGCAAGGATCGTGCCCGCGCCATCGCGGATACCGCCTGGAACCGGGGGCAGATCGGCGTTGCGAAGGGAGCGCCGCTCCGGTGCGTCAAAGCCGGCTTCTCGAATGAGCCCGCGCAACCGCGCCCATTCGTCGTCTGTCTCGCCACGCGTCTCGTGCCAGTCATACATGGGCAAGGCAGCGATATGTCCAGTCATGGCCGGATATCAATCACAGCGTTTGGGCATTGCAAAGACGGTACGTGAGTGCGTTCATTCCTTGGGCGGTTCGGCTGGAACCGGGGTCGTGCCCAGCCCGCTCACATTGCGCGCCCTCACCCGTGGACGGAAGGCGCGTCCCGGCTCGGGCACGCGGCGGAGAACAGGATGGACCACCGGCTCCTTGGGCGTGAACGCGTATCGTTTGAGGAGCGCGAGATAGCCTGGCACGACATAGCCGTTGTTGCCCCGTATCCATTCTTCACGCTGCGCGCGGAAGAGTCCGGGTAGTTCGTACCAAGCTACCGTCGGTCTCTTGTGGTGCACGAAGTGCAGGTTGTTGTTGAGGAACAGGAGCGACAAGGGCGAGTTTTCGACGATGATGGTCCGTCCCCCCGGATGCTCGGACCACTGATGCTCGGCGTAAGTGCGGATCGAAATGATCGATTGGCCGATCCAGGTTGGGACGAGGATGTAGAGCCAGAACGGCATGCCGAAGCCATAGACGACGATCGGGACGATCGCGGCCATACCGATCGCATGGAGGAGCCAAGCCCGACGCACGGCGGCATCGCCTTCGGACGCGAGCTTCGCCTCGCTGATGAAGAAGCCGATGCTGGAAAGCCACGGGCCGAGGATGAGACGCCCCACCATGGTGTTGTTGATCCTGAGGAGCCGTTTCATCGGTCCCGGCAGTTCTTCATGCTGCCAAAGCGCCTTATAGTAGCTCTCCGGATCATCGAGGGGATCCGTCAACCGCTCGTCCGCATGATGGCGCAAATGCATCCATTTGAAGCGCCGATATGGCCAGACGAGGCCGATCGGAAGGAAGACGAACGCCTCGTTGACGACCGCATTGCGGGTGGGGTGGCCATGCAGCACCTCATGCATCAGCGACGATTGCAGAGCCAGGGTCAATGACAGAATGGCAAGGGCGAGGAGCGGATAGTCAGGCCAGAGGAAGAAACCAGCCCCTGCCCAGATGCTGTAGCAGCCGGCGGCCAGCAACACAGTGGGCCATTCGATCGTCTTCTTTTCTCGCCTGCCGTCAGCCGTCATTCCCGAACCGATCGCCCCCCAGGAATCCCCATTCCTGACAGCATGGTGTCAGGAGACCCTTGATGACAGCAATGAGACAATGCGCAGTAAGTGTTGATATTGCGCTGCTTCGGCTTCAGTTGTTGCGCATTGACATCATCAGACGAGATTATTCAGCTCGTCACGGCAGGAATCTGCAATGATGCTGAAAGATCATCCTGAGGGTACAAAGGAACGCCCATGGATAAGCGCGATTTGTCCAGCATCTTCCGGGAGCGGTTGAAAACGATTCTGCAGCGCTCGGGAGCAAACCAGTCCGCCTTCGCCTCTGGCGTCGGCATCGACCGCTCGGCGCTCTCCCAGCTTCTCTCAGGCGCCTCGACCCGGCTGCCGCGCGCCGAAACGCTGCTCAATATCGCGTCCCACCACAAGGTCTCGCTGGACTGGCTCTTGGGCCTCAGCCAGGACGAGGGCCTGACCGGCGAGATACGCGAAAGCCTGGAGATCGAGGAGGCCGCCGGCGGTTTCGACCGCACGCTCCTCGCGACATGGCATGCCGAGGCGGCGGGCACCAAGATCCGCTACGTGCCGGCCGGTTTCCCCGATCTCCTGCGCACAGATGCGCTGATCGAATACGAGGCCGGCATCTCCAACAAGAACCCCGAGGCGCAACTGGGCGAAACCCAATACCGGATCGACTACAGCCGCCGTCCGGAAACAGACATGGAAGTCTGCATGCCGCGCCACACGCTGGAGATCTTCGCCCGAGGCCTCGGAATCTGGGATCGTTTCCCGCCTCGGGCCCGCGCCGAGCAACTCGATCACATGGCCCACCTGCTCGACGACCTCTATCCCAGCTTTCGCCTCTACCTCTATGACGGACGGATGCGCTACTCGATCCCCTACACGATCTTCGGTTCCCTGCGGGCCGCGATCTACGTCGGCGACATGTATCTCGTGCTCAACGCCACCCAGCCCGTGCGCACCCTGACACGGCATTTCGACAATCTGATCCGCGCCGCTGACGTCAACGCCCACGAGGCCGCCTCGTTCACGGCTTCGCTCCGCCGGCTCTAGGGAGCGGCGCGTCCCTGAGCAGAGGTAAGCAACACGGCAGGTGAAACCGAGCCTACAACGCTTTTTTGAACCCCAGATGGCTCGCGGCAAAGCCGAGTTCCTCATAGAATCGGTGCGCGTCCGGCCGCGCCTTGTCCGTCGTCAGTTGAACAAGGCTACAACCGCGAGTGCGGCATTGCTCGAACGCCCATTCGAACATCTGCTTCCCGATGCCTTCGCCGCGATGTTCCCGGGCGATTCGAACAGCTTCGATCTGCCCTCGCCAGGTGCCCTTTCTCGATATCCCAGGAATAAAGGTGATCTGAAGCGTTCCGATCACCCTTTCTCGGTTAGTGACGACCGCCAGCAACTGGTTGGGATCGGTGTCGATCGCCGAGAATGCCTCCCTATATGATCGCGAAAGCGGAACGCTCGCATCTTCTCTCTTTGCGCCGAGAGGATCGTCGGCAAGGAGCGCGACGATGGCAGGCAAGTCAGACGCTTGTGCACGGCGAAACTGAAGTTCGATCATGGCGCGCAGTCATAGGAACGATGCCGGATGACGGCAAGGGTTGGTAAAGGCATGCCGGCTCTCCGACGGTTCCCGGGACAAGGACCGATGCTGCGCCGCCGACGAAACCATCGACTTGCGGCCGACATTAAATAGATATAAGCATTTCTTTATATCTTTATCTCCCTCTAGCGAGATTTGTCCGATGTCCAGTCCGATCGACGCCCTCCTCGCCGAAAGAGGCGTGCTCCTGGCCGATGGCGCGACCGGCACCAATCTCTTCGCGATGGGACTGGCGTCGGGAGAGGCGCCGGAGCTATGGAACGAGACGGCGCCCGAGAAGATCTCGGCGCTGCATCAGGGCTTCGTCGATGCCGGCGCCGACATCATCCTCACCAACTCTTTCGGCGGTACGCGCCACCGGCTGAAGCTCCACCACGCGCAGGACCGTGTCCATTCCCTCAACAAGCGCGCCGCCGAGATCGCACGCGCGGTCGCCGACGAGGCTGGCCGCAAGGTCATCGTGGCGGGCTCTGTCGGCCCCACGGGAGAATTGCTCGTTCCGCTCGGCGCGCTCACCTACCAAGAGGCCGTGGAAGCCTTCGCCGAACAGATCGAAGGCTTGAAGGCGGGCGGGGCCGAGGTCGCCTGGATCGAGACCATGTCGGCGCCCGAGGAGATCCGCGCCGCCGCGGAGGCCGCCATCCGTGTCGGGCTGCCCTATACCTATACCGGTTCCTTCGACACTGCCGGGCGTACCATGATGGGCCTGCTTCCCCGGGACATCCATGGCGTCGCCGACGGGCTCGCAGTCGCTCCGCTGGCCGTGGGCGCCAATTGCGGGGTCGGAGCGGCCGACATCCTTGCGTCGCTGCTCGACATGACCGAGGCGAAGCCGGACGCGACGGTGATCGTGAAGGGCAATTGCGGCATCCCGGAATTTCGCGGCTCGGAAATCCATTATTCCGGCACGCCGGAACTGATGTCCGATTATGTCCGCCTTGCGGTCGATGGCGGCGCCAGGATCGTCGGCGGCTGCTGCGGCACGTCCTTCGCCCACCTTGCCGCGATGCGCCAGGCGCTCGACACGCACAGCAAGGAGAGCCGCCCTACCCTGGACACGATCGTCGAGCGAATCGGCCCGTTTCGCAACAAGACAGCCGGTTCGAGCGCCGCTGCCGGTGAAGGGCGGCGGGAACGGCGCCGGACCCGCGCCTGACTTTTGGAAGCTTTCCGGCGTAGCGGGTGCCGGATGGGATCCCGCATCACGCCACCCTCGGCGGCTCGACATCGGCCCGAGGATGAGGAAGATTCAATGTCGATGCCAACCTTGAAAGCTGGCGATTGGCGCGGACTCCAATGCAGTTCGTCATCCTCGGACGGGAGCCCGCGCCAGCGGGCGAGCTGATCCGAGGATCCTGTGTGTTTCAATTGTGGTAGATCGGGATCGGGAAGGAGGCCGTCGGGATCCTGGTCGCTTCGATCGAAACAGACCGCGGAATGGCCTGGCCCCCTTCCCAG
>DATMFK010000002.1:0-6320 GCA_035556195.1 Rhizobiaceae bacterium
CCAAGGGTGCGGCCGGGGAGGCGGACCTGTCCTTCGTGCGCGAAGCTGCGCGTCGCATCGCTCCTCACATGTCGCCGAAAACTGTTGTCACGCTGAAGTCTACCGTGGTTGTCGGCACCGCCCGAGAGGTTCGTGAGATCATCGCGGAAGAGCGCGGAGCGCTCGATTTCTGGGTCACGTCCAATCCCGAGTTCCTGCGTGAAGGAAGCGCAATCCACGACTTCCTCCATCCGGACCGTATCGTCATCGGTGCGGACGACCGGGATGCAGCCGATCGCCTGATCGAACTCTACAAGCCGCTCCTGAAGAGGGACGTGCCGCTGGTGGAGACAGGCACGGAAAACGCCGAACTCATCAAATATGCCGCCAACGCCTTCCTTGCGCTCAAGATCGGCTTCATCAACGACGTTGCAGATCTCTGCGAAAGCATTGAAGGCGATATTCAGGCGGTTGCGCGCGGGATCGGCCTCGACAAGCGGATTGGCCCGAGCTTCCTGGCGCCCGGACCTGGCTATGGAGGCTCATGCTTTCCGAAGGATACGGAGGCCTTTGTCGCCACGGGCCGCGCTCACTATGCGCCGCAGCCGCTGATCGAGGCGGTGATCGATCGCAATGCCAAGCGCCGCCGCCGGATCGCCGAACGCATTCTGGATGAGCTGCAGACTGCCCGCAGACCCACCGTCACTGTGCTGGGCGTTGCATTCAAGGCGGATACCGATGACGTGCGGGAGTCGCCGGCGCTCTACATCATCCCCTACCTGCAGGAAAAGGGTGTGACCGTCCGGGCGTTCGATCCGTGGGCAGCAGCCAATGGAGCGAAGCTTCTGCCGGACGTGGAATGGTACAACGATCCCTATGAAGCAGCTGAGGGAGCGCATCTCACGGCGATACTGACGGAATGGGACATGTTCCGCACATTGGACCTAAAGCTCATGGCTGAGCGGATGAGAAAGCGTGTGCTCTTCGATTGCCGTAATATCCTTGATCCCGAAACAGTGATAGAGCACGGCTTCCGGCATTTGAGCATTGGCCGCGCGACCCTGCCACGTGACGGATTTGCCCGCAGAGCCACGGAAGCAGCTCCCGCCCGAAACCTTCTTGCGACCTCTGCGAAACGATCCTGAATGCTACGCAAATCCGCGCGACATGTTGACATAAAGATGTCTTTATGTGAAAAGCCGGAGTGGCCGCCACATAAGGAAGAGACATGTCGCAACAATCTTCATCGCTGGATGACCTGCTGGGTCCAGTCGCCAAGCCTGACGGATCGGAAGTACTGGCGGCGCTCACCGCAGCCGCGCGTGAACGCATCCTCATCCTTGACGGCGCCATGGGCACCCAGATCCAGGGTCTTGGCTTTGACGAGGACCATTTCCGCGGCCAGAGGTTCATCGGCTGCGAATGCCACCAGAAGGGCAACAATGACCTCCTGATCCTCTCGCAACCTTCCGCGATCGAGGAAATCCATTACCAGTACGCCATTGCCGGCGCGGACATTCTGGAGACGAACACGTTCTCCTCGACCCGCATCGCGCAGGCTGACTACGGCATGGAAGATGCCGTCTACGACCTGAACCGTGAAGGTGCTCGTCTGGTGCGCCGCGCCGCCATCCGTGCGGAGCGCGAGGACGGCAAGCGCCGCTTCGTTGCCGGCGCCCTTGGGCCGACGAACCGTACCGCTTCGATTTCGCCGGATGTGAACAATCCCGGCTTCCGTGCGACTTCGTTCGACGAGTTGCGTCTCGCCTACGGCGAGCAGCTGCGCGGCCTGATCGACGGCGGCGCCGACATCATCCTGATCGAGACGATCTTCGATACTCTGAACGCCAAGGCTGCCATCTTCGCCTGCGAAGAAATCTATGCGGAGAAGGGCATCCGGCTGCCGATCATGATTTCCGGCACGATCACGGACCTTTCCGGCCGTACGCTTTCCGGCCAGACGCCGACTGCCTTCTGGCACTCGATCCGCCACGCAAAGCCGTTCACGGTTGGCCTCAACTGCGCCCTCGGTGCTGCCGCGATGCGCCCGCACATCGCGGAGCTTTCAAGCGTCGCCGATACGTTCATCTGCGCCTATCCGAATGCCGGTCTTCCGAACGCCTTCGGCCAGTATGATGAGACGCCGGAACTGATGGCTGCCCAGCTTGGCGAATTTGCCCGTGAAGGGCTCGTCAATGTCGTTGGCGGCTGCTGCGGCTCCACGCCGGACCATATCCGCACCATCGCGGACGCGATCCGCGGACTTGCCCCCCGCAAGCCAGCCGAGCATCGCCCGCTGATGATGCTGTCGGGCCTCGAGCCCTTCACGCTTACCGAGGACATTCCGTTCGTCAACGTCGGCGAGCGCACGAACGTCACGGGCTCAGCAAAATTCCGCAAGCTCATCACGTCCGGCGACTACGCGAGTGCGCTGGTGGTTGCCCGCGACCAGGTGGAGAACGGCGCCCAGATCATCGACATCAACATGGACGAGGGTCTGATCGACTCCAAGCGAGCCATGGTCGAGTACCTCAACCTGATCGCCGCCGAGCCGGATATTGCGCGCGTGCCGATCATGATCGACTCCTCCAAGTGGGAGGTGATCGAGGCTGGTCTGAAGTGCGTGCAGGGCAAGCCCATCGTCAATTCGATCTCGCTGAAGGAAGGCGAGGAATCCTTCCTGCACTACGCACGGCTCTGCCGCATGTATGGCGCAGCCGTCGTCGTCATGGCCTTTGACGAGCAGGGACAGGCGGACACGAAGGAACGCAAGGTTTCGATCTGCACCCGCGCCTACAAGCTTCTGACGGAGAAGGTGGGCTTCCCGCCGGAAGACATCATCTTCGATCCGAACATCTTCGCGGTGGCGACCGGCATCGAGGAGCACGACAACTACGGCGTCGACTTCATCGAGGCCGCTGGCGAGATCACGCGCACGCTGCCGCATGTGCATGTGTCGGGCGGTGTCTCCAACCTCAGCTTCTCGTTCCGTGGCAATGAGCCGGTGCGCGAGGCTATGCATGCCGTGTTCCTGTACCATGCGATCCAGAACGGCATGGACATGGGCATCGTCAATGCCGGTCAGCTCGCCGTCTACGAGTCCATCGATCCTGAACTGCGTGAAGCCTGCGAAGATGTGGTCCTCAACCGCAAGCCGAAGGCCGGCGGCACCGCGACCGAGCGGATGCTGGAAATCGCCGAGCGCTACAGGGGCTCTGGCGGGAAGGATGCCAAGGAGAAGGATCTCTCGTGGCGCGAATGGCCAGTCGAGAAGCGTATCGAGCATGCACTTGTCAACGGCATCACCGAGTATATCGATGCCGATACGGAAGAGGCGCGGCTGAAGGCGGAGCGTCCGCTGCACGTCATCGAGGGGCCGTTGATGGCCGGCATGAACGTCGTTGGCGATCTGTTCGGCTCCGGAAAAATGTTCCTGCCGCAGGTGGTGAAGTCGGCTCGCGTGATGAAGCAGGCTGTCGCCGGTCTGTTGCCGCACATGGAAGCCGAGAAGCTCGCCAATCAGGCGAATGGCATTGATAACGGCGAACGCCAGACAGCCGGCAAGATCCTGCTCGCAACCGTCAAGGGCGACGTGCATGACATCGGCAAGAACATCGTCGGCGTCGTGCTGGCCTGCAACAACTACGAGATCATCGATCTCGGCGTGATGGTGCCGGCAACCAAGATCCTGCAGACCGCTATCGATGAGAAGGTGGACATCATCGGCCTCTCAGGCCTGATCACGCCTTCGCTCGACGAGATGGTTCACGTTGCTTCGGAAATGGAGCGCGAGGGCTTTGACATTCCGCTGCTGATCGGTGGCGCGACGACCAGCCGTGTCCACACGGCGGTGAAGATCCATCCGGCCTACGACCGGGGGCAGGCGGTGCACGTCAATGACGCAAGCCGCGCGGTGGGTGTCGTCTCCGCACTTCTTTCTGAGGGCAAAGACGAGTTCGTCCGCTCGCTGCAGGCCGAGTATCAGAAGGTGACCGACGCCCACCACCGGGCCGAGGCCGACAAGCTGCGGCTGCCGCTCGCCAAGGCGCGCGCCAATCCGCACCGGATCGACTGGGCTGCCTACGAGCCGCCGGTTCCGTCCTTCCTCGGCGTGAAGACCTTCAAGAGCTGGGATCTTGAGGAGCTTGCCCGCTACATCGACTGGACGCCATTCTTCCAGACGTGGGAGCTGAAGGGCCGTTACCCGAAGATCCTCGAGGACGAGAAGCAGGGACCGGCAGCACGCCAGCTTTGGGAAGACGCACAGGCGATGCTGAAGAAGATCATTGACGAGAAGTGGTTCGCGCCGAAGGCCGTTGTCGGCTTCTGGCCCGCCAATGCCGTCCAGGACGACATCAAGGTCTATACCGACGAGAACCGCTCGGAAGAACTTGGCACCTTCTACACGCTACGCCAGCAGCTGACGAAGCGTGACGGCAAGCCGAACGTGGCGCTTTCCGACTTCGTGGCGCCCCGCGAGAGTGGCAAGCGCGACTACGTCGGCGGCTTTGTCGTGACGGCGGGTATCGAAGAGGTGGCGATCGCGGAACGCTTCGAGCGCGCCAACGACGACTACAGCTCGATCCTGGTGAAAGCGCTGGCCGACCGCTTCGCCGAAGCCTTCGCGGAGCGGATGCACGAATATGTCCGCAAGGAGCTCTGGGGCTATGCGTCGGATGAAAACCTTTCGAACGAGGATCTGATCTCGGAAGGTTACAAGGGCATCCGCCCGGCTCCGGGCTATCCGGCGCAACCGGATCACACGGAGAAGGTGACGCTCTTCCGCCTGCTCGATGCCGAGGCTAACGCTGGCGTGGAGCTGACCGAGAGCATGGCCATGTGGCCGGGCTCTTCCGTCTCCGGCCTCTATCTCTCGCATCCCGAAAGCTACTATTTCGGCGTGGCCAAGGTGGAGCGCGATCAGGTGGAAGACTATGCCCGCCGCAAGGGCATGGAAATCGCCGAGATCGAGCGCTGGCTCAGGCCGGTCCTCAACTACCTGCCTTCTTCCTATGCGGAGGCCGCCGAATAGGCGATCCACATTGCGACTTACATTCCAGGCCGGAGCGTCCACAAACGTTCCGGCCTGTTCCTTTTTTGGCGGGAAATTTCTTGCCAAAGCCGTCCTGATGCTGCCCAATAAAACCGAATGTGCCCGGGAAAAACATCGGCCCGGACAGTGAGGAGATACGAGGGGAGCGCGGTGACAGAAACCTTTACAGCACTGATGATCGAGGATGCGGATGGCAAACCGCGGGCGGGCTTCAAGACGATCTCGCTTGCCGACCTGCCGGACCATGACGTTCTGGTCGAGGTCGCCTATTCAAGCCTCAACTACAAGGACGGGCTGGCCGTGACAGGCAAGAGCCGGATCGCTCGCAAGCTGCCGATGGTGGCGGGCGCCGATCTTGCCGGAACCGTAGTGGAATCCCGCTCGCCGGACTGGAGGGCAGGGGACAAGGTCGTCGTCAACGGCTGGGGCATGTCCGAGACCGAATGGGGCGGCTATTCGCGCTTCCAGCGCGTGAAGCCGCAATGGCTGACACGGCTGCCGGATGCATTCTCGCTCGAGCAGGCCATGGCAATCGGCACCGCAGGCTACACATCCGCACTCTGCGTCAATGCACTCGAAGACTGGGGCATGATCAAGCCAGATGCCGGCGAGGTTCTGGTGACGGGAGCTGCGGGCGGCGTCGGCTCGGTGGCCGTCGCGCTGCTGGCGAAACGTGGCTACAACGTCGTTGCCTCGACGGGTCGGCCGGAGACGCATGACTATCTGTCGTCGCTCGGCGCGAAAGGCTTCATCGACCGTAACACGCTGACGGAGAAGGGCGGTCCGCTGCAGAAGGAACGCTGGGCGAGCGCTGTCGATACGGTCGGTTCCACGACGCTCGTCAATGTGCTGGGGCAGACCGTCTATGGCGGCGCGGTCGCGGCCTGCGGTCTTGCCGGCGGCTTCGATCTGCCCGGAACGGTGATGCCGCACATCCTGCGGGCAGTCACACTGATCGGCGTCGACTCCGTCATGGCTCCACACGCCAAGCGTGATCGCGCCTGGGCAACGCTGGCCGAAAGCCTCGATCCGGATGCGCTCTCTCGTATCACGCAAGTGGAGCCGCTGGAACACGTGCCGGAACTGGCAGCTGAAATTCTGGCAGGTCGGATTCAGGGGCGTGTGGTCGTACGCATTACCTGAACCGAGCTAAGTAGCTGGGTTTAAATAGTAAGTTGACGTGTATACATGAAGTTGCGGCGGCAGGTTGAGCCGACAAAGCTGTATACACGGGCATAGGTCAGGAGATCCGGGTGGCAAACAAGTTCGAGATCGGCCTCGAGAAATC
>DATMFK010000003.1:0-1731 GCA_035556195.1 Rhizobiaceae bacterium
TTCGACGATCCGGCCTCGCTGCTGCCCGCCATGGAAGGTGGAGAGCGGATGCTGCTGATCTCGACCGTTCGCGTTGGCAGCCGTGTCGAGCAGCACACCGCCGCGGTCGAGGCGGCGAAAGCGCGCGGGGTCAGGCACGTGGCCTACACCTCGCTGCTCGGCGTCAGGACGCCCGGCAATCCTTCCGTCGAGGGATTCGATCACCTCGCTACCGAACGGATGATCGAAAAGTCCGGCCTTGCCTTCACCCATCTGCGCGACAGCCTTTATGCCGAAGCGGTGGCGACGGCGATGGCGATCCCCGCGCTCATGGCCGGGCACAAGCCGGAAAACGCCGGGCGCGGGCGCGTGCCCATCGTCAGCCGTGACGATTGCGTCGCCATCGCGGTGGGCGTGCTGACGCAGGATGGCCACGCCAACCGGGCTTATGACGTGACCGGGCCGGAGCTGTGGGCCTTGCCCGATGCCATGGCCCTGGTTTCCCAGATGGCCGGCAAGCCGATCGAGATCGAGCCGGTCGATGACGAAGTTATGTACGCCTATTTCGATTCGCTGGGCGTGCCGCGCAAGGCGTCGGACGTGGTGCCCGATGGCCCGATCCCCTGGGCGAGCGAGGGCATGGTCACGTTCGGCCAGTCGATCCGCGAAGGCTTCATGGATGTCGTGTCCGACGATGTCGAACGGGTGACCGGTCGCAAGCCGCGCACGCTGCGCTCCGTGCTCGAGCAGTATCGGGGGGCGTGGCCGAAATGATCGCAATCCTTCGTGCGCTGAATCTCCCCTCCCCAGCGGGGAGGGGCTGGGGGTGGGGGCGCGCGGCAAAGGCGCGCGTCCGCCGTGAGAGGGGGGAACACCCCCACCCAACCCTCCCCCTCAAGGGGGAGGGCTTTGGCCGCGCCGTGCTGCTTGGCGTCGCTCTGGCGCTCGCCGCCTGCTCGCAGGCCGACGAGGCGCCGAAGGTCGATACCTCGGTGATCGGCGCGGGGGAAAACTGGGACAACCCCGGTGGCGACTGGGCGGGCAGCCATTTCTCGCGCCTGGCGGATATCACGCCCGAGAACGTGGGCGGGCTCGGCCTGGCCTGGCAATACGATCTCGGCAGTGCGCGCGTGCAGGAAGCGACGCCCGTGGCGATCGACGGGGTCATGTACACCAGCGGCAATCTCGGCCGGGTCTATGCGCTGAACGCCGCGACGGGCGAGGCGCTGTGGACGTTCGACCCCGAGGTGGACATGCAGGCCAACCGGGCCGCCTGTTGCGACCAGGGCAACCGCGGCGTCCAGGTGGCGGGCGGCAAGGTGTTCGTCGGCTCGCTCGATGGGTATCTCTATGCGCTGGACGCGAAAACCGGCGCAGTGGCGTGGAAGGCCGATACGATCGCCGACCGCAAGCGTGGCTACACGATCACCGGCGCGCCGGAAATCGCCGGGGGCCTCGTCATCATCGGCAATGCCGGGGCGGAATACGATACGCGCGGCTATGTGACGGCCTACGCCATCGACGACGGCCGCCAGGCGTGGCGTTTCTGGACTATTCCGCACGATCCGAAAGTCGGGCCGCAGGAAAGCGAGGCGCTGGAGAAGGCGCTCAAGACCTGGGACCCGAACAGCCGGTGGGACATCGGCGGCGGCGGCACGGTGTGGGATGCGATATCCTATGATCCGCTGTTCGATCAGGTGATCATCGGCACCGGCAACGGCGGGCCTTACCCGCTGCATACCCGTTCCCCTT
>DATMFK010000004.1:0-1690 GCA_035556195.1 Rhizobiaceae bacterium
CTATCTGGTCCGGCAAACCTGGGAAGGAGCAAAATGGCGATATCCCAAAGGCTTGCGAGCCGATGTGAGGGAAACACTTGAGCGAGAGCTGGCGCTGATCGGCAAGCTGGACATCGCGCCCTATTTCCTCACGATCAAGGAAATCGTCGATTACGCACGCAGCCGGAAGCCGCCGATCCTGTGCCAGGGGCGGGGGTCGGCGGCCAATTCGGCGGTGTGCTTCTGCCTGGGGATCACCGAAGTCGATCCGGCCGAGAACGAGCTGCTGTTCGACCGCTTCCTGTCGGAAGAGCGGGTCGAGCCGCCGGATATCGACGTCGATTTCGAGCATGAGCGCCGGGAAGAAGTGATCCAGTGGATCTACGAGACCTATGGTCGGAGCCGGGCGGCTCTCTGTTCGACGGTCACCAGGTATAGGGCCAAGGGTGCGTTGCGTGACGTCGGCAAGGCGCTCGGCCTGCCGGAGGACATGATCGGGCAGCTGTCATCCGGGGTCTGGGGGTGGTCGGAAGGTGTCACTGAACGGCAGATCCGGGAAAACAATCTCAATGCGGCCGATTACCGACTGAAGCTCACGCTGGAACTGGCGCACCAGCTAATGGGCGCTCCACGACATCTTGGCCAGCATCCGGGTGGCTTCGTGCTGACCCATGACAGGCTGGACGATCTCGTGCCGATTGAGCCGGCGCGTATGGACGATCGTCAGGTTATCGAATGGGACAAGGACGATATCGAGGCGCTCAAATTCATGAAGGTAGACGTGCTGGCGCTCGGCATGCTGACCTGCATGGCCAAGGCCTTTGCGCTGATGGCGGAGCACAAAGGCGACGTCCGCGATCTCGCCTCCATTCCTGCCGAAGATCCGCGTACCTATGCGATGATCCGCAAGGCAGACACGCTCGGCACCTTTCAGATTGAAAGCCGGGCGCAGATGTCCATGCTGCCGCGCCTGAAACCGCGCACGTTTTACGATCTCGTCATCCAAGTGGCCATTGTCCGGCCGGGCCCGATCCAGGGCGACATGGTGCATCCCTATCTTCGGCGCCGGGAAGGCAAGGAACCCGTCGACTATCCGACGCCGGAGCTTGAGGCGGTGCTGTCGAAGACGCTCGGCATCCCGTTGTTTCAGGAAAGCGCCATGAAGGTGGCGATGGTCTGCGCGGGCTTTACCGGCGGGGAGGCTGACCAATTGAGGAAATCGATGGCGACCTTCAAATTCAGCGGCGGCGTCTCGAAATTCAAGAACAAGCTCGTCGCCGGCATGGTCAAGAACGGCTACTCGGAAGAGTTCGCCGAGCGCACGTTTTCGCAGCTGGAAGGCTTCGGATCGTATGGCTTTCCGGAAAGTCATGCGGCGAGTTTCGCGTTGATCGCCTACGCGTCGAGCTGGGTCAAATGCCATCACCCGGACGCCTTCTGCGCCGCGCTTCTGAATTCGCAGCCGATGGGCTTCTATGCTCCAGCCCAAATCGTGTCCGACGCACGGGCGCACGGAGTCGAGGTTCGGCCCGTCTGCGTCAACGCGTCTCGATGGGACTGCACTTTGGAGGACGCTGGCGAAGGCGACAGGAAGGCGGTCCGCCTCGGCATGCGGATGGTCAAAGGTCTTTCTACGGCTGATGCGGCCCGGATCGTGGCCGCGCGCGCCGATGAGCCCTTCTCCTCGGCCGACGATCTCTGGCGCCGGTCC
>DATMFK010000005.1:0-2378 GCA_035556195.1 Rhizobiaceae bacterium
GTTGGAATTGCCGGCGTTCACGATCAGCGCCCGCGCCTGCCCCAGCCGCGCCTGCTCGCGCCCCATCTCCACCTCGGTGGAACAGCACACGTTCTTCGTGAACACCCCCGCCACCGCGGTGCCTTCCGCCAGCTCGGCATAAGTCAGGTCGCAGCGATCCCATTCCTTGTACCGCGCGCGGGCGACGCGCAGGGTCACGCCGCCGATGGGCGGAATCGCGGGGAAGGGCAGGGCAAGCGGAGAGCGTTCGAGGTTCATGGGCGCGGGCTACCGCGCGACGGGCCCACGTCAAGCCTAGCTTTGTTTCGGATCGGAGCAGCGGCTGTAAACCCGCTGCATTTGCGGCCCCGAATGATCGAGGAGGGTAAAGCTTCGCATGCGGCGGCAGGATCGGAGATAGGCGTCCACCAATGCCGTCGTGTGCAGATTGACAGGCCCTGCCGGCAGCGGCTCTTGAACTACAATCGCTTCAGGCCTTTGCGCGAGAATCTTTCGGACTTCCGCCACTTCATCGTGGCCGCTCGATCCCGCTTCCGGAGCGTCGAACAAGTGTGGAGGAAAGGCCAGCACGCTCGGCGGCTTCGCCCCCACCAGCACATAGAGATAGCTTGGAAAACCCCATACGAGCAGGCGGTGGTTCGGGGTTTCCTCCTGAAGGTAAGAGACGAGACGTTCGGACTCGGCGCGGGATTCGGCACGATGCACGATGTTCAGTTCGCCTGAGGACCAGATGAATGCCGCACTGATCGCCACTGCTAAAGGCAGGCCCTTTCTTGCGTCACGAAATACACCCGCAGCGCAGATGCACAGGGGAGGCAGGATTGGGAGCAGATAATGCGTGTAGATCGTCGGGAAGACGAGCACCGCCAGATTGGCAGTTATCAACCAGCCGAGCATGAACGTTGCCGCGGCACCGGCTTCGTTCCGCTGCTTGATCGAGCACCATCCCCAGACCGCGAGCAGCAGCGGTGCAGCCATGTATCTGGCGAAGATCAGGATCCGGCCAAGCCTCTCGCCGGTAGGGGGATACGTCCGATCGAAGTTTGAGGTGACGAGCGCCTGCCAAAACTCCGGAAAATATCCCGCAGCCCAGTACCAGGCGGTGGCTCCAAGCATGGGGAGTAGGCCAAGAAGGCAAAGGAGCACGCCTCGGGCCAACGTCCGTCGCAGCGGCACGCCGCTTCTGAACATCAATGCCAGCGCGAAGAGCCCGAAATAGCAGCCTTCGATGGCCGCGGACATTTTGAACGCCAGCGCCAGCGCCAGCCCAGCGCAGGCAAAGCCTGTCATCACGCGAGAATCTATCTTGCCTGCGCGCAGCAAATCCAGCCGCGTGATGATGCACCAGGCGCAAGCGACCATCAGCGGATTGTAGAATACCGGTGTTTGCCCGTTCGCGCCGCCGTAAGCCACCACGAGGGCACAATAGACTGCGCCTGCGACCAGACCCTCGCGTGCGCCGACAAGCAGAGCCGCTATGCGAGCGATGCCATAAGCCGCGAGCGCCACGCACAGCGTTCCCGCGAGCTGGTAGGAAATGACCGAGCCCCAGATACCCGCGAGTACCATATAAGTCAGGTAAAGCGCCGGCCCCTTGCGGTCGAAGATGTCGACATAAAGGATGTCGCCAGCCAACATCCTGTGCCCGACCAGCGAAAAATACTGGTCGTCGACTTCGTAGTTCCAATCACCAAGGTTAATGCAGCGCAGCAGGCCGGCGAAAGCCAGCAATGTGAGAAAAAGCGCGCTACGATTTGCGGCAAGCGCATCGACGCCTTGTGTTAAGGCACGCCGCAGCGAGGGCGCCCGGCGGCTCGGCACGAGGGTGTTCATGCCACGGCCTTAACGGGAACGTGGTTACCATGGCCTAAAGCCGTTCCTCGCGATGGACAAATGGCGAAGCGTCGCTATGTTTGGCGCCATGCTGCGCAAGCTGCTCACTCTGCTCGTCCTGGTGACCGGTCTGGCCGCGGCTGGCCAGCCTGCGCAGGCGCGCGTGGCGGATTTCAACCGGGTCGGGCTCGCGTCGCTCAGCGCGCCCTCCGCTTGCAGTGCGCAGGCGGGGGCCCACGCCGCGCCGTTTGCCGGTACGCTCCAGCGTGACGGCGCGCGGCCGCGGGCTTGCGCCAAGCCGCCGCGGATCGTGCTCGTCGTCCCCACGGTGATGCTGCAGATCGATCGCGCGCGCGAATAGCGCCGCGCGTCTTCACATTCTCTCCGCTTAGCGGCCGCGCGGTATTGCGTGGCCGTGCCATAATCACTTGAAATGTCAGGAATTCGCCCATGTTCGGTGCGCTCGCGAAGGCCGTCTTCGGCTCCGCCAACGATCGTTACGTCAAATCGCTCGAAAAGACGGTCGCCCAGATCAACGCGCTGGA
>DATMFK010000006.1:0-2860 GCA_035556195.1 Rhizobiaceae bacterium
CGCGGCTGACGGTGACAGTGGCGCATTTCTCGGTGTCCTGCTGCGCCCGGGCTGAAACAGGCAGGATCAGCGCCAGAACGAAAGCGGCGAAGAGATGGCGCATCATCATCATCTTGCTCCTAAATCGTTGGCGCGGCGGACGCGTATGGATGCTCCGCCGGGAGATTGCTCTCAAGGCCGAACTTCCAGGCCAGGTAGCCTTCGACGCGTTGCCGTTCAGTCGTGGTCAACGCTTCGTTGCAGTCGATCACTTCGGCGATCTGGCCGTCGAAATAATCGTTATAATACCCTGCCCCAATCGCAGGGGTAGTGCCGAAGGCCACAGTATTGGCGATCAGCGTGTGGACCGCGCTGCCGTCAACATAATAGCGCCAGTCGTTCGGCGCGGATTGGAACGAGGCGAAGCGCCACTCGGCAAGGCTCGGTCTCGCGGCGCTGATCTTGTACCGCATATTCGTCCCATAGGCGGAATAGATGTCGCCGGTCGTATAGGGGTAGAACTCGCCCGACTCCTCGGTGCCGAACCGCCCCACTGGCGGCGCGAAGTCCCTGGTGTTCGGGTCGAAACTGTTCTTCGATACGAAGAACGTGGCGGACGTCGATCGCCCGTCCAGGTATCCGGTCGGCAGCGTGAAATGCCCTTGCCGCACGCCGTCCATGTTGACGACGTTGAACCCGTTCAGCGCGGCGATCTTGATGCGCGGCTTGCTGCTCGATCCGGCACTGGGAACGGCGACGGCGTTGCCGCTCGAATCCGTCCAGGCGTCGATCTCATCGTCGTCATCTCCGACGATGTCCTCCGGCCGCAACCAAAGCGCCAACTTAGAGCCCAGATCACTCGGCGCCCACAAACGCGATCCAGCGCCGGCCGTCGTTACCGAATAAGTCGCGCTACTCGTGCCGATGATCGCCGTCACATCGGTTTGCACTGCCGGGTCGGTCGAGGAATGATTGCGGACGCTGATCGTGTCGCCGTTGACGACGAATCCAGCGCCATCGATGACGTAAGCCCCTCCGTTCTTGGAGATCGCACCGCCCGCGCTCACCGAATAGGGGCGGGTCTCGCCCGGATAGAGCCCGGCCACGGTGTATGGCGCGCTGTCGTAATCCGTGTCCGCATCGGCCGCCGCCTGGGGTTCGAACGCGAAGTCGAGCGGCTCGTTGGGGATGCCCAGCGCATGATTGATGACAGGCGCGAACACCCGCTTGAGCAAGGCATGGCCAGCGGCCGTGGGATGGAGCCCGTCGCCATAGAGGGCGGTATCGAGCTGCGCGCCCCAGGCTCCCGCTTCGCTCGCCGCGAAATCGACCAGGAAATCGAACTCGGTCCCCTCGTCGAGCCGCAAGCGGGCGTTGAACGCGTCCATCTTGTCCTGCCACCCCGAGGAATCGCGGGGAAGCACCGTGCACAGAACGATCGTGGTGCCGGCCGCCCTGAACGGCGCGAGGTAGGCATAGAGCCGCGAGACATAGGCTGTCGTATCGCCGGCCAGATCGTTCGCTCCGATCAGAAGCACCAGATGCGTCGGCTCATAAGCCAATGCATCCGCTTGCCGCGCGTAGAGGGTATTCGCTGGCAGCGTGTCACCCGGGAAGCCAAGCTGCGCCCCGCCGACCGCATGGTTGGCGTAGGCGACGGTCGGATGATCCGCCGCCCACAGACGCGTGAAGCTGGCGGGATCAGTGGCCGCCGAGATACTATCGCCTTCGGAGAGGACCTTCGGTGGAACCTCGCCCCCTGCCTCGGCCGCCGTGGTATAGCCGATCTCACGCGTCTCGCCGCCCATGGTCAAGGTTACCACGGTGGCCGTCTCCCCCTCGGCGCTGGTATTCAGTCGGAGGTCGATCACGTCTCCATTATAGATCCGCCCGATGCGGGTGGCGTAAGCGCCGCCGTTCAGCCGCACCTCGCCGCCGGACACAGAGACCCCGGATGCAAGCCCCTTATGAGCAATGCCCGAGATGACGAATCGCCGCACGAGCTGAGCCTCTGTCGCCAGGCCGTCTTCATCCTCCGGCCACACCTTGCCGTAAGGGGCATTGGCATTGACCCGTGTCGCATCCGCTATGCTGTCCAGCGCCGCCGCGAACTGGTCGTAAAGGCGGTTCTGCCCGCCCGTCCCGTTCACCGCATCGAAGGCGGTCGGATACATGCCGTCGGCATAGAGCGCGCTGCCGATCTCCGCCCAGTCGGGATGCTCGGCCAACGGCAGGTAATAATCCGCCCACTGGCCCCACACCGCCGGATCGCGCGCATCGGCCATGACGATCGCCCGCTGCGCCGTGAAACTGGCGTAAGTCGATTGGCTCTGGTCGGGGTTGTAAGGAAGGGGTGCGGACCAGGCCACGCGGCACCCTGGCCGACGCGCCTTCACGACGGCATGCCAGGCGATGAGGTTCGCCTTGCATGTGGCCGCACTGCCGGTCGATAAGTCATGTCCGCCGATCAGCGCCGTGATGAGGTCCGGCTCATAAGCCATGTCCTCAGCCACCTTGCCGATCAGCGAATTGCCGCCGTCATCAAGGTTCGCGGCCGTCCCGATAACGCGACCTTCCTGCGCCCGGACCGCGATGGCGAGGTCCGGCCGGCTCTCGGCATAGCGATAAGAGTAGAAATCGTTTGATGGGACCGAAGGCAGTGCCGAGGTGATGCCGTCGCCTTCGATGACCACGGTGGAAACCCTGAAGGGTGGTGCGGGTTCTCCACGCGCCACGCTGTGGGTCGCCGGGAGCCCGGTGCAGGAGATGGACGCGTCCAGCATCATGCCAGCGCCACCAGGCCGCTCGCCGTGGTGCCATTCGCACGAACATAGAGCGCCCTCAGGGGAAGGATCTGGCCAGCCTGAACCTCGAGCGTGAC
>DATMFK010000007.1:0-257591 GCA_035556195.1 Rhizobiaceae bacterium
GAAGCCACCAATCGAATGCTCTCGCCCGCAAGCACGCGCGCCGCAACCCGTTCACGCAGATCCACCGAGTATGGTTTGCTCATTCATGCCAGCCTCCTTCCGGCCTACATGATGAATCACATTTCAAGTTATTCGGGAATCTGGAGGCTTCTGTGAGGTCCGCGGGCACGACGGAGCGGCCGGGCTGGTTGTCGGACCTCATTGCAAGCCGGATTGAACGGAGCCGCGGGCAGGACTGGCGCTATGGGGATTGTGGCGGGAGCGAAGCGGTGAAGCGGTTCGCGAATGACGGTTGCCAGCAACGCGCGACGCCGTGGCGAGACTGGGGCGTGGCGGCGGCCGCGTCCTTGGGGCGATGATGTTGGCCAATCCGGCTGCCGTCGGCGGCGCAACCCGGGCGAAGTCGCTGCGGCCCGCCGCACTGGGTGAGAGCAGCCAGGCCGGCGCGCATCGCGTCGGATGGGGCCATTGGTGATGTGGACGCGCCCGGCATGATCATGAAGTATCGTTCCAGAAGGGGCTCGGGGGCGCTTGTCCGCACCGCCAGACAGCGAGCGTGATCATTGGCTCTCCGCAGCGTAGGCAGCGATGCGTTGCCGCAAGCCGCTCTGCGGTGACAGCGACGCTTTCGGCCTGCGGTTCAATATCGTCTTGCTGCGGACTGGCCAGCAGCCTGCGGCACAGGTCGAGCCTGGCGGCGCGATAACCGTTGGCGAGGAAGCCGTAATGGCGGATGCGATGGAAGCCGTCGGGCAACGTGTGGAGGAGGAAGCGGCGGATGAACTCATGCGCGTCGAGCGTCATGACCTTCGTCTTGCCGCGGTGGCGATAATCCCTCCAGCGGAACGACACCTTGCCGTCGGCCATGCCGATCAGCCGGGAATTGGCGATGGCGACACGATGGGTGTAGCGACCGAGATAGGCCAGCACCTGCTCCGGCCCGCCGAAGGGCGGCTTGGCATAGACCACCCAGTCGAGTCGGCGCACCTCAGCCAACAGGCGGGTGAAGGCGGCTGGCTCGGCCAGACCGGCGAGATCGCCGAAGAACGTGAGGTTGCGCGCGTCGAAGGCCGCCCGCAGTTCCTCCAGAAAGCGGCGGCGGAACAGGCGCGACAGCACGCGCACGGGCAGGAAGAAGCCCGACCTGCATGCGACCCAGCGTCTTCCATCGAGGGAGATGCCGCCGCCCGGCACGATGCAGTGGAGGTGTGGATGATAGTGCAGATTCTGGCCCCAGCTGTGCAACACCGCGATGAGGCCGATCTCGGCGCCGAGGTGCCTGGGATCGGCGGCAATCGTGCGCAGCGTCTCGGCCGCCGCCTTGAACAGGATCGTGTAGACCGCCGTCTTGTTCTGGAAAGCGATCGCGGCGATATCGGCCGGCAGTGTGAACACCACGTGGAAATAGGGAACCGGCAGAAGCTCGCCCTGCCGTGCGGCCAGCCAGTCCCGGCAGACCTTTCCCTGACATTTGGGGCAGTGCCGGTTGCGGCAGGAGTTGTAGGCCACGTGGATCGCCCCGCAGGATCGGCAGCTCTCGACATGGCCGCCGAGTTCGGCCGTCCGGCAGAGCTCGATCGCGCTCATCGCACGCCGCTCGACACGTCCGAGATGGCCGTCATGAACCTGCCGATACGCCTCGCCGTGGCGGCGGAAAATATCCGCCACCTCCAGTCTCGCCGACATGGGCGGAACCGGTCAGCCCGGCGGCACGACCTCGATGTTGAGCCGGTCGAGCGGGCTCGTCGTGCGCCGGATGAGGCCGTTCGAAACCCTGGTGTAGCGCGCCGTCGAGGAAAGATTGTTGTGGCCGAGCAGCACCTGGATGATGCGGATGTCGGTGCCGTTCTCCAGAAGATGCGTGGCGAAGCTGTGCCTGAGCGTGTGCACCGTCACGCGCTTGTCGATGCCGGCGGCAGCGCGCGCCGAGCGGCAGGCCGAATAGAGCACCTGCACGTCGATGGGGCGATTGGCGTCCCGGCCGGGAAACAGCCAGCCCTGCGGCTTCGCCAACCGCCAGTAGACCCGCAGGATGCGCAGAAGCTGCGCCGACAGCATTACGGTGCGGTCCTTGCCGCCCTTGCCGTGCTCGACCCGGATCACGCCGCGTTGGCTGTCGATGTCGCCGACCTTCAGCCCGACGGTCTCCGAAGCGCGAAGACCCGCGGCATAGGCCGTCGTCAGCGCCGTGCGCGTCTTCAGGCTCGGCACCGCCTCCAGGAAGCGGACAACTTCGTCGGCGCTGAGAACCACCGGCAGCGTGCGTGGCGCGCGGGCATAGGCGATCCGTTCCGGGATCTCGGCATGGCCCAGCGTCACGCCATAGAAAAACCGCAGCGCACAGACGATCTGGTTCAAGGCCGGCCACGAAATCCCGGTCGAGACCAGATGCACCTGGAAGGCGCGGACGTCTTCGAGGCCAAGCCGGTCCGGGGATCGGCCAAAGTAGCGCGAAAACTTCGCCACCGCGTGCACATAGGATCGTTGCGTGGCCGGCGACAGATTGCGGATCGTCATGTCCTCGATCATGCGCCGGCGAAGCGGGCTCATCTCGGCCATCTCATTGCTCCTGTTCCAAAGATTGCGCTTCAACAGCCGCAATCCTTCAAAACAGAAGCGTCACCCGCAAACCGGCCCACCATCTGCCGCGTCAGCGGCTTCGTTCAATCCTCATCCGATTCACTCAAGCATGATCCCGCTCTAGTGCAAGGGGCGGGCTGCCTGAATTTCAGGGGCTGGCATCATCGTGCCGGGTGGGCCTGCCAAGCATGAGGAAGGACATTCTCCAGATGCCTGAATGCCGCGGCCGCGCGCGGCGGCTGGCAGGACAGTAACGGGCAAATCGCAACCTGTCGAAGACCAAGATCACATGTAAAGCGTCGCCGGATCCATGTCCTTGTAGAGATCGGCCACCTGGGCACCGTACCCGTTGAAGAGCTGTGTAGGCACGATATCTCCCGTGTGCAGCACACGTTCGTTTGCCTGGCTCCAGCGCGGGTGCGGCACGTCGGGGTTCACATTGGCCCAGAAACCATACTCGCTGGATTGGAGAGCCTCCCAGAGCCCGACCGGCCGTTCCGGGACGAAATCGATCTTGCGGATCGATTTGATCGACTTGAAGCCGTATTTCCAGGGCAGCGCCAACCGAATGGGGGCGCCGAACTGTTTCAGCAGCGGCTTCTCGTAGGCGCCCGTCACCACGAAGGCGAGCTCATTGGCCGCCTCTTCCATCGTTACGCCTTCGACATAGGGCCAGGGATAGATGAAGCTGTTCTGTCCGCTGGCCATCGAAGGATCGAGAAAAGTCTCGAAACGAATGAACTTCGCCGCAGCTTGCGGCTTGGCGAGTTCGACAAGCCGGCTCAAGGCAAAGCCGCTCCAAGGGATCGTCATGGACCAGGCCTCGACGCAGCGGTGACGATAGAGCCTGGTTTCCAGTGGAAATTTCCGCACGAGATCATCGAAGGCAATGGTCATCGGTGCATCGACCAGGCCGCCGATCTGGATTTCCCAGGGACGGATCCTGAGCGATTGCGCTTCCTGCGCGATCTCCTTCTGGGTCCCGAACTCGTAGAAATTATTGTAGTTGGCGTTGATCTCTTCGGGCGTGAGGCTGCGGTCGAGCTTGTAGGAATCATTCCTCTTCGCAGGGTAGAGATCGGCGCTTGGATCCGTCTCTTCGGCCTGTGCCCTGCCAAGGCCGCCGCCGGCGGCCACGATGCCAAAACCCATCGCCTGGAGGAGGGTGCGGCGATTGAGGAAGGCGGATTCGGGTGTCGCCAGTGACTCGGACATGAACCAGGCCGGGCGGCGGTGAACGGCAACCATCGTTACTCCCCGAATTTACAACCGTGATCCAATCTGATCTTCACGACCGGCAAGCGCAAGCGCGCCGCCAATCACATAAAAGTGCGGCGGCACGCATGATCTGGCCGATCCCGTCAGGCGGCCTTTCCGCTGGCGTTCATCACATCGTCGGCCAGGCGTCCGGTCAACTCTGCCATGTGATCGAAGTTGGCGACGTAGGTCGCCACGCCGGCTGTCGCCGATCTGAGTTCGATGATCAGATTGCCGATCTCCGACTGTGGCATGGTGGCCTCCACCACGTCCCAGCCCGGCCAGCCCGGGCGCGCATCGTAACCGAGGATCTGACCGCGTCGCTGGGGCACGATCGCCGTGATCTTCGCCGTTGCGTCGGAGGGTGTGAAGATCTCCACCTTCATGATCGGCTCCAGGAGCACCGGCGAGCAGCCGGCGAGGCCTTCCTTCATGGCGATCTTGGCGGCCATCTGGAAGGCCATGTCGGATGAATCGACCGTATGGTAGGAGCCATCGGCGAGGTTGACGGCGATGTCGACCACAGGGAAGCCGAGCGGCCCTGACTTCAGGAAGTCCCGCACGCCCGCCTCGACGGAGGGGATGTACTGCTTGGGCACGACGCCGCCGGTGATCGTGTCCGTGAACTCGAAGCCCGTTCCGCGCGGCAGCGGCTTTATGTCCAGCACGACATCCCCGAACTGGCCATGGCCACCCGATTGCTTCTTGTGACGGCCGCGCTGCGTGATCGATTTACGGATCGTCTCCCGATAAGGCACGGCGGGGGCATGCCCCTCCACCGCGATCTGGTTCTTTCCCTCCAGACGTTCGACCACGACGCGCAAATGCATCTCGCCGTGACCGGAGAGGATGGTTTCAGAGGAATCCTGCTCGTGATGGACGCGCAACGACGGATCCTCCTCGGCGAGCCGCAACATGGCGGCCGAAAGCTTGACCTCGTCCTTGCGCTCCTTCGGGCGGAGCGAGATGGCATAGACGGGTTTGGGCGAATCGAACTGGATGAGCGGGGCGACCCCGCCCTTGGCGGTGGTCAGTGTATGGCCCGTCTTGACGTCGTCCAGCTTGCCGAGTGCTACCGTCTCGCCTGCAATGGCCGAGGCGAGTTTCATCTGATCCTTGCCAAGCATCCGGTAAATGCCGGAGATCTTGGCCGATTTCCCGTCGGACAGCCAGAGCTCCGTGCCGTCGCTCACCGAGCCCGACAGGATGCGCGAGATCGACAGCTTGCCGCCATGTCCGGTATGGATGGTCTTCATGACCTGGACCAGAGTCCCATCGGCAGGCGCGCCAAGCCGCTGCCGCGTGGCCTCGATGCCGGGCGAGTCGTGGCGGATCGCCTTCAGCAGGCGCAGCACGCCATTGCCCTTTTCCGCGGTGCCGATCAGCACCGGAGTGACCGTCCCGGCGCGCAGGTCGGCGGCGAGATCGTCGAAGACGGCATCGCGCGGCGGTTCGATCTCTTCCAGCAATTGCTCCATCAGCTGATCGTCATGATCCGCCAGCGTTTCGAGCATCGAGAAGCGGGCCTCGAGCTCACGCGCCTTCTCGTCGCTCGGGATCTCGGTGACTTCGCTTTCGGCATATTCACGGTAGACATAGGCGCGCTCCAGCGCGAGATCGATCGAACCGATGACGATGCCCTCCTTGCGCAGAGGAATTTGCCGCAGGAGCAGCCTTGTGGTGCTTGCCGGCTGGAGCAGCTTCAGCGTGTCGCGCACGCCGGCCGCGGTCTTGTCGATCTTGTTGAGGAACAGGATGCGCGGAACGCCGAACTCGTCGAGCTTGCGCATGATGAGTTGCAGGGCAGGAATCTTCTTCTCGTCGGCTTCCGCGACCACGACCGCGAGATCGCATGCCGCGAGCACAGGTTCGGCCTCGAAGGAGAATTCGATTGAGCCGGGGCAATCGATGAAGGTGAGGCTTTCGCCCATGAATTCTGTGGTGGCGACGCTTGCCTCGACACTCATGGCATGGGCGCGCGCCTCGGGCGATTGATCGCCGACGGTGGTCCCGGAGGCGACGCTGTTCTGGCGCGGAATCGCTCCGGTTCGGGCAAGGATGGCTTCAAGAAGGGTGGTTTTTCCGCTGGCGAAGGGACCGACAATGGCGATGCATTTCGGTCCCGACAGTCTTCCTCCGGCACGTTGTCCCATGGTGAGCTGACCTCCTCTCGGGCGTTGCTGCTAGAGCACGTCGTCCAAGCGGCGGCCGGCCTCCTTCCGGCCGTCGCGGCGAGCGCATTCGCGCCACCAGGCTATCGTCACACGGGCGGCCGTCGAGGGCAAGCCTGCTTTGCCGGCATAGCAGAAGCGAGAAGAACCAGGCGATTGTGTGAAACCGTTACGGCGCTCATTCGTTAAAAAACTGTATGGCAAGGAACCGGTCCCGAACGAGGCGACCGCTCGGCAGAATGGCCGTAGATCAACAGGCGAGGGCAGCGGCTCAGTGGAGCCTCTCCCGAGGAGATTGTATCATGCTACGACTGATCCAAAGCAGTGCGCTTGCTGTCATCGTCGCCGGCAGCGCGATCGTTCCGCTTCCGGCTAGCGCGCAGACATTAGAACTGGACCTGGGTCGAGGTGGCCCCGAGCTTCGTGTGCGCGACCCGAACAGGTGCGACCCTCGCTATGAGGACTGCTATCGCGGCGAGCGGAGCATGCGCAGGATGTGCACGGAAGACCGCGCTCTCGACAAAGCCGAAAGGATGGGGCTCGATCGCGTCCGTGTCGTGTCGGCCGGACGCCGTACGATCGAAGTAAGAGGCCGCACGGAAGACGGCGACAGGGCCCGTATCACCTTCGGACGACAGCCGAACTGTCCGGTCCTCGATTGAGGCCAACCAGGCTTTTCAGGCGAGCAGGGCGTCGGCATCGGAACGATGCCGCCGCCCTTTGATCATGCTCACGACAGGGACGCGGTGAAACGCTGGATCCGCGAGCAGGCGTCCTCCAGCAAGGTATCGGACGTTGCGTAGGAGATGCGGAAGTTCGGACCCAGCCCAAAGGCCGAGCCGTGGACCACTGCGACCCCTTCGGCTTCCAGGAGCTCGCTGACGAAGGTCTCGTCGTCGGCGATAACCTTGCCGCCGGGGGTCTTCTTGCCGATGAGCGCCGCGCAGGACGGATAAACGTAGAAGGCGCCTTCCGGAGAGGGGCAGCTGATGCCGCGCGCCTGGTTGAGCATCGACACGACGAGGTCGCGGCGCGCCTGGAAGATCGCTTTATTCTTCTGGACGAAATCCTGTGGGCCGTTGAGAGCTTCGACGGATGCCCACTGGGCGATCGAGCAGGCGCCGGAAGTCTGCTGGCCCTGGATCATGTCCATAGCCTTTATGAGCGCGATCGGACCAGCGGCATATCCGATCCGCCAGCCCGTCATGGCGTAAGCCTTCGAAACCCCGTTCATGGTCAGCGTGCGTTCATAGAGAGCGGGCTCCACTTCCGCGATGGTGCGGAAGACGAAGTCACCATAGGTGAGGTGCTCATACATGTCGTCGGTGAGGACCCAGACATGGGGATGCCGTAGCAGGACATCGGCAAGGGCCTTGAGTTCGGCCTCGGTATAAGCTGCGCCCGAAGGGTTCGAAGGCGAATTCATCACGAGCCACTTGGTGCGCGGCGTGATCGCCTTTTCCAGAACGTCGGCCTTCAACTTGAAACCGTGGTCGATGGTCGTCTGGGCGAACACCGGCGTGCCGCCGCAAAGCGCGACCATCTCGGGATAGCTCACCCAATAGGGTGTCGGCACGATCACCTCGTCGCCAGGGTTGAGCGTCGCCATGAAGGCATTGAACAGGATCTGCTTGCCGCCGGTGCCGACGATGGTCTGCTCCGGCTTGTAGTCGAGATTGTTCTCGCGCTTGAACTTCTGTGCGATGGCCTCGCGCAGAGGTGCGATGCCCGAGACCGGCGGGTATTTGGTCTCGCCGCGCCGGATCGCCGCGATCGCGGCTTCCTTGACGTTGTCGGGTGTGTCGAAATCGGGCTCGCCGGCGCCGAGGCTGATCACGTCACGGCCTTTCGCCTTCAGCTCGCGCGCTTTCTGGGTGACCGCAATCGTGGCGGAAGGCTTCACGCGGGAAAGAGCGTCGGCAAGAAAGGCCATGCGAGTGTTCTCCAATAAGCTCGGCGGGTCCGCTCGGACCCGCCGCTCTATTGTCCGATCGCACGAAAAACCGCAAGCGCCAACCGTCGTGGCGCCGATCAAATCGAACAATCGGCCGATACAGACAATTTGCAGATTTCGTTTAACGGCGGCTCAAAGCTTGGATGAGAGGTTCCCCCGCATGGTGTTCCGGAGTCCAAGTAAGTGTCGCGTAATTTAGGATTTGCTCATAGAATATGCTGCCGGGACGGCGGGAAGCATCATTACCGGGGAAGCCGGTCGTGAGCGCGTCGATGGGTCATCCTGCTTCGGTGGCTGACGCAATCTTTGTCGATGAAGTCGGCATTGAGATCGGTCTGCTCGGCGACTTCCGCCTGAAGAGCGCCTACCAGCCCATCTTCAAGCGAGAGGGTGCCGAGCTGCGGCCGATGGCTATCGAGGGAAGGGTGGCTCCGTTCCTCGAAGGGAAGGCGGTCGCGGCGACGGACTTCCTGGGCAGCCTCGCGCGCCAGGACAGATTGTTCGTGGAAAGCCTGTGCAATGCATTGCATCTGCGCAACCATCACAATGTCGGCCTGCCGTGGCTCGACCTCTTCGTGAGCTACAATCCCCGGGGCAGTAGTGAGTTCGTCCGCGAGATGGCGGCACTGGCTGAAATCATGGAAGAGATCGAGCTCGACCCGCGGCTGGTCGTCTGTGAAATCTCCGAGGCTGCCGCGCTGGACCAGGAAACGTTGCAGGCCCTTGCAAGGGAGATTCGCCGCCACGGGATGCGGGTTGCGATCGGCGACTTCAGCCATTCGCCGGGCGGGCAGATCGGGGCCTTCAGGCCTGACATAGTCAAGATCGAGGGAGCTTGGTTTCGCCGGCTTTGCGAGGACGACGGTACGGCGCGATTGTTCGCGCCCGTGGCCGCGACGTTCCGTCAGCTCGGTGCACAGATCCTCGTCGGGGGCATCGAGACGATGACGCAGCTTCGGGTCGCGGTCGATGGTCAAGCCGATCTGCTGCAGGGCCGGCTGCTGGCGCCGCCTGCGCTCGCAGGGACGATCTTCGATGAGGGATCACTGTCGCTGGAGAAGCTGCTGGACACTCCGGGCAAGGTGGTGCCGCTCTTTGGAAAACATCAACGTCGTTGATGTGTGCTTGAAGAATAAATCATTGGAATGCCTCGCTTCCGGAACGATATTGCTGTCCGGAAGGGGATAAGCCTATGCACACCATCCACGGCATGATCGACAGCGGCAATTGCTACAAGCCGCGCCTTCTCATGGCAAAGCTCGGCGAACCGTTCGGGCATGTGGAGGTGAGCTCGCGCGACGGCGGTACTCGTACGCCCGCCTATCTTGCCAAGAACCCCAACGGAATGGTTCCGTTGCTCGAACTGGAGGACGGCCGCGTCCTCGCCGAATCCAACGCCATCCTGCTCTATCTGGCCGAGGGAACCCGCTTCCTTCCCACGGACCGGTATGCACGCGGTCTCGTCTACCAGTGGCTGTTTTTCGAGCAGTACAGCCATGAGCCCTACATTGCCGTTCGCAAGGCGTTGCTTACCTTTCCTGAACGCGCCAGGGATGCGACCCCGGACCGGCTGGCGCTGACCCTGGAGCGTGGAAACAAGGCGCTCGCAGTGATGGAGAGGCATCTCGCCGGGGGAAATGCGTTTTTCGCCGGCGGGGCCTACAGCGTCGCCGATATTGCGCTTTTTGCCTACACGCATATGGCTGGACAAGGCGGCTTCGACCTCGGCGCCTATCCGGCGGTCGGAGCCTGGTTGAAGCGTGTCGAGGCAGACCCGGGCCACGTTCCGATCGAGTGGCTGCCTTAAGGCACGTCGCCCAAAGCGTGCCGCGGTCCTGGCGCAATGCGCGCAGGCGAGGCGCTCGAGTTCGTTTGTGGCATTCGATGTCGATGAATCAAAAAGGCGGGGCCAAACCCCGCCTTCTGCTCGGTAGCCTGATCCGGAAGCTCGTTCGATCCTTGCCGCAGCAATCCGCTGTCTTGGCTCTGGAACGTCCGAGGCTTCGGCGCGCTTAACGCGGGGCCGCCAGTACATCCGTGACTT
The DNA here is from genome assembly GCA_035556195.1 of Rhizobiaceae bacterium. Classification (GTDB taxonomy): domain Bacteria; phylum Pseudomonadota; class Alphaproteobacteria; order Rhizobiales; family Rhizobiaceae. The sequence goes on from DATMFK010000007.1 coordinate 10,007, forward strand.
GCCGCGCGCTTCCGGCTGTCGCCGGCGCGCGCTGCGAGATCAGCCTACCTTGCTCAGAGATCCAGCCGACGACTTGCCGGTGCGGCGGTCCTGCTCGATCTCGAAATTGATCTTCTGCCCCTCAACGAGGTCGGAGAGACCTGCGCGCTGAACAGCCGAGATATGGACGAATACGTCCGCACCGCCCGCGTCCGGCTGGATGAAGCCGAAGCCCTTGGTGCTGTTGAACCATTTTACAGTTCCGGTTGCCATGAAGAGTTCCTGTCGTTGCTGCTTGGCTTGGTCGGATGGTCGTCCGACCGGTGGTATCGAAATTTTGGAGAAAGACGTCAGCAAACGCTTGGCAGCGCGGCCCCGGATCATTCGGCCGAAATATCAACGCGTCGCATATAATGGTCTCGGATCGCGAACGCAAGCCTTTTGTGAAAGAAATGCAGCACCGGGGGTTCGCTGGCTCAGTCGCGAGCGAGGGACACTCCGTTCAGGTCGGCAATGATATCGGACAGCATCGGAACGAACTTCTCACCATTGCCGGTTGCCCCTGCGATTGCGAACGAGTTGCGCACGGCTGCCCCCAAAGGGTTGGCAATGCCGGCGGCGCTGGCGAAGGCGGCGAGGTAGTTCAGGTCCTTGAGGCCGTTGCGGATCGCGAAGCGGTGAGCGTCGGGGTCGCGGTCGAGCACCCATTGGAAGAAGGTCCGGTAGAAAGGATTGTCCATGCGTCCGCCACGGATGACCGCATCGAAAGTTTTCGGCGTGAGCCCCGCCTTTGCGCCGAGCGCCAGGGCTTCGGCATAGAGCGCGGCATATCCGAGCGAGACGAAGTTGTTGAGCAGCTTCATCGTGTGTCCGCTTCCGACTGGTCCGGTATGAACGATCCGGCCGGCGAAGGTTTCCAGCACAGGCCGGGCTCGTTCGAAATCCTCCTGCGTGCCCCCTGCCATGACGTCCAACGTGCCCGCTTCGGCGTCCTTGGGCGTTCGTGACAGCGGTGCGTCGATCAGCCTTACGCCGCGCGGCTCGAGTTCGGCGGCGAGGCGCAAGGTGGAGGAGGGGTCGGACGTCGAGCAATCGACGATCAACAGCCCCTTGCCGGCCGATGCGAGACCGCCAGGACCGACGACCACGGCTTCGACCTCGGGGCTGCCTGTGACGCACAGCAGGACGATGTCGCTCGCATGCGCCAGTTCGGTGAGGGTGCCGGCCTCGGAAGCGCCGCGCGCGAGAAGGTCGTCCACCGGCGCACGGTTGCGGTGGGCGACGACGGTGAGGGGAAAGCCCTTCTCGACCACGTTCTTGGCCATGCCATGTCCCATGAGACCAAGGCCGACAAACCCGATCCTGCTCTTCTCCATGACGCTCCTCCCATAAAGTTGACCGCCTGAACCATAGCACCGCGGAAGAATTCGTCACGCCGCCTCGTTTTACCGCTGGCGGCTGCTTGCCCGGCACTTATACAATCACGTGGTGGCGGGGCCATGCAGGGTTGTGGAGGCAAGGATGAAGAGCAGGTGTCTGCTGGTAATGGTGCTGGTGCTCATGTCGGCGGATGCCTACGCGATCTCACGCTACAATTCGCCAAGCATGACCTGCGCGCAGGTGCAAGCGGCGGTCCGCGATCAGGGGGCCGTGATCCTGCGCTATTCCTCCAAGCGAAATCCAAGCCTTCCGCTCTACGACCGCTATGTTCTGCATGATGGCTACTGCGAATATGGCGAGTACGCGAAATATGCCTCGGTACCGACGCGCGACACGCCCTCCTGTCCAGTCTACAGATGCGAGCAGAGGACCTATGACGACGATTTTTTCCGCCGATTCCATTGAGTGCCGCGATGGGGTTGACCAGATCAAAAGGTCTTTCCCGATCAGGCTCGTGGTGGGCGCGCTGTCGCTCTCGCTGGTTTCGGGCGAAGCTTTGGCGATCTCGCGCTACAATTCGCAAAGCATGACGTGCGATAGCATTCAGGCGATCATTCAGCGCGAGGGGGCGGCGATCCTTCGCTATGCGTCCACGCGCACGCCGGGCCTCCCCCTTTACGACCGCTATGTCGCCGACGGCACTTATTGCAGCTATGGCGAATCGGCCGAGGTTACTTCGGTTCCGGCAAGAGACACGCCGTCTTGCCTGGTGCTGTCCTGCAAGGAGATAACCTACAGCGAGCCAGGCTCGGGCTGAGAGGTGCTGGCGCTGCCTGCGAGTCCGGGAGGAATGGGACGCGCGACGACGAGGTGGCCGGTTTGCCGCGCGCATGATGGAGGTTGACATGAAGGCGACCGTTGCTTTGGCGCTCGGGTTCTCCCTGCTGGCGCTCGATGCACAGGCGATCTCGCGGTATAATTCGCAGACAATGAGCTGCGCGCGGATCCAGGAGACAATACGTCGGGAGGGTGCGGTCATCTTGAGCTACACGGGACGAGGCGGTGCCCCGCTCTACGACCGCTATGTCGCCGACAGCGCTTTCTGCAGCGGAATGGAAATCACCAGGGTCGCTTCCGTTCCCGCCAGCGATACAGGCAGATGCCTTGTCTATCGATGCTTCCAAAAGAGCCACGATACGTGACCCGGACGTGAAGGCGCTGGCGGGCTTGGCCGTCGCATTTTCGATGTTTGTGCCGGAAGCACAGGCGATCACTCGCCACGACACGCAGGACCTGACTTGCAATCGGCTTCAGGTCCTGGTGCGGCGGGAAGGGGAGACAATCCTGCGCTTCAGGTCGTCACGAGGCCTGCTGCTCTATGATCGGTACGTAGCGCATGCCGGCTTCTGCGAGGACGGCCAATATGCGCAAACGGGATGGGTGCCTACCATCGACCAGTCGTCCTGCCCGGTCCTGAGATGCCTGCAAAGGACATTCGAGGAACCGTGAGGCGCGGTGATTTTGCCTCGATTGCCCAAGCCGACGACCTGCGCTAAAGCTGCCAGACAGGGATGGGCCGATTGAGGGGTATCAGCGCCTTTGCGACCGACGTTTGAGAAGACGCCGAGACTGCTCTTGCCGGGAGCGCTGCTCCTTGCGCTCATATCCGGTTGCACCACCTCGGGTGACGCCGTCATGGCCGCGGACGACCTTTCCGCGGGCTCGAGCTTCAGTCTCGCCTTGCCTGAGACAGTATCGGTGATGCCGTCGCTGGCCGACGGCACCGCGCTCGTAGCCTTCGTGCCGGCAGCAGAGGATGCCGATGCGCCAGTTGCGGTTGCCTATGCCGGTCCGACTCCATCGGCCAATCCGTTGGCCGCGACAAGCACCGCGGCCACTGCGCCGGTGGTGGAGCAAGCCGGTCAGACCAAAGCCGGCACGCAACCCGCTACCGCGGAAGCCGTCTCCGCGCCGGCGTCGGTCGAAACCGACCGCAACGACGTCGACCAGCTGATTGTGCAATATGCCACGCTCTACGAGGTCCCGGTCGAACTGGTGCGGCGGGTGGTCGAGCGGGAGAGCAATTACTTTCCCGGCGCATATCATAACGGCCATTGGGGGCTGATGCAGATCAAGCACGCGACGGCGCGCGGCATGGGCTATCGGGGAACCGCCAAGGGTCTGCTCGACGCCGAGACCAATCTCAAATATGCGGTCAAATATCTGCGCGGCGCCTATCTCGTAGCCGACGGCGATCACGATCTTGCCGTTCGGTATTATGCGCGGGGTTATTACTACGACGCAAAGCGCAAAGGTCTGCTCGAGGAGACGGGGCTTGGCATCGACCGGCGACGGCGCCGGATCTGAAGGCGTGGCTATGCGCTTTCCGATCGTCGGCGTGTCCGCTTGGAATGACGGCGCAGGCGCCAGTAAATCGGGACGAGCAACTCTCCGGCCGCTCGCTCGTTCTCGTGAGATCGACGGAAATACCGATCCCCGCCTTTCGCGGAAGCGCTGCCGATCTCGGCGTCGAGCTTAGGCTCGATCACGGGGTGGGGGACACGTCGACAGCTCGATGGTCAATTGGCTCCCGCTTGGCACGTTAGGCCCAACTCAACATAATTGCGCTATCGGAAATCAAGGCCACCTGATCTTAGATTGTTCCGATTTATTCAACCCCCAGATTTCTAGATGTCGCGTTCAGTTACTCCCATCGAATTGCTGGCCAGGTCCTTCGCTCAGGACCACCCCGATACGCTGCGTTTGGTGCTCGATGCGATCCCGCATCCGATTTTCGTGAAGGATGAACAATCCCGTTTTCTCGTGCTGAACCGCAGCATGTGCGAATTCATGGGGCATTCCTATGAAGAGATGGCCGGCAAGTCGGACGACGACTTCGTCCCGAAGGAACACGCCGATGTGTTCCGGCGAATCGACGAGTTGGTGCTGAAGACTGGTGAGCCCAACGAGAACGAGGAGCTCATTCGGGCGCCCGACGGAGAAATTCACACGCTGGTGACCCGCAAAGCCAGGGTTACGCTGGCAAACGGCGTGCACGTCCTGGTCGGTTGCATCGAAGACATTACGGCATCGAAGCGGCGCGAGTCGACGCTGCAGCTGCTGTTCGAGCAAAACCCGATTCCGATGTGGGTGTTCGAGAAAAGCAGCTTGCGCTTCCTTGCCATCAATCAGGCTGCCATCGAGCACTATGGCTATTCGCAGGAAGAATTTCTTTCAAAGACCACGCTGGACATCAGGCCGCAAGAAGACACCGAGGCGTTCCGCGAGATCGCCGGCACGGGCCATGGCTCCTATCGTACAGGGCGCGTCTGGCGCCATGTCAAGGCAGACGGCAGTGTGATCGAGGTCATCGTCTATTCCTCGCCGATCGACTACGACGGTCGCGCGGCCATGATCGTTGCATCCATCGATGTGACGGAAAGCAAGCGAGCCGTAGACGACCTGCGTCGAACCCGAGAGTTCCTGGATACGGTGATCGAGAATATTCCGGTCATGCTCTACGCCAAGGAGGGACAGGATCATCGCTACGTCTTGATGAACCGCGCGGGCGAGGAATTGCTTGGCATCCCGCGAGGCGAGCTGATCGGCAAGACCGACATGGAACTGTTTCCTCAAGAGGCGGCCCAGGCCTTTGTCAGCCGCGATCAGGAAGCCTTGCGTGCCGATCGCGTCCAGGTCGTCGACGACGAGAAGGTCCCCACACGGCATAGGGGCGTGCGTGATCTCGTCACCCGACGCCTGGCCGTGGAAAGCCACGATGGCACGTCGCAATACGTGCTTGCCGTCGCCGAGGACGTGACCGAGCGCAACCGCGATGCCGCGCGGATCGCCCATTTGGCCACGCATGACGCCGTGACCGATCTGCCCAACCAGAGAGCACTCGTCGAGCGCCTTGAATTCACGCTCGAACGAGCGACCTCCGGCAGGGAATCGTTTGCGCTCCTCCGCATGGGCTTGGACGGCTTCAAGGAAATCAACGACGTTTTCGGGCCTGGAGTGGGCGAAGCGCTCCTTCGCAAGGTTGCGGAACGCCTGAGGGCCGTCGCCGGTAAACACTTCCTCGCGCGAACCGACGGCGGCGAGTTCATGATCGTCGTCGTCGAGGGGCGGCATCCCGCGACGGCGGTCGTGCTTGCCGACAACCTGCTTGCGGCGGTGGCTGACGCCTTCGATGTCGATGGCCTTACCCTTCGGGTCGGGTTGAGCATCGGTATGACCTTCTTTCCGGACGATGCGATCGATATCACGGCGCTTCTCGGCAATGCTCAGGCGGCTCTTGAGCGTGCCATTGCCGATGGGCGCGGTGTGTTCCGTATGTTCGAGCCCGATACGGACCGCAAGCTGCGCGAACGCCGGGCCTTGGAGCAGGATCTGCGTTCTGCCTTGGCAAGCGGAGAGATATCGTTGCACTACCAGCCGCAGGCGCAACCGCCGGGCGAGGTCGTCGGCTTCGAAGCGTTGATCCGGTGGAATCACAAGGAGCGGGGGATGGTTCCGCCTCCCGAATTCATTCCAGTGGCGGAGGAGAGCGGCCTGATTGTCCCGATCGGGGAATGGGTGCTTCGCGCGGCGTGCCGAGAGGCAGCTTCATGGTCCAACCCGCTCCATGTGGCCGTCAATCTCTCGCCGGTCCAGTTTCGGCGGGACGATCTTCCAGGTCTGGTGCACTCTATCCTGCTGGAGACCAAGCTCGCTCCTGCCAGGCTCGAGCTCGAAGTAACAGAGAGCATCATGCTCGATGACTTCTCGCGGGTGAGTTCTATACTGAGGGACCTTAAATCGCTCGGCGTGAAGATCGCGTTGGACGATTTCGGAACGGGCTACTCGTCTCTTTCCTATCTTCACGCGTTTCCATTCGACAAAATCAAGATCGACAAGTCGTTCGTGTGGATGCTTCAGGACAACCCGCGATCGGCCGCGATCATTCGTGCCGTGGTAGGCCTTGGTCGCGGCCTGTCCATGCAGGTCATCGCCGAGGGTGTCGAAACGTCGGACCAGCTGAAATTCCTCAGCGAAGAAGGCTGCAACGCGGTGCAGGGCTATCTGATCGGACGGCCGCTTCCAATTGCCAAATACGCAAAGGTGGTCGGCAGAGCTGAATCCGCACGGGGCAAGGCGCGCGGGACGCGCAAATCGCCGTAGACCCGCCGCGTCCTCCTCCTCATGCCGCCTAAATTGATTTGGCGCCGAGGCCAAGCGGCACAATGTGCGGGCAATCCCACGGCCGGCGACACCATCGCGCATGCTCAAATGGGCACCGCGGTACCGGCCCGGAGAGTGATCGATGTGGGCCGTCCGCTTACAGATATTCCTGCAGCGGCCGAACCTCCAGGCTTCCCGCCTTGAGCGCGGCGATGGCCTCGGCAACGGCGGCCGCGCCGGCAAGCGTCGTGTAATACGGCACCTTCTGCATCAGCGTCGCGCGGCGCAGCGACTTGGAGTCGGAGACCGCCGTCTGGCCGTCAGTCGTGTTGAAGACGATCTGGACCTGCCTGTTGCGGATGGCGTCCTCGATATGGGGGCGTCCTTCCAGGACCTTGTTGATCTTCTCCGCCGCGACACCATTCTCGCGCAGGAAGCGCGCCGTACCGGATGTGGCCAGGACCTTGAAGCCGAGATCGGCAAACCGCTTCACCGAAGGCAGCACGCCCGGCTTGTCCGCGTCACGGACCGAGACGAACAGCGTGCCGGAGCGCGGCAGGTCGACGCCGGCGCCGAGTTGGCTCTTGGCGAATGCCAGCGCGAAATCGCGATCGAGGCCCATGACCTCGCCGGTCGATTTCATCTCGGGCCCGAGCAGGATGTCTACTCCGGGGAAGCGGGCGAAGGGGAACACCGCTTCCTTTACCGCGATATGGCCGAGGGAACGCGCGTCGGGCTTGTCGCCATAATGGCCGAAGGCCTGGTCGAGGTTTTCGCCGGCCATGATGCGGGCCGCGATCTTGGCGATCGGCCTGCCGATCGTCTTGGCGACGAAGGGCACGGTGCGGCTGGCGCGCGGATTCACCTCGAGCACGAAGATCGTGCCGTCCTTGATCGCGTACTGGACGTTCATCAGGCCGCCGACATTGAGGGCACGGGCCAGCGCCGCCGTCTGCTTCTCCAGTTCCGCGACGACGCTTTCGTCCAGCGAGTAAACGGGGAGGGAACAGGCGCTGTCGCCCGAATGGATACCGGCCTCCTCGATATGTTCCATGATCCCGGAAACATAGGTGTTCTTGCCGTCGCACAGGCAGTCGACATCGACTTCGATGGCGCCCGACAGGTAGGTGTCGAACAGCAACGGGTTCTTGCCGAGCAACGTGTTGATCTGGCCGGTCTTGTCGTTGGGATATTTCTGCTTGATGTCCTCCGGCACGAGGCCAGGTACGGTGTCGAGCAGGTAGGTCTGCAGCATGCCTTCGTCGCGGATGATCTGCATCGCGCGGCCGCCCAGCACATAGGATGGCCGCACCACCAGGGGGAAGCCGAGCTCGCCGGCCACCAGCCGCGCCTGTTCCACCGAATAGGCTATGCCGTTCTTCGGCTGGGTGAGGGACAGTTTCTGCAGGAGCTTCTGGAAACGGTCGCGGTCTTCGGCAAGGTCGATCGCGTCGGGCGACGTGCCGAGGATCGGGATCCCGGCGCGCTCCAGCGCATCGGCCAGCTTGAGTGGCGTCTGGCCGCCGAACTGCACGATGACGCCGTTCAGCGTGCCTGCCGCCTGCTCTACGCGCAGGATCTCGAGAACGTCTTCGGCCGTCAGTGGTTCGAAATAGAGCCTGTCGGACGTGTCGTAATCCGTTGAGACGGTCTCGGGGTTGCAGTTGACCATGATCGCTTCGTAGCCGGCGTCGCGCAGCGCGAAGGCTGCATGGCAGCAGCAATAATCGAACTCGATGCCCTGACCGATACGGTTCGGACCCCCGCCGAGGATGACGACCTTCTTCCGGTCGCTGACCTTGGCTTCGTCGGCGAGCCGGCCGGCGAAGGGGACCTCGTAGGTCGAATACATATAGGCGGTCGGCGAGGCGAACTCGGCGGCGCAGGTGTCGATGCGCTTGTACACCGGATGAACCTCCAGGCTCGCGCGCAGCCTGGCGACGTCCTCGGCTTCCTTGCCCGTCAGTGAGGCGAGTCGCGCGTCGGAGAAGCCCATCGCCTTAAGCATGCGAAGGTTCGCTGCGTCCTGCGGCAGGCCATGCTCGCGGATGCGCTCCTCCATGGCGATGATGCCCCCGATCTGCTCGAGGAACCATGGATCGATGTGGCACATCTGATGCACCTCCTCGAGCGAGGTCCCCATGCGGATGGCCTGGGCGACCATGCGCAGGCGATCCGGTGTCGGCGTGCCGAGCGCCGCTCGAATGGCGTTCTTGTCCTCGCCATGTCCGAGGCCGGGGATCTCGATCTCGTCGAGGCCTGTGAGGCCGGTCTCCAGGCCGCGGAGCGCCTTCTGCAGCGACTCCTGGAAGGTGCGGCCAATGGCCATCACTTCGCCCACCGACTTCATGGCGGTGGTCAGAACCGGCTCGGAGCCGGGGAATTTCTCGAAGGCAAAACGCGGGATCTTGGTGACGACATAGTCGATCGAGGGCTCGAAGGAAGCGGGCGTCGCACCCCCGGTGATGTCGTTCTCCAACTCGTCAAGCGTGTAGCCGACGGCAAGCTTGGCGGCGATCTTGGCGATCGGGAAGCCGGTCGCCTTGGAGGCGAGCGCCGAGGAGCGGGAAACGCGCGGGTTCATCTCGATGACGACGAGGCGGCCGTTGTCGGGATTGACGGCGAACTGGACGTTGGAGCCGCCGGTCTCCACCCCGATCTCGCGCAACACCGCGATCGAGGCGTTCCGCATGATCTGGTATTCCTTGTCCGTCAGGGTGAGGGCAGGGGCCACCGTGATGGAATCGCCCGTATGCACGCCCATGGGGTCGATGTTCTCGATCGAGCAGATGATGATGCAGTTGTCTGCCTTGTCGCGGACGACCTCCATCTCGTACTCTTTCCAGCCGAGCACGCTTTCCTCTATGAGGACTTCGGTCGTCGGGGAGGCATCGAGCCCGCGCTCGATGATCTCGAAAAATTCCGAACGGTTGAACGCGATGCCACCGCCTGTGCCGCCGAGCGTGAAGGAAGGTCGGATGATCGCGGGAAGGCCGACATGGTCGAGTGCCTGCGCGGCGATGCCCATCGCATGGGCCATGTAGCGCTGCTTGCGGTCGCCTTCGCCGAGATTCCACCGCGTCTCCAGCGCGTCGAGTTCCGCGTCCAGATTCTCCGGGTTTTGTGCCTTGAGGGCGGCGCGCTCGGCTTCGTGCTTCTGCCGATCCTCCTCCTTGACCTGGGTCGCGTTGGCCAGCATGGAGCGCGGCGTTTCCAGCCCGATCTTGTGCATGGCTTCCCGGAAGAGGGCGCGATCCTCGGCTTTGTCGATGGCGTGCGCATCGGCGCCGATCATCTCGACGTTGTAGCGGTCGAGCACGCCCATTCGACGCAGCGACAGCGCCGTATTGAGCGCCGTCTGCCCCCCCATCGTCGGCAGCAGCGCGTCCGGCCGCTCCTTCGCGATGATCTTTGCCACCACTTCCGGCGTGATCGGTTCGATATAGGTGGCGTCGGCCAGTTCCGGATCGGTCATGATGGTGGCCGGATTCGAGTTCACCAGGATGACCCGATATCCCTCCTCCTTCAGGGCCTTGCACGCCTGGGTGCCGGAATAGTCGAACTCGCATGCCTGGCCAATCACGATCGGGCCGGCGCCGATGATCATGATCGACTTGATATCTGTGCGTTTCGGCATGTCTGGGCTCGTCCTTTCGGGCCTCGCGCGAAAAACCGGGACGGGCGTGCCCGGCCGGTGAGCAAGGAGGATTCTGAAGTCTGGCTAGGCGGGCCTTATAGAAGAACCCGTGTAGCTATGTAACCCCCGAAACGACGATTTTCCCGCGCCATGTTCCTGCGTCGGCGCGGAGCGCGGCTGATCGCCTCGCCACCTGCCGGGCGAGGTCGCGTTCGGCGCTTGCCGTGCAATCGACGGCGAAGGCGGATCAGTCCTGAGGTATATCGTTCGAAGGCAGCGGAAAATCGTTGGCCGCGGCAATCACGCTGTCGAGAAGGCCGGGGAAACGCTGTTCCAGGTCCTCTCGACGCAACGTCATGCGACGGCTGGTTCCGACGACTTCGGTGTGGGTGATGCCTGCTTCGCGAAGTTTCGCCAAATGGTAGCTCAGGTTGGTCTTGGAGGCGAATTCGAGGAAATGACTGCAGTTCAGCGCGACGCCGTTGTTGCGTGCGAGATGTCGGACGATGGCGAGGCGCGTGGGGTCACCCAGAACGGCAAGCACCATGGGAAGGCTGATCTGGTCTGCGGGCGGATGGGACAAGCTCATGCCGGGAACCTAGCGACTGGGAACTTTCCGTTCAATGCCGCCCGACGTCAGGAGCTTGTCGGGAGACAAGACAGCCCATATTGACAGCTCCACGTGTGAAGTTCAATTGTTCAATAACTTTTGAACTAAGGGACACAACGATGGACAGGCGTATTGTCTGGCTCGCGACCGGATCCTTTGCGATGAGCACGGTCGGCTTCGTCTTTTCCAGCTTGCTGCCGGCGATCGCCAGGGATGCTCATATCTCCATCCCTCATGCCGGATATCTCATCATGGCCTTCTCCCTGGCCTATGCCCTTGGGGCGCCGGTCCTGTCTGCCATGGCGGGATCGCTGGACAGGAGGCGAGTTGTTTCGGCGACGATGCTGGTCTTTGTTGCCGGCAATCTCGGTGCCGCCTTGAGTTCCTCCTTCCTCGCGTTGCTCGCCGCGCAGGTCGTGATGGGTATGGCGGCAGGACTGTTTGCAGCCACGGCTCAAGCCACCGCCGTGGCGCTGGCCGGCGCTGACCATCGTGCCCGGGCCATCTCTGTGGTAGTCGGCGGCACGACCTTCGCCGTTGCGCTCGGCGCACCGCTCGGGTCCCTGATCGCCGAGTTCTGGGGATGGAGGGGAGCTTTCGCGGCAGTGGCAGCTCTCGGCTTGTCCTGCGCCTTGGCACTTTGGATCCGCCTGCCGGGCGATATGAGGGGCGTCCGCCTCGCGCTCGGCGAGCGGGTCGCGGTCATCGGCAAGCCCGGCATTCTGCCGTCCTTGCTCGTCACGCTACTTTATCTGACGGGCGGCTTCACGATCATATCCTATCTTGCACCGCTGGCGATCGAGGGCGCTGGCCTGCCCCCTCTGGCGATGCCCGGTATGCTGCTAGCCTTCGGCGTCGGCGCCGTGATCGGCAATCTCGCCAGCGGTTATGTCGCCGATCGGATCGGGCCCACCCGAATGGTCATCGGTTCGCTGTTGATGTCGGCGGCGATCTGTGTGGTGCTTGCCGTCGTGCTCAAGGTCCTTCCGCGGGACGTTTCGGGATCGGTGCTCATCGGGCTGATGATCCCCTGGGGCATCGTCGGCTGGGCCTTCCCCCCGGCGCAGGCGAGCAGGATCGTCGGCTATGCGCCGGAACTCGCGCATCTCACGCTCTCGCTCAACGCCTCGGCGCTATATTTCGGAATAGCGCTCGGGACAGTTATCGGCGGAAGGATTCTCGAATTCGCGACGCCGTCCGACCTCGGCCTTGCGGCCGCGGCATTCCCGCTGGCGGCGCTCTTGATCGTCTGGGGAGGCGCGCGATCGCCTCGACCTGCCCTTTCGTGACAAGAGGAACGGGCCGTCCCGGCTTGCGGCCCGAGCGCTTCTTTGGGATGATGATGTCGAGGACCAACGCCCATGCGGAGCATCCTGCTCTGTGCCTTCACGTTTGTCGCCGTCATCGCGACGGCGCCGGCCGGGGCTTGGCTGCTCTATCCCGACAGGGCTGATCCGCATCATATGATTGTCGAGGTCGAGCGGGCGACAGGCGATCTCGTGCCTCTTGCGGCCTTGCCACCACCCTTCGGCATGGTGATCGGCAATTCGGGCGGTCCGGGCAAGCTCACTTTCCGATGGCGATACGGGCGCGAGGCGGAGGGCGCGGGAGAACTGCAGGTCAAAGGCGATGGACAGGGAGAGATGCGCTTCGACTTTGCCGCCCGTCCGGAACTGGACGATCGTCGCTTCGGTGCCGCGGCGGTGCTCGTCGGCAAGCAAGGCACGCCCTTGCACACATTCTATGCGCGGGCGGATCTCTCTCGAGGCCTATTCTCCGACAATACGCTGCGCCACAACGTGACATTCGCGCTGACCCGGCCGCTCGACTGGTGGCTGGAAGTGGAGGCGATCGCCTTCTTCAGCATGACCTATTACCCGCTGCAGAAGCTCGATGACGAAGGCGTATGGCGGGCCATGCGTCGGGCAGTGGGCCGGTTCTCCAAAGGGCAGGGCACCGAACAGCGAGGATAAAGAGTCACGCGCCCGAGGGCATGAACCCGGATCTCAGGCCGTGCGCCCATTCCGGCCGGCCGTTCTCTTCGGCGCGTCGCGCCGCCGCTTCGTGGTCGTAGGAAACGGCGCGCGCTTCAAAACGATGTACGGATCCCACGACCTCCACGATTCCGTATCGGGCATGCGGCGAGCCTTGCTCTGAGACATGGGCAGGTTCGGTCGGGTCCTCATAGGCCGGGCAGCCGACGCTGCCCGGGTTGAAGATGGCGGTGCCGCCGGGCAAGGTCAGAAGTTCCGGCCGATGACTGTGTCCGCAAAGCAGGAGGCGGCGCACGGGCTCGAGTGTCCGCAAACGCTTTTCGATCACGACGATTGGCGCGCGGACAAGCCTGCCGTTTTCGATCACCTCGGTCAGATAGCGCTCGTCATGATCGGGACGCGCGTGGAAGGCGAGGACTCCGGGAATGACCTCGCGGCGAAGCGGCAGCTCCGATAGCTGGTCTCGCTGCGCTTTCGTCAACCGATCGTAGGCGAATCGGTCGGACGGTCCCATTTTATCGAGAGGATCCGACGCGACGCGGCGGTCATGGTTGCCGCGCACCGTCGGCCAATCCAGCGCATCCAGACGGTCGAATGTCTCTCTCGGCCAGAGGGGGCCCGAGACGCAGTCGCCGAGATTGACCGTCAGATCGGCCCCGCCTCTCCGTGCAAGGTCCTCCAGCACTGCGTCGAGCGCGAGTATGTTGCCGTGGATATCGGCGATCACTGCGATGCGCATGGGTTTGTCCATTGCGTGTCTGGATTGCGTACTCGGCGCCGACCTCAGTTGCGATCCACGGGTTTCGAGCGCATGCGCGAGACCGTCTCTCGTTCGGCCCGCTTGCAGCGCATGGGCGGCAGGCCACGATCCATCAGGGCCATGTCCTCGAGCACCATGTCGCCCATTCTTTTGAAGGCGACGTCGAGCGCACCGGCACGGTGAGCGGAGCGCAGGAAGCCCGGCAGCGTGCGCACCGGATGATCCGGAGCCAAGGGCTCCTCGGGGAAGACGTCGCTTGCGGCGAGGATGCGGCCGCTTGCGACCGCGTCCATGAGGGCAGGAAAATCGACGACCCCGGCCCGGCTGAGAAGGACGAAGATCGCGCCCTTTCGCATCCTCGCGAAAGCCTGCGCTCCCAGAAAGGCCTCATTCTCGCTGGTCACCGCCGCGACGACGAACACGAAATCGCTTTCCGATAGAACCTCGTCGAGCGAGGCCGGCCTCACGCCGTGCTCGACCAGCATCGAGGGTGGCAGCCAGGGGTCGTGAACCCTTATGCGCGCGCGGAAGCCCGACAGCAGGCGGTTCAGCGCCTTGCCGAGGTCTCCGAAGCCGATGATGCCGATATCCGAGCCGGACATCAGCCGCGCTCTCCTGTTGCCGTCGCCGCCCCAGAGCTCTTCTCCTTGTCGGAAGGCGAGGTCTGCGTCGACAATGTCGCGCGCCAGATCGAGCGCCAGGGCGAGCCCCAGTTCGGCCACGGGTTCGGCAAAGACCGCGCCCGTGGTGAGCACATGGATGCCGCCCTCGAACAGCACCTCGTAGGGCATGTTGTTGATCAGATTGGTCTCGACGTTGAAGATTGCGCGCAGCGCCTTCATCCGCGCGAGCGCCTCGCGAGAGAGGGTCGGCTGCCCGACGATATATCGGGCTTTGGCGAGAACGCCGTCATCGAGCGCAGCGATCCCGAGGGGGTCGGTCTCGACCACCTCATACCCGCGATGCAGGGCGGCGCGAGCTGTCGGCGTGAAGATGAGATCCAGCGAGCGTGGATCCGGCGCGCTGATGACAACCGGTGCTTCCAACATGGCCTCCTCCCGCACGAGAACGTCGTGCGTGCCTCATGTTATCGACGATGAATCGATTTACAATGACGAAAAATCGATTTATCGATTGCTTTGCGAGTTATGCTCGCGGGAGGAGATGATGACGCAACGCGAGGCCGCGCAGCGACGCCCCTCGATCCACGATGTGGCAAGCCGCGCCGGCGTCTCCGCTGCGACCGTCTCCAAAGTCATGCAGGGTATCCCGACGGTCCGGCCGGAAAACGTCCGGCGCGTGAACGCCGCCGTCGAGGTGCTCGGATACCGGGTAGATCCGCTCGCATCGGATCTTCGGCGCGCGCGGCGCCGCATCATCGGCGCGATCGTTCCGGAATTCGAAAGCGAATTCTTCGGATCCATGATCAGTCAGCTCGAGTGCCTGGCCGAGGAGCGCGGTTATTCGCTGGTCGCAGCATCCAGCCGGGAATCGGAGGCGCGCGAGCGCGACATCCTTTCGCGCATGCACGATTGGCGCGTCGCCGGCGTGGTGCTTGCGCCGGTGCGCAACGAGCATGGACCGGCAGCGGCCTTCATGCGCGACAACGGCATGACGGGCGTGCTGATCGATCGTGTCGTTTCGGACGATACCTTCGATACCGTTTCCGCCGACAGCTTCGCCGCAAGCGCCGAGGTGGCTCGGGCTCTTCTTGCCAAGGGACACAGGCACATTCTCGTCGTCGGGCTGGGGTCCCAGGCGGCCACCGTGAAGTCACGTCTGGACGGTTTCCGACGCACCGCCCGCGGACTGGACCCCGATGTGCGTATCGACGTCATTCTTTCCGAAAGCGAGGTCGAGCCGCTGCGCGCATCTCTTCGAGATTATCTCGGCAAGGGCGAACGGCCGACTGCGGTCTATTCGCTGTTCCTGAAGGGCACCTTGGTCGCATTGAGCGAATTCCGCCGGCGCGGGTGGCACTGTCCCGAGGACATTTCGCTCGTCGGCTTCGACGACGCGGAGTGGATGCAGGCGACCTGGCCGGCAATTGCCGCCGTCGTGCAGCCGGTCAGGGAGATGGCGATGCAGGCGATGCATGTGCTGTTTCGCCGGATCGAGGGAGAGCAGGGCCCGGCACGGGCACGGCTGGAGCCATGCAAGTTCCTTTTGCGCGAGTCCGTCGGGCAGCCAGGCGGCGGGTCGCGCTTCACCGCACCGGCCCCAAATTCGGACTCGGTTTTCGGAGAGCGTGGCAAGGGGGGAGAAGAACGACGATAGCCCCCGTGCGCAATAGAAGCCCGACGCCGCACCTGGCCTTCGTTCACGGCGTCAACTTTTGGAGGAGAAAGATGACAAAGTCGGGAAAGACAGGTTTGGGAATTCTGCTCGGCGTGGCCATGGGCGTCTTCGCCTTGCCGGTTTCCGCCCAGGACGGCGGCGAATATGGCGTGCTGATGAAAACGCTCTCCAACCCATTTTGGGGGGCGATGGCCCAGGGCGTCGAGGAAGGTGCCAAGGAGGCCGGGGTGAAGTATTTCATCCAGGCCGCGGAAAGCGACCAGGCGGCGGAGCCGCAGCTCAATCTGTGCAATACGATGCTGGAGCGCAAGCCGGTGGCGATGATCACCGCCGCCATCAACTCGACCAATCTTCTGCCATGCCTCAAAAGCGCTCAGGACGCGGGCCTCAAGGTCGTGGATCTCGACGGCAATCTCGACCAGGCCGTGCTCGACAAGGAAGGCATCAAGATCACGTTCCGCATCGGCTCGGACAATGTCGCCGCCGGGGCGCAAGGGGCCGAATATCTCGTCTCGAAGCTCGGCAAGGAGGCCAAGGGACCGGTGCTGGTGATCGAAGGCCTGTCGGGCAACATCACGGGCCAGAAGCGTGCCACGGGTTTTGCCGCCAAGCTGAAGGAACTGGCTCCCGGCCTCGAAGTGGTCGCCTCGCTGCCGGGCGATTGGGATCGCGGCAAGGCGGCTTCCATCACCAACGACATCCTGACCCGCAATCCCGATCTCGTGGCCATCTTTGCCGCCAATGACGGCATGGCGCTGGGCGCGGTCGAAGCGGTCTACGCGGCCGGCAAAGGAGAGCAGGTTACGATCATCGGCGTCGACGGCAACACCGACGCGGTCAAGTCGATCAAGGAGGGAAGGCTCAATGCCTCGGTGGCGCAACTCCCCTATCTGGTCGGCAAACAGGCGGTCGAGAACGTCAAGAAGGCGCTGGCCGGAGAAACGGTTCCCGCCGACATCGCCGTGCCGACACTGGTCCTGACCAAGGAAGTGCTCGATGCCGGCAAGGAGCCGATGCTCCAATACGTGAAGTGATCCTCCCGCAACTCGGCCGGCCGATGCGCGAATGCGTCGTCGGCCATCCTTTCCAACGGGAGAAACGCGATGAACCCTGAGATTGCCAAGAGCGGTTACTGGGCGCAGGCGCAACGAGCTTCGGTGGAGCGGCTGCACATTCGCCTGGAATCCCTCGTCGTTCTCCTGGTCCTGAGCGGGGTGATGGCAATGCTGTCGCCCTTCTTCCTGTCATTCAGCAATTTCCTCAATATCCTGCTCGCCACCTCCACGATCGGCGTGCTCGCGATCGCCGCAACCTTCGTCATCGGCTCGGGCGGACTGGACCTGTCGCTCGGCTCGGTGATGGGCCTCGCGGGGGTCGTCGGCGCCTCTGTGGCCGTCAACCTCGGCGCACCGGCTCCGATCGGCTTGCTCGCCTGCATCCTTGCCGGAGCGGCGGCCGGCTATATCAACGGCCAGCTGATCACGCGCGCGATGGTCCCGGCCTTCATCGTGACGCTGGGCATGCTCGGGCTTGCGCGCGGGCTTGCGCTGGTCATCTCCGAGGGGCGGGTGATCTACGGACTTCCGCCCGTCATGGTCTATGTCGGTCAGGGGCGGCCGCTCGGGATCCCCATGCCGGTGATCATTTTCCTGGCGACGGCGGTGATCGCGCATTGCGTGCTGGGGTATACCAAATTCGGGCGGCACACGCTGGCCATAGGCGACAGCGAGGCGGCCGCCCGCGCCGCCGGCATCAGGGTCGAGCGGCAGCGGCGCATCCTCTACACGCTCTCGGGTGCGTTGGCCGGCCTTGCCGGCATGCTGTTCATGGCGCGCATCAATTCCGGCGACCCGACCGCCGGCCTCAATTACGAGCTGACAGCGATCACGGCGGCGATCATCGGCGGCACCAATCTCTTCGGTGGGCGCGGGTCCATTCTCGGCACGATGATCGGCGCCCTGATCATGGGCGTCCTGCAGAACGGGCTGAACCTCCTTGCAGTGCAGTCCTATTACCAGCAGATGGCGATCGGCGCCGTGCTGATCCTCGCCGTCTTCATCGACCAGTATCAACTGCGCAAGGAGAGCCGGGTATGACGCTTCTCGCGCTTTCCGGCATCCGAAAGGGCTTTGGCGCCGTCGCCGTGCTGCATGGCGTCGACTTCGTCGTGGAGGCGGGGGAGGTCGTGGGGCTCGTCGGCGACAATGGCGCCGGCAAGTCCACTCTCATGAAGATCATCACAGGAATCTATCGCGCCGATTCCGGTACGATCGCCTTCGGCGCGCAGGATATCGCGCCGCTCGATCCCGGAGCACGCCGTCAGCTCGGCATCGAGATGATCTATCAGGATCTGTCCCTTGCCAGGCAGCAGGACGTGTCGAGCAACATCTTTCTCGGCCGGGAGCCGACCCGAAAGCTGTTCGGCCTCTTTCCCGGCTTCATCGACAAGGCCGAGATGGATCGCCGCGCGGCGGTCATGATCGAGCGGCTCGGGGCGCATCTGCCGTCGATCAACCGCTCGGTCGGATCGTTTTCCGGCGGCCAGCAGCAGACGGTCGCGATCGCGCGGGCGCTCACCTTCAATCCGAAGCTGGTCATCATGGACGAGCCGACCGCGGCCCTCGCCGTGCGTGAGGTGCAGAGCGTGCTCGAACTGATCCGCCGGCTCAAGCGGGAAGGGATCGCCGTCATCCTGATCTCGCACCGGCTGAACGACGTCCTTTCGGTCACCGACCGCATCGTTGTGCTGCGCCACGGACGCGCCGACGCCAACCTCGTGACGGCGAAAACCAACATGAACGAAGTCGTCAGCCGGATCGTCGGCGGCGGCGATGCCAGCGCCGCCGCGGCGCATGAACAAGGAGGGTGACATGAATGTGCTCGGATTGCATGTCTTCGCGATCGCTCCGGAATGGAATGTTGCGCAGATCGAGCCGCAGATGGAACGCCTGAAATCCCTTGGTGTCGGGCTGCTCGAAATCCCGCTGTTGAGGCCTGATGAAATCGACATCGGCGGAACTCGCGAGCTTGCGGAGCGACACGATGTGGAACTCATATGCTCGCTCGGTTTGCCGCGCTCCCTCGATGTCGTCGAGCGGCCGGACGAGGCGCTGACGTTTCTGGGGACGGCCATGGAAGCAACGCGCGCGATCGGCGGAACGGCTTTGGCCGGCGTGACCTATGGCACGATCGGCAAGACGACCGGCCGCGCGCCGACGACCAGGGAAATCGACGGCATCTGCAGCTATCTCGAAAGGGCCGGGCGGCAGGCCGCCTCGCATGGTCTTCGCCTCGGCGTCGAACCCTGCAACCGCTACGAAACCCATCTCCTCAATCGCGGCGCGGATGCGGTCGCGGTCATCGAGCGTACGGGCGCGGACAATATCTTCGTCCACCTCGACACCTATCACATGAACATCGAGGAAGAGAGTTTCGAGGCGGGTTTCCGGGCCGCCGCGCCCTATCTCGGCTATGTCCATGTCTCGGAGGCCAACAGGGGCGTGCCCGGCAGGGGCACCGTGGACTGGGCGAAGGTCATGAAGGCGATGGCCGATATCGGCTACGGAGGACCGGTCGCACTGGAGAGCATGAACCACGTCCACGAGGACATTGCCGGCGGGCTCGCCGTCTGGCGCCCCGTGGCTGAGAATCCGGACGACGTGATCGCTGTCGGCCTGCCGTTCCTCCGTCGGGAAGCCAAGAAGGCAGGACTGACACTGGGGCGTGCCTGATCGCCGACGCGCCGACCAAGAGAGTTCAAAGCCGGTTTGATTGTGCTGGAAGTCTCTTTCCTTTGCCCCCGGTCTCCTTGTTTCAACGGGGGGGACCCGCGGATGCCTATTCGGTTGCTCAAACATAAGCCTCCCTACAGTCTGCGTCCTGCGCGCTTGTCGCGACGTCGAGGGCCTGTTCATGGAAGTTACCCCTTCAGACCACCCAACATTGTCCGGTTTGTATCGCGCCATATGGCGAAGCACGGCGAGAGAGCAGCAGGTCCTGATCTTTCTGTCGTTGATCGTCGCCGTCCTGGCCGCGGTACCGCTGAAATTTCAGCAACTCATCATCAACGGCATGGTCGAGAGCGCCGATCTAACCAGGCTGGCTTGGCTCTGCGCTGGTTTCTTTGCCGCTGTGCTGCTGGCGACATTTCTGAAATTCACGCTCAACTACAGGCGCATGGTTCTCGGAGAGCGCGCTGTTCACGTCATACGTGACCGTCTCTATGCGAACTATGTGGCCGATAGCGCGGCTGCAAAGGGCGATCTTCCCGCGCGGGGCACATTCGTGGCCATGCTCATACAGGAAGCCGAAGCCGTGGGCTATTTCGCCGGAATCGCGATTTCGACCCCTCTGATGCTGCTCGGCACGCTCGTGAGCGTGCTCGGCTTCATCATGGTAAGCCAGCCTTTGCTCGGCATTCTTGCCATCATCGTCATCGCGCCACAGGCATTCGTCGCCGGATCGGTACAAACGCGGATCAACGCCAGGGTGGGCGAGAGGGTTCAGGCCATGCGCGATGCATCCGACCGAATTTCGGCCGGCGAACTCACCGCGGTCGACCCCATGGTCGCCCGTGATTTCGAGCGCATCTTCGCCGTGCGCTGTCGGATGTTCTTCCTGAAACAATTCGTCAAACTCGTCCTGAGGTCGATCAGCGCAGTCGGGGCGGTCTGTCTTCTGTTCCTGGGGGGATGGCTTGTCATCACCGGGCAGACGGATGTCGGGACAGTGGTCGCAAGCCTGACCGGGCTGACGAGGATCGAAGGCCCGTGGCGGGAACTGATCGGTTTTTTCCGGGGCGCCAGCACCACACAGGTGCAATTCGGAATGTTGCTCAAGGCGATGGTCCGCAATCCTAGGTAAGGGATTTACTGCACTATCCGAAAAGACGGGTTTAGCGATTTTCATCAAATTCTTGGGACGCGTGGCATTATTTTGGGATTCTGAACTCATCCATCCTGAACTCCGACCAAGTTATAGTGTCCTCGCCCGACCTGCGGTTGGCAGGTGCGACAGGAGCGTGAGCTGGTGCGGAGGGAGCATATGGCGTCGAGTTATGCCGAGAATTCCCGCTTTATCTACCCGCCATGATAGTGGTCGGTCCGTGGCGGCCGCCCGCATGATTTCGCGCTGGCGAGCTTTCGGCATCGTGATCGGCCCGTTCGGCGCGATTCTCGACTGGTGCATAGTCCGCAGCGGCACACACGTGGTCGCGGGCGTGTCTCAGTCGCTCGCGGAAGAGCGACCTGAGCTCGAGCCCGTCGCGTTGCCGCGAATATGTTCGTGCCTTTAGCCTCCAACAACTGGAGATCTACCGATGTCCACTGATCCAGTCCAGGATTCGAAAGACAAGCTGAGTCTTCCTGCCCTGACAGCAATGGTCGTTGGATCCATGGTTGGCGCGGGCGTATTTCAGCTCCCGGCGCGTTTCGCGGGCGAGACGGGGGTCTATGGGGCGCTCATCGCGTGGACTATTGCCGGCACTGGAATGCTGGCTCTCGCATTCGTCTTCCAAACGCTCGCACTCCGCAAGCCTGACCTCGATAATGGGGTCTACGTGTATGCGCGCGCTGGGTTCGGCGTCTATCCCGGCTTCCTTTCCGCCGTCGGATTCTGGGCCTCCGCTTGCGCCGGGAATGCCTTTTACTGGGTGCTCATCATGACCACCCTTTCGCAGCTGTTTCCCCAGTTCGCGGAGGTGTTCGGCACGGGCGACACCTGGCCAGCGTTCTTCGTGTCCCTCGCAGCAGTGTGGGGCTATTTCCTTCTCATCCGCCGGGGCATCAAAGAAGCCGCGTGGATCAACTTCATCGTGACTATCGCGAAGCTTGCTCCCCTGGCCCTATTCCTCGTGCTCGTCATCTTCTTCTTCGATGCCGAGGTTTTCTTCGGTAACCTCACCGGCGGCTACGACGTCCCTGGCGGAGAGTCGTTGTTTCTGCAGGTGCAGGGCACGATGCTCATTACGGTGTTCGTGTTTCTGGGCATCGAGGGCGCGAGCGTCTACTCGCGCTACGCGAAGCGGCGCGAGGACGTCGGCACAGCGACTGTGCTTGGTTTCCTGGGGGTGCTCGCTCTGTTCGCGTCCATATCCATTCTCTCGTACGGCATCCTGCCTAAGGAGGAGATCGCGGGGCTGTTACAGCCGTCTGTGGGCGGCGTCCTCGAGTCCGCGGTGGGCCCCTGGGGCGGTGCGTTCATCCGCGTCGGGCTCATCGTGTCGGTGCTCGGTGCTTACCTTGCATGGCAGCTCCTGGCAGCCGATGTCGTGTACGCGGCGGCAGAGGATCGAGACATGCCCAGCCACTTCGCTAAGCTCAACACCCAGGGCGTTCCCGAATCCGCGGTTTTCTGGACGTCAGTCTTCGTGTCCGCGATCCTTTTTGCCGTGCAGTTCGCGGAGAACGCCCTCGACTTCACCCTCGACCTGACCGCCGCGCTTTCACTCGCGCCCTTCGCGCTCGCGAGTGCCTATGCACTCAAAATCGCATGGCTGCGGGACGGGTATGAGACCCTGTCGTCCGGCGCACGCACGCGAGACCTGGCGATTGCCGTCGTTTCGACGGTTTACACGCTGTTTCTCATCTGGGCCGCAGGATACACGTTTCTTTTTCTCGCCTGCATCCTGCTCGCCCCTGCGACGGCGCTGTACATCCTCGCGAGGAGGGAACAGAAGGCGACGGTGTTCACGACGCCCGGGCTTATCATCTTCTGCCTTGTCTTGGCTTTTGCGGTGATCGGAATCGTGTTGCTCGCCAGGGGCGTGGTGCAGATCTGAGGACGAGCATCGTGGCATTATCCGCATCCGCGATCGATTTGCGTGGTGCCCAGTGTTTAGTTTGAGCTCACACCCGATTTAGGAGGTATCGAGAGATGGCCACAGAAACCACATTCGGCGTTCATTCCGAGGTCGGCCAGCTGCGCAAAGTGATGGTTTGTGCCCCGGGGCGCGCGCATCAGCGCCTGACCCCCTCGAACTGCGATGCGCTTTTGTTCGACGATGTGCTCTGGGTCGACAACGCCAAGCGCGACCATTTCGACTTCATCACCAAGATGCGCGATCGCGGCGTCGAGGTGGTCGAAATGCACAATCTTCTGGCCGAGACCGTCGCCATTCCCGAAGCGAAGAAATGGATTTTCGACAACCAGGTCGTCCCGAACCAGATGGGCCTGGACCTGCTCGACGAGGTTCGTTCCTATCTCGAAGGATTGTCGAACCGCGAACTGGCCGAGACGCTGCTCGGCGGCCTTTCGACCTACGAATTTCCGGAATCCGTGGGAGGCGAGCGATTGGAGCTGATCCGCGACGCGGCCGGCGTCACGGAGTATCTGCTGCCGCCCCTGCCGAACACCCTCTACACGCGCGACACGACGTGCTGGATCTACGGCGGCGTTACCCTCAACGCGCTTTTCTGGCCGGCGCGCCACGAGGAAACGATCCTGGCGGCGGCGATCTACAAATTCCATCCCGACTTCGCCGGCAAGGTCAATGTCTGGTGGGGCGATCCGTTGAAGGATCACGGTCTCGCGACCTTCGAGGGTGGCGACGTCATGCCGATCGGCAAGGGCAATGTGCTCATCGGCATGAGCGAACGCACCTCGCGACAGGCGATCAGCCAGGTCGCGGCGGCTCTGTTCGAAAAGGGCGTTGCGGAGCGCGTGATCGTGGCGGCCATGCCGAAGCTGCGCGCGGCCATGCATCTCGATACGGTCTTCACCTTCGCCGATCGCGACTGCGTGCTTGTCTATCCGGACATCGTCAACGGCATCGAAGCCTTCTCGTATCGCCCGGACGGGAAGGGCGGCCTTGAACTGCACAAGGACAAGGGGACTTTTGTCGATACCGTGCGCGATGCGCTCGGACTGAAGAAGATGCGCGTGGTCGAAACAGGCGGCAACGACTATACGCGCGAGCGCACCCAATGGGACAGCGGCGCGAACTTGGTCTGTGTCTCGCCGGGCGTGGTCTTCGCCTACGACCGGAACACCTACACCAACACGCTGCTGCGCAAGGAAGGCATCGAGGTCGTCACCATCGTCGGCGCGGAGCTGGGCCGTGGCCGCGGCGGCGGCCATTGCATGACCTGCCCGATCATCCGCGACGCCGTCGATTACTGAGCCTTCGGGGGCACCGACCGACCCAAGCACCACTTGGCTCCGAAGGCAGCGGCAATGAGCGACGTGTCCACGAGGGAAATCGATCACCTGGATCAAGTGGATTCGCTGCATTCAAAATGGGGATGGTTCCTTGCTTTGGGCATCGTTCTTGCATTTGCGGGAGCGTTGGCCGTCGCGCTGCCAGCAGTATCAACTTTCGCGACAAGCGTTGTCCTTGGAGTCGGCCTTGCGCTCGCCGGCATCGTGAAAATGATCCAATCCCTGCAGGTCAAGGAGTGGAGCGGGTTCGTCTGGCAGGAACTGACCGGGGCAGTCGAGCTGGTCGGTGGCATCTTGATATACTTCTATCCATTGAAGGGCGCTCTCGCGATCACGCTTCTGATCGCCGTGGTCTTTTTCGCACAAGGCATTCTGCAAATCGTGCTCGCAATCAGAGTGCGAGAGCAGGCCGGCTGGAGGTGGCTGTTTGTTTCGGGGTTGGTCGCGCTGGCCGCAAGCGCCGCGCTCGCATTGAAGCTGCCCTACACCCGCATCTACACGCCAGGAACCATTGCCGGGATTTCTCTCTTGGTCGCCGGGATGGCCTACATTGCAGTTGCGCTGACGATGCGCCGGACGCGGTCATGAAGAATTCCCTCACATTCCGAGGCCGGGCGGTGATCAAGCGTGCTGTCTGCACGCGTCTGCTTGCCTGTTTGGCAGGTATGATAGCCCTTTCTGTCGGTTCGGCTTCGTTCGCCCAGCAGCCTGGTCTAGGGCAGGCAGTTCCTCCTCCAGCCGTCGTCGTCGAGAAGGTCGAGGTCCGGCAGGTGAGCAGTCCCGCTCGATTTACCGCTCGGGTCGAGGCGATCGAGGCCGTCGATATCCGCGCGCGCATCACCGGCTTCCTGCGCTCGGTGAACTTCAAGGATGGCCAGGCGGTGAAACAGGGGGATTCACTGTTTGAAATCGAACCCGATCAGCTCGACGCTTCGGTCGTATCGGCGCAGGCGCAGCTTGCGCGCGCCGAGGCGACGCGGGGGGCGGCTGAACGGACACTGACGCGTAACCGGGATCTGTTCGCCCGCAACACCGTCTCGCAGGCTGTGCTGGACGAAGCCCAGGCCGCCTTTGATGTGGCTGCCGCAGACGTGCTGGTCGCCGAGGCGACCCTGAACACCGCCGAGCTCAACCGGTCCTATGCCAGCATCACCGCTCCCATGTCCGGCAGTGTCGGCCGCGCTCTATTCACCGTGGGTAATCTGGTCGGGCCGGATTCCGGCGCACTGGCACGCATCGTGAGCCTCGACCCGATCCGCGTCGCCTTCTCCATGACCGAGGGTCTGCTCGTAACGCTTCGGCAAGAGGAGGCCGGGGGCAGCACCTTCGATCCGAACGCGCTCAAGCTCTCCCTGCGGCTGGCGAACGGGACGGACTATGATCAGCCCGGTCGCATTGAATTCGTCGAACACGAAGTCGACCCGCAGACCGGAACCGTCACCGCTCGCGCTGTTTTTCCCAACTCCGACCACATCCTCATCCCGGGGCAGTTCGTCACCGTGTTCGTCGGGGCGAAGGAGGCACCCAGCATGCCGGTGGTGCCGCAGACCGCGGTGCTGCAGGACCGCGACGGCCGTTTCGTCTATCTGTTGGCTAAGGACAATACGGTCTCTCAACAGCGTATTGCCACGGGCGCGCGCGTCAGCAACGGATGGGCGGTCACCACTGGCCTCGATGGCGGCGAGCAGGTCGTCGTCCAAGGCGTTCAGCGTCTGGCGGACGGCATGACAGTACAGCCAAGCGAGGGCCAGCCCGTCGGCGGCGATAGATGATCTCCGATCTTTTCATCACACGCACCCGGTTGGCGATCGTCGTCTCGATCGTTATTTCGATCGCGGGGGCAATCGCGATCTTTGGTCTGCCGGTGCAGCAGTACCCGCAGGTCACCCCGCCGACCGTCACGGTGTCGGCGACCTATCCCGGCGCCAGCGCCGAAGTGATCGCCGACGTCGTCGGCGGGCCGCTGGAGACCGCAATCAACGGCGTCGACAACATGATGTACATGTCGTCGAACAGCTCGAATGCCGGGCAATATTCGCTTTCCGTGACCTTCGAGGTCGGCACGGATCCGGACATTGCGCAGGTCAATGTTCAGAACAGGGCGCAGCTAGCGCTCGCGCAGTTGCCGGCCGCAGTCACCCAGCAAGGCGTATCGGTGCGCTCGCGTTCGCCCGACTTCGTGCTCGGCATCGCCTTCTATTCGCCGGACGACAAGCTCGATGCGCTCGAGATCACCAATTTCACCGCAACGACAATCGTCGATGCCCTCTCTCGCGTCCCTGGTGTCGGCCAGGCGTCCGTCGTGGGCGCGTCTGAATATTCGATGCGCGTGTGGCTGGATTCGACACGCATGGACGCGCTGGGCATCACAGCCGACGACATAGCCGGCGCAATCCAGCAGCAGAATATCCAGGCCTCGCTCGGCCAGGCCGGCGCGCCACCAGCACACGAGGGGACCGACCTGCAATTCACGCTCGTCGCGCAGGGCCGGCTCATCACCGCGGAGGAATTCGGCGACATCGCCATTCGAACCGGCAGCGCGGGCGCGATCGTGCGGTTGCGTGATGTCGGCCGCATCGAGCTTGGCGCGCGGAGCTATTCTTCAAGCGCGCGCTTCGGCGGACACGACACGGCCATGCTGCAGATAAACCAGGCAGCCGGGGCCAATGCCATCCAGACCGCCAACGCGGTAGAGGCCGAGCTGCAGCGCCTTTCGGCGACGTTCCCCCCTGGTCTGCAATACCAGGTTGTCTACGATGCGACGCGCTTCGTCCGGGCGAGCCTCGCCCTGATCGTTCGCATCCTCGTAGAGGCCTTCCTCATCGTGCTCGCCATCACGTTCCTGTTCCTGCAGGACTGGCGATCCACGATGGTGTCGGCGCTCGCCATCCCGGTCTCGATGCTCGGCGCCATGGCGGTGCTGCTGGCATTCGGCTACTCTATAAACACGATCTCGCTGCTGGCCCTGGTACTGGCGATCGGCCTGGTTGTCGACGATGCCGTCCTCGTGGTCGAGAACGTCAAGCATGTGATGGAGGACAATCCCGGGATCGACACCGCGACCGCCACGCGCAGGGCCATGAGGCAGATTACGGGACCAATCATCTCGACGACGCTGGTTCTGCTCGCTGTCGTGACGCCGACGGCGTTCTTGCCCGGCATAAGCGGCCAGCTCTATCGCGAATTCGCGGTCACGCTGTCTGCGGCACTGGTCCTTTCGTCCATTGTCGGCCTTACGCTCAGCCCGGCGCTCAGCGTAGTCCTGCTGAAGCCCGGACTGGGGGGCTACCGACGCGGTCCGCTCGCCTGGTTTACGCGGCTCGTGAATGCGACGCGCGACGGCTACGGGCGCGCGGTCGGCATCCTGGTGCACCTGTGGTATATACCGCTCGTTGCGCTCGCCGCGTGCTTTCTCGGCGCCTTGCTGCTGTTCAGCCGCCTGCCCACTACCTTCCTGCCGGACGAAGACCAGGGCGCGCTGTTCGTCGATGTCCAGCTTCCGGACGCCTCCTCGCTCGATCGCACGCGGGCGATCGTAAGTGAAATAGAGCATGTGCTCGCAACGACGGGAGGAGTCGAGAATGTCATCTCCATCGCCGGCTTCAGCATCCTGCAAGGAACCTCCACTCCCAACGGGGCGATGGTGGTCGCGGCGCTGGATCCCTGGAACCAGCGTGCGACGCCCGAGCTGCAGCTCGGCGCCATCCTCGCAAAATTGAGGGCACAGTTCTCAACGTTCCCCGGCGCCAACGTCGCGGTCTTTGCTCCGCCGGCAATTTCCGGCATCGGTGCGGTCGGCGGGCTCGACCTCCGCCTGCAGGCGCTGCAGGGTCAGCGGCCCGAAGAGATTGCGCAGGTGGTGCGCGCCTTCATCTCGGAGGCCAACCAGCAGCCGGAGGTCGGCGGCTTGGCGACGACCTTCAGTGCCGACGTGCCGCAAATCTACGTCGACGTCGACCGCACGCGGGCGGAGGCGCTCGAGGTGAGCGTCGCCGACATATTCTCGACGATCGGCGCCAATTTCGGTTCTCGCTATGTGAACGATTTCACGCTGCAGGGCCGGGTCTTCCAGGTCAATCTTCAGGCCGACGCCGAGCACCGCGCTGATGCTGAGAACATCCTCAATCTCCACGTGCGCAGCCGGACAGGCGCGATGGTGCCGCTGAGGACAGTCGTGTCGACGAGGGTGGTGCTCGCTCCCTTCGTCATCTCTCGCTACAACCTGTCGGTGGCCGCCCCCATCAACGGGCAGGCTGCGCCAGGTAGCAGTTCCGGAGCTGCAATGGATGCGATTGAACGCGTAGCCGCGGAGGCGCTGCCTGCAGGCTACGGCTATGAATGGTCCGGCCTGTCGTTCCAGGAACGTCGTAGCAGCGGGCAGGAGCCGATCATCTTCGGATTGGCCTTCCTGTTCGCTTACCTGTTCTTGGTGGCGCAATACGAAAGCTGGGCGCTGCCGATCGCCGTCATCCTGTCGCTGGGGGCTGCCTTATTCGGAGCTACGGGCGCACTCGCGCTTTTCGGGCTGCAGAACAGCCTCTACGCTCAGATCGCGATCGTGCTGCTGATCGGCCTCGCCTCGAAGAACGCCATCCTGATCGTCGAATTCGCCAAGGAAAGGCACGAGGAGGGGCGCTCGATCGCCGAGGCCGCGCGGCTCGGGGCCGAGCAGCGCTTCCGCGCGGTGATGATGACGGCGGTCTCCTTCATCTTCGGCATCGTGCCCCTCGCAATTGCAACCGGTGCCGGGGCAGGCGCTGGGCGGGCCGTTGGCGTCACCATCCTCGGCGGCATGGTGGCAGCGACGACAATAGGTCTCTTCGTCATCCCAACCTTGTTCGCCGTGATCGAACGTCTTGCCGGGTGGGTGACACGGCGGCCGCAAGCAGAATCGGAGACATAGGCGCATTTCGAGATCATTCACGCCCGTACCGGCAACATTAGAACGAGATAGCCAGGTCTTGTTGCCACTTCTCGCCGCATAATCCAGATGTCGCAATCTGCAGTTCCACCGAGTACAAATATTTAGCGAAAACGAAATTCTTTGTGTAGAAAAAGAAATAGGATCTCGGGGGCTTGGGCCAGCGCACGAGGACAGGTTTGGCCCAATTCGAACAAGACTACCACGGCGGACCAGGCGGCGAGTGGTCGAAGGTGTCACCACCGAGCCGGGACCAGGGGAACAGGCGCATAGATAGCTTCCCCTCTCGGGACCGTCCGTTCCGAGATGAAGGGGGGAGAAATAGCCCTTCGCGAATCCTAACGGCCGGCCGTCTCGGAGAGTTTCGGTTTGCACGAGGGACCGGCTGGGACTGCATGCACGAGTTGCGCGGCGCCGTGGATCGGTTGTCGGACTACTGGTGCCTCGTCGTTTCTCCTTGCCCCGCAGCCGGTTCCATCTTGCCGGATGAGAGGCCGGCGGGGCTCTATGAACTGTTCTTACAGCCACTGGACCATTGGGACGAAAGCGCTTTCGGTGCTGCGTCTGTCCTAATGATGCTCTTCCCCACCGAAATGTTCATCGAAAACTCTGTGCCGTTGGAGAAGGCCCGCTTCAGGTTGCCGAATACGGGGCTCGGGGCTCTCCTGATGGACTACATGCTGCTACTTGAACAGCTTTTGCCGACCCTGAGTGAAGACGAACTGCAGCCACCGCTAAGCGCCGCGAGGCTGTTGATCGGTGCATGCCTGGGAGGCAAGTCCAACAATGTGGAAGAAGCCGGCCGCAGGCGCTGGGGCTCGCGCACCCAACGCGCGCACCAGCTTATCCGCGAAAACCTCCATTCCCCGTCTTTCGGAGAGGCAGATATTCGCCGTGCACTAGGGATATCGCGGTCGAGTCTCTATCGGCTCTTCGCGTCCCTCGGCGGAGTCAAGCGTTGCATCCAGCGCGAGCGTCTTGCACGGGCGCGAATGCTCATTTCCGACCCGCTCAATGAAAAGCCCATTTGTAAGATCGCTGAAGAGCTTTGCTTTTGCGACGCCTCCAGCTTCAGTCGCGCGTTCAGGAACGAGTTCGGCATGAGCCCTAGAGACGTCCGGGGTGTACGGTCCAAGAATTGGAGGTAGCGATGAACAAACTCATCGGATTGGCTGCTATTGTACTAGGCTTTCTTGTGACCGCCGTGGGTTACAGATACAGCGCACCGGGATACTATGCGGGAGGCGTCGCGCTCATCCTGATTGGATTGATCTTTCTTGTCTCGAAGATCGCCCGCCGCAACCAAAACTGACATGGCCCGTAGTCGAAGCGGACAGGACAAGCCCAGTGGTGCACAGTCAGGGCGATTGTTCCGGGATCTCTATCCGCTTTCTTGAACTGCCCGGCGTGGTCCGGTAGGGACGTTCCGGGAGGCATGGCGGGTGTGTTCGTACAGCTCTCATCCGACCGCGTGCACGTCTCCGGCGGAATCTCTGTCTTGGCGGTTCATGGAGAGCGTGATGTCAAGGGCGACACGGGCGACAAAACTCCTCGAGCAGGCAGGAGTTGCGTTTAGCGTCCATGCCTATGATTACGACCCCAATGCCGACCAGATCGGCGTTCAAGCGGCCGAAGCGCTCGGCGAGCGGCCGGAGCGCGTCCTCAAAACATTGATGGCGCTGGTCGAGGGCAAGCCCGTTTGCGTAATCCTGCCTTCCGACCGAGAGGTCTCGATGAAGAAGCTGGCCGCTGCATTCGGCGGAAAATCGGCCGAAATGATGAAACCCGCCGCTGCCGAGCGGATCTCCGGCTATAAGGTGGGCGGCATCAGCCCGTTCGGCCAAATGCGAAAACTGCCGAGCCTGGTCGAGGCGCAGGCGTTGGCTCATGATCTGGTGTACGTCAATGCGGGTCAACGCGGACTGCAGATCCGAATGAAGCCGCAGGACATGGTGGCTCTGCTCGGTTGCCTCGTGTCGCCGGTCGCCGCCTAGTTGCCGAAATCCCCTGGGACGCGGCATCCGACCCTCTTGCGCGACGCGCCTAGGCGGGCAAGGATCGCGGCTGCCAAACAGGGAGGTGCAGCCATGTCGCTTCAGGGCAAGACGCTTTTCATCTCGGGCGGATCGCGCGGCATCGGCTTGGCCATTGCAGTGCGGGCCGCGCGGGATGGCGCAAATGTCACCATCGCGGCGAAGACCGCCGAGCCGCATCCGAAACTGCCGGGCACGGTCTACACCGCGGCTGAAGAGATCGAGCGGGCTGGCGGCAAGGCGTTGCCGGTGATCTGCGACATCCGCGACGAAACCCAGGTCACGAAGGCTGTCGAGAGAGCCGTCGAAGCGTTTGGGGGCATCGATATCTGCGTCAACAATGCGAGCGCGATCCATCTCACCGGGACGCTCGAAACGGACATGAAGCGTTTCGACCTGATGCATCAGATCAACACGCGCGGCACCTTCCTGGTCTCGAAGACATGCCTTCCGCATCTGAAGAAGTCGGCGAACCCGCACATCCTCAACCTGGCACCGCCGCTCGACATGGCCGCCAAATGGTTCAAGAATCACGTCGCCTACACAATGGCGAAGTTCGGCATGTCGATGTGCACGCTGGGCATGAGCGCCGAATTCGCGAAGGACGGCATAGCGGTCAATTCGCTGTGGCCGCTGACGGCGATCGACACCGCTGCGGTTCGCAATCTGTTGGGTGGCGCCAAGCTGGCAGAGATGAGCCGCTCTCCGGAAATCATGGCGGATGCGGCCTATGCCATCGTTACGAGGCCCTCCCGCGAGTGCACCGGCAACTTCTTCATCGACGAATTGGTGTTGCGCGAAACCGGCATCACCGATTTCGCGAAATACGCGCCGGGCGCAGAGGGGCCGCTCGCCGGCGACTTCTTCGTACCGGATGAGGTCTTCGAGGCTGTACCGACCAAGGTCGTGCGCGCATTCGGCTAGCGCCCCAATAATCCGGCCAGAAGAAGCGGCACCGGCATGGGCGCGGCTCCTCCTGTGACCTAGGAGAAACACATCCCCACGCTTTAGAGGCCGGGCTCCGCGGCCGCGCCTTTCTTGTCGCCTTTCGCGAGCGCCATGATCCTGTCGATATAGGCGAGCAGCAGGGCCGAGGCGACGAAGGTCAGGTGCATGATGGTCAGCCACATTAACTGCACCGGCGTGAAGCTGGCATGGTTCAGGAAGACCTGCAGCAGATGGATCGAGGAGATTGCCACGATTGTCGAGGCTACCTTGATCTTCAACGAACCGACATCGATGGTGCCGAGCCAATGCACCTCACCTTCGTGGTTATCGAAGCGGCTGACGAAATTCTCGTAGCCTGAGATGATCACCATCACGACCAGGCTGGCGACAAGCGCGGCGTCGATCAGGCCAAGCATCTTCAGGATCGTGTCCGTGTCGGCCATGGTCATCGCCGTGGTGGCGAATTCGAACAGCTTCTTGCTGAAGGTCAGGGCGTAGATTGCCAGCGCCACGGCGAGGCCAAGATAGAACACTACGAGCAGCCATCGGGAGGCAAGGATGACGGATTCGATCAGGAGTTCGAGACGCTTCATACGGTGGTTCCGGTCGTGTGGAAGGGACATTGGATTGCGGTTGCCCTCCGGCAATACAGGTTTCCGGCAGCCACGATCAATGTCGATTTGCTGTCCAGCGATGTGATCTGGAAACTTCAATCCGTGACGGCGGGCGTGCCGCATTCCGTGACGGCGGGCGTGCCGCATTCAAGTCAGCAGGCCAAGCAGGACCGATTGCAGGAAGGAAAAGGTGCCCGGCCGGCTTACTGCAGTGCCGGCCGGGGCGCTTGCCCATCCCCCGGGCCGGAGGATGGGGCAGGGAGGCTTTCTCATAGCCGCGCTATGAGGCGGTTCCGTGGCGGACAAACTCGCCCTTTCAGGGCGCTACTTGGCGCTGGCCACCGGCGCGACCAGCGGCGTGATGCGGCGGATCGCGACGCGCCTGTTCTGGCGTTCGGGTTCCTCGGTATTCACCTTCAGGTACTGTTCGCCATAGCCCTGGGTGGACAGGTTCTCAGGTGGGATGCCGAAGACGTTGGTGAGTGCTTCGGCGACCGATTCGGCGCGTTCATCCGACAGGGCGAGGTTCGCCACGTCGGAGCCGACAGCATCGGTGTGCCCTTCGATCAGGAACGTTTCGGCCGGGTTCCTGTCCAGCAGCTTCTCCATCGCCTTCGCCACGCCTTCCAGGCGGCGGACCTCGCTTTCGGGAACGGCGGCCGAGCCGAACTCGAACGTGATCGTATCCAGATCGACACGGCGCGTCTTGTCGCGAATTCTGGCCGAGCGCTTCACCTCATCGATCGAATAGAGGCGTTCGACGCGCTCTACCGGCGGCTGCTCGAGGAATTCATAGTAGACGTCGGGGTCGTCCACTTGCTCGGCATCGAGGATGTACTCGTCCTCCGGGACGGTCAGTTGCAACGGCGGCAAGTCGAGACCCGGGTCCCGCCATTGGCCGACACGATCGAAATCTGCATCCTCGACATAGACGAGCACATATTCGCGGTCATCGGGGGTGATGCGAGAACGGCGGATAACGTCGCCGTAGCGGTTGCGGATGGTCACGACACGGCTGCCGTCTTCGCGAAGGATGACTTCGCGGTTCCGGCCGCGCGGCAGCTCTTCGTAATAGACGTCGCGAGCATTGTGGGCGATGCGCGGTCTGTCATTGCTCTCCACCATGACCTGGTTGTCGATCTCGATAACGACGCGGTCGCCGATCTCGCGCACGACCTCGGCCCCCTGCGGGCGCTCGCGCACCGGATCTTCCGGCCGCCTCTCGATCCGTCGGCCTTCCTCCGCCGTGACTGGTTGGATCTCGGCGGGCCGCACTTCGCGTTGCGCCGAACCGTCATCTGCAGGCGGTGCGGACGGTTCGATGGCCCCGCCAGGCGCCGCTCCCGGTTGCGCCGTGTCGCCGGCATTTCCGGGGGCAGCGGGGGCCGATGGGGCAGCCGGGGCTTGCGCAGGCGCCTCGCCTTGGGTCCCCAGCCGCCGCTTCTGGCTGTCGAGGACGGGAGCGGCCGCGCCGGATCCTTCCTGCCCAGGCTGGGCCTCAGGAGGCTCGGTGCCGGCCGGTGCGTCCTGCGACTGTGTCGGCTCGGGCGCTTTCTCGAGCCGCTGTTCCTGTTCCGTCGTTCCTTCGAGTTGGCCCTGCGGAGCGCGTGCCGGCTTGTCCGATAGGGCCTTCGGCGTGCTTTGAGCCGGAGCCGGTGAGGGCTCTGGTGCCTTCTCGGGGGTGGGCTGTTCAGGCGCAGGTTCGGGAGAGGGGGCTTTCTCCGGAGTCTGTTCTGCCCGGCTGCCCGGCTCCTCGGCCTTCGGTTGCTGGCTGCCTCCGGTCTCTTGCGCGGCGCCAGGCTTCCTTGTCGACTTCTCGGCGGATGGTTGTTCATCGGCCGGCTTGGTGGTTTCGCCTTCTGACTCCGGTTCAGGAGCCGCCTTTTGGCGCGCCGCCCGCGGTGTTGGCTCCTCGGCATCCGGCCGTCGCGCAGGTTCGGCTTCTTCCGCGGCGCCACGCTTCTTGGCACGCCCTTCGGCCGGACGCTGCTCGGCCGCGCGGCCGGTTGGCTCCCCGTCCATCTTCGGCTCGGGAGCTGCCTTGTCGCGAGCGCGTTTCGGTCCCGGCTCCTCAGCACTGGGTTGTTGGGCCTCCGCGTCGCGACGCTTCTTGGTTGGCTTGGTTGTCTCCTCGGCTGCAGGTTCCTCCCGTTCCGATTGGGACGCTTCCGAAGGCGCCTCCTGCTCAGCTGCTTCGGGCTGCTCCGTCGACTCGGCTTTCCCAAGCGCCTTTGTCGCTGGGCCTTCTGCCTGCGCCAGGACGACTGGCGCTGAATCGGCAGACATGGTCGCGCGGGGTGCTTCCTGCGCTGCCGCGAATGCCCCGCTGGCCATGAAGAGCCCGATGGCGGTTCCGGCCAAGATCCGGGTCTGGCATTTCATAGGCAAGTTCTCCTGTTGTGGTCGTCCCATCGCCTGCGACAATGGCAAACATCCCGGTTTGTTCCTGGGCGGCCGAGAACCGGGCCTTTACCGGGCAATTGCTGGGCAGCTTTTGGGCGGCTGCAACGAGGTTTCGGATGCCGGATTTCGGGAAAAACGAACGGACTCCTTGACCGGAAGGTCCAGGAGCGCGACATCCCAGCCATGAGAACTGCATTCTGGAAAACGAAGACGCTGGAGGAGATGACCTCGGCCGAGTGGGAATCGCTCTGCGATGGCTGCGGGAAATGCTGTCTCGCCAAGCTAGAGGACGAGGACACGGGCGACATCTACTGGACGGCGGTCGGCTGCAGGCTATTCGATCCGCAGACGTGCCGATGCACCGACTATGCCAATCGATTGGAGAAGGTCCCCGACTGCGTCGGCCTGACCCCGAAGAATGTGCGGGAGATCGCCTGGCTGCCGTCGACATGCGCGTACCGGCTTATCGCCGAAGGCCACGATCTCTACTGGTGGCACCCGTTGATCTCCGGCAGCCGCGAGACAGTGCACGAGGCGGGCATGTCGGTGCGCGGGCGGGTGAGGGCCTCCGAAAGCGACCTCGCCGAGCCGGAGGACTATTTCGATTACATGTTGGAATTCGAGCCCTGACGGCAGGAGGAGGATCGGATGAGCGAAGCTTCCGCGCGGCAACTGATCGAAACCTATCTCGAAGCCTTCAACGCGGGTGACCGCGAGGCGATGCTGGCCTGCATCGCCGACGATGTCGCCTACGACCCGAGCGAGGGCGGGCGCGAGATCGGCAAGGACAGGTTTCGATGGTCGCTCGGCATGGAGGCGCGTCATTTCCGTGAAACGGTGTCCGATGTCGCGATCATGGTGGCCGAAGGTGGCGGCCGCGCGGCCGCCGAGTTCACCCTGCGCGGCACCTATCTTTCAACCCGGGCGGGACTGCCGGCTGCGAGCGGCCAGTCCTATTCGGTGCTTGGCGGCATTTTCTTCGAGATCGATGGCGGCGTGTTCTCCCGCGTCACCGAATATCGTGATCTGGCCGGCTGGAACGCTCAGCTCGCCAAGGGATGATATCCCGCCTGCGCACAAATTCCTGCGAAGATGAACGCCCGCGCCGCGGCTGCCGAACCAGCTGAGGTCCATCGAGCGCTGCGCAAGACCTCGGGAAAGCGGAGCTTCCCCGGCGAGCTTCTGCCCGTCCCTTCCGAGTAAGAAAGATGAACGCTCGATAAACGACCGGTTCCGGAACGGTTCACTGACGGGATGCCATTCTCCAGCCATCGCTTCGGCGAGTCGGATATCGCCAACAGGAGAGAAACATGATGTTCAGCAAGCTCAGGACCGCCGTGCTGTCGGCCGTTGTTGGCCTCGGCGCGTTTGCCGCCATGCCCGCCCATGCCGACGGCCTCTATTTGAATTTCGGCGGCCACGGTCCCGGTGCGGGCTTCTACGTTGGCGATGGTCCGGGCCACCATCGCGACCGGGATTGGCGTGGCGGCAGGCACGATGTCCGCCAGCGCTGCACGCCGGAACGCGCCCTGTGGAAGGCCGAGCGCATGGGGGTCCGGCGCGCGCGGGTCGTCGATGTGAGCCGCCATTCGATCAGCGTGCGCGGGCGTGCTTATGGCGATCGCGTCAGCCTGCGCTTCGGCCGCGCGCCGAGTTGCCCGGTGATCCGCTAAATCAGTCGTAATTCTCGGCAAGAAGCCCCCCGGAAGTGCGCCTCCGGGGGGCTTCATTTGTTCGGCATGTCGGGTCGTGATCAAAGCGGCGCCCCAGGAGGGGCACACCCGAATCAACCCGCTGCCGCAGGTCACTTCAATTCGAAGGTGACGTTCACAAGCACCTTGTAGGAATTCTCCCCGGCCTGGATCGGCACCGAGCCTGCGTCCTCCGCGCGCATTGCCTTGGCCATGTAGGGCATTGGCGGCTGAGCGTGCGAGCCTTCGGAGATCTCGATGATACGACCGAGCTCTACGCCAGCGGCTTCCGTCAGCGTGCGTGCCTTGGCGAGCGCATCGGCCACGGCCTTCTTGCGTGCGTCGGTGATGACGGTGGCGGGGTTGTCATTGGTGAAGGTGATGCCGCCGCCTTGATTGACCCCGAGCGACACCGATTTGTCCAGGATCTCTCCGGTCTTGGCGAGATCGCGCACGCGCACCGACAAGGTATTGGTCACCTGATAGGCGGCGAGCTTCGCCTCCTGGGTGCCGTCCGGCCTGTTGGTGTAATCGTAGCGCGGCATGATCTGGACGCCCGCGGTCTGCAGGTCTCGCTCCTCGATCCCGGCGGCCTTCATGGCGGCGATCACGGCTGCCATCGCGTTGTTGTTGGCCTCCAGAGCCTCGCGGGCCGTCGGCGCTTCGCGCATGACAGCGAGCGACAGGAGGGCCATGTCGGGTGCCACTGAAGCTTCGCCTTCGCCTGTCACCACGATTCGTGGCGTCTGCGTCGGCTCGGCCGCTCCCGCGATGGCCGGAAACGCCATCGCCGCTGCAAGCGCGAGAGCGGAATACTTCATCGTCATTCTGGTCTCCATTGTTCGCCCTGTCGGCATGCACCGCATAGGGCTCGATTATGTAGCGATTACGGCAATGACTTGTGCGCGGGCAAAAAAGCAACTATCCAGCGCGCGTGGGGCCTGTAGCTCAATGGTTAGAGCCGGCGGCTCATAACCGCTTGGTTGGGGGTTCGAGTCCCTCCGGGCCCACCAAATATAATAAAATCAATGACTTAGTTTGGATTTCTTGAAGTTAGACCTCAGTAGTGATAACGCTAACTCGTTGACTCCAAAGGCCTATCGAATCCGACTTGGACTCGAATCCCATCTGGCCCGGCTAAAAGCCCTGCCATGCATTTATCAATCGCATAGTCAGATGCCTCCTTCCATGCAGGCTGCTTTTCGCTGTCGGTTGGCAATGGCCGCTCCAGCCGTCAAACGCTTTATCGCATTTCATTGCCATTCGTGGCTGAGCAGTCGCGCATTGATCGGACCTTGCGCTGCAACCAGCACTCCTCCGACTGCGGCGGCAAGTCCCGCGAGCACCGGGCTCATGCTCACCGCCTAAAGCCGCCGATACATGTAGGTGGTCGCGTGTCGCGCCTTCCCGTCGGGGTCCCAGGCAAAGTCCGGTATCACGCCCGCAACTTCAAAGCCAACCGACGAATACAGCGGCTCCGCAACGTCGCCAGTCCGCGTATCCAGCGTGACAAGGGTCTTGCCGAGAACGCGTGCGCGGTCGAGCGCATGATTCATCAGTGCTCGGCCGACGCCCAATCTTCGCGCCGCAGGATGGACCATCATTTTCGCAATCTCGCAGCGATGCGGCTGGTTCTGCGGCATCGAAATGAGAAGCTGAACCGTCCCGACCAACTTGTTTTCACGTTCAGCGGCGAAGAGAAGCCGGCGGCCAGCGGCCACGTCCGGACCAACGTCGACCCTCCAATAATCGGCTGCATCCTTGCGCGACAAGGGAGCCATGAAGCTAACTGCCGCACCGCCGTCTACAGCTGCAGCCAATATTTCAGAAAGACCATCAAGCCTCGCCTCAATAGCGGGTTCATCAAGATCTATGATGCAGGTATTCATCTACGGCTGCTCCTCAAGCCATGGCGATTAAGTAGCGGGCAGGTTGCTCACCTGTCTCGAAGGAGGACGCGCCGCTCAGCCGATAGCGCAGGCAATCTCCTGTAAGCAATTCATATCGAACCCGGTCGAGAGCCAGGACGAGTGACCCGCCCAGCATCACAAGGTGATGTTCATGCCCCATAAACGCAGGCCGCTCGTATGAAATGCGCTGGTGCGGAGCGAGCTCGCATTCGATGATCTCGAGTTTGAGCCGCCCGCTCGGTGGCGAAACGGTCCGCCGGGTGAAACCCTTCTCACGGTCGGCCCAGACGCCTTGATCAGCATGACGCAGCAAGGGCTGGAAATCTGGTTCGAGAGGCGCAAGCAGTTGAGAGAGCGGCAACGAGTATGCTGTGGCGAGTCGCCCCAGAGTCTCGGCCGTCGGACTGACTTCCCCGTTCTCGATCCTCGACAGCGTCGCCCGGCTGACCCCGCTAACCTCGGCCAGATATTGAAGCGTGACACCGCGCTCCACGCGGAGGTGGCGCAGGTGTTGGGCGAGGGACGCTTGTGCCGAGTCCGATTCCATATATGGGAGAATATCCCGTATTCGCAACACTTCAAGCGTCTCGCATCAAGCGCGTCCTCGCGCTTGCCGGCACCACGGTCTGCCGCAACGGTGCGACCATCGTCGCCTATGGCCACGCCTATGGGCAGGCGCGCGACGGCGATCGGATCGGCCGTCCGCCTCCCGCCTGGCAGGGATGCCGCACGCTCCCCGACAGCGAAGTCTTTCTCATGAACGGGGACGCTAACCCAAGAGGCATCCGCGGCCGCAACGCGGCTCGGATGCCCTCAGGCTGATCGTGCTCATGTTGGAGCGGTTCACCGCAACGTATCGGGGGGCGCGAAGGCGAGAAGCGTGTCCCGACCCATTGACTTGCGTGCCACCTCAGCGCGCCTATTGCGGCGCACATTGGCTTTCTGACGACTAATCGCCGAGCCAGCGGTCCCACCGCCGATGGACTCTATACTCAACGCGAGCGTCGCGCCGAGCTTCTGCCCACGGACGTGCGGCAGGGACGCGATGGTAAACCGTGGTGACTGGCACGGAATATCCGGGTGCCGCGTAGATGACGTAGCTGGCCGATATCCAGCCCCGGTAATTGCCCCATTGAACGTCACACCATCCAGAGCCTGGGAGACATCCGACGATCGTTAAGGGCTGGCTCGGAGGGATTGCGATGATCACGGGATGACCCGTGCCCGGACCAACGCGCATGTTTACGGACGCCGCCGTCAATCCGGGACTTGCGGAAGCGTCGTTTGACCAGAGGGCCGCCGTGAGAAGCACCCCGGCCACTGCGATTATGCGTTTCATGTTGAACTCCATTGAAAACGCAAGCAGCATCGAAGGTGGAGGAAAATCTGCGATAAACCGCGTGTAACAAACCGTAAACGGCTTGATCTTCATTCAGTGGCTGCTTCGATCGCAGCAGTGCGGGCCGCCTCGAACTGGGATGCAACCCTCGGGAATCTGGATCGCGTGACGAATACGCCGTAGATTCCATGCTCTCGGTCCAGCCATGGCCAGGAACCCCGATCCCCTCCATTGGCCGCCGCCGCTGCCCCGAGAACCAAGAGGGATGCAATAATGCGGCTGAGCATGCCGCGCTCGTTATCGCTGTCGCCGCTTCGCGGCGTTGGCACGAAATGCGGCTAGTTCGCTGCGATCGATTACGTCGTTCCCATCGCTGTCGGCGACCGCGAACAGGCGCACCGGCCCGTTCACAAACTCCTCCCGACTAACCCATCCGTCGCGGTTCGTATCGAGGGTTTGCATTAAATCTCGAATGCGTCCCTCTGCCTTCTGCCGGCCGATGAAACGCCTCGGGGCATCCGCCGTCGACAGGAAGCCATCTCCATTTCGATCGAGCCTCGTGAATGTTTGGGCACGTGCCGAGACGAATTCCTGCCTCGTGATCTGTCCATCGCCGTTCAGATCAGCCCGGGCCAGGAGCTGGGACGGATCTCGCGTCTGCGCTTTGGCGGGCGAAGGAGCGGTCGCGGCCATTCCAATCGCGACTAGGCAGGCGGAAGCGGCAAACGGGCTTTTTAACAGTGACATAGTTCGAACTCCGATACTGGTGAGAATGCTATAGCGGCGCGAACCATCGCCACGACGAATGAGCCGTATCCGAATGCAACAAAGTGTAACGATCCCCTCAGGGTCTTGTTCTCGGCGCGTTCAGAAGTGAGACTCGGGGCCGAGGAAGGCGTCCGTAATGACCGAAAGCAACTTTATCGCCGTCGTTGAAGACGACCGCGAGATTCGAACACTGGTGGCCAGCCTGCTCACTCGGGAGGGCTTTGAGGTCGCCCCTTGTCGGGGGGCAGACGAACTTGATCGGCTTCTAAGCCGCCGTCGAGTAGATTTGGTTCTTCTGGATCTGATGCTTGAGGGCGAGGATGGCCTGTCGATCTGTCGTCGTCTCCAAACACGAGATCTGCCAGTGCCGGTCTTGATGGTGACCGCAAAAAGCGACGATATCGATCGCATCATCGGCCTCGAGATCGGCGCGGATGATTATCTTCCGAAGCCATTCAACCCTCGCGAATTGATCGCCCGCGCCAAAGCGATCCTCAGACGAACCCGAGGCGCGCACCGACCATCGGCGATGGCAGGAAGAACCTTCATGTTTGCGGGATGGCACCTGGATGTTGGCTCCAGGCAACTGACCGGACCTGAGGGCGGACTGGTCGAACTCACCGGTGGCGAATTCGACCTGCTCGTTGCTCTCGTCACGCATCCGCAACGCGTTCTCACGCGGGATCAACTCCTCGATTGGACTCGCGGCCGGGATGCGGGTCCCTACGATCGGACAATCGACGTTCAACTGAGCCGTTTGCGGAGGAAACTGAACGACGATCCAAAGGCCCCCGCGATCATTCGCACGGTGCGCGGCGGCGGCTATCTTTTCGCCCCCCGTGTGGAGGAGACACGAACGTGAAGGTGGCGACGATCGCGAGAAGCCTGGTCTTTCGCGTGGCGGCGCTGTTCCTATTGGGCATGATCGTGCTCCAAGCCGCGATTGTCGCTGCGGTGATCTGGCCCGATGGACGCCCTCTCGTGTTTCGCTTGATTGACCCGCAAGAGGCGATTGAGATCGCACATGCGCTGGAAAATGTGCGGTTGGACCAGCAGGCACTCATCATAGCCGCAGTGAATAACGGCGGTGTGGTCGTGGACCTGCTACAGGCTTTTCCTGAGGATCACGGGATGCGACAAGGATCGCGGCTCGAGAACCAGTTCGCACGTTACGCGGCCGAACTGGAAGGGAGAGCGTTTCGCGTCCAGGTCCGCCGCGGAATATTCGATCGAGACACCAGAGCCATGCGCCCTCCTGTGCGCCTGCTTTTGGAGCTCAGGACCGGACAAGTGATGACAGTCGAACGGATCCCGGTCGTCCTCCAAACCCTCTACTCTCGGTACGGTGCGATCACAGGCGTCATCGCAAGTGTGCTTTTGGCGCTCATGGTCGTCCTTATCTGGCAAGTGGTGCGTCCCGTTTCGCGCTTGGCTGCCGCGACTCGCCAGTTCCGGGACGACGTGGCTGCCGCCGATGTCCCTGTCGAAGGCACGGCAGAAATCCGCGCGCTCGCCGAGGCGTTTAACTCAATGAAGAACCGGATCACGGGACTTGTGGGCGAAAGGACACGGGTTCTCGCAGCGATCGCACACGATTTACGTACATATTTAACCAGATTGCGCCTTCGCGCGGATTACATCGATGATGCCGACCAGCGCGCTAAGGCCGCAACTGACCTCGATGAAATGGGGCAACTCCTAGACGATATCCTGCTGTTCGCTCAGGCCGATGCGTCCAATGACACGGATGTGCCGGCATTGGACGCCAATCACGAAGCACGGCAACTCGTCGAACTCCGGCGGGAGATGGGCGAGGACGTGGTCCTTAGCGGACCGCCG
Source organism: Rhizobiaceae bacterium (assembly GCA_035556195.1). Classification (GTDB taxonomy): domain Bacteria; phylum Pseudomonadota; class Alphaproteobacteria; order Rhizobiales; family Rhizobiaceae. Next base: position 52,451 of record DATMFK010000007.1, read on the forward strand.
GCCCCGGCAATCTGTAGATGTTCGCCTCTCGCATTCCGGCGCATTCTAGGAAATCTGATCGACAACGCGATGCGATACGGCCACCGTGCGAAGGTGCGGCTCCTCTCCGGCAACGATCTCCAGATCATCGTAGAAGATGATGGTCCCGGATTCCCCCAAGAGCTTGCAGAACGTCTCACTCAGCCTTTCGAGCGGCTTGAGCCGTCCCGGGGCCGCGGTACGGGCGGAGCAGGACTCGGCCTCGCCATAGTGAAAGCATTGGCGGAGTCGCATGGGGGGCACCTTGCGTTCGAAAAGCAACCCGATGGCGGTCTTCGAGTCGTAGTAACTCTGCCCAGCGTTCATCCCATGTCGGTCGGCGGCGGCAACCAACCGTCGAGGGAAATCCTCGTCTCGATGATCAAGCATCGCTCGGACACGCAGTGAGTTCTCAATCAACTGTCGCCGCAGCTCACGAATGCTCATCAGCCACCACGTAGCTTCGGCATGCCGTCCGCGATTGTGAGCCAGGTGGACTAGGGGGGCTTGATCCTCGGCCGCGAAGCTGGCCCATTCGCCGGAATCGTCAACAGAGCGCGTTGCGAAAGGAGCCTGTTGCGCGAGGGCTTTCTCCTCCAGTTCGTGCAGTAGCGCGAGCAGCACAATGTGCACGGCGGTGCGTGGACCGCCTTCTTGCAATCCGGGACCTTCTGTTGCGCGGTCGCCTTCCACCCTCATTTACCCGTCTGCCCTGAACCGATGTGGTCTGTGTCGCTCACCAATTCGTTCAAGACCGCGAGTTCCCGAGCACGCACACTCTCTGAATCCAGGTTCTCCGCCATGACCAGTACAGCCTTCCAAAGACACCAGCCCCGCGCGCGCGCCCAAGTCGCCGCGTCCGCATTGTAGAGCTGTCTGAAGCGGGCGTGGGCAGCGCGATCGAACAAAGTCCAATTTACGACGAGATCGCAGGCGGGGTCACCGCAGGCCGAGCTTCCAAAGTCGATCACCGCCCTCAGCTTGTCGTTGAACATGACGAGGTTGCCCGCTGCGACATCTCCATGGACCCAAACAGGTGGTCGTTCCCAGTGAGTTGACAGAGCCTCGCGCCAGATTGCCGCCAGTCGCTCTGCGTCTATGATTCCCGTCAGGCGCGCGAGACATTCGCGCGTTTGCTGGTCGTAGACTCCGAGATCACCGCCCCGATAGAAATTGTCGGGACCTGCGAGCGGTGCGCCGTTGGTAGGACATCGTAAGAGCGCATTCAGAAACCGAGCAATGTCCTCAGAAAGCGCTATGCGGTCGCCAGGTCTGGCGGCATTTAGAGTCTCGCCGTCTATCCACCTCCACACTGACCAGTGAAATGGATAGCCATGCCCTGGTCGCCCTTTGCCGACTGGGACCGGGATCTGGATCGGAATGTAGGGAGCGAGTTTGGGGAGCCAGGCGACCTCTTTGTCAGACTGCGATATATAGGTAACCGAGGCTGGCAGCCGTGCCTTGAACTCCTTACCCACGCGAAAGGTGTGATTATCCCACCCGCTTTCCGTGACCGGAGTTACCGGCAGCCCGGCCAGATCCGGAAAGTTTTCCGCGACCAGCCGCACGACTGTCTTCGCATCGATCGATACCCGGGCTGCGGACGGGATTCGCTGTATTGCTTCAACATTCCCGCGATTGCTCAATTGCTACTCCCTGCAGCAGGTGTTCTTTCAGCGCCATCGCGATGGATGGGTGCTGAACGATAGATCTCTGGTCCGGCTCGCCACGCCTTCGACGCCTGTAAGTGCATGCGCGTCCTCAAGGGGATCGGTGGCCAGCAGGACAAAGTCTTCTGGCTCGCCGGGCCCTATGCACCCGCACCGCTTGCCGGCGGAAAGTCGAGCCGTAGGCGCCGCTGTGAGGCTTCGAATCCCGGTTGGACATCCCTGCGAGTGCCATCCGGCGATATTCCTCATGAGGGTCGAAGTTCGTCATGTAACCAGCGTCGGTCCCGATAGGACCGTTCCGCCAGCAGCATGGAAGGCGGCGAGCTGGCTCCGGCCGCGCGCTAGGAAAACCCCGGCCTCCAAGAGGTCTTCGTCTCGGTTGGCTTCCCATGTCCACAGGATGAGGGTCGGGACCAGCGCAGTACCGGATTCCACCATGCGCCTGACGAGGCTTTCGCTCCACATGTCATCCGAAGGAGTTGTGTGCAGGAGAATGTCGACTCCGGCGCGCAGTGAACCCTCGATGCCGGCAATGTTTGTCGCATGGGCAAGGACGAGAGCGCCGCGGGAGCGGGCTACCTCCACCGCCGCCGCCAGTACGTCATCTTCGAGGTGGGGCCGGGGCCGTCGGTTGCGCCCGCACTCGGGGAGCAGCCTTCAGTCCATGCAGATCTCGAAGCCACAGCTGTCCACACGCTGCATCGATATCCATCCCTTGCGTGTCGCGGACCACGACCGGAATCCCGGCGCGCTCCAGCCCGTGCCGGAAATACTGGGTTTGACGATCGTTCGTCCGCCTGAAGGCAACGCCATCCACCGGGTTCCAACGCATCAAGTTCACCCGCGCAGGCTTGCAAGAGAGCATCCGGACAAGCCGATCAGCGTCCGCCCGAGCATCGTTGACCCCTGGAAGTAGCAGGTACACGAACGTCACCGTGCGCTTGTGGCGCTCTGCCCATGACACTGCGCGGCCGATGACCTCTCCGAGGTCGTGCTTTCGACTTCCCGGAATGAGCTTGTCCCGGGTCTCCTGCGTGGTCGCGTGCAGCGAGATTGTGAGGTTTATCCCCAAATGTTCCTCGCGCAGCCGCGCAAGAGCCTTGGGAATTCCAATCGTGGAGATGGTTATCCCTGTGGTCGGCAGGTTGAGGCCATTCCGGTCTCGCATTATGCGGATAGCGCTGAGGACATTCTCATAGTTGTTCAGGGGCTCGCCGATCCCCATGAATACGACACGATTTACTTTCGGACCCAGCTGGACGACCTGCTCGACAATCTCAGAGGCATCCAAGTTCCGCTTGAGACCAGCCTGTCCGGACGCACAGAATTGGCAGGCGAATGCGCAGCCGACCTGCGATGAAATGCACGCTGTAAATCCATCCCGCCGTTGAATGAGGACACTCTCGACTGCATAACCATCGGCAAGTCCAAACAAGACCTTTTGAGAGCGTTTGCCTCGCTCTACGTTGACCCTGTCGAGAGTGCGGAGCTGAACATTATTTTTCTCAGCCCATCGCTTCAGCTTCCGGGGCAAGTCCTGATGCGGCAGGAAGATATCGCGATATGCGAGATCGGTCGTTGCCGACCCCACGATCGCGTCGAAGTCGGCCGCGGTAAGGCCTAGAGCTGGCACCCTTCGCTCGGCAGCCGGCGCCAAAAGTCTGGTGGTGACGGTACTCACATTACAGCTCGCAGATGGTTTGGTTGGCTGCCAGGCGCGCCCCTGCCAACATATATAACCGACGCGACGGTTATCTACAAGTCGCGGCTGCATTGGAGCAGTTGAGGTCTTTGGCGACCCCGCCTTTCGTCCCTAAGGTCTAGTGAGCAAGGGTTTCATCTGGATAGAGCACAGCCAGGAGATCACGAACCTCAGAGACCATGAACTCCGAAAGCCGACCCTGTTTGCAGACCATCCAGCGCATGTAGGAACCTTGTATGACCGACTGAACAAGTCCTGATGTACGCTCTGGATCATGCGGGGTCGGGGGCATCCGTGCCGCGATTGCTTCTCGGACCAGTTCGTTTCTCTCGAGCGCTAGCCTGCGGAGGTGAGGATCAACGATGTCGCCCCAAAACAGCAGCAAATAGGACTCTGCGCCCACTTCCGCATCCATGCCGGTGATCATATCCCTCAGGAACGCCCAAAGGCTCTGCACGCCTCGCTCGCCCGAGGAGGACGCGAAGAAATCTCTGACCTCTGCGGTCATCTCCTCCATGATTCGCCGATGAATTGTCGCCTTATCCTGGAAGCGCTGGATAAGTGCCGCTCGGGACATGCCGACTGCTTTCGCGACATCGGATAGCGTAAATGCAGCGGGTCCCTCTTGAAGGAGAACGGCTTTGGCTTTTCGAAGGACTTCTTCGTCAGAGTGAAGTTTAGGGCGAGGCATGAAGCTGCGCCCAATTGAGATTACGGATGCGAGATGCCCAAACTTGCGGCAAATCCGGCTCCTCGCGACGAGCCGCCGTCGCGCACCTGTAACCGTTGATAACCATATCGTCGGTTATAAACGCTTGCTCGGCGGTCTAGCAAGCTTCTGGCCGCTCGTTGATTACCTACGCTCGACCTGAGAAGATTGCCCGCCAACCGTATGTCTGGCCGATAAACGGTCCGAAGGCACCTCAAGCATTGCGAGAGTCGCGCCAGTGCGGGCCCCCTGGAATACAGCGACTTCATTGATTACCGCTTGCTCCACGGCACTCATCCCAACACGGCGAGTGTCCGTCGTGATGCGCTACTTCTTTCCTTCGCGCCCGCCTGGCGCATCCTCCCAAAAGCGCTTCGCGCTCACATAGCTATGCATCCAGCACTGCCTCGGCCGGAAGAATGGTCGAAAGTGCCGCGCGAACTGCGGCGTCAGCTAGCTCGGTACAATGGCACTCCGCATTCCCTTCAGATCAACCGCGCGGTGCCACTGTCTGGGTCGTCAATGGGGAGCGACAACACGCCGTCCGCTCTTGTCAGCGAAAGGTGATTTTTCATGCGCGCGGTCGATAGATCAGTGGCAGAGCACTATACCTGGGACCGATCATGCGATGCGTGGACACGGGTGCCCGGGTCCGACATGCTGATTGTCGAGGAGGAGATGCCGCCGCAGGCGGAGGAACAAGCGCATTCTCATCAGGGCAGGGCATACTCGGCCACGCTGCCCGATCATGTCCTGAACGTCAACGCGATGCACATGAGCGCCTTTGCCGACGAGCCGGACGATTTTGTGCTTGGCTGCGCAGCCGCATGACATTGGACGGTCCTTCCAGTTTTTTCGCGCCGAGAGGCCTCTACGGGGCGTATCTGCTGGATCTCCTCTACCGGATCGTCGAACGCGAAGGTCCGGAGGGGCGCCTGCAGATCATTCAGCAGGAATGCGTCGCTCTCCCTCCGTTGCCCGCCGGTGTCGAGGTGAAGCTTGGGACGGCACAAGTCTGATCGGGCAGATCGCCGTTCTGGGGGCCAGCGAGCCTCTGATACGAAGTCGTCGGCGCAACTGAAATCGAAGCGATCTTCCACGGAGTCGGTCGGCTGCTGTTGTAAGTGGCGATCGACTCCGCATGAGCAAAACGAGGTCGGGCGGAAATCTGCGGTGCCAGCGCAGCGAGGAAAAAAATGTTCCACCTTGCGACCTCAACAGATCGCCCATTCCTTCCTTGGCTCGATAATGTCTATAATTTTTGTAGATAATAGAAGGGCAGTCAGCCCGATTTGAGCATGAGGGCGTAAGCTATGGCCAATCCGACTGTCGTCGGCTTCTCCGGCAATTTCACCCGGCCGTCCAAGACGCGCGGCTTCGTCGACGAGGTCGTGAAGGAGATAGCCCGCAGGCACGGATTGGCTGCGAGCACCTACGACATTGTCGACGCCGGCCCAAGCCTCGGAAATGCAAAATGGTCGCGTGAGCTGGACGCGCAGGCTAAAGACGTTCTCGATCGCGTTGTCGGTGCTGACGTCCTTGTCGTCGGCTCGCCCACCTACAAGGGCAGCTATACGGGGCTGTTCAAGCATTTCTTCGACCTCGTCGACCCGACGGCCCTCCGCGGCAAGCCGGTCGTGCTGCTGGCCACCGGAGGTGGCGATCGGCATTCCCTCATCATCGAGCATCAGCTGAGACCGCTGTTCGGTTTCTTCGAGGCCTTGACCCTACCGACGGCGGTCTACGCATCCGACCGAGATTTCGTGGACGGCGTGCTTGCCTCGGACATCATCAAGGCGCGCGTCGAGTTGGCGTTGGACGATGTTGAAGCGGCGGTCTCCCGTCGATCCCTCGCGCGCGCCGTGGCGCAGTAGCTGGCCGGCTGGGATAGACTGCGAATGAGCGGTATCCACCTTCATTGGTATCTGCCGACCAACGGCGACAGCCGGGAGATCGTAGGCTCCGGGGACGATTCGCACCTCGCCGGTGGGCCGTCCCGTTCGACCTTCCGGGAAGCGAATCTCGACTATATGGCGTTGATCGCCAAGACCGCCGAGACGCTGGGCTTTGAAGCCGTACTGACGCCCACCGGCACATGGTGCGAGGATGCTTGGATCACCACGGCGGCGCTCTCGCAGGTGACGAAGCGGTTGAAGTTCCTCGTCGCCTTCCGTCCTGGCCTGATCTCGCCGACGCTGGTCGCCCATCAGGCGGCCACCTTCCAGCGCATCTCCGGCGGGCGGCTCCTGCTCAACGTGGTCACCGGCGGCGACCCGGTGGAGCAGAGACGTTTCGGAGATCATCTCGGCCACGACCAGCGCTACGAACGCACAGGAGAGTTCTTGGAGATCCTGCGCGGCGTGGTCTCGTCGACCAGGTCGGAGAAGCGCTTCGACTTCAAGGGAAGCCACTACGATATCGAGGGCGCGCAGATCGATTTCGGCAAATGGCCGCTGCCCGAGATCTTTTTTGGCGGCGCAAGTTCCGCGGCGCAGGAAGTCGCGGCCCGTCATGTCGACACTTATCTTGTCTGGGGCGAGAGCCCGGCAACCGAGGCTGGCCGGATCGCGCATGTGCGGGAACTGGCTGCCGCGCATGGCCGCAAGCTTAGTTTCGGCATACGCCTTCATGTCATCAGCCGCGACACGGAGGCCGAGGCCTGGCGGGAAGCTGAGCGGCTGCTTGAAAAGCTCACGCCGGAACGCATCGCCAAGGCCCAGGCTATCCTCGCTCGCACGGAGTCGTCCGGGCAGCGGCGAATGAACGCGTTGCATGGCGGCGACGTCGCGGCGCTCACCGCGCCTCGCGTGCGCGATCTCGAGGTCTCGCCGCATCTTTGGGCAGGCTACGGCCTGGTGCGTGGCGGCGCGGGAACGGCGATCGTGGGCAGCCATGAGCAGGTCGCCTCGTTGATCGAGGAATATCATTCGGTCGGCTTCGACCACTTCATCCTCTCGGGCCAGCCGCATGTCGAGGAAGCTTACCATTTCGCAGAGGGCGCACTTGCGATCCTGCGATCGAAAGGGCTGCTCGCGGCCTAGGCAACGGCCCGGCACCGCCGGGCCTCATGGAGCAGGACGGGGAAAGAATGCCTGATATCGACGTTCGCCTGCTGACCGACAAAGCCGATCTGGCAGAGGCTGCCCGCACCTTCCGCACGGCGATGGTCGGTCTGCCGCCACTCGGGCCGATCGACGATGCGCTGCTGGAAGGCCTGTTCGAACCCGACCGGACCTACGGCGCGTTCGAGGATGGCGCGCTCGTCGGCACCACCGATTCCTATTCGGGGCGCATCGCAGTGCCGGGCGGAGCCTGGGTGCCGCAGGCAGCAGTCACTCATGTCGGCGTATTGCCCACGCATACGCGGCGCGGCATCGCGACAGCCCTGTTCAACGCGCAGCTTGCCGCCGCGCGTGAGCAGGGGGAGGCGGTGGCAACGCTCAGGGCCTCGGACGCCAGGATCTACGGCAACTTCGGCTACGCGATCGCAAACACGTCGGTCGGTTTCGAGGTCGATGCCGAGCGTGCACGCCTGCGGAAAGGCATCCCGTCAAGCGGTCGGATTCGCCTGATCGATATCGACAATTCCTGGCCCGCCCAGGCTAGTATCTACACAAGCCAGCCCGCTCCGCGCGCCGGTGTGATCTTCAGGTCCCGCCACTGGTGGCACGCGCAGGAAGCACGACAAGCCAAGAGCGACGCGCCGGCCTACGTCGCCGTTGTCGGCCCGGCGGGGGCGGAGACAGGTTTCGTCCGCTATCATCCCTCAAGCGCCGAGCACTGGTTCCTCAGCTCGGATCGCACCATCGTGGTCGACGATATCGTCGCTCACGATACGGCAAGCTATGTCGCACTGGTCGCCCATCTCTTTTCCATCGACCTGCCGCATCGCATTCTCTTCTGGAGTCGGCCAGCCGACGATCTCCTCCCCTGGCTGTTCGAGGATTTCCGCAGCGTTCGCGTGACGGTCGTCCGCGACGAGACATGGCTGCGGCTACTCGATGTCGAGAAGGCGCTGTCTTCGCGCAGCTATGCCGGGCCGGACAGCATCGTGCTCGATGTTGCAGATCCTCTTCTGCCGGCAAACACGACCCGGCTGAGGATCTCGCGGGACGGTGCGGAGCCCACCAATCTCTCAGCGGCCCTCGCCACGGACGTTGCCGCCGTGTCCGCAGCCTATCTCGGGGGCGTGAAGTGGTGGCAGCTCGCTCATTCCGGACGCCTTGGGACTTTCGACAGGAGGGCTGTCGAGACGCTTGACGCCTTGTTCGCCGTTCCAGCCAGTCCCCATTCCGGAACTTTGTTTTGATGAAGCAATACAATATAAAATCGACTGCGATCCGAATTAAAGAAAAGAGATTATTCTATCTTAGAGATTTGTTTAATTATATCTAGGATTTGAGTACAGTCTAACCATATGGTGGTGGAAATGATTGTTCGTAAAATACTCGGACGCGTTGCTGTAGGTGCCGTCTTATTATCGCTGTCCGCTGGCGCCGTTTGGGCGGAAGAACTGAAATTCGGCGGCACGTTGCGCATAGCGTCGCTGGCGTCCGATCTCGATGCCTTCGATCCGCTCACCGGCTATAGCATCGATTCCTGGGAGATCCTGCGCGCGACGACCCGCCAGCTGGTCACCTATCCGGGTTCGCCCGCCGGCCTGAAGGAAGACACCACGCTCGTGCCCGACCTGGCGAAGTCCTGGGACATCAGCGACGACGGCAAGACCTACACCTTCCACCTCAGGGACGACATTTTCTTCTCCGGCAGCACCACGCGGCCGATCGTGGCGAGCGACTTCGTCTATGGCGTGAAGCGCTTCTGCGATCCCAACAAGCAGGTCGCGGCCATCAACTATTTCAACCTGGTGATTTCCGGCTTCGTCGACTACTGCAAGGAGTTTGCAAAGGTTCCGACGGGAGATCTGGCGGCCACCAAGGCTTTCACCGACGCGCATGAGATTCCGGGCATCTCCGCTCCGGACGAGCGCACGCTGGTCATCAAATCCGACACCAAGAACTACGACTTCCTGAACATTCTTTCGATGAATTTCGTCTCGCCCGTAGCGCCCGAAATCGCCTCGAAATATTTTCCGGACTCGTTGGATTCCCGCAAGAACCTGCCGTCGAGCGGACCCTACTACGTCGAGAGCTACGAGCAGGGTCAGAAGCTGGTCCTGAAGAAGGCCAAGAACTTCAAGGCCGAATCCGATCAGGCGCGGAAGGCCTATGTCGACGAAATCGTCATCGACTTCACCGCCAACAGCGAGGACAGCGTTGTCCAGAAGATCATCACCGGCGAGGCCGATCTGTCTCTCTATCTCGATATCCCGCCGGTGCCGACGATCCAGCGCTTCCTCTCACAGAACAGCCCCAACATCCATGTGACGAACAGCGGCTCGGCCAACTTCATCACCTTCAACCAGCGGCCGGAGGTCAAGAGCGAAGGAGCGGAAGCCCTGCGCAACCTCAAGGTTCGTCAGGCGCTCGCCTATGCGGTGAACCGCGAGCATCTGGTGCAGACACAGGCCGGCTCGATCGGCGCCCTGCCGCTCACCCAGATCATCACCTCGACAATTCTTGGCTACGAACCGTTCGATCCCTATCCGAGCGAAGGCAACAGAGGTGATCCCGCCAAGGCCAAGGCGCTGCTTGCCGAGGCTGGTTATCCCAACGGCATTGCCTTCGATGCGATCTATCGCGCCAACGCCCAGTATGAAGCCATAGCGATTACGCTGAAGGAGGATCTGGAGGCGGCAGGCATCACGCTGAACCTGACGCCGATCCCGGTGTCGCAGTGGTATTCGAACATCCAGGATCCGAAGGCCCGGTGGGACTTGAACCTGGGAGGCAGCTTCTCCCCGGATTGGCAGGGACCAAGCACGCGCATGCTGCTCGGCGGCTGGCTGAATTCGGATGCAGCGCCCTGCGGAACCGGCAATGTCCATGCGATCTGCTACAGCAACGCCGAACTCAACAAGCTGGCGGCGGAGGCTTATCCCTCTGATGATCCCGGCCCCATCTGGACGAAGGTCGACAAGATTGTCTCGACCGATCTTCCGTGGATCCCTCTGTTCGAGAAGCGCAAGGTCGTGATCACGTCCGATCGCCTGGCGAACTGGGTCTGGTCGTCCCTGGCGGTCAACGCCGACATCACCAACATCGCGCTGAAGCAGTAGCAAAACGTAACCGTAAGGAGGCGCGCGTGGCCATCTTTTCCGTTGCCGGCCTGCATGTCGCTTTCGGCATGTCGAAGGTCGTCCAGGGCGTCTCCTTCGCCGTCGAGCCCGGCAAGACGCTCGCCATTGTGGGGGAGTCGGGATCCGGCAAGAGCGCTTCGCTGCTCGGCGCAACCGGCCTCCTGCCGCCGGCGGCGACCGTCAGCGGCAGCGTGCTCCATAAGGGCGAGCAGTTGCTTGGCTTGCCCGCCCGGGAGATGCGCAAGCGGCGGGGCGCCGAGATCGGCTTCATCTTCCAAGATCCGCTCAGCAACCTGCATCCGCTGAAGACCATCGGCGAGCAGATCGGTGAGGCGGTCACCGCGCATCGCCGGGTAGGACGGACGGAATTGCGTGAACTCGTGCTCGGCCTTCTGGCGGACGTCGGGATCCGCAATCCCGCCGCGCGCATCAACGACTATCCGCGACAGTTCTCGGGCGGCATGCGCCAGCGCGTCATGATCGCCGCTGCGATCGCGCTCAATCCCGGTCTCATCATCGCCGACGAGCCGACGACTGCCCTGGACGTCACTGTGCAGGCCTCGATCCTCGATCTGCTGAAGCGCATCCAGCAGGATCACGGCGCGGCCATGATCTTTGTCAGCCACGACCTCGCGGTGGTGTCGGACATCGCCGACGATGTGCTGGTGATGCGTTCCGGCCAGGTGGTGGAACAGTCGTCGGCGCGTGTCATCTACCACGCGCCCAGGCAAGCCTATACGCAAGAACTGCTGGGCGCCGCGCGCCTCGGAGGCCTGGCTGCCCGCGCGCCGGAACCGTTGCCGCCACCCCCGCCGAAGCCAAACCTGCTTTCGATTTCGGGTGTCTGGCGTTCTTTCGCGGGCCGCTCCCGTGTGGGCGGCCGCCTGATCCGGCCCGTGCTGCAGGATGTCTCGTTCGACATTGGCGAGAACGAAATCGTCGGACTGGTGGGCGAGTCCGGATCAGGCAAGTCGACGATCGGCCGCCTCGTGGCTGGCCTCGACCAACCCGACGAAGGCAAGCTGTCGATGCGGGAGCGCGTGTATTCGCGTCCCGGGCCGGGCGGGATCGACATCGACCGGCAATTGCGCTCGGAGATACAGGTCGTCTTCCAGGATCCCTATGCCAGCCTCAACCCGCGGCGACGCGTCCGCTCTATTCTGGCCGAGCCTTTCATCGTCGGTACTCAACTCGATGCGGTAGCGATACGCCGACGGGTGCAGGAACTGGTGCTCGATGTCGAGCTCAACGAGGACCTGCTCGACCGGTTTCCAGCGCAGCTCTCCGGCGGACAACGGCAGCGCGTCGCCATCGCGCGCGCCATAGCGCTGGAGCCTTCGCTAGTCGTGGCCGACGAGCCGGTCTCGGCGCTGGATGTCACGACGCAGGTGAAGATCATCCGCCTACTCCAGACGCTGCGTGAGCGCAAGAAGCTGTCGCTCCTGTTCATCTCGCACGATCTCGGCGTGGTGTCGGAACTCTGCGATCGCGTGATCGTGCTCGACAAGGGGCTGGCGGTGGACGCAGGCGAGACAGCCAAGGTCTTCGGCGCGCCGCGGCATCCCTATACCCGCAAGCTGATAGACGCCATTCCCGGCAAGTCGCTGCAGGAAAGCACTATGCCCCAGAAAGTGGCCGCGCATGGCTGAAGTCCATGCGCTTGCCGGTACGGAAGTCTTTGAGGGTCGCAGAGACGTCGTCAGGTCCTATGGATCGCTGGTCATCGGCGCGCTGCTCAGGGAAAAGTCCTTTCGCGCCGGCGTGATCATCATCGCCTTCGTCGCAGTCGGTGCGATGCTGGCGCCGGCTGTTGCATGGCTGCTCGGCCACGGGCCAACGGAACAGTTCCGCGACACGGCGCTGACCGAGATGGGGCTGCCAACCGGCCCCACGCTGGAATTCCCGCTGGGTGCCGACGGCAACGGCCGCGACGTGCTGGTGCGTACGCTTTACGGCGCTCGCGTGTCGTTGGCTATCGCCATTCCGGCGACCACGCTAGCCATGATCATCGGCACCGCGATCGGCCTCGTCAGCGGCTTTCTCGGCGGCCGCATCGATCGCATCGTCTCGCAGGGGATCGATATCGCCCTCTCGTTTCCCTTCATCGTCACGGCGCTGAGCCTGCTTACGCTCAATCGAGGCGCCGACGGCAAGGTGCTGGTGGCCCCATCGCTGGTGGTCGTCCTGATCATCACGCTGTTCTCCTGGACATATTTCGCCCGCCTTACGCGGGGGCTCGTGCTCGTGCTGCGCCGCAGCCCCTTGGTGGAGGCCGCGCAGACCATCGGCGCGTCAAAGGCGCACATCATCCTGCGCGAGATACTGCCCAACATCGCGCCGGTGATCCTTGTCTATTGGGCGGTCCAGCTGCCGACCAATATCGTCGCCGAGGCCACGCTCTCCTTCCTCGGTGTCGGCGTCCAGGCGCCCGAGCCGAGCTGGGGCACCATGATCGCCGAAGCGCAGCGCTCGTCACTCTATCAGGTGCAACCCTGGTTCCTGCTCGGGCCGGGCATAGCGCTGTTCCTGACGGTCGCAGGCTTCAATACGTTGAGCGCGGGATTGCGCAACGTGCTCGACCCCCGTCGCCACAGCGGATGACGCCCATGGTCCGGTCCATCGTCGGGCTGCTGTTGCGGGCGGCCTCGACCCTACTCATCGTGCTGGTGATCGCGTTCTTCATCACGCGGATCGCCTATCGGAATCCGGCCGCCATGCTGGCGCCGCGCAACGCCAGCCAGCAGGCGATCGACGCGATCGCCCATGCGCTCCGGCTCAACGAGCCGTGGTACCTGCAGCTCTGGTACTATCTCTATCGCGGCCCGGACATCCAGGGCGCGCCGATGGGGCTCGCCCACTGGCCACCCGGGCTGGGCTATTCGTTCCGCAAGCAGACCGCGGTCACGGACCTGATCCTTTCCAAGGTCCCGGTCACCCTGTCACTGGCCCTCGGAGCGGTGGTGATCTGGATGACGCTTTCGATCATCCTGGGCGTCGTCGCAACGCGCCGGCAGGGTTCCTGGATCGACAGTTCTATTTCCGGTGTCGCCTATGTCAGCCTGTCGGTGCCGACCTTCCTGTCCGGCATCCTGATCTCCTACTTCCTGTTCTTCCAGCTTTCGAACTACGGAATCTTCTGGTTCCCGAGCAGCGGCTACGTTCCGCTAACGGAGAACCCGCTGGAGTGGGCGCGCCATCTCGCCCTGCCGTGGCTGACGCTCGCGCTTGCGGAGATCGGCATCTTCCAGCGGGTTGTCCGGGCCAGCATGCTCGAGGTGCTCGGCGAGGACTATATCCGCACCGCGCGCGCCAAAGGCCTGCCGGAGTGGCGCATCTACTACGATCATGCGCTGAAGGCCGCGCTGAACCCGGTGATCACGCTGGGCGGACTGGAGCTTGCCGTCATCATGGGCGGCGCCATCGTCACCGAGACGATCTTCGGGCTGGACGGGGTCGGCCGCCTGGCCATCAACTCGGCGCTGGAAGGCGATTTTCCAGTCATCATCGGCACGACGATCTTCGCGGCTGCGTGTTTCGTCCTGTGCACCTTCGTCATCGACATCATCACCCGATGGCGCGATCCGTCGAGCATTTCCTGAGACCGCAAGCGTCGAGGGCCGGTTCCGGCTGCTCGGCATGCAGTCTCCGGCAATCCGGTCCCAGTCCTGCCGTGATATTTGGCAAAATAGTTCGCCGCACGGGACGCTCCCGCAGCGTCTTCGCTTACCGAAATCCATTTTGTCTATCATCTTAGTATAGTTATTTCGCGCCGCTGTCTGCGGGCTGACGAGTGCTGCGACTGCGCTTCATCAGCCGATCCGGGCAGGGCCCGCGAAGTGACGTGTCGCCGGATGCCGCTCGCGCCCTCCACGATGCAACCAAGGCTGCTGACAAAGGTGGACCAGACATGTCCCGCTTTCTGCCCTCTTTCGCGCTATCCGTCGCTCTTTCGCTTTCCGCCTGGAGCAGCGCCTCGGCGCAGACGGCTGGCGGCACGCTCAACCTCATCGTCCAGCCCGAGCCGCCGACCGTGAATGTCGGCGTCAACCGACTCGGGCCTACCACCTATGTCGGCAACAAGATCTATGAGGGCCTGCTGACCTATTCCGCCGACCTGAAGCCGGTGCCGAGGCTGGCGGAGAGCTGGACGGTTTCCGACGATGGCCTCGTCTATACGTTCAACCTGCGGCGCAATGTCAAATGGCACGACGGCGAGCCGTTCACCGCGAAGGACGTGGTCTTCAGTTTCGAAAAATTTCTGCCGGCTCTCCAGGCTCGTTCGCGGCTCAATCTCGCCGAAGTGAAGGAGATCGCGACGCCGGACGATCACACCGTGGTGTTCACGCTCAAGGCAGCGTTTCCGGCCTTCATCTTCGTCCACAACACCGCCGTGCTGCCGGCCCATCTCTATGAAGGCGTGACCGATTTCCGTAATGCCGAAGCCAATACGAAATTCGTCGGCACCGGGCCGTTCAAGTTCGCGGAGTGGAAAAAGGGATCCTTCATCCACCTGGTGAAGAACCCGGACTACTGGGGCGACGGTAAGCCCTATCTCGACGACATCTTCTTCCACGTCATCCCGGACGCCAACAGCCGCGCCATCGCCTTCGAAACAGGCAAGGTGGATGTCCTGCGTGCCGGCGACGTGGAGAATTTCGACATCAGGCGCCTGGCCGAGCTCGACAGCGTCGAGCTGACGGAGGCCGGTTGGGAAATACTGCAGCCAGTGGGCTACATACACCTCAACAACCGCCACAAGCCGCTGGACGATTTGCGCGTTCGCCAGGCCATCGCCCATGCGATCGACCGGCAGTTCATCATCGACACGATCTTCGCCGGCTTCGGCCACGAGACCAACGGCCCGCTGTCGCGCCTGTCGCAGTTCAAGGACACGGCGGTCGAGACGAAATACGAATACGATCCGGCGAAGGCGAATGCGCTGCTCGACGAGGCCGGCCTGAAGCCGGATGCGAACGGTGTGCGCTTCGAGGTGCAGCTCGTGCCTCTGCCCTATGGCGAGCTCTGGCAGCGGCAGGCGGAGTACACGCGCGAGGCACTCGCCGCGGTGGGCATCACGGTGAACCTCGTGGCCACCGACGTGCCTGGCTGGTTCAAGCGGCTCACCAGCTTCGACTACGATCTCGGCCAGAACTTCGTCTATACGACGGCGGATCCGGCCGTCGGCATCAGCTATGCTTACACCACGATCGAGGGCGACAATGCCGGCACTACGGGCGGCAATGTCAACGGCTATTCCAATGCGGAGGTCGACAGGCTGCTGGCCGAGGCCGGGCACGAGAACGATGCCGAGAAGCGGAGGACGCTCTATTCCCAGGCCCAGAAGATCATCTCGGCCGAGGTGCCGCAAATCTGGACGCACGACATCGTCTTCCCGACGCTCTACCGCGAGAAAGTCCGCAATCTGATCACCAGCGGCTTGGGGACCGACGAGAACTTCGCCGACGTCTGGCTGGCGAAATAGGACCGGCGGGATGATGGATCGCCTTGGTTTTCTGACGGGACGGGCCGCCAGGGCGATCCTCATCCTGTTCGGGGTTATCGTGCTCAACTTCGTGCTTCTCCGGGTCGCTCCGGGCGATCCGGCATCGGTACTCGCAGGCGATCAGGGGGCCGCCGATCCGGCCTTCGTAGAGGAATTGCGCCGCGACCTGGGGCTCGATCGGTCTATCCCCGCGCAGCTCTGGGTCTATACCAAGTCGCTGGCGCAGCTCGACTTTGGCCAGTCCTACCGCGAGCAGCGACCCGTCGTCGGCATCATCGCCGAGCGCCTGCCCGCGACGTTGATCCTGACGCTGACGGCCTTCGGCTTTGCCCTTGCCGCAGGCATCTCGCTGGGATCGATGGCGGCGCGGCATGCGGGCAGCCTGTTGGACACTGTACTGACTAGCGTCTCGGTGATGTTCTTCGCCATGCCGCTGTTCTGGATCGGCCTCATGGCGATCCTGCTTTTCTCCGTCTGGCTCGGTTGGCTGCCGTCCTACGGCATGGCGACGGTGGGTGCGGACCTTTCCGGCCTTTCCTATGTCGCCGACATCGCTTCGCATCTTCTGTTGCCGGCGCTGACGCTCGGCCTGTTCTACATGGCTATCTATATGCGCGTGACGCGCGCCTCGGTGCTGGACGTGCTCGACCGCGATTTCGTGCGTACCGCCAGGGCCAAGGGCCTGAAGCCCGGCCTGATCTGGCGCCGACACGTCCTGCGCAACGCGCTGCTGCCGATCATCACCTTCGCCTCGCTGCAGGCCGGGCATCTGATCGGCGGCTCGATCCTGATCGAGACCGTCTTCGCCTGGCCGGGCATCGGCCGGCTCGCCTTCGATGCCCTGATGCAGCGCGACTACAACCTGCTCCTGGCGATCTTTTTCATCACCTCGGCGATCGTCGTGGGGATCAATCTCGTCGCCGACATCCTCTACGTCGCCGCCGATCCGCGTATAGAGCTGGGGGCCTGATCCGATGGCGCGACCGAGAGAAATACTGTCGAGGAACCCGGGCGCGGCCGTCGGCGTGGCGCTTCTGGCTGCGATCCTGCTCCTGGCTGTCTTCGCCGATCTTCTTTACCCAGGCGATCCCTGGCGCATGGCGGCGCGGCCGAACCTGCCGCCGTTCAGTCCCGGTTACCTGTTCGGCACCGACATGCTGGGCCGCGACCTTGCCGCCGGCATCGCCCATGGCGCGCGCGTGACCCTGCTGATCGCATCGGCGGTGACGGGGCTGGCAGTGGCCTTCGGCGTCGCGGTGGGGGCGGTCGCGGGCTATTTCGGCGGCCGGGTCGACGATGTCGCGATGCGTTTCACCGAATTCTTTCAGACCATTCCAAGCTTCCTTCTCACGGTGGTGATCGTCGCCATTGTCGCGCCGTCGCTGACCTCGATTATCCTCGCCATCGCCGTGGTCAGCTGGCCGCAGATTGCGCGGGTGGTCCGGGCCGAGGTGCTCAGCCTCGCTGGCCAGGATTTCGTCCGGGCGGCGCGCGTCGGCGGATTGTCGACGCCGCGCATCATCTGGGGACACGTCCTTCCCAACGTGCTGTCGCCGGTCATCGTCGCGGCGTCGCTGATGACGGCGACCGTCATCCTGATCGAGTCCGGCATCAGCTTCCTCGGCCTCGGAAATCGCGACTTCGTTTCGTGGGGTTATCTGCTCGGCACCGGCCGCACCGCGTTCCGGGTCAACTGGTGGCTGTCGACCATTCCCGGCGTTGCGATCTTCCTCACCGTGTTGTCGCTCAACTTGGTCGGCGACGGCCTGAACGACTGGCTCAACCCGCGCAGCAGCGGCCGGGGCAAGCGCGCATGACGGCGCTGGTCGAGATCGAGAACCTCTCCATCGCCCTGCCGGACGATGCCGACAGGCATCTTGCCGTCGAGCACGTGTCGCTGCGGGTCGACCGCGGCGAAGTCCTGTGCCTGGTCGGCGAATCCGGTTCGGGCAAGTCCGTGCTCGCCGCGGCAATCGCCGGCCTGCTGCCGCCGAAGCAGCTTCGGGTCACCGCAGGCAACATCCGTTTCGACGGCGTGGACGTGACGCGGTTTTCGGAGGCGTCGTTCCGCCGGCTGCGCGGCAAGCGGATTGGCTTCATCTTCCAGGAGCCGATGAGCGCCCTCAATCCGGTGTTGACGGTCGGGCGGCAGATCGAGGAGGCGCTCGCCGCACATGCCGACGATGACCGCACGGGACGCTCTGCCCGCGTGCTGGAACTGGTGCGTGCGACGCGCCTTCCGGACCCGGAGAACATCGTCCACCGCTATCCGCACCAGCTTTCGGGTGGGCAGCGCCAGCGCGTGATGATCGCAATGGCGATCGCCAACGAGCCGGATCTGCTGATCGCCGACGAGCCGACAACGGCGCTGGACGTCACCACCCAGGCCGAGATCCTGCGGCTCATCCTGGACATCAGGCAGAGGCTCGGCCTGGCGGTCCTTTTCATCACCCATGATTTCGGGGTGGTGGCCGACATCGCCGACCGGGTGGCGGTCATGAAGGAAGGCTGCATCATCGAAACCGGCGCTGCGAGCGCCGTGCTGGAGCAGCCGCGCGATTCCTACACGCGACGGCTCATCGAGGCCGTTCCGGTGCTGCGCGCCGACGTAGCCGGAAAGAGCGCCGCGGGCGATCCGCTTCTCTCGGTCGAAGGCCTCGTCAAGACCTACCGCGAACGGCGCGCGCCATGGCGGCGGGCGACGTCGCAGGCGCGGGCGCTCGACGGCGCCGGCCTGACGATCGGGCGAGGGGAGACGGTTGCGCTGGTGGGCGAGTCCGGTTCGGGCAAGACGACGCTCGGCCAATGCATCGTCGGGCTGGCCGACTGGGACGCCGGCAACATCCGCTTCGACGGACGGGAGGTCGGCGGAACGGCACGCGAGCGGGCACTGCGGCCGCGCATCCAGATGGTGTTCCAGGATCCGTTCGCCTCGCTCAACCCGCGTCACCGGGTGCGACGCATCCTGACCGAGGCAGCCATCGTCAACGGCTTGCCGCGCAAGGACGCGGAAAAGCGCATGCTCGGGCTGCTGTCGCGCGTCGGGCTCGACGCGGCGGCGGCCGAGCGATTTCCGCATGCCTTCTCGGGCGGCCAGCGGCAACGCATCGGCCTGGCGCGCGCGCTCATGCTGCAGCCGGATCTGCTCGTGGCCGACGAACCCGTCTCGGCACTCGACGTCTCGATCCAGGCGCAGATCCTCGACCTGCTCGCCGAAATCCGGCGCGACCTCGGCCTGTCGATGCTGTTCATCACCCACGATCTCCGTGTCGCGTCCGCCGTCGCCGACAGGATCGTGGTCATGCAAAACGGCCGGATCGCGGAGGACGGCACGCCGGATCAGGTGCTCTCCCGCCCACGCTCAGCCTATGCACGCGCCCTGCTCGCGGCAGTGCCTGGTCTTGGCTGGGAGAGCCGCCGACAGCGGGTCGGCCGGGCGGCCGCCGAATACCCGGCGATTTCGACGCGGCAGCTGGTCCCGCCTTCATCTTGAACCCCGTCAACTTGATCTTGACGCAAGCACGAACAAGGAGCGAATGAACATGACCGCAGTGAGTGCCTCAATCTCGCTGACGTATTTGCGTCCGGCTACGGCGAGGGAAGAAGACCTCGTGGCGCGCTTCCGGCCGATCTTCGACCGCATCGCCGAGGGCAATGTCGAGCGCGAGCGCAATCGCACCTTTCCTTTCGAGCAGGTTCAGTGGCTCAAGGACGCCGATTTCGCGCTGGTGCGCGTGCCGGAGACGTTCGGCGGGTGGGGCGCCTCGCTCGAGCAGACGTTCTACCTCCTGGCTTTGCTGGCGGAAGCCGACGCGAATGTCGCCCACGTATGGCGCAATCACCTGGCCTTCGTCGAAGACCGTCTCAATGCGCGGCCGTCGGCTGCCAACGACCGCTGGTTCCAGCGCTTCCGTGAACGCGAGTTCGTCGGCGGCGGCTGGACGGAGGCCAACAACGGCACCTACGCCACAATCAAGACCACCGTCACGCGCGAGGATGACCACTACAAGGTCACCGGCGCGAAATTCTATGCCACGGGTAGCCTCTACGCCGACTGGCTCGACGTGATCGGCAAGGGCGAAGACGGCTCGCTCATCACCACCCTGGTGAGCCGCCACCAGCCGGGCGTGGTGCTCAATGACGACTGGCCCGGCTTTGGCCAGCGCACCACCGCGAGCGGCAGCGCCACCTACCAGGACGCCCTCGCGCGCGAGGGCGACGTCTTCCCAGCGAGCGAGCGCGTGGTCTACCAGGGACATTTCTACCAGACGGCAATACTGGCCGTGCTCGCCGGTATTACGCGCGCGATCCTGCGCGACGGCATCGCGGCGCTTAAGTCGCGTGGCCGGAACTATCCGCAAGGCCTGCACCCGGTGCCGGCGCTTGACCCGCAACTCTTGCAAGTGATCGGCGAGATATCGGTGCGGGTTTTCTCGACCGAAGCAGCTCTGCGCTGTGCCGCAAGCTCGCTCGACCTCATTGCCAGCGCCCACGCCGCCGGCGACATCGCGTTGCGCGACAAGCTCGCCGTGAACGGAGAAGTAGCCGTATCGCAGGCGCAACTCGCGATCATCGATGGCGTCCTCTACGCGGCCACCCATATCTTCGATGCTCTCGGCGCATCCGCGACCTCCGAGGAAACCGCACTCGATCGTCATTGGCGCAATGCACGCACGCTCGCGTCGCATAATCCCATCGCCTACAAGGCGCGCATCCTGGGCGACTACCTGGTCAACGACAATTCGCCCGTGTCGAGCATCGCCCGACTTGGGCGCGGCGGCCAAGGCAACTAGGGAGTCGCCCCAATGACAGCTCCCTATCTGGCACTTGGCCTTGCCGGACCGCACCTTGTGGAACTCACGGGCAACCGCGCGCTGCTGTCTCGGTGGGACTCATTGCCGGTCGCGTTCAGTGTGCTGGGAATCGACCGCGTGGACGGCAGCGCGCCGGCAGCGGTCACGCTGGCCAGCAGTGCGGTCGGCGCGACCCTGGCGGGCAGCACGAAATACGGTCGGTTCTTCATTGCTGCGACGCCGCAGCGCGACCATCCCTACAACATCGCGCGCCGCATCGCCTCGCTCGCCCACCTGTCGGGTGGTCGCAGCGGCCTGCTGATCGGGGTACGCGATGACTATGCGCCCGAAGGTCCGAAGGAAGCACCGGCCTGGGGCGGAGCGGGCCTTGGCGGCGGTGCGCCGCTCAACGCTCAGACCGCCTACGACGCAGCCCGAGCGGTTCGCGCGCTCGAGCAGAGCTGGCCGCACTCTTCGATCATCGGCAACCGGGATACCGGCATCCTGGTTCAGTCGAACCGCATCGTGCATGTCGATATCGACAACAGCTTCTCGATCGCGGGGCCGCTAAACGCGCCTGAGCCGGTGACGGGCGCATCGGTGATTGCATGGTACGCCGCAACGCCGACGGACAATCCGCCGGTGGACGGCAACAACCCGATCGAACTCGTCCTAGGGGCGGGGGGCTCCGTGCCGGTGGTGGCGCTGGGCAAGGAGCCGCCGGCGGATGACATGGAGGGCGTCGTCCTTCGTGCAGATCCCGAGCAATCCGTAGGCAACCTGCTCGACATCGCGGAGCGATGGCTTTCCGACCGCTTCGCTCCCATCGCACTCGGCGGGTCCCTGCGGGCCGCCCTCGGCCTGTCCGCGCCGGCGCCGCTGCCGCCGACGGCGCGCGCCGCCTTCCCACCGCCAAAGCCGCACGTCTCGCTGCAGAGACAACGGAGCCATCATCCATGACGAATAGGCGATCTGGTCACGTACTCCTCGGCATCAACGTGTTGGTGCTGGGCTATCTACCGGCGTCATGGAAAACGCCGCTGCTCAAGAAAGATGCCTTCATCGACCCGGAGTACTGGGCGAACATTGGCAGGACAGCCGAGCGCGGTACCCTCGACGCCATCTTTCTGGCTGATGGCCCGCTGCTCGGCGACCCAGCCTATGACGCCAATCCGATCCGCCTCGAACCGACGGTGAACTGGGGGCAGGTGGCCTCGGTGACCTCGCACGTCGGCTTGGTCGCCACCGCCTCGTCGACCTTCAACGACCCTTTCGAGCTGGCCGAGCGCTTGCTCTCCTGGGATCATCAGACCGGCGGTCGTGCGGCGTGGAATGTCGTCACCACCCGCGGCGTTCCCGCGGCACGCAATTTCGGCCTGCCAGACATTCCGTTTCGCGACGACCGCTATGAACGCGCGAGCGAGTTCGTTGACATCGTGCGGGCGCTCTGGGAGTCGGCAGCAACGGGTCGCGACATTCATCATCATGGTGAGTTCTTCGAAGTCGAGGGCCGTCTGCGAGTCCCGCCGTCGAAGCAAGGCCGTCCGGTCATCTTCCAAGCAGGTGGTTCACCACAGGGGCGCGCGCTCGCGGGGAGAGTGGCAGAAGGTGTGTTCTCGGCCGAACTCACCAAGAACCAGGCGGTCGAGCACTATCGCCTGGTCAAAGGCTTCGCGCGTGACAACGGCCGCTCGCCCGACGACATCAAGATTCTCCCGGGCTTGTTGCTCAGCCTCGGCAGCACCGAAGAAGAGGCGCGCCGCCGTAGCGATGAACTCCACGACGCAGGGCCGGCATCATATTCGATCGGCTGGCTGTCCCAGGCGATCGGCTACGACGCCTCGAAGCTCGAACTCGACGAGCCGTTTCCCGAGGATATCCTCCGCCCCCTTAATGACAGCCAGACTTTCACGGGCAGCATAGGCTTTCGCGAATCGATCATTACGCAAATCCGCAAAACCAACCCTACCGTTCGCGAATATCTCAGGCAGACGCGGTACACCGGGTCGGGTCATGCCGGGTTCGTCGGCACGCCGGAACAGCTCGCGGATCACATCGATGATTGGTTCCACGCCGGCGCCATCGACGGCTTCAATTTGCAGCCGGATCGATTGATCGATGGGCTTGAGGTGATCGCCGACGAACTCGTGCCGATCTTGCGCAAGCGTGGCTTGTACCGTCACGAGTACGAGACGGAAACGCTGCGCGAGCACTTTCGCGCAGCCTCGCCAACGCCTGCCTTCTAGCCGTCTTCCCAGCAATAGCGAGCAGGTATTCTCAGTGTGGCGCGATCTCACCGCCGAGTATTGCTGTCAAATACCCCGCTTAGCGTTCGGCGCATTTGCGAGTGACGGAACGGCATCTTCTAGGCGCGCGGCCGTCGGCAACCGGCGAACATGAACGCCGGGCCGCCTGCCAGCGACGGACCAAGCGGGAAGCCGCGTGCCGGTTAGCCTCCACGGCCCTGTCGTCGCACAGGGGGCGTCCGCCCCGAGAGGTGGTCGATAGTTCAATCGGGAATGAAATGGGCGGGCATGATGCGGCTGCGGATGGATCGGCGAGAAAGCCGGAGAGCACGGTTACGGGCAAACGGTTTGAGGTTTGGCTGTGTCGAGCATGGCGGCATCTTGATTTCTAGATTTAATCAAAGATGGACAGAGGCGCCCGGCCGTGGAGGCCGGGCGCAGGCGAAGAGGGGCGCCGCGGTCAGTGCGCCATCATCTCTTCGACGATTTGCTTCGCATTCAGGGACGACGGGTAGTAGGTTGGCCAGTTCGTCACTTCCTTCAACAGGGCGGCGCGGTCGTTGCCCCAATAGAGGTGATAGTGGTCGGCCGCTGCCGGCGCGATCTTGTGGTCGCTGAACTGGATATAGTCCGGAGCCTCGGTGTCACCTTCTGCCTTCTTGAAGATGAAGCGCACGCCACGGTTGCCCTTCTCATAGATCAGGATTTCATGACCGTCGCTGGCATATCGGGCTTTCAGCGGCTCGCCGTCCTTGAAGAAGGTGACGGCGTCGCCGTCGATGGTGATACGTTCGACATCGGTCCTGTAGCCGGCTTCATAGTATGCCTTGTATTCGTCGGCAGTCTGGCCACCGCTCTCCGCTTTGTGCGCCATGACCGGATCGAGCGTCCCGTCCTGCAAGTAGCCATAGACCGACTGCCAGTCGCCTGCCCAATCCGACAAGGCACGATCCTTGACCTGATCGTCTTCAAAGTAGCCTTTGTAAATCTGGTCGTCGTCGTGATCGTGGTTATGTGCGTGTTCCTCCCCCTCGTGAACCTGACCGCTTCCGCCAACCGCGACGACGCTATAGGGCTTTCCCCCGACTGCAATCTCGCCGGCCTTGGCGAAGGAAGGCGCGTCGACGAGATGCAACTTGCCCTGAAGCGGGTCGGTCACGACGATGCTGTCGCCGGCCACCGCGATGCGCGGACGCGGATCGTTCCAGTGCCCATCCATCGAATAGGGGTCGGTCAGCCTGCGCGAATTGGCGATCTTGCCAGTGAGCACATCCAGCTGGTGAAGCTGACCGTCTTCAGTGAAGACATAGGCGAACTTCGGCCGAATCGGATCGACGGCGAAATGCATGCGCCGGGTCGGCAGCTCTACCTGCCTGAAACCATCCTTTTCCGCCGTTGGGTCGATCAGCACGACCTTGTCGGGACCATAGTTACCGAGGAAATATTGCAGGCCCCTGCCGCCGATCAGCGTGGTGGACTTGCCGTCCGGTAGCGATTCCGGATAGGGCAGATGCCGGATTTCCGGCGCGCCCTCGCCATGCGTGACCACGAGCAGGCCGGTGGCGCAGGCGAATGCCAGGATGTTGCCGGACGACGCCTCGCCGTGAAGGTCGGGACATGCGGCGATGTCGCCCACCTGCGCGCCGGCCGCATCGACGGTCCTGATCCCAACCGGCAGTTCGGCCGGCTTCTCCTTATTCGGCTCCGACAGGAGGACGTGGGAGCCATAGGCGACCGCGACGCCGTGCTGCGACGCGTCCGTCTTCACTTCCCGGACGTCCGATTTGCCTTCCAGAACCGCCTTCTCGGAGATGATCCGGGCGACACCTTCCCCGTCAAAAAAAGCCGCGAACTGGCCGTCATGCTCGACGAAATGAGAAGGCTTTTCACCGGCGATCTCTGTGCCGGTCAGCTTCGGCGCCTCGACATCGATGTCGCCGTGATCGCCATGGTCGTCGAAGGAAATTCCGCTGGCGATGGCAGTGACAGTACCGGCATCGCCCTGCACGGCGAACACTGTCTGTCCGCTATTGCTGCGATAGAGCGAAGCCGGCGACTTGACCGTGAGCGCCCCGAGTATCTCACCCTTGATCGCGTCAATCACGGTCACCTTGGCCTGATCGCGATCTGCGACGAACAGACGCCAGGCTTCCTGCCGATCGGCCGAGGCGCTGCTTACGCCCGCCATCAGTGCGAGCAGTGCCGCGCTGCTCCTCCATAGTGTTTGCATTGTTCGCTCTCCTCGGTTAAACCACCAATGTTTGTTACGTAATAACATCACGAACTGCAAGAGCGCGGATCCGGATTATGAGCGAGCGCTTGATACGAGGTCAGGGATTGGCTAGGAACAGGTGTCGGTTTCCGCAAGGAAATAACAGGGAATTCGCCGCGGCCTGCCCGCGAAACGAAACTGCCCCCGCAACTGTAGGCGGTCAGTTCCTCTCGAATGAGCCACTGGGTCCTGTACCTGGGAAGGCCGAGAGGAGCGAAGACCCGTCAGTCAGGAGACCTACCGACACCTGTAAGTGAACACGCCGGGCGGGGTTGTCCGGGGAGGTTGTCGATGACGCTAGCCACACATCGAGTGCAGCCGCACCGCGTCCGCTCGGACGGGGTGTCGATCATTGCCGTCCCGACCCGACTCCTTCGGTCCCTGCCAGCAACCGATCGGAGATCTTCGCGTCATGACTGTTTCACGCCTTGCGCTTGCCGCTGCCAGCTTTGCTTTCCTCACAACCGCCGCTTCGGCCGAGCCGACCCAATATCCGCTGACCCTCGAAAACTGTGGTGAGACGTTGACCTTCCAGGAGGCGCCGACGTCGACCGTGACGGTCGGCCAGGCAGCGACCGAAGTGCTCTACGCGCTCGGCCTCGGCGACAAGGTGGCCGGCACCTCGGTCTGGTTCAACGAGGTGCTACCCGAGTTCAAGGAGGTCAACGACAAGATCGAGCGGCTCGCCGACAACGATCCGAGCTTCGAGAGCGTCGTCGCCAAGAAGCCGGAGCTGGTGACCGTGCAGTTCATCTGGCATGTCGGTCCTGACGGCATCGTCGCGACGCGGACGCAATTCCACGACGTCGGCATCCCGACCTACGTGCAGCCGGCCGACTGCGTGGCGAAGGACAACACCGTCGGCATCGACGGCACGCGCAGCGAGCTGTTCTCGACCGCAGCGATCCACCTGGGCGTGCAGGAGCTGGCGCAGATCTTCGACATCCAAGACAAGGGTGACGTCGTGGTCGCCAGCCTGACCGAGCGCGAGAACGCGGCGATCGAGGGCGCCAAGGCCCTGAATCTCAATGACGTGTCGGCGGTCTTCTGGTTCTCCAGTGCCGAAATGGGCATCGACCCCTATGTCGCCGGCCGAAAGGGCGCACCCGCGTACATGATGGACAAGCTCGGCATCAAGAACATCATCGAATCGGACGAAGAGTGGCCCGTGGTCGGCTGGGAGACGATCGCGAAGGCGAATCCGACTCTCATCGTGATAGCCAAGATGGACCGCCGCCGCTTCCCCGCTGACGACTACGAGAAGAAGCTGGAGTTCCTGAAATCCGATCCGGTCGCCAGCCAGATGGACGCGGTGAAGAACAATCGCATCGTCGTTATGGACGCACATGCAATGGATGCGACCATCCGCACGATCAACGGTCTCGAGGTGCTCTCCCAGTCACTCAAGGACTTCGGGCTGGCGAAGTGAGTCCCAGAAAGTGAGCCTGACCACCTCCCAAGCGATCTATGTCTCCCGGCTTGGCCGGGGGATGCTCGGCTTCGTCGCGCTCGTCGCGGCGGTGCTGGCAGCCATCTGCATCGGTGAGACACCGATCCCGGTCACGACCGTCCTGCAGACGCTCGCCAACAAGATACTCGGCTCTGCCTATCCGCTCGATCCGATCGAGATGGGCATCATCTGGAATTATCGCATGCCACGCGCGATAATTGCGGCATGCTGCGGGTCGGGCTTGGCGATCTCCGGCCTGGTGCTGCAGTCGCTCTTGCGGAACGCGCTGGCTGATCCCTATCTGCTCGGCATCTCCGCCGGTGCCTCGACCGGCGCGGTGGCGGTCACGGTCGCGGGATTTGGGGCCGGCGTCATCTCGACGTCGTTGGGCGCCTTCGTTGGCGCCGTGGCCGCATTCCTGTTCGTGGCTGCCCTGGCGCGCGCTGCCGGTGGCGGCGTGACGCTGCAGGGCACCGGACAGATCATACTCGCCGGCATTGCGGGCTCGCAGCTATTCAACGCGCTGACCTCGTTCGTCGTCACCAAGTCGGCAAATGCGGAACAGGCCCGCGCGGTCATGTTCTGGCTGTTGGGAAGTCTGAGCGGCGCGCGCTGGCCCGACGTATGGCTTGCGGTCCCTATCGCGGTGATCGGGCTCTTCGCCTGCTTCTGGTACGCCCGCGCGCTCGACGCCTTCGCGTTCGGCGCGGAATCCGCGTCGTCCCTCGGCATCAATGTGAGGCAGGTTCAGGTCGTCCTCATCGGCTTGACTGCGTTGGTAACGGCGGTGATGGTCAGCATCGTCGGCTCGATCGGCTTCGTCGGCCTCGTCATCCCGCATGCGGCAAGGTTTCTCGTCGGCGTCCGGCACGGCAGGCTTGGGCCGACAACGGCGCTCATCGGGGCCGCTTTCCTGATTGCTGCCGACGTCATCTCCCGTACCATCATTCCCGGGCAGGTACTGCCGATCGGCGTCATCACCGCGCTCGTAGGCGCTCCCGCTTTTGCGCTGATCCTGCTCCGAGGGCGGCGCCGGCAATGATCCTTGAAGCGCGTAATCTCGGCTGGTCGGTCCGCGGCAAGCCCATCGTGTCGGATGTCGACCTTGTCGTGCGGGAGGGCGAGACGCTCGGCCTCGTCGGGCCGAACGGTTCCGGCAAGTCGACGCTGATGAAACTGCTGGCAGGCATCCGGACACCGACGTCAGGCAGCGTCGGTATCGGCGGCAAGGCGCTCGACAAGATACCCCGGCGCGAAGCCGCCCAATTGATCGCCTTCCTCGAGCAGCAGTCTGAGACGACGGAAGCCATCACCGTGAAGGACGCCATCGAGCTCGGCCGCACGCCCTGGCTCACGCCCCTGCAGCCCTGGTCGCCCGAAGACGACCGCATCGTCGCACAGGCGTTGGCCGATACCGACATGGGCGGGTTCGAGCGACGTTCGTGGGCGACACTGTCCGGCGGCGAGCGCCAGCGCGTGCACCTGGCTCGCGCGCTCGCGCAGCAACCCCGGATATTGCTTCTCGATGAGCCGACCAACCACCTCGACATCCAGCATCAGCTCTCGATCCTGGACCTGGTTGCCAAGCTGCCCGTCACCTCGGTCGTGGCGCTGCACGATCTCAACCAGGCGCTCACCTGCGATCGCGTCGGCGTGCTGTCCGGCGGTCGGCTTGTCGCTTTGGGCACACCACATGACGTGCTGACTGCCGACCGGATCTTAGCGGTGTTCGGCGTCCGGGCAAGCATTCTCACCGATCCGGCGGACGGCACGCAGATGTTCCGCTTTCACCCAGCCTGCTGAAGGCAACCCGATGCGCCTGCAAACCGTAGCTCTATTCGCGTTGATGCTCAATCGCGGGGCAGCCGGACCGATGGTCTACGCGCCGGATTTCGTGCAAGGGAAGCCCGGCGATACCGTCAAGCTTCTGAATGCCAGCACGGGCCACAATGCCGCGACGATCGGCGGCATGGTTCCCGACGGCTGTGCCGCCTTCAAGGGCAAGATCAATGAGAAGATCAAGGTCAAGCTCGACCAGACGGCTTCTATGGCATCAAATGTTCGCCGCATACCGGTATGGGCATGGTGATGGTCATCCGCGTCGGTGAGTCTGAGCTTCCGGAAACCTCCACGAAAGCCGACGTCCCGGCACGCGCTCGCAAGCGCTTCGACGAAATCCTCTCACGCAACGGCTTTGGCAAATGACGACAGAAAAGACGGGGCCTCAGGCACAAACTTCCATCTCGAGGAGCAGATCCGCGCCTGCGCCACACCCAGGTCTGGCGTGGCCCGGCCTTGTCGAGTTTCCTAGGCTGCAAGGAGTCCGCGTATGCCAGCTGCGTGCCTTCGACGCGATCGCGATCGATAGCACCTGTCTCGATATCATCGCGTAGATCAGAGGCCAGTCCGCAACGGCAACGAAGGCACCCTCCATGTATTCTTCATGACGTTTCGGATGCGCAATCGCGCCGGCGCATAGACGGTCCGCGAATAGGCCACCGGACCCCTTCACCCTCGCGGATTGTCGCAAGCTCGGTATTCCCAGGGCTGGCCTCCCTTGGCGACAAGCCGAGAAAAACGCCGTTCTACAGGTCGAAAGAGAACTCCGATTTCAGATAAGCGCGCAAAGATCCAAGATCTGGTCCCGCCTGCTTGACCTGGACCGGCCTTGCAGGTTCCTTGAGCCCAGTCGAAGAACTGACGACCACCACTGGACCCTCGTTTGCGAACTCCTGAATGTCGTCGAGCGCTGCGAACGCTGCACTGGCGGAGAATTCCTGCCACAAGCCTTGACGTGCCAGCGCCGCATGGGCCACGGCTGCAGCCTCGTCGGTCACCAGCATGGGGATTCCATTGCTGTCGCGAATGGCGACCACGGCCCTGAAGCCGTTGACCGTACATCCGGTCCCAGATTGGATGGTGGGAAGGGCTTTGACCGTCGTTGCCTCCGTGCCGGCCTTTAATGCGTGGAACAGCGGACCCCGAGCGGCAGGTTCGACTGAGACGAGCTGCGGAACTCTGTCCGTCAAGCCGAGATGCTTGGCTTCCCAAAACCCCTTGAAGATACCATACAACATCTCGCCATACCCGGTTGGCACGACTACAGCCGCCGGTGGCTCGCCGTCAAAGTCCGCCAGGATCTCGTAGGCGATCGTCTTGTAGCCTTCCGGTCCCCAGGGATGGCCCGTGTGAAACGTGGTTAGATTGCTTACGGGATAGGTGCCGGGCACTTCCCGTAGCGCCCGCATGGCGGGCCACCTGGCATCGACCGGCAAGAACACGGGATAGGCACCATAGCCGATGATCATATCCCGGAAAGCAGGACTGACTTCCGGCATCGTGATGACAATGCAGTTCAGTCCCGCACGAGCTGCCATCGCCGCGGCGGAAACCCCGTGGTTGCCCGATGAGGCCACTATGATGGTCGAAGCGCCTTCAAGAAGCGCAGCGCTGATCGTGTATTTGTTGAGTCTGTCCTTGTGGCTCCACGTCGGATTGCGGCTTTCGTCCTTCACGAACACGCCACGATGTCTGAACCGTTCGGGAGCGATTGAGGAGACGTCCACCAATGGTGTCGATCCTACGGGCATGGATGCACCTGGATGAAGAGGAGGCAGAAGCTGCCGCCAGCTCTGCGAGGCACCAGCGATAGTGAAGCTCAGGCCGTTCGCTTTCTCATAGTCGAAGGTCAGTTCCAGCGGATATTGCATTTCCGCCGTGGAGGTGACTGGGCAGCCCGACAGCTGTGCCGGCAGCAGCGGAAAAACAGGATTGCCAGGGCCAAATGACCTCTGCCCTGTCGCCAGGGAAACCGTTTCGTTCTTCACCGACATCTCGTTTCTCCGGTTGCTGCCGTGGATTTCGCAGAAGTTCAATTTCTTCGAATACGATTACGCGGGTGGCGTGCCCGGGCGATCTAGTTGGGCAAGCTCTGGCCTGTTATCTTTCGCTTTAGCTGGATTGCTCGATCATGAGAGCACGAACAGCTCACGCGAGATCGTCGTGATCGGCTCGTATCCGTTCGCCGTGACGCGAATGGTGTCCTCGACCATCATCCCGTCCAGGTTCAGCTCGTAGTAAGGCGTCTCCACGCACAGGCACATGCCTTCGACCAGTTCCGTCGTGTCAATCGAATTGATCAAGGGCGAGTCATATGTGCGCAAACCGATCCCATGGCCGCAATGCTGGCGTTTGTAGTGCGGGATGCCGTTCTCCTTGACGGCCTTCATCGCGATCGCGAAGAGCTCATTTGCCGCGATACCCGCCCTGACTGCCGCCAGTTCCTGTTCAAGGCCGATGGCGAGCGCCTCGTAGGTTTTTCTTTGCCGCGCATCGGGCTCGCCGAATACAAAGGTTCGCGCCATGTCGGACCAATACCCGTCGACCGTGCAGCCGGCATCGATCCGGATCAACTCGCCCTTGGCGATTGGCCTGTTCGTCGCATATGCGTCGGCAAGCGCTGATCGTGGCCCGGACGTTACGGACACGAACCGGGGCACGCCTCCGCCAGCCACCATGCGTTCGGCGATCATGGCTGCGAGTTCGATTTCCGTCATCCCGGCATGGGCATTGTCGATGAGCTTGCGAAAACCATCCTCGACCAACACTGTCGCTCTGCGCAGACGCTCCACCTCGTCAGAGGTCTTGGTGGCGCGCGCCGCTCGCAGGTTGGGCGTAATGTCGACGACCTTCGCCTCTCCCAGCAATTCACGGCTGAGCTTCCAGAGCATGTCTCCATCCGCGCGATCGACTCCGACGAGTCCTCGCGACGGCTGCAGCGTACGGAGCACGTCCACTGCGGCGTCCTCAAAGGTCGCAGTTGGAGGTACGTTGTATCCCTGCGGCTCCTTGTCGCCGGCCGTCTCGAAGTAGAACTCGCCATAGCGGTGGATCAGGCTTGGATCTCCGAGCAATTCGAAAGCAGGCCCGGCGTCGGCGGCGCTGACGAGGAGAGAGGCGCGTTCCCGTGACGCAAGCACTGCTGAACGGTAATGCGGTGCCACGTCATGTGCCATGCTGACATAGCCAGAGAGATAAGCCTTATTGGCGCTGTCGGATGAGACGATGAGCTCGACATCATCCGACACCTCGCGAAAGACCTTGCCTCGGAGCTCGCGCGCGAGTTCCGTCATGGCGGGGAGATCAGTCATTTTTCCTCACTGCGGATTTATCTATCGTTGGCTGCCTGGCTGATCGTTTGACCGCCGAGGTAGGCTGTGCGAATTCTGTCGTCTGCCAGGATCTGATCGGCCGGTCCTTCGAACGCGATCTCGCCCTGGACCAGGACGGCTGCCCGATTGGACACCGCGAGCGCGACACGCACATTCTGCTCGACTGCCACGACCGTCATTCCGCCATCCCTGAGCTCGGCCAGTTTCTCGAAAACGGCGGCTTGCATTCTGGGCGACAGGCCCAGTGACGGTTCATCGACAAGCAGACATTTGGGGCGGGTCTGCAGGACCATGGCCATTTCGAGAAGCTGCTGTTCGCCACCGCTCAGATTTCCGGCCATCGACTGCATGAGAGGCTTGAGCGTCGGGAACAGGCCGAGCACATAGTCGAGTGCTTCGGGTCGTCGGGCCACGGGTACCGAGTGCGCTGCCACCGCCAAGTTTTCGGCGACGCTCATCCTGTCGAAATTGCATCGGCCCTGCGGGACGAGGGCTATCCCGGTGGCATAGCGCTCCAGGGGCGTGGTCTTTTCTATCGATCTGCCCGCGAAGACGATGTGTCCGGCGTAGGTCTTGGTGAGTCCGTACAAGGCGCGAAGCAAGGTCGACTTGCCGGCGCCGTTAGGACCAACAAGCGTCATCATTTCGTTCTCGGGGACATCGAGATAGACCTGACGGACGATTGGCGGCCCGCCATAGCCGGCGACAAGCCCCTCGCATCGCAGCAGAGGATCAGTCGCCGACATTGGCAGCGCCTCCCAAATAGGCTTCCAGCACCGCGGGGTCGTTGCGGATCTCTTCGGGCGGCCCTTGGACGAGCCGTTTCCCGCGATCCATCACCACGACGCTGTCGCACAGACGCATGACGAAGGGGATGTTGTGTTCGATGACGAGGAACGTGGTGCCGCGATCCTTGACCGACTTGATGATGTCGGCGATCTCCATTGCGCGCGTGGGATTCACCCCGGCGACGGGTTCGTCGAGGATCACCAAGCGTGGGCTCGACATGAGAATGCCTGCGAGCGAAAGCAGCTTCTTCTGCCCGTAGGAAAGTTCGCCCGCCGCGTCATGAGATTTCGCCCGAAGCCCGACCAGTTCGAGTAGCTCGTAAGCCTTCGACTCGGTTTCGTGTTCGGTGCGACGAAATTGCTGCGTGCGCGCAAGCGCCTGCCAGACGGTCGTTCCATCGAAGCTCTGCATGGAGAGCTTGACGTTTTCGAGCACCGTGAAGGAATCAAAGACCCTGATCGCCTGGAAAGTCCGCATGAGCCCGCCCCGTGCGATTGCCTCGGGCGCAAGACCGGCCAGCGGCTTCTCCATCATTTTCACTTCGCCGGTGAAGCTGCGATCGAATCCGGTGATACAGTTGACTGACGTCGTCTTGCCGCATCCATTCGGTCCAATTAGACCCGTGACGGAGCCCTGGGCGACATCCAGATCGAGCCCGTCGACCGCATGAACGCCTGCAAAGCTTCTGCGCAGCCCCCTCACTTGTAGCAGAGGGTCGGCGGCTGCTGTGGCTGGGTTCGCGGCGCCGGTCATTGAAGCAGCTCCGCAGTGCTGGTAGCAGGTGTCGTTCGACGGGCGCGCATCTTCCCGGCCAGTCCGGCGATGCCGGTCGGCATTATCAGCACTGCCAGGAGCAGGATCACACCGTAGCTGATCATTCTCAGCTCGTTTGGAGTTCTCAGGATTTCCGGCAAGACGGTGATCAGGAGCCCGCTGATCACCACGGGCCAGAAGCTGCCGAGGCCGCCGATGATCACAATCACGAGAATGACCTGTGTGTAGTAGACGTCGAAGATCAGCGGATCGACGATTGTGACATAGAAGACGTAAAGTGCCCCGGAGAGAGCGGCGAAGACGGAAGCGAGGGCGATGGCAACGAGCTTCCATATCGTCACCCGCAGTCCGAGCGAGCGCGCAAGCGTCTCGTCGTGTTTGATCATACGCAGGGTTTTGCCGACCCGTGACGTGACCACGATCCAGATTGCGCCCAGCGAGACGGTTGCGAAGACGAGTGCGAGATAAAAGAAGCGGGTCGGCGTGCCGAAGCTGAAGACGGCCTCGCCAAAGCCGATGCTCGGCGGCGGCAGGCCCGGAATCCCCATGGGTCCGTTCGTGACATCGATCCACTCCTGCGCGAGCATTTGCATAAGCAACGTGAAGCACAGGGAAACGATGACGAACGCGTGGTTGGACAGTCGTAGGGCGGCGGCACCGATTAAGATCGCGCCCCCAGCCGCGACGAGGGCGGCGGCGATCATCCCCTCCCATATGGAACCGCCCAGCCGCGTGACGACCAGGGCGGCAACATAGCTGCCCACTCCCCAGAAACCGACCTGGGCGAGGGACAGCAGTCCTGCATATCCGTAGACGATATTGAGGCTCATCGCGAACACCGTGAAGATCATCGCGCTGATGCCGATCGTCAGGAAATAGGAAGACTGCGTCAGGAACGGCACGATGATGCCGGCGGCCAGCAAGAGGGCGGCCAGCAGTGCGTTCCAAGAAACCGGACTGGTGCGGGTCATTGGCCTAGCCCTTTCTCATGGCGAGGGCGAACAGTCCCTGCGGGCGGATCAGGAGCACGAGGATCATTCCCAGGAAGGCAATGGCGTTCTGCCAGACGATGTTCGCGAAGCCGCCGACCACGCTCTCCAGAACGCCGAGTCCCAGGGCGACCACGGCGGCCCCCAGCACATTGCCCATGCCGCCGATGATGACGATGGCGAACGCCTTGAGCAGGAGCGCCTGGCCGACGATCGGCTGGAACACATACAGCGGGATGAGGACTGCCCCGCCTACGGCGCAAAGCACGATGCTGAGCGTGATTGCCCTGCGTGCCACTTTCTCCGGGTCAAGGCCGATCATGAGCGCTGCTTCCCGGTTTTGGGCGACCGCGCGCAAGGCACGGCCGCTGTTGGACCGCGTCAGAAACAGATAGAGGCCGGCGAAGATGACGATGGCGATGGCGCCCGCAATGGCGTGTCCGTAGCTCAGCCGGACTGTGCCGAAGGTGAAGGCGCCGGTCGGGATGTCGGTCGTTACCATCATGGGCGTGGCAGTGAAAATGTACTGCACTCCGTTCAGGAGGATGATGGACAGGCCAAGGGTCAGAAGAAGGCTTTTTTCAAATATCGCCATCTGGCCCGGCTTCGACGACAGGGCGGCCAGCAGCCCGCCGGAGACGAGCCAGCCGAGCAGCGCTGCCGCGATCACGATAATCGCGAAGCTCGCCATATAGCTCCCACCGAGCAACGGCACGACGACGGCCATTGCATACATCGCCAGCATGACCATCTCGCCATGCGCGAAGTTCACGATGTGAAGGATGCCGAACAGCAGCGCCAGACCGGTCGCGATCAGCCCGTATATCAGGCCGACCACGATGCCGTTGACGATGAGCTGCAGAAGGAACTCGTAGCTCATTGTCGTCGCTTATTTCGTCGGGAACACGTCTTTTACGCCGAGAACGCGATCCTTGATCGTGATGATGACGGCGTTGTTGTGTGCCTGATTGTGGTCGTCGAAATCGACAGTCGCGCCGATCATGGACTTGTAGCTGGTCTTCTCGAGAGCATCGCGAATGGCGGAAGGCTCGGCCTTCCCTGCCTTTTCGATCGCCTGGGCGAGGATATGCAGCGATTCATATCCGGCGAACGTCTCGTAGGTCGCGCTCTCACCGTACTTCTCCAGGACACGAGCCGTGAAAGCCTTGTTCTCCGGAGTATCGACCGCCGGAGAGTAGGGGAATGCCGTGACTGCATCGTCGTAGGCGCCCTGCTTGATGAGTTCCGCAAACGTGTCGCCGTCGAGGCTGAGCTTGCCGGTCATGATCGCCTTGAGACCCATGGCGTGCGCCTGCCTGGCAAAGTTCGCGTTGTCGGCGTGCGCCTGGTAGACGGCCACAGCCTGCGTTCCATTGTTCAGAAGCCTTGCGATTATCGTGGTGAAGTCGGGTGCACCAAGCGGATGGAAGTCCGTCGAGACGACCTCGAGGCCCTTGCTCTTCGCTGCTTCGGCGAACGCGTCCGCACCGCCGCGGCCATAATCCGTGCTCTCGGCCACGATCGCGATCTTCTGGATCGCGCCCAGGCTGGCGAGATAGTTGACGTTCGCGACGGCCAGTTCGCGATCCGACGGGTTCAAACGAAACACCCAGGGATTCCCCCCGACGCCGGAAAGCTCGGAAATCTTGGGGTTGGTCGCGATCGACGAGACGAGCGGAACCTGAGCGCGCTGGAACAGCGACATGGTGGCGAGCACGGCCGAACTGCACTGCTGGCCGAGCACCGCCGGAACACCGGCTTCAAGCAACTTGTTCGTCACCGTCACGGCGACAGAAGGGTTGCACTGGTTGTCTTCGTAAAGCAGCTCAAGTTGCTTGCCCAGCACGCCGCCGGCCGCATTTATCTCTTCGAGCGCAAGCTCCAGCCCTCGCTTCTCCTGAAGCGCGCCGTGAGCCACCGGGCCAGTGATCGGCATTGCCGCGCCGATCTGGATCTTTTCCTGCGCGTGGGCTGCAAACGTCGCTGCACACACGACGAGGCCTGCAAGAGTAATGTTGCGTAGCATTTTGGTCCCCATTTTCTGATTGTGGCTGGTCACGCTTGCCGTAGGTCAAGCATCGTGGGTCAATCCGCCGGCTCGTTTCTCCAGCGATCGATGAGAGACATGGAGCAGCCGAGACTGCCCGAAAGCTTGTGAGCTGCCTCAATGGCAAGCTCGACGACGCGTTCGTGAGGGATGCCGATGGTGCCGCTGGCGTAAGCGAGGCTGAGGCCTGCCACGATCGCACCTGTCTCATTGGCGATCGGCGCGGCGACCGAGATCACACCGGGGAGGTTCTCCTCGCGCACCTGCGAATAGCCCGCCCGCCGGATAGCCGGGAGTTCGGCAATGACTGCATCGGGATCGACGATCGTATGCTCGGTCTTCTTGGGCAGCGGGCCGTCTCCAAGAAGAGCGCGGGCCTGCTTCATCGGGATCGCAGCGAGCAATATCTTGCCCAGTGCCGTGCAATGCATCGAGAGCGGTTCCCCGGCATCCACGCGCAGAATGATACGGCGGCTGGGTACGGAAAGCAGATAGATGCCTCGGTCTCCCGAAATGGCGCCGAGATAGCCGTTGAGGCTCTCTTCGTCGGCGAGCTTGCGAAGGATGTCGTGGGCGCTGCGCATCAGACCGTCCGCATTGCGGTTGGACGCGCCAAGGAAAATCGATCGATGACCTATCCGATAGCGCCGCGTCGAAGCTTCCTGCTCGACGAAGCCGTAAGACGACAGCGTGTTCAGCAGTCGCTGCACGATTGCTGAACTGAGATCCAGCTGCCTGCCTATCTCGCGCACCCCCATGGGAACCGGCGAGGCGTCGATTGCCAGCAAGATATCCAGGCCGCGTGAGAGAGACTGGCTCGTAGATTTCATGTTCCTATTATCGGATCAGTGCTCCTATTTTTGATTGAATATAAGCGACATCGTGAAGTCAAGACCAGAGAACGTCCTGAGGGCGCAAAGATTGATAAAGCGGTGGACCAGGAGGCGCCGCCGCCCGGTCGCCGCGGGGCGAGGAAAGGGGCGCGGCGGCAGGCGGACGGGGCCTGAGCGCGAAGCGGATCTCCATTGGCGTTGCGGGATACAGCCTTGGGCGTCGCGTTGAGGCGAGATCTCTGGACTAGGAAGCCGAGCGCTGGTCATTCAGCAGGTGCGACGGCAATTCCTCTGTTAGAATCCGTCACCTGTCGGCCCGGTGTCGTGGGGTGATCAGTTTCGCGAGATCAAAGCCCTGCCTCTGGGCCTCCGCCAATTAGTCCCGGAGCGTCCCCTCCGACAGGCGCGGCTCCCGGGAGAGTACCCAGAGGTTGTTTCGGTCAGGAGTGGCGACGAGGGAGTAGTTGGCGGTGATGTCGGTCGCCGTCTCATCCTCCCACCTCAGGGGAAGACGGCAGATTTCGTACCAACGCCCGAGATAGCGGTTGAGATCAAGGCGAGGAACGGCCGCTACATCGGTCATATGCCTGGCAGCAGTCGACTAAAGGCTTTGCGGCAAACATTCACAAATGCACAGCCAACGCACCTGAAGCAGGCGCAGCCAGATCAACCATCGACTACTGCGCCAGCTTAAGAAGTGCATGCAATAGGACGTTGGTCCCCGCAGCCAAGTCTTCTGGCGAAGCATACTCCTTCACGTTGTGGCTGATGCCGTCGCGGCATGGCACAAAGATCATCGCGGTCGGGGCGACCTTGGCGACGTTGGCGGCGTCGTGAAGCGCGCCGCTCGCGATGCGTCGATAGGAGTATCCCCGCTCTTCCGCAGCGCTCTCCAGCGCCGTGACGCAGGTGTCATGGAACGTTGTCGGAGGAACAGCGATGCGCTCGGAGACGGCGACCTCGCAGCCGAACGCCTTGCCCGTCGCCGCACAGACGGCCGCGCATTCCTGGCTCAAACGTTCGAGCGTGTCGGGATCCGGATGCCTGATGTCCACGACGAATGACGCATGGCCGACGATGGTGCTCGGACCGTCCGTCGCGGTCCGCAGTCGGCCAACGCTAACCCGCGCCGTGGACCCGTACCGGCGCCCTAATTCGTTCAGGGCCACCAGCATGCGCGCCGAAGCCAGCAGCGCGTCCTGGCGCTGGTCCAGCGGCGTTGTACCGGCGTGAGCGTCGGTTCCCTCGACCTCCACGTCGAGCCAGCGCAGCCCCTGCACAGACGTCACGATCCCTACCTGAAGACCTTCCCGTTCAAGGATAGGGCCTTGTTCGATATGGAGTTCCAGGAAGGCTTCCAGGGGAAACTTGTCAGCGCTATCGCCAAGCCAGCCGCGTTCACGCGCTTCTTGCTGGAACGGCGTCCCGTCGGACGCCTTGACGCGAGCAAGCGCTTCGTCGTCAAGCAAGCCGGCAAACCAGGCGGAGCCGAGAAGGCCGGGTGCGTAGCGCACGCCCTCCTCGTTCGTCCAGTTCACGACCGCGAGCGGCGCGGCCGTCTCGATCCCTTCGTCGTTCAGCGTCTCGATGACCTCGAGCGCGGCGAGTACCCCCGAAATGCCGTCGAAGCGACCGCCATGCGGCTGCGTGTCGAGATGGCTGCCCGAGGCGACAGGCGAACGGCGGGGATCACTGCCGGGACGAACGGCGAACATGTTGCCGGCCAAGTCGACATGGACGTCAAGGCCGGCCTGCCTGCACCAGGACGCAAGGAGTTCGCGGGCTTCCGCGTCCTCGGCCGTCATGGCGAGGCGGCACGATCCGGTTCCGTCGATCGCCCCTATTCGGGCCATCTCCATGTGACGTGACCAGAGCCGCTCCGCGTTGATCGAAATCGCCGAAAACGACCTGTTTGCCGGATAGTTCATCAGAGGGTCCTTTCCTTGCGCCCGCTGACGAGCTGCGAAACCATCACCGCGACCACGAGTGCGCCGCCATAGAAGAGGTCGTGGACGAAGGTGCGGAAGCCGAGCACCGATAGGCCATTGATGCCGGTGACGAGAAAATAAACAGCGATGACGGAGCCCCACGCATTGAAGCGGCCCGGCTTGATGCAGGTTGCACCAAGGAAGGCGGCTGCAAAGGCCGGCAGGAGCAGTGTCGTGCCTGAGGTCGGGTTCGCCGATCCTGTCGTACCTGTGTAGAGGATGCCGGCGAAGGCGCCCATCATGCCCGACACGACAAAGGCAGTCATCCGCACGCGGCCGACGGCGACGCCGGTCAGGCGTCCAACCTCGCGACCGCGGCCCGTGAACAGCAACTGCTGGCCGAAGGCGGTGTAGGACAGGACGTACCAGACGAGCGCGGCCAGCACGATTGCGTAGTAGAAGCTGACGGGAATGCCAAAGATTCGCTGGATAATGACGTACTGCATAAGCACGCGCGACACGCCGCTGATCGTCTGGCTGTCGCTCATCCACAACGTGATGCCATGCAGGAAAGTGCCGACGCCCAGCGTCACG
This sequence comes from Rhizobiaceae bacterium, assembly GCA_035556195.1. Lineage (GTDB taxonomy): Bacteria > Pseudomonadota > Alphaproteobacteria > Rhizobiales > Rhizobiaceae. Next base: position 92,138 of record DATMFK010000007.1, read on the forward strand.
ATCAGCGAGTGGACGCGGAAGTAGAGCGTGATCGCACCGTTGATCAGCCCGACAATGGCGCCCGCGGCGAGCGCGATGGGGATGGCGTAGCCGATTGGTACGCCCATACGCGCGCTCAGGATCGCGGTGAGCATTGAGGTGAAGGTCAGCGTCTGGGCAATGGAGAGGTCGAAGTCGCCGGCCGTCAGCGGGACGATGAGCCCGAGCGTGACAATGACCAGCACCGCTTCCGAGCCGAAGATGCTGGAGAAGTTGGACCAGGTGAGGAAGGTCTCAGGGCGCAGGGCGCCGAAGAGCGCGATCACTGCCAGCCACACGATGACCAGGCCATACCGTTCGAGTTGGTAGCCGACATTAGTCATGATCGACCTCAGCCATGTTCATATGTCCTGGTTTCTCCGTAGCAGGCCGCTTCGATGGAGGATTTCGTGACCTCGCCGCCCCGCAGCTCGGCCTTGACGCGTCCGCGCTCGAAAACGACGACGCGGTGCGCGATCAATTCGAGTTGCTCGAACTCCGAAGTCGCGCAGATGACCGCCGCTCCGGCGGCGCAGGCTTCAAGCAGGCGCTCGTAGATCTCGCGGCGCGCGCCGATATCGATCCCCTGGGTCGGCTCGTCGAGGAGCACCAGCTTCGGCCCGAGCTGGAGCCATTTGGCGAGCAGCAGCTTCTGCTGGTTTCCGCCCGACAGCTCCGATGCAGCCTGTCGCGGCGACTCCGCCTTGACGACGAAGCGCCGCATCAGTTCGGCCGTTTTCGCGTGGCGGGCACGATGGTCGAGCAGAAAGCAATGATCGCCACGCGCCGCCATCGGCAGCATGGCGTTCTCGGTCAAGCTGAGATCGAGCGCGAGGCCTAGCTTCTGGCGATCCGCGGGTATTAAGGCAATTCCAGCGGCGACCGCGTCGGCCGGCTGCATGCGGGTAAGATCATGAACGGCCCCGCCGGGCATGGCGAGCCGTCCGGCGCTTGCAAGCTGAGCGCCGGCGAGGAGACGGGGCACCTCGTCGAAGCCCGAGCCGATCAGGCCGGTCAGCCCCAGGATCTCGCCTGGCGCGACCTCGAGATCGAGGTCTCTGACGATCCGTCCCGAAAGGTTGCTGGCGGACATCATCGGGACGTTTGCGAGGGGCTCGGCATGCACCAGCCTCTCCTGCGTCAGGGAACGGCCCACGATCGCCTCGACGATGCGCGTCCGGCTTGTTGCCGCAGTATCGAAGCTGTCGATCACGTGTCCGTCGCGCAGGACGGTAATGCGGTCGGTGATCTCCATGACTTCGTCAATGTCGTGCGACACGAAGATGATGCTGACGCCTGTTTCCTTCAGGCGGCGCATCATGGCGAACAGCTCGCGCACGCCTTCGATCGGCAGGAAGGGGGTCGGTTCGTCGAGCACGAGCAGTCCGGCGGAAGCATCTTCGCTATGTGACCCGACCCTGTCGGCCGCACGCACGATGGCGAGTTGAGCCCGCTTCACGGGCGAGAGGTCGCCGACGGTCGCCCAGGGATCGAGGTCAAGATGGTGCTGCCCGAACAGGCGTCGCGCGCGGGCCGCCTCGGCCTGCCAGTTGATGAACCATTGCCCGGCGCGGGCGTGGTCACCCGCGATGAAGTTCTCCAGCACGGTGGCTTCGGGGAGCAGGCCGAGATTCTGATGGACGAAGGCAAGGCCGATCGCCTCGCTGCGGCCGAGCGGGATCGGCAGGGGCACCGGCCTGCCGTCGACTTCGAGAGTGCCCTCGTCCGGCTTGTGGTAGCCTGAGAGAATCTTGATGAGGGTCGACTTCCCCGAGCCGTTCTTGCCCAGGAGACCGTGAATCTCGCCGGGCATGACAGCAAGGTCCGCGCGCGACAGCGCGCGGACTCCACCAAAGGACTTGGTCAGCTCGCTTATCGCCAGCCGAGGAACGCGAGCTCCGCTCACTCGGCGATCTGCCAGAGCTTGCGATAGCCATCCACATAGGCGTCGCCGTAGCCCTTGGCGGCATCGGCCGGCTCGCCCACCTCAGAGATATTCTCGGCCGTGAATACGCGCAGCGGCACTTTGGAGTCGCGGATCGTCTCCTTCCCGCAGAGCAGGCGCATCTCGGCGTCGAGCATGGCGTGGGCGATCCAGTCGAGGTTTTCGCCCACATCCATCTCAACGTCGCCGGCGCGGATCAGATCGAGCACGAACGGCGTGCCGTTGAAAGTGGCGACCTTCACCTGCTCGCTGCGGCCCGCAATTGCGACCGCTGGCGTAACGAAGCTCGACATGCTGTCATAGATGGGAATGACGTAGTTGAGATCGGCGTTGGACTGAAGGGCGCCGGCCACGGTCGGCTGGATCTTCGTCGCCCAGTCGGTGATCGGCACGTTTATGATCTCGTACTTGCAATCCGGGCAGCGCGTGGCGAAGGCCTCCTTGAGGCCGCCGACGATCGAGTCCGTCGACAGCGCCTCATTCGAGACAAGCACGAGCGCATTGGTCTTCCCGCCGGTCTTGGCAATGGTCCAGTCGGCCATCAGCTCGCCGGCCTTGCGGTAGTCGATGGCGACGGCCGCATCGACGCCCGCGGGCGCATCCTGCTCCAGCCCCGTCAGATGCGAGGTGACGACCTTGACGCCCTTGGCCTGCGTCTGCATCACCTGCGGCTCGAAAAAGCGCGGGTCCGCTCCCGCCAGCAGGCTCACCAGGTTGAAGCCGTTGTTGGCAGCGTAGTCCATGCCCTGGATCCACTGGGTTGGATTGCCCTGGTTCTCCCATTCCATATGCTCGAAGCCAAGCTCCTTCGCGAGCTTGGTCTTATGGTCACTGATGGTCTTGATGAAGGGAATCGCGCTCGAGGCCGGGATCGTGAAGATCTTCTTGCCTGCCATGCATGCCTTGGCATCGAAGGCTTCGCCGGCCGGCACGAAGTCAGGGATCTTCGAATAGGCCGCGATGTTCTCCTTGGCCTTCTCGACACCGTCCTGTGCGGAGGCCGGCATGAGTGCCGTGAGCACCAATGCGGAAACCAGGCCTGTGATCTTTGCAACGCGTTTCATCTGTTTCTCCCTCTGTGAGACGCGAAAGTTCCCGTCATTGTTGGCCGCGCAGCGCCCGCGTCGCGGCTTCGTCGACCGTCTTGCCGGCAATTGCGACGGCGTATTCCGATCGAGCTGTGTCGACGTCGATCAGCCCGTCAAGGACGTCATCGAGGACGGCCTGCGGATCGCGCTCGCGCGGATTGCCGTAGCCGCCCCCGCAGGGTCCGTAGGCGGTGATGCGATCGCCCTTTGCAAGTTGTCGGTAGGGGATCTTGGACGGCAGTTCCTCAACGCCGCCGGCGGCCCGCGCCAGTTCCACCTTCGCAGGTGAACCATCCGCGCCGCCCAGGAAGCCCCAAGGCCGGAAGCGCTGACCGTCGCCCTCGATTGAAACCGCCCCGTCCTCGAGCAACTCGAAGGCACGGATCGAGCCGATGCCGCCTCGCGAGGCACCCGCCCCGGCGACGTTCTCGCGCAGCGCGTAGCTCAGGACCCGCAGCGGCAGATGGGACTCTATATCCTCGATCGGATTATTGCGGGTATTGGCGTAGAGCGTGTCGACCGCGTCCATGCCGTCTTTGCCGTAACGGCCGCCATAGGCGCCTTCCATGATCTCCATGTGAACCCATGGCGCGCCTTGGGACACTCCGCTGAAGGCCATGACGCGCAGATTGCCGATTCCGGCGCTGACCTGCTGCGGCACGGCTGGCGCGATCGCCTTCATCACGGTGTCGGCTACGGCGTTTCCTGGGCAGAAACGGGCAATGACGGGTGCTGGGAAGATCGGATTTGCCAGACATCCCTCAGGCGCGAAGATGGTGATCGGGCGGGTCAGGCCGCTGTTCTGCGGGATCGCGCCGTAGACGTCACTGTCCAGCAGGATCGAGCGAAGGGTCAGCCACACGGCGCAGTCGACGGTGCCGACCAGCGGCATGTTGATCGGCTTGTTGGGAGTCTGCGCCGCCGTGCCCGTGAGGTCGACGTGGATTTCGGACCCGGTCACCGTCAACGTCACTTCGATCGGCAGTTCCTTCAGGGCCGGGTCGGGGCTGTCGAGATATCCGTCGATGAAGGTCCTCGCATTGTAGCGGCCGTCCGGGATCCGTTCGATCGCATCGCGCATCAAGTGCTCGGAGTAGTCTAGGAGGTCCTCGTAAGCGCCCGTGACGGTTTCCAGCCCGTACTGGTTCAGCAGTGCAGCGTAGCGCTCCGCGCCGATGCGAGCGGCTGCGACCTGCGCCTCCATGTCGCCCACGACGAGGTCGGCGATGCGAATATTGCTCCGCAGGATCTGCCAGACGGGTTCTACCTTGCGTCCGGCCTCGTAGACCCGCACCGCCTTGAACTGCAGCCCTTCCGCATAGGTGTCGACCGCGTCGACGATGCCGCAACTGCCTGGCGTCAGCGCGCCGATGTCGAGATGATGGGCCGTGGTCACGGAGAAACCCGCGAGTTCTCCCTTGTGGAAGATCGGCACGGCGAAGCCGACGTCCGGTCCGTGCGATGCCCCGCCATAAGGATCGTTGTGCATGAACACGTCGCTCGGATTGACCCGGTCGCCGCGCCTTGCGAGCTCACGCAGGATCCCTGAGATGTAACCGGGGATGGGTCCCGACTGGAGCGGGGTGCTCATCGTGCACTCGCACAGCTGGCGGCCGGTGGCGTCCGTCAGCGCAGCTCCGAAGTCCTCGCTCTCACGGATGATGCTTGAATAGCTCATCCGCATGAGCTTGTGGCCCATCTCGATCGCGATGTTCTCAAGCGCTCCGTGAATGACCGCTGCGAGGAAAGGGTCGACGCGCGTCTGCATGGATTTTCCCCCTTACGCCTTGTTGTCGCGCGTCATGCGCACGTTGCCGTGGTGGTCAGCCCAGTACGTCCAGCCGGGCGGGACGACAGTGGTGGTGTCGGTCTGCAGCAGGATCGCCGGGCCGTTGAACCTGCGGTCGACCGGCAGCGAAGTCCGCTCGATATGCGGGGTGTCGTACGTCTTGAGCTCATCGTTGACGCGGAAGACGCATCGTCCTGCCCCGATCTGCTTCGGCTCGCTGCTGGTGGTGTAGGCAGGCGGCCGGGCGAGCTTGTCGACCATTCCGAGACCCCGAACCTTGACCGTGACGATCTCGATCGGACTCGCCTCGAAAGCGTGGCCATATTCCTCTCGGTGGCGATCGTGGAAGGCGCTCCAGACACTTTCCAGGGCGACGTCCGTCAGCGGGCCGTCAGGGACGTCGATCTTCAGCTCATAGCCCTGGCCGACGTAGCGCAGGTCCGCTTGGCGCAGCATCTTAACCTTTTCGGCCGGAACTCTGTCGCGGGCGAAGATCGCACCGAGCTCAGCCTCCATGTCGTCGAACAGGCCCTGCAGACGACCGAGGTCCAGCGCGCCCTTGACCGCGAATGCCGTCCGAAGCGCGTGATATTCCAAGTCGGCCGTGAGCAGACCCATGGCCGACGTGATCCCCGGATGCGGCGGGATGAGGACATCCTTCATGTCGAGCATGGCCGCCACTTCCGCCGCATGCAGCGGTCCAGCGCCGCCGAAGCCGGCCAAGGTGAATTCGCGCGGGTCGATGCCTTTCTGGACGGTGCGGGAGCGGATAGCGTTCGCCATGTTGCTGTTGAGAACGGTGAGCGCCCCTTCCGCCGTCTCTTCCGGCGAGCGGCCGAGCTTGGCGGCAAGTTCGCCGATGACCCGGGCCGACGCCTCCGCATCGAGCGACATGCGCCCACCCAGGAAGTTGTCGGCCACCAGCCGGCCGAGCACCAGATTGGCGTCGGTGACGGTCGGCAGCGTGCCACCCCGCCGGTAAGCCGCAGGCCCCGGCTCGGCGCCGGCGCTCTGCGGGCCAACCCGAAACGCCTTGCCGCGGTCGATATAGGCGATCGAGCCGCCGCCGGCGCCGATCGTGTGGATGTCGATCATGGGGAGCATGACCGGGAAGTCGGCGATCTTGGCGCTACGCGCGTCGGCTTCCGCAAGTCGGCCGTCGCGAATGATGCCGATGTCGGCACTGGTGCCGCCGATGTCCAGGGTCACGAGCTTGTCGGTGCCGGCATGCTCGCCGACCCAGGCCCCGCCGCGCACGCCTGCGACGAGACCGGAAAGGAGCGTCGTCACCGGACGCTGCGCAATCATCTCCGGGGTAGCCAGACCACCGGATGACGTCATGACGCGCAATTCGCCGGTAACACCCAGCTTGCGCAGTTCGTCGCTGAGCTCGCTGATGTAGCGGCGAACTTTCGGGCCGATGAAGCCGGAGATCGCCGCCGTCGTGAACCGTTCGAACTCGCGAAACTGCGGCGAGACTTCCGCCGACGTGGTCACGAAGACACCCGGAAGGACATCACGCACGATCTCGGCAGCACGTCTCTCATGTGCCGGGTTCACGAACGAAAACAGGAACCCGATCAGGATCGCTTCGACACCGTCCTCGCCCAGCTCACGCGCCGCCGCCGCGACGGCCTCCTCATCGAGCGGCACAAGCTCCTGACCCTTGGCATCGAGACGACCCGCAACGGTCTTGCGGAAGCGGCGCCGGATCAGAGGACGGCTCTGCCAGGGCAGGTCCTGCATGATCGAATAGTGCTGAGGGCGCTGGTGGCGGCCGATATGGAGCACGTCACGAAAGCCCTCGTTCGTAATCATCCCGGTGACGGCGCCGCCATGCACCAGCATCGCATTCGTACCAACGGTCGTGCCGTGGAAGATCGCGTCGATCTGCGCGGGCGTGATGCCGGCGATCTCGCAGATCCCCCTGATGCCCGTCACGACGCCCTCGGCCGAATTTGAGGGTGTCGACGGTGTCTTGTGGATCGTGACCGCCCCATTCACGAGATCCGCGAGAATCAGATCCGTGAACGTTCCGCCGACATCGACACCCAGTGCGATCATTCCCGCCTCCAGCAATATTATCGATCAAGATTGATCCATCTGGATCGATCTGGCAAGTTGAATCCATCTGGATTGAAATGAAATTTTCGGCGGCCCCCGGTAGGATGTGGACCGAAGGCACTTTGGGGAGCGATCGGGGTGAGCGGAGAAAAAGCGATGACCGCAGGAAACCTGCTGGAGAAGATGCTCGCGGGAGACCTGCGGGAACTGCTGGCGATCAGCTACATCGTCCTAGGCAACAATGCCGTGACCAATCGGTACATCGAGCGGCGTTTCAGGATTCCCGTGCAGGCTTGGTCCGCGCTCTATGCGGTGAAGACATTTCCAGGCATCCGCGCGAAGGAGATCAGGCTGCTCTTTCCGCGCCCACAAAACACCATCAGCCGCGCCGTTTCGCTGCTGGAGCATCGCGGATATCTGATTCAGAAGATCTCGGATTCCGATGCGCGCGAGAAGCGCCTCTTCACCACGCCCGCTGGAGAAGAGTTGCTCACGGAACTCATCGACGTCTCGCGCAGGCGTCAGGAAGAGTGGCTGGCGCCATTGTCGCAGGCGGAAAGAAAGACGTTCTTCGAACTGGCGAGGAAAATTGCGGAAGGCCCCAGTCTGCTGAAGTCCGAAGTAATGAAGAGATGATGGTGCTCCGCGCGGCTCGCCGGAGTTGATGCTTGTCCAGTGCTGTCGCTCGCAGTCGATGCCATGGACCAACATACCTCATGGACGAAGGACGTCGCTCGCCCTGATCATCGTTGGCGATGGCTCACGACTCGGGAATGCCTCCGAGCTCGAGCAGCCGCTCGCGATGGTCGAGGTCTATGTTGATGTCGAATACGACGCCATCCGTGCGGTACACCAGCTGCGCCAGACAGATGACCTGCCTGGATGCGTCCTGGAAAATACGGCGCACCTGCACGACGGGGTCGTGAACGCGAATTTCGAGTTCAGCGGCTTCCTGCGGCGTCGACGACACTACCCGAAAGGTCTGGCGCACGTTCTTCAGGCCAACCTCCTTCGTGTCGTAGAGCAGGGTACTGATCAGTTCGGTATCCCATAGCTTGTCCGGGATGAGGTCGTAGACGTCTGCTGCCACGAGATATTCGCCCACAGTGAACGGGCGGCCCTCACGGGAGAATACGCGCTTCATGTAGCGATAGGCGTCGAGGGGCTCCCCGTCCCCCGGCGCGATCCGCAATTCGCCGTCAGAAGGCCGGGAGGCGACGACGCGGAAGCTGAGCGCGCCGCCACGCTGGGCCGGGGAGCGCGTCAAAAGGTAGGGAACCGACCCCGATGTTTCCGGCCTCGCAGTCACGAAGGTGCCGCGTCCACGTTCGGCGCTGATCAATCCTTCGTTCTCGAGACGTGCCAGCGCGTGACGTACCGTCATAGGCGCGACGCCATAGGTCGCCACCAGGTGCTTCAGCGTCGGCAGCCTGTCCCCGACACTCCAGACGTCGTCAGCGATCTGCCGGCGGATTACAGCCGCGAGCTGGACATAGTAGGGCGTCCCATCATCGCGAAAGATCTGTTTCTCTTCGGCGGCAGTCGACAATGGCAAGAATCCTTCCAGAACAGTTGTCGTCATTCTCGCACCCTGGGAAGGACAGACAATGCCCTTTCCCTGCGATCGGCCGACAATAAAGTCGTTGCAACATAGCAGTAGAGTGCTAAAGTGCTAGCACTAAATCACAATCGGACGACCCGGTTGGGATGCAGGAGCGTCGGGTGCTGACTTCGCCCGAAACGCAAGGCTGGGAGGGCCGGATGAGGAACTGGATCACAGGGACAGTATTGGGAGTCGCGCTAGCGTTCGGCGGAAGTTCGGCACTGGCGCAGCAAGCAGGTACGTTCAAATACGCCGAGCAGGTGAAGCTCATCACCATGGATCCCCAGCAGCAGAGCGGCAGCGGCGTTCCCTATTTGCGTCCGGTCTACGAATCGCTCTTTGAACGAGGTCCCGACGGCAAGCCCGTGCCGCTCCTGGCAAAGGCCTATGAGGTCGACGGACTCTATGTGACGATCAAGCTCCGCGAGGCCATCAGCTTCAGCAATGGCGAGGCTTTCAACGCCGAGGTCGCGGCGGCCAATATCAATCGCGGTGTCAAGCTTGCCATCATCGAAGGTCTGAAGACTGTCGAAAGCGCCGAAGCCGTCGACGAGTACAGCGTGCGGATAAAGCTCAAGGAGCCCGATCCGGCGATCATCGACAGCCTTTGTCACACTGGCGGCATGATGATCGCGCCCGCGGCGATGGCCGATCCGGCCATCGATCGCAATCCGATCGGCACCGGACCGTATGTCTATAGCAAGGAGCTCTCGCGCGAGGGTGAGGTGCGTGTCTACACGCCGAACCCAACCTACTGGGACAAGGACAAGATCGGGCTGGAACGCTACGAGGTGTGGGAGCTTCCCGACGACACCGCGCGCCTCAATGCACTGAAGACCGGCCAGATCGACGCGGGCAACTGGCTGGCGAACCCTCAATCGGCGATCATCGACCGCACGCCCGGCCTGAAGCTCATTCGCAACACCGGGGGCCTCAACTACCACATCATCCTTTCCGATCGCGAAGGAACCGTTGTTCCTGCTTTCGCGGACCCCAACGTCCGCAAGGCGATGGCGCATGCGATCGACCGCGAGGCGTTCGGTAAGGCGGTCCAGTTCGGACTCGCCCAGAAATCATTCCAGCCTTATGCAGAGGGAGACTGGGCATACGACCCGGCGCTCGAGGGAATTTATGAGTACGACCTCGACAAGGCGCGCGAATTCATGGCCCGGTCGAAGTTTCCCGACGGCTTCGCCTTCGATATGCCGTCGATCCCGATCTATCAGTCGCGTCTTGAAGCGCTGGCCGGCTTCTTCAAGGAAATCGGCATCACGATGAACATCGTTCCGGTCGAGCCGGGCACGCTCGCCCGCCGCAGCCGCACGACCGACTTTCCGGCGACCAACCTGGTCTGGGCCACCAACACGGATCCGAAGTTCCTCGCGCTCCGCTACATATACGAGGACGCTGCCTACAATCCCTTCAAGGCCAAGCCGAGCGACGAACTGCTTGCGCTTGCGCGTCAGGGATTGCAGTCGGTGGAAACCGATGTGCGCGGCCCGGTCTACAAGCAGATGGCTTCCAGGCTGGCCGACGAAGCGTTCCTGATCTTCGTCACCAACACGCCGATCCTGATCGGGGTGAGCGAGAAGACCGCGGACAATCCCACGGTCGTCTATCGCTTCGGTGAGGATTCGATCAATCTTCGCGGCCTGAAGGCCAACGACTGAGATCCGAATCTCATGCTTCGGCTCATCTTCCAGCGACTTGTCGCATTGGTGCCCCTTCTGTTCATCGTTTCGGTATTGACGTTCTCATTCACGTCGCTGCTGCCGAGCGATCCTGTCGACCTGATCATCGGGGATACGGGCACGCAGGAGCAATACGAGATTGTCCGGGAGCGGCTCGGGATGAACCAGCCGGTCGTCGTCCGCTACTTCCAGTGGCTGGGCCGGGCGGCGCAGGGCGACCTCGGCACTTCCTTCTTCAATAGCGTTAGTGTGATGGGAGCCGTGATGCAGCGGCTTCCCGTCACGCTGTCCCTCACGGTGGTTTCGGCCCTCGTCGCCATCGTCGTCGGAGTCTCGGCCGGGATCGCCGCGGCACTTCGCCCCCGCTCCTGGATTGACCGCCTCGCGACCCTCGGTGCCACCTTTGGCCAGGCAGTGCCCAATTTCTGGTTCGGCCTCATCCTGGTCGCGATCTTCGCCGTGAACCTGCGCTGGTTTCCAGCCACCGGCTTCACGCCTGTTTCCGCGTCCCCCTGGGAGTGGCTGCGTAGCGTCATCCTTCCTTCGATCGCGCTCGGCACCTCGTCCAGCGCGGCCATCGCCCGACAGGTCCGCTCGGCGATGGTCGGCGTGCTCCAGCAGGACTACATCAGGGCCGCGAGGGCGCAGGGTCTCTCCACGAGGCGCATCATTTTGAAGCACGCGCTCACCAACGCCATGGTGCCGGTCGTGGCGGTGCTCTCCTTCCAGATTACCGTGCTGCTCGGCGGCGCGCTGATCGTGGAGCAAGTCTTCGCCATCAACGGTCTCGGCACCCTCGCCATCGGAGCGGTGCGGCAGCAGGACATTCCCATGATCCAGGGCATCGTGCTGGTCATGGTCGCCCTCGTGGTCGCGGTCCAACTCGCGACCGATGTAATTTATGGCCTGCTCAATCCAAAGGCACGTCCTTCGTGACCGCCCCCCTCACAACAACGACCCGCACGGCGACGCGTGGGCAGTGGCGACTGGATGGGTCGCATGTCATCGTCGGCATCGCCTCGGCCGTGCTTTTTCTGCTCGCATTCATGGCGATCTTCGCGGACTGGATCGCGCCCTACGAACCGCTGAAGCAGAACCTGATCGAGGCGCTCCAGGCACCCTCGGCGCAACATTGGCTCGGTACCGACGATCTTGGCCGTGACGTGCTATCACGGCTCATTCATGGTTGCCGCGTTGCGGTGATCGCCGCGGCCGAAGGCACGGCCATCGCGCTCCTCCTCGGAGTTCCGCTCGGCCTCTTCATAGGCTACCGCGGCGGCTGGTGGGACTGGGTCGTCATGCGCCTCGTCGAGGCGATCGTCTCTATCCCCGGCATCATGGTGGCGATCGTGATCATCGCGATCCTCGGGCCCGGCCTGCACAAGGCAATGATCGCCCTGGGCATCCTCTACTCGACCTCATTCCTGCGGCTGGCGCGCGGCGTTGTGCTCGCTGAGCGCGAGGAGGTCTATGTGCGCTCCGCGCGCGTCATCGGCGCATCCGACGGCCGCATACTGCTGCGTCACATTTTCCCCAACATCGCGCCGCCGCTGATCGTGCAGGTCACCCTGACAGTTGGCGCGGTACTGTTGTCGGAAGCCGGTCTGAGCTTCATCGGTCTCGGCGTGCAACCGCCGGACGCCAGCTGGGGCACGATGCTCAACACCGCCGCGGCGTTCATGGATCTGAACTGGTTCCTCGCCATTCCCCCTGGGATCGCCATCATCGTCACGGTGCTCTCGGTCAATCTCATCGGCGATGTCATCCGCGATGCGATCGGCCGCGGCATCGCGGTCGACGCCAAACCCGCCGCGCCCGCCGTGCGGATGGACAACCGCCCCGTTGTGGCCGCCCCAGCCGGACCGGAGCCGCACCGATCCACGGTGCCGCCACGGCCGCAGGGCGACGTGTTGCGGGTGGAGGGGCTGGAGGTGGTGGTCGGAGACGGCGCCGGGCTGCCGGTCATAACCGACCTCTCCTTCGGCATAGCCAAGGGCGAGACGTTGGGACTGGTGGGTGAATCAGGCAGCGGCAAGACGATGACTGGTCTGGCGATCCTCGGCCTCATGGGCGCAGGCCTGCGTACCACGCGCGGCTCCATCATGCTCAACGGCCGGGACTTGCGTTCGCTTTCCCAGCGACAGATGGAGAAGGTACGAGGCAACGAGGTGGCAATGGTCTTCCAGGATCCAACGACCAGCCTCAATCCCGCCTTCACGGTCGGCAGCCAGATCGCGGAGGTGCTTCGCGCAAAGAAGGGCATGTCGCAGAAGCAAGCCTGGACCCGCGTCGTCGAGCTGATCGACCGTGTCGGCATTCCGCGGCCTGAGGAGCGCGCTCGCGCTTATCCGCATGAGCTTTCAGGCGGGATGGCGCAGCGCATCGCGATTGCCCGGGCGCTGAGCTGCAACCCGGCGCTATTGATTGCCGACGAGCCGACCACCGCGCTCGATGTGACGGTGCAGCAGGAAATCCTCGATCTGTTCCGCGATCTGCAGGAGGAGTTCGGCATGGCGATCCTCTTTGTCACCCACGACCTCGCCGTTGCGGCCGACATCTGCGACCGCATCAGCGTGATGTATGCGGGGGAGATGGTGGAAATGGCTGAAGTCAACCAGCTGTTCTCCAATCCGCGCCATCCCTATACGCAAGGCCTGCTCCGGGCGATGCCACACGCTTCGGACCGCAACCCGCCGCTTCCGACGATCCGCGGCAGCGTGCCCCGGCCTGGCTCATGGCCCGCGGGATGCCGCTTCTCCAATCGCTGTGATTTCAAGATAGCGGCCTGCGACCGGCACGTCCCGCTGGTCGGGTCCGACCGGTTGGTCCGTTGCATCCGCGCCAGCGAACTCGAACTGGAGCGTGCGTCGTGAGCGGCCAAACTCTCCTCGAGATCACGGACCTTTGGGTCACCTACTGGAGCCGTTCGCTTCTGGGCGTGGGAGGCAAGCCGTTCCATGCGGTCAAGGGTGCCAATCTTTCGATCCGTGCCGGCGAGACCCTGGGCTTGGTCGGCGAGTCCGGCTCCGGCAAGTCCTCGATCGCCAACACGGTGCTCGGCCTCGTCCCGGCTTCGGGCGGCTCCATCCGCTTCGGCGATGTCGATCTCGCGGCGATGAAGACGCGCTATCCACCCTTTGTCCGCAACCAGATACAGGCCGTCTTCCAGGACCCTTACTCGTCGCTCAATCCGTCGATGACGGTCGAGGACATCGTAACCGAGCCGCTGCGCGTCCACACCACCATGACGCGGGCCGAACGGCGTGAACGGGCGGTGGACCTGCTCAGGCTCGTGTCGCTGTCCGACGAGCATCTGGAGCGCCATCCGCACCAGTTCTCCGGCGGCCAGCGGCAGCGCATTGCCATCGCCTCCGCGCTCGCGCTGCAGCCGAAGCTGATCGTGCTCGACGAGCCGGTGAGCGCACTCGACGTCTCGACGCAAAACCAGATCATCAACCTGCTCTACGAGCGCCGCGACGCGCTGGGCATCGCCTACCTTTTGATCGCCCACGACCTTGCGCTCGTCCACCATATCTCCGACCGCATCGCGGTCATGTATCTCGGCCATATTGTGGAGGAGGGGCCCTCTGACCGCGTCTGTAAGGCGCCCGCCCATCCCTACACCAAGGCGCTGCTGGACGCCGTGCCGCTGCTTGATCCCGAGGCGCAGCGCAGGCGGCGTGCCGCACGCAAGCTGGCGCCCGCGCCGGAGACGCCGCGCGTCTCTGCAACCGGCTGCCCCTACCGGAACCGCTGCCCGTATGCGATGCCGCGCTGCGAGGCCGCGATGCCGCCGGCCTACGCAATTCCCGGTGGCGGCACAGCCAACTGCTTCCTCTTCGCTGACGATGCGGGAGCCGTTGCGGGAACTGTGGCGCAACCGGTGGCATCATGAGTGGGGCTGTCTACAGATCCGATTTCGGCGCCCACGCCGTGCGCGAGGCGGACCACGTCTTGGCGGGTCATTCCGCCTTCGCGGAGCGGCCGCTGGTCTGCCGCTGGCCGGCTGGGCGGGCGCCGGCCGGCTTCATCGTGTTCTGCCACGGCCTCGGTTCGAACGGCGGCGAATACGCCGCTCTCTCCGCCCATTGGGCGCGCCATGGCTATCTGGTCATCCATCCCACCTTCGGCGATGCGATCAAGATTGTCGCGCGGGAAGAGCCCGCGCTTGGCCTCGATCCGCAAGCCGATCTGTCGGGCTGGACGGCTATTCCGCACGTCCGGGCGCGCATGCACGAGATCCTGCACGACCCGGAACGGTGGATGGAGCGCGTCAGGCACGTCCGCAGCCTGATGGCCGCGCTTCCCGAGCTATTCGAGGCCACTTGCGGCACCCATCGCATGCCGGTGCCCGGCGCGATCGCGGGGCATTCCTTCGGCGCCTTCACCGCGCAGCTTCTTGCCGGGGCCGAGATCGACATGTCCGACGCCGTTGCCCGACGCTTTGGCGACGAGCGCTTCAGCGCGGCGGTGCTGCTCAGCGCACAGGGCCGCGACCAGCAAGGCCTGCGCGACGGTTCGTGGGACGCGGTGGACGGTCCCGTGCTCAACGTCACCGGCACGCTGGACCGCGGCGCAAAGGGCGGCGACTGGCATTGGAAGTCCGAGCCATACGAACTCGCGCCACCGGGTGGGAAATACCTCGCGGTGCTCGAGGACGGCGACCACTTCCTCGGCGGCTTCATCGACCGCGAAACACAGAGGCAGGTGCCCGCCCAGCAGGAGGCGGTGCGGCAGATCACGCTGACATTCCTCGATGCCTATCTGCGCGGCCGTCCTGCGGCGCGCGACTGGCTCGCCTCCATAGACGATGCGGTCGGCGACTGCCGGCTCCTGTTCAAACGCAAGTAGGACCAGCCTGATGTTCCAGCCCCTCGCCGGCATTCGTGTCATCGACCTCACCCAGGTGCTTGCCGGCCCCTACGCTGCCTATCAGCTTGGCTTGATGGGCGCCGAGGTCCTCAAGATCGAGATGCCCGGGGAGGGCGACTGGTCGCGCGAGCGGGGGGAGATGCCCGAGCTCAACGCCGAGGGGATGGGGCTGGCCTATCTCACCCAGAACGCCAACAAGAAGTCGGTCGCACTGAATCTCAAGACGCCGGACGGCCTGGCCATCATGAAGCGCCTGATCAAGAGCGCGGACGTGTTCATCGAGAATTTCCGGCCGGGCGCGATCGCCAGGCTCGGCCTGCCTTTCGAGATCGTGCGTGAGATCAACCCGCGGATCGTCTACTGCTCGATCTCGGCTTTCGGTCAGGATGGCGAACTCAGCCACCGCCCTGCCTACGACCATGTTGTCCAGGGCATGTGCGGTATCATGAAGACCACCGGCACCGTCGACACAGGCCCGCAGAAGGTGGGCGCCCCCTATGTGGACTACGCCACGGGCCTCAACGCCGCCTTCGCAATCGTGTCGGCGCTGCACGAGACGAATCGGACCGGCGAGGCGATCCATCTCGATGTGGCGATGCTCGACACGTCGATGCTCCTGATGGCATCGCTTGTCACCAGCCATCTGAACGCCGGCTGGATGCCGAAGCCGGCCGGCAACGAGGCGTGGAGCCAAAGCCCTTCCTCAGGCGCCTTCGAGACCAAGGACGGGCTGCTGATGATTGCCGCCAACAACGACAAGCAGTTCCGCGCGCTCTGCATCGGACTAGGGCGGCCTGACATACTCGAGGACGAACGCTGGGCAGTACCGGAGCAACGCCGCGCGAATGCCGCCGAACTGCGCGCCGAACTGATCCATGTCTTCCGCTCGTGCACGGCGGCTGAGTGGGAGAAGACGCTCGATGCCGCTGGCGTACCAGCCGCCAGAGTTCGCTCGCTCGACGAGACGCTGGCGGAGGACCACGCCCGCACCCGCGCCTTTACCAGCACAGTGCAATGGAATCGCGAGCCGCGCGACATTCACCTGCCGACGCTCGGCTTCAAGGTCAATCGTGAGGTGATCGCCGCGAGCGTCCCGCCGCCTGAACTCGGCGCCGATACGCACCAGATCCTGAGGGATCTCGGCTACAGCGAAGCTGAGGTGCGCCGTCTCAGATCGGAAGCTGTCATTTAGCGCAGCCGGACCGGCACCTGCCTCGCAGTGTCGGTCCGGTTGGCGACCGAGTTCTGATCCTGACCGCCTCCAGGTCCGGCGAGGTGCTCACTACCACCAGCCTGAACAGGCAGTCGCCGCGAGCGGTGAGGGCAGGGGCGCGGCGGCAGGCGCCGAGGCCGGAGCGGGCGAAGCGGATCTCCGTTGTCGCCTGATGCGGTCCTTCGATCGGGTGAAGTACACCGGCGAGCTGGCCGGCGCTCACCGTGTCGCCGATGTCGACGGCGGTCTCGAAGATGCCGGGAAGAGGGGCGTAGGTGAAGGCATCCCGGCCCTCGACCCGCATGAGGCGGACCGGCGGGGGCGGCTCCCTGTCGGCATTGGGCAGGATGCCGATTGAGGATGCGGGTCACGCCTTGGCTGGCGATCGCTTCGCCCTGGCGAGAGAAGTTTGCGCCGCCGCCGAGCTCGGCGGTGAGGCTCGGGACACCGAGCGCCTGGGCGGCGGCCGACAGCGTGACGGGCCCTCCGCCGCCGGCGCCGTCGCTGATCGAGCCGATCGGCGCGCCGGAGAACAGCCGGCACTTGCTAGCTAAGTGCACCGGTCATGTTCAACAACCGGTGCATCTTGTATAATATTCCTATTTCAAAGAGGGAGGACAGAAAATGCAAGAAATCATCAAGACGGAGGATGCTGAACGTAAATCAAAGCCTGCAGAGTTTCGGTTGGAGAAGAACCCATCCATTTGCCTCGTCTATGACGTCTACGACATGAGGGGGAAAGCAGTCTCCAAGCGGGCGGTGGTGGATCAGTTTCTCCGGGCGGAGCGGACTGGTTTCAAGCGCCAGCCCATGAGAGCCGCCACCGGTCCCCTGCTCTGTGCGGATGGAGATTCGTGGATCAACATACTCTGGCCGCTTTCGGCGGCGTTCGGGCACCAGAGGACCTTCTTCGATGTGCTGCAGGATCGCTATCAGACGACCGACGTCGCCTATCCTGGCGACACCTTCAAGCAGATGCTCATCGAGAAGGACTATCGGCAGCCCATTCAATCAGGCATCTTTGATTTCTTCATCTTTTCCGGTGGCGGCAATGACGTTCTGGGGGGCGGCGCTCTTCTAGAACTGCTGCGCTGGAAATCCGAAGGCGGCGGATCTTCGGACCCGAAAAAGTACCTGTTCACGCCCGTGCTGAAGCAGACATTAGACTTCTTGCGCGGCGGCTATATGGAAATAGCGGACGACATCAGGGTGAAGTCGTCGGGCCGGACACGAATGCTGGTCCACGGCTACGACTATCCCATTCCCCGGAACGACGGAGTCTGGATCGGAAGACCTTTCCAGGCCAGAGGCTATGATCTCCGAGCCGACAAACAGCTTATTGCGGACATCCTGAAGTATCTTGTGGATCAGTTCTACACGATGCTGGAAGCCGTGCAGCGGCGGAAGAGAAACGTAACTGTCATCAATTTGCGCAACGTGTGTGCCGGAAGGTGGAACGACGAACTCCACCCGAAAGCCGCAGCGTCGAAGGATTTGGCGCTCAAGTTCCGCTCTGTCGTAGATACGACGGTGTAGTCGGGCGCTTCATATCTGCTCCTTCTTCTGGGGCCTACAGGGTGGGCTCCTGACGCTTTCGTAGCCCGAGCGCTCGAACGCTTCCGTTCGTCGTCTCGGGGATCAGCCTCATCCACAACAACGGACATGCCTGTCGTTCCGAGCCGCGTCGGCGGCCCGGGAAGCGGCTGGTGATGCATGTCAGTCCAGCACCCGTGCACGGATGCCGCGTTGGGGTCCCGGGCTCGGACGACCGTAAAGGAAGGACAAAGTGTCCGTATTCGAACATCCATCCGGAACTGCTCATCGTACCTCTGTGTCGCACAACCAAGGGAAAGGACTTGTCGTATCCCGGAGCAGGCTCTCTAGTCCTTGAATTCTGCACCCAATCCTTCTTCGGGAGATCCATCGCAAAGGGCGGGACCATGCTGCTTCCTACTTGGAACGAAAGGCACCGTTCATGGCAGAGGTGATCGGTCGGGCTCGATGCTGCGCGGTAAACAGGACATTGCCTAGCCGAAGTGCCCTTGACCTGCATGGCACGGGCCTATGAGCGGCCTTCCGTTCTCTTCAGCGACTGGCTCGCTGCCCTGCGTCGATCCATAGTCCACGACGCAGCGCCGGCAGGCAGATCAAGTAGAGGGCGGCGCCTGCAATCCATGCCCATCCATTCCACATTGTTATAGAAGCCGCATAGATTGCCGTGAAGAGGAGGGGGCCGACGATCGAGGTCAGGCTGGTGAGCGCCGCGAGTGATCCTTGAAGCTGCCCCTGACGTTCCTCATCCACCTGCCTGGACAACATTGCTTGCAGCGCCGGCATTCCGATTCCACCCGAAGCAAGCAGGATCATGATCGGGAACGCCATCCATCCCCGTGTCGCGAAGGCAAGCAGGATGTAGCCTGTGCCGTCGGCAATCATTCCGAGGATGAGTGCCCGCCTTTCGCCGAGCCGGGCGGCTACAGGGCCGGTGATCGTTGCCTGGGCGAGTGAATGCAGAATACCAAATGCGGCAAGCGAAATGCCGATCGTGGTCGCGTCCCAGTGAAAGCGATCCTCGCCGAAAATGACCCAAAGGGCGGCCGGCACCTGCCCGACGAGTTGCATGATGAAGAAGACAGCCATCAGGGCGGCGACAACAGTCATACCCCTGGCCCACCGGAACGGAGCGAGCGGGTTGAGAGCCTCCCGGCATAACGGCCGGCGTTCGCCTTTGTGCGATTCCGGCAGAAGGAAACAGCCCATCAGGAAATTTGAGGCCGTTCAAGGCTGCGGCGGCGGAGAACGGAGCATGGGGGGAGATATCGCCCATCAGCCCGCCGAGCACATGTCGCGAGAGGTCAGTGCAGCCGGTCACCCGCCATGACGGGCTGGGGCGATGCTTTGGCAGTCGAGGAGCGTCTGCGCGCGACTTCTGGCCGTGCCCAGCGCCTCCAAAGGCATAACGTTCAATGCAAATCGGGAGAGGGCGCTTGCGAGTTCTGCTGCCAACGATCAGAGGCATCGAGGCTATAAGGATTCCGCTGCACCTTTGATGGTGTCCGGCCGGTCCCTTCTTTCGCGTCGGCGTGAAAGGCCATTGCATTGCCGGAGTAACAGGGGATTGCAAGTGAGAAAGTCGCTCCGGGGCCATCGTTGGGACCCGCCCAGATGCGTCCATCGTGCCGCTCGATGATCGCCCTACTGACGGAGAGGCCGATTCCCATTCCGTCGCCCTTCGTTGTGTAGAATGCGTCGAACATCCGTTCAGCCCCGTCGGGTCCGAAACCAATGCCGGCATCGCGCACAGAAAAGTGGACATGCCGGTCTTCGTCGCTCGCGGTCGCCGTGAGCCCTGATCCCAAGTCGGCTCGCCAGACGAAGCCCGGCGCGTCCGTCCGCAAGGACTTCTGTTCGGAGGGCGGTGGCGAGATGCAACGAAATCTTCCATTGCCAGAGCCACTGCGCGATGGCCGGCTCTGATCCGAAAGGCGCAAAACGTACTGCGATGGTAAGCAACGTATCGCCTGCCAGGCGAAACGTCGTTCGGTCTAGCTCGTCATCGCCAATCCGTTTCAGCTGGTGCGGGAGATCATTGCCGCTCACCAAAGGAGATCGGATAGGCTGCGCTGCGCACGTCGATCATCGGATCGACCGGTTCGATGCCGTCAGGCACGTTGCTGGGAAGAAACAACAGGTTCTTGCCCAATGCTTCCTGGTCGGCGGCCATTTCGTTGATCGTCAGTGTCCCCAGCTTGACGAGCTTCCGATCATCCGGCCATGGGACCGAAGGGTCATCGGCCTTGTCGACGGGCTGGGCAATCTGAGCGAACCACTCAAACGCGACTAAACCCTTGGCGACCCGCTCCTTGATCTCGTCCATGAGATAGTTTGGCCCCATGGATGCCGCAGCGGAGGAGTCCAAGTACTTGTCGCCGGGACTCGGGACAAATCTGCTGCGAACGATCGTCCTCTTTCCGGAAGCATCGATGAAGGCGAACGCGTTGACTCCGAAATAGGTGGTCGTCGCAAAGCTCTCAGGTGGCGGGTTCTGTTTTGTTACGAAGGGCAGGGCTTCGGGGTGGGTCTGAAGATACTTCTCGATCGGGGTCGGCTTTGCCGCTCCTGGGCCACTCGCCGCCACAGCCTTGAGGAACTGGTCAAAGTCCGTTGCGGTGGCCGCAGGAAAACCATTGAAGCTGTGCGTTACAAGATCCATCTCGGAGCCGTCGGACAATGCGAACTTGACCGCCAACCCATGAGGACTGGCGTTGGGATCGGCATCGGAGATGTCTGGTAGGCCAGTCGTGTCCGAAAGGCGAACCGTCGCCTGGCCTTTGTCCGCAAATACGGCCGCTTTGCTGAGCTGGCGTGCTTCCATAGTCGGTTCAAAGGTAGCATTGAGGACGACACCTTTGGCATGGACTGCACGGGCATGATGGTCGCCGAAGATCGCGTGAATGTCTTTCACCAATTCGGCCGGGTCCACGTCCTGCGCTACGGCTCTTTCACTCAGACCAGAAGCGCTGAACACCAGTGCACCGGCGAGAGCATAAACGGCGAGAATTTCTACATTGATCATGATGGGTCTCCGCTCCTTCCAAGGCTAAGCTACGATATTCCCTCCAGGCCTGTCGCTCTCGGATTGTATCAAGGCTTTCAGCCACACGGACAAAAGAACGGTGAAAGGCAATCCCGCTCGCAACTGCCTACGCCTCCCGATCACCATCAACCGGCCCCTGCGGCGGCGTTTCGCGCGTTGCGTAACTCCCGGATGCCCGTGGCCCTTCCGGCACTTTCCGCCGCATCGCAAGCGCCTGCTCAACTGCACGGCGTGTCGGGCGATTCGCGACATTCGCACGCGCGAGTTCGAGGGCTCGCCGGATATCATTGCCGCTACCAGCGTAGAATTCCGTAGCATGGTCCGCGAACGCGAGAAGATGCCTCTCAAGAAGCTTCTCGAAGCCAACTCGGGCGGCGCCGAGTTGTGCCCCGGCTTCTTCGACTCTGGCTTCGGCTCGCAGCACGTCGGCAAGCCGCCACTGAACTTCGGGGTCGCGGCTCGTTAGTACCGGCACAAGCAGTGCCTCCGCATCGCCGGTTTTGCCTGCGTTCAGCCAGCATGTCCTCGACATGGCGAAGGCTCAACGGAAAGCGGAAGTAGAGCCAGATCGCATGGCTGATCATCTCAGCCGAAAGCGATGGCGCTTGTAAAGGTGACTGGTGGGGTCGGCACGACGGGCGGTCATGCCACGACCTACAACGTCAGCCTTCATGCCAACTCAAGGCGACGGTACCCCGCCGACAGCGTGGAGAATGGCGTGACTCCCACGTCAACGAACCGGCGCGGGTGCTGGGCATTGCCGTTGCCGACAAGCTTAGCGAAGCGATTGTACGGTGCCTTGGCGCCAGGTAGGCAATGGCGGCCGGGTGGCCTGACGAGGTCCCGGTCCATGATGGAGCCGCCGGAGGCCACTAATGGTCCTCGGCAGCGCCGCCAAGCAGCGCGTTCGACGCGCGGATTTCCTCCTCGAGGATCGACAGCACCTTTTGCAGAGCCGCGCCGTCGCGATTGCGGTTGTAGCAGAGATAGATCGAGCTGTCGGGGATCGGCGGGTTGGCTCTGCGGGCTACGAGCGACTTCGTCTTCTGGCCGTCGCCGATCAGGTTGAGCGGCATCAGCGCCGCGCCGAGACCCTGCTCGACAAAATGCTTCATCAGCATCAGCGAATTGCAGACAAGGATCTCCGGGTGGAGGTTGCGGCTCTGGAACCACTCGATCGTGTGGGCGTGGAGGCGCGAGCTGCGCGAATGGGCGAGGATCGGAACACTGGCCAGGAGCTCAGGCGTCAGCTGCCTTCCCCCTCCCGGCAGAAGGTCAGCGCGATAGATCCAGCGCGTGACGACCGCGCCGAGCCGTACCGATTCCAGCATCGGCGCCGTCGGCGGATCGGACAGGATCGCAAGGTCCAGCGCCTGGCGTGACAGCTGCGCCGACAGGTTGACGGCGACGTCGACCGTCACGGAATGCTGCATGTCCGGCAATTCGGAGCGCACGCGCTTCATCAGTTGCGGCACGGCGCTGAACGCCATCGACTCCACCGCGCCGATTTGCAGCGTACCGTAGAGCCCGCCTTGAGCATCGTCGCGGTTGGTGAGGTCGCTGGTCAGCCGCAGGATGCGCTCGGCAAAGCCAAAGGCGCGCTCGCCCGCCTGCGTCAGGGTGGCGGGACTGCGGTTGCGATAGAAAAGCTGTTCTCCCAGCGCCGTCTCAAGCTCGCGTATCCGCGCCGAAATCGTCGGCTGGCTCAGCCGCATGTGGCGCGAAGCGGCGTGGAAACCGCCCAGCCGCACGACCCAGTAGAACGCTTCAGCCTGCGCCAGCAGGTTGGGATGAGTGATAGACATCGTTATTATCCGTTTGGCCGATTTTCTATTATCCGACGCCTTTTTCATTTTGCATAGTGATAGCCACACGCCGGTCCGAGACTGACAAGTGGGGTGGATACGGCGGCAGAATGGGATGACAGGAATGGATGCGGGGTTTGACCAGCTAGAGATCGAACTCTTCAAGAATGCGATCTTCAGCATTGCCGACGAGATGGCTGCGACGATCGTTCGCACCGCGTATTCGACGGTAGTGCGGGACAACATGGACTTCTCGACCGCGATCACCAACGGCAAGGGCGAGGTCGTCGCCCAGGGCCTGACGCTCGCCGGCCACCTCGGCTCGATCCCGGTCGCCATCCGCCACATCATGGCAAAGTTCGGCGACCGCATCTATCCCGAGGACATCATCGTCCTCAACGATCCCTACAGTGGCGGCATGCACCTGCCGGACATCTTCGTGTTCCGTCCCGTCTTTGCCGGCGAGGAGCTGGTGGCGTTCGCGGCATCGGTCTGCCACCACAGCGACGTCGGCGGCCGCGTGCCGGGCTCGAACGCTGCGGACTCGACCGAGATCTTCCAGGAAGGCGTGCGCATCTCGCCGATGAAGCTCTACGAGCGCGGCGAGCCGAACGAGACGCTGATGGAGCTGCTGCGCCAGAACGTGCGCATGCCCGACCAGCTCTTCGGCGACCTGCGCGCGCAGATGGCTGCGGCGCGCGTTGCCGAACGACGCATCTTCGAACTGTGCGACAGCTACGGCACTGGCAAGGCGCAGCGCTACCTCAGCGACATCATTGACTATGCCGAGCGGATGACCCGCGCCGCGATCGCCACGCTGCCGGACGGCGAGTTCGCGTTCCAGGACTGGATCGATGATGACGGCGTAGTCATCGGCGTGCCGGTGCTGCTGAAGGTGAGGATCACCAAGAAGGGTCAGAAGATCACCGTCGACTGGACCGGATCGTCGCCGCAGGTGGCGGGCGCGATCAATGCGACGCAGTCCTTCACGCAGGCTGCCAGCTACTGCGCGATCCGCTCGATCCTGAACCAGCCCATCCCCGAGAATGAGGGCATGTTCCGCTGCATCGACGTGGTCGTGCCGAAGGGTACCGTGCTCAACGTGGACCTGCCGGGCGCATGCGCCGCGCGCGGCCTCACCGGGTTCCGCATGCTCGACTGCCTGTTCGGTGCGCTCGCGCAGATGGCGCCTGAGATCGTCTATGCCGGCTCCGACGGCGGCCTCACGGGCCTCTCGATCGGCGGCTACCGCGCCGACCGCAGCCCGTTCGTCTATGTCGAGTTCTCCGGCGCATCCTGGGGCGGACGCCCGCATGCGGACGGCCCGGACGGCATCTCGAACCTGCTCTCCAACGTCTGCCTGCCTTCGGTCGAGGTGATCGAGCAGTTACAGCCGTTGCAGGTCTGGGCGGCCGAGTTCGTTCCGGACACCGGGGGCGCGGGCAAGTATCGCGGCGGCGCGGCCGTGCGGCGCGAGTACCGCCTCACCGAGGACAAGGCGATCCTACAGTGCCGCGTCGATCGCCGGACGTTCCAGCCCTACGGCCTCTACGGCGGCAAGCCGGGCGCGTCCTCGATGAACGTGATGGCGATCGAAGACGGAGCGCCCGAGGTCATGCCCGGCAAGGCGACGCTGAACTTCGCGCGCGGTCAGCGTTTCGGCATGACGACGGCCGGTGGCGGCGGCTGGGGCGACCCGCTCGAGCGCGATCCAATGGCGGTCTTCATCGACTATGAGGACGAGTACGTGTCCGCCGAAGCAGCGCTCGCCGATTATGGCGTCGTGCTCGGCCCCAAGGGCCCCGACCTCGAGGCGACCGCCGCGCTGCGCGCGGAGCGCCGGGCGGGGGCTCCCAAGGTCACCAGCTTCGTCACCCCCGAGATTCATGCGGCCTGAGGCTTCAGCCCGGCTGTAATACGGAGAATGAAGTGAGACAGTTTCGCGTCGGCATCGACATCGGCGGCACCTTCACCGACGTCGTCTTCATGGGCGAGGACGGCCGGGTCATCGTCACGAAGGTTTCGTCCTCGATCGAGAACTATTCTTCCGCGATCATCCGCGGCGTGTCGGCGGTGATGGCCGAGCACGGTATCGCCGCAAACGACATCATTGAGATCGTGCACGGCACGACCGTCGCCTCGAACACCATCCTCGAGCACAAGGGCGCGCGCACGGCGTTGGTGACGACGAAGGGTTTCCGCGACGTCCTCGAAATCCGCAACCTGCGCATGCCCAAGCTCTATGACCTCGGCTGGTCGAAGCCTCCGTCACTGGTGCGCCGCCGGCTGCGCCTCGAGCTGAACGAGCGCATGTCGTCCAAGGGCGAGGTGCTGGTTCCGCTCACCGACGAAGAGATCGACCGGGTCGTCGGCGAACTCGCCAAGCTCGACGTCGAGGCGATCGCGGTCTGCCTGCTGCATTCCTATGTGAACCCCGAGCACGAAATCCGCCTGCGCGACGCCATCGCCGCGCGCCTGCCCGAGCGGGTTCTGTCGGTCAGCTCCGACCTGCTGCCGGTCGCCAAAGAATATGAGCGCACGTCGACCACGGTGGTCAACGCCTACGTCAAGCCGATCATCGCACACTATCTCGAGTCGCTGATCAGCGAGTTCGCGCGCATCGGCGTCACCGCGCCGCTGCTGCTGATGCAGTCGAACGGCGGCCTGATCCCGGCGGCTTCGGCTGCGGAGATGCCGGTCAACATCGTCGAGTCCGGCCCGGCGGCGGGCGTCGTCGGCGCGCAGCGCGTCGCGCAGATCAGCGGCGTCTCCAAGGTCATCTCCTTCGACATGGGCGGCACGACCGCAAAGGCGTCCGTCGTCGAGGACGGTCAGGTCTCGCGTTCCGAGGAATTCTCGGTCGGCGGCGGCATCATGATCGGCTCGCGCCTGATGTCGGGCGGCGGCTACGTGCTCAAGGTCCCCGCCATCGACCTCGCCGAGGTCGGCGCGGGCGGCGGCTCCCAGATCTGGATCGACGCGGGCGGGCTGATGAAGATCGGCCCGGAAAGCGCCGGCTCCAACCCCGGCCCGGTCTGCTACGACATCGGCGGCAAGCAGGCGACCGTCACCGACGCCAACGTGGTGCTGGGCTACATCAACCCCGAGGGGCTTGCAGGCGGCTCGCTGAAGATCAAGCCCGAACTCGCCCGCAAGGCGATCGAGGAGCAGGTCGCGACCCGCATGGGCATCCCCGTCGAGGTCGCCGCCTATGGCGCGCACCAGATCGCAGCCTCCAACATGATCCGCGCCATCAAGGCCGTGACCAGCGAGCGGGGCCGCGATCCGCGCGACTTCGCGCTGGTCGCCTT
The DNA here is from genome assembly GCA_035556195.1 of Rhizobiaceae bacterium. Taxonomy (GTDB): domain Bacteria; phylum Pseudomonadota; class Alphaproteobacteria; order Rhizobiales; family Rhizobiaceae. The sequence goes on from DATMFK010000007.1 coordinate 118,134, forward strand.
CGGCGGCAACGGCGCGCTGTTTGCGGCCGGCATGGCCTCGACGCTGGCGATCCGCACCGTGATCGTGCCGCCGTCGCCGGGCGTGTTCTCGGCCTTCGGCCTGCTCTATTCGGACATCGAGCGCCACCATGGCCGCGCCTTCCGCGTCGCATCGACCGCGGCTGATCCTGCGGCGATCAGCGCGGCGTTTGAGGAGATCGAGCGCGATGCGGCGGCAGAGTTCCTCAATGCAGGCACGCCGGGGAACCGCATCCGGATGCTTCGCCATGCCAAGGTGCAGTATCTCGGCCAAGCGTACGAGCTGACCGTGCCGGTATCGCCTGGCGAACTCGGGGCAGGCAGCATCGACACGCTCGCCGAGGACTTCGCGCAGGAGCACGAGCGGACCTACGGGCACCGCGCGCCGGCAGGCGAGCCGATCGAGATCGTCAGCCTCGGCGTCGTCGCCCGCATCATTTCCGATGCGTCGCGCACCGCGCCGGCCTTGCGGCTGGTCGACAGCGACACCCGCCCTCGCCATCCGCGCCGCGCCTATTTCGGTCCCGCCCATGGCTGGGCCGAGGCCAAGGTCATCAGCCGCGCCGACACGGCAGGCTCCGTCGCCGGACCGTGCATCGTCGAGGAATATGACGCGACCACCATCGTGCCGCCGGGGGCGCGCGCCGAACTCGACGCGCAGGGCAACATCGTCCTGACGCTCGGCGCGACCGCCACCAAGTCGGACGCACATCCGGTCGTGGAGGCCGCCGAATGACAGCAGCCGCGTCCTCGCTCGACACGCCCATGCGCGCCGCCGCGGTCACGATCGACCTGACGCGGCTTGCCGCCAACCTTGCCCGACTGCGAGTATCGACAGGCGAGGGGCGCCGCATCTATGCGGTGATCAAGGGCGACAGCTACGGGGCGGGCATCGTGCAGTCGGCGCAGGCGCTTCAGGCGGCCGGCGTCGACGCGCTCGCGGTCGGCAATGCCGACGACGTGGTCATGTTGCGGGCCGCCGGCATCACCTGTGATATCCTCGCCTACGGCTCGACCCCGCCGGTGATGGCCGCGCACCTGATCGAGCTCGACGCGATCTTGACGATCCACGACCTGGCGTCGCTTCACGCGATCCTTGCGGCGGCGAAGGCAGCGAAAGCGGCGAAGCCCCCGCGTGTGTTCGTCAAGGTGGATTGCGGGCTGGCGCGGCTCGGCATCGCGCTTTCGGACGCCGAGGAGGTTTTCTCGACGCTCGCCGCGACCGACAGCGTCACTGTGGAAGGCATCTACACTCACCTTGCCGGCCAGCACGACCCGGTTCGCGTCCGAGTGCAGGCAGACCGCCTCGCGCAGGCCGTAGCTGTGGCGAAGACGCATGGCATCGCCCCGCAGATCATCATGCTGGCGTCTAGCTGGTTGATCCTCAAACATCCCGACCTCAACCTGACCGCCGTCGATCCGGGCCGCATCGTCTTCGGCCTCGCCCGTGACGAGTGGGGTGTCGGCGGCGAGTACGAAGCCGTGATTGCGCGGTTTTCCGGCAGGCTCATCCAGGTGTCGACGCTCCCCGCCGGCACGATCCCCTACGGTTCGAACGAGCCGATCGCGAGCGAGCTTCGCGTCGGCGTCATCGCGGCGGGAACGACAGACGGGCTGGTCTTCACCCGGCCGGGGCAACCGGTGCTGGTGCGCGGCAAGCGCGCCGCGCAGCTCGGAGCGTCAGGCATCGAGCACAGCCTCGTCGACCTGTCGGCCGTTCCGGATGCGAATGTGGGGGACGAGGTGGTCTGGTTTGGGCGCGACGGCGACGAAGAGATCACCCCGCTGGAATTTTCGCGCTATTGCGATCGGCCGATCGACCAGTGCATCCCACTGGTCGGACGGCTGGCGCGCAGAAATTATGTGAGCAGTTAAGGCCCGGTAGAAGGCCAGTATCAACGCATCAGTACATGCACCGAAAAGGGGAATGGGAAATGAAAATGCACCGCCGTAACTTTCTCCGCTCCGCCGGCGCTGCGTCGCTCCTGCCGGCTGGCTTCTGGACCTCGGTCCTCCACGCCCAGCCCAACGATGGCAAGACGCTGGTCATCACGCTTCCGACCAACCCGATCACCATCGACCCGATCAACCAGCTCAGCCACGACGTGATGGTGCTCGGCCAGACTGTGTTCGAGAACCTCATCGAGTACGACGTCGACGGCAACCTGGTGCCGCAGCTCGCCGAAGAGATGCCGGAGGTTTCCGACGACCAGCTCAGCTTCACCTTCAAGCTGCGCAAGGACGTCAAGTTCCACAACGGCAAGCCGCTGAGTGCGGAAGATGTCGCCTACAGCTTCAACTACATGCTCAACCCCGAGAACAAGGCGGCGCGCCGCAACGTGTTCTCGCGCCTCAAGGGCGCCGAGGCGATCGACACGCACACTGTGCGCATCGACATGAACGAGCCCTATTCGCCGTGGCTCTGCTTCATGAGCAAGTACATGGGCATCTTCCCGGCCGGCTCGCGCGAGGAGCACGGCAGCGACTATTTCCGCCTGTCGCCGAAGGGCGTTGGCACCGGCGTCGGCATCTTCGAGGAGTGGATCCCGGACACCTCGGTCACCTTCCTGCGCAACCCCGACTACTGGCGCGAGGGCCTGCCGGCCTGGGAGAAGCTGGTCGTCAAAGTCGTGCCGGATACCTCCTCGCGCCTCGCGTTGCTGCAGAGCGGCGACGTCGACATCATAAGCGCGGTGCCGCCGCAGGATTATGAGCGCCTGAAGGCAATGGACGGCATCGACGGCGACATCCGTCCGACGACCGCCGCATGGCTGGCCCTGTTCCCGAACAACGCCAAGGCGCCATTCGACGACGTGAAGTTCCGCCAGGCGATCTCCTACGCGCTCGACCGCGCGCTGCTCGCCTCGGAGGTCTACCAGGGATACCTCGACCCGACCGCTGTCGCCGCGCCGCCGAAGAGCTGGTGGTACAACGACACGCTCGACGCGGGCCTTGCCTACGACCTCGAGAAGGCCAAGGCGCTGCTGGCGGAATCGAAGTATCCGACCGGCGCCAGCTTCGAGCTGCAGACGGCAACCAACCCGTATATGCTCGAGACCAACGACTGCGCGCTGTTTATCCAGGCGCTGCTCTCCGAGATCGGCGTCAACGTGACGATCGTTCCGGTCGAGTTCAACGTGCTGATCTCAGCCGTCATCAAGGGCGAGCATACGGCCTCGGTGATGATCTTCGCTTCGCCGGGCGAGCCGACCTATGCGATCCAGGGCGTGCTGACGGCTGGCCAGTCGGTTGCCGGCGGCGTGAACTACGCCAACACGACCGTCGCCGAACTGCTGGGCAAGGCATTTGCCACCACCGACCCGGAGGTGCAGCTGCCGATCTACCACGAGATCCAGAAGGTGATCGCAGAAGACATGCCGGTGATCACGCTCGGCTTCGCTTCGGCTTCCGGCCTGTGGCGCGACCGGGTAAACAACTACAAGCTCAGCCAGGGCATCACCATGAATGTGACGCAGGTCTCGGTCTAGGTCGGTAGCCCTCAAGGGCGGACAAGAAGCAAGGGTCGCGAATGTTGCGCATGATCCTATCGCGAGCGCTGTTTTCTGTCGCGACCGTGGTCGGCGTCGGGTTGGTCCTGTTCCTCCTGACCCGGTCCATGGGCGACAGTCCGGCGAGCATCGTGCTGGGGGCGGACGCGACGCTCGAGGAAATCGCCGCGTTCGAGGTCCGTCACGGCCTCGACCGGCCGATCCTTGTCCAGTACGGCGACTGGCTCGCCAGGCTGGTTCTCAATACAGACCTCGGCACATCCTTCGTTACCGGCCGCCAGGCCGGGGACGAGGTGAGCCGCGGCCTGCTGGTGACGATGGAGCTGGTGGTGCTTGCCTTCGTGTTCGCGCTTGCGGTCGCCATCCCGTTCGGCGTGCTCGCGGCGCTCCATCGTGGCCGTTGGATCGACCAGATTTCGCGCATCATCGCGGTGATGGGGCTGTCGATCCCGGGCTTCTGGCTCGGGCTCCTGCTCATACGCTTCATGTCGCTCGAACTGGGCTGGCTGCCGCCGGGGGGCTTCGTCGCGCTGTCAGAAAGCATCACCGGCAACCTGCGCACCATGATCCTGCCGGCCTTCGCGCTCGGCGTCTACCAGATCGCGGTCATCAGCCGCATGATGCGCTCCAGCATGCTGGACGTGCTGTCGGCCGACCATGTCCGCACCGCGCGCGCCATGGGCCTGCCAGGATACAAGGTGCTGCTCTATGCGCTGCGCAACGCGCTCGGCCCGGTCGTCTCGGTTGCGGCGCTGTCATTCGGCTACACCTTCGGATGGGCCCTCATCATCGAACAGATATTCTCGATCCCCGGCCTGTCGCGCTCGCTGCTGACGGCCATCTCGCAGCGTGACTTCGTGCTGGTACAGGCGGTGGTTTTCGTCTTCACGCTGACCTTCATCCTATGCAACCTCGCAGCGGACCTCCTCAACGTGGCGCTCAATCCCCGCCTGCGCGGAGCCTCGGCATGAGCGTCCAGGCCGACAAAGCGCCGCGCCGGAGCCTTGGCAGCTTCATCGCCAGCCAGATCGAGCTCGTCGGCGGATGGTCTGCCGCACTAGGCGCGCTGCTGATCATCGTTATCTGCCTTGCGGCGCTACTAGCACCGTGGGTCGCGCCGTTCGATCCCGTCGCGACGGATTTCCGCGCCCGGCTCAAGCCGCCGTCATGGGCGCACTGGATGGGCACTGACCAGGCCGGACGCGACATCATGAGCCGCCTGATCTGGGGCGCGCGGGCGTCGCTGAAGGTGAGCTTCGGCGCGGCCGTGATCGGCACGCTGCTTGGCGTCTCGCTCGGCCTCGCCGCGGCGCGCTTTCGCGGCGGCATCGTCGACAACCTCATCATGCGCACGGTCGACGCAATCGCGTCGATCCCGCTCCTGATCTGGGCAATTGCCGTCATCGGCACCATCGGGCCGGTGCCGATCGTCCTCGGCCCGATCACGCTGCAGAACGAAGACAAGCTGCTGATGCTGATCGGCGTCCTCTACCTGCCGATGATGACGCGCGTGACCTACACCGTCGCCTCAGCTGAGAAGATGGCCGACTACGTCAAGGCGCGGGTGCTGCAAGGTGTCTCGCAAGGGCGCATCATGCTTGGCGACGTGCTGCCGAACTGTCTGTCGCCGATTATCGTGCAGGTGACCTTTCTGATCGCCGTCGGGCTGATCGTCGAGGCGGCGGTGAGCTTCATCGGCCTTGGCGTGCAGCCGCCGCGCCCGAGCTGGGGCACAATGCTTGCTGACGCGCGGCCCTACATCCTCGGGCCCGAATGGTGGCTGTCCTTCTTCCCCGGTCTCGTCATCTCGCTGACGGTGATCGGCTTCAACCTCCTGGGCGACGGTCTGCGCGAGGCTGCCGACCCCCGCCGCATGGCACATGGGGCGTGATGATGCACATGACGGCAAAGCCGGAACGCGCGCCGCTCCTCTCCATCCGGGGCCTTGGCATCTCGTTCCCATCGATCTATGGCAGGGTCGAGGCAGTGCGTGGCCTCGACCTTGATGTCGGCGAGGGCGAGATCGTCGGGCTGGTGGGCGAAAGCGGTTCCGGCAAGAGCCTCACCTCGCTGGCGGTGATGGGCCTCGTGGCGCAGCCGGGCCGCGTCGAGGCAGGCGAGATAAGGCTCGCGGGGCGCGACATCGTCGGCCTCTCGCCGAAGGAACTGCGCGAGATGCGCGGTCGGGACGTCTCGATGGTGTTCCAGGAGCCGCTGACGGCGCTGAACCCCGCCTTTCCGATCGGCCGCCAGCTTACCGACGTCATCCTCACCCACCGTCCGGTCAGCCGCGCCGAGGCGCGCGAGATTGCCGTGCAGGCATTAACCGATGTTGGCATCCGCGAGCCGCGCGAGCGGCTTGGCGCCTATCCGCACGAGTTTTCAGGCGGCATGCGCCAGCGTGTGCTGATCGCCACGGCGATCGCCTGCGAGCCGAAGCTCTTGATTGCCGACGAGCCGACGACGGCGCTCGACGTCACCGTGCAGGCGCAGATCATCGACCTGTTGCGCCGGTTGCAGGCCGAACGCGGGCTTTCGATCCTGCTGATCTCGCACAACCTCCACCTGGTGTCCGAGCTGTGCGAGCGGGTTGTCGTCATGTATGGCGGGCAGGTGATGGAAAGCGGCAGCGCGGAAGAGCTGTTCCTGCGCCCGCGCCACCCCTATTCGCGGCTCCTGCAGGACTGCGTGCCAAGCCTCGACAATCCGCGCAACTCGCGCCTCGCGGCCATTCCGGGCGCGGCGCCGAGCCCCGGTGAGATCAGTGCGGGCTGCCCCTTTGCACCCCGCTGTGCGCGCGCGACAGACCGCTGCACGCAGGAGATGCCGCCGCTGGCGCAGGCCGGAGCGCACAAGGTTGCCTGCTGGCACCCGCTGTCGGAGGCCGTCGCATGCTGATGCTCGAACTGCGCAATGTGACGAAGTCATTCCGACTGCCCGGGGAGGGGCTGCTTGGCAAGCGGCGCACGGCGACGGTGCTGCGGGGCGTGAGCTTGGAAATCCGGCGTGGCGAGATCCTCGGCCTCGTCGGCGAGAGCGGATCGGGCAAATCAACCCTGTCGACCATCGCGATCCGGCTGGCCGATCCCGACAGCGGAGAGGTGCTTTACAAGGGCGAGGATATCACGCGCAAAGGCCCGCGCCAGCTCGCCGACTTCCGGGCGCAGGCGCAGATGGTGTTCCAGGATTCCACCTCGTCGCTGAACCCGCGCAAGACCATCGTCAGGACGCTGGGCGAGGCGCTTGCCGTGCGCGGCGTGCCGAGAGCCAAGCGCCGCCACCGCGCCGCCGAACTCCTCGAACTCGTCGGCCTTGGCGCGCACATGCTGGATCGCCACCCGCACCAGCTTTCCGGCGGGCAGCGCCAGCGCGTCTCGATTGCGCGCGCGCTCGCGACCGAGCCGGAATTCCTGATCGCCGACGAGCCGGTCGCCTCGCTCGACGTCTCGCTTCAGGCGCAGATCGTCAACCTTCTGATCGATCTGCGCGAAAAGCTCGACCTGACGATGCTGTTCATCAGCCATGACCTCGCGCTCGTCGGGCAGATCTCGGACCGCATCGCGATCCTGCAACGGGGCGAACTTGTGGATGTTGGCCGTCCGGACGAGGTGTTCCGCGCCAACCCGCATCCCTATACGGCGCAGCTTCTCGCCTCGATCCCGAAGCCGAGTTTCGCAACGTCAACGCAGCCGGGCTAGCAACCGGCAAGCCACGGCTTGAACGAATCGTTGCCAGCGCCCATCGGTTCCGTCGCAAACAGTTCGTCAAAGCTTGCGCAGCCATGAATGCTCATCCATATCCGGAGGGCTTATTCATGTTGAAAGGCCGGCACGCGCGCTCGTCCAGGATCGCCTTAGACTAAGACTAGGCGGCAGGCCTGACGAGGGCTACCTCGAGCGCGTCATACCAATCCCACGCCGATCCCGCCGACCGGTACTGTGGCCGCGTGGAGGGCGTAGTGCACGGGTTAGGAAGCCGAGCGCTGGTCATCCAGCAGGCGCGATGACTATTCCCCTTCGACCATTGAATCCGTCACCTCTCTGCCCGTATGTCGAGGGGTGATCAGGTTCGCAAGATCAAAGCCCTGCCTGCGGGCATCGGCCAAGTAGTCCTGAAGCGTCTCATCGGCCAAGCTCGGCTCGCGGTGGAGGACCCAGAGGTTCTTTCGGTCAGGAGTGCCAACGAGGGACGTCCGGTAGTCAGGATCGATCTTCAGGACCCAATAGTCGCCTTCGGTAAAGGGTAGCCAGCGGAGGCCCTTGGGCAGAAACGTGACCTTGAGCCGGGAGTTGGTTTCATCGACAGGAGAGGCTTCACCGACCGCCTCTGTCGGTTTGCCTGCTGCGTTGAAGCAGCGGTTATCAACTCGGACCTTTCCAGCATCATTGAGAGAGTAGTTGGCGGTGATGTCGGTCGCCGTCTCATCCTCCCACTTCAGCGGTAGGCGACAGATTTCGTACCAACGCCCGAGATAGCGGTTAAGATCAAGACGAGGAACGGCGGCAACATCGGTCATATCCTGGGTCTCCGTTGAGCGACATCAACGTGACTTCGGCAACCGTGGTTCCGCCCGGCGCCAGTGCAGTCGCATGGAAGGCGGTGTGCGGTTCAGTCACTGCAAGTCGGGCAGCGAGAGCCATTCGTGACAGTGTTCCGAATGGACTGCTTGGCTCGGTTGAGGGAAGCTCGGATCGCTGAAGCAGCCGACCGCGACGGCAACGACTCCAGCCTTGCGTGACGGGTACCAGAAAACTGTGCTCCCGCATTGCGGACAAAAGTGATGTTCCACAGCGAACCCGCTGTCTGAAGGCCGCTGATAGACGCTGCTTTCACCAACCACCTCGGTGGAAGCCATATCAAAGAACGCAGCAACGCCGAACAGGCCGCCCGTTCGGCGTTGGCATTCCAAGCAATGACAAAGCGAAATTTTTGACGGTTCGCCGACGCAGCGCATTTGTAGTTGGCGGCAACTGCATTGAGCGACCCGTTCCATTCGCTATTCCCGAGTGCTGAATGCTTAAATGCCTATCACTCCCCGACTGGCTTGAATAGCGGATGCCTCGCACATCCCGCGACCTCATCGAGCAGTTGCTCGCGACCACGATGAGCAGCTTCGGACCATCGGCCTGGAAGCAATTCCGCGGGCGCGCGCGGATGGCAAGGCGTCGAGCGAACGTGGCGGGGGCAGCCTGCTCGATGATTGCACTCTGGTCCATGGGAACGACAGCCTCGGCGTCTGCTCTTTCACGCGCGAGGCTCCACACACCAAACGGCGGCTGAACTTTATCCCCTTGGAACGCGTTGTTGCTAACCTCGACTGCCTCGTTGTTCCCGTGGGAAATATGATGAGAACCATCTTCGTCGCGATCCTCTCCGCCGTCACCATGGTTACAGATGCCGCCATCACTGCGCCTCCGTTGACCGGGGAGGCGATCGACAGCGCGACGTTTGAGGAATGGCGTAAGCATCGGGCGATCGGGCCGGCTGTTCTTGAAATCGATCCGCGGACGGGCGAAGTCGAGGTATCGGACAATCCGTTGGGCGAAAGACCTCCCACGTCGGGCGCGGCAGACGAGGCACAGGTTCCAGTTCCGGGGCAGCTAGATGTCGTCGTCGAGACACCTCAGGAATCCACTGATGTGCCGGACGAAGCCCAGGCTCAGATCAAGGCCGACCCGGATGTGCTGGAAGAAGCCGAAAAGAAGGCAGAACAGGTGCAGGGTAATCCCGATCCCTTTCTGGTCCGCCTCCAGATCCTGTTGGATCGTGCTCACCTTTCTCCAGGCGTGATCGATGGTTTCCTGGGCCAGAATACGCGCAAGGCAATAGCCGCCTATGAAGAGCTGCATGGCTTGCCCGTCGATGGCGAGCCCGATGCGGAGACCTGGGCAATGCTGGTCAAGGATACGGAAAGGCCTACGCGGACATATGAAATCACCGCAGAGGACAGCAACGGCCGGTTGGGCAAGGCAATTGATGCCGAACTGGCTGAAAAGTTCCATGTCGATGGCGATCTTCTCCGGCTGTTGAACCCGGACGCAGATTTCACGGCCATAGGAAGCAAGATACTCGTGCCGGATCTCGGACCGGAGCCGACGGCGAAGATCACGCGGGTGGAAGTGGACAAGTCGGACGGTGAGCTTCGTGCCTATGACGACGGAAATAACCTTGTTCTTTTCAGTCCGGCTAGCGTTCGCCAGAATGACACGCGTTCTTCTTCCGGGACGCTTGCGGTCGTGGCGATCTCGCCGGCGCCGATCGGCGCCCAAGGCGCGAAACAGGAGGTCGGCCCAGCCGGCCCGAACGGACCGGCTGGTCGTATGCAGATCGAGTTGTCCGATCCAGCGTACAGTATTCATGGTACGGCCGAGCCGCAAACCGTCGGAAAAAGCCAGGGGGAGGGCGGTATCGGACTGACGAATTGGGATGTCAGCACGCTTGCTGCTTTGGTGGAGCCACGCAGGACGGTTGTGGAATTTCGGGACTAAACGAGTTGGAAACCAGAGACAGCTGAGTGCCTGTCAAGCTTTCCAATCAGGTGCCGCACGCGCCGGGGAGATCGTGGAATGGGCGAAGCTTAACGACGAGTTCGGGAAGCGGGCTGCCTTTGCGTTGCTGGCGTGCTCGTCGGTGAACACCGTCGCTTTGCGCGAGGCGTGGTCGCGGACCGCGGCCCAGGCTCCGGAACGGCTTTGATCGCTGCGCATGCTACGGAAGAGCGCAATTTCGCTAGTATAGCTGGTGAACTGGGTGCTGAGACCCATCGGCTCCAAACAGAGCTCCTCGCTGGTAGTCGAGGCTCACGCGCAAGTTGCGTTCCAGGAGGTTAGGGGCGCCCTTGTTCGGCGGGCAGAACGCTTTTTTTTGAAGCTTAGGCCCTCGTGATGGACAAAGTTCGTGTGGATGTCATTCCAGCGTGCCGGCTTCGAGGCGGATCATCCTCCAGCGCCTGGGTGAGTGGCGTTGCGATCCATCCTGGCGGGATGGCATTCACGCGCACGCCCTTGGGGGCATAAGCGATGGCCAGCGACCTGATGAGTTGAGCAATGCCACCCTTGGAGGCCGAATAGCCTGGCACCAGACCGCCGCCGAAGAAGCTCAACATCGAGGCGATGTTGATGATGGAGGCCCCAGTCGCCGCAAGTTTCTCCAGCGATGCTTCGCAAACGCGCATCGTGCCATTGAGGTTGACGTCGACCACCGTATCGAAAACCTCGGGATCCCGCTCATGCCCACGGCGTCTTACTCCCGCGCAGTTGACGACTATATGGAGGTCATCAAGTTCACGGACAAAGCGTGTGACTGCATCATTCGAGCGGACATCCAGCACGCAGTAGGTGATTGAGCCAGAGAGATCGGCCGCTCGAGCGGTTCTCACTCATGTTCGGTTGCCCCCGTAGCTGTACATGTGCCGTAGCCTTTCAGGTCCGGCGAAGAGTTTTCTGGTTGGGGAGCGCGGAGATAGACGCGACGACCCTGAACGATCGGTTCAAGCTCACTCAGTCAGATTTCGCGCTTTGCCATCTCTTCCGTTTGCCGAGGGGTCCTGATCCAGGAGACGATGATCGACACCCATATCAAGCAGAACACTACAAATATGCCGAAGGCGATTGGGCGGTTGACGAAGTCCATGAGATTGCCCTGCGACTTGATCAGCGTCGTGGTCAAGTTCTTTTCCAGGATAGGACCTATAACGATGCCGAGCACGCATGGTGCGATAGGTATTCCGTTCTCTTCCATCAGATAACCGACGACGCCAAAGATGAGCATGATCGTGACGCCGTAGACCGCGTTGTTGGAAGCAAACGCGCCGACGATGCAGAAGATCAGGATCAACGGCATGAGAACCGCTTTCGAAACTCGAAGGATATTCTTGGAGAACTTGATCAGCGCCCATCCCAGCGGGATCATGATCAGGTTGGCGAGAATGAAGATAAGGAAGACCGCATAGATCGTCTGCGGATTGAAGATGAAGAGCGTCGGCCCAGGGTTCATCCCCTTCACGTAGAGCACGCCGATAACGATCGCAGTTATAGTGTCTCCCGGTATGCCGAATACGAGTGCCGGCACCCAGGCGCTGGAAAGAGATGCGTTGTTTGCCGCGGATGCCTCCACAACACCTTCGACGTGACCCGTCCCGTATTTCTTTGGTTCCTTGGAGAAGCGGCGGCTGACCGCGTAGCTCACATAGGCTGCTACGTCCGCCCCTGCCCCGGGGAGAATGCCGACGATGGTTCCTGTCACGTTACCACGAAGGAGTTGCCTCCAGTATGTCTTCAGCATGACCCCCCAGTCCTTGAAGATATTCCCAATGGCAGCGGGGGCGCGATCCCAGGCCTTACCTTGCGACAGCACCGTGCGCAGAACTTCGGAGATCGCGAAGATGCCGATCATGACTGGGATAAAATCGATGCCCGCGAGCATCTCAGTTGAACCAAAGGTGAGGCGGGGTACGCCGGCAGGGTTGTTCAGGCCTACAGATGCAATGGTCAGGCCGATGAAAAGGCTTAGGAGCCCTTTTGCCGGATTGGAATCTCCCATGAAGACTGCACAGGTGAGGCCGAGCAGCGCAATCCAGAAATATTCGGGAGAGGAGAATTTTATGGCGATCTCTGCGAGCGAAGGGGCCGCGAAGATCAGGACGATGGTGCCAAAAAGACCGCCTAGCGCGGAAAAGAGGACGCAGGCACCCAAGCCAAGTTCTGCCTGGCCCTTTTGGGTCAGCTTGTAAGTGTCATCGACGTAAGCGGCCGAAGCCGGCGTTCCCGGGATGCGCAACAATGCGGCCGGGATGTCGCCGGCAAAGATCGCCATTGCCGAACAGGCTACGATCGCGCCTACGGCAGCAACCGGTTCCATGAAGAAGGTGAGAGGAACAAGCAGTGCAGTGGCCATCGTCGCAGTAAGGCCTGGCACTGCACCGACGAAGAGCCCGAACATGGAAGCGGCGATGACGGTGAGGAAGACATTTCCGGTTGCCACCAGGCCGAAGGCTTGAAGAATGACGTCCATTTTTGTCTCCTACCAGGGTAGCCGTGGGACCATGCCGAAGGGCAGGGGCACGAGCAGCATCGTCCTGAAAATGAAGTCGCACGCGAATGCTGCAAGGCCAGCCAGAAGCGCGGCCTTCCCAGGGCGAACCTTCAGGAGCAGAAACATTGCGAATGTAACGATGAAGGCCGTCGGGATGAACCCAATCACCTGGGCGAAGAAGATGTAGAACAGGACGAGGAGCAACGTCGCTGCGACCCCAGCAAGTGCTCTCGGGCTCTTGATCTCATCAGAAAGAAAGATCCATGGCTCGTTTCCTCGCCTGATGCCCGCAAAAAGCAGGCGCAATGAGCAACCAACGAAACCTATCGCGATGAGGATGGGGAAAGTAGCTGCCCCATAGTCTTGTCCGGGGATCGTCGGCAGGTTGAAGGAGTACCAGGCAAGTAAGATGCCGGCGAGCAGGAAGACTGCTCCGATCGTGGTGTCGCTAAATCGCATGAGAGCACCTGATTGATGATTGTCAGGCAGGCCCGGGGCTATCCGGGCCTGCTGATTGCTCAAGGCGGCTATTTAGCCAGGCCGATCGCCTTCATCGTCTCACCGAAGTTCGCGTCGTTGGTTGCCATGAAGTTTCCGAATTCCTCACCAGGAAGGAAGTTCGCCCCAAACCCCTGTGCACTCAGGAACTGGTGATACTCTTCACTGTTGAAAACCTTCTCCAAAGCAGCAATCAGCCGGTCGCGGATGTCGTCCGGTAGACCCTTGGGGGCAACGATGCCCCGCCAGGCGCCAAACTCCCAGTCGGAGCCCGTCTCCTCCTTCAGGGTCGGCACATCGGGGAAGAGCTTCGAGCGTTCCTTGCTCATATAGGCAAGCGACTTCACCCGACCTGCCTCGATCAGCGCCCGGGCTTCGACCAGCGACGATGGTACGATTTCGGTTCCCCCCGAAAGCAGTTCCTGAAGACCGCTCGCGGCACCATCGCTCGGCACCCAGGTGACCTTGGAGGCGTCGATGCCTTCGGCATTGAGCAGGCCGGCGATTGCCACATGCCAGCTCGAACCTTGGCCGCTGCCGGTTGCCCGGAAGGTGCCCGGCTGCGACGTTTTGATTGCCTCGAGCAGTTCGCCGAGCTTCTGATATTCGGAATCAGCAGATACCTGCACCCCGGCTGGATCCTGGTTCATCAGGGCGAGGGGGGTGTAGACCTTGTAGTCCAGCTCCGTCAGCCCGAGCCAGTGCATCAGATTGACCTCCGTGGTCGCAAGGCCAAGCGTATAGCCATCAGGCTCGGCGTCTGCCATGGCCGAGTGGCCGACGACGCCGGAACCACCGGTGCGGTTGACCACGTTGACGGATTGTCCGAGCTCCTTTTCCAGACCGACCGCGACAACGCGTGCAACGGCGTCGGTACCGCCGCCCGCACCCCAGGCGACCAGCAGGGTGATTGGGCGATCGGGATAATCCGCCCATGCCGGCATTGCTGTTGCCGACAGCAAGAGAGCTGCAATGATAATTTTTGCGAATTTCATGTTGTTCCTCCCAAAGGTTCGCAAGTGATGGTGTCGTTCAAGTCAGCGATGTCATCAGTCTAGTCGTTCCTCCCCCCAACTTCTGTGGCGGTCTGTAGGCCTTCTGCCCGTCGTCACAGTCCGCCCGCCACTGGGATGACGGTACGGGTGACGAGACCGGAACCCGGTGATGGGAGCCATGGTGCTGCTGGGCAATGTCTTCCGGTTCAGCGATGCGCGCCATCGGCGTCACTGCCGCAATCTCAGCCGGGCGCTCGGGGTTTCCACCTTCGAGACGGATCCGCGTGTTGGTCGTTCCGGCGCGAATGGCATTCACGCGTATCCCTTCCGGCGCCAGTGCCTTGCCCTTCCCCGCCGTTATCGTTTCGACGGCCCCTTTCGAAGCTGCGCAGTGAGTGTACTCGTTCGGGCTGCCGAGAGCTGCAAGGGAAGACATGTTGACGATTGTCCCGCCATTTCCGCCGTGCCGGGTCGACATTGTAATCTTCGGCATACCTAAGCTCCCGGGAAGAATGCTCATGCTTAAGGCCGCCACGCCTGATGTGCCGTGGCGATCAGGTCGAAAAGTTGATTCGGAAAGGTGACCGCAGTTCTCGGGCTGCATTATTCCCACGCGCATCCGATCAATCGCAGTCATGCCACCTCCCAGTGTCAATCAGGCAGAGACCGCTTCCTCCAAGCAAGTCTGCAGTCGCGCCCATATTATGGACGATGTGTCCACCTAAAGGTTGCCGAGCCGGAAATCTTTGTCAACTGCAAGCTGGGGTACGTAGACATCTTATTGCCAGCGTCTGGACGCTGCGCGACAGGTCGTCACCATCATTGGTGGCGCCTTGTTCTTGGGAAAGCTACGATTGCCCCCGCATCATGACGTTAGTGTATGAAACCATTCGTCTGACGGTCAACATGATGAACGAGCACATGGCTTATCTCAAGGAGAGGCGTTCGGCCCTGCCGTGCAGGTACTGCCTCCTTCTCGAAATTCATGACTGTGCTGCAGGTGATCGGCGCTAACCCGGGAAAACTGGATATAGCGCAACTCACGGCCCCTGTTCGGTTTCCCCGTGTCACGACTATCGCATCGTTGCAGGCCTTGGCACTGAAGGGCTGGCGATGCAAAATCCCGATGGCCCCTACTCGCTGGGCTAACGCCTCATTCAGCTGCATCATACAGTGGGGAAGCTTCCGATATTCGCACCGCAGCACGCCCCTTTGTCGAGTCGCTTCGCGATGCCTCCAAGGAAACCGTTCACCTTGCGGTCCCAAGTGGCAACGGTATGGTTTATAGCGACAAGCTGGAACGTCCCAACGCGGTGCGCATGATGACCAGGATCGGCGCGCGCGTTGAATTTCGCTCAACCTCCGTAGGCAAGGCCTATCTCGCTGCGCTTCCGGAGGAACGCTCACGGCAGATCATCGCAGGGCTTGGCTCAAGGTGGTTATGGCTGTCTTGGTCTTATCGGCAGTAGCCGTGATCTCTCTGTAGTGCGGGACCCAATCTGGCGGAGGACCGCCAATGATCTTCATTTGAAATCCTTGCGGTCGATGGGATCTCGGTATAACGTTTACGCAACCCAGGCATGACCCCACCGCTCCACTCGATCATTTCCAGGCTCCACCTGAAACAGCTGCGGCTCCTAGTCGCGCTGGGCGAACACGGCTCGCTCCTGAAGGCCTCGCAGCAGGTCGCGTTGACGCAACCGGGCGCGAGCAAGGCATTGCAGGAAATCGAGACGACCTTCGGCACGCCGCTGTTCGTTCGCACCAACCGGGGCCTGGAGCCCAATGCCGTCGGCCATTGCGTGATCCGCTATGCGCGCCTGATCCAGACGGATCTCGCGCACCTGCGCGACGAGATCGTCGGAATCATGCGTGGCCAGGGCGGGCGGGTGGCGGCCGGCGTCATCATGGGCGCGGTGCCGCTGCTCACCGATGCCATCTCCGCGCTCGTTGCGCGGCAGGCCGACTTGTCCGTCGAGATCGTCGAGGACACCAGCGCCGCCCTGCTGGCCCAGCTCGACGCCGGCCGGCTCGACCTGGCGATCTGCCGCACGACCATCAGCCAGGCGCCGGAGGTCTACGACAGCGTGAAGCTCCAGGATGAAACGCTCGCGGTGATCGCGAACGTCGGCCATCCGCTGCGGCACGCGAAGAAGCTCACCCTGCAGGAGCTGGCGCCATACCGATGGGTGGTATACCGCGCGAACATGCCGATGCGGCTCTTGCTCGAACGCGAATACCGCGATTGCGGGATCCGGTTCCCGCAGCACCTGCTCGAGACGACCTCCGCTTTTGCGACGCTGGCGCTGCTGCAGGCCAACCCGTCCTTCGTGGCTCTGGTCTCGATCGAAGTCGCGCAGTTCTTCGCGCACCGGCAGATGACGCGCATCCTGCCGCTGGTCCTGGCGTCGCGAAGCGAGCCCTATGAGCTCGTCACCCGCAAGGGCGCGCGGGTCCCGCCCGCCGCCAAACTGCTGATCGACGAATTGGTCCATCGCCAGTCCTGAGCATCAGGTCGGCGCGACCGCGCCGACCAGCGCTGTATCCGCCAGGGCGTCTCCGTCGCCTTGACAAAAGCATCGGAAGCGGCCCTGTGGCGGTGATCTCGGCTGGCTCGTGTGCTATAACCAGCGCTCATTGCCATGGCTTTCATCAACTACATCACCCAGATCCAGTTCGAGCTCGACGCCATCAGCCTGCTCAGGCAGCAGTGCGAACGGATCGGCATCCGCCCCGTCCGCTGATCGTGACGGACCGGGGCGTGAAGGCGGCCGGCATCATCGACACCGTCCTGGACGCGCTTGCGCACGCGGGCACCGTTGCCCTCTATGACGGCACTCCGCCGAACCCGAACGAGGCTGCAATGCGGGGCGAGCAGCCGCTCGGCCAGCTCAAGATCAGCATCGTTGGCGATGTCGCCAGGGTGGCGCCCAGGGTTTCCGGGCCCACCAGGCGGTTGCCCTGCGCCCACCCGGTCCTCGCCCTCGCGGTCGCCGGACCACTCACGGATACGAGAACCTGATGTCGCCGATAGAAGCGGTCGGAGTGGGCGCACTAGCACGTACTCGGCTGCGTGCTTAAGTGACGCGCAATCATGACCGTGTGATTGGGCGACGCGGATGGCCGGCCCCATGCCGCCGGTGCTGGAATCACTGGCCTCGGATCCGAGGAACAGATAATCCCGCCGAACCGAGAGGCCTGGCGGGACTATTGTTGAGAGCTGTAGTCCTGCTAGGCCGAACGGAGGGCTGCGTGCCTTCCTGCGATGTAGCCCTGAGCGAGAGCTCGACCGTTCCCGTGCTGACTGAATCCTCCGGCAGCTTCGCCGGCGGCGTAGAGGCCGGGAATTACCTGACCGGCAAAGTCGAGGACCTGGCTTGCGGCGTTGATGCGCAGGCCGGACCGAGGATCGTGGAGCACCGGCGTCGACCAGGCGGCATAGAAGGGCGCCCTTTGGATCTTGTATCGGGGTGTCGGCTTGCCGAAGTCGGCGTCGGCACCCGCGTCAACAAAGCTGTTGTACCGCGCCACCGTCGCGACCAGATTGCTTGCCGGCATGGGAACCCGCTGATACGGCATGACGATCTTCGCTGCGAGTTCCTCCAGCGAGTTTGCCTGGAAGAAGAATCCGTCAGGATCGACATTGGGGGGCGCCGGATTCCAATTCTGGCGGGCCACGGCATCTGCATCGAAGATGGCCCAGATCGGGCCACCGCCGTTGTGGCCGTCGCCGATTCCAGCCATAGCGGCGTTGATCCAGTTTTGTGGGTTGTATGTGATGTTCTTGGCGTTCAGGTAGCTGTTGGGAGTGTACGGGTTGACCGAGCCAGAGCTGTTCGTCCCGAACTGACCTCCCGTTTCGTCATAGAACCGCTTCCCGATCATGTTTACATGGATAATGTTCTGGAAGTTGACGTTCGCTAGTCCCGAAGCTTTCGCAAGGTGGAAGACAGGGCTATTGGGCCCCCACTGCAGGAACGAGTAGTTGTACCGCGTTCCGATGGCGGTTGGCTTGGTGATGTTAGTGCCGAACTCTCCGGTCTGGTTGTACGTGCCCGCGAGGGACGCGCCGACATTCAGCCCTGCGAGTATGCCGCTGGCGTCTTGGAAGGAATAGGGCTCGCCTGCGACGCCGCAGTATTCCGCGGTGAGCCGTGGGTCGAACATTCGGCGGTATTCCACATTCCCGTTTCCGCCGCCAGTCGCGATCACTATGCCCTTGCGTGCCTGAATGTTAACGGTGCGGCCTTGATTAGTGGCTTTGACCCCGACCACGCCATGTTGCATCCGGTGCAGCGACTGCAAACGGTGATTCAGCAGGATCTTCACGCCACGTGCTTTTGCTGCGGCCTCCAGCGGATATATGAAGCCGGGCCCTTGAGACGTCGTCAGCCGTTGGTTCGCGGGTACCTGCAAGCCGGTCCGGACTGAGGGGTAGTCCATGATCGCCGTGTGCATCATGCGATTCACCGAGTTGCCGACTTCATTGCCGCCGACGTTGTCGGGCGTGCTTCTCGTCCACCTGACGCCATGGCGGACCAGAAAGTCGTAAATGGTGACGTTGATGTCGGCAAATGCCCGGATGACCTCGCGATCGTTATAGCGGTAGCTCGGAAAGCCGTTCGACTGGACGATGGACCAGTCGGTAAGATCGCGAAACAGGAGATCTGGCGTGTCCACGATGCCGGCCGCTGCCTGGGCAGGGGTTCCGGCTCCCAAGGGAATGTTGCCTGAGCTGACAATGCCACGTCCCCCAATGTGCGGTTGCGCCTCGAGGACAATAACCGACGCGCCTGCCTCTGCGGCGGCGACTGCGGCGGCGAGGCCCGCCGAGCCGCAACCCAAAACGACGACATCGGCTACACGCGGGTCCGCGGCATTGGCAATGCTCGGCTGCAAAATGCTGCTGGCCACCCCTGCGGCGGCGATTCCGGCACCGGCCTTCAACAATGAGCGTCGGCTGACTGTCATTACGTTCTCCTCCTGATAATTTAGACCAGCTCATTCTGGCTTGTGTGGATCTCGGCCTGAAAAGCAAAACTCATTAATCATGATCGCCGTAGAGACTTGGCCGACCGCACTATTGCAGCATTCGCTCGCGCGACAACTGAGAAGATGTGATCTCGGTATAACATTTAAGCAACCCAGGCATGACCCCACCGCTCCACTCGATCATTTCCAGGCTCCCCCTGAAACAGCTGCGGCTCCTAGTCGCGCTGGGCGAACACGGCTCGCTCCTGAAGGCCTCGCAGCAGGTCGCGTTGACGCAACGGGCGCGAGCAAGGCATTGCAGGAAATCGAGACGACCTTCGGCACGCCGCTGTTCGTTCGCACCAACCGGGGCTCGACGTCGGCCGGCTCGACCTGGCGATCTGCCGCACGACCATCAGCCAGGCGCCGGAGGTCTACGACAGCGTGAAGCTCCAGGATGAAACGCTCGCGGTGATCGCGAACGTCGGCCATCCGCTGCGGCACGCGAAGAAGCCCACCCTGCAGGAGCTGGCGCCATACCGATGGGTGGTATACCGCGCGAACATGCCGATGCGGCTCTTGCTCGAACGCGAATACCGAGTGCGGGATCCGGTTCCCGCAGCACCTGCTCGAGACGACCTCCGCTTTTGCGACGCTGGCGCTGCTGCAAGCCAACCCGTCCTTCGTGGCTCTGGTCTCGATCGAAGTAGCGCAGTTCTTCGCGCACCGGCAGATGACGCGCATCCTGCCGCTGGCCCTGGCGTCGCGAAGCGAGGCCTATGAGCTCGTCACCCGCAAGGGGGCGCAGGTCCCGCCCGCCGCCAAACTGCTGATCGACGAATTGGTCCATCGCCAGTCCTGAGCATCAGGTCGGCGCGACCGCGCCGGTCAGCGTTGTATCCGCCCGGGCGTCTCCGTCGCCTTGACAAAAGCATCGGAAGCGGCCCTGTGGCGGTGATCTCGGCCGGCTCGTGTGCTATAACCAGCGCTCATTGCCATGAACCGCCCCGGGTCTGCCGGAGGCCGTTTGGTTTTAGTCACGTCGCCCAGGCTGGCTCTTCCAACGTGGCGTAGTAGCGTTCCTCTGCTTCGGCCGGCGGGATGTTGCCGATGGGCTCCAGCAGCCGGCGATTGTTGAACCAGTCCACCCAGGTCAGCATCGCGAATTCGACGGCCTCGAAGCTACGCCACGGCCCGCGTCGATGGATGACCTCGGCTTTGTAGACGCCGTTGATCGTCTCGGCGAGAGCGTTGTCGTAGGAATCTCCGGCGCTGCCGACGGAGGCCTCGATGCCCCCCTCGGCAAGGCGCTCGGTGTAGCGAATGCTGACATGTTGAGAACCTCTGTCGGAGTGGTGCCCAAGGCCGCCGCGATGAACGGGTCGCCGTTCGTGCAGGGCCTGTTCACGAGCATCAAGGCCGAAGCCGGCATGCGCCGTCCTGCTCATCCGCCAGCCAGAGCCGGGCCTCGGGCCGGCGAAGCCGGACCCGGGGGATGTGGCGGGCATAGGCGTCGATCACGAAGGCCAGTAGACGCTTGGGAGACGGTCCGGGCTTGGCCGGATGAATTCGTCCGGTGGACGAATTCAAGGCGAACAAGGCCCGGAGGGCCCGACCAGGGGCTGACCTAGGTGAAGTCAGATAACCACAGCATGTTCGACGCCGGGGCATGGAAGGCCCGGTTCACGTGATCGAGCGGTCAGGGCGCGACCTTGTCCTGCACCGTGGTGCGGACGGGCTTGCCGCGGATGACGCCGTGAAGGCCGAGGTCGGCCATCAGCCGCTCGATCGTGCAGCGCGACAGCAAAGCCTTCGCGTAGCATCCGCCTCCAGACCTTGCGTGCGCCATACACCTCGAAGTTCTCGGCGAAGACGGGATCGATCTCGGGCTTCAGCGCAATATCCCGCTTCGCCCGAAGCTCTTCCAGGCGCACCGTTCATTGTGCAGCGTCAGCCAGAACAGCGCTAGACTAAGACTAGGACGGCATCATCGATCTTGTCCGTGTCGATCTCCATCCGCCCAATTTAGCATAGATCGTGCGTCTGCCGCGCCCCACACCGGATGGTTACGGTGTTCACCATGTCCGCCTGGCAGCGATCGCCAAGGATACTGCTGTGGAGATCACGGACGTCGGTCTCGATAAACATCTGCTTCACGCCCCCGACGAGGAGGTTCTTGCCGACCCCTGCCGTGGTACAGCCCTGCGGAGTTCACAAGCCGATGCCGTAGCGCTGCAGACATTGCGCGAGCGCGTCAGCCGCGCCGCAACGCGCGGGCAGCTCGACGCGCAGCCTTGCATAAGCCCACTGCCGCCAAGGACGCGGAGAACTGCCGGATATCTCGATGCGGACGAGTGACGGCATGCGGTTGGTGCTTGTCCATTCGGTGCTGAGCCCGCCGTCCGGACCGGCATAGTTGAACGAAACCGTCAGGTCGCCGCGCACCAGCGGGAGGTCTTCCCCATCCCCGCCCATCATGAAGTCGCGCCGCGCACGGATGAGAGCCCGGTCGGCTCCGGCCTTCCCCATCGAATAGGTGATGTCGTCGAGTCCCGCCCGCGGCTCGTAGCCGAGCGCCGGGCGCACGAAGGTGACCGCGTCGGCCCGGCCGGCGAAGCGGACCGCGGCGGCCGCTCCCGAACTCGGATACACCGGCTGCGCCGCCTCCAGGTCCTCGACCATCCGATCGAGAATGACCGCCACGGTGTCCTCCTGGCCGCCTCTGGCGATCATGCCCTGCCATTGGCGCAGCCAGGTTCCGGTGTAGAGCGCCAGCCCACCGAACAGCATCGTCGCAAGCACCAGCGAAGCCAATGCCTCGATCAGCGTGAAGCCGGCCCTAGCGCTGCGTTTCCTCGTCATTGCAGCTTGCCGAGACGCACGGTCTGTATCACGTCGTCAACCGATCCGTCGGCGCTGCGAACTGTGACGGAGTAAAGCTGCCATCCAGCCCGAGCCAGCGCAGAGCGGCGTTCGAAGCGGTATGGTTCCACGATGACCGTGAAATCTCCGATCACGCTCCGGCCCGTTCGCAACGGGGTCATGGTCATCGCCGCCGCCATGGCGGCCTGCATGCCGACACGGCGTTCGGTCGATCGTTCCAGACCCGCGAACGTACCTGCTGTCCCCGCGATCATGCGCGCGATCGGAACGATCAGCAGCACGGCGATGGCGAGCGAGGCCAGAACCTCGATCAGCGTGAAGCCGCGCCTGCGCCGCGCCGTCATCTCGGGCTCATTTCCACGCGGCCGGTCAACCAGTCGACGCGCAGGTCGATCGCCCGGCCGTTGGCCGCCAGCGTCATGACACCCCCGCACGACCGTCCGTCGGCAAGGAAGCGCAAAGCTCTGGTTCCGCCTCGTATGGGACACCGGTCCGACGTGACCCAATTCATGGCCACCCCCTCCCTGATCGAGATCGGATTGGCGCCATCCACCTGGATGCGCTTGTTTTCCGGATCGACCGTGACGTCGGCGACGCTGCCCGTGGTCAGCGCCTTCGCTCTGCCCTTGCGGAACTCCCCGCTGACGCGAACCGCCTCGCCAGAAAGCTCGGCAGCGCCGATGCTGGAACGCGGGCGCGGCATCAGCACGAAGGCCGCGAGGGCAACGATGGCAAGCGCCGCGACCACGTCGAGCAGCACGACACCGCGCCGCGGCCTCTTGCGGCTGGTGTTGCCCCTAGGGCTGGGCGGACACATTGGAGCCGCGCCCACCGAGCCCCTCGGTGGTGATGTTGAACGTCTTTCCGTCGCTCGCGTATTTGTATTCGTTGCCCCACGGATCGAGCGGAACGTTGCCGCTCCGGAGGTACGGCCCGTTCCAGACCTGGACGGTCGAGGGCTTGCGCACGAGCGCCCCCAGGCCCTCGGCCTGCACCGGATAACGGCCGACGTCGATGTAGAAGATGTCGAGCGCGCTGGAAAACGCCTCGATCTGAAGCTTCGCCGCGCGCTCGCGCGAGTCGGACAACTGCGCCAGGACGCGTGGACCGACGAGCGCCGAGATCAGGCCGATGATGGCCAGCACGACCAGCATCTCGATCAGTGTAAAGCCCGCCCTCCGGCGCCGGGCACGCTTGCGCCGCACGAGATCAGGACCAACTGCGACATATACGCTCATGCAAACAGGCTCCTAACGGACCATGTCGTTGAAGGACATCAGGGTGGACATGATCGAAACGATCATGCCACCGATCAGGATGCTGATCGTTGCCACCGCCGCCGGCCCGACGAGCCCGACGATACGAGACAGCGAACGCTCCAGCCGTACCTCATAGAAGTCGGCGACACGATAGGCCAGCCCCGCGAGTTCGCCACTTTGCTCGCCGAGCCTCAACATGCGCACCGCCAGCGGGGGAAGCTGAAGAATCTCAAGCGCATGGCCAAGCCTATTCCCCTGCCTCAGCGCGTCCGATGCCTGCTGCGCGCGCGCCCGGGCGGCCTCGCCGTGATCGATGGTATCGCTGATGAGCTTGAAAGCCACGGGAACCGCCACGCCCGTTTCGACCATGATGCCCAGGAGACGGGCGAAGCGCCCCGTCCGATAGCTCCCCGGTATCTCCGACAGAAGCGGAAGTTTTTTTGCCAAACTCCAGAGCCATGCCGAGAGGCGGCCCCGTCGCGCAGCCACGAATCCCAGCAGTACGAGTATCGAAGCCGCAAGCAGAAGGACCAGCCCCTGGGCACGCAGGAAATTCGAGACCGCGAACATTGCCACCATCAGCGCGTCCGTCTTGCCACTCTGCATGATCATCGGTTCGAACTGAGGAACGACCCCAACCAGGAAGAAGGCCAGTACGCAGATCGTGCCGGCAAAAAGGACTGCAGGATACCGCAACGCCTCCCTGACCTTGGCCTGCAACGCCTCGAAATTCTGACGTTCCTGCACGATGCGCGACAGAAGGGTGGGCAACTTGCCGGAGGTCTCCGCGACACGAACCATGGCGACCTGGAACGCCGGAAACAGGGCAGGCCAGGCTTCCAGTGCGCTGGAGAACGACTTGCCCGACGCCAGGTCGGTGCGAATGCCGGCAACGACGGGCTGAAGTCGGCCGCTGTCGAATTCCTTCTCCATGATCGCCAGCGCTTCCTCGATCCGGATCCCCGCATTCAACATGATCGACAGGTCGGAGAGCAGCCGCGTGACGGCAGCCGCCGGTATCCGGGCCGTAAACAGCGGAGCGCGCGATGCAGTTTGTCCGCTCTGTTCGACACTGACCGGGATCAGCCCGCGCGCACCTAGCTTCTGGACGGCATCGTCGGGATCCGACGCATCGATCCGCCCGAGTTCGAGACGACCCTCGCCATTCAAGGCCTTGTATGCGAATGCCGTGGAGCCCATAGAGTCCGAACTTCCTAACTGTACGCCTGGCGTTCGGATGCAAGCGCATCATCGCTTTGTTGCAGTGTTCTGCGTCCGAACATGCGCCAATTGCAGGGTCGGATCTTTATGCCAGCGGCTTCCTTGGCGAAATCATATTCCACATGGGTGTCCGCACTGGCGTACTGACGCAGACTCGCGCACGCAAATGCCAGATCGGAAACATCAACACATGGATCGTTTGTCACGTTCGTGAGCCAGTTCACATTCCTGAAACGGGAGAGGCCGATCAACTGGAGACATTCGCTCCCGATCGGTGTCTGTGAAGAACCCCCTCCATTAAAATCTCTGCCGAGCCTCGGAAGGTGCAACTGCACCATATGGATCAACCCCCGGGAACCTCGATCATCGGCTCCTCCGGCGCGAACATTTGTTCCCCGCTCGCCTGATCGGAAAAACGCAGCGAGGCGCGTCCTCCCGCTCCATCGAGTTTGACTTCAAACTGGCCGACTGCCTTCAGGGTCCAACCTTCCCGGCTTTCCCCCGTGCGCAGCGTGAACGCCGCCGTTTCGGCTGGGGTGGTGAAGGTCGCGCTGTTGAGCCTTTCCGACCGCACGATGCCAACCAATTGCCAATCGGGCGCCGCGGCAGGAGGCGGCGGCGGCGGCTCAGGTTCCGGTTCGGGCTGCATGACAACAGGTTCCGGCTCGGCGGCACCGAACGCGGTCGGGGCAGTCCGGTCCGGTGAGAACAGGGGCCGGTCCCGAAGCGCCGCATAGTCGCTCAACAGGCGTTCCCTGACCGATAGCTTTTCCGCGCCGAAGGACAGGCTCGAAGAGGCCGCGATGGCGGCGAGCATCATTGTCACGCGCAGCATGGTCATCATGACTGGGGCCCCTTCTCCCGGAAGGCCGACAACGTGACGTTCAGCGACAGCGGCCGATCCATGGAACCACCCGAGGCCTGATCTCCCCACAACAGATCGACCTTTCGGTTCAACCGAAGCCTGAAGCTATCGACGACCATGACGGGCGAACCTGCCTCGATGGCATACATGAGATCGGGCAGCGATTGCTCCATAACCTCGATATCGGCAGTCAAACGAATGCGCTCCAAAGACTCCAACTGAGGATCGTCTATATCGGCGACCTGACCGTCTGTGGGAACATCGACGCGCCGGATAACGGCACCCACGCTTTCCACGCGGTTGGAGAGCAGACGCTGGAATTCGGCCGACACGAGCCCGCTGGTTTGCGCATCGAGAAGAATCTTGCCCTCGCCGGGATCCAGAGCATGGTTCGCGCCTTGGGGAACCGGGGACGTGGACGCCTTGCTTTCGAGCAAGGCGGTACGTTCCTCATAGAGCGCCAGCGCGCCCGCCTCGCCGCGCCAGGACAGCAGCGCATCGGCGACGAGTACAAGAGCTCCGACGACCAGCAGGGCCATGACGACCAGGGATTGAAGCCGCGTGTCGCGCCACAGGGGTGTCGTCCTCATCGCAGCGAACCTCCCGTGCGGATGAGCGGGCGGGTGTCGACCTCGAACTCCGAGGTAACGCCATCCTCGCCGCGCAGGGCCGGTCCGACCAGCTTGCTGTCTTCGAAGCGACCCGACGATTCCAGCGCGGTCAGCACTTCGGGTACATCCATGGTCCGGCCCGAGAGACGCATGCGGCCATTCGCGAAGGACACCTCAATGGCATAGGAATGCGTCGGCAAAGCCTCAGCCAGGTCGTCCAATGCTCCCAGCACGCTTATCGCGTCGTCCTTGATATTCAGCGCCATCTGCTCCGGCGCCGTATCAGCCTTGTGCGGAGTCGCCGCCCGCGCGATTGCCTGGCGCGCCTTCTCGGCCCGGATCTCGACGGCGGCGCGACGCTCGGCATAGCTGTTCTGGATCATCGGCCGTACGGCCAGAGCCATGACGGCAGCGACCAGGCTTACGCCCAGAGCTCCGGCAAGGACGAACTTTATCCGGCCACGCGTGCCGGCGACCCGTTGCCGCTGTGTCGATACTTGCACGGCATCGCCTTCCGGAAACGGCGCCGAGATCTCGACCTGGCGGGCCTCGGCCGCATTCAGGCAGGCCAAGGCAGCAGCGACACGCGACCTGGGAACGATTGCCACGGCGACGGTGATCTGCCGCGCCTCGCGGCTGATCCCGAGGACCCTGTGACCGAAATAGATATCGGAAGCAGGCAATGGCGAAAGGGCGCCCATCCGCGACGTGACGATGCCTTCGACGTGAATGGCAGCCTCCATCGGCAGTTCGATCCGGCGCGCGATCACCCAGCGCTCCGGGATGCCGAGATGGACCGCCTTTCCATTCAACGCGGTGCGCAATGCGGCCGACCCCTGCATGTCTGGAGAGATCGGTACCAACAGGGGTGCTGACGGCTTTCGGCCGGTCGCCAGCTCGATTTCAAGCGCGCTCCCGTCGTCCGCGACCCGCGCGACCACGCGGCTGCCGGATTTGGCGCGCACGACTTCATCCAGGAGGGAGGCCGGTCCCGCGATCCAGTCATCCACGCCGCGGATCGCCGCGCTGAAACGAGAAGCCATTCCGGTCAAACCCCAGAGCAGAAGCCGGCACGGGATCCGGAGTTCCGGCGCCCGCGTGAATAAAAATCATAACGCATCTCGAGGTCTTTATTCCAGATCAATCGCAGTTCTTCGCCGATCGAGCACCGATCTTGAACGCAGATTAACCAACCTGGCGGCGGAGTTGCAGAAGCTGTCGGCAATTGACCTCGACTTCGATTTCCACAGACCTCAGCTTCTCGAGGCGAATGCCCGGCAAGGCCGACGAGGCCGCGACAGGGGTTGTATTTCGATGGCGATTGCCCGGCATGGACGTCAGTGCAGGGCGCTGGCATCTGATGGCGGCGCCAATGTTTCCTGCCTGTCGAGCAATTCGGCTCCAAGTAGGAACTGTCCTAATGATTGTCGCGCGGCACGCCGCTGGTGACGGCGATGTTCTGGTACTTCACCGCCGGCTTCAGAACCATTCCCTCGGACAACTGGTCAACCATTGACCGCTGTATCTCCTGCCAGGGTGTCTGATGCTTCGGATATGCATAGCCGCCCTCGTTTTGCAGGTCGACGCGTCGGCGCTTGATCTCGTCGTCCGACACGAGGATGTCGGCGGTCCCCTTGCGTAGGTCGATGCGTACCCGGTCTCCCGTACGCAGCAGCGCAAGGCCACCACCGACGGCCGCCTCGGGCGAGGCGTTGAGGATCGATGGAGAGCCGGAAGTGCCGGACTGACGGCCATCGCCGATGCAGGGCAGCGAGTGGATGCCCGCCTTCAGCAGGTAGGCCGGCGGCTGCATGTTCACGACTTCGGCGCCGCCCGGATAACCGACTGGGCCGGCTCCGCGCATGAACAGGATGGTATTCTCGTTCAGGCCGAGTGACGGATCCTCAATGCGACGGTGGTAGTCTTCCGGACCATCGAAGACGACGGCGACGCCCTCGAAGGCATCGGGGTCTTGCGGATTTGACAGATAGCGGTCGCGAAACTCCGGCGAGATGACCGACGTCTTCATGATTGCGGAATCGAACAGATTGCCTTTCAGGTTGATGAAGCCGGCATCCTTCCTGAGCGGATTGGCCACGGTACGGATGACCTTGCCGTCGAGATTCTCCGCCGCGGCGCAATTTTCGCCGATCGTGCGGCCGTTGGCGGTCATGGCTCCAGGGTGCGGCAGCAAGCCGGCCTTCATCAGCTCTGCCACCACGGCCGGCACACCGCCCGCATGATAATAGTCCTCACCGAGATATTCACCGGCCGGCTGGAGATTTACGATCAGCGGAACGTGGTGACCGACCTTCTGCCAGTCATCGACGGTCAGCGACACGCCGAGATGCCGCGCGATGGCGTTGAGGTGGATCGGCGCATTGGTCGAGCCGCCGATGGCAGAATTGACGACGATGGCGTTCTCGAAGGCTTCCCGCGTCATGATGTCGGAGGGTTTCAAGTCCTCGCGCACCATGTCGACGATGCGCTTGCCGGTTTGGTAGGCGATCTGGCCGCGCTCGCGATAGGGTGCTGGAATGGCGGCGGAGCCCGGCAACTGCATGCCGAGCGCCTCGGCCAGCGAGTTCATCGTCGTCGCCGTGCCCATCGTGTTGCAGTAGCCGACGGACGGCGCCGATGAGGCGACGACGTCCATGAACTGGTCGTAGTCGATCTCCCCTGCCGCCAGCCTTTCGCGTGACTTCCACACGACCGTGCCGGAGCCGGTGCGTTCGCCCTTGTGCCAGCCGTTCAGCATCGGGCCGACGGACAGCGCTATGGCTGGAATGTTGACGGTGGCCGCGGCCATCAGCAGCGCCGGGGTGGTCTTGTCGCAGCCGATGGTCAGCACGACGCCATCCAGCGGATAGCCATAAAGCAACTCGACGAGAGCGAGATAGGCGAGGTTGCGGTCGAGCGCGGCGGTGGGCCGCTTGCCTGTCTCTTGGATCGGGTGGACCGGAAATTCCAGCGGTACGCCGCCAGCGGCTACAATGCCGTCGCGCACGCGCTTGGCGAGCTCGATATGATGCCGGTTGCAAGGTGACAGGTCCGATCCCGTCTGGGCGATGCCGATAAGCGGCTTTCCGGACTGCAGTTCTTCGCGGGTCAGCCCATAGTTCAGATAGCGTTCGAGGTAGAGCGCCGTCATGCCGGGATTGTCCGGATTGTCGAACCACTCGCGCGAGCGCAGCCGCTTTCCACCATTGATCTTGGACATTTGCACCTCCCGGAACCGCCGTTTGGCCATCGATATGGCATGCGCAATTGTCGGACAAGTACCTTCAGTCAAATTTGTGGACAAGTTGCCCATTTTGTGGATAGTAGCAAGATGTGAACGATACGGCAGGCGCGCAGATGCGCCGCGTGCCGGGGAGGGATAGCCAAGCGTGAGCCAGATCATCTTCATTCCCGCCGAGGGCGGTTCGGGCGAACCCCGTGTCTCGGCGTCGCCCGATACGGTGAAGCGCATGGCCGCCCTTGGCTTCGACGTGGTGGTTGAGAGCGGAGCGGGCACACTGTCCCGCATCGTCGACGAAGACTACGCGAAGGCCGGTGCCACCATTGGTTCCGCATCCGATGCGGCCCGTGCGGATGTGATTCTGAAGGTTCGCCGTCCCAACGCGACGGAGCTCAAATCCTACAAGCGCGGCGCCGCCGTGATCGCCGCCATGGATCCGTATGGCAATGACGCCGCGGTCGCGGCGATGGCGAAGGCCGGCATCACCGCCTTCGCGATGGAGTTCATGCCGCGCATCACGCGCGCCCAGTCCATGGACATCCTGTCCAGCCAGGCCAATCTGGCAGGATACCAGGCCGTGGTGGACGCCGCCGCCGAATACGACCGCGCGCTCCCGATGATGATGACGGCGGCCGGCACTGTTCCTGCCGCCAAGGTGTTCATCATGGGCGTCGGCGTCGCCGGTCTTCAGGCGATTGCCACCGCTCGGCGCCTGGGCGCCGTGGTCACCGCGACCGACGTGCGCCCCGCCGCCAAGGAACAGGTTGCGTCGCTGGGAGCGAAGTTCCTCGCCGTCGAGGACGATGAGTTCAAGGCGGCCGAGACAGCCGGCGGCTACGCCAAGGAAATGTCGAAGGAATACCAGGCGAAGCAGGCGGCCTTGACGGCCGAACACATCGCCAAGCAGGACATCGTCATAACGACGGCTCTCATTCCCGGACGTCCGGCGCCCAAGCTGGTCTCGGCCGCGATGGTCGCCTCGATGAAGCCCGGTTCAGTGCTCGTCGATCTAGCCGTGGAGCGAGGCGGCAATGTCGAAGGCTCCGTTGCCGGCGCCGTCATCACGCTGGACAATGGCGTCAAGATCATTGGTCACCTCAACGTCGCTGGTCGCGTCGCTGCCTCCGCTTCGCTGCTTTATGCGAAGAACCTGTTCGCGTTTCTCGAGACGCTGGTCGACAAGACCACCAGGACGCTTGCCATCAAGCCCGACGATGAACTGGTGAAGGCAACCCTGCTCACGCATGAGGGTGCTGTCATTCACCCGACTTTTGCCGGCAAGGCACCGGTCGCGCAGCTGGCCGAGGCGCCTGTCGTTGCGGCTGCCGGAAGCGATGCCGACCCGGCGGCGCCGCTGAAGGCGGCGGCAACGGCGAAAGCCGCGCCGAAGAAATCGCCGCCCGGGCCCGCCGCTGCCAAGAAGCCAGGCGCGGCGAAGATCAAGGGAGGGGCATGATGGAAAAATCAGCACTTGAAAAGGCTCTCGACAGCCTCGATCAGGCAATCGCCGGCGTGCGGCTGTCCCTGAATGACGCGGAGGCAGCCGCCGATGCAGCAGGTGCGGCGGCTCATGCCGCGACCGGCGGCGCGGTCGATCCCTTCGTCTTCCGCCTGGCCATCTTCGTGCTTGCGATCTTCGTCGGCTACTACGTGGTCTGGTCGGTCACGCCGGCCCTGCACACGCCGCTGATGGCCGTGACCAACGCGATCTCGTCGGTCATCGTCGTCGGCGCATTGCTGGCTGTCGGCGTGTCGGCCTCCAGCATGGCCACCGGCTTCGGCTTCGTGGCCCTGGTGCTCGCGGCCGTGAACATCTTCGGCGGCTTCCTAGTCACCCAGCGCATGCTGGCGATGTACAAGAAGAAGGACAGGTAACCGTGTCGGTCAACGTCGCTTCCTTCCTCTATCTCGTTTCCGGCATCCTGTTCATCCTGGCGCTGCGCGGCCTGTCGCATCCGACAACCAGCCGCCTGGGCAATCTGTACGGAATGATCGGCATGGCGATCGCCATCGTCACGACGCTGGCGCTGGCCACGCCGTCCATCAGCGGCCTGGCTCTGATCGTGCTCGGGCTTGCCATCGGCGGCGGCGCGGGCGCCGTCGTCGCGCGCCGCATCGCCATGACCTCGATGCCGCAACTCGTCGCGGCCTTCCATTCGCTCGTCGGTCTCGCTGCTGTGATGGTTGCGGCGGCGGCGATGTATGCGCCGGAAAGCTTCGGCATCGGTGCGGTCGGTGCCATCCATGGCCAGGCGCTTGTCGAAATGAGCCTCGGCGTCGCGATCGGCGCCATCACCTTCACCGGCTCCGTGATCGCCTTCCTGAAGCTCGACGGCCGCATGTCGGGCAAGCCGATCATGCTTCCGATGCGCCACGTGGTGAATGCCGCGCTCGGCATCGCGCTGGTGGTGCTGATCGTGCTGCTCGTCGCGACGCAGAGCCATACGATCTTCTGGCTGATCGTCGTCGGCTCGCTCGTGCTTGGCGTGCTGCTGATCATCCCAATCGGCGGTGCCGACATGCCGGTGGTTGTGTCGATGCTCAATTCCTATTCGGGCTGGGCTGCGGCGGCGCTCGGTTTCACGCTCGGCAATCTCGCGCTGATCATCACCGGCGCGCTGGTGGGCTCGTCGGGCGCGATCCTGTCCTACATCATGTGCAAGGGCATGAACCGCTCCTTCATTTCCGTTATCCTCGGCGGCTTCGGTGGTGAGACTGCAGCCGCGGGCGGTGATGATGGGATCGAGCGCACGGTAAAGCAGGGCTCTGCCGACGATGCGGCCTATCTGATGATGAACGCGCAGAAGGTCATCATCGTGCCGGGCTACGGCATGGCGGTCGCCCAGGCGCAGCACGCATTGCGCGAGATGGCCGACAAGCTGAAGGCGGCTGGCGTGGAAGTGAAGTACGCCATCCATCCGGTGGCGGGCCGCATGCCGGGTCATATGAACGTGCTGCTCGCTGAAGCCAATGTGCCCTATGACGAGGTGTTCGAGCTCGAAGACATCAATTCGGAGTTCGCGCAGGCCGATGTGGCCTATGTGATCGGTGCCAACGATGTCACCAACCCGTCTGCTCGCGACGACAAGTCTTCGCCCATCTACGGCATGCCGATCCTCGATGTCGACAAGGCGCGTACCTGCCTGTTCGTCAAGCGGTCGCTGGGCTCGGGTTACGCCGGCATCGACAACACGCTGTTCTACAAGGACGGGACCATGATGCTGCTCGGCGACGCCAAGAAGATGACCGAGGACATCGTCAAGGCCATGGATCACTGAGATTGATACGCCCAGCAAGGCGATGAAGGGGCTCCAGCCACTCCAAGCCTGCTCATTCCAACGCGGCGCAGTCTGCCTTTGCGGCTAAGATATCCTTCCTCGGCCGAAGCGGCCCTCGGCTACGATCGTCACGGTCGCATGGCCATGACGATTTCCCACCAGCTGCTGGCGGGCGTTACGCCTGCCGTGGTCGAGTGGGGGGGGCCGCAACATTGGCGGCGATATGTGGGTGCAGCGAAAGATTCTCAATCGCTACCTCGTGTGGCACCCGGTTCACCATCTGGTGGGAGTAGAAGGGCACGGGCTCTTGACACCTATACCGCACAGCCTTCTGGTCTGGCGCAGCTTTCCGGGGAACCGCCGCTTGCCGAATTGTCACATCAGGCTGAGCGCTTTGCGCATTGAACCGATAGCCGGAGTCGGCATACGCAAGCCAGCGTCCATTGTGCTCAGGGTTGACTACGACAGGTACGTTCGATGAACCTACAGCATACGGAAGTACACTCACTCTTGTCGTCGATGGCGGATGCCGGACTGGCGAGCCGCGAGGCCATGCGAGGCCTTTTCGGTGAAAGCACGGCCTCGCGCGCATCCGATCTGCACCGCCTGATCGAAGCGCAGATCGTCGACGCCGATGCCCTCGCAGGCTTCCTGTCGTCCTATTATGGCGTGCGGCTTATAGACCGGCAGCAGCTCGCGGACTACAGGCCCGTCGCGCAGAAGCTTTCCAGCCGATTTCTCGTGGAGAACTGGATCGCGCCGCTGACAGCGCCGGACGGGAGCGCGGTGATTGGAGTTCTCCACCCCGGAGACGCAGACCCGATTGAGGCGCTGCGATCCGTTCTCGACGGTGACGTCGAGGTCTGCGTGGTTCCCGCACCCGACCTGGAATCCTGCCTGGAACGCCTTTCCGGCACCCACGATGTTGCCCAGGCAACCGGCGAAGGAGCAACCTCCGAAGCGGCTATCGCAAGCCTGCGGGATCTCGCCAGCGGCGCGCCGGTTGTGGTTGTCGTCGACGACATCTTCCGGCGCGCGCTCGACCTGAGGGCAACCGACATCCACCTCGAACCGATGCGCGGACGGCTCGTGATGCGTTTCCGCATCGACGGCGTCTTGCGTATCATGCCTTCGCCGCCGCACGAAATGGGCGATGCGATCGTGTCGCGAATCAAGGTTCTCGCCGGCCTCGACATCACCGAGCGCCGCAAGCCTCAGGATGGTGCGATGCGCCTTCCCATCGGCGATCGCGAGGTCGAACTGCGCGTTGCCACGCTCACCTCGATCCATGGCGAGTCCGTCGTGATGCGCATCCTGCACCGCGACAGCGTCTTGCTGGATTTCGCCGGCGTGGGCCTGGACGAGGGAGAACGGCAGACGCTGAACCGGCTGCTCGAGCACACCCACGGCATGATCGCGGTGGCCGGCCCGACCGGCAGCGGCAAGACGACGACGCTCGCCGCCGCGCTTTCTAAGCTCAACGATCCGAGCCGCAAGATCGTGACCATCGAGGACCCCGTCGAGTACCAGATCCCCGGCATCGTGCAGTCGCAGATCAACGCGGCGATCGGCATCACCTTCTCGTCCGCGATCCGGACATTCGTGCGTCAGGACCCCGACGTGATCCTGGTCGGCGAGATACGCGACGGCGAGACGGCACGGGCCGCCGTTCAGGCGGCGCTCACCGGACACCTCGTGCTCACCACCGTCCACGCGAACACCGCGGCGGCGGCCTTCACACGCATGCGCGACCTGGGTGTCGAGACCTATCTGCTGGTCGGCGCCGTACGCGGCATCATCTCCCAGCGCCTGTTGCGGCGGCTCTGCGATCACTGCAAGCAGGAAGGAATTCTCTCGGCCGAGACGTTCTCGTCCGACTCGCGTTACCAGGCCGTCGGGTTTTCTCCGGGCCAGAAAGTGTTCAATGCAGTGGGCTGCGGCCGTTGCAACGGTGCGGGTTACCGAGGCCGCATCGCCGTGTTCGAGATCCTGGTTCTCGACGAGGCGATCACCGAACTCGCGTCACAGGGCGCGGACCACTCGCGGATCGAAGCGCTCGCGCTCGAGCGGGGCATGAGCACGATGTCCCACGACGGCGCCAGGAAGGCATGCCAGGGTCTAACCTCGCCGGCGGAGGTGCTCAGGGTCACCGGATTTCGCTGAGCGCATCCGTCGACGCACGCGCTTGCTTCCGAACTTCGGCTGGCGGTCCGACGCTCCTCCGCAGCCATAGGTCCTTATTGCCCGCCTTCCTCGCCCTCATAGGGCTCGATGCTTTCGCCCTCCAAGAGATAGCTTGAGGCAACGTCGTCTGAGCCGTCCATGAAGGACAGGTTCTTGTTCTCGGACTGCAAACGCATCGTGCCCGTTACCATGACGCTTTCGAACAGGGCTTTCGGTGCGAACGCAGCGGAGGATTTCAGGTAGATCACCTGGTTCGGCGGCGGCGGCGGCTCGTGGATGCAGGCACCGAAATAGGGGACAAGCAGGAACTCGGTCGTACCGGCTGGATCAAAATCCAAGGGTAGCAGATAGCCGGCGATCGCTACACGCTCGCCGTCAAACTTCTTCTCTGTAAGAGTTCCACGCCTCTCGATCTCGGTAGCCCAGCTTACGTATTGTTCGTAGAGCTTATCGAGATCGACGCCTTGTTCCGCGAGTTTCTGCCTATCGGCGTCGACCCTTTTTTTGGCTTCGTCGCGCTGAAGGGCAAACTCCTCGCTCAACTCGCCCGACGGATGACCTTTCCAGTACAGGACATTTCTCAACGCCTGCTGCTGCTCAACAGGAAGTTCGTCCGGGAAACTTGCGAGCGGTTCTGTCGGCGGTATCAGCATCTCCCATTTCAGTCGGGTAGCGCCCTCGCTGAATGCCGCGCCGCAACCAAGGCTCAAGGCAGCCAGAATGAGAGCGAGGCCGTTGAGCATCGATCTCGCTTTGCAGAGTAAGGATCCGAGGGTCTTCATGTTCTCACCATCATGCCGTCTGCGAGGGACATCCTGTAGGCGCGACAAGCAGGCAGGAAACCGGCCGCCAACCCGCCTATCAATATTGCCAACAGCAACAGGGCATCGGTCGTGGATGGAGGCTGAAGGCCGATGTCGATGCCGAACTGTCTGTCGACGAGCGGGCGGGTCACCACCAGGACCGCGTAAAGCGCGGCCGTGCCGATTGCGATTCCCGCCAACGTCAGCAGCGTCGCCTCTCCGACAAGAAGGCCTGCGACCGTGCGGGGCCTCGCCCCCAGCGAACGCAGTATCGCGATCTCACGCCGCCGCTCGTTGAGCGTCGACAGGATCATTGCCGACAGACCGAGCATCGAGGTCACCACGACCATCGCGGAGACGCCGAGCAATGCCGTCTCGGCGGTGGCGACCAGTCCCCACATCTCCTGCAAGGCGACTCCAGGCAGCACGGCCGAAAGAGGTTCGGCCCTGTACTCGTTCACGGCGCGCTGGAACGCGACGACCTGAAGGCGCGAATTCAAGCCGATGATGGCGGCGGTTATCGCCTTCGGAGGAAGCGACATCTGCCGCAGCCGGTCGGCCGGCGTAACCTGTCCCGGGATGCGTGAACCGGACCGCCAGTCGACATGGATGGCCTCGACTGCCTTGAGGCTGACATGGAGCGATTTGTCCACGGGCGTCCCGGTCCGTGCCAAAATTCCGGAGACGCGAAACGGAAGATCGTCGTGCTGCGACCCGACGGAGCCCATGCCGTGCGCCACGGTGATATTGTCGCCGATATCATAGCCAAGCCGAGTCGCAACCTCCGAGCCGAGGACGACATCGAAAAGGTCATCGAATGGCACCCCCGCGGCGAACGTCAAGGCTTGCCCGCCGCGATACCGAAGGTGCTCGAAATAATCCGGCGTGGTCCCGATGACACGAAAGCCACGGTGACTGTCGCCAAGCGACAGCGGAATTGCCCAGGCCACCTCCGAGCGCGAAACGATATCCTGGTAGGTGCGCCACGTGACGTTGTTGGTGGCGTTGCCGATGCGGAACACCGAGTAGAGAAGAAGCTGCATTCCGCCCGACCTGGCACCGATGACCACATCCGCGCCCGATACCGTGCCGGCAAAGCTGTCTCTTGCCCCGTTGCGCACCTTTTCGACACCGAGCAGCAGCATGACGCTGACGGAGATCGCCAGGATGGTCAGCAACACCGTGATCCAGCGGTTGCGCAGGGATTGCAGGGCCAGGCGGGCGACGATCATATCTTGTCGCTTTGGCGTTTCGACGTTGTCAGGATGTCGGAAAGCTCGACCACTCTGGTGAAATGCCGCGCCAGGCGTCGGTCATGACTGACCATGATCAAGGTCGCCTTCGTGGCGTCGACCTGACCGAACAGGAGGTCGAGAAAATCCTGCTGCCGATCGTCGTCGAGAGCCGATGTCGGCTCGTCGGCGACAACGATTTCGGGTGAGCCGATGAGCGCCCGCGCCGTCGCGACGCGTTGCTGCTGACCGACGCTCAACGTGGCCGCCGTTTGCTGCCCGATATCCGCCGGGAGTCCCAGCGCCGACAGGAGGCGCCGGGCTTCGCTGTCCGTGCCGCCAGCGGCCACGGCGCGGGCGCGACGCTGCGGTGCGAAGCTAAGCGGCAGCAGCACGTTGTCGATGACGGTGCCGTAGGGAAGGAGATTGAACATCTGGAAGATGATGCCGAAATGTTCCGCCCGAAACCGGTCGCGTCCGCTGCCGCTCAACCCCTCGAGCCGTTGCCCCAGGATTTCCACGGTTCCGGCCTGCGCCAAGGCGATGCCGGTCAGCAGGCTGAGCAGCGTCGATTTTCCGCTGCCGGATGCGCCGAGCAGCAGGAGGCGCTCGCCGGGGAAAACCTGGAATTCGCCGATGGAGAGGCCGAACGCATCTCGCGCGTTCCACTTGTATTCGACGCCGCGCAAGCGCACCGCGTCGGTCAAGACTTGCGCCTCTACCCTATCTTTCCACACGGCGCGCCTCGCGGGACACCTCGAAGGCGGTCTCCCCCTGGGCATCGACAATCGTCAGGTAGAGCTTCCCGGCCCCGGTGAAACGATCGAAGAAGGGGGAGTCCATCGACGTGATCTGAGCGGCATCCGCGCAGGCGAGAACGTAAGTTGCTCGGAACTCGGTGTGACCGCCCTCGTGCTCTTCGGTTTGCGCCGCTTTGTCAGCCTCCACTGCGGCGTCATGGTCCTCGTGTTCTCCGGCGACGACTTTGACGTCGGCCGAGGTGACGGTGCACTCTGCGGGTTCAGGCAACGCGAAGAGTTTCAGCGGCTCCTTCAGATCGGCGAGCGCGGCCTCCACAGCTTTCTTCTGCCTTTCGGTCTCAGCTTCGTGCTCAAACCCGACAATATCCATGCCAGGGGCGGAGAACTCCATCTGAACATCATTCGCCTCGATGGCGATAGCCAACGTCCCGTGTCCATGGACATGCGGACCGAGCTCGCGACGTTCTTCTTCCGCGTGCGCGGCCGAAAAAACAATGAACATGCCTGCGGCAAACAATGTCCCGGCACAATGATGCGATCTCATCTCTCTCTCCCCAAAAACGATGTGATCTGTGGCCGCCATCGACAAGCAGCACGTCAATGATGGCGATATCGGCATGGCGCAGCTTGGCGCTACACCATCCTGGACAATTCGGCGCTGATCAGTTCCGCCGTTTGACGCACCAGTTTTCCGCAGAGCTCGTGGCGCCGTTCGTCGTGCCGATACACGGGCATGCTGACGCTTACCGCGCCGATCGGTTCCCGCGAACGATTGAAGATCGGGCTGCCGAAACAGCGGATATCCGGCTCGTTCTCCTCGTCGTCGAACGCGAACCCTTGCTCGCGCGTCCGCATCAATTCCTCGAACAGCGCTTCGGGGGTCGTGAACGTCTTGGGGGTATGGCGTCTTAAATCCAGGCCCTTGATGACTTCCCACAGCCGCTGGTCCGGCAGGCCGGACAGCCACGCCTTACCAACGGAAGTCGAGTGAAGTTCCACCTGGCCCCCAATGCTGGTCTTCATCTGAACCCTGCTGGAGCCCTCCAGCTTGTCGATATAGACCATCCGGTTGTTGCTGGGCACCGCAAGGTGCACGGCCTCATCCATTGCATCGCGCAGCGACACGAGAAAATCCCTTGCGATCGTGCGCAGGTCGGAGTCCTCCCAGGTCTTGGCAGCAAACTGGAGGAGGCGTGGCCCCAGGCGGAACGTTCCTCCATCTCCTGACTGCGTGACGAGACCCTCCGCGATGAGCGCCGAAACGAGGCGGTAGACCGTTCCACGGGGAAATGGCGCGCGCTTTGTCAGTTGGGCAATGTCGAGCTTCCCGGGAGCATCCGCGATGATCTGCAGGACAGTCATGAACTTAGAGAACGAGGCCGCTCCCTGCACGTGAGTCGGCGCTTTTTCATCGGCTTCATCCTGGAGTTTTATCACGCTCATGGCGCATCTCCTTGCAGCTTGACAACGGAACATCGAGGGAATAGACGTTCTTGGGCAAGTTGTCCATATTGTAGTCAACTGGCGATTTCAGTTAGAGCCGTCTGGTCGAGGAGGATCAACGGCAAACCCGTGTGCTCCGAATGTGAACATTTGGGCCGCCCATATCTTCCGCGAGTGGGGCCGGGATTTCTATAGGGAGAGGAAGCAGATGACTAAAAAAGGTTACTGGGTTGCAATGGTCGATATTGCAGACCAGGAGGGATACAAGGAATACATTGCCTTGAACAAGGCGGCGTTCGACAAATACGGGGCGTCCTTTGTCGTTCGCGCGGGAAAGAGCCAGGTCATGGAGGGCCCCCACGCGAACCGCCTGGCGGTCATCGAGTTCAAGGACTACGAGACCGCTCTCGCCTGCTACAACTCTCCAGAGTATCAGACGGCGATCAAGGCCCGCGAAAAGCATGCCAAAGCACATCTGGCCGTAGTGGAAGGTGTCTGACACCGGAAGAGTCGCTTGAGACCTCCAATCATACTGGTTGGAGGGATCGTCGTCTTACCCCCTGCGCGCTATCCGACCGGGTGAGCAAGACAGGCCTTCATCGCTCGATTGGGTGTTTTCACCCGACGGCATGCTGGAAGCCCGGCTGACGGTCTTTGCATCCTCGTCAGAGTGCGGCGGAGGCCGTCGCATGCGCACACAACCTTCTGGAAGCAACCATGTCCTCTCCGTTGCAGTGGCTCTTCAAGGCTTTTGACGTCTTCGTCGTCATCGGCATGGCCATCATCAGCCTCCTGATCTTTACGAATGTCGTGCTGCGGTACGGCTTCAGCTCAGGCATTCCGTTTGCCGTTGAGGTCTCTCGGGTGGTCCTCGTCTGGGTCATCTTTATGGGATCCGTGGTGGCACTGGCCAAGGGCGCGCATCTGGGCGTCGACTCGCTGGTCGTCCGGTTGCCTCCCAGAGCGCGCTTCGTCTGCTTTATCGTGTCATACGGCCTGATGCTCTGGTGCTGCTGGCTCGTGGGGAAGGGCAGTTGGTCGCTCACCCTCATCGAGTGGGGCAACGTCCAGGCACTGTCGGGAATTCCTGTCGGCGCCATTTACGCCGCGGGGCTCGTCGCTGCCATCCTGATGGCTCTGGTTCTCCTTCTTGATCTGTGGCGCTCGCTGCGCGGCATCCTCCCGGCCCCCTGGTCGGGAGAAGAGCACGTTGAGCCGCCGCCGGTCGTGGCCCCCGCGCTGACTTCGGAGAAAACACCGTGAGCGGATTGGTATTTATCGTTTCTCTCCTCGGCGCGATGGGCATCGGGGTTCCCATTGCCTTCGCCTTGATGCTGTCCGGCGTTGCGATGATGCTGCTGATGGGAAACCTGGATGCGCAGATCCTGGCGCAACGGCTGGTCAATGGCGCGGACAGCTATCCGCTGATGGCGATCCCTTTCTTTCTCATCGCGGGCGAGCTCATGAACGCCGGCGGCCTTTCCCGCCGCATCGTGAACGTTGCCTTGGCACTCGTCGGTCACATACGTGGCGGCCTCGGTTACGTGGTCATCGGCACGG
Organism: Rhizobiaceae bacterium; assembly: GCA_035556195.1. Taxonomy (GTDB): domain Bacteria; phylum Pseudomonadota; class Alphaproteobacteria; order Rhizobiales; family Rhizobiaceae. Next base: position 158,499 of record DATMFK010000007.1, read on the forward strand.
GCCTGGTGCTTGCCAGCGTCTCCGGATCCGCCATCGCGGATACGGCGACGCTGGCCGTGATGCTGGTCCCGCTGATGCGGGGTGCTGGCTACCACATGGGTCGAGCCTCGGGCCTGATGGCGGCGACAGGCATTATCGCCCCTGTGATTCCGCCGTCTGTCGGGTTCATCATTCTGGGCGTGACCGCAAACGTTTCCATCGTCGGCCTGTTCTTCGCCGGGATCATGCCGGGGCTCATGATGGGGCTGAGCCTCATGATCGCCTGGTGGTTCCTTTCCAAAAAGGAAACGGCGTTGGTCCGGCCCAAACTGCCGCGCAGGGACCTTCCGAAAACCATCATGGCCGCCGGTTGGGCGTTGATGATGCCGGTGATCATCATGGCCGGACTGCGGTTCGGCCTCTTCACACCCACGGAGGCCGGCGTGGTTGCCGCCGTCTATGCACTGTTCGTGGGGCTGTTTGTTTATCGGGAGCTGACACCGCGGCTGCTCTATGACGCGCTGCTTGCCGCCGGGCGCCTGACAGCGGTGATCATGCTGTTGGTGGCAGCCTCCATGATCTCCGGCTTCATGCTGACAATTTCCAATATGCCCGCCCAACTCGTCAGTCTGCTCGATCCATTCATCGACTCGCCGATCCTGCTGATGGGTATGATCGTTGTGGCCGTCTTCATCGTCGGCACGGCGCTCGATTTCGCACCCTGCATAACCATTCTGGTGCCCATCCTCATACCGATCGTCAATGCGGCGGGGATCGACCCAGTTTATTTCGGGGTCATCTTCATGATGGTCAACGCGGTCGGCCTTATCACGCCTCCCGTTGGAACGGTCCTCAACACAGTGTGCGGAGTCAGCGGAGTTTCGATGGAGGCGGCTACGAAGGGTGCCATGCCTTACCTATTGGCCCAGATGCTCCTCATCGTGCTCCTGGTTCTGTTCCCGGCATTGGTGACCGTGCCGGCGGGCTGGCTCCATTAGGGCACGGACCGTGGAGGAGTTGGTCTGAACATTCGGGGGTTTTTCGCTTCTACGACACAGGGTCCCGACGACGAGCGCGGCGGGATCCTGGCGGGGGAGGAGTTGCAGACGCTGGCGCAGATCAATGTCGAACCGCTGCACAAATTCGAATTCTTCACCCGGCCGCCTCTGACCGATGTCGACAAGGTGTGCGGTGCGTAAGCGGGAGCAGTGCTTTATGTTTGTCAGGTGGTTTACTGAACGATGCTTTTCCCAATGAGGGGGCCGGATTCAGGCTTGGGTGGGGTGTGTGGGTGAGAGTAGGTCGGCAAGGCGGCGCCGCAAAAGCCTATGCCGTGTGGGTTCGCAGAGGCGCGGCGGCCTGCGCCTTGGCGGTACTCGCAGCGTGTACCTCCACCACTGATTATCTCGAAGGCGCTGCCGAGCAGCCGGATCCCCTCGACAAGGTCGCGAATGCGGATTTGAGTGCGCGCAAGCCTTCCGGCGGCGGTTTTCTGTCGAGGCTCGGCTTCGGTCGCACGCAGCAGAACAGGCAGGGTGAAGTCTACTACGGCTACGAACAGCGGCTGACCGCGGGCGAGCGCAAGTCGCTCCAGCGGCTGAGCGGCGAACAGTTCGAGGTCAACCTGGAGGAGGCCGAGATCAAGGTCGCGGCCCGCACAGTGCTGGGCGAAGTGCTGGGAATCAACTACTCGATCGACCCTCGGGTCGCGGGCAAGGTTTCGATCACCACGTCGACGCCAACGCCGGCCCGGGAAATACTCACCATGTTCGAGTCCGCGCTGCGGAGTAACGGCGTGGCCATGATGCGCGAAGGCGACCGTCTGCGGCTGGTGCCTGCGAACGAAGCGTTTGGCGCCGCCGAACTCGATCGGGGCGTCACCGTCCAGCCGGGCTACGGCGTCACGGTTCTGCCCCTGAAGAACGTTTCCGCCAGCACGATCCTGCCGCTGCTCGAAAACTTCGTCGCGCGCCCCGGTATGGTTCGCGAGGATCCCGATCGCAACCAGCTGATCTTCCAGGGGACGGCGGCGGAACGGACCGCGGCGATAGAAGCGGCGCGCTCGTTCGACCAGGACTGGCTGGCCGACCAGTCGGTCGGAATTTTCCCCGTCCACAATTCCAGTGCGGCCACCATGATGCCCGAACTGACCCGAGTGCTCGACATCGGGGAGGGCGGTCGCGGACGCAACACGATCAGTGTGCAGCCGATCGAGCGCAGCAATGCGATTCTGGTGGTGGCGAAGACGCGCAACCAGCTGCAGCGCGCGGCCAGCTGGATTCAGCGGCTCGACCGGATCGACGCGGCTGCCTCCAATTTGCGCGTGTACAAGGTACAGCACCTGCAGGCACGGCGCCTTGCATCGATGGTCAACGCGATGTTCAGCGGCGCCTCGGCATCGTCGACTTCGGAAGATCCGGCCTCGCAGTTTCCGCCCGGCTCGCAGACCGACGGCCAGAATGACGGCACAAACGGTTCGCAGTCAGCCGATGCGACGCCGGAACAGCGCATGGCGGATGAATTGCCGATCGCGGGCGGGGCGGAAAACTCGAACTTGTCCAAAGACGGCGTGCGCATCACCGCAAACCCGGAAAACAACACCATTCTCATCTTCGCGCGGCCCGATCAGCAGCGGCTCATCGAACAGGCCCTCGTCGCGCTCGACCGTCCGCAGGAGCAGGTTGCCATCGAGGCGACGATCGCCGAGGTGACCCTGACCAACGACTTGCGCTATGGCGTGCAGTTCTTCCTGAAATCCAGCGATCTTGGCCTGGGCGACAACGACGGATCGTTCGGTCTGGTCAAGGAAGCAGGCAAGGCCGTGCTGTCGCGAACGCTTCCGGGCTTCAACCTGCTGCTTGGCCCCGAAACCGAGCCGCGCGTCGTCATCGACGCCCTGCGCGGCGTTACCGAGGTCAAGGTACTTTCGTCGCCGTCGGTCGTCGTCCTCGACAACAAGCCGGCCGTGCTTCAGGTCGGCGACGAGATTCCGATCGTGACGCGCACGGCGCAGTCGGTGACCGATCCAGAGGCGCCGATCGTCAACAATGTCGAGTTCCGCAATACCGGCGTGATCCTGAAGGTCCTCCCGCGCATCACAGGCAACGGCACGATCAGCCTGGTCGTCGAACAGGAGATCAGCTCGGTCCAGCGCAGCCAGGCCCAATCTCTGACGCCGACCATATCGCAACGAAAGGTCAGCTCGACCGTATCGGTCACCAGCGGCCAGACCGTCATGCTCGGTGGCTTGATCAGCGAGCGCCAGCAGCGCGGCCGCGACGGCCTGCCGGTTCTTGGCGACCTTCCGCTGATCGGCGACGCGTTCCGATCCAACCAGAATTCCGGGACGCGCACCGAACTCATCATCCTGATCCGGCCACAGGTCATCCGTGACAGCCTGGATGCGCAACATGTGGCTGAGCAGATGCGGTCGCAATTGCGGCTGATGAACGAACCGTCCCGGAACGTCCCGCTGCGGCGGCCGGCCAAGACGATCGTCGAATGAAGACATTCGTGGCGCGGCCGCGGGCCATCGCGGTCGTCGCGTCTGTCGTCGCTGCAGTGACGTTCCCGCCAATCGTCGGGGGAACCACATACACGTTGGCAGCTTGGGCCGCGCTGTGCCTGCTGGCGGCGGCGATCACCGTTCATGACCTCGCGACGATGCTCATACCCGACCGCTACACGCTTGGCATCCTTCTTGTCGGGTTTGCCGAGTGGCTGTTCGCGTCGGGAGACCCCGAGGTACTCGCCGTGCGTGCGTGCGGCGCTCTGCTGCTGGGGGGGGCGCTGTGGCTGTTCGATATGTTTCACGAGCGCCTGCGCGGGCGGACCGGGCTCGGGATGGGCGATATCAAGCTGCTTGGGGCATCAGCACTGCTCTTTGGGATTTCCGGGACCGGCGTTCAGATCATGCTTGCCGCATCGGCCGCGCTGACTTTCATCGCGTTGCGGGCGATGCGCCTGCGCAGACCGTTGCGTGCCGTGGCGAAGGTTCCGTTCGGCACCTTCCTCGCGCCGGCACTGGTCATCGTCTGGGCGTGGCTGCCCGCCGCATGGTGATCACATTGATTGAGTCGGGGAGGGCAAAGTGTTGAGTCATCCGGGGTCGTGGCGTCACTTTTCGTGGCGAGGCATGGGGCCAAAATGGGTCTTGTGGCAGTGGGCGTGAACGCGTCAACGAGCCGGCGGGGTGCAATCCTCGTCAGCGTCCTATGGATTATCATTTTCCTCGGATTCCTTGCCGTCATCCTGCGCGTGCAGATGACCGGGGTCGTGGCCAGCGTGCGCGTCACGGAAGACAAGGCGTCGGCGCGCATTCTGGCGGAAGCCGGGCTCTCGCGGGCCGCGGCCGAGATTCGCGCGGGCCCGCCCGACGGTGTGGGCACGCTGAGCGATCAGATATCGTCCACGATCACCCTGCCGGCCGGGGTCGCTTCCGTCTCTGCGACAAATGAAGCCTTGCGGATCGATCTCAACACCGCCGAGCGGCCGCTGATCGTTGGCGCGTTGCGAGCCGCAGGCGCCAATCCCGGAACCGCGGACGATCTGGCGACAAAGATCATCGGCCACCGCGCCGGGCCGGCTCCGCTGAACGGACAGCCGGCCGGTTCCGCTCCACAGCGGGCTGGGGACGACACAAGGCTGTTTCAGACCGTCTCCGAACTCGCCGCCTTCCCGGGAATAACACCCGACATGGCCATCGCCATCGAACCCTATGTCACCGTCTCCTCCGGCTTGGCAGGCGTTCGCTTGGAAGCGCTCGATGATGCACTGCTGGGCGAGATTCCTGGCCTGCCGCCGTCGGTGCGCAAGGCGATCAAGGATTTCCACGCCGGCCGCTTGTCGCGCGAGCAACTCGACCAATCGCTTGCGGGGGTGACCTTCAACACGCTGGCGCAGGCACCGAGTTGGCGCGTCGATCTCAGGACGACCCTGCAGTCGGGCTACAGCGAATCGTTCCAGGCATTGATGCTTGTATCGAACGCGGACGAGGCACCCTACAGAGTGCTCGACTGGCGTCGCGCGGCAATCGAGCTGGAGTGACTGTCGCTGGAGTGAATGTCCGTGGACGGAACGCAGCCGGTCTCGGCAGGAGTGCCAGGTCAGCCCGGCACGCCGCTGCGAGATTTCTCAATTGGCCTCAAAGCCCGCCGGCCACCGTGATCAGTGTGCCTGTCATGAACCCGGCGCCGGGGGACGCAAGCATCAGGGCCGCGCGCGCGATGTCTTCAGGCTCGGCGATGCGCCCCATGGGGGTTGCCGCCGCAATCCTGGCTGGCCGCTCGGGATTTCCGCCTTGCGTGTGTATGCGCGTGTTGGTCGTTCCGACACGTATGGCATTCACTCGGATGCCCTCCGGCGCCAGCTCTTTGCCCGCACCGAAGGAGATCGATTCGACCGCTCCCTTGCTTGCGGCATAGTGGACATATTCGTTGGGACTGCCGAGGAAGGAGGCCAGCGACGACATGTTCACGATCGTCCCGCCTTTGCCGCCTTTTCGGGTGGACATACGCTGCGCGGCTTCCTGGATACAGTACATGACGCCGAAGACGTTGATCCTGAAGGTGTTCTCCAGCACCGCAGGCTGCAACTCCTCGATTCTGCAGGCTTTCCCGATGATGCCGGCATTGTTGATCAGGCAGGTCACGCGCCCCAGCGCCTCGTCGCAGGCGCTGAACAGAGCCTGGATGTCCTCCCTCTTGCCCACGTCTCCCTTTACCGCGATGGCACGGGCACCTGCGGCCTTGCAGTCCTCGACGACTTCGGACGCAGCGGTGTCATCCGAGAGATAGTTTATACAAACGTCGTAGCCTTCGGCGGCGAACAGCCGCGCCGTTGCGGCACCGATGCCGTGGCTTGCGCCCGTTACGATCACAATCGGTCTCACCAAATTACCTCCTCGCTCCTCTCTGAGAGCGCTCGCAGCCTAAAAAACGGTCTCAAGGATCGCGGCGTAGTCTTCCTTGGTCAGCGAACGTGGATTGGTGGGATGGCTGTGGTCTGCAAGGGCTCGCTCACACACCCAATCGATGACGTGCCTGGGGACCCCCAGTTCGGACAATCTGGGTGTAATACCCAAACGCTGGTTCAACCCGTCCAGCGCGTCTGCGAGCGCTGTCTGTTCAAGTCCTGCCAGGCTCTCGAGGTAGCCGACCTTTTCAGCCACGGCTTCAACTTGCAAGTTCCAACGGAGGACGGTCGGCATCAGGATGGCGTTGAGCGTCCCATGGTGAAGCTTCGCCTCCTTGAGACCGCCCAAGGCGTGGCTCAGCGCATGGACGGCTCCAAGCCCCTTCTGAAACGTCATGCCCCCTTCAAGAGCGCCCATCATGAGTTCGGTCCGCGCTTCCGCATTCGCGCCGTCTGCGTAGGCGACAGGCAAGGCCTTCCAGATGCGTTTGAACCCGTCGGTGGCAATTGCCTCGGCAGGCGGATTGTAGCGGGGGGACAGGTATGTTTCGATGCAATGCGATAGAGCGTCGAGACCTGTCGAGGCCGTCAGAGCCGGGGGAAGCCCCATCGTCAGAGCCGGGTCACATATCGCTCTGCGCGGGATGAGGTACGGGCTGATAAATCCGAGCTTGCGGCCGTCATCCAGTGTGATCAGTGCTGCGCGTCCGACTTCGGACCCCGTGCCAGCTGTTGTCGGAATGGCCACAAGCGGCGCCACCGCGCTCGTGATGCGCGCCAGCCCGCCCAGGATTGCTGCATAGCGCTCAAGTTCGCCATCGTGTGTGGCAAGCAGTGCAACGCCCTTGGCCAGGTCGATCGGAGAACCGCCGCCGATCGCGACGACTCCATCGCAGCCGCCTTCCCTGTACACCTTGAGACCCGCAGCGACCGCGCTCTCGGTGGGGTTGGTGGGCACGTCCAGGAAAACCGGCGCCGTGTTCAGGAATGCGAAGCCCGGGCGCTTTAGCAGACCAGCAGACTTGATGCCATGATCACTGATCACCAGTGGGCGGGATACGCCGAGTTCGCGCAGTATTTCTGCTAGTGAATCGGAAGCTCCAAGCCCAAAGCTTATATTGGTAAGGTAAGTTATAGTATGCACGCTGCCGCTCTCCTTGATATTCAGCCCATCTGCATCGCTGCAGCCCCGTCTGGCATTCGGCATACTTCGCAGCCACCGCATACGGTCGCGCGACCACCTAGGCAAGCCTGACCACCATATGGACACTCTGCCCAGATATCTGTAGGCGGAACTCTGCACTTGTCAAGCTCCACCTTTTGGTTGTGAGGCGCGCGTCGTCTTGACAAAGAAGCCGCAAGCCTCTACCCATTAATGGACAAGATGACCACAATATGGGCAGCCCAGGCAGCCTTGGAGGAGATGGCCCGGGTGCCGCCGCATGGCTGATTTGGCCGGGGGAAACTCGCCAGACGGCGCCGCGAACTCGAAGCAGATATCTGGTCGACGGTCACTATCGGCGCCTTGCGCCATCCAAGGGCCTCCCACGCGACAACCACTAATCATCTGCGGCGGTTCGCGCTCGCGGTGACACCCCGAACCGGAAGGAAAACCCTTGTCGAAATCCGCCGCCACTGTGCTGATACCAGGCTGGATGCACGAGCATGCCCGCAGCATTCTCGGAACGTATTTCAACCTGGTCGAAACCCCCGACCGAGACATTCACGCCCATCTGTCCCCGGATGTACGAGCTTCGATCCGTGGCGTAGCCTGTCGAACCAGAATCGATCGCCAGTTCATCGACGCCCTTCCGAACCTGGAGATTATCGCCAGCTACGGCGTCGACTACGACGCGGTGGACGCTGCCTACGCACGCACCAGGAACATCGTCGTCACGAACACCCCTGATGTCCTGAACGAAGAGGTCGCCGACCTTACGCTGGGGCTCCTTATCAGTGTCGTGCGCGAGATACCCAAGGCCGCAGCCTTTGTTCGCGAGGGCCGGTGGAGATCGTCGGATTATCCCCTCAGCCGCCTGACGCTTCGCAATCGCAAGGTCGGCATCTACGGGATGGGGCGAATCGGCCGCTGCATTGCCCGTCGAATTGAGGCATTCGGGCTTCCCATTGCCTATCACAGCCGGCGCCCGGCGGACGGAGTCGCGTACGACTACTTTCCTTCACTGGTCGGACTCGCCAGTGCCGTCGACGTCCTGATCTCCATCGTTCCCGGCGACCCGTCGACTGCCAGGAGCGTGAACGCCGAGGTGCTGTCCGCGCTCGGGCCCGACGGCGTGTTCATCAATGTCGGCCGCGGAACCGTCGTGGACGAGGATGCCCTGATCAGTGCCCTGCGCACGGGAACAATTGCCGCCGCCGGCCTCGATGTGCTCGCGGATGAGCCCAACGTCTCCGACGACCTGCTGGCGCTCGATAACCTGACAATCCTGCCGCACATCGGTTCGGCGTCGGTCAGCACGCGCACTGCAATGGCGGATCTGGTGGCCCAGAACGTGATCGCCTGGTTCCGGAGCGGAGCGGCGCTCACACCCGTACCCTAGGCGGCATCCGATCCCTCGAACACCGCCAACGGCGGCAGCGGCCCCAACGTTAACCCAAGTGGCAAGCATATGACCAATCGCTGGAAGCGCAGCGAAGAAGCGTTGACAATTGTTAATCGTCTGACCATCATTGGTTCTTGGGCATTTAGTCCACATTATGGGCGCGTTCCCGGAGGTTTGGGTTTCTGGGTCGGGTTCGCGATGTCGTAATTCGTCAAGCAGACAATGGAGGAGTGACTGTCATGAAGTTTTTGAAGGGGGGCTTGGCCATCGCGGCCGCGCTGGCGATGGGGGCGCTCACGACCACCGGCGCCCACGCGCAGCAGGTATTCACCTGGACGCCAAGGACGGTGGCGCCGGCACCATACAAGGCCCCGAACAAGCCCCGCACGACGATAGCGGAAGTTCGCCATAAGATACCGGCCGCCAAACAGTCCAAGACCTGGCACGAGCAGGTCGTCAGCGACCGGCACCTGCAGGCTTCATGGGTACAGTTGGCGGTCGGTGACCAGTCGCCGGCCATGTTCATATCGGACACCCGCGCGGCCTTCATCGTCTGGGAGGGCGAGGTCGAGTTCACGATCGGGAACACGCCGGCGACGACCAACACGTTCGTCGCCACCAAGAGCTCGATGGTCCAGGTGCCTGCACGCACGCGGTTCCAGATGAAGAACGTCGGCGCGGTGCCGTCCCTCCATTTCGAGGTCTTCACCGCGGACGCCACGATCACCTACGAGCAGGAGTCCGCAACCTTGCCGAAGCCGCAGCCGGGGTTCACCTGGCAGTTGACACGGCAGGATCCGGGTGCGGAAGCTCTTAACAACTATTCCACGAACGGTAGTACGCTAGCGAACAACGTGCAGCACAGGAATTACCTTGCTGCGCCGTCGGCGGGTGCATTCGTGTCCGCCCCCGGCCTGTTCGTGAACGCCATCCGTGGCCAAGCGAACAATTGCAACATGCAGCCCCCTACGGCGCTCGGCCACAGGCACCTCAACTATGCTGAATTCTGGTTCATCATGGAAGGTCAGATACAATACAACATCGAAGGCCTGGACCCCTTCGTCTCAGAAGCTGGCGATATCGTCTATGTCCCGGCAGGCCGCTGGCATTCTGCAGCGAACTATTGCCCGGGGTTCGACACGCGGATTGCCATCAATCCCTTCCCGACCGGCACGCATAACTGGCCGCCGACTGCCTCGCAGCCCAACCCCCCGGTGCCCCCGATCTCGGGCAAGGGCTGGCTCGATTGATCTTGCCGACGGCCCGTTCTCATCGCGAGGGCGGGCCGCTGGTGCCGTCATCTGTGGTGAAGTCGCATGCGTCGATTCGGCGCCCCGCTCAACGGGGTGATCTACTCAGCAGCATACTCTTCGCTTCAATGGCGAAGGGCTCACGTTCGTACTGCCGGTCCTGTTCCTTCGATTGGTGACAGTCCCTGCATCCTGGTTCCTGTGAACCATTCTTGGGAGGATAAACTATGAAAGCACTGCTTCTAACTGCGGCACTTCTGGGAGGCCTCTTGGCTGCCGCTCCGGCCATGGCTCAGAACCCGCGTCTGGGCTACGTGCCTACAGATGACCATCCGGTCGGACAGGCTTCGCGCCATTTTGCGAAGCTGGTGGAAGAGAAGACCGGCGGGCGCATCAAGATCGATACTTTCGGCAACGGCGTGCTCGGCAGCGAGCCCGAGATGCAGGCTTCGGTTCAGGCCGGCTTCATCGACATCATGGTTGGCCCCACGCCGAACCTGGTCGGTGTCGTTCCGCAGTTCATGATCTACGACCTGCCGTTCTTCTACAAGGACTTCGCGGCGGTGGATGCCGTCATGGACGGCGACGTCGGCAAGGAGCTGTTTTCAAAACTGCAGGAAAAGACCGGCATAGTGGGTCTGGCCTGGTGGGATAACGGTTTCCGCCACATGACGAACAAGATCCGTCCGGTCAACACAGTGGAAGACATGGCCGGGATCAATATCCGGGTCATACCTAACCCGTTGTTCATTGCGACCTGGACGGCCTTGGGAACCAATCCGACGCCGCTTCCCTGGCCGGAGCTTTACAGCGCCCTCGAAAACGGCGCCGTCGACGGTCAGGAGACGCCGTACGCTCTGATCTATACCGCCAGGTTCTATGAGGTGCAGAAGTACCTGGCCAAGACGGGCCATGTCTATACGCCGTTCGTTCTTCTTGCCAGCCAGAAGTGGTTTGGAAGCCTCTCCGACGAGGACAAGGCGCACGTTATGGAAGCTGCAAAGGAATCGGCAGCTTTCCAGCGGGAAATTTCCCGCAAGGCGGCGGCGGAGTTGGAGGAGCAGCTCAAGGCGAAAGGCTTCGAGATCACCCAACCCACGCCCGAAGCGCTCGCAGCCATGAGCGAGCGCGTTGCGCCTGTCGTGAAGGAATACGGCGAGAAGATCGGCGTCGAGCTGGTCGAGCAGGCGCGCGCCGCTATGGCCGCGGTTGCTAAGCCGTAAGGGTCACGCTTGTGGCGCCGGAGCCAGGTTCACTTCCGCCGGCGTCCACCTGCAGAAGCATAGTGCGTCAGAGCATCGGGCGCTCCCCTGATCTTCGAGAAGGTCGGTGTTGCCGGCACGGCGGCCATGCTCGAGGCTGCCAGGCGGACCGGCGGCTGCTTCTATTCGGGCTTTTCGACCAAGTGCTTGGATGCGGAACAGGCCGCGCCTCCCGCGCCGCAAGGTGCCAGCGTCCAGGTTCTGGTCAACCTGAACGTCCGCGCCGAGGCGCGACGACGCCGAGGTAGTCGGCGTCGTGCCGACGCAAACCTGCGTCACGACCGAACTGTGCATAACGTCGACCGACGGCCCTTGGTGCCGCGCCAAGTTCGGCGAGAGGACCGGCTGGATGCGAAAGCTGGCCTTGCGCCAGAACCGCTGGGCCATCGTCACCTTCGAAAACTTTTGTCCCAAGCAGGGCAGTTAGACTTTCGGTTCAGTAGACAACTGTTCTCATCGGGCGAACAGCGGAAACAGGAAAAAATACCAGAATGACCGTGCATCAGAATTTTATCGCCGGGCAATGGACGAACTCGGCCGAGGCTGCAGACAACATCAATCCTTCGAACACCCGAGACGTCGTCGGTGTCTATGCCCGTGGGTCTCGACAGGACGCCGAAGCCGCCATCGCTGCGGCCAAACAGGCGTTTAAGTCCTGGTCGCGGTCCAGCATCCAGCTCCGACACGACATCCTGCAAAAGGTTTCGACAGAGTTGTTGGCCCGCAGGGAGGAATTGGGCAAGTTGCTGGCGCGAGAAGAAGGCAAGACGCTGGGCGAAGCCATCGGTGAGGTCGTCCGAGCGGGCCAGATATTCGGCTTCTTCGCGGGCGAAACCCTGCGCCTGTCCGGCGAGAAGCTGCCTTCCGTTCGCCCGGGCGTCGAGGTTGACATAACACGCGAACCGGTAGGCGTCGTGGGCATCATCACGCCCTGGAATTTTCCGATCGCGATCCCTGCCTGGAAGATCGCACCGGCGCTCGCCTATGGAAATTGCGTTGTCTTCAAACCCGCCGACCTGGTGCCCGGGTCAGCTTGGGCGCTTGCCGACATCATCATCCGGTCTGGTATTCCTGACGGGGTCTTCAACCTGGTCATGGGCCGCGGCTCGGTCGTCGGGGATGCGCTGCTTAACAGCCGCGATGTGCATGCGATCAGCTTCACCGGCTCCGTCACGACGGGCAAGAAGGTCGCCGCCAGCAGTGTCGAACACATGCGCAAATTCCAGCTCGAACTCGGTGGAAAAAATCCGCTCGTCATCCTGGACGATGCGGATCTTCAGATCGCTGTCGAATGCGCTGCGAACGGCGCCTTCTTCTCTACCGGTCAGCGTTGCACTGCCTCGTCCCGTCTGATCGTAACGGACAAGATCCACGACTCCTTCGTCGAAGCGCTCAAGGAGCGGCTGAGCAAGCTTGTTGTGGACGACGCGGTCAAGGATGGAACGCATATCGGGCCCGTCGTGGATCAAAATCAGCTCGACCAAGACCTGTCCTACATCGCGATCGGCAAGGATGAGGGGGCCAAACTTGCATGGGGCGGCTCTCGGCTGGAGCGGGGGACGCCAGGCTACTACTTGGAGCCAGCGCTATTCACCGAGACGACGCCTGAAATGCGTATCAACCGTGAAGAGATCTTTGGCCCGGTCGCCTCGGTCATCCGGGTCAAGGACTATGATGAGGCGCTGGCGCTTGCCAACGACACCGAGTTCGGGCTGACGGCAGGGATCTGCACGACCAGTCTCAAACACGCCAGCCACTTCAAGCGCAACGCCGAATCCGGGATGGTGATGGTCAACCTGCCGACCGCCGGAGTGGACTATCACGTGCCCTTTGGTGGGCGGAAAGGCTCATCCTACGGACCACGCGAACAGGGCCGCTATGCTGCGGAGTTCTACACCACGGTGAAGACCTCCTACACGTTGCCCTAGAGCGGGCCTCGATCTGATAGAATTATCAGGATTCTCAAATCAGCTCGATGCCGATTCAGACCGGCTGACGTGTAGAAGGTTGGCAGGGATGCCGAAGGCTCTGTCTGTCAATCTTTGGGTTCGGGTTCTGGCCGCGGTCGCGCAGAGTTTGATGCCCGCCAGGCTGGCTATCGGTTTGATGTGAGCGCGGCGAGCGTCAACCGCTAGAGCATGCCGGAGCGTGAGCAGGCGACGCGCTCCAGCCCTCTCGGCGGCGACAGGCGCTCGCATGGGCTCGAACGACATGGCGCGACGATCGTGGACTCCGTCGCGGCCAACCGTGACATCGCGTTTTCCGATCAGGACCGCGCTTAATGCGAAGGGTGCGAACGCCAGCGTCGCAGCGCCCTGACGGTTGCTCGATCGGCTATCGTGACGACTACCGCCAAGGCAGCGGCGCAAATTAGATACGCCGCGGAGAAGGGGCCCATAGAGGCAACGGCAAAACGGGGACGATAGTCGTCCGTCAGCTGTCAGTTTCAAGACTTGGGATGGCTGCCGTTGCCAAATCTTCAATGACAACTAGCGCTAGCTGCACAAATGATTCCTCCAGCATTATTCCAGGTCACCTCGGCGCCGCCTTATCAGACGCCGGATGAGCTGGGTTAGATCGCCTTCCACGGCGCCGATCGAGCAGGAGGAACCCTGCGGGCGGTGCGTGCCGTAGACATCGCGGCCATTGATAGGCGCTGCCTTGCACACAACGAGATCGCCGCTTGCGCTTGCCGGACTAAGGGGGATAGGCGCGTAGAACCAGCCGAGCAGCGGCGGCACGGCCGGGATGGTGGCGCCGCAGGTGGACCAAGGGAACTGGAGATTGTGGCCGAGGTCCCGGAAGCTGCGGTCGGCGGCCGCGCCGGCGCACACACCGCCCGTACCGCCCTCCAGCACAGTGTTGGCGAACTCGATGGCGGCCGGCCCGCATGGCGTGCCGTGCTGCACAGGTAGGTTGCCGTTGTCGACCACGGTGGCGTTGAGGAAGCGCACGTTGCCTCCAACATAGGCGCCGCCCGCATCGGCGACGTTGTCGGCGATGATCGAATTGGCAATGCGGCTCGTCGCGGGCGCACACAATGTCTGGACCGCGCCCCCGCTGGCGGCACGGTTCCTGCGCAGCAGGCTGCCGCCGAGGAACAGCGGCGACTGCCGCGCGTAGATGGCGCCGCCTGCGGTGCCAGCGACATTGTCGAGCAGGGTGCTACCGCCGATTTCGGCCCGAGCGGATTCGCCTACGGCGATCGCGCCACCTGCAAGCGCCGCCCGATTTTCCTTGAAGCGGCCATTGCGGATGAACAGGCTGACGGGACGGGAGAGTTCGCCCGCCGCGGCCACCGCGCCACCGCTGGTGCCGGCATCGTTCGCGGTGAAGGTGACCGTTCGCATGGTCAGCTCGACGCCGGGACCGGCGAAGATCGCCCCGCCCTGGCCAGAGGAACGGTTGCGCTCGAAGATCGTCTCCTCCACCGCAAGCTTGCAGCGTGACAGGATCGCGCCGCCGTGATCGGCGCTGGAATTGTCGACGAACCACGATCGGGTGATGACGACCTGGCAGTTGCCGGTGGCGTCGGCGCCGCCGAAGTTGGAAGCGCCGCTCCGCTGGAACTGGGAATCATCGATGCGCACGCTGCTGAGGCGCGACGTCGCCAGCAACTGCCCTGTGTTGTCTGTAAACCGGCTGTCTGAGATGTCCATGACACCATCGGACACAATGAGCGCCGGACCGGAATTACCTCGAATCCAGGCGTCGCGCAGTACCAGGTCGCCGGCCACCAGCCACACCGGCTGCTGCGACCTGGCTATGGTAGTGCCCTCCAGCAACGACACGAATCCCTCGCCGACAATGACACTTCCCGGCAGCGTGGACGTGCCGATGCCGCCGCCTTCGATCCTGATCCTGCTGAAGGATACGCGAGAGCCGGAGGAGCCAAGGCCGAACATGCGGCGACCCTTGCCGTCCAGCGTGATCTTCCCACCACCATCGATATGAACGTCGCGATGCAGACCGTGCTGGCGCGTCAATTCGATGATGCCCGAACAGGCGAAAGCGACGTGGCCACCCGCCAGCAGCGCCTCGGCGAAATCGGTACGGGCATCGCCCGGCCACACATCCTTGCCGCACACGGTGACCACGGCATCAGCGTGCGCCGCCACGACGGCCAGACCAAGCCAGAACATCAGAACGAGGAGCCGCGGGAACACGCTCATGGCAGCGTCACTGTGTCGAAGCGCGGATCGAACCAGCGTTCGAAGTCGAGCACGACTTTGCGCTTGCCCGCGAGGCTGGTGATCTCGACGCGGCCGCTGCCGCTAGAAGTGATGGGCGCGTGGCCGATCGCACCTGGCGGTGCGCCGGCATGCGGCCAGTCGTCCGGGTCGGGCTGTTCAATCGTGTCGACTTCGGTCACGCGCTCGCAGTCGAAGGCGATGCGCTGGCCCGGAGACCCGCGCGCGGACACATAGGTCCCCTCGCAATCATCCGAGAGGGTCATCGGATCGCCCGGGTTGCGCGCAGCCACGCGCGCCTTGAAGTCGTCGAAGGTCATATCGGCCGCGTCCACGACTTCGACGAAGCCAGCGCTGTAGACTTCATCGAAATCCCCGAGGTCGGAGCCAAAGAGCTGCTTGCGGTAGATCGACATCCAGAATGGCGGGCCTCCATTATAGGCCGGACAGTCGGCGTCGTCCGAGCGGACCAAGAACCAGCCGGCGCGGTGCCCCGGCTTCATACATGGCGCCGCAAGGTCCCCAGGGACGATAACGTTGACGCCACAGGCGAACCCGTCCCATACGCAGAGGTTCAGGTCGTAGCTCGGCGCGGAATCCACCGCCTCCGGCAGCTTGCCCTGGAAGCGCAAGAAACGCTCCAGCGATGAACGGCGCGCCGCGACCGGCCGCTTGACCTCCGGCTGGGTAAGGGTAGCGGCATGGTGGGGCGGCCCGGCCAGCATGACGGTGGTAGGAACGGCAGCGCCGAGATCGTCTGCTACGAACAATTGGTCGATCGGGTCGACGGTTGTGTTTTTTGGCATGCCTGTGGTGAGCCCGCCAGCTGTGATGGTGAATGACGTGCCGCTCGAGACGATCTCCCAGCCATGGTGATGCAGCTGCTGGTGCACCGGGGGCGAGCTGTCGCGGTCGATGACCAGCGAATAGACCGTCTCGTCCGGCCGGTAGCTCGATGTGGCGTAGTAGATTGCGTGCGAGGCATAAGAGGTCGAGGCGGCATAGGCGTTGCCGTCGAACTCCGGTAGGTTAAGCGAGACACCAAAATAGAGCTGGCCCAGTGCATGCTGGTGATCGGCGCCGCGGTTGAGGTCGAACAGGCCATTCTTCGGAGGGTCTGTGGTAGTCAACGCGGTGCCATCGCGAGGGATGCCATCGACATGCGGCAGGTATTCGCGCTTGCGTCGGTAGGGGGCGATGCGGCGACCCTCGCTGCTGGTGACGGCATATTTGGCGACGGCATACTCGATCACTATGCGGGCGCCGGTGCGCACGTCGACGTCCTCGGCGAAGTCGGCCAGGTTCGTGATGGCGACCATGCTGTACCGCTGGTAGGGCCGGCTGTTGTATTCGAGAAAATCCCCCTTCAGCAGCGTTTGCATCTCCTTCAGGATCCACTCGCGTAGGTCGCTCTGGTCGCTGGCGTAACCGGTACCGCCATTGGCCATGATGTACTGGTTGTTGAGGTATTTGGTGGAGTTAATCATCCACAAATGGTTCTCGGTTTCCGGTATCGTGAGAATTGCCAGTGCCGCGGCTGCGGCGGCCACAATAACGAGCACGATCGCGACGGCGATCGCCACGACCGCCCCGGCCACAACAATGATCGCTGCAATGATGGCCGCAATGAAGATAAGCAGGATCGCCAGGAAGGACAGGATGTCCCAACCTGAATCCCAGAGATCCTCCATCATGCTATCGAAGCCGGACCGGTCGTCGGATCGCTCCTGCGGGCTGCCGAGACTCTTCTCCTCGTTGCCGCACTCCCAGAAGTGGTAGTTTTCCGCTGCCGGGCCCCCGTCGATGTCGATCAACTGCTCGTTAAGGTGCTTGCGTGCATCGTCACTCAACACCAGCTGCCGGCGGTCCAGTTCGGCGATACGGATTAGATTCTTCAGCGTCGCGTCCCAGTCGCCATGAGTGCCGCCGAACAGATTGCATGGTGCACCGTCGGTTCCGACCTGCATGTCGCCGCGCGACATCCTCAGCAGCGATTGGTCGACCTGCGCGGCTAGGCAGGGCTGCGATATGCGAAATGTCAGGCGGACATTGGCGGGACGGTTCGGCGCGACGTTGCTCGCCGTGATCGAGTAATTCTGGACGCCATTGGCGCCATCCTGGCAGCCAGATGGCAGCAGCGACAGAATTCGGGCTCGGATTTGACTGGTATCAGGGGCATAGCTGCCCGGATTGGGCCAGTTGGTGATCGCCAACCAGGCGGGATGAGTGAGGAACGAATCGATGGCCGGCTGCCTGACAGCCGCTTCGTCGTGCAGGCATTTGTCATCGAACACACGGCACACCTGCCAGTGCGCCGCGGCTATGGTGAACTCGCAAGGGCGGGGAATAAAGACCGTGGCATGCGTGCCGCGTCCGAGCATATTCCACGCCATTTTGCCGAGGATCTCGGCGGTGATGTCCTCGCTGTTCGAATGCTGCCAGTAGTGCGGGACGAAGTTGAACTCCGAGCCGCAGGCAATAGTGGCGATGACCGCGTCGCGGCGGCGCGGCAGGGTCTGGATGGCGTCGGCAACAAATGCCGGCGCTGGACCGACCGGCACCTGATAGCCGAAGGTGTCGATCCCAGCGTGAACGGCCGTGCAGAACAACAGGAGCCAGCAAAGGCAGATGCGTGCTGCCAGCCGGCTGGTTCTTGCGGACGTCATCGGCATCGTACCTACCACGTGACAGCAACCAGTTGAGCATAGCGAAGGCTCTACGATCCCGGAAGATATAGCTCCGCTGGATGCCTTCGTGTGATCGGTCGCCGTCGCCACTCATGCCCCGCAGTTATGCAAGCGGACGGGCGTCGATCGAGCACGATGATAGCGGGCACACAGCTGCCGGAGATTTGCCGGCATGATGGAATACACTGAGGTTCCAGGGCTGGCTGTTTGAGCAATGTCCGCTTATGGGTCTTGCTGTGAAAGGCTCAGCGTCCATTTTGCCGTAAAAAGCGGCCATCCGGTCCATCGCCTGCGCTCGGAGCACGCGTAGTGCGCTAGGCTTGCGCGGTCTCGACACTACCCACAGTGAACCTCATTATCGGGGAGAGGCGGCAGCGCTCCAAGTGGGATTCCTTGTCGGAACTCGACCGTGCCCAGGCGGCGGAGGTGGCGCGTCTGAAAGGCGAGATGGAACCATTCAGACCGCCTCACGACGTAACTGTTGCAACATCACCTTCGACACGGCGCCGTCAAAGCCGAAAGCCAAGGCGGTCGACCGCACCGACTAAATCGCTCTCAGAGGTGAATTCGAGGGGGAGTGTCGCTGAAGAGGTTCCTTATTGGCCTCGTTTGGGCCGCTTCTTTCAGAAATATGCGGGGCGCCGTCGGTTCCGGCGCGAGCAACCGTATCGGGTCGGCCTGTGAAGAGCCGGAGATGCAGAGGCAGGTATGTGCACGCGACTATCCGGCCAAAGTTTAAATGAGTTGCGAAACTCCCCAACTTCGCGCGGCCGATCTCGCTGACGCGCCAGGCGGGACGCTACCTTCCCGAATACCGAGAGGCCCGAGTCAACGGGATGTCGTGGAGCGGCAAGCCGCGGCCGGAACGGCTGGCGCGACGAATGTCAGCTTGCCACGAAAGAGGCCGCGGCAGATTCGCGAGGTCATGATGATCAGATCTTAGTTCCCTCGGCGAGGGTGAGCGCCGTCTTCGATGTCCACGCCAAAGTAGCGGACTGTATTCTCGATTGGCGTGACCGATCCTGGATCTGCACCGCTCGAAAATTGCCGTCGCCTTGTAGGTGATAGAGGCTTTGGTTCGCCGGTGAAGGCGATGCTGACCGCCGCGCAAGCGCAAAGATGCCGGCGACCAAACATGTCGCGTGATTGCCTGGGGCTAGGACGCGCAATCTTGAGTTTGGGAAGTATGGCGAAGCGGTCGGGCTTTTCCAGGCCAGAGTCGCGCAGAGAAGGAGCGAGCCGGTAAGGCCATTACGCTTCCCTGCGGCCAAGATGCGGCAGTTTGGTAGGACGCAGAATGAGCGAGGACGGTCGACCCGTCGCCCGACGCAATGCAGAGATTGAAGATGGATGTAAGCGGTTCGACTTCAGCGCTGACGCTCGATCGAGTGACCAATATGCAACCCCTATCGGGAAAGGGGCGCCGTGCCGAAGCATTTCCGCTTTGACTCGCCGGCCCTGCTTGTTTCGTTCTGCCGTTCCTGCTCTTTGTGCATGCTGGCGAATCTCGATGGGGCTATCCGGTTGTTCGGGCGCTTGGGCAAACGATCGATTCTGCGGAAGCAATCGTAGTCTCGGTGCGCTATTTGGGCGCCGGTACCCACGTCGTGAGCGGCGTCATGCTAGGAAAGGTTAGACGCGGACTTATGGGTTCTATTGATTCGGCTACACGGGCCAGCCTTGCGCCGCTAAGCACCGCACTTCTCGCCACAACAGCGCTAACAGCAGTCTTGGCAATGGGCGCGATCCCGGCGGCCGCGCAGCTTGCTTGGGACGGGACGAACACGACGTCCGGCGCAGATGGTGGGGCGGGCGCTTGGTCTGCCGGTCCGACCACCAACTGGGTGGATACGAACGGCATCAACGTCTCCTGGATCAACGGCGAAGACGCAGTGTTCGGCGATTTTCCGGGCAGTTCGGGCGCGGTAAACGTCGTCGGCACCGTCGAGGCGAGTTCCCTGAGATTTAACCGCACCGATTTCCCAATCTATAGCCTCTACGGTGGTGGAACCGTGGTCGGTGTCGGGGCCGGCGGCACCGAGCTTTTCGCCAATGGCTCGCTTGACCTCTCTACGAACCTGGCGGGCGGCGACTGGATCAAGACTGGAACGGGCAACATCCGTTTCCTTTCCGCCAATAGCTATACCGGCGTGACCTACATCAACGAGGGCGCCATCGCCATCAGTCATGCGAATTCCCTCGGAACCGCCGATGGCGGCACTGTCGTCGCATCCGGGGCTGCGCTTATCCTAAATGGAAATCTCACCGTAGCCGATGAAGCGTTGACCATAGCTGGCAATGGCTTTGGTAGCGGTGCCCTAACGAATAATTACTCCGACGCCGTCTATGGCGGCTCGATCACGCTCTCAGACGATGCCACGATCGGCGCCTCCGGCAGCGGGAAAAGCCTGGCTGTTACGGGAGCGGTCGCAACCGCAGGTCATGCACTCACCTTCGACGTGGGGGCAGGTGCGAATGGATCCATTTCGAGCATCGTTTCCGGTTCGGGCGCGCTGAGGAAAATCGGTGCCGGCACGCTGACGCTGTCGGGCGCCAACAGCTTTACGGGAGTCACGACCGTATCGGGTGGCACGCTTGCCGTGAACGGATCGCTGGGCGGCGATCTTTTGACCGTGCAGAATGGCGCAACCCTCGGAGGCACCGGCACCGTCGGCACAACCACGGTGGAAAGCGGCGGCACGCTTGCGCCGGGCAATTCGATCGGTACGCTTAATGTCGACGGTGATCTGACGTTCAGACAGGGCAGCCGGCTCATCTATGAGGCCGGTGCGCCAGGACCCGACTTTTCCACGGCGGGTACGGCAGACAGCGTGTCGGTCAACGGCAATCTGGTATTGGAGGGCGCGAGTTTCGACGTTATCGACGGCGGTGATTTCGGACCGGGCCTTTATAGGATGTTCGACTATACGGGCACGCTGACGATGGCCAATGGCGGGCTGTGGTCCGATACGCGGCCAGCGGACTCCACGCTCATCATCCAGTTCCTGACCGGTCAGAAACAGATCAACCTGATCAACACCGGCGCTTCGACGCTCGATTTCTGGAACGCCAACGGGCAGGCCTCGTCCACGCAGATGGGAGGCGGCTCCGGCACCTGGTCCAATACGTCGCCGGTGTGGACTGACGAGAATGGTACCTTCACCGGTGCGATGACGCCGCAACCCGGCTTCGCCATCTTCGGCGGCGACGCCGGGATGGTCACTCTGGATGACGGAGCAGGTTCGGTCGAAGCGACGGGTCTGCAATTCGCTTCCGACGGTTACCAGTTGCAGGGCGACACGCTGACGCTTGTCGCAGATGGCGATCATCCTGCGCCCATCGAAATCCGAGTCGGCGACGGTAGCGCGGCAAGCGCCTCCTACGTGGCCAGGATCGACAATGTCATCGCCGGCAATGACGGGCTGAACAAGAGCGGCGACGGCAAGCTCGTCCTTGCGGGCACCAACACCTATTCGGGAGGCACCACGTTTTCGGCCGGCACGCTGTCGGCGACATCGGACGCGAACCTCGGCGACGTCAATGGCGGTCTGACCTTCGATGGCGGCGCGCTGCAGTTCGGTTCGTCGTTCGATCTGGAGACCTCACGCGCGATCACGCTCGGGGCCGGCGGCGGCACCATTGACACCAATGGCTTCGATACGACGGTGCGCCGCGACATCACTGGGGGCGGGGACCTGACGAAAACCGGCGCGGGTACGCTGACACTTGCGGGAATGAACAACTATACCGGCAAGACCACGATCGATGCCGGCGGAACGCTCGCACTTGCCGGGCAGGGCCGGATCAACGCATCGAGCGGTGTCGTGGCGAATGGCACGCTGGATGTCTCCGCGGCCGCTTCGGCGCAGGTCAAGTCGTTGACGGGCAGCGGTTCGGTCGCACTCGGCGCCAATTCGCTTCTCATCACCGGCGCATCGGGCACCTTCTCGGGCGTCATCGCGGGTGACGGCGGCTTGGGCGTCAATGCCGGTACGCAGGTTTTGACCGGTGCGAACACCTTCCTCGGTGGTCTCGGTATTTCCGGAGGCGCGCAGGTGCGCATCGGCGATGGCGGTACTTCGGGTTCCATCGTGGCCGACGTGAACAACTGGGGCAGCCTGGTCTTCGATCGTTCCGATGCGTCGACCTATGCCGGCACGATCACCGGCCCCGGCACACTCGGCGTCACGGGTGGCGGCAAGCTGACCCTGACCGGCAACAGCAGCTTCAGCGGCGGCACCACGATCGCCAATTCCGCGCTGGCCGTTGGCAATGGCGGAAACGGCGGACGCCTCGGCTACGGCGACACCGTTATGTCGGGGAACGCGTCGCTGATCTTCGATCGAGGCGACAGCTACACCTATTCCGGCGCGATAGCGGGGACCGGCGACCTCATGCAGAACGGCGGAGGCGTCACCGTCCTTGCAGGGGACCTCTCGGGCTTCACCGGGCAGACGACGGTTTCCGCCGGCATGTTGCGGCTGGAGACCCTCCCGGGCGGCGATATCGACATTCAGGACCAGGGCACTGCGGATTTCGCTTCGGCGGCCGATGTCTCCTATGACGGGTCGATCACCGGGCGTGGCTTGCTGCTTAAGTCCGAGGCTTCGACCCTGACGCTGACCGGCGACAATACGGCCTTTGCAGGGACCACGCGGGTCGACGGGGGTGCCCTTGTCGTCAAGGGCGCCTTTGGTGGCGCATTCAGCGTGGAAGACAACGGCGTGCTCATGGCAGACGGTACGATGAGCGGAGCATTGGACGTGAAGTCCGGCGGCCTGCTCGGCGGCACGGGTACGCTCGGTTCAACGACAATCGACGCGGGCGGAATACACGCACCGGGCCATTCCCCCGGCACGCAGACGATCAATGGTGACTATGCCAACCACGGCACTCTTCTGGTCGATGTAACCCCGGACACGTCCGACAGGCTCGTCGTCAACGGAGCGGTTGACATCACCGGCGCGACGCTCGCCCTGATGCTGTCGCCGGCGACGGCAACCGACTGGAATCCGCTGAACGGTTCCTACATTCTCATCGCGAACGACGGCACGGACCAGGTGACAGGCTTCTTCGATCCGGTGACCAAGAATTTGGTCTTCCTCGAGGAGTCCCTCGACTATGGCGGCGGCGATGGCAACGACGTGACCCTGCAGCTCGCGCGTAACGACATCGGCTTTGCCGATGTGGCCGAGACTGCCAACCAGCGCGCCACCGCCGGTGCCATCGCATCGCTGCCGGCCGGCAACGCGGTGTGGAACGCCATTGCGTTGCAGACCGACGATGCTTCGGCGCGTGCCGCCTTCAATGCGCTTTCCGGTGAAGTGCACGCCTCGGTGAAATCGGCACTGATCGACGATAGTCACTATCTGCGCGATGCCGCCAATGAACGTTTGCGCACCGCATTCGGCGATGTGGGGGCGGTACAGATCCCGGTTCTGGCTTATGGCGAAGACGGTCCGAAGCTGGCACCGGCTTCGACCGACCGATTCGCATCTTGGGGGCAGGCCTTCGGTTCGTGGGGTTCGTTCGACGGCAATGGCAATGCCGCTGGCGCCGACACGTCGACGGGCGGTCTGATTACCGGCTTCGACGCCGCCATCGGCGATCATTCCCGCCTCGGCCTTGTCGCCGGATACAGTCATCTGAGCATGCATTCCGACGAGCGCAGCTCCTCGGCTTCGGCGGAGAACTGGCACCTCGGCGTTTACGGCGGCACGCAATGGGACAATCTCGCCCTGCGCGCCGGTGCAGCCTATACGTGGAGCGACATCGACACGAACCGCTCGGTCGGCGTTCCGGGCGTGGCAGGCTCCTATGACGGGAGCTACGATGCCGGTACCTTCCAGGCCTTCGGTGAACTCGCCTACCGCATCCACACGGCCGTCGCCGCCTTCGAGCCCTTCGTCAACCTCGCTCATGTGAACCTGCACACGGGTGGATTCAACGAGAACGGAGGTGCGGCAGCACTCTCGGCCGATGGCCAGTCCACCGATACGACGTTCACGACGATCGGGCTTCGTGCGTCGAGCGACTTCGTTCTCGGCGGAATCAATGCCACAGCACGTGGCATGATCGGCTGGCGCCATGCCTATGGCGATACGGAGCCAACAGCATCCCTGTCGTTCGCAGGCTCCGACACGTTTTCTGTGACGGGCGTGCCGATCAGTGAGGATGCGGCCGTCATTGAGGCCGGCTTGGATTTCGACATAGCACCTAACGCCACCCTCGGTGCCGCATACCAGGGCCAGGTTGCAGATGACGCAATCCAGAACGGATTTAATGCCAGGCTCAACGTGAGGTTCTGAAACGCAAAGCCCCGGCCGCAAGAAGTGATGAAACGCGGCTAGGCTTCGCGGGAGTGCAAAGGGGCGGGGAGCAGACTGTCGGCTTTCGTTGTCTAAGTCACGAGAGCCGACCTCATCTGTACCGGTTAGGAATTCCGAACTCGGGCCACAAGGGAAATTGCGTTGCATTCAGCCCTACATGACATCCTTCGTTGCCATTAGCTTGACCGCTCTTCGATCCGCTCCGGCAGGTCAATAATGATTGTCTCCGGTCGCCCTAGATGCAGGTAGCTTATAACCTGGAACTAGCGATGGTCAGTTCGAGCACGCGCTCTAGGTCGGCCCTCGGCACTCCGTTATCTTCGTACATCGGTAGGATTGCTGCAAAAGGGTCTTCGTGAGCGCCGTTGATTGCCATGTTGCCGCGCGAGCTCCTTGCGGCGGCGCCGCAGCTGCGCGGCAAGGACGCCGATCGAGGCGGCGAGCGACAGCTCGAGCCGGCGGCTGTTCGAGCGCCTGGTGAGCTTAAGCGCCGTGCGCGAGCTCACCGGCCGGCAGACCTTCCGGCTTTACGGGCTCTGAATGATGGCCCCTGGCGCGCGCGATCTCCGGAAGCCTTCGATGCCGAGCTGGCCGATCTGCCGGCAGAGTTGCGCTGGCGCGAATGGATGGGGCGGGTCGAGGCGGTCATCTTAGCCTCGCCCGAGCCGGTCGGCCGCGACGTGCTTGCCCGCGTCGTTGGGCGAGACTGCAATATCGATCTGATCATCGACGACATCCGCGACGAGCTGCGCGGCCGGCCCTACGAGGTGGTCGCCGTTGCCGGTGGCTGGCGGCACCGGACGAAAAAGGGCTTTGGTGATACGATCCGCGCCGCCACAGGGCTCGGGACTCAGCACTCCGCACTTCGCAGTCCGAAGCGCTGGTGCTGATGTGCATCGCCTATTTCCAGCCGATCACCCGCGGTGAGCTCGGGCAATTCTTCGGGGAGGAGGTCAGCCGCGACACGATCGGCCATCTGCGCGCGCTCGGCTTCATCGCCGCCGGCCCACGCAGCCCGCAGCCCGGCGCTCCCTACTTCGGCAAGGGATTTTTGAGGTCGTTGGCCTACACGTCCGAAGGACGCGAAACGGCTTCGAGCTGCGGCGTCGAACCACTTGGCCGGGCAGCCCGCCCCGTGTTCCCGCTTCTCCTAGCATCTCCTTGCCGTCCCACGCGCCATTCTTGACAATTCAACAGGTCCTGACGCTAGCCGAGTGACACTCTCTGGACGCATTCCGCAAATTGGATCAGTGCTCGGCTTACTTGCTCTGGGCGCTCTTGCGGAGCCCAATGTCCGCAGTCAGGCAGAAAGATCGCTTCCATTAGATCGGGAACGAGAGCAGGCATCGCGCTTATGATGTCACGCATCCCCGGGATACTAAGGCCGACATCCTGCTCCCCGACCATGTAAAGCGCGGGTGTCGCCACGGTCATGCCCTCGAGCGATCGCTGCAAATGCCAGTTCGCATCGAGATTGCGATAATAGTTAAGTCCTCCCCGAAAGCCGCTGGCGCTATAGGCCTTGACGTAGACGTCAAGATCTGAGTCGGTGAGCCAACGAGGCGACCTGTCTGGCAGCGGGGCAAGAAGGCCGTCTTTCTTCGTGACCATGCCAAAAGGGTTCGGTGTGCCATCCCCTTCGACGCGCGCACCGGCATCCCGCGAAGCCGAGTAAAGGATCTTTCGCAGTGTTACCGCGATGTCCTTTTCGAACTCAGCTTCAGCGATGCCGGGTTGCTGAAAATACAGCGTGTAGAGCAGGGCATCGGCCGTCTGGGGAAAAATTTGGGTTGGCGGGACTGGAGGACTGGACATCATCGGAACACCAATTCCTACGACACCGCCAAAGCGGTCCGGCCGCAGGAGGGCCGCCTGCCACGCCACCGTGCTCCCCCAGTCGTTCCCAACAATGATGGCAGTCGAGGCGTTGAGCGCGTCCAGAATACCGATCATGTCTCCGACCAGATCTAAGAGAGTATAGCGGTCCGCCTCGGCCGGAGCCTCCGTCTCGCCATAGCCGCGCATGTCCGGAGCCACTGCGTGAAAGCCTGCCGCCGCCAGAGCTTCGATCTGATGGCGCCATGAATACGACGTTTCAGGAAAACCGTGTGCCAGCAACACAACCGGTCCTTCACCCTTTTCGAGAATATGCATCCGAAGCCCGTTGGCATTGATATGGCGAGAGCGCATGTGGCATTCCTCTGTCGTTTCGCAACCATGTATGTTACGGAATGGTATGAGTCAAAGGTTCTGCAACATCAACTGTTACGGATAACGCATGCGAGATACGCGTCTCGCCCGCATGATGCATGTGCTCGTTCACATGCATCTGCTCGGTGGCACTGAGACCTCGGAGACCATCGCGAAAATGCTCAACACCAACCCGGTTGTTGTGCGACGGACTATGGGACTACTCAAGGCAAAGGGGTTGGTCGGGTCCATCGGCGGGCGCAGTGGCGGATGGAGGTTGGAAAAACCCGCTGACGCTGTGACTGTGCGCGACGTCCAAGAGGCATTGCACGATCGGTCAGTATTCCACATCGCGATATCGGGGGACCACCCAAATTGTCCAGTCGAGCGCACGGTCAATCAACTGCTGCAGCACGCGATGGCCAAAGCGGAAGCCACGCTGCTCGAACAGTTTGGTCATGTGACGGTGGCAGAACTTGCGTCGGCGGCTAGAGGACTGGGATGATAATTCTTTCACGTGTCGGTACCGCTCACGCGGTGCAGGGAGGGCCGAGGGGCGGGCGCAGTGCAGGCGAACGCTGAGCCGCTAGAGACGGGCATGTAACTCGTGGATGTGAAGTCAGGCGAAGTTGAGCACGCCGTCGCGGTCAATCGCGAGACCGCGAAAATCGATTGGTCTCAAGGCTAGCTATAGTCTAGGTACGGGCTATCGTGTGCTGCCGCCTCATCGAACGTCAGCTTCCGGACCCAGGTCGAAGGGGCAGAATCGACCCTTTCCTGACATCTACTCGTTCGTGCCAAACTGTCCGCTATGAGTGATCGAAACGGCTGGCGACCGCTATCGGAACGCGAGAAGGCGCTTTTCGCGCATCTGCTCTCTGTCAATTTCGTTGGAAGAGACGCTCTCAACGATCAGTTGCAAGCGGCATTGGCCAGCCAAATCGACTCGGAAGGCAGCCTTGCGTTCCGAACTACCGGGCCATCAGCGTAGGTCAAACAGCGGGTTCCGGTCGAAGGCCGTTACAATGACGGGCCTCTCGATGCAGGCGGCGCGTCGGTTGAAGTCCTGCTCCACGTAGTCGATGGCAGGCTGACCGAGCTTCAGGTCTAAAAGGTAGACGGCAGCACAATCCTCATCGGCCCATTTGAGATCGATCTCACCAGTATAGAAGTCTGAGCCGCGTAACGTCCGCTCGCGACCCGAAGCTGACCTGTCCTCGTCAGAACCTGACCGCGAGCACACCCTTGAAGGCGTGGTCCTGGGCGTCGTCGGCGAGCTGTCCGTTGTAGGAGACACCAAGCGTGGCGCTCCTGCCGATGGCGAGGTCGAGCCCGGCCTCAACGAGGGCGGTGTCGCGGGCGATCGGCAGGCCGGCGACGGTGAAGGCGTTCGAGCCGGAAAAGGCGAGAGTCGCCATTGGGTCGACATCGCCGAACGCATGGCGCCACGCCAGCGCGCCGCGCAAGGTCAGCGCCATGCCTTGGACAGCGAGGCTGGTCGAGGCGCGCAGGCCCAGCGTGGAGTAGCTGACGCTGGTGTCGTCCCCGCGGGCGGAAAGCGCCGCTGCGCCGCCGATTTCACGGAAGCCGTCCGTGTGCAGGTTGACATAGGCGAGGCCGGCGAAGGGCTCGAACGCCATCTTGCCGAGGTCGACCCGATAGCCGAGTTCGCCGAAGACCTGCGCCGTGCCGGCATTGTAATCGCTCTGCAGCCCGTCACCGAAGCCGGCGAAGGCCACGGTGCGGCGGGTCGAGACGTCGTGCCACGTATAGCTCGCCCCGGCGCGCAGGCCGATCGCGCCGAGCTGGCCGCCGCCATAGAGGCCGAGATGATAATTGTCGCTCTCGCCGGAGGAGAGCCGGCCCTTCACGTCGAACTCGGAGCGGCTGTAGCCGGCGAGCAGGCCGAAGCGCAGCGTGTCGAACACGGCCGCATCGGCGCCGACGAGCAGCCCGCCGGTCGAGCGCGTCAGCTTGGCGGCGTTGCCGTCGCCGTCCGTGCGGCCCCATGAACCATAGCCCTGGCCCCAGACGGCGAAGCGCTCGGGCGAAGGCAAGGCGGGCATCGGCCCCTTGATGCGCGGGGCGAGATCGGCGGCGAAGCCATAGCTCAGCGTCCCCATCGGCGTCGCCCCGACCGCGCCGAAGGCCGAGCGCAGCCGGTCGTTCATCGCGCTGCGCAGCAGCCAGCTCTCTTCGACCAGCGCCGTCTTCACCGAGGCGTGGACCTCGCCAGAGAGCTGGTCGAAGGCGGCCGGGGCGCTGGGTGCGTCGAGCATCAGCAGGCTGTTGTAGAGCGCCAGCGTCCCGCCGGCCTGCGGCAGCGTGTTCAGCGCGAGCGCGGTCGAAAACTGGTTCGGCGTCTGCGCGACACTCTGGAACACGGCTGGCGGAACGACGGGCGGCGTCACCGGCGGCGTGCCCTTGACCTGGATGACGAGGTCGACCTGGTTGGCCTGCTGATCGACCGAAAGGTCGAGGAAGGCCGAGCGCGAGACTGCGCTGGCGCTGCCGCTGATGCCGCCTGTCGCGGTCAGGATCGTGTAACGCTGGCCACTTGTGTAGCTGGTCTGCGGATCGAGCGCGCTGACTCCGACCTGGCTGCCGGTGATCGTCGCCAGGCTGGAGACCGCGATCCGGTCGGAGGCACCGCTGCCGGCGATTTCGACCGCATAGGTCGAGCCCGGCGCGAGCACGAGGTTGCCGTTGACGGTAAGCGTGCCGATCGAGTTGCCCGGCGCGATCGTCGCGCCGGACTGGACCAAGGTCGCGCCGACCGTGCCGGAGCCGGCAAGCGTCGCGCCGCTCGCCACGGTGACGGCCGAGCTCGCCAGCGAGCCGTTGACCGAGAGCCTGCCGGCCTCGACCGTGGTCTGACCGCCGAGGGTGCTCGTGCCGGTGAGGGTGAGGATGCCGGCGCCACGCTTGGTAAAGGTGCCGGCGCCACTGATCGCATTGGCGAAGGCCGCGTTGACCGGCTGGTCGATGACGAGCGCGGCATCGTTGGTGATCGCCCCGCTGCCGAAGCTCGCCGCCGAGCCGACCAGCGTGCCGTCGGTGATCGTGGTGCCGCCGGTATAGCTGTTGGTGCCGGCCAGGGTCAGCGTGCCGGCGCCGCGCTTGGTGAAGGAGCCGCTGCCATCGATCGCATTGGCGAAGCTCGCGTTGACCGCCTGATCGATCGCCAGCGCAGCATTGTTGGTGATCCCCCCACTGCCGAAGCTGGTGACCGAGCCGACCAGTGTGCCGGCCAATATCGTCGTGCCGCCGGTGTAGGCGTTCGCGCCCGTCAGGGTCAACGTGCCCGCCCCGCGCTTGGTCACGTCGCCGCTGCCGTTGATCTCATTGGCAAAGGTCGCGTCGCCCGGCTGGTCGATGACCAGAGACGCGTTGTTCTGGATCTGGCCGCTGCCGAAGCTGGTCGCCGAGCCGATCAGCGTGCCGGCCCGGATCACCGTCCCGCCGCTATAGCTGTTGACGCCCGCCAGCGTCAGCGATCCGGCGCCATCCTTCTGCACGTCGCCCGAGCCGGAGATGGTCCCGGCAAAAGCGATGTCGTCTGAGCGGTCGAAGGCGAGCGTGCGGTAGTTGACGACGTTACCCGTGATCGAGCCTGAGGTGCCGCCATTGCCGACTTGCAGGACGCCGCCAAAGGTGGTCGTGCCGCCGGCATAGGTGTTGGTGCCGGTCAGCACCAGCGTGCCGGTGCCGAACTTCTCCAGGCTGCCCGACCCGGAGACGATCCCAGCCAGCTCCAACTGCGCGGGGGCGGCCACATCGATGCCGCTGGCGCCAGCCAGGGTGACCGCACGGTTCGTCGCGAAGCTCGCCGTCGCCGCGAGCGTGCCGCCATTGATCGTCAGGCCGCCGGAGGCCGCCCCGAGATTGGCATCGGCCGAGACCGAAAGGACGCCGCCTCTGATCGTGGTGCCCCCGCTGTAACTGTTCGCGGCGTTCAGCGTGAGCGTACCTGAGCCCTGTTTTGCGAGCGTGCCGCTACCGGTCACCACGGGTGCAAACGTGGTGTTGTCGGAGTGGTCGAACACAAGGCGAGACGCATTGATGAGTTGAACTTCCGACGCGTTCAGCGTGCCGCTCGTCCCACCATTTCCAATTTGGAGTGTAGCGCTCCCGCCGTAAGATGCATTTCCCACCTCGACCACACCGTTTCCGGTGGAACCCGCATTTACCACGCCGCCGCTATCAATTCTCAACAGCGATGTGGTACCTGTCGCTCCGACCATAAAGCGGTAGTTCACACCATTATCGATGGTGAGTGTCGATCCAGCGCCTGTGACAATGGCGACGCCGGCCTGCGCGGTGTTGGGAGCACCGTCACCAATGAAGAAGCGCGCAGCGTTAACGACGCCTCCGCTCTCGATGGTCAGGGTGCTGTTCGTTGTCGGCGAGTTGAGTCCTTCGATCTGCCCCACGATGAGCGCCCCATCGCCTTGGCCTAGGCTTCCGATTGGGACCAATGTGAGGGTCCCGTTGGCTCCTACCGTTAGATTGGCATCGCCTTGAAGGGTTAGTCTCGAGCCCACGGCTCCGGGCGCGCCGATGAAAGCCGTCTGGCCGGCGGTGCTGCTGGTCAGGAAAGCGCGGTCGTTCGTAGTTGGAATGGCTCCCCCGACCCAATTGCCCGGCACGAACCAATTACCGTCGCCGGCGCCATTCGAGTAGTTGATATCCGCAGACAGCGCGGGCAGCGCCGTCGCCAGAGCGATCAACAGCGAACTACCCAGTGCGGTCGTTAAGACGAGCCGCTGGCGGCGCGACGGGAACAGCAGTGCCCCAGCGATAACGCCTGTCGTCAGTGCAATCGTGGCGGGGAGCGCGGCGGGGACAGTGTGGCGCAGGGTGCTCCGTAGGCGGAAGATCATAGTCCCCTCTGGGTAGGCATAGGCCGCCGTTAGCCCGCGACGCAGTCTCATCAGGTAACGCCGCGTTATCCGAACGTCAACGGACACACGATCCCCCAGGTGGATACCAAGGGCAGGTTCTCGTGCGGCGAGGCTCTGCTCTCCCCCGGCGACGTCGTCGAGGGAGAGATACACTTTGTCCTCGAAGGCGAACGCCGCGAGAAATGCGTGCGCCTGATGTCGTCGGGCATCGTATTCCAGGCGTGCTCGGCTTCGGCATCTAGTTCGCTCAGATGGATCGTTGCGTAAGAGCGGAATGTCTCGTCCCAGTCAAAGCTGGCATGCATGGCGGGGCCGATTGCGTCGGTCCAAAGATACTCGCCCTTGTCAAGCTCTGCAAAAGCCTTCGCGAGCGAGGAAGCGCATGGCATTCCCAAAACGAGCCGGAGGTGAAAACGGCTCCCGCTCAGCCGAGAGTTGGCAGGAGCCGCATGCTATTCCGAGAAGGCAATCAGAACCTCCGGAATGCGTGGATCTCCAGTGGCGACGGAGGTGGCAAGAAAGCCGGGCATCTCGTCGGCATCCATCGTAAACACAAAGGGCCAACGTCGCGTATCATCGTTCAACTGAGCCGGGTCAGCGGGGCCGAATACCCCAAGACTGACCAAGGCGTCGTGCGCCCTCAAAATCACCTGTAAACGAATGGACGAAGGTTGCGCCCTTTCGACCCGGACCGGCGAATTTGTCGTGCTCGGTTAGAAAGCGCGTTATCGCGGCTGCAAGTTCGCCGCACATGCGCCCTTGGTTCATGCCCAATGAAACCAGTTCGGACACGTCTCATAGCTTGTTGGTTTTGCCCCGCTTGGGGTACACGACGGCACTTAACTCGTCACCGCCGTCCGCTGAGCCGACTGCGACCTCGGCACGTTTGCTAATGGGCAAGGCTGCGGTGCCCTTCCCAAGGATGGTCGTGGCGGGTACCAAGCGTTAGATTCGGCCACTAGCCATATGTCTGGTCGTACTGCAGACCGATATGGATTCAGCGGAAGCCTTACAGGTGAAAAACAGGAGGGACGTCAGAATAAGGTCGGTAGCGTCTGGAAGTGTTTCGGAAGCGTGGCATCTCGTCCTCCTCGTCTACTTGTTATCCGAACACGTTTTGGGCGGCATACCGCCCCCTCCTTCAAAGAGACATGCCGCCAAAGGTTGGAACCGCAATCCTGCCCATGCCTGTCTGGCAGCCGGCAAGCAATGTTACGCACCAGCGCTTGATTGGCCGGTATGCCGAGCGTCTGGTGTTGCTGCTTCAGCCGCGCATCTCAACCCCGATCGCAATGACGAGTCTGGCACAACTGCGATCCTCGGTTTGTCCGCAGCAAACTCAGGGGAAAGCCGTCGCACAAACGACATCAATCTCGGCCGTTGGACTCGCTCCACGAAGCAGACCATCACTCAAGGCAAATGGCGGCTTAGCCCGCGATCTAACGACTGACATCGAGGCGTCCCTTTCCTTCCCTCACCTCGCTCGGCGCATTCGTCAGGGGTCGCCCTGGGCATGATGTCAAGAGATGGTCGGCGCAAGGCGTGAACGAGCGGGCTGCGCGGGACGGGCACGCGGTCAGGTCGAGATCGCGGAGCGGTCGTCGCCCACAACAGATCTCCGCCCTACAGAATTGCAGTGTCGAATGGCATGCTTCTTGACACCGGATATTTATCCGAAAAGATGCAGGAAACGAAGTCGGATAGTATCCTATGGCTGGTATCGCGCTTTCAGGTGTTTCGAAGCGTTTCGGCGTCGTAGACGTTATTCGCGATGTAAGTCTGGACATCAAATCGGGCGAACTGGTCGTGTTCCTCGGTCCCTCCGGATCGGGAAAGACGACGCTGCTCAGGATGATCGCGGGCCTCGAGACCATCGACAAGGGTACGCTAACAATCGATGGCGTCCGCTCCGAGAACTTGGCTCCGGGGCGCCGCAACGTCGCTATGGTGTTCCAGAACTACGCGCTTTACCCGCACATGACCGTGGCTGAAAACATGGCGTTCGGGCTACGCAATATCAGCATCGCGCCTGAGATTATCCACCAACGCATCGCCGAGGCGGCGCGCATGCTGGAAATGGAAAAGCTATTGGATCGCCGACCGTCGCAGCTTTCCGGCGGGCAACGCCAGCGCGTCGCGATCGGGCGCGCGATCGTGAAGGAACCAAAGGCGTTCTTGTTCGACGAGCCGCTCTCCAATCTCGATGCGGCGCTTCGTGCCCGCACGAGGATAGAACTTGCCGAACTGCACCAGCGCCTGAAGTCCACCATGGTATATGTCACGCACGACCAGGTCGAAGCTATGACCTTGGCCGATCGCATCGTGGTCCTGAACAATTGCCGGATTGAGCAGGTAGGACATCCGATGGAGGTCTACCAGCGGCCAGCAACGCGCTTCGTTGCGACCTTCGTCGGATCGCCGGCGATGAATATCCTCCCGATTACCATCTCTGGCTCGGGCGATCGCCTCAATGCTCGCCTGAGCGATGGGGCGTTGGTTGAGATTGCTGGCGCTCCGGGAGACAAGGACTGGCGCGAACTCGGCATACGGCCAGAGGCGCTGACCGTGGTACCGGACGGAGGTGAGCTATCGGCAACCGCGAACGTCGTGGAGCGGCTTGGCGAACGGACTCTTGTCCATGCGAGACTGGCGGATGGGTCGCAGATAATCGCGCAGGATCGAGGGCTATCGAACGTGGAGTCCGGCGGCTCGATCCGCTTAAAGTTCGACACCACGGCACTGCATCTTTTCACTGCAGACGGCCTGGCTTGGCACGCGGCGTGACGGGTCCGACGGGACAGGATCTCGTCGCCGACGCTTTCCAAAACTGATCTAGCCCTTGATGCCAGCAGAGAGCGTGATGGCCTCTGTGACCCGGCGCTGAAACAGCAGGTAGGCAAGCGCTACCGGCAAGCCCGCCAGCACGGCCGCTGACAACTGGCGCGCGTAATAGACGCCGAATGCATCGTTGACCTGCGTGATGCCCACGGTGATCGTCATCATCTCGGTGCGCGTCACAGAAAGGAATGGCCACAGGAACGTGTTCCACGTCCAGATGAAGCACACGATCGACAGAGCCGTCGTCACGCCCCAGTTCATTGGCAGGTAGACCTTGAAGAGGATCCGGAATTCGGAAGCGTTGTCCATTACGGCGGCTTCCCGGAAATCTCGCGGCACCTGATCGAAGAACTGCTTGTAGACAATGATGATGACGGGGTGGATGAGCTGCGGCAGCATGATGCCGGCCCACGTATTCAACAGGCCGAGGTCGGCAACGAGCTCGAAATAGTTGATGATCAGCGCCGAGGTCGGCACCATGAAGGAAGCAAGGATCAGCCACCACAGGGCGGTCCGTCCCGGGAAACGCAGCTGCGAAATTGCGTAGCCGCAGAGCATGGAGGTGAAGACGCAGATCGCCGTTACGCCCACGGCGACGACCAGCGAATTCGCATACCATGCCACAATCTGCGTGGACGTCAGCGCGTAGATATAATTCTCCAGCGTCGGTGTCTCGGGCCAGAGTTCGATATACGGCCTGATGACCTCGTCGTCCGGCTTGAGCGAGGATATCACGCCCCAATAGAGCGGGAACGCCCAGAGAACCGCGCCAGCGACCGTCAGGGCGGTAATCACTCCACCCCAGAAGTTCCAGTGTCTCGCGGCCGAAGCGGTCATTGGCGCCGCCGTTCAGCAAGACGCAGCAGCTGGAATTGCAGCACTGAGACGACGACCACCAGCACAAAAAGGGCGACCGCGGCCGCGGCCGCGCGACCGCCCTGGTCCTGCTGAAAGGCACGGTAAAAGACGTAGTAGACAAGCACCATGTTGTCGTTCGGCCGGCCGCCAATCGAGAATAAGTAGACCTGATCGAAGATCTTGAGCTGCAGGATCAGCTGGATGGTGAACACCAGCGAGGTGATTGGCCAGAGCAGCGGCCATGTGATGCGCCTGAACGTAGTCCAACGCGTCGAATTATCGAGCGCGGCGGCTTCGTAGATTTCAGCAGGTATGGCGCGCAAGCCGGCGAGGAAGAGAAGAATAGAGAAGCCGGCCGTCCACCAGATTGTCACTCCCGCGACCGCCGGAAGGAACCACACGCGCGACTTGAATACAGGCACACGCGCGATGCCCAACCAGTCGAGCACGTGCATCGCAATGCCGAACTGGAAGTTCAGAGTCCAGTCCCAGATCAGATAGACGACAGAGACCGGCAGAATGTAGGGTAGGAAGAAAAGCGCAAGCACCAACGCCTGAAACCGCCCTTTGAAACGCGAAATGCCAAGTGCGATCATCAAAGCGATGATCGTCCCCGGTATGACCGTCATCAGCACGAAGTAGGCGGTGTTCCAGACCGCTCGGCGGAACATCGGGTCATTGTCGAGACGCAGGTAGTTGTCGAGGCCGACCCACTGACCCTCGCCGATCAGCGGCGCGTCTGTGAAGGAGGTGCGGAACATCTGCACCGTCGGGTAGGCGAACATCAACAGATAGATCGCCAGAAAGGGAGCGATCAGAACCAGTGCGACAAGAATGTCTCCGCGCCTGTCTTTGAGCATGAGCTATCTCCTAAGTGCAGGGGCCGCATGGCGGCCCCCGCAAGCCATGGGAGGTCAAAGCGCGTTGAGTTCCTCTTTGATGCTTTCGACGGCAGCGGCGGGTTCCATCTCGCCGTTCAGGGTGGGCACGAAGTAGGTGGACATGACGTCAAAGATAGGCCCCGCGACACCAGCCTTGGGCGATCTCGGGTCGAAGATCATGTTGGCCGTCAGGGGAGAGTAAGTCGCGTTGGGCTCCATCGCCTTGTATTCGGCAGACTCGGTAACCGGCTTGTATGCAGGGATGTGGCCGGCTGTGGCCCAGAACAGCGAATTCTTGTCCATCCATGAGATCACCTCGAGAACGGCGGCGCGTTTTTCCGGGCTGATCTCCTTGCCCCTGTTCTTGGGGATTGCGAAGGAGTGACTGTCCGCATAGGTGCAGGGCTTGTCGAAGATCACCGGGATCTCGACGGCGCCCCAATCAAACAGCTTGCCCTGCTTGGCCAGGTCCGTCATCGTGGGCACCTCCCAGACGCCGTTTATCATCATCGCGGCCTTTCCCGAAGTGAACAGGGCAACGGTCGCCGGATAGTCTGTGTAGGTCGATTGCAGCCCTGCCTTCGTCCAATCCTGCAGAACCCCTAGTGCGTTCGCCAGTTTTTCGGCGTTGTCGCCGGCGAGGAACTGCCCCCCAGTCAGAAGCTCACCACCCTGTTGGCACACAAGCGACAATATGGTGCGATACATGAAGACGCCGTCGGCAGTGACGCTGCCCAGCGGGAACTCGACGCCAGCGTCCTTCAGCTTTTGCAGGGTGGCGGTAAATTCATCCTTGCTGCCCATGCCCATGGGCCGGCCGTCGTCGCCGAGCACGCCAGCCTTCTTCAACAGGTCGCGGTTATAGTAGAGAACAATTGGATGGGTATCGAGCGGCACCGCGTATTGCTTGCCGTCGACGTTCACAGCGTCCCAAATCGTCGGTGCAAAGTCCGAGCTCGACAGGCCCATCTTGGCCATGTCGTCGGGAGTTATTTCTTCCAGGATGCCCTGGCTGACCGCTAGCGGGATGCGACTGGCATGGTAGGTCATGACGTCCGCCGCCTCACCGACTGCCGCCGATGTTTGGACCTTGGCGTAGAATGGCGTGCCCCACTCGAGCGTCGTCGCGTCGATCTTGATCTTGCCGGCATGAGCGGCGTTGAAGTCGCTGATCATTTGCTTCATGCGCACGCCATCGCCGCCGCCGAGGAAATCCCACCACATGACGGTTTCCTCAGCCTGTGCCGCTGCTACGCACAAACCTCCAGCTGCGATTGCGGCAGTGACCATCATCCTGCAAAAGCTCATCTTCGTTCCTCCCGAATACGGCGGTTTTTCATCCGCCTTCGATAAACCAATGCTACACCAAACCCCTCTACACGCAACGGATTTTGCGATATATATCCGATAACTGGATACGGATTCAGAGCGTGACGCGCACCATCGAATAGGAATGCGGTGGCAGCTCCAGCGCCACTCCGCCCCTGACGAGAGTGGCTCCGTTGCCCCTCACAGGCGAAACCGTATCCGGCGCATCCCTTGTGTTGCGAGCCTCGAGATCGTCGTGCCGAATAAGCGTATGCTCTACGGACTTGGCGGCGAAGCGATCGAGGGTGACATCGGCTTCGACCGTCTCGGAGGCATGCCGATTGACGGCGAAGAAGGTAAGCGTTCCTGAATCCGCGTCGTGAACGCCCGCAATGTCCAACCACGGGACCCGGTCGGCGGCAGAGGCGTCGTAAGTGGGCACCTCGACTGCGAGCTGCAGCGCCGTGCCGCGGCCATGCTTGGAGGCCAGCATAAACGGCCAGTAGATCGTCTGCCGCCAAGCCGCACCGCCGGGCTCTGTCATGATAGGGGCGATAACATTGACCAGCTGCGCAATACAGGCGATGCGAACGACGTCGGCGCGCCGGATGAAGGTATTGATGATACAGCCGACCTGCAGCACGTCCTCGAAATTGTAGATATCTTCAAGGAGCCTTGGCGCCACCGGCCAGTCCCACTCCTTCATACGCACGGCGTCGCGCTTGCGCTCATGGTACCAGACGTTCCATTCGTCGAACGATATCTTCACGTCGCGCTTCGAACGGCTCTTCGCCTTCACGTAGTCGATGATGCCGCACACGGTACCGATGTAGCGGTCGAGCTTCTGCGGAAGCGCCAAATATTCGGCCGTGTTCTTCTCGTAATTCTCGAAATACATGTGCAGCGAGATATAGTCGATCTGGTCATAGGTCGCCTCCAGTACCGTCGCTTCCCACTGCGGATAGGTGGGCATATTGGAATGCGACGACCCGCAGACCACGAGTTCCAGTGTTGGATCGAGTCCGCGCAGTGCCTTCGCGGTTTCGTTGGCGAGGTGGCCGTATTCGGCCGCCGACTTGTGGCCGACCTGCCAGGGACCGTCCATCTCATTGCCGAGACACCAGAGCCGGCAATTCCACGGGTCCTTGCGTCCGTTCTTGGCCCTCAGATCGGACCAGTAGCTTGCTCCCGGATGGTTGACGTATTCGACGAAGGCTCGCGCTTCATCCAAGCCGCGTGATCCCAGGTTGACCGCCAACATCATCTCGGTACCGGCTTTTTCGGCCCAATCGGCGAATTCGTGAATGCCAACTTGGTTCGGTTCCGTCGTGCGCCAAGCGAGATCGAGGCGCCGCGGACGTTGTTCCTTCGGGCCAATTCCATCTTCCCAATTATAGGCAGAGACGAAGTTTCCACCGGGATAGCGGCAGATCGGCGTATCCAGCGCCCGAACGAGTTCGAGTACGTCCTTGCGCATGCCCTCTGGGTCGGCCTGCGGGTGACCGGGCTCGTAAATGCCGGTGTAGACCGCACGGCCCAGATGCTCGAGAAACGAACCATAGAGACGTTTGTCGATGTCCGCGACAGTATAGGCCGCGCTCGCCGTGACCTTGGCCCTCATGCTACCTCCCGTGCGGACTATCAATCCGACTTTCCGGTCCATATCCGAACAGTGGGTCACTTAACGGCATTGTCCACCCGCGCGTCAAGGGCGTAGCGGAGGCTCAGGCTTTCAGCAGTCGAAGGACGATGTCTTTGCTATAATTGCCAAAGCCGCTGCCGAAGATGTTGATGCCGCCGGGATGGCGCGCTTCGTCCTTGACGCCGATCCGTATCCGGATCGAGCGGTGCCGCTCCAGTTCGAGATCAGCCAGAGAGCATTTGGAAACCTTGGCGCCGTCGCGATAGGTGCCGTTTTTCGTGACACGCCAGTGTTTGAGGTCGCCATACTGCGATCCGGCGAGTTTCCACCAATCCGGTGTGTGCTTGCCGCGCTTGTCGCCATAGTCGGCGGGTGCCGTCCAGGTGTCTATCTCGTGCCCATTGATGGCGATCGTGATGTCGGATGGCCAGTTCTTCGACGTGCCAGGAACTTCCGAGGAAAGTTCCATCGCAAGTTCGAGCCCGCCGACTTTTGCGTTGGTGATCGTTGCGTTGTTGGGGAACTGGTACTCGACGAAGCCGCGCGTGAACCACAGCAGTCCGGCGCGCATCCTGTCCGGATCGAGAAAGGTGTCGGGCACATCGAGAAGCCCGATGACGCCATCCTTGGAGCAGAGGCCGCATGGTGCGGAAACCTCGCACCGCGTGTAGAGGCCGAGCGGCATCGCTACTTCAATGACGTCGAGGTCCGGCGGCGTCCTGCGGTCCTTGAAGGCGACGACCACCTCGGAGAAGGTCGAATAACAGACCTTCTGGCTGCCCTTGCGCGCCTTCTGCGATTTCGTCTGGATCAGGCCGACATCGACAAGAACCTGGATATTTGCGGAAATTGTCGATTGCGGAAGGCCCAGTTCGTCAGCCACTTGATTGACG
Source organism: Rhizobiaceae bacterium (assembly GCA_035556195.1). Lineage (GTDB taxonomy): Bacteria > Pseudomonadota > Alphaproteobacteria > Rhizobiales > Rhizobiaceae. The sequence goes on from DATMFK010000007.1 coordinate 198,187, forward strand.
TTCTTTGGCCCCTTGCGGTTCAGAAGATCGAGAATACGGATCCGGACCTCGCTCGCGAGACTTTTGAGGAGGTCAAGCCGCTCAAGCGGATCGACAACTAGGATGTCATTCGACATATGGCCCCGCGCATCGTGAGACCGGGGTTATGTATCAGCCGACCAGATATAAATAAAGTCGATGCGTGCGTTTCGCTTGGCTGCCGACCAGGGCGGGCGCGCGGCGAATCGCAAGATGAGGCGCACCTGCCGCATTTTTTCGACGAACGGCGCAAGGAGGCCTCTTGCGCTGCTAATGCCGGTGGCACTTGCCCATTCCGCGTCGGTCAGCCCGATGTCGTCGAGAATTCGGGGGTCCACGCGGTCGAGCGGAGGTGTCTGGAGGCGAATTTCGCCATCTACCACCGGCAGTGCTGCCTGTCGAATGTCGCTAAGCGCCCCCTCGTGGATCTCACGCCCGATTTCCATGCCGACCACTCGGAAGAAGACGGTCATCAGAACTGTGCCCTGATGCGGATGGTTCTCAGGGAGTATGATAGAGCACTGGACCTCGCGCCACGCGCAGTCTCCGAGAACCCGAACGATGCATGACGCGCGCTCCGCGCGGCGGCCCGACCAACGCATCAACCTGTCGCGCTGCGACATTGCAGCGGACACCCGTTGTATTCTTCACACGGCGGCATGGAAGTCCAACCTCATTCGGCGCCATCACCGAGGGTCGGCGAGCGACATCTCGTCGCCGTCTTTGGCGTGAACCGGTGGAAGGCGATGTTGCCACGGTGCAAGCAGCTCGATCTGTCGCGCGAGAGCAAGTAGAAGAGCGTCATCTCCCTGTTTGCCCGTAAATTGTGCGCCGATGGGAAGGTTGCCCGCCGTCCAGTAGAGTGGCACGGAAATCGACGGAGCACCGATAAGGTTGGCTATTGGGGTGAATGGATTGAGATCCAGGAATCGCTCGAACACGGCCCTTCCTCCATGCGCCGCGGCGTCCAGATATCCGACCTCTGGCGCCGGGCCATTTGTAGTCGGCGATAGCCACAGATCGAATTTTTGCCGATCCATCCATTCGGCGACGTCGCGGCTGACGCGGTTGAAGTAACCCAGGGTCTCGATGAGATCCATGGCCGAGATCCCGCCATACTCCTCCCAGAAATAGCGCTGAAATGCATCGAGATCGCCCAGGACAGCCTTGCGCGGGCGCGTTCGCATAGCCGCGAAGATGGTTCGGTTGCAATTGGTCGGATAGAACCGCTGATAGCGCGGTCTGAGGGCGGTCCAATCGACCGGAAGGGCTGTCAGTACGATCTCATGTCCCAGTGCTTCGCAGAGCTTCGCAGCGGCCGCCGCGGCTTCGGCTCCCTGCGTCGCAACCGTGCCGTCGAAAGGGCTCTCCAGCACGAGCGCGATTCGCAGACGCGCCGGCGGCTTCTCGATGGCTGCGACAAGGTCGTCCGGCAGGGACGGAGCCCGATAGGGGTCGCCGGGCTGTGGGGCGGATAGGGCCGCTATCAGCCTCGCCGTATCACGGACGCTGATGCTCAGGACGCCTTCGCACGCGGTGCCGCCGAGTGATTCCCCTATTGTCGGGCCTAAAGAAATCCGACCTCGTGTCGGCTTGAGACCGAGGAGGCCGCAATATGAGGCGGGCAGCCGTATAGAGCCCGCGCCATCATTCGCGTGCGCCGCTGGAACGACCCTTGCCGCGACGGCAGCTGCACTCCCCCCGCTCGATCCACCCGGGCTTCGCGACAAATCCCAGGGGTTTCGCGTGATTCCGTTCAGCCTAGAGTAGGTGTCGATCAGAACGCTGAATTCGGGGGTGGTGGTCTTCGCAAAGGGGTTGAGGCCCGCCAAGGAAATCAGCCGTGTTAAATATGTCGCCTTTGCGCCGACGTCTCTCTCGAAGACACGCGATCCGAGTGGCTGGGGGACTCCCTCGACCCCCGCCGTCGCGCTGTCTTTCAGCAAAAACGGCGCGCCGAAAAAGGGCGCGCGGAAAGCGCCTTCCGCAGCGATGCGCGCACGTTCGATCATAGGTACTGCAACGATGCCCAGCGCGTGATTTACGCTTTCAAGTCTGCGTTGAGCTTCGTCGAGAGCTTCGCTCGGGTGCAGATCGCCTTTGCCCAGCCGCCCCGAAAGTGCTGTGAGATCCTCCAACATCAGCTGCGTTGCAGCAGTTCGATGCGGAGGCCTTCCGGACCGGTCAGGTAGGCAAATGTCAGGTCGGCGCGCCAGACGACTGGTCCTTCCTCGACAGTGCAACCCAGCGCCTGAAGATGCGCTATGGCGTCTTTGATGTCAGTCACACGAAAACCCAGGTGATCGAGCTGGCCAGGAACGCGCGTTCGATCGGATTTCGCCAGAAACAGCCCAATGCCACCCAGCTCATATTCCCAGTTGTCATAGCCGTTTGTGGAGCGCCTGGTCACCAGTCGAGCTCCGAATCCGTTTTCCAGAAAAGCGCCCATCCGCTCCATGTCGGTTGCGTGGACGTGCACGTGTTCAAGTTGAAGCAAGTCGCTCGCAGCCATCGATACAAAATCCTCATATAAATATGGACCAATGGTCCAAAACACGATAACCCGATAACACGCGCTGCTCGTCCGGGCAAGCGCGGGCATTTGCAGAGGGCAGAAAATGGTTGGTACGAACGACTTTGAACTCGGTCACGGCGAAGCGATTTGCGTGCCGACCATTGGCACTCCTACCAGTCAGATCAAGTGGTCGCTGCTGCTCAACAGGCGGTTCCGGTCGCACCGCATCAATGCCGTCGCCACACCGTTCGACTTGCCACCTGATTCTCTTCCGGGCTTTCTTGAGATAATTCGCGCCTCAAAATCGGTTCGCGGCTTCTCCGCCACCATTCCGCATAAGATCTCGCTTGTTTCTATGATGGATCACCTGACCCCGCGCGCAACTCGTGCGGGCGCGGTCAACGTGGTGATCAAGGACAACGACACCGGGCAACTCACAGGCGACATCATCGACGGCGTCGGCTTCATGAAGAGCCTGGATCGCGAGGGCGTGACTGTAGAAAACGGTAGGTTGCTAGTGGTCGGAGGCGGAGGCGTCGCTCGGGCGATGGTCGCATCCATTCTGGATCGTCCAATTGCCTCGCTGAGCGTCGCGGACATCGACCCGTCCAGAACGCGAGATCTCGCGCGCATGCATCCGAGAGTCGATTGCCTGCCGGTCGAGGAAGCGCTGCTTCGCCTCGACTCGTTCGACATCGTTATCAACGCCACGCCGTTAGGCATGAAGGGCGACGATCCGTTACCGTTCGACCCGGCCGGATGCGATCCACGCGCTTGTATCTTCGATTGCGTTAATGCGCCGGGGGGGACGCCGCTCGCTCACCGTGCAGAGTCGCGCGGCATCAAGTTCATCGATGGCTCCGGAATGCTGGAACTACAGCTCGATACCTTCCTGGATTTGCTCGAGTTGCATCCGGCGCCGCAGTGATGCGCACTATCGTCAGGGCTCCAGCTCAGCATTGGTGAATAGACTGGTGATCTGCTCGCAGGTCTGTTGCAGGTTTGGAATGATAAGGTCATGAAGGGTCGACTGCGCCATGGCCTCGTCGAAGAACACTGCCGACACCGCGCCCATCGGCCGTTCTTCAAAGATAACGGGGACAGCAATGACCTTGAGCCCCGGTTCCAAATGTTCCTCGCTCCACGATGCGTAACCCTGTTCATGGAAATCTCGAATTTTTGACCGAAGTGCTGCCTCGGTGGTGCGGCCCGCATAGTCGCCATCGAGCAGGCTGGCGATCAAGGACTGCTGTTCCGCCCCAGGCAGGGATCCCAGAAACGCAATTCCAGAGGCGGATGCCGCAATGGGAAAACGACGTCCCTCGAAGATACCTATCTTTATCGGGGCAAGATTGCGGTTGCTGGCCTCGATGACCATGTCGTCGCCGTCGCGGACCAGATACTCGGATGGCCACTTGATGCGCTTCGCAAGTTGCACAAGCAGCGGATGCACAAGCGCGTAGGTTGGCGATTCAGCGGTTAGGCCGCGAGACAGTTCCTTAGCTTTGCGGGCGACACGATAGCCGCGTCCATCCGGCACCTCGACGACGTAGCCCTCGAGGATCAGCGTCCTGACAATTCGTATGATGGTGGCCTTGGGGAGGTCGAGAGAACTCTCCAGGCGAGTGATCGTCGCCGTTTGGAAGTTGTTGATCGCGGCCAGAACACGAAGCCCACGCACCAAGGCCTTGACCGCACCATCCTCGCTCAGGTTCTGCAAGCTCGACCTCGATGTTTTTGCACGCTGCTTGCCAGCGCGCACCCTGATTAGCCTCCTTCGAGCACAGCGCGAAGGAATTTCTTCGTGCGCTCCATTTGCGGAGCCCCGAACAGCTCCGACGGCGGCCCTTCTTCGCAGATCCTGCCGGAGTCGAAGAAGCAAACGCGATCGGCAAATTCCTTCGCGAACCCCATCTGATGGGTGACCATGATCATCGTCAGGTTGTGCTCGGCCGTAAGGCTTCGGATCACATTGAGAACCTCGCCGACGAGTTCCGGATCAAGCGCGGACGTCACCTCGTCGAAGAGCATGACCTTGGGCCGCATGGCAAGCGCCCGGGCGATGGCCACCCGCTGCTGCTGGCCACCGGACAATGAACTGGGATAGGCATCCGCTTTGTTGCGAAGTCCTACTCGATCGAGGAGCTCCAGCGCGCGTTGTTCCGCTTCCTGCCGTGGTAAACCGAGCACGTGGCGCTGCGCTTCCGTGCAGTTGCGCAACACGGTCATGTGTGGAAACAGATTGAAGTGCTGGAACACCATGCCGATCTTGCCCCGAATCCGGCGCAGATGCTGCTCGCCCGCCGCCTCCCTGCGACCGTTGCGTTCGATGAAGTTAAGGGGCTCGCCGTCGACGTAGATCGCGCCTTCGTCAACCTTCTCCAACGTCATGAGAGCGCGAAGCACGGTTGTCTTTCCTGACCCCGAAGGACCGATGATCGCCAGTCGTTCTCCGCTCGCGACGCTAAGATTGAGCGAGTCCAGGACGGTCACGGCGCCGAACCTCTTGACCACATTCTCGAACCGCACCATCGGCCTAGCGGACATTGCGACGTTCCTTCGGATTCAGTTTGTGCTCAGCCACCGAAATCGCCTTGGCCGAGACGAGGCTGACTACGAGAAAGAAGATCCCGACCAGCGTAACCGGCTCGGTATAGCGGTAGTACTCGTTGCCGATCAGCTTCGCTCTGGCCATGATCTCGATGATGGATATCACCGAGAGCAGCGGCGTCTCCTTGAACATGCTGATGAGGTAATTGCCAAGCATCGGGATCATCGGCGGGATCGCCTGCGGAAGCACGATGCTCCAGTAGGTGCGGAACGCACCGAAATTCAATGCAGTGGCGGCTTCCCATTGTCCGCGGTTCACATTCGCGAGGCCCGCGCGGTAGACTTCGGCGGTGTAGCAGGAATAATGGATGCCGAGAGCCAACAGACCTGCCGTCCAGGCAGGAATGTCAAAGCCGAACTGGGGTCCGACGAAGTAGAGAAAGTAAATCTGGACCAGCAACGGCGTCGTCCGGATTACTTCCACGCTTTCCGTCACAACCCTGGAGACGCGAGGAGGAGCATTGCGCCGAGCGATCGCGAATACCAACCCACCCGCGAGCGAAATGAGATAGGCCAGCAGCGTCGCCTGCACTGTGACGACAGCCGCCTCCGCAAGGAGCGGTGCACATTTGAAAGCGAAATCCCAATCCCAGAGCTTGCTCAACGAACCGCTCTCAGGATGCCGGCAGTGGCGCGCCGTTCAAGGTATCGCATTCCCGGTACGATGATCCAGCGGCCCAGCACGTAGTAAATAATTAAAATTGCACCAAAGATTTCGAGTGTTCGATATGTCATCGCATTGAGCGTCGTGCCGACATAGGTGAGGTCATGGATGGTGATCAGGGAGACCAGCGACGTTGCTTTCAGTATATTGATAAAGTTGTTTCCCCATGCCGGTAACATGATCGCCAACGCCTGAGGCGCGATGATCCGCCAGAACCGCGTGAACGGAGACATGTTCAGGGCGATCGCTGCCTCGTACTGGCCCTTGGGGACAGCCAGGATGGCGGAGCGAACCATCTCCGCTCCGTAGGCTCCCGCGTTCAGGCCGATGCCGAGAATGCCCGCGGTGATCGGCGACAGACTCATGCCCAGATGCGGTAGCACAAAATACAACCAGAACAGTTGGACGAGCATCGAGCTGCCGCGGAAGAACTCTACGTAGCCCACGGCCAGCCAGCGCACCGGGCGGCTGCGGCTAAGCCTGGCGAGCCCAGCCACGACTGCACACAGGACGGCAACCGCCGAGGAGGCGATTGTGAGCACCACGGTAATCGCGGCACCCGTCACCATAGGCTGAAGCAGGTCCAATCGAGCCTCGCCAGTTTGAGTACGCCGCTTACCTGCTACTGCCGTCCGCAGATCTGGGCGGTCGTGATCGAGTCTTGGCTCGGAATGGTATCGGCATCGTAGTTGTAGGGAGCGACATCCGCGAGCATCTCGTCGGAGCCGAGATAGCTAGCCAGTTCCGCATTGAATGCGGCAGCGAATGTCTCGTCTTCCAAGCGGAAGCCGTAGCCGGAATATTTGAACGTGTCGGGGTCCTGCTTGTATTCCGCGACAATCTCGAAATCGCTGGTTTTGGCCAGCAGTTCGTTCGCCGCACCTTTGGAAAGGCCGCCTACATGCGCGCGCCCGGCCTTCAGGGCCTGGAGCATCGCAGGAACGTCCTGAACGAGCATCAAGTCTGATTCCGCGATGCCGGCTTTGGCCGCGACTCCGACAAAAGCGTAGCCGGAAATTGTCGCAAGCTTGAGATCGGTAGAATTCTTGATCTGCTCCAGCGAAGTGACGCCCTTTGGGTTACCCTTGAGAACGAGCAGAGCATCGCCGAAACGTCCGATGGGCTCACTGAACAATACACTCTGGCAGCGATTCGGAGTGATGTACATTCCGACCGTGATGACGTCGAAGCGGGACGCCTGAAGGCCGGGTATAAGACCGCCCCACTCCGTGACCACCGGCTCGACCTTGGCGCCCATGCGCTCGAGAATCTTGATCGCCATCACATTCATGCTGCCCGCGGCTTCGCCGGAAGGAGTGGTGATCGCATAAGGCGGATCGATCGAGTAGCCGATCTTGATCGGTTCTCCGGCTTTGACCTTCTCTTCGAGAACCCCCGCCGAGGCTGGCTGGTGCACGACTTGCAGCACGCAAGCCATGGCAAGCAGAGCCGCACCACGCACTGATGACGTTCTAGAGGTCATTTCCATAAGCTTTTCCTGTTCCCCACATCGCTCGCTAATTGGCGATTTTCATTTTTGGACCATAGGTGCATTTTTGTACGGCGTCAACTCCATTGCCTGTTAGAAGCGACAGGCCACACTGGCAGAGGGGCCAGGAGACTGTGGAACGAGCCGCTGTATGGCTCGTCATTTTTGTGGATGTCGACGATAGCCGGGTGACGGCGATATCCACGATATTGCCAAGAACAGTGGGGCGTGGCCCTGGCCTATGCGGAAGGGAAGGTCGGGTAAGCCTGGGCTACTGCCTCGCCATGTGGCCAGGGTTATCGGCCTTGGGCCTACTTCTCTCGTCCCGAGTGCTATTATTTGGGCGTCGCCAAGGTCGATCGCGACCAGGTCGAGGAGTATGCCAGGCGGAAGGGCGAAGCAGACTAGCTCGGACCTATCCTCTAGTACGTGCTGGCGGCCTATGCGGCGGCGGCGGAGTAGCCGCCCCTCGGCGCCAGAAGCTTAGGTGAGCGATGGCCCGGATCTTGGCCTTCCACCAGCGCCGGATATGACAGTTGGACCCAGCCGCGGCGTCAGAGATCTTGCCTGGGTATCGCGCCATAGCCGCGCTGCCGCAACGGCGGAATCACTGCCTCGGCTGGACTGCGCGCCTCTGAAAATCTAAAAAACGTGTAGTCACCATCCGGCAGGTTAAGGTCGCCCGTGCGCTGATGGGATGGTCTTAGGGGCTCTCGCTGTCCGTTCTGGCGTATCAGAACCCACCATTGCGCGACTAGAAGCGGAAGATGGCACCCTCGGCGGCCGTCCTGAGACTGTGGCCAAGATACAAGGCGTTGGAGACGGAAGGTATCGAGTTCGTTGCTGAAACGGCGGCGGTTCGGGCGTTCGATTGGCCCACGTTCGAGCGAGACGTAAATTGCGGATACCGGTATGACGCGGCCGTCAGCCTACGACATCCGTAGGGGACCTCACCCCCCAGCTTGCTGTGGAAGTCGAATGGCGAAAATCGGCGCTCGCTGCATTAGCGTCCAAAGGCCGCACGGCATCCCCGTTCATTGAATCAGGGCGCTGAAGAGCCCATATCCGGAACATGATTACTCCAGGTCGTCACAAGAAGTATCTGGTCGTCTCGGCGTCCCTCCTGACGCTTTCGTAGCCCCGAGCGCTCGAACGCTTGCGTTCGTCGTCTCGGGGTCAGCCTCATCACAACAACTGACATGCCTGTCGTTCCGAGCCGCGTCGGCGGCGCCGGGAAGATCATGCATGTCCGTCCAGCAAGCCGTGTACGGTGCCGCCTTTGCGGCCCGAGCTCGGACGACCGTAAAGGAGGGACAAAGTGTCCGTATTCGAACATCCATCCGGAACCGCTCATCGCACCTCTGCGTCGCACACGCCAAGAGTTGGCGTCGCGCAACTCCTCCGCAGAGCGATCCGGCGCTGGCAGACTAATCGCGCCATCAACGCGCTGAGCCGCCTGGACGACAGCCTGCTCGAGGACATCGGCATCTCGCGAAACGATATTCCGAGAGTGGCGGCAGGTCTCTTCCATCCTGAAGAGGTTCCGCCAAGCCGTTGCGCGCCGGAGTCGACACCGGAAGACCGGATGCGGCGGGCCTTCTGAAAGCCGTTAGTTGACGCGGTGAATCAATCCAGCGGGGTCAACGATGGACACGACCACGAAGACGATCATCGCCGTGGGCATGTTCGGGCTGATGATTGTTGCGTTCGCGATGATCTGATCCCGCAGTCCCGCGTCGCCACCCAACACTGTTAGGATCTAGGTAGCTGTCATGTTCATGGATACATTCGTCAGGATTTCGAGGCTCGCAGGGAAAGGACGTGTCCTATCCCCGAGCAGGCTCTCTAACCCCTGAATTCCGCACGCAATCCTGCTCCGGGAGATCAATCGCAAGCGGTTCATTCAAATATATACCACGCACTTAGAGTGAAGCGAGCACTTTGCTCCATCGCGGGTCGCGAATGGCAGAGCGCAACCGCATCAGCTTCCACATGCCGAACTTGTAGAAATCGAAGTCGATAGTCGAAACTTTCATTTGGATCATCGCCCACAATGACCACTTAAAGTCACCGAGCATGCGATAGGCGAACATACGAGCCCGAATCGCCGCTTCGACTCTCCCGAAATAATGTTCAATAGCCTCGTCTTGTTGTTCATCGCTCAGGAACATCTCTCCACACCATGTTGCCAAGTCGAAGCACCGGTCGTTATTCGAAGCGTATTCGAAATCAACGATTGTAATCTTCCCGCCTTTATCAATCAGAAAATTCGCCGGCGCTGGGTCGTTGTAGCAGGGCACGATGTCCAGCCCGGATGCTTCCAGGGCTGAGCGCGCTCGTTTGTACTGACCATGGAGGGGTTGAAAATCGTGCGAAAGGCGTCCGCCAAGTTCGCGCAACTGCACGATATGTTCTTCGATCATATCAAAGACAGTCTTGGATAGGCCCAAAGGGGCGCAATTGTTGAACGCGCGATAGAGTGCGATCGTTCGGTTTCTGACCTCGGGCACATGGAAGTCCCGCAAAGTGCATGGACGGGAGCCTTCAACGAAGTCGCAGATCTCAACTCCCAGATCGGCGAGGTAGTCGTATGGTCGCGGACCGATGCCAAGCATATAGGCGCGCCGGCTCGCCTCAAGGGATGCGCTTCGGTCAATGAACTTCTCCGTGCCCGGGCCGGGCATCTTGACGAAGAAGGCGTTTCGTTCCCCTGCGATTCTGACGTGCCAGTTCGAGTTGCTAAACCCGCCGAAAATCGGCCGATAGTAGATGTCCTTACCCCGCCAGGCCTGCACGCAAGAAAGCGACTTCTCCAACTCCCTTTCGGCGGGTGACCCGGCCTCTCCAATCTTGCGTTCCATAACGCACACCTCAGAGAGATCTCGCGTATTGATCGAGATCGACGCCCTGGAGAGCGATGCGGCAACGAATAAGCCGCCAGCAGGCGTAGCGGTAGAACTCGACATCCTTTCGGGGGGACGTGGCATCCATGAAGATGCCCCATAGGGCCCATGCAAGGTCGTCGGCGATGGCGTAAAGGCGAATTCGATGAAAGCTTGCCAGTCTTGCACTGCCGTCGAACATCTCAAGTGCCAGCAAGTAATCTTTCTCGTTTTCGAAAACCTCATTCGCGAGGAGCGCAATTTCGTAATAGGGGTCGACGTTCCGGGCCTCATCGAAGTCGACAAGCTGTACCCGGCCATTCGGCCCGATCAGTATGTTCGAGGCAAGTCCGTCAGCGTGAGCTGGCACATCGTCTAGCCCGGCTGAGGCAATGATGCGTTCGATGCGGCTGACCGAGTTCAGGAGGGGCGGAAGGTCTTCCGGTGCATTCGGCGCCACGGAGGCACACGCAGCGCGCAGCATCCTGATCCTGTCAAACACGGACCATGAAGATTTGAAACGGGAGCCGGCGTGGATCTTCTTCTTGGCTTCTATGACCGCATTCAGGAGTTCGGGCCTTTTCAGATCGCTGACGCGCGCGGTCGCCCAATCGTCCAGGAACTCGCTGACCCATGCCGCGCGCGCAATGTCAAAAGCGAGAATGTCCGGGGCGCACCCCAAAGCGGCTGCCTTGCGCTGCGCGTCGAAGCAAGTCTCTGCATCGAAGAAAATGCTCTGATCGGGATGAATAACCTTCAGCATCATCGAAGGAGCATGACCGCCGACTGAGAGCAGCAGGCGCGAGCTGTCCATTCCGCGATGTGAGGGCACGAGCACGCCAGGCTCGGCGGCTTGCGCGGTGATATCCAGCTTCGTTTCCACACCACGCGAGGCTTGCTGGTCAAGCGGAGCACGAAGCGTATCGGACGGGAGCGTTTCGCGGCAGCCGGGAAAAGCCAGGCGCAGTCCCATCTCGGCCGCGGCGACACGACTTGCACCCACCGGGTCAACGCGGGGCGCCGTGCCCCCTTCCAATACAGCCATTTCCTTCCAGCCAATGGTGCGAACGAGCATTCGCGGGCAATGACGAACCCTTTGTCCCGCGAAGACATCCGGCATTCCCCGATCAATGCTATAGCTATGCCGCTGGCTGTAAAGTGCCGACTTGCTGTCGCCCAGGGGGGCAGTCAAACCTTGATGAGATTGACGCCCAAGTCGTTAAACCGCTGGATGAAATCCTGACCAATTCCGCTGGTCGTCACCACATGGTGAGCATCACCCAGACCGAAGGCGCGCACGGAACCGAATCGTCCGAATTTGGAGGCGTCAGCCACCATCACGGTCGCGCTGGCTTGAAGTCGTGCGGCGTCGTGAAGCGCGACCTCGTCCTCGCCAAAACCCATGAACCCGTGGTCGATATGAACAGCGCTTGCTCCCATGAGGGCCAGGTCGAAACGATGCCCGTTCAGGGCAGTAATGGTCGCGTGACCGAATGTCGCCTGGTATTCCGGCACCATCGGGCCGCCGAGTACGCGTACGCTGGTGCCCCAGCCGTGGGAAAAGAAATGCGCCGCGACGGCGATCGAGTTGGTGAAGATCGTCAGGTCCTGGTGTTTGTGAAGATGCTTCACGCAGGCCAGCGTTGTGGTGCCCGAACTTACGAATATTTTCATCCCGTTCTGGACGAGGCTTGCTGCCTTTTCCGCAATCAAGTTCTTTTCAGGCGCATTCACGCGGCTGCGTTCGCCGAAAGGCTTGTCGCTTTCATTCGGCGTCAGCACGGCGCCCCCATAAACCCGCCGGGCGAAGCCATTTATTTCCAGCACGCGCAGATCGCGTCTTATCGATTCTGGGCTTACCTCCAGCCGTTCGGCGAGCGAGTTTACGCTCGCCCGTTCATTGGCTCTCAGAATGTCTAGGATCTTCTCCTGTCGGAACTCCGAGAACCTCATGTGCTCAATCCACCCGCAGCCATATGGACATCCGACGCAATTAGATGGGGCCCGCGATCAGTCCAACGACATTGGCCTGTCGATCCTCGTCAAGACATCAGCCCCTGCCATGATGCTAAGGCACAACGAATGAACAGTCAAATCGGTCAAAATAGCCAAGCGGGAAAGCGCCGGGTAAACAACTCGTCTTTCACTCGTCTTGACCGGTTACGAAGATAATTCATGATCTGAAACAACTGCTTAGCGTGGCAGCCATCTGCTGTGTTCAGTCAGCCGACGTGCCTTACGGTACTAGAGTTTAGCGCTTGACGCGGCGGTAGTGTGAGGTTAGTGGTGGTTTTGACCGGTTTGTGTATTTGAGCCCAAACTGATCTCAGCGAGTGACAAGGCCCTGATGCGTGCAGCGGGGCTGGGGCAGGCGGAGGTGCCCGTATCCATCATGCGCTATCCGGCAACGGCGCGCCGGCTGCCCATCGACTTTGATCAATCATCCAAAGCGAACCGCGCCTCAAAGAACAGCTGGCGGTATCAGAAGGGGAACAGGATAGATGATTACGCGCAGAGACATCATCGTAGGCGCCGGCGCCCTGGGGGCCGCCGCCATTATCGGCGAGGGAGCGCCTGTTGCCAGGGCGCAGGGCAAGAAGACTATCGTTCTTGCATCGATGGGGCCGGTGACCGGTAATTGGGACCCGACCTCTCATACCACTTTGGGGCAGGGAAATTTCGAGAAGTTCGTCTTCAATGCGCTAACACGCGCTCCCATGCGCGATGGCGAAGCTGACCTGCTGGAGCCCGCTCTCGCGGAGTCCTGGACGCTGGTCGACGAGAACACGCTTGAGTTCAAGCTACGCGACGGCGTGAAGTTCCATGACGGCAAGGAGTTCAGCGCCGAGGACGTTAAGGCGACCTACGAATACTCTTCCGATCCGGCGCGTCCGGCAGCATCATTCTGCCCCGGAAAGGTCGACATCGAGATCGTTGACCGGCTGACTGTCCGGTTGCGCACCGAGAAACACGGATACCCCGCATCGGCGTGGTGGTTCATTTCGAGCGTGATCCCCATTCTCTCGGCCAAGGATGTGGCAGATCCGAAAATCCTCGAGAAGCGTCCGAACGGCACGAATGCATTCAAATATATCGAGACGAACGGCGATCAGAACGTGCTGCAGGCCTTCGACGACTTCTACGGCGGGCGTCCGAAGATTGATGAGGTCATCTACGCTTATGTCCCGGATGCCAATACCCGCGTGCTGGGACTTCTGAACGGCCAGTACCACATCGCCGAACGACTAGAGCCGGAGCAATACACGTCGCTGCAGGACAACCCGAACGTTGTCACGCGCAAGGGCCTGACGACGGAGAACAAATATCTTCATTTCCGCTGCAACAAGCCGCCCTTTGACGATCCGCGCATTCGCCTCGCCGCCTGCCACTCGATCGATCGCGCGCAGATCCTCGAGTTGATGGGCGAGGCGGCACTGGCATCGAGCTGCTACATCTCGCCCATGAAATTCGGCTTCAACGATATTCCGGGTTATCCTGAGTACAATCCCGAGGAGGCGCAGCGCCTGCTCGCCGAAGCCGGCTTCCCCAACGGCGAGGGATTGCCGCAGCTCGAATATATCACTTCCGTCGGCTTCTACCCGAAGACCAAGGAGTATGGCGAGCTCATCACCGCCATGCTTCAGGAGCAGGGGTTCAATGTCCAGCTGACAGTGCTCGAGCCGGCTGCGTGGGAGGTCGCGATCTACCGTCGCGCCGACGGTCAGGGACAAGGCCACATGTGCGATGTCGGCTGGATGACTCCGTCGCCGGAGCCAGACCTTGTGCTGCGCCCGAACTGGCACTCAAGCGCTGCGCTGATTTCGGGCATAAATGACCCCGAGATAGATGCCGTCCTGGAGAAGGAGCGCAATGCGCCCAATCCGGAAGCGAGATTGAAGATCCTGACCGAGGAAACCTTCCCCACCATGGCAAAGAAGGTTCCGAGCTTCTCCCTCTTCTCGGCGCTGACCTTCCACGGCGCGGCCAAGAACCTAGAAGGGGCGGTATACCTGCCTTACGGTCCGATCGATCTCTCCAAAGCCGATCTGGTCTGACGCACGGATGTCGCGGCGCCGCCCGTGCGGGCGGCGCTGCCAAGCGCGAGCCGATCTTCATGCTTTTCGCACTCGACTTCTTCATTCGCCGCCTGGCGCAGGGCGCGATCATCGTCGCGGCCATTGCCCTTCTGATCTTCACGCTGTTGCGTGTCGTGCCGGGCGATCCTGTGCGGCTGATGCTGGGGCCGATGGTATCTCCCTCGGTCGCGGAGCAGACCGCCACGGAACTCGGCTTGCGCGACCCTATCATCGTGCAGTTCGGCCGGTACATGGCTCAGGTCCTGCAAGGCGATTTCGGCAGGTCCTTCGTCCGCAGCGCGCAGGGTGGCAGCACTGGCGGCTCACGCGGTGAATCGACATTCGATGCAAGCAATCGCGCGCCGGTCATTGATCTCATCGCCACGACCTTGCCCTACAGCCTTCTGCTAGCCGGGCTTGCTTTCCTGATGTCACTGGTGGTCGCCATACCGCTGGGCATATGGGCGGGGCTGAACGCCGGCAAATGGCCGGACCGTCTGGCGCTCTATATCGGTTCGATACTCGTGTCGCTGCCGAATGTCTGGCTCGGCCTGGTGTTCATATTCCTGCTGTCGGCCAAGGCCGGCTTGTTGCCGGCGATCGGATACCAGAACTGGACCTACGCAATCTTGCCCGCGATGGTGCTGGCCGTCGAACTGATCCCTGTCATCGTGCGCTCGCTTTCCGTCTCGGTTTCTTCGAACCTGCTCGAACCCTACGTGTCGGTCGGTCAGATCCGAGGACTGACGCGCAGGCGCATGATCGCCGCCCATGTGCTGAGGAATTCCACCATTCCGCTGCTCAACCTGCTTGGCATCCAGGCGGTCGGCCTGATCCTCGGCGGGCTGTTCGTCGTGGAATATCTCTTCAACTATCCCGGAATAGGGCTTCTCATGATCAATGCGGTCTTCCAGCGCGATTTCCCGATTATCCAAGCAATAGCCATCTTTTCCTGCGCTGCACTCGTGATCGTGAACATTCTGGTCGATTTCGCCTCGACCACGATCGACAGAAGGCTCCAGTACTGATGTCGCAGCAGGCCATCGCCGACCCCGTAGGCCAGCCAACGAAATCCCGTGGCCTGGCGGCGAACATCTTCCTTCAAGCGGCCCGGACGGTGGAGTTCCGGATCGGAGCGGTGATCTTCGTGAGCGTCATCCTGCTTTCGATTGCCGCGCCCACGCTCCTTGGCCTTTCAGCAACCAAGTTCAATGTCGGCCTGAAATTCTCTCCTCCCTTTCCCGTGGAGGACTGGGTCTGGCCGCATTTCTTCGGCACCGACCAATTGGGGCGCGATCTGCTGGTGAGATCGCTAATCGGCCTGCGCAATGCGCTGATGATCGGCATTGCGAGCGTCATCGGCATGTTCGTGATCGGCTCTGCGATCGGGATGCTCGCGGGCTATGCAGGCGGATGGACTAATCTCGTCTTGATGCGCATCACCGATGCGCAGATGTCCATCCCGGTCATCATCCTCGCCATCACGATCCTGGGCGTGACAAGGCCGACACCGTTGACGGTCATCCTCGTCTTCATTCTCGCAGGGTGGCCGGGCTACGCGCGCATCGCCCGCAGCGCCACCATGTCGGAACGGCGCAAGGAGTATGTCCGGGCGGCGAAAATATTAGGAGCGTCGGACCTCAGGATACTTCTGGTTCACATCGCGCCCAACATCCTGCCGCCCGTGGCCTTCGTCGCCGTGCTCGACGTGGCCCGCATGATGATCTTCGAAGCCATTCTCGGCTTTATCGGCATCGGCATCCAGCCTCCCACTCCCACCTTCGGCACAATCATCGCGGACGGCACGAAATATCTGATGAATGCATGGTGGATCACCACCATTCCAGGCCTGCTGCTTGCAGTGTCCTTATGCAGCATCAACCTCATGGGTGGCGCGCTCGAACGCTCTCGCAACAAGTTCCTGCAGGGGGTTCTATGAGCGTGAGTAGCACCAAGATCCTCGAGGTTTCGAACCTCTCGGTCGACCTCGCCATGCCTGGTGGCGGGAGCCGTCCCGTTCTGCGCAATGTCGATCTGTCGGTCTCCCAGAACGAGGTGCTCGGCATCATCGGCGAGAGCGGCTCCGGCAAAACGGTCCTTTCGCGCGCGCTCGTGAACTGGATAAGCCCGCCCCTTTTCCCGACAGGTGGAAAGATCCTATACCGCGGGCGCAATCTGTTCGACCTTCCCCCCGGCGAGATGCAGAAGCTGCGCGGACGCAAGGTCGCTTATATCGGCTCCGATCCCGGCAGCGCGCTCGACCCGACAGTCCCGATAGGCCAACAGATCATCGAGAAGCTTCGGGCCGTCGAACCAGGCATTTCATGGACGGAAGCAAAGGCGCGCGTGCTGCGCGTGCTGGATGCAGTGCGCATTCCTTCCCCCGCGCAACGCTTCCATGAGTTCCCGTTCCAGTTCAGCGGGGGCATGATGCAGCGCGTGCTGATCGTCGACGCGCTCGTGACCAAGCCCGACCTGCTGGTCGCCGACAACATCACCCAACCGCTGGACGTCACCGTGGCGGCGCAAATCCTGCGCCTGCTTCGCGATCTGCAACGCGACTTCAGCACCGCGATCATTTTCGTTTCGTCGGCGCTCGGCGTGATGAACGATATCGCAGACAACATACTCGTGTTGGCCGACGGCCGCGTGGTCGAGTGTCAACAGACGCGCAGTCTGATCGACAAACCCGAACACAACTACACGCGCAATCTGATCGCGAGCCTTCCGCGTATCTGGGACGCCGAGCCCACCACTGCCGCGCCCCCAGCGGCCGTGGACGACACACGCGAAGTGATCCTATCGGTTCGGGACGTCTACCGGTCGTATGAAACTAAGGACCGTGAACGGCTGTTCGCGCACCGAGTGGTCCAAGCCGTCAGGGGCGTGTCCTTCGATGTCTACAAGGGTGACAATCTCGGAATAGTGGGCGAATCCGGCTGCGGAAAATCGACGCTGTCGCGTCTCCTCTCCCGTATCGAAGCGCCCGACCGCGGGCAGATCCTCTTCAAGGGGCAGGACATCGCACATCTCGGCCGCAAGAAACTGCTCGACCTGCGGCGCCGGTTCCAGCTGTTGTTGCAGGATCCCTACAACGCCATCCCCCCGCACCTGACGATCGGGCGGACCATCGCAGAGCCGCTTCGCATTCATGGGGGACTGAGCCTCAAGGAAATCGGCGAAAAGGTTGCCGCCACAATGAATGAGGTGGGTCTGCGAGCGGATCTGGCGGGCAAGTTGCCGGTCGGTCTCAGCGCCGGCCAACGCCAACGCGTAAATATCGCACGCGCGATGGTGCTGGATCCCGAGCTACTCATCCTCGACGAAACGCTATCAGCTCTGGACCAGGTCGAGCAGGGCAAGCTTCTCGACCTGTTCGACAGGCTGCAGGCCCGCCATGGCATGACCTATGTCTACATCTCACATGACCTCAGCATGGTGCGGCGTGTGTGCAACCGTGTGGCCGTGATGTATCTGGGTCGCGTGGCGGAGTTGGCCGGCAACGAAGCCACATTCTTCGACCCCGCCCACCCGTACACGCGCGCGCTACTAAGCGCCGTTCCGGCAATCGAGCCTAAGCCCTACGACACGGCGACGTATCTCCTGGAGGGCGAGCCACCGGACCCGATCGACATTCCGCCGGGGTGCAGCTTCCGGACACGCTGCCCCTTCGCCTTCGAGCGCTGCACCACGGACGATCCAGCCCTGATGAAACGAAGCAACGAGGATTTCGCGGCGTGTCACCTGGTCGCCGCGGGGTCGGACGGCGCCACGGCCATGCCCAAGGTCAATGTGAGGAACCCCGACCGGGGCGCGGTCTGACTGTTCGGGCGTCATGCTCCTGTTGCGAACTGTGGCAATTTTTCCGAAGAGGCGAGACGATGGAGTTCGACTATATTGTCGTAGGTTCGGGCAGTGCCGGTTCACCGCTCGTGGCACGACTCGTCGAGAAGGGCGCGAGCGTGCTCCTTCTCGAGGCCGGCAAGAGGGAGAAGATTCATCTCACGCGCGTGCCCGCCGCCCTCATGCACACGATCGGCAACAAGCGGTACGACTGGAACTACGTCACTGAGCCTGACCCCAGCCGCAATGGCCTGCAGGAATCATGGCCGCGGGGGCGCGTGCCGGGCGGCTCGTCGGCCATCAACGGGATGATCTTCATCCGCGGCGCTGCAGCGGACTACGACGCTTGGGAGGCGATGGGCAATACGGGCTGGGGTTGGAACTCCGTGCTTCCATACTTTCGCAAAATGGAGACGGCAGACGACGACAAGGACAACGCCTATCGCGGCGGCATGGGACCGCTGCGCGTCTCGGCGCTGCGCTGGAAGCACCCGATATCCGCAAAGTTCATCGACAGCTTCGTCAACGCCGGGGTCCCGCTCAACCCGGATCTCAACGGACGTTCTCACGAGGGCGTCGCCTGGAACCAGGGTTCGACGCGCGGTGGCGTGCGCCATTCGGCGTTCGACGCCTTTGTGCTGCCGCGCCTCAAGGACAGCAAGCTGACCTTCATGGATGATGCGCTGGTCGAGCGCGTCGTCATGGACGGCAAGCGGGCGAGGGGAGTGGACATCATCCGCGCCAGCCAGCGGATCCGCGCAAGTGCGCGCCGAGGAGTTGTGCTATCCGCCGGGTCAATCAACTCGCCCCAGATCCTGATGCTTTCCGGCATCGGCGATCCGGACGAACTGAAGCGGCACGGCATAGAGGTGCGTGTGGCCAGCCCCGAGGTTGGCCGCAATCTGATGGAGCATCCGGGTCTCTATGTCCGCGCTGAGATGGACGTAGAGACCGGCAATGCCTACGCGTCGCCGCTGGGCAGGGTTCGCGCATTCGCCGAATGGGCGATGTCGCGAAACGGAGTGCTGAGCGTGCCCACCGCGCAGGTTCTCGCCTTTCTCAAGTCGACGCACGACCAGGAGGCGCCGGACCTTCAGTTCCATCTCTTCCCATTCGGCTATTTCAGCAACAACGGCCGTCTGCATGTGCCGACCCGCAACCTTGTAACCATTCTTGCGAATGTGAACTATCCCAAGAGCAAGGGCCATCTTGAGCTTCGCTCCAGCGATCCACACACGCCGGTTGCCATCTATCCGCGACTGCTCGATCATCGCGACGATCTAGAATGCGTTCTGCGGGGGCTGGATTGGATACGCCTCCTCGCCTCGACACCACCTTTCGGCAACCATGTGCGCGAGCTTATCGACGTTCCGCCGCTGGCGGCCGGCCGCGCAGCGGACGAGCAATATGTGCGCAAGGCGACAGTCCCCTTCCTGCATCCGGTCGGCACCTGCCGTATGGGGGCCGATGATCGCGCGGTGATCGCGCCGGACCTGCGGGTGCGCGGCGTGGAAGGGCTGTGGGTTGCTGATACCTCGATCTTCCCGCGTCACATCGCGGGGAACACCAACGCAACCGCCATCATGATCGGGGAGCGCGCTGCGGATCTCATCCACCCCTGATCCAAAGCAAGCCGGGAAAGGAGTCAAACACAATGGCGAGGCACTTCGCGCGGAACTTTGTCGGAGGCAGGCGCGTCGATCCGCTCGGCGTGGAGACCATCGAGGTTCGATCGCCGTATGACGGGAGCCTGGTCGGCACAGCCCCGCTGGCCAGCAACGCCGACATCGACCTTGCCGTGAGTGTTGCGCGCAAGGCGTTCGACGAAGGCCCGTGGCCGCGCATGCCGGTCACCGACAGAATCGCGGTCCTTCGCAAATTCAGCGAGCTCTATGAGTCGCGTTCCGCGGAATTCGCCGAGCTGGTGACGGCCGAAATGGGTGCTCCCGCCTGGTTTGCCAATGGGATTCAGGAACTCATCCGGAACCAGGCAGAGGCCTATATCATCGCCGCCGAGCAATATCCGTGGGAGGAAAGGCGTGACGGCTTCCCCCAGGGAGCCTCGGTGTGGATCCGTGAGCCGGTCGGCGTGGTCGCTGCCATCATCCCGTGGAATGCGCCGCACCAGGTCGCGCTGGCGAAGCTCTTTCCTGCTCTCCTTGCGGGCTGCTCGATCGTCTTGAAGCTCGCGCCGGAAACAGCCCTCGACGGCCAGTATCTCGGCGAGCTCTTCAGCGAGGCCGGGCTTCCAGAAGGCGTGCTGAGTATTCTGGTGGCGCACCGGGACGTGAGTGAACATCTCGTCGCGCATCCAGGCGTGGACAAGATTGGCTTCACCGGCTCGACCCTCGCCGGGCGCAGGATCGCCAGCCTTGCAGGAGCGCAGCTGAAGCGCGTAAGCCTGGAACTGGGCGGCAAGTCCGCCGCTATCGTCCTCGACGATGCCGACCTCGGCCAAACCGTCGAGGCGCTGCGCTACAGGTCCTTCCCGAACAACGGGCAGGTCTGCGTCGCGCAGACGCGGATCCTCGTTTCACGCCAGCGTCACGATGCCTTCGTCGAAGCCCTGGTTGACAATGTCGATCGCATGAAGATCGGTGACCCGGCAGATCCCGACACGTTCCTCGGTCCGCTGGTCTCGGAACGCCAGCGCCAGCGCGTCAGTGACTACATCCGCTCCGGCCTGGAAAGTGGCGTGAGGCTGGCTACAGGTGGCCTCGGAATGCCTGCCGGGATCAATCACGGCGCATTCGTAAAGCCAACCGTCTTCGCCAATGTGGACAACACATCGCGCATTGCTCAGGAAGAGATCTTCGGACCGGTCGTCTGCGTCATCCCCTATGACGGCGTGGACGAAGCTGTGCGTCTCGCCAATGAATCAGTGTACGGCCTATCGGGTTCGGTCTGGACAAACGACTCGGAAAAGGGTCTGGCAGTCGCCCGCCGCATCCGCACTGGCGGGCTGACAATCAACAACGCGGCACCCGACCTACTTTCCCCATTCGGCGGCTTCAAACAAAGCGGCATAGGGCGCGAGTTCGGCCCTGAAGCCATCAATCACTATATCGAGCACAAGGCCGTGGCCGTCTGAGTGGGAGCGTTCCATGAGCAACGGTCCCACCTATGGGCACGTCGGGATTTCGGCAAAATGAAATAGCGCTACGACCGGGCGGTCCTGAGGACCGCTTGTCCGCGCCAGTTTCGCCAACGGGACACCGCGTCCGCGAAGCGGACGTCCCAGAAAGCATGCCTGTCTTCAGCGTCAGGTATGTGCATTTCGTCGGGATTGTCCGGCTGAGGAACGATAGCCGGATGCGAGCCCGCCAATCGAGCGCAGCCGAAGCTGGACAGTTTTCAATTCGCCGCCATTGTAGCCGTAGACCTTGGCACGGGCTATTACGCCACCGACGGCACCCACTCTCTATTTCGCTGCGCTTATTCGCAAGCCTGCCATTCCAAATTGGCACCTTGGCGCGTTCCGAAAACTGATCCAACCTGCATTCCAGGCCATGAGAGGAGGCTGATCGCAGATGTTCGCCAGGGTTTTGGCTTCAAGCCGCTATGTGATTTAGGAAGGAAAGGCAACCGAGCTCCTTACGAACGCTCGTCGAACAGTAGCTGACCCATTGTGAGAGACCCGAGCGGTTGCGTGCTTCGCACTTCCGGAAAGACGCGTGAATTGCTGGTCATGGTTCGCTAAATACTTTGCCTTCTTCAGAATAGAGCAAAAAAGTTGCACACCCAAGTTCAAGCGAGCGTCTACAGAAAAATTGCGTGGCGCCTCCTTCCGTTTCTGCTTTTGTGTTACGTCTTTGCGCAGCTCACCCGGTTCAACATCAGCTTCGCCAAGCAGCAATTTACTGATGATCTGGAAATCAACGACGCGGTTTTTGGTGTGGCTGCAAGTCTCTTCTACGTTGGTTGTATCGTCTTCCAAGTACCGGCAGGCATTTTCACAAGCCGTTTCGGGGTCCGCGCGGCGCTGCTTTGTATGATGTTTGCGTGGGGCGCGGCCGGGACCCTGATGGCGTTCGCCCGACACGGAGGCGACATCTATGCACTCCGCTTCGTGCTCGGTGCTTTCCAGGGAAGTTTCTTTCCCACAGTGATTCTCTACCTGAGTTGCTGGTTTCCTGATCGCCTGCGCGGCCGCATTAACGCCCTGTTCACCAGTGCGCTGCCGCTGGGGAGCATCGTGGCAGGGCCGCTGGCCGGAGTGATTATGGCGGGCATGGATGACTTCCACGGACTACGGGGATGGCAATGGCTTTTCATAGTGGAGGGATTGCCTGTCATTTTGCTGGCAATCGCGGCTTATCGCCTCCTGACGAACAGGCCCGAATCAGCGGCTTGGCTGAAGGACAACGAAAGGCACATTGTCCTGGCGGACGCTCGGGCAGGGCGAATGGTGAATCGGTCGACTGATACGCCGCTGCACTTACGCAAGGTCTTGCCTGAAGCTGGAACAGTGCTGTTCGGATTTATCTATTTCGGCTACTTCTGCGCACTCAATGCCTTGAACCTGTGGGGCCCTTCTTTGCTCACTATGTCGAGCCTTGAGCGCATCTCGTCGGTCGGATGGATCAGTGGACTGTCGGCACTCGTCGCTGCGATAGGGATGCTCCTGATCGGCGTCAGCTCCGACCGCTTGATGGAACGCCGGTGGCACATCGGACTGTCCGGCATCGCTTCTGCTGCGTGCTTGCTGCTACTGCCGCTGGCCTCAAGCAGTATTGCTGCAACGGCTAGTCTGATTGCCGTGGCTGGAGTGGGGCTATACGCCATCCTTGGGTTATTCTGGACAATTCCCACCGCGCATCTCAAGCTTGAGAACAGGGCGAGCGGGCTGGCCTTCATCAATATGTGTGGGCTGTGTGGTGGCATCGTCAGCCCGACGCTAGTGGGTTGGCTCAAAGTGTGGACTGGCAGCCTCTACGTTGGGGTAGGTGCTATCGCCATTCTGCTGGCCCTAAGCATGATGGCTCTTTTGGCATTTGTCCCCTCGCGAGCCGGAAGGGAAGGCGGGTAATCGCGGTTTCGGAATCAGCCACTTCGGTCTGTTGTGTTGAGTGGGTGGCGGTCGACTGATCAAGCGCGCGCAGGCCGATATTCTCAGCCGCGGAGGAAATCCCCAAATCTTGGCATGTCCGGCGTCTGGAGGGGCCGCACCCTCGGAGGTTGTAGTGGCTCGCCGCCATTGGCAAGAGCACGCACGTCGCCAGGACTGCACCCGAACTCGCGCTTGAATGAACGGCCGAAACTCGATGCGTCGGCAAAGCATAGATCCTCACTTAGATCGCTTATCGACAGCCGGTTTGTCGGATCCGAGAGAACCTTGTAGGCATGCAGTAGCCGCTGGCGCTGGATGTAGTGCATTATTCCGCCGTGGTATTCGAACAGTCGATATAAGCTCGAGCGAGAGATGCCTACCATCTTGCAAATCGCATCAGGGCCGAGTGATGGCGAACTCAGATGCATGCGCACGACCTTGCGCACCTGATCGGCGCGAAAACTGCGGATTTCGGCGCTCGCCTGCTCGATACGCTCTCCCGACGGCGCGAGACAGGCGACTATCATGCTGTGTATGGCCGGACCAAAGCGCCGCAATCCCTCGGGCGTCATCGTTGGAAGCCATTGTTCCAGGGACAGCATGTAGTCACCCAGGACCCGCCCCAAGGGAGTTTCGAGGACCGAGCCGCGTGATAGGTCGAGCGCTGGAGCGATGTCTTGGAACATGTCACGAGGCAACAGGATCTGGACACGCTCGACTTCGGAACGTTCGCTCTGCGATGTTTCGCCGAGAGACCACAAGTAAGGCACGCCGGGCGAGGCCTTAACTAAAGCGCGAGGCGTCTGAATGATCGTTGCGCCACGCCTGAAGCAGCTCAGGACCCAATGGTCGACAGGAGCCCTGGCGATGTTCCCTCTCGTTCGCGTGACGGCAGCCGCCGGAGCCGAGACGCAGCTGACGACCAGACCATTGAGGTCCCAGACGTTATTGGTTGCGCGAAATATAGTCTCTGGAGCTTGCGACAAAACCGTAAAAACTGGCCAGAACCATTCGCGCCATGCATCAAATTGCTGTGCTGCTGAGAGGTTCCCGGTCGAAAAGCCAGTCGGCGCCATCGGCTGATTTCACTCCGCATCACCTCCCGCGTCGGAATGTATCACACGTTGTGCGTTAAGGAATCGCGAATCGAAATTGCGGTAGGTCTGCGCTAAAGTGCCGGTCGAGCTTGCGCCAGATCTTTCTTCCAATATTTCGATGCATGGATAGCAGCTGACCGACCTCGTCTAGGCGGAGACAAATAGCGCATCCGACGGAATCTGAGACAAGTCTTCCGCGGTTTGGAACGAGACAGGTGGCCATGGCCAAGACGACGGGCAACGGCCGGTGTTGTCAAACGGGCACGGCGGGGATTTCCCCGGGACGGTAATTTGGCAGGTTGCCTGCCGGGAGAATGGAAAAAATGGCAAGGCCAGCCATGACAAGAAGGCCGATCTTCAAAGCCCCCTGAGGCGTGCCTCGGTATTGACGCGTACAGCATCGGCGACCTGCTTATGCGTTGCATCGATCCCGGCCAGCACGGGATTCGTCGCGATCCTGCTGAGCACCGCAGTGCTCAGGAGGCCGACGAGGAGAGCGCCGGCGGTTGCTGTTCCGACCGCGGCGGCAAGGTTGTTAGTGGTCCGCCTGAGCGAGCCGAGTCGCCTGCGAGTTCCTTTGGCGAGGCTGTGACCAGAACATTGAACAACAGAGTGACAAGCGCTCCCTTGCCCGATGCCGAACACTACAAGACCGAGAAGCATAGCATTTCAGCCGGAAGCTTAGGAGAAGAACAATCGCTGAGACGGCAATCAGGATGCCGAGCGCAGGCCTCCAGCCGATGAATGTGCCGAGTATGTCAAACCAATCGCTGCGGACGACCCGCAAGAGTGTGCATTCGCTATCCGCTCCTGCGCTCGCGTTTTGGCAATCGCCACTGGTCTGCTGAGCATCAACTTAAGTAAGGATAAAGGCGTGATCGAACTCCGAGTTGGTGCGCGCAACTGAATGAAAGTCGCTCAGACAACCAGAATGAGCACACGCCTGGCATGTGCAGATCAGGAGGGTCGCAGCGTTACGCTTGGATAGTCTGCACGGGAGTCGTCAGGGAGGGTTGTCACAAACGGGAGCCGAACTAGGTAACTGCTTGCCTCACGCGACCTTGGACACCTTACGTCCGCCATCGAGCGGGATAGTGAGCACACCCGTGAGATTTATGGCCATTTCATTCAAAGCATCCGCGAGTTAGATTGATCCCAACAAACTAGCCGGAATTAGGTGATAGCATTAGCAGTGGCGGTGTTGCTGGTGGATATCCGGCAAAGATCGGTGTTCAAGGTCAGTTTGCTTTTGTCAGAGGCGACCGGTTCGCAATTGATGCTGCTTCTCGCGAAAGTAAAAGGTTCGCTGAGAACCAGCTCAGCGAGTTGCCACGGCCAATCCAGCGCTCGAAAGATGCTGAACCGACAGCTGTTGTCGAGAGATCCTTGGCTGGGATGTCATATCTGTGTCGGCTGGGGTCGAGCCGAATTGCCAAAAGCAAGGTTCGCTGGTCATGCTCAGCGACCACCCAGATCTAGTAATGCATGTAAAGCTGCCAGCAGCTCGAAAACCAATCCACATAGCTGGACTAGATATCGATGTACCTTGGAGGGCTGAGATGGGCGATCGCGCGAGCGGCCAGCTACCCGCACAGAGCCTGAGACTAAGATTGCTCGAGCGCGAAAGGCATATTCTTGCACAGGTGGCGACCGGAGTGCCTCTCCCGAAAGTTCTAGAAGATTTGATTCTGGCGGTCGAGGCGGAAACGAATGGCCAGATGTTCGGCTCCATCCTTCTAACGGATCAAGACGGAACACGGCTGCTGCATGGAGCTGCCCCTCATCTTCCTTCTGCCTTCAATGACGCAGTTCACGGGCTGGAAATTGCCGAAGGCGCGGGCTCGTGTGGGACCGCAGCCTATCGTAGGGCTGCAGTGTTTGTAAGGGATATTGAAACAGACCCGCTTTGGGCGAGGTTCCGTGGGCAGACGTTGCTTCACGGTCTGCGTTCCTGTTGGTCCACTCCGATCATCGGTGCTGATGGGCGGCTGTTGGGGACGTTTGGCAACTATTACCGCGAGCCGCGGACCCCTACGTCGAACGATTTGGAGGTGATCGCGCTCGTGACGCGTACGGCAGCAGCAGCCATTGAGCGTCACGTTTTCGATGAGGCCTTGCAAGAAAGCGAAGAGCGCTTCAGGACCCTGGTAGAGCTCAGCCCTCAGATGGTCTGGTTCTCTCAGTCCGGCGGCGAAATAACCTACTGCAATCGCTTTTGGCAACAATTCACGGGATTGACTGCCGAGGAGACTAGAAACCGTGGTTGGCTAAAGGTGCTTCATCCTGCGCATCGCCGACGTATCATTGCGTTGTGGAAGGATGCCCTCACCAGCACAGAGCCCCTCGAAACCGAGGTAGAATTCAAGCGTGCCAGCGATGGCGTGTACCGATACTTCGTTGTGCGTGGAACACCCATACGAGACGCAAATGGCGCGGTCGTGCGATGGATCGTAATCGGACTTGATATTCATGAACGCAAACAGGCCGAAGTTGCTCGGGAACTCCTTACCAGTGAGCTCTCACACCGCATAAAGAACGTCATAACCGTGGCCCGAAGTCTTGCCGCGATTTCGTCACGAGAGCACCCCGAGGCAGGAGCATTTGCAGCTGAATTGCAGAATCGTCTCCTTGCCCTCTCGGTCGCGAATGAGTACGTCGTTGGCCCGCACAGCGCTCTCCCGCCTGTTAGGCAAGATGCTGCGCAGAAGACGGTCCTGGGGCTCATCGCTATGATATTGGCTCCCTATATCACGAACCGTGGCGACCGCTTTGAGCTGTCGGGCGAGGACATGGCACTGGGAAGCGGTGCGGCGACTGCGCTAGCTCTCTCCGTCCACGAGCTGGCTACGAATGCCTTGAAATATGGCGCACTCTCAAGCGGGTCGGGCCGCGTCCGCATCGAAGGCCATTCGTCAAACGGCGTTTACAAACTGACGTGGCGCGAGCTTGGCGGCCCTCCGCTTTCAGGAGCACCAGAGCACTATGGATTTGGCACCCAAATGATCGCGCGTAGCATAGGCGGCCAGCTCAAAGGTTCAGTAGAGCACGAATGGGCCCCGGGCGGTGTGATTGCTCACCTGAGTGTACCGCTTGCTAATCTGGCGTACTGAGAGACATTGTCGCAATTTCTGCCTAGAGTGGAATGAAGGATCCACGGAGAGGACCGATACCGCCGCGGATCGTCCGAATGGCGCGTGAATGTTAGATGAGCGCCTCGAGCCTTGGATTCATCCTGCAGGCGCGGCGGGACGCACAAGATCATATTAGCCAAGAGAAGCTCGGGCATTCCGCTTCATTTAGCCTCGAGCAATCACTGAATGCATTGCAGCCAACCAACGTGCGGACATAATGACATTGCTCAGCGACATTCCGTCCTGCACGATTGGATTGAAGTGGTGGTGGCCACACCAAAGCATAACGGGATTGGATACTGATTACCGACGCCTAGAACTGCTGCTTTGGACCGAGACCGGGGCGCTGGTGCACTCCTCGCCGATAGGCGACGTTCAAGGTGCTACCCGCAATTGCCGGAAAGGCAGCTGGTCGCCGGGAACCCACAGCATTCGACAAGTCCGTTTGTCATTTGAATGCGACCCGACAATGGGATTCCCGGCACAAGTACGGGACAACCGGCTATTGAGGCTTGGCCACTTGACATGCAAGCCTCTAAGGGCGGCTGGCGCTGCGATCGCCAATAATCTCAGGCCTACAATTGAGATTGCTCGCTGGCCGCACCAGTTTTCTAGATCTTAAAAGGGGCTTTGCTAACTGGCCGGAATAGATGATGACAGCTGTCGCCTCCATTTTCGGCGTGCTGCCGCTGGCTCTTGCCACCCGCGCCGGCGCGGGCAGCCGTCAGTCGGTGGGCACGACACTGTTTGGCGGCCTGCTGCTTGGCACGTGCTCGGCTTGGCGGTGATCCCGGTGCTCTACATCATGATGCAGTCGACCCGGGAGTTCCTCAAAGGCTCGCCTGTAATGGCGGATGCGCGGCCTGTCCTACACGAAAAGATCGACAAGGGCGCGGAAATAGCTGACGGCCAGGCCTAAAGCGTCTAATTCGCGCCCTATTGGGAAACGGTCATGCGTCTCGTTCTGCTTCTTATCCTGTCCCTGGCCACGTGCTCCTTGGCATTTGCCGCAGAGTGCGTCGTCCTGCTGCATGGTCTGTCTCGAACCGACAACTCGTTCTTGGTCATGGAAGAGGCGCTTCGGGGCTATGGCTACAAGGTCGTCAACGAGGGCTATGCGTCAAACGATGCTCCGCTCGACCAATTGACCGGATATGTCGATACGGCCGTCGCCTCTTGTGGCGAGGCAACCCAGCTGCATTTCGTAACTCACTCGATGGGCGGCATTCTCGCCCGGCTCTGGCTATCAAAGAATCGGCCCGCCAATCTCGGGCGTGTCGTCATGCTGGCCCCGCCAAATCACGGGTCGGAGCTCGTCGATGCCTTCGGGAGCCTAAAGCTGTTCGAGTATTTCAATGGGCCGGCAGGACTGCAACTCGGCACCGGACCCGACAGCCTGCCGAACCAGTTGGGACCGGCTGATTTCGAGCTTGGCATTATCGCCGGCGAGCTTTCGATCAATCCCTTTCTCTCGTCGATGTTCCATGGCCCGAACGACGGGAAGGTCTCGGTCGAGAGTACCCGCCTCGAAGGGATGCGGGATCACATCGTCGTATCGACGACGCATACATTCATGATGAACAATCCGCTGGTAATTGCGCAGACTATTGAATTTTTGCAGCATGGAAGGTTCGATCACAGTCTGACGGTCGGTCAGCTATTTCGGAGAGTCCTTCCCGAAACCCCCTGAGCGGTGCAGCCTCTACACTGGGTAAGAATTGACGGGAGGCACTTCCTGCATCAGCTGCTGTTTCCTCTTATGTGTCTCAACGAGTGCTGACCGTTCCTACTCCCGGACCAAACGGGTGGTTCCGCCACCCGTTCGGCATGATTGCCGCGAACGCGCAGCTTTACGCAGGCGGCTGGGCGGATCGTTTCTAGAGCTGGCGCAAGGGCGATCTCAACCGCCTCGCTGCGAATTCCGGCTGGCAAACGGACCCTTACGCGCGATGAACCGGCCTTGGCGGGGCGCTCCTGCAAAGGTGCGGTTTTCAACGATCATCTGCCCTCGAAGAAAAACTGTCCGGGGCAATCCGCGGACGGTCTTTCCCTCGTAGAGCGTATAGTCGACGTTCTGATGAAGCGCGCTATGCGTGATCGTCATGGTCGCTTCGGGATCCCAGAGCACGATATCGGCATCGCTGCCGACGGAGATGCTGCCTTTGCGAGGAAGCAGCCCGAAGATCCGCGCCGGAGAGGTCGAGACGATGTCGACAAAGCGCGAAAGCGACAGATGGCCTTCGTTCACGCCCTGATATGTCATGATGAGGCGTTCCTCGATACCGGGCGCGCCGTTGGGTATCTTGGTGAAATCGTCGCGTCCCATCTCCTTCTGTCCGACGAAATTCCAGGGAGAGTGGTCAGAGGAGACTGCGCTCAAAGTCCCGTCCGCCAAAGCCGCCCACAAAACCGCGTGATCGTGCCGCGTCCGGGCCGGCGGCGTGAAGACATATTTGGCTCCCTCGAAGCGATCGCGTGCGAGATCGTCTTTCGTCACGTAGAGATAATGCGTGCAGGTCTCGCCTATGACATCGACGCCGCGCCGGCGGCCGCGCAGGAGCTCCTCCACGGACTCTTCGCACGTCATGTGCACGACATAGAGAGGGGCGCCGGTCAGCTCGGCGAGGGCTATGGCACGGGCCGTGGCCTCTGCCTCGACGCGAGGTGGCCGCGACAGGGCGTGGAATTTGGGCTCCAATTTGCCTTCGGCCACGAACTTACGTTGAAGATGGTAAGCTGCGTCGCCATTTTCGGCGTGGACCATCACCATTGCGTCAGCGGCTTTCGCTGCATCCATCGCCTTGATCAGGCTCAGGTCGTCCACCATGGACTGGCCGCGATAGGCCATGAACAGCTTGAAGCTCGGTATGCCCTGCTCTGGAAGCTGGTAAAGCTCCTGCTGAACGTCATCGTTGAGATCGATGATGATGATGTGGAAGCCGTAGTCGATTGCGGCCTTTCCCTTGGCCTTTGCATGCCAGCCTGCAAGCGCGTCCTTCAGCGACTGGCCGGGATCCTGTCGGCAGAAATCCACGATGGTCGTCGTGCCGCCGCAGGCGGCTGCCACCGTTCCCGTATCGTAGTCGTCGGCGGTCGCCGTTCCGAAGTCAGGCGTATCGAGATGCGTGTGCACGTCCACCCCGCCGGGCATGACGTAGAGGCCGGCCGCGTCCACCGTTCTCGCAGCGGTCGGCAGACTGCCGCCGATCTGAACGATGACGCCATCCTTCACGCCGATGTCTGCCTTGAACACGTCGGATGCGGTCACAACGGTTCCATTCTCGATTACGAGATCCATGGGAAGTATTCCTTGAATATGAGGAAGCGGGTTCGGCCGGCTTCGCCTGGCTCTGGTCAGGCGGCCCCACTGGGCCGCGGAATGGCATGCCTGTGTTGTCTTCTCATCGGCAAGGCATGCCGACTGCGCCTTCCGGCAAGGCAGCAGCGTACCGTGGCGGGGGTGTCATCCGCCATGCTTGTGAAGCGGCGAAACTAATAGCCATGATGCGGTCATCACTCTTGATCATTATTGATGATGATCATTTGCTGTGATAGGCACGGTGTCAATAGGGCGCTCGCAGGCGATGGCATTTCTCTAGCCATCGATATAGACAGGAGGCGTGTGAATGACCCGTCGGATGATCAAGGCCGGCCATATCATAGCGTACCAGGATGGCGGGCATCGCCACCTGAGAAACGGCGTTGTGGTATGGGAGAATGACAACATCGTTCATGTCGGCCCCGGCTTCGATGGCGAGGTCGATGAGTGCGTCGACGCGCCGAACGCCATTGTCACGCCAGGCTTTATCAACACCCACGCGCACCTCTCGGAATCCCCCCTGGACAGGAGCTTCGTCGAGGATCGCGGGCCTCGGCAGTTCTATCTGTCAGGTCTGTTCGAATTCCTGACTGCGCGGGACGTCTCCATCACGGACGAGATGCGGCGGGCCGCGATCGCCTTTTCGGTGCCGGAGCTGATTCGGACCGGGACCACGACGATCATGGAGATCGGTGGATACGGTGACGATGTCGTCGAACTCGCGGGCGGCGCGGGGCTGCGCGCCTATGTCGGTCAGGGGCATCGCTCGGGCAGGTGGTACACCGATGACGGCCGCAGTGTGAAATACAGCTGGCTCCCGGACGATGGCGCTTCCCTGCTGGATCGCGCCATACGTTTCATCGAGGCCAATGACGGCGCTTATAACGGGCGGATCAAGGGCTTCCTGACGCCCTACCAGGTCGACACGACCTCGGAGGCCATGCTGCGGCGCACCCGGGCGGTCGCGACCGAAATGAAGGTCCCGCTCGCATTGCACGTTTCGCAATCCGTGCCGGAGTTTATCGAGATGACCCGACGCAACGGATGCACGCCAATCGAATGGCTGCGGGACATTGGCTTTCTGGGGCCCGATGTGATTCTCGGCCACGCGATCATGCCGGGCGGGTCCAGCTGGACGAATTATCACGCCGACGACGTCGGCATCCTCGCCGATACCGGCACCAATGTCGCGCATGCGGTCTGGGTGTTTGCGCGGCGCGGCATCGCCATGGAAAGCTTTGCCCGCTATCTCGAACGCGGCGTCAACATGACGCTTGCGACGGACACATGTCCTCAAAGCATGATCGAGGCTCTGCGCTGGACGGCGGTGGTCAGCAAGATCGTCGACCGGCGGACGGAAGTCGCGACGGCCGCGGATGTGTTCAACGCAGCGACCCTTGGCGGTGCCAAGGCCCTCGATCGCAGCGATCTCGGGCGCCTTGCCTCCGGCGCCAAGGCCGACCTTCTGCTGTGGAAGGGTCGCAGCCTGTTCATGACGCCCTTGAGGGATCCGATCCGCAACATCGTCTATTCCGCGCAGGCGGAGGATCTCGACAGCTCCGTCGTGGATGGCGAATGGATCATGCGCGACGGTGTCGTTCCCGACATGGACCTGCCGAAGCTCACCAGGGATGTGCAGGCCGCCGCAGAGACGATGTGGGCCGGCACGGAAAAGGGGGATTGGGCCAAGCGCACCATCGACCAGCTGTCGCCCGAGAGCTTCCCGCCCTTCAAGTGAGCATCCCCAGCATTTGGATTGCGGTGCCGGTTCGCGCCGCGAATGGAGATTGAAAGACAATGATCAAACGTTACCAATCCAATGGACGGCTAAGCCACGTCGTCGAGTATCCGCTCTCCGGAAACGTCGTCGTGATATCGGGTCAGGTCGCCGAGAACAGGGACCTCGACATCAGGGGCCAGACGAGGGATGTGCTCGCGGTAGTCGACAGATTGCTCGCGGAAGCCGGCACCACCAAGGAGAGGCTTATCTCCGCCCACATCTGGCTTTCGCACATCGGCGACTTCGACGCGATGAACGAGATCTGGGACGAGTGGGTATCGAAGGAGAATCCGCCGGCCCGCGCCTGTGTCGAAAGCCGCCTGGCCGACCCGCGCCTCAAGATCGAAATTCAGGTTTGGGCTTTGAAATAAAGTTCCTATGGTGCACCGGCTGCATGTCGCAACACGCGCGTCCATCCTATGGCGAAAACGGTGCGCCGCCGCTGCTTGGATGTTCCCGCTGCGGCGCCGGGCGGGTTGAAGGCTCGAGATCTTTCTCGAGCAAGGATAATGCGGAGACTAGCTTGACTACAAATTTTCTGCTCGAGGAGCGTATGCAACTTCTGGCGCTTCAGCTCCTTGCGGAAGCGGAAGGGCCGGCGGGGGCGCTCAGTCTCGCCAGCACCTTCCGCAGCGCCGGCATCGACGTGGCGGAGGCGACAGCGGGTCGTTTCCTGCGTCATCTCGACGAACTCGGTTACACGCAATCGCTCGGCAAGAGAGGGCGGGTCGTGACCGAAAGTGGCGAGAAAAGGCTGGCGGAACTCGTGCTGAACGGCAATCTCGCTGCACATGGGGCGCGGGTCACGGCAGCCGTGGACAGCACCGACATAGACGAACTCATCGATCTCCTCCACGTCCGGCGAGCCGTGGAGGCGGAAGCGGCAGGGCTGGTGGCGCTGCGCGCGACGGACGAGGAGATCGAGCAGATAGAGAAGGCCGCGGCGACGCACCTCGACTGTGTGGAGCACAGGGACCGTTTGGAGCT
This sequence comes from Rhizobiaceae bacterium, assembly GCA_035556195.1. GTDB lineage: Bacteria > Pseudomonadota > Alphaproteobacteria > Rhizobiales > Rhizobiaceae. The sequence continues at coordinate 231,648 of DATMFK010000007.1, forward strand.
GTCCGACAACTTCCATGTCCTGATGTCGAGATTCTCGCATAACCGCATGCTTCGCGCGATGACGGAGATGCTGCTCGATCCCAGCCATGATCCGCTGGCCAAGCTGCTGGACCGGATCGCCGACGATTCCGGCCAGGTGCGCAACATGGCTCTGGACCACCAGGCGATCGCCCTGGCCGTCAGGGAACGCGACGCTGCCCGTACCGAAAAACTGATGCGCGATCACATAGATAATTTGATCCAGATCGCCACACGCTACCGGGATCGGCAGAAGGCATCGCGCGGCTGAACAATTCACTTCTCCCGCGCAGCCCCGATCCTCATTGCTGCGCACGCCACATTTGGGTTCAACAAATGGCAAGAATCAATCAAGCTCGGCTTCTCGATGATCTGCGTGAGTTTGCAACTTTCGGCGCGTACAAGACAGGAGTTCACCGTCCTACCTTTTCACCCCAGGACATGGAAAGTCGCCGCTGGCTAGCGTCCCGCTATGAAGCCGCAGGTCTTTCGGCGTCGATCGACGGGATCGGAAATGTCTTCGGGCGCGTCGCCGAACCTGGGCCTCGGTTGTTGGCCGGATCACACGCGGAGTCGCAGAATTATGCCGGTTGGCTCGACGGTGCGCTCGGAGTGATCTACGCCCTCGAGGTCGCGCGTGCGTTCCGTGAGGACCCGGACTGCGAGGGGCTTCACATCGAGCCGGTCGCCTGGGCCGACGAGGAAAGCCACTTTCTGCCCTTTCTCGGCACGCGCTCCTTCATCGGTGACCTCGACGACGAGGAAATCGCAAGCGCCTGCAACAGGACGACAGGGGAGCCTCTAACTGCGGCTCTTGCCGCTGCCGGACTTGCAGGACGGGCCCGCGAGCGATGCGATGCGGAACGCTATGTAGGTTATATCGAGGCTCACATCGAGCAGGGCGACGTGCTGGAATCGACGGGCCGCCGCATCGGGGTGGTCACCAGCATCGTCGGTATCCAGCAGTACCGGCTTTCCTTCTCCGGCGAGCAGAACCATGCCGGCACGACGCGCATGGCCGCGCGCAAGGATGCCGGAATGGCGCTTGTCGCGATGTGCAACAGGATCAACGAAACCTTCGAAAGGCTCAAGGGCGAGCGGACGGTCTGGACGGTGGGAAACATAAGTCTCGATCCCGGGGCGCCCGCTATCGTGCCGGGCGGCGCGCAGATGCTGTTCCAGTTCCGCGACGAGGACGACGCCATCATCGCGCGGCTCGATCAGGCGCTGCGAGACCTGGTTGGAGAGGCCGATAGGCAAGGCCCGTGCAGAGCCTCGATAGACCTTCTGTCTTCCTCGAAACCCTCCCGCATGCTGCCCGCCTTTCAGGACGCTTTCGACGAAGCTGCCGAACGAGAGGCGCCAGACGCTCATATCCGGATGCCGAGCGGGGCCGGTCACGACGCCCAGATCGTGTCCAAGGTCTTGCCATGCGGAATGCTGTTCGTGCCGAGCGTCGACGGTATCAGCCATCACTGGACCGAGAACACCTCGGACGAGGATATCGTGCTCGGCTGCCAGGTATTCGCCGATGCCGCCAAGGCCATCCTGAGATCGGCGGCCGGCAGGTAGACTTCGGCGATGAACGCTTGACGTATAGCGAATTTAATGCATCATCATCAACGATGATTAACAAGAAAACCCCAGAGGATAACGTAGTCATGTCTTTCGAAATCCCTTCCATTTCACGCCGGCGCTTCCTGAAGCACTCCCTCGCTGCGGCTGGCGTCATGTCGGGTTTGGCGCTCGGCATGCCGAACCGGGCATCTGCCCAAAGCGGCCCGATCGGCGACGGAAAGGCCGGCAAGCTCGTTATCCGCACGCCGGGCGGAATCTATGAGGAGGCATGGCGGGAAGTGTGCTGGGAGCCATTCTCGAAGGAGACCGGTTATCAGATCGTACCGATCGCGACCAATGCCGCACGCATCCTGGCCATGATCGAAACGGGCGCCAGCGATGTCGATGTTCTCGACTACGGCCCCATTCAGTTCATCACGCTTGCCGAAAAGGATGCTCTCCTGAAGCTCGACAAGTCGCAATTCAAGCTGACGGACCTGTCGGACATAAACACCGTGACGGATTACTATCTCGGCGCGTTGGTCTACTCCACAGTGCTCGCCTACAACACCGAAGTCTTCAAGGACAAGCACCCCCAAAATTGGGCCGAGTTCTGGGACGCCGAAACGTTTCCCGGCCCCCGCATTCTCGAGGACGTCGCCTCAGGCGTGGTCGATCTTGAATTTGCTTTGCTCGCCGACGGGGTACCCATGGACGATCTCTACCCGATCGACATCGACCGGGCCTTCGACAAGTTGCGTCAGATTCGGCCGAGCATTGTGAAGTGGTGGGATTCGGGCGCAGTGGCCGCTCAGATGCTGGCGGAAAAGCAGGCTGTCCTGGGGTCGATCTGGAACGGCCGGGCTCAGACTCTGATGGAGCAGGGCGCTCCGATCGGCATCCAATGGAACCAATCCCAGCGCTATGTGCAGGGGCTCGCCATCATGAAAAACTCGAAGAACATCGAAGGTGCCTACAAGCTCCTCGACTACTCTTTGCAGCCGAGCGTTCAATCTGCGCTCGTTCAACGGATCGCCTACGGTCCAGCCAATCGCAAGGCCTTCGAAACGATACCGGAAGAACTGGCGGCCATGATGCCGACCTCGCAGGAGAACCTTGCACGCTCGTTCGAGAGCGACCCGGTCTGGTGGTCACAGAACGGGAAGGAAGTTGCCGAACGCTGGCAGGAGTTCCTGTTGGAGAGGTAGGTTTCTGCGTGGCGCGGCTGCAGTCGGCTAGCGGTCGCGCCTTCTTTCCAGCCCGATCCTGTCGAGCAGGGTTGTCCGCGGTCGATCCTGCCGGACAACTGAAGCATGTCTCCCGAAACTGTGCAACGATTTCGGGGAAAGACCTGCGCAAATCAATAACTTACAGCGCGTCGCGTGAAGCCGCTGAACAATGATAGACGGTATCTCCTACCGGCGAGCATGAGAATGGGTGAGAGATGACTTTATCCTCCGGAGACAAGTCGGCTGCCGGGATCGGTATCCGCATCCAGGATCTGTCCAAGGCTTACGGATCGCAGATCGCCGTCGATACGATGAATCTTACGATTAACCCCGGAGAGCTCATCAGCTTTCTCGGGCCGAGCGGTTCAGGCAAGACGACGACGTTGATGATGGTGGCGGGCTTTGTTCCCTCCACTAAGGGCGAGATTTTCATCGCTGATCAGCCAGTTGCGCGGTTGCCGCCGCAAAAGCGCGGCTTAGGGATGGTCTTTCAGAACTATGCCCTGTTCCCGCACATGACGGTCGTCGAGAATGTAGCGTTTCCGCTGAAAATGCGGGGTGTCTCCGCCGCGGAACGCGAGAAGCGTGTCAAGGATGCGCTCTCCATGGTCAAGCTCGTCGGCTTCGAGGATCGCTATCCCAGGCAGTTGTCGGGTGGGCAGCAGCAGCGCGTGGCTCTGGCCCGGGCCATCGTGTTTCGGCCCAAGGCGCTGCTGATGGATGAGCCGCTCGGCGCGCTCGACAAGAAGCTGCGGGAACATATGCAGCTCGAGATCAAGAACATACAGGAGCGGCTTGGCGTGACGGTCATCTACGTGACCCACGACCAAGAGGAGGCGCTGACAATGTCCGATCGCATCGTGGTGATGCGCGATGGTCGGGTCGAGCAGGTCGGCACGCCTGCGCAACTCTATAACGATCCGGCAACCGCCTTCGTGGCGGACTTCATCGGCCAGTCCAACCTGATCGAAGGAAAGATCGCGAGGCGGGAGGATGGCGTGGTGGGCCTTGCAACGAGCGGCGGCCAGATCGTCTTCGGCACCCGCAAAGGCGAAATCGCGCCATCGGCGCAGACGCGCCTGTGCGTTCGGCCGGAGCGGGTGCAGGTCGTCTCCAGAGGGGCCGGCGCGGAGCTGGCTGAAAGTGCCCTCTCCGGTCGCGTCGAGGAGGTGATCTATGTCGGCGATGCCACGAAATTGCGCATCGACTGTCGGTCCTTCACGGTGACGGCCAAGCTTCAGAACAAAGACGACAGCCAGCCTTTCACCGCAGGCGACGAGGTGATGGTGTCGTGGGCCGCCTCGTCGGCCAAGATCCTGACGGAGTAGGCGAATGGCGGTCTCTTCGATTGTTTCGGCACCCGGTACCTCGGCCGACGAACGCAGCGTCAATCGGCGAACCCAGAGCCTCTATGTCGCGCTTCTCCTGCCGATGCTTGCTTTCCTTGCGGTTTTGTTCTGCTACCCGCTCATCGACATGATGATCCGGGGCTTCCAGAACGAAGGCGGCTTCACCTTGGAACATTATGAGCGGATCGTCTCGCGGCCGGCCTATCTCCAGACAATATGGGATACCGTTATCCTATGCTTTCAGGTGACACTCGCGACGCTCGTCCTTGCCTATCCCGTCGCCTATCTTCTTTCCGTCGCTGGCTCAGGCCTCAAGGCTCTTATGATGGCCCTGATATTCGTGCCGTTCTTCACCAGCATCCTTGTGCGCACATACGCCTGGATGGTCATCCTCGGCCCGACGGGCTTGCTTGCGCAAGCGCTCGCCTGGGTAGGGTTGCCCGCGGTGCCGTTGCTCTACAACCGCACCGGTGTTCTGATCGGCATGAGCTACGCCCTGCTCCCCTACATGATCCTTACCCTCTACAGCGTCATGCGGGGCATCGACAGGCGGTTGTTGCAAGCCGCTGCCAATCTGGGCGCAAGCCATTGGCAGACGTTCCGCCATGTGTTCCTGCCACTCAGCCTGCCCGGGGTCACCGGCGGTGGCCTGCTCGTCTTCATCCTGGCGCTGGGTTACTTCATCACACCGCGGCTTCTCGGCGGGGACAAGGACCAGACCATTTCGATGATCATAGACTATCAGGTGGAGCACGCCTTCAATCTCAATTTCGCAGCGGCGCTGGCCGGCGTTCTCCTCGTCATCACGCTTGTCGGCTTCGTCGTCTACGATCGCCTGGTCGGGTTCCGAGCCCTTCTCGAAAGCAAGACGTCTTGAGGAGGAAGTGAAATGAACCGATATTCGATCACGAATGGCGCGAGGGCGGCCCTCCTTTACACCAGTGCATGCCTCGTACTCCTTTTTCTCGTTCTGCCGATCCTTGTGATCGTCCCGATTTCGTTCAGCGCGGATCAGTATCTGACCTTTCCGCCAAGCGGACTGTCACTGCAATGGTACAGGCGCTTCTTCCTTCCCCCGGAATGGCGGGAATCGATATGGCTGAGCGTCCGGGTCGCAGTCATGTCGACCGTCATGACACTCGCTCTCGGAGTGCCCGGCGCGATTGCCCTCGTGCGCGGTCGCTTCCCCGGCAAGAACCTGGTCTACGCGATCCTCCTGTCGCCGATGATCGTGCCGACCATCATAACGGGTGTCGCGATCTATCTTTTTTTCAGCAAGCTCGGCCTCGTCGGCAGCCCGCTGGCCATGGCGCTCGGGCACACCGTTCTTGCGCTTCCTCTGATGATCATCATCGTGTCCGCATCGCTGCAGGGTTTCGACCAGCGTCTGGAACAGGCCGCCTACAGCCTCGGCGCAGGGCGCCTGCAGACGTTCCGCTACGTGACGCTGCCGCTTATCGCGCCAGGCGTCATTTCAGGAACGCTGTTCTCCTTCCTCAGCTCCTTCGATGAGTTGATCGTGCCCCTTTTCCTCTCGGGAACGTCCAGCTTCACGCTTCCCGTGCGTATCTGGAACAGCGTGTTCATGCAGGTGGAGCCGACGATCGCCGCCGTCAGTTCCTTCCTCATCGCGATCGCCGTCGTCGTCCTCTTGATATCCCATCTGGCTCAACGTCTGAGGCCATGACGAGACCCCGCGCCGACACCATTTCTCACACAGGCAGGTCATGAAACAGCAACAGGTCATTCTATGCGGACGCCTTATCCCGATGACGGGTGAGCTACCGCAAGGCCCTCAGGCCATTCACGTGGACGGCGACAGGATCACCTCAGTGCATGCCTATCGTGGAGAGACGATAAGTACTGGCGCAAGCGTCCAGGATCTGCGCGACTACACCATCGTTCCAGGGCTGATCGATGGCCACAGCCACCTCGAGATGCTGCACATCCTGCTCGGCAACGAACGCGAGCAGACGTCGGCGAGCGACGCCACGCTGTCCTTCCGCGCTGCCAAGAATGCGCTGGCCAACCTTCGCGCGGGCATTACAACGATGCGCTTGCCGGGAACGAAGAACCATATCGATTTCGCCCTCAGGAAGGCAATCGAAGCCGGCGACCTGACGGGCCCGCGTCTCGTCGTTGCTGGTCGCGGCATTGCCTCGAGCCTGACTGAGAATGTGAACCAGATCACTGCCGATGGTGTGGATGCCGTGACGGCGGCCGCCCGCATGAATATCGCCGCCGGCGCTGATTTCATCAAGGTGTTCGCAACCGGGGGAACGAGCCCGTCGCTCATCCATGGCAGTGCGCCTTATCTGTCAAAGGACGAGCTGACCGCCATTGTCGAGGTAGCAAGTGAGTTCGGCATTCCTGTTGCCGCGCATGCATATGGTGGAAAAGCGATCGACCTGTGCATCGCGACCGGGGTCCAGCAAATCGAGCATGGCTTCTTTGCCGCGCCGCATCAGTTCGACGCAATGGCCGAGAGAGGCATCTGGCTCACCGGCACCTTGGGCGTGTTCCTGACGAGGCCCGGACTGGTCGATCTTCCCGGTGTCAGCGACGGAGCGCGAGAAAGGCTGCTGATAGCCGCCGAAGCGAACATCGAGAGCGTACGCCAGGCAAAAAGGGCCGGTGTCAAATTTGCACTCGGTACCGACGCCATACACTGCGCCATCGTTCAGGAAGCGATTTTCGCTGCCAAGGCCGGCCTGACAAATCTCGAGGCACTTGCGGCCATCACGGCGAACGCGGCTTCGGTATGTCAAATGACCGGCGAAGTCGGAATCGTCGCTCCCGGAGCGTTCGCAGATCTGGTCGCAGTAGACGGCGACCCCCTTGAGCAGCTCGAAACCCTGAAAGTGCCTCAGGCGGTGCTCAAGGGAGGTGAGCGCATCGTCTGACCGAGAACGGATCGACTCGCCTCGGAACTTGCGGAGATGACGCGTCGGGAGTGCTACGCCTCCCTAGGTGCGGCGTGCGGCGCATTGCCGTGAAGCAGAAAGCGTAGAGGAACCGGGCGCCGCAGTCGGCCTTCGAACCCCGATACGCCCGTTCCGAGTTCAACAACTAGGAGCCGTCGGGCACCCGCATGACCGCGGCCCTGCGCCACCATCCTCACTCGACCCGCCACCGCAATTTCGGAACGGTGGTGGCAATCGGCGAACGGCGGCGCTGGCTACAATCCGATAATCCGATCCTTGCAACAGCCAAGGAAAGGATTTGCATCATGAAGACCTGGTTCATCACGGGCGCATCGCGCGGCTTTGGCCTCCGCATCGCCAGGCTGGCTCTTGAACAGGGCGACAATGTCGTCGCGACGGCGCGCCGCGCCAGGGCCGTGACCGAAGCGCTCGGCGAGCGTGACAATCTGCTCGCGCTGTCGCTCGATGTCACCGACGAGGCGCAGGCAAAGGCCGCAGCGGCGGCCGCGATCGAGCGCTTCGGCTCGATCAACGTGCTGGTCAACAACGCAGGCTTCGGCCTGCTCGGTGCGGTCGAGGAAGCGAGTGCCGAGGATGTCGAGCGCGTCTACCGCACCAACGTGTTCGGCCTGCTTGCGGTTACCCGCGCGGTGCTGCCGACGATGCGGGCGCAGCGTTCGGGCCGTATCCTCAATATGTCGTCGATCGGCGGCTATCGCGGCGCGGCAGGTTTCGGCGTCTATTCGTCGACCAAGTTCGCAGTCGAGGGGCTGTCCGAGGCGCTGCACGCTGAACTGGCCCCGCTCGGCGTGCATGTGACGACCGTCGAGCCCGGCTATTTCCGCACCGACTTCCTCGATGCGAGCTCGCTCTCGATTAGCAGCGCGAGGATTGCCGACTATAATGCGACGGCGGGCCGCGTGCGGCAGGCGGCGGTCGACCTCAACCACGGCCAACCGGGCGATCCCGACAGGCTGGCCAAGGTGCTGGTCGAATTCGCCGAGGCGCCAAACCCGCCGGTGCGCCTGCCGCTCGGCAGCGATACGGTCGCCGCGATCAAGGCGAAACATGCGGCCGATGCCGCCATCCTCGCCGAGTGGCGCAGCGTGTCGGTATCGACCGATTTCGCGACGGTTGAAGCGGTCTGACGCTGCGCACTGGCTGCACGACGAGGCGTCCCGGCCGGGGAGGGCGGGCGCTTTCGGTGCCTCTTGCGGAGGGCAGGGGGACGTTCTACTTCTCGCTTGTGCCAATAGCGAGAAGACCGGCAAGATGACGGGGACGAGGGCAGATTTGCGACGGGCACCGGATGCTTTGGCAGGCATCCTCGATCGTGCCCCGCCGGTGGTCGAGGAGGACTTTCGCGAGCACACGCGGCTGACCGGCCGCTGGGGACATGGCGAGCTGCACGACAATCTGGGCGGCATGGAAGGCCATGTCATCATCACCTATTACGACCCGCCACAGGAGATCGTGTGGCGGCGCGGGGCCGAGCGGCTTGCCGGCACGACGCGATCGGGGACGATCACCATCATCCCCGAAGGGCAGGAGGGGCGCTGGGACATCGCCGGGCCGATCGGCGTCAGCCACGTCTTTCTGCCGCGCGAACGGCTGGCGAACAGTGCCGAACAGCTGATCGGCGGCAAGCCTGTCGAGTTGTTGGCGCGGGTCGGCTTCCACGATCCCGCGGCGGCGAGGATCATGGAATTGCTGGGGCGCGAGGCGGCGGTGGCGGATGCCTCGTCGCGGCTGTTCGTCGAGCAGGCGACCGACCTGCTGGTGACGCAGCTGGTGCGCGGGCATAGCAGCTTCGGCGCGATCGAGCCACCGGCACCGCGGCGGGGACTTGCGGAATGGCAGGTGCGCAAGGTGACCGGCTATATGCGCGAGCATCTGGACGAGCCGATCGCCCTTGACGAGCTGGCCGCAATCGCGGGGCTCAGCCGTTTCCATTTCTGCACTGCCTTTCGCCAGGCCGTGGGCAAGACCCCGCACCAATATCTGGTTGGCTTGCGCATCGAGCGGGCGCAGAAAATGCTCGCGGACCCCGAGCTGCCGATCACGGAGATCGCGCTGTCGGTCGGCTATGAGACGCCCTCCTCCTTCGCGGCGAGCTTTCGCAAGATGACAGGCATGACGCCGGGGGCGTTCCGGTTGAGCCTGTAGAATCCGGATTTTCGCAGCGCCAATCGCCACCGCAATTTCGGAACAGTCGCCGCAAGCTGCGGACGGCTGGCCACGGTCATCCCTTCTAACTTCAACCCATCGGACGCAGCCCCGCGCCCAGATGGAAAGTTGAAGGGAGAATTGAAATGACCACGCAGAAAACCATCCTCATCACTGGCGCCGCTGGCGGTTTCGGAAAGGGCGCCGCGATCGGCATGGCCAGGAACGGCCACAATATCATCGCGACTGTCCAGGTCTCGTCTCAGGTGACTCCGCTGCGCGAGGAAGTCGCAGCACTCGGCCTCAGCGGCAAGATTCGCGTCGAACGGCTGGACCTCACCGACCCCTACGACATCAAGCAGGCCCTGAAGTGGGACTTCGACATCCTGTGGAACAATGCCGGTATGGGCGAAGCGGGCCCGGTTTGGGAGATTCCGCTCGACCTCGTTCGCAAGAATTTCGAGGTCAACGTCTTTCTGCCGCTCGAACTGACACAGGGCGTCGTCCAACGCTGGGTGCGCGAAGGCAAGAGCCAGGGCAAAAAGGTTGTCTTCACCTCGTCGATGGGAGGTCTGTTCACCCCGGCCAACTGGGGCACCTACGTGTCGACCAAGCATGCGCTCGAATCGGTCGCCGAGGCTCTGCAGCAGGAATTGGCCGCCTATGGCATAAAGATCCAGACGATCAACCCGGGCGCCTATTACACCGGCTACAACGAGACCATGGCGGACAATCCGTTCCGCTGGCTCGACGACGAGGTGAACTTCACCAAGCGGGCGGACCTGCGCAAGGGGTTCGACGATTTCTTCGCGACCCCCGAAGGCAAGATGAACCCGAAGGAGATGATCGATCGCATGATTGAGATCGTGCCGGCCGACGAAGGCAAGTTCCGCAATGTGGTGCCGCAGGTGATCGAAGACATGCTGCTTGGGATAACCGGATCTGATCCCGCCCCCGACCGGTCGCGGTTCCTCCCGACCGGTTCTTCCCCCGAAAAGGAATCTCCCCATGAGCATCACCCAGACCCAGGCCGACAACGCTGTCGCAGCCGCCCGCAAGGCGGCTGACGCGATCGGGGTGCCGATGAACATTGCCGTCTATGACGATGGCGCGAACATAAAGGCCTTCGTCCGCATGGACGGCGCATTCCTCGGCTCCGCCGACATCGCGATGAACAAGGCCCGCACCGCCGCGTTGTTCGGCTTCAACACCGAAGCGCTCTACGACTTCGTGAAGCCGGGCGGCACCTCTCCCGGCTTCGATCGCACCAATGGCGGGCTGATCGTCTTCGCAGGAGGCATCCCGGTCCGCGACGCCCAAGGCCGGCTAATAGGCGCAGTCGGCGTGTCGGGCGGCGCGGTCGCCCAGGATTATGAAGTGGCCACGGCCGCCGCCGCGGCGGTTGAAGCGCAGGAGTGAGGGGAGGGAATGGCTAACTGGATCAAGAACGCCGGTGCGATCGCGGTTGCGCTGGTGGGCGTGACAACGACCGCCAAGGCCGCGGGGCAAAATCAAGTACGCCGCGGAGAGGGCCCATAGAGGCAAGGCAAAAACGGGGACCGGGAATTGACTGAACCTTCTGATATCAGATCTGCGCTGGCGGCCGTTCGGCTCGGCATGAGCGCGGTCCTGATTGGACCCCGTTTCCGCACCTTTCGTTGAATTCCTGATCGGACCCGCCCAGAGAGCGCGTGCAGCGGCACTGATCAACGAGCCATTGAAATCCAGCCATGCAAGCCTGATGTGCCGACGTCTGGAATCGGACCCTTTGTGGTCATTGACGGAGGGACCGCGAGTGTACGGAAGGTGAAGAATGCGCGCCTCCACGCAGGTTGACGATTTCCGAAATCTTCCGCTCCGTCGAAACAGAAACAATCAGCCGCTGAGCGACAATAACGAAGAAGAGGCGATCGGTGGACCGGTCAGTCTCAGCGCAATAGCTCGAGGATACAGCCTCCAGTCATGGTCCGGATTGCGCCGACGCCTGGATGCGCGCCGGGGCGATAATTTCGGTCTAGCCGTTCCTCTTCTTGAAGGCGGCGATACGCACGCACATGGGAGTACCGATCTCGAGCCGGCGATCGGAGGCACTGAGGCTGCCGTTCTCAATATCGCGTGCCAGGAAAGTGATCGTATCGCTGTCCTGGTTCGCAACGACAAGATGGCGTCCGGAGGGCGTGATCGCGAAATTGCGCGGCGTCCTGCCGCCGCACGAGGCGAAGCCTTGTGGCGCGAGTTTGCAGGTGTCGCGGTCGATTGAAAAGATGGCGATCGAATCGTGGCCGCGGTTGGAGCAGTAGAGGAAACGGCCGTCGGGCGAGATATGGATGTCCGCGCCATGCGAGCCCGAAACATCGGCGGGCAGCGCGGCGACCACATCCAGCATGACGATTGCGCCATCACGCTTTACACGCATGGTGCCGACCGTCGAATCCAATTCGTTCAAGACGAAGAAAGTCCTGCCATCGGGATGGAGCGCGATGTGACGCGGCCCAGCGCCAGGGCGGACCTTCGCTTCGGTGGCTTTCGTCAGCCTTCCATCTGGTCCCATCCGATATGCGAAAACGCGGTCCGTTCCCAGATCGGTCACGAGCACCAGTCCGTCGACAAGTTGCAGTGCGCAGTGCCCATGACTGCGCTCCTGGCGCTCCCGGTTGGGGCCGGATCCTGTATGGGCGACACTTGACAACGCAGGCGTCAGACTGCCGTCAGGATTTCTGCCGAACACGGCAACCGTCTGGTCCGGCCCACCTTCACCCATGCTGTAATTTGCGACCATCAGGAACCGCCCATCGCGGGTAAGGCTATTATGGGCGGCAATGCTGCCGAGCGTGACCTGCTTGTTGAGATAGGTCAGCACACCGGTTTCAGGGGCGAAGCGGTAAGCGCTGACAGTTCCTTCCTTCCACCCGAACACTTCGGAATTGGCATAGATGCAATGTGTCTCCGGATCGACCGTAAGGAACGTCGGATTGTCGATATCATCCGCCTCGGCGCATTTCTTGAGTGAGAGAGTGTTCTCATCGAATGAAAAGACGGCAAGTCCGACGCCGTTCGCTTGGGAGAAATACGGGGCGTTTCGATTAAGGCAGCCGACGAGCATATGCAGCATGAAAAGTCCCACCGATGTGCCGGATTGCGAAGACGAACTGCCCCGCTTGGCGGCAAGATTCCAGTTGACACCCCGAGGCACAAACTATCTCATATGAACAGGGTTTCTCAAATACGAAAAAATAGGGACACCCGCGATGGAATGCCCTGTGGGCAACGTTTCTTTTCCCGGCCAGAGGAGACAAGTGGGATGAGGAGGCACATCAGATTGGTCGCGAGAGTGGCCGCGCTGGCATTGGCTAGCGGGTCTCTGGCAGCAACATGCAGCGCGAGAGCGGCTGAATTGCCGGCGGCTTTCGACACGCTCCCGCCGGAGGTCAAGGCACTCTACGTTGGCGTCGAAGATACGGTCCAACCGGCCGCCTTCGACACTTTCGCTATGCCGCCGAAGCCCTGGAAATGGTGTCATTCGGAATCGTATCAGGGCAATCCTTGGCGCGTGTCCGTGACGAATGAGCTGAAGCGCCTCGTCGGGCTCTATCAGAAAGAGGGCTGGGTCTCCGATTTCGAGATGTCGGATTCAAACGGCGACACCAGCCAGCAGATCGCCCAGATCCGCGCCTTCATCGACAAGAAATGCAGTATCATTACTTCCTTTGCCGGGTCGTCGACGGCATTGAACGAAGTGATCGAGGCGGCGCACAAGGCCGGTATTCCGTTTGTCACCGGCGCGGGCGCCGTCACCAGCCCCTATGCTGTCAACGTTGATTCCAACTACGTGAAATTCGGCTACGACCTCGCCAAGGGCATTGTCGAGGGGCTCGGCGGCAAAGGCAATGTGCTTCGGATCGAGGGCATCGCCGGCAGCCCGCTGGTGGCCCAGCAGCGCGCCGGCGCCGACAAGGCCTTCGCCGAGGCCCCGGATATCAAGGTCGTCCGCGACGTCAACGGAAACTGGTCGCCGAACGTCACCAAGACGGTCACCTTGCAGGTGCTCGCAACCAATCCGCAGCCGATCGATGCGGTCTGGACGTCAGGCAGCGAGGCACGCATCGTCGACGAGGCGTTTGAGCAGGCGGGCCGGCCGGTTCCGCTGGTCTCGGGCAGCATCTCCGGCGACGCACTCGGCTACTGGAAACAGAATCCGGACAAGTTCAAGTTCACGGGCGGCGCGCTGATGCCGTCCTGGACCGCGCAGACGCTCTTCCGTGTCGGCGTGCGTGTCCTCGAGGGCCAGCAGCCGAAGCTCAACATCATCATGGTGCCCGTGCCCGAGGTGAAGCAGGCCGAGCTCGACAAATGGTACGCCTCCTGCATGACCAAGGATGCGGTATCCGTGTTCCCCGTCGCGCCGCAGGACCCGCTGCCCGACGCCATGATGGACGCCTATTTCGTCAAGCCGGCTCCCGTCGCGCTGTTCGACTACAGCCAGACGCCTGATCCCTGCGCGGCCAACTAGAGCATGTCTTCCGAAAGTGTGAGCGGTTTCGGGGCAAAGACACGCTCGAGATCGAAAACCTGCAGCATATCGCGTGAATCCTTTTTCACGCGATATGCTGCTGGGTCTGCGCGACTCGGTTCACCCAACCGGCGCATGCCGGTCGGGAAATCTCTTCAGACGATGTGGAGTGCCCACGTTTCCGGCCCGGGCATTTGTCGTTTCATGAGATATGGCAATGATATGGCGCTGCCAGGCGAGCCGGACTCGTGCCGTGCGGCCCTGCCCTGGGGTGTCAATGCTCGAAGTCGTTGATCTCTCCAAGCGCTATGGCGAGACGGTCGCCCTTGAAGGCGCGTCGATCTCGTTCCGGCCGGGGACGATCCACACCATCCTTGGCGAGAATGGGTCGGGAAAGAGCACCCTGGTCAAGCTGCTGAGCGGCATCGTGCTGCCGGACCGTGGCAGCATTCTGCTGGATGGCCGCGACGTTGCCGCGCGCGATCCGCGCGGCTTCAGAGCCGCGGGCTTCGCCACCGTTTTTCAGGAGGTCTTGATCGCACCGGACCGAACGGTCGTCGACAATGTCCTGCTTGGTTATGAAGGGCTGCTGCGGCGGCTGATCCCAAGGAACGAGCGGCGCCGGACGGCCGCGCGCGTGCTCGGCCGGTTTGCGGTGACGCCAGTGCCACTCGAGGCGCTTGCGGCAGATCTGCCGCTCGCCGCGCAGCAGTTGGTAGTGCTGGCCCGGGCGCTCTTGCACGAGCCGCGCGTACTCATTCTCGACGAGGTGACGGCCGCGCTCGATTTCGCCGACCGCGAGGCGGTCTTCGCGCTCATGCGCGGCCAGGCGGCGGAGGGGCGGCTGGTGATCTTCATCACGCATAGGATGGACGAGGTGATATTGCTGTCGGACGACGTGACGGTGCTGCGCAGCGGTCGGGTCGTGCGAACGCTCCAGCGGGATGAACTGAAGCCCGACGAACTGCTCGCCCTGATGGCGCCTGAGACCGCGCGAGAACTCAGCCATGCCTGATGCCGAACTGCGCCTCTCCGCCCGGGGAATCGCCCTGAAGAAGGACGCCGAGCCCTTCGATTTCAATGTCGGCGCCGGCGAGATCGTTGGACTGGCCGGGCTCGACGGACACGGCCAGGAGAAGTTCATCGAGGTGCTGGCCGGCCTCCGGACCCCCGCCAGCGGCAGCGTCGTGGCCCATCGCAGCGGCACCGAACATCTGATTACGAGCCTGCGCCGCGCGATCGCCGGCGGCGTCGCCTACCTGCCGCGCGACCGCCGCGCCACCGGCATCTTCCCGACCATGTCCATCCTTGACAACTTCGCTATCGCCACCGTTGGGCACGACCGCCGCTTCGGTCTCATCAGCAAGCGCGAGCGCCGGCGGCGCTACGAGTATTACCGTGAACGACTTTCGATCGCTGCCAGGCAACCACGCAACGTGATTACGACGCTGTCCGGCGGCAACCAGCAGAAGGTGTTGCTCGCCCGCGCGCTGGCGCACCAGCCGGAGGTGCTCCTGCTCAACGATCCCACCCGCGGCGTCGACATCGCCACGCGGCAGACCCTCTACGCCGTGTTCAGGGAGTTGGCGGCCGCCGGTGTGGGGCTCGTTATCCTGTCCACTGAGATCGAAGAGGTGCTCTTGCTCTGCGGCCGAATTCTCGTTTTCCGCGAAGAGCAGGTGGCGTCCACCGTCTCGGGCGATGACCGTACGGCCGAGCGCATCATCTCCGTCATGTTCGGACGCTCGCAATGAAGGGGATTGCCCAATCCCCCACCAGTGACGGGCTCGGCTGGGCGCAGAAGGCATGGCAGCAGGTCGGCTTTGGACCGGTGCTGTTCGTGATCCTGCTGGCCATCAACATTTTCATCAACCCGGCGCGATTCGCTCCCACTGCGTGGGGAACGCTGATCGGCCTCGCCGCGCCCTTGATCGGCGCCGCACTTGCCTCGACACCGGCGATCCTCGGCGGTCGCGGCGGCATCGACATCTCCGTTGGTCCACTCATGGGTTTCATCAATGCGGTGGTCGTGTTGGTACTCGTCCAGCGGCTAGGTATCGAGACGCCCTGGATCATCGTGCCGGCCGTCGTCGTCATCGGCGCGCTGGTGGGTGCGGTCAACGGTGTCTTAGCCACGGTGCTGCGTATCCAGCCGATCGTCGCCACGCTCGGCACCTACCTCATCCTGATCGGCACAACCCTCACGATCCTGCCGGCGCCGACGGGCACGGTGCCGGTCTGGCTAAGGTCACTGGGCGGCTCGCTTTCCATCCTGCCGCTCGCCGCCGTCTTCCTCGTCTGGTTCGGCATCCGGCGCCTGCCCTACTACGACCATCTGATGGCCGTCGGCAGCGACGACCGCGCAGCCTATACCGCAGGCATTCCCGTGACGCTGGTCCGCTTCCTCTCCTATGTCATCACTGGTGCCTTCGCAGGCGTGGCGGCGCTCATGATGACGGCGCTGATAGGGTCGGCCGATCCTTCGATCGGTCCCAACTATACGCTGATCGCGATCTCCGCCGTGGCCCTGGGCGGTGTCAGCCTCGCTGGGGGGAGGGGCGGTCTGGTCGGCGCTGCTATCGGCGCGATCGACATCTTCCTGCTTCAAAGCGCGCTCACTTTTTTCAACCTGTCGACCTTCGTTCTGCAGATTGCCTACGGCACGATCCTGGTTCTGGCGATCGTACTGACCGCGCTGCACGAGAGGCTGCTGGGGAGGGGGCTGGCTGATGCCGCGATTGACGGGTGATCAATGGCGCGTTGCCGGCTCGCTGGCCGTGGCCGTCGGGCTGCATGTTCTCGGGACAATTCTGATCCCCGGCTACAGTTCAGAATTCTCGGTGCGCGCCATGCTGGTCCTGGCCTCACTGCTGGCCATCGCCTCGATCGGCCAGACACTGGTAGTCATCATCGGCGGCATCGACTTGTCGATCCCCTTCATGATCGGCTTCGCCAATGTGGTGACCGCCCAGCTCTATGGCGGCGGCATGAACTTCGCCCTGGTCTGCATGATTGTCATGGTGTTCGCCTGCCTCGTCGGCACCGTGAACGGCCTGATCTCCTCGGCGCTCAAGCTCCACCCACTGATCGTCACATTGGGCGTCGGCACGATCGTGCAGGGAGCCGTGCTGTGGTGGACAGGCGGCTTCCCGTCCGGTTCCGCGCCGCCGGCCCTGGCGGAGTTCGTGTCGATCGGCGGTTCGGCGGGCCTTCTCCCGGTGCCCTGGCTCGTCCCATGCTTCTTCGTTCTAGCCGCCATCATCGTCGTCGTGCTGGCGCGCACCTCCTATGGCCGTCGCGTCTTCGCGTTGGGCAGCAATCCGCGCGCGGCACCCCTGGCACTAATCGATCCCGTAGTGATGTGGACCATTACGTTTGCCATCAGTGCAGCATTCGCGGCCCTCACCGGCATCCTCCTGCTCGGCTTCACCGGATCGGCCTATGGTGAGGTCGGCCAGCCCTATCTTTTCCAGACGATCGCCGCCGTCGTGATCGGCGGCACTGCCCTTGTCGGTGGCCGCGGCTCCTACGTCGGTACCGTCGCTGGCGCGTTGGTGCTGACCGAAATCAACACCCTTCTGATCGGCCTCGGTCTGCAACCTTCCGTCGTGCAGGCCGTCCTCGGCGCCGTCATCGTCGTCCTGGTGTCCTTCTACGGACGCGATCCTCATGTGCGGACGACGATCTGAGCCGCAAGTGGACTCAGCTCTCGTCCAGCCTGAAGTCGCGAACCGGCAGCGTTCCGCCGATCTGCTTGTTGAGCGCGACCGCTGCCTCGAAGAGGTGCTGCGAGGCGTCGGCCAGGCGAACCTGATTGGTCACCCAAAGCACGAAGGGCATGGTGAGCGCCGCCTGCGCGTCGCCGCTGCCGTCGAGGATGGGAAAGCTGACATCGGTGATGCCCTTGAGCGTCTCGTCGGCGACCACCTCGTAGCCGCGCTGGGCGATGCGTTCGATCCGCCTGAGCAGCGGCTTGGGATTGCCGCCGGCGGCGCGATGCTCTTCGACCAGCGCTTCGAGGAGGTTTGTACGCCGGTGCTCGTTCTGGAATGCCAGGAGCGTTCGGCCGGAGGCCGTGGTGAGCAACCGGCTCTGGGTGCCGAGTCGCACGCGGAAACCGATCGGCGCCGGATTGTCCGCGACGGCGATGACCCGCACCTTCAGTCCGTCGACGACGGAGAGGATCACCGACTCGTTGATCCTTGTCGCCAACGTCTGCAGGATTGGCTGGGCGGCGTCGAGCAAGATGCGCGTCGGCGGATAACTGCAAGCGAGATCGAAAAGCTTCATCGACAGGAAGAACTCGTCGGATGGCGGTCTCCTGTACACGTATCCGCGCCGTTCGAGCGAGACCACGACGCGATAGACCTCCTGAACCGAGCGTTCGAGGCTGTGCGCGATCTGCGAAAGGATGAGGCCGCCGGGCTGCACCGCCAGAAGCTCCAGCACGTCGAGGCCCTTTTCGAGCGCGGGCGCCCGATAGGTGACGACCTCTTCCGCCTGCTCCGGCACCGCCGCCCGCTTCGCCATTCCCTTTTCACCTCGCACACATCGCCGATTTGATACACGATCCGGCCATTGACAGCATCAGTACCGATGTATCTTATGTCAAACAACTTTTTCATATTTGGAAAACGGCCATTCTGCGACCCGATACGGGCCTCCAGTTTTCCCAAGCACGGCAGGCAATCATGACAGGCTCCATCGGATTCACGGACATCGACTTCGGACGCTCGGGAAAGCAGGTCGGGTTTCTCAACCTGCCGTCGTCGGTACACGACGATGCCTGGGGCGTTGTGCGCATACCCTTGGTTGTGATCGCCAACGGCTCCGGACCGACGGTGATCCTGCAGGGCGGCAATCATGGCGACGAGTATGAAGGTCCGATCGTTCTCGGCGAGCTCGTCCGCGACCTCGCACCGGAACGGGTCAGCGGTCGCCTGATAATCGTGCCCACCGTCAATGCTCCGGCAGTAGAGGCGGCAAGGCGGGTATCGCCGCTCGACGGGCTGAACTTCAACCGCACCTTCCCGGGCAATCCGCTGGGCTCGATCACCGAGCAGCTTTCTGCCTATGTCAACGACGTGCTGTTCCCGCTCGCAGATGCCTTCATCGATCTCCACTCGGGCGGCTCCTCGCTTTCGATCATCCCGAGCGCCATCGTCGAGCCGACCGACGACGCAGCGCTGGCGGCCAGAAGCCGCGCTGCGGTGCGTGCCTTCGGCGCGCCCATGATGGTGGTCATCTCGAATTTCAGCGACCCGCGAACCTCAACCGCGTCAGCGGTCAGGGCCGGGCTGGTCACGGTTGGCACGGAGATGGCCGGAATGGGCACGGTTTCGCCGGAGGCCGTTCGCATCTGCCGCGACGGTGTGCGCAACGTGCTGACGCATCTCGGCGTCCTCGAAGGGACCATCCAGTCCAGTGTGAAGGATGATACCCTTTATGCAATCGCCAGCACACGGTCCTACGTCACAGCCACGCAAGCCGGCGTATTCGAAGCCTACCAGCAGCTCGGCGAGACTGTGCGTGCCGGGCAGCCGGCCGGGCGGATCCATTTCCTGACCGATCCGCAGCGAGCGCCCGAGGAGCTTGTCCATGGAGTGGACGGCATCGTCTACGGGAAGCGGCATCCGGGGTGGGTCAGACCGGGAAATTGTTGCATGGTGGTCGCATCGCAATACGAGGACCGGCCTTGATCACGCTTGAAGATATCCATTCGGCCGCGGCGCGCATCGCGGCGCATATCAGGCACACGCCGCTCCTCAACGCTACCGCGCTCGACAGCCCGCCCACCGAGGCGTCGCTGTGGCTGAAGCTCGAATGCCTGCAGACGACTGGCTCCTTCAAGGCTCGCGGCGCGACCAACCGCCTGCTCGCGACACCGGCATCGGAGCTGGCCGCCGGCGTGGTGACCGCATCGGGTGGCAATCACGGCCTTGCCGTGGCGCGCGCAGCTCGCATCGCCGGCGTCCCGGCCACCATCTTCGTGCCCACGAACGCATCGCCGGCCAAGATCGAGAAATTGCGCAAGCTGGGCGCCACAGTCGAGGTACTCGGATCGATCTGGAACCAGACCAACGGTCACGCGCTGGCTTTCGCCGAGCGTCACGGCGCCGCCTACTTCCATCCCTTTGCCGATCCGCTCGTACTGGCCGGCCAAGGCACGGTGGCCCTGGAACTGCTGGAGAGCAACCCGGACATCGACACGGTCCTGGTCGCAATCGGCGGTGGCGGCCTGATCACGGGTATGTCGGTGGCGCTGAAGGCGCTGAAACCTTCCGTTCGCATCATCGGCGTCGAGCCGACCGGCTCGCCCACATTTCACGCTTCTCTCGCTGCCGGAGAGGTGGTCACGCTGGAGAACGTGACGACAAGGGTCGCGACGATGGCCTGCGCCAGGACCGAGCCCGCGGTGTTCGAGCTTTCGCGGCACGCGATCGATCAGGTTGTGCTGGTCGAGGACGAGGAGATGGTCGACGCGGCAAGATGGCTCTGGTTCGAACTCGGCCTTGCGGCCGACCTCAGCGGCGCGGCCGCAGTGGCCGCACTGCGGACCGGCAGGCTGAAGCTGAATGCCGACCGCAATGTATGCGCCCTTGTCTGCGGAACTGGTCCCGAAGCCCTGACGGACTGAACCGTCATGCGCTACGACGGCCCGATCATCGACGCCCCCCATCACTTCTGGGATCTCGGCCTCGGCAAGCATCCTTGGCTTAATGGGAGGCTCGTCCGGCGATGAAATCGAGCCGCTAAGACGAGATTTTCTCCCGAATGAATACGCCACGCTCGCCGTGATCTGAAGATTCTCGCCAGCGTGCATGTTGAAGCCAAGTGAGATCCGGCCGACCCGGTCGGCGCGCCGAAATGGCTTGACCTGCTTGAGTGACCACAGGGTATCGCCGCTCGCTGTGCCGCCTATGCTCCCCTCCTGGAGCCTCGCGCTGCCGGGATCCTGGAACGACATGCGGCCCATGGACGGGTGGTTGGCATCCGTGAAATCCTGAGCTGGCATCCCGATCCGGCGAAGCGGCGGACGCCCGGCAACGAACGCTTCTCGAACGTGAAATGGCGGAGCAATCTCGCTATTGGCGCCACCGCGACCTCCAGCGCGGTCGCCGGTAGTGTCTGCTTTCAGGTGGCGGCAGAGCTCGCCTCAAACGGCCGAGATCGGCGCGTAGCCGACCGGGAGTTCTGGGAGGCGAGTAAGTATATGAAGCCGAAGAACCAACCGCAAAAATTCGCGTGTGGTGGCGCAATGTTCGACAGAACCGAGGCAGTCCCCGAGGAACTAGGCGCGATGCGTGCGTTGCCTAGTTGGCGGGCATCACCCGCCGGGAAGATCCGGAGGGTCAGGTGACGGATCCGGGTCGGGTTCAAGCGACGGGCCTGGACCAAGCGGCACCGGATTATCGGGGGCCTCCTTATTTTCCTCAGGCTGATGATCCTGTTCTTTCTTTGGCGCGGGCTTTTTGCGGTCAGACATCAAAAATCTCCCTGCAGCAGGAACTCATGGCGGAGAGTAGTTGTTCCGAAAAAGAGAGAGTAGGTCATAAGGACGCCGGCCGCCGATTTGCCTTGGAGTGCAATTGAGCGGCCAGGTGCAAGGCTGACGTTGCCCGTCGAGCGCGGAGAGCTTGCCCTTAAGATCGGGCGCGAATACGGGCGGCCGATTGCTCGTACTGCACCCCATCTTTTGGAAAAGGATGACTTACGCCAAGCCATTCTGAGCACGTCCTTGGCAATGGCATCGTCCGCGGTTTCACCACGAATATCTATAGCTCGCGCGAAAACGGGTGACCGGGGCAGCGGCGTTCTCCCAAATCTCGGCTCCGACCTTCACCGCGCCGAGCAACTGTTGCTCGACTTCTGCACTGGTGTTCCAGCGTCCGCCCGAGACCGAACGCTGACTGCGTGCGACCGCCGAGGTCCCGGTCGCAGGAGAAGATAACGTGACGGAACTCATTGTACTGGCATCGATCTCCGTAGCGGCCGAGGGACTATGGCTGAAGGCATAGCGGCTCTCGATCTTCACCCAGATACCGGGGGCCACCTCCCGGGATTTCACGTTGGTCAGCGCGATCTCGCGCCTGCCCTCCAGGCCGCCGATGTTCATGTCTATCCTGGCATCCCCGGCCAGTTCGGTCTTCGGCAGGTTCACCGATCCCCATGCCTTCACCGGAAGCGGCTTCTCGTCCTGCTTCACGGATGGCTTCCGGCCATCGATCGGGACTTCCGCTCCGGCTTCCACGCGGTCGAGCCTTGCTCCCATACGCATGCTGTAGGTATCGGTCGCGGTCTTGCTAGGGGTCCAGATCAATGCCTGGTCGGCCAGCGCCTTGCCGTGGGCAAGTGCCGAGAGCACGAGGCAAAGCGCGGCCCCCATGACGTGCTTTTGTCGCGTCACGATGTCGTTTTCCTGTTGCCTGATTTTCGGGTGAAGACAGAATTATCACCACAAGTTACAGGTTGCTTTTTGTCGTGAGATCGTGGCGATCAAGAGGCAGCGCGGTGCCGTCCGGAATTTGATCCCCGAGCTGTTGCCCGATGGACACGCGTCAGGATGCCCTACCATGCAGCAGGATCCAGAGAGGGGGATCGCACTCTGTGCGGTCCAACACGGCGTTGTCGCCGTGAGACAAAAGGGATGCGCCTCTACTGCACCGTAACGACTGGGAACACGTCGCTCGTCGGATACTGCCAGTCCTCATGGCCGGTATACCGCCACCGTACGCGCCTTTTGCCCGGCCCTTTATCCGTCATTTACACTCCGTCGCAAGCAATGTCACATGTAGCGCATGCTAAATGCCGGTGCGACCTGCTGCAATTGACTACGCGGGCCTGTCCGCTTTCGGGAACACAAGAACGATGCCCGAACGACCGGAATGAGGGCGCAGTTCAGACGGTCAGAGGACAAAGAGGGTATGTCCGATCTGTTGGATCGGGAACGAGAAAGTGCATCCCGACAACGCTGGCAAACCGCATGGCCGATATCCGGACGCTTTCAGGAGTGCTTTGCGCCCACCTTCTTGCCTGCGGTGCGCCGCGCAGCGTGATGTCGCGCTTCGGATCGAGCAGCATCGGTGCGATGGCTTCATTACCCTATGATTGAATAAGCGGGCTTACTTCCGGTCCTCGCCATAAAGCCGCCCGCCCTCGCGGCGGCAAAGCCGGCGAGGACAACACTCCGGTTCGGTGCTATGATAGTCTGATGGCGGACCTCGGCCCCATGGGGCGTCAGAGCGCCATGCCGGGGTGGATCAAGGGGCTGAGCGGGTGGGGCGGTTCGCCGAGCCCGAACAGGAGGGCAAATGACCACCAGATCCTTTCGTCAGCACGTTGCAGCGCTCGGCCTTGTGATGATCCCGCTGCTGGCCAGCGCTCAGCCCGCTCAGATTTTTCTGGATCCTGTTTCCGGCGACTGCTCAGACCTGAATTTTCGAATGACGACGAACGGTGTAACCCATCCATCTGGACAGCCCCATCCGGGACATTGGGCAATCACGACCTACCGGCTTCTTATCAATGGTCGTTCAGAGGACGACCATATCGCCAGCAACTTCACCGATTTATTGCAGAGTTTCAGTACCCAAAAGACGACGCGCTTCGACGGCACCGCCAGGCTCTCCTGCCTGCAGGCTTCCAATTTTGACATTGAGTTTCAAGCCCGGCCTTCGATCACGCGGATCCATTGGGATGCCCTATTTCCACCATGCCAGCCCTGTGCAGATGGATGGGCAAATCTCGTGAATTTCGTCAACGCCCACGAAAGGAAACACCTTTCTGCCATCATGGCAGCTGTCCAGGCAGCCAACAGTCAATGGCCGCGGGGATCTCCATCGGCGCGTGTTGTTGAAGTGTGCGGTCCTCCCGGTGCGGCTCTTGTCCGCGATTTAGGCTCCCAGTTGATGAAAGAGATTGCGCGGCAGCTCAAGGAAACGGCAACAACACTAGACCGCCAAATCCATGCCGCCGCGATTGCATTGGACAGTCAAGAACCATATCAGCCACTGGATTGCACAGCTTGCCGCTGCCAGGTTCCGGCAGAGTGTAAGACCGTCACCCTCAGTCCCAACGTCATGCGAGGCGGCGCGCCGGCGAATGGAGACGTGACGCTGCTCTCCACAGCGCCGTCTGGCGGTGCCGACGTCTTGTTGAAAAGCGATAACCCTGCCGCTAGCATTCCACCCCAGATCAATGTGCCGCAGGGCGGAACCAGCCAGTCATTCGCTCTTACCCTGACCCCGGTACTGCAAAAGACTGAGGGATTCGTCTATGCAACCCGACCAGGAGCTGGGAGAATCTGTCGCGCCGAAATATGGGTGTACCCGCCCGAGCTGGTTCTGCTTGAAACTCCGCAAGAGCTGAGCAGCAGTGACACCGGACAAGGGACAGTGACCTTAGGCACCATAGCGCCGACGGGTGGAATGGAAGTGCAATTGAGCGCCACGCAATATCTGAACGTTCCGGACCATGTCATCGTGCCGGCAGGTGCCCTTAAGGCGACCTTCGAGATTCGGGTGAATCCACCTCCCGAACCGGACTACAACAGATCGGAAGAAACGTATGCTGCATTGGCGGGTGTCAAACTCACCAAGGTGACAAACATTCACCCATGACGATCCGATTTCCGGCTGCTACCGAAAGCCGAACAAGGTCATGTGGGCGACTCGTGTCGCGGGACCGCCCCGGCCCCTGCCAGCGCGGTCCACGCTTCCGCTGACGCGCCAGCATCGGAAGTTTTGTTCCCCATTGCAGCGCCGATGCTGATGTCGACCCCTGACCTCCTCACTGGACCAGTTCGACGTTGCCGGGCTTCCAGCCCTGTCGACCACGGTTCCAAAGGGCCGTAGAGCCTCAGCACCACAATTCAGCCCTTGCCGGGCATGGTCTGTACCCTCGCCGAAGATGCGGGCAAGAGAGATCACCTAAATTCATGGATGGCCGACAACGCGTTCTCGCCGTTTATGGCAGACGAGCCGTCGTCGGCGTACTCCTGGGCAGCCAAGCGCAACGAACGCCGGCGGGAGCGTGAACGGAAACGACGAAAGGCGGCTTAGGATAGCTTTTCGTATCCGGACGTGAGTGGCAACTAAAACAAAATTCACGCATTTTAGAAGGCGCCAAGGTTCCGGAGGTCTTCCTATGAATCGGCTTCTATTTTCGATGGCTGACTTCTTATCTCGCCCTCCGGGATTCTATTTCGTCATTCTCGCGATGGCAGCTAGTACTGCGCTTGTGCCATTTGGCCTGACTGAAGTGGTCACGTACGCTCTCTCGGTCGCGGCGATCGTTATCACGAGCGTGGTGTTGATCCAGGGTTTCCGAGACACGGCGGCGATTCACGCCAAGTTGGACGAGATCATTGTGGCCTTGGGAGAAACCCGGAACGAGGTAGTCGGACTGGAGCACGAGGAGCCCCACAAAATCGCCAAGGTAGTCGAGCGCCTTGAGCAGGAGGCTGACGAGCCGCGCCGATGAAGCCGCCAAGCCAAAGGAAGAGGCGGTGTAGAGATCAAAGGGGACACGATCCGACCCCCGATTGATGGAAGCAACTCGGGAGTAGGGCCCCGATTGGGATCGTTGCCCGGTCGAATGCCGGGCAACGCCTGCTGTCGACACTATCTTTTGTTGTGGTGGCAAAACGAGGAACCCGGTAGGTAATCGGCAGAGCCGGGCGCAGCATGCCGATGCTACGGATTGATCCTGTACTGGCGCGAGCCGAGATGGCTATTCTTGAGCGAGACTGCTCTGCTACGAGCGGAAGCGCCTCGAGTTTGATCTTCAGGCTCACTTGGTGTCCGCCCGTATGCTCCGCGCCGAGGTTGCTCTGGCGAGGGGCGGGGTTGTGGTACCATATGCGCCGTCTGCCGCAGCACCTCATAGGCCGCTTCAGAGTAGCTTGGGACGACGCGACCACGGCGGCGTCTCTCTGGGCATGCAAATATCCGCGATTTTTCACTTTCGTGCTCCCTGGCTATAACCGGGAGCGCGTGTGATCTCTCAGGCGTCGACTGTGCTTGTGGCTGGTTGCCGGCGATACCAGGAACCTAGAGCGGGATCATGCTTGAGTGAATCGGATGAGGATTCCCGAATAGCTTGAAATGTGATTCATCATGTAGGCCGGAAGGAGGCTGGCATGAATGAGCAAACCATACTCGGTGGATCTGCGTGAACGGGTTGCGGCGCGC
>DATMFK010000008.1:0-12946 GCA_035556195.1 Rhizobiaceae bacterium
GAATGTGACCGTGGAACGCTGGGTGTGGACCAATCCGCACACCTTCCTCTACGTGAAGGATGCCGCCGGCAACCGCTGGGCGTTCGAAGGCATGAGCCCGAGCCATCTGGCGCGTTCTGGCTGGTCGAAGCGCTCGCTTGCGCCGGGTGAGAAGATCGATCTCACCTATTACAAGCTGCGTGACGGGCGGCGCGGCGGTTTCAACGTCACCGTCACCCGCGCCAATGGAGACAAGCTGGAGCAGCTGCCCACCCGGATGTGAGCGATGAAGGAGGGCCCCCGAACTCCGGATTATCCGCTTGGCGGGTGCCCTCCACGTTGCTAACCCGCGCCAGCCAGCCGGCCCTCGCGCACCCGTAGCTCAGCTGGATAGAGCGCTGCCCTCCGAAGGCAGAGGTCACAGGTTCGAATCCTGTCGGGTGCGCCAGCTTTCCCAAATCGCGCAGTTTTCTGCCAAAGCCGCAGAGATGTTGGCTTTTTCTTGACGATTTGGTCCTAACCTTGGTCCTAAATGAGGGCCTAGGATGAATAACAGCAAGCGAAGGGTCGCAGGTTTCAAATATCTCTATCAGCGAGGAACTTCCTTTGAAGTGCGCGTCCAAGTGCCGCGCACTTTGCGGCCATCGGTGGGGAAAGGTGAATTGAAGAAGTCGCTAGGCGGCGATTTCGTAGCTGTTCAGCGCAGGTATCCGACAGTTCTGGCCGGGTTTCTCGATCAGATCGACGCCGCTCGTGAGCCCGTTGTCAGCGACGAGGGCTTGGGGTTGCGACTAGAGGGCAATCCCACCTCCGAGGATATTGAGATCGCTTGCTATGCGCATTTCGCGCGCATGACTAAGAACATGCGAGGAGAGGTCGCGAACCCGGTCGGTGGGAACCCGTCTACCTTAGAAAACCGAGCCGAGGGCTTTCGTCAAATCATAGCAAATCAGGTCAGCGCCCATGCTCATGATGCTTGGTCCGTGATGGCTGCTGACGCCATCTGGCTCTGTGAGGAGTATGGATGGTCCATCAAGCCAGAAAGCCCCAAGTTTGAGCATCTTTGTCGCACGATGCTCCGCGCCCGCCTTCAATGCTATCGGAACGAGCTAAGGCGTCTGGAAGGTAAGATGGCCAATGACCCGGATGTCGATCCGCTGTTTGGCAGCCAGCCGCCAGCAAGGCAAAAGTCTGCGCTTGTGTTGGGTGATCTAATCGACAAGTTCACTGCAAATCGCGAACCCAAATGGTCAGCATCAACAAAGCGTAACTATACCATCATTCATCGGCTGATTGAGGAGGTCTGGGCGAACCCTTCGGCGGAGCGCCCGATGTGTTTGGCGACACCGCCATTGCGGGGCCGACGGCATGAACACGGCGCGAAAGAAGACACGCACCGTGACCGAAATCTTCAACGCGGACGCGGACGAGCCGCTCGCGGGATTCAGCCAGCTCTCCTTCCAGCGTCTCGTCGAGAATATTGCTGATGGCACGAGCGTGCACCTTCTGCTGCCCAGCGCGCGCTGATTGAAAGCCGCTGCCGGACCGGAACCGGGCATACGTGACGTCCCTGCCGCATTACGGCCGCGTAACTAGCAGTCCCTTCCCAATCGCCATCCGACTGTGATCGCCCTTGATGGCGTGGGGTCCGGCCGCATCGGGATGGACCGCTGGTTCATGCGCGGCTGTGCGGGCGCCTGAACTGTCCTCTATCGAGAGGACAAGGGCGGGCCCGCGACAATGCGAAAACGAACAAAAATTGGGCGAGGAAATGACGGCAGGGAATCACGCCAGCCAAGCGGCCGAGACGGCGGGTGGGCGAGCCGGTGGGCTAGGTCCGATCCTGGCCGCATGCACGCTGGTCTATATGCTTGACGGCCTCGTCCATTCGATCCTCGGGCCCTTGGCGCCGCAGATCGCGGCTTCGCTGCGGATGACGCATGCCGAGATGGGGCCGGTGTTCTCGGCCAACCTGATCGGCCAGTCGCTGGGGCTGATCGTCTTTCCGCTGCTCGCCGGGCGGATCGGCAACCGCAAGGTGGTGGTCATCACGGCGGCCGGCTTCGGCACCTTCGAGCTGGCGGCCGGCTTCGCGACGAGTTGGGAAGCCCTGTTCGCGATACGCCTGCTGACGGGCCTGTTTCTGGGCGGCGCGCTGCCGACCTGCCTCGCCATCGTCACTAATGCCTCACCGCCGCACCGGCGCGGCATCGTCACCATGACCTTGTTCACCGGATACGGCCTCGGCGCCACGCTGGCGGGCCTCGCGGTCGCCGTGTTCGGCGAGACCGGCTGGCGCAGCGCCCTGATCGCTGTCGGGATGTGCTCGATGCTCACGGCGCTGGTGGTGGGAATCTGGCTTCGCGGCCCGGAGTGCGCGGCGGACGACGGGAATGAACGGCAGGGCGGGAAGGGCGCCACCAACCCCCTGCTGATCTTTGCGCCTCGCTATCTGCTGGGCACGCTGATGCTATGGATGCTGTTCATCTCCATGCTGACGATCAGCTATTGCCTCAATTCCTGGCTGCCAACCTTGCTGGTCGAAGTCGGGCATGACCAGTCGGTCGCCGCGATCTCGGTGACGACGTTCTCGCTCGGCGGTATCATCGCCGCGCTCGGGGTGGGCGTGCTGATAGACCGCTGGGGCGCGACCCGGATACTCACCGCGTTTCTCGCGATCTCGACCGGCATGCTGTTTCTGATCGGCCAGATTCTCGCCACGGCCCCTTCCGACGTGCTGCTGGTGCTGTTGGGGGTGTGCGGGTTCTTCGTGCTGGGCGCGTATGGCGGCGTCAACGTGGTGCTCGCCGGATATTATCCGGCGGCCATGCGCGCGCTGGGCATCGGCTGGACCAAGAGCGTCGGGCGGGTGGGCACGATGGTCGCGCCGATCCTCATCGGCTTCGCGCTCACGCAAGGCATCCAGGGGACTACGGTGATGTCGCTGTTCGCCCTGCCGGCGGCGCTGGCGGCCACTGCCGTTCTGGTGGTCGGCCTTTCGCGCGCCTCTCGCGCTGGCCCGGCCGACATGGCATCATCGGCTGTCGCGCGGTAAGTCCGGGGAGGTCGGATTGGTTCAGCTGACACAGGTCCACGACTGGCGGGTTTCGACGCGGATCGGCACCGATTACGAAAGGATGCTGGCTTCGATCGGCTCGGAGGATTTCGGCCCCACGGTTCGCGATGCGATCATGGCTTCGACCGCCGGCGCGCGGCGGGTCTATCTGTTCGAGGCGACCGGGCGCGAGGACAACGATCTCCAGTATTCGTTCTGCGAGCCGGCGGTGGTCCAGCTCTTTTCGGCCTACAACAAGTGGTATCAGCCGCTCGATCCGGTATGCGATGCCTATCAGGCGGCGCCACGGGACAACAATGTCGCGATCCTGAGAGTGCGACCGCACGATATCGCGTCAAGCGCGTTCCGCCGCCAGTTCTACGACGATCCCGGCATCATCGAGCGGCTATCCATCATCCAGCGGGGCAGCGATGCCTGGCGGGTGCTGAGCGTGGCCCGGCATCGCACGGACGGGTATTTCTCCGACGAGGAGGTCGGCGCGATCCTCAGCCTCGCGTGCCTTGCGCTGCCGATGCTGCCGCTCAACCGCGGCCGCCCGATGCGCACGCGCCGGCTGGGGGTGAGCCAGCTGGAGGAACGCTTCGCCGAACGCCATGCGGAGCTGACGCTGCGCCAGCGCCAGGTCTGCGCCCGCGCGGCGGTGGGGATGACGGTGGAGGCGACCGCGCTCGATCTCGGAATCGCCAAGACATCGGTGCTGACCTATCGCAAGCGCGCGTATCAGCGCCTCGGCGTGACCAGTTCGATCGAGCTATGCGCGCTCGTCAGCCATTGAGGGTGTGTCAGGCGACTTCGGCTGCCTCTCGCCCGGGGCGAAGCGCGGCATGATTTCGGCGGCAAACCGTTCCAGGCTGGCATGGTCGCCGGTGGCATCGAGCAGCAGCAAGTATTCGGCACCCTGCGATCTGAGCCGCTCGATCCGTTCGATCACCTGCTCCGGCGTGCCGATCAGCCAGATGTCATCCTCGTCGCCGGTCGCCATGGGTGGACGGTGGACGCCATCGTCGGTCGCGGCGGGATCGGACGAGAGCCGGCGATTGTTGGCGAGCACTTGCCGATGGTGTTCCAGCGCCGCGCGCGTTTCAGCCTCGCTCGCGGTGAGGTGAAAGGCGCGGGTGACGCCGATCTTCATCGGATCGTAAACCCGCCCGGCGGCCTCGGTCGCTTCCCGATAGGCGGCGATCCGGCGGCCGAGCTGGCGTGAATCGCTGAACTGGTCGAGCAGCAGGCCGTGCCCTGCCGCACCGGCCGCCCGGGCGGATTCGTCGCTTCCCACCGCGATCCACAGCGGCGGATGCGGCTGCTGCACCGGCTTGGGATCGATGACCGCATCGGTGAAGTTCCAGAACCGGCCATGGTGCGAGAAGCGGCCCGGCGCATTCCAGGCCTTGTGCAGCACCTCGACGGCTTCCTCGTAGCGGGCGCGCAGCTCTTCTCCCGGAATGCCGAAGCCCTGGCATTCGACGTATCGAAACCCGCGCCCGATGCCGCAATCGAACCGGCCGTCCGACAGCAGGTCGAGCGTCCCGACTTCCTCGGCGTAGAGCAGCGGATTGTGCCACGGCAGGATCGTGACCGCGGTGCCCAGCCGCAAGACCTGCGTGCGCGCAGCGAGGTTGGCGAGCACCATCATCGAGCAGGGAATCTGCGGCAGCCCGGTGAAGTGATGCTCGGTCAGGAAAGCCGAGACGAAGCCGAGTTTCTCCGCCTTGACGACGTAGTCGATCACTTCGTGCAGGATCGCCTGGTGGTTGTCCGCTGCCACGGGATTTTCCCAGATTCCCAAGAACAATCCGAACTTCATTCCGCGATCTCCTGCTTGCGCCCGGCGGACGGGTAGCTCAAAATCGGCGGCGCTCCTGTCCATCGGTATGAGGACAATCGAAAGAAGGGGGGCGCGCGTTGCGGATCGACCGGATCGAAACCGACAGCATAAGCGCCGGGGTGATGAAGCCGTTCGAGCAGGCCGCCGCCGCGCTGGGGTCGGAAGGGTTCTATCGCGCTTTCAGCCAGGGGCTGGAGGACGCGGTGAAGGTCGACCGGCTGTTCCTGATCGAGGGCAGCGCCCGCGCGCAGCCGCTGATAGCGGAGACCGAGGCGGACAAGCTGGCGGTTTCGGGCGCTTCCTATGTCGCGCATTTCCTGCCGCGCGATCCACTCCAGACCGCGATCGACCGGATCGATGGGGAGGGCGCAGTCCTGCGGCTCAAGGTGGAGCCGGACGATATCGTGGTTCCAGCCTACAAGGCGATGATGCAGCGCGCCGGCGTGGTCGAACGCGTGTCGTTCCTGCGCAAGTTCGGCGGTACCGGGTGGCGGTGCCTCACCGTGGTGCGCCGGCGGCAGAGCGGGCCGTTCGAGGACCGGGAGCTGGATTGGCTCGGCTGTTACTATCGCCTGCTGATGCCGCTGATCGACCGCCACCGGGCGCTGGTGGGAGAGGTCGTGGAAGGCCGGGCGCAGCGGATCGAGGAACTGGAGCAACGCTTCGCCGCCCGCTTTCCGGCGCTGACGCCGCGTGAGCGAGAGGTCTGCGCGCGGGCGGCGATCGGCGTATCGGTGGAGGGCGCGGCGCTCGATCTCGCCATCGCGACCTCCTCGGTGCTGACTTATCGCAAGCGCGCCTACCAGCGGCTGGGCATCAGCAGCGCCTACGAGCTGGCCTGCCTCGTCCTGCGCTGAAAACGCCCCGAACGGCCGGCGCCAGATTTGTCATCTTCCAAACGGACAGACCGCGATTTCGCGGCTCCCTAGAAGCGCCCCACGCTCAAGAAAAAGAACGTCGAGGGGGTGTCATGAAGGTCATATTCACGTGCGGGGCCTCGCTTGCGGCGATTGCTTCGCTGATCAGCACGCCCGCTGCTGCGCAAGCCGCGCCAGAGGCGGCCAGCGCGGCCAGCGCCGGTGAAGGGCTGGGGGTCATCATCGTCACCGCCCAGCGCCGTTCGGAAGACGTGCAGCGTGCCGCGCTCTCCATCACCGCGATCACCGG
Organism: Rhizobiaceae bacterium; assembly: GCA_035556195.1. Classification (GTDB taxonomy): domain Bacteria; phylum Pseudomonadota; class Alphaproteobacteria; order Rhizobiales; family Rhizobiaceae. Next base: position 6,048 of record DATMFK010000008.1, read on the forward strand.
GGACGACTTGCGCCAGCAGGGCGTCAACAACATCGACTCCATCGCGCAAGCCACCGTGGGCCTCGAAGTGCAGCCCAGCAGCGGGCCGTACACCACCTTCAGCATCCGCTCGGTCAGCTCGCTGAGTGGCAACGCCTTCGCCGATCCGGCCGTGGCGGTGAACGTGAACGGCGTCTATCTGGCAGCGCCGACGACCTTCCGCGGCCTCTATTACGATCTCGACCGGGTGGAGGTGCTGAAGGGCCCGCAAGGGACGCTCTATGGCCGCAACGCGACCGCTGGCGCGATCAACATCATCACCAAGCGGCCCGATTTCGATCTCGGCGGCTATGTCTCGGCAACGGTCGGCAATTACGATCATTTCGATTTCGCCGGCGCGCTCAATGTCCCGTTAGGCGACAAGGCCGCGTTCCGTGTGGCCGGGCAGAGCGTCCAGCACGACGGTTACATGAGCATCGGCACCAGCGACGAAGACGTGCAGGCGGCGCGCGCGACATTGCTGGTCGAGCCGACGCCCGATCTTTCGATCCAGCTCACCGGGGACTGGTCGCACGAAGGCGGCATGGGGCCGGGGGCGACATTGCGCACCGATTGCGCCCGGCTGGGCAAGACCGGCGACGGGTGCTTCGTGGCCGCCGATCCCTATACCGACGTGGCCGATCTTTCGAGCTACTACACCGCCGCCGGAATCGCCCGGCAGACCGATCATCCCTTTCTCGACAGCGACTACTGGGGACTGGGCCTCAACGCCGATCTGACGACAGGCGTGGGCACCCTCTCGCTGGTCGCGGGATACCGCAAATCGGATGTCCGCTACGTCACCACCGGCACCAGCTGGCAATTGCGGGAGGATCAGCATCCCGAGCAGAAATCGCTGGAGCTGCGGCTTGCATCGCCCGGCGGGCAGCGGCTGCAATATGTGTTCGGCGGCTATATCCTCGATACCGACACCCACGCGCGCGCCAATGGCGAAAACGCCACGCGCCACACGTTCAGCGATCAGCATACCCGGCTTTCCGGCTGGACCGGGGCCCTGTTCACCCAGCTGACCTATGGCCTGACGGACACCTTCCGGCTGACCGGCGGCGTGCGCTACACCTACGAGAAAAAGAATTCCGACAGCGCGCGATACAACATCGCCGCGGACGGGCCGGACCCGGTGATCCCGGCCGTTCCGCCCGGTGCCCCGGTCAATGTGGTCCAGGGCTCGCAGAGCTGGAACAAGGTCAACTGGAAGGCCGGGCTCGAGTTCGACGCGGGCGACGCCAACCTGATTTATGCAAACGTCAGCACCGGTTTCAAGGCGGGCGGCTTCTTCTATGGCCCGCCGACGGCGAACAGCTACCAGCCCGAGGAAGTCACGTCCTATGTCCTCGGCACCAAGAACCGTTTCTTCGGCAATCGGCTCCAGCTCAACGCGGAGGCGTTCTACCTCGACTACACCAACCAGCAGGTCAGCTTCGTCAAGCTGGTGGGGACCAGTTCCACGCTGGTGACGGAAAACGCGGGCAAGTCCCACGTCTACGGCGTGGAGGTGGAAAGCGACTTCCTGCCGGCGGACAACACCCGCATCGGCCTGCAGGTGCAGTACCTGAAGGCGAAGTACGACGAGTTCACTTACGTCACCCTCGCGCCGCCGCCGGCGGGATCGGCCTGCACGGTAACGCCGGGCACGCCGCAGTCGACGGTCGATTGCGCCGGCGCGGTGCCGCTCAATTCGCCGAAATGGACGATCAAGGGCGACATCGAGCAGACGATCCCACTCGGCAACGGCGGGCGGATCGTGGGGGACGCCAGCGTGCGCTACGAAGACCATTACCAGACCGACATCTCGTTCATCCCGGTGGGGCTGGGCGGGGGCACCGCGCGGGTCGATCTGGGCCTGAGCTATGTCGCGCCGGGCGATCGCTTCTCTATCATGGCCTATGTCGACAACCTGACGGACGTGGTCACGGTTTCCGCGCAGACCATGAGTTCGTCCTATTTCGTGTTCCCCTATTTCGGATCGCGCCTGCTGGCCCCGCGCACGTTCGGCGTCAGGGCCAACGTGAACTTCTGACGGATCGCGGAGCGGCCATGACTCGATACGACGACGATCGCGAAAAGGCCGGGCTGGCCATCATCGAGCAGCTCGGCTGGGGCCAGAACGAAGGCGTCCGCGACCTGGACGAGGATCTGTGGCGGATCATCTCGGAGGCGAACTTCGGGACGATCTGGGCGCGCCCCGGCCTGTCCCTCCGAGAGCGAGAATTGATCTGCATGGCGATCCTGATCGCCATCGGCGCGCATGGCGTGGCGATCCACTTCAAGCACGCCAAGAGCGTGGGCTTCACCGACGACGAGCTGAAGGAAGTGATCCTCCAGACGATCCCCTATGCGGGCCTGCCCCGGGCGCTGAGCGCGATGGCGTTGTTCAAGCGCATCCAGGGCGGCGAGGAGCCCAAGCTGTGAGGTGAAGCCGTGCGGGTACTGCTGGTTTCCGCCCCGGCGCTGGGCCATCGCGAGGACGAGGTGGCGGCGGCGTTGCGACAGGCCGGACTGGATGTGACGCACGGTGAGCCGGGCGCGCTGCACGGCGCCGATTTCGCCGTGATCGCCGGGCCGGGCACCATGCCGGTCGATGCCGCGCTGATGGACAGCTGCCCGGGTCTGCGGGGCCTGGTGTCTTTCGGTATCGGCTGCGAGGGTTTCGACCGCGAGGCGGCGAAAGCCCGTTCGATCGCGATCGCGACCGGCCGCACGGACCGCTCGGCCAGCGACATGGGAAGCGCCACGATCGCCCTGATGCTGGCGCTGTGCCACGATTTGCCGGCCGCGATCACGGCCTTTGCGCGGGGCAGCCGACGCGACATCGCGCGTGCCCGCACGCTCGACGACGCGACCGTGGGCATCATCGGCTATGGCGCATTGGGACGGGACGTGGCGCGCCGCCTGCGGGCGTGGGGCGTGCGGGTGCTGGTCCATGGCCGTTCGCTCGAACCCGGCCCGCTTGCCGATGGCAGCGAAAGCGTGTCGCTCCCGATGCTGCTGGAGGTGAGCGACGTGGTCAGCCTCCACGCCGCGCTGGCCCATGGCGATCCGCCGATCATCGACGAGGCAGCACTCAGGCGAGTGAAGCCCGGCGCGCTGCTGGTGAACACCGCGCGCGGGGGGCTGCTGGATGAGCGCGCGGTCGCCGCCGCGCTCCATTCCGGCCGGCTCGGCGGCGCGGCGCTCGATTGCTTCGCGGTGGAACCCCTGCCGGCCGACAGTGCGCTGCGCACCGCGCCGCATACGATTCTCACGCCGCACCAGATCGGCCACACCCGCGCGGGCGCCGATGCGATGGTGCGCAGGTTCACCGACAACATCATCCGTCTCGCATTCGCAGGAGCCCGGCCATGAACGACGTCCTTGCCAATATCATGCCTTCGCGCGCGTCGGCGCAGCAAGCGGCCGTCTGTTCCCAAGCCGAGCGCGAGGCGCGCATCGAGCTGGCGATCGCCTATCGCCTGTTCGACTGGCTGGGCATCACCGACATCATCCACACCCACATCTCGGTTCGGGTGCCGGGTGAGGAGGGGCACTTCCTGCAATTGCCATACGGCAACCTGTTCAGCGAGGCGCGCGCATCGGACATGGTGAAGTGCGATGTGGACGGGAACATCCTGTCCGATCCGACCGGACTCGGCATCAGCCGCGGCGGGTTCTGCATCCATAGCGCGATCCATACCGGCACCCCGCAGGCGGCCTGCGTGATGCACGCCCACACCGAAGCGACGATCGCGGTCGCCAATTACCGCGAGGGGCTGCTGCCGCTGAGCCAGCACGCTTTGCGGTTCCATGGCAAGGTCGGCTACCTCGATTATTGCGGTGCGTTCGACAGCGCGGAAAAGCGCGCCAGCCTGCCGGCCGCGCTGGGCGACGGCGACGTGCTGATGCTGCGCAATCACGGCCCGCTGGTGGTCGGCAAGAGCGCGCGCGAGGGCTTCTCGCGCATGTATTACCTCGAACGGGCGTGCCGGATGCAGGTCGCCATGCTGTCCGCCTGCCGCGACCCGAGGGAGGACTTGTGCTGGCCTTCCGAGGAGGACTGCCGGTTCATGTCCAAGGCGTTCGAAGGCGGCGACGCAGTGATCGACCGCGAATGGACGGCGCTCGTGCGGATGCTGGACGACGCCCACGCCGACTACGCGAGCTGACTTCCTACCAGCTGGTCAGGAATGGACCGAACGTGGTGCCGCGCCCGCCGGCATCCTCCGCCACCACGCGATTGCGCTGGCGGCCGAGGAACTCCAGCTCGCTTTCGATCACGTCGCCCGGCCGCAGCCAGCGCCCGCCGTGGGAGCCGGCGTTGCCGGGCGGAGATCCGGTTATCAGCAGGTCGCCCGGGACCAGCCGCACGCGCTCGCTGGCGTAGGACAGCATCTGTTCGGGACTGAAGATCATGTCGGTCACCGGCCAGTCCTGCATCACCTCGCCGTTGACCTTCATCCTGATGCGGATGCGGTCGCGGTCGACGAACGGCTTGGGGACGACGAACGGGCCGAACGGCTTGAAGCCCGGCTGGTGCTTACTGATCCAGTCGTAACGGAACTTGATGTCCACTCGTCGGAACTCGTCCACCGTGCCGAGATCGTTGACGATGACATATCCGGCGATCAGCTCCCCGGCTTCCTCCGGCGAAAGATAGCGCCCGGTGCCGCAGACGATCACGCCCAGCTCCAGCTCCCAATCGGGATTTTGCCCGATCAGCGGCAGGGCGATGTCGTCATTGGCGCCGGATAGCGAGGAATGCAGGCCCGTCCACAGGAACGGCATTCCCTCGCGCGCGCGCCGATCGACCTCGTCGAGATTGCGCTGGAAGAACGCCGCGTCGCTTTCCCCCGGCAGGCGATGTTCCTGGTTGAACGCGTTGTGCGTCATCATCTCGGCGACGTGCTGGCGATAGTTCGATCCGGCGCCGAGCAGGTTGGGATGCGCCAGCGCCGGCAGGCACTCCACCTCGTCAAAGCGCAGGCCGGTGTCGCCGCTTCCCGCCGCCAGATCGACGAAGCGGTCGAACGCGCGTTCCCAATCCTCGAACACCGCATGCGTATCATGGTAGAGGGGCGAGACGTCGATCACCGCGCCATCCGCGCGTACAACGCCGGGGAATGAGGGCCCGCCGGAACGCCGATAGGTGCCCACGCCGAAGCTGCCCGCGGCAAGGCCGGTCGCCGGATCGAATTCGCTCAACGGCAAGCTCCTTATCGACTGTCGACCGGCGTCAGCAGCGGCTCGCCGGCGAAATAGCGCCGGACGTTTTCCCGCTGCTGGCGAGGCAGGTCTTCGCCGGCTTCGCGCGTGAAGCCGGCGAGATGCGGTGTGAGCACGACATTGGGCACGCCGCGCCACTTGTCCGGATCGGTCGGTTCGTCCTCGAACACGTCGAGCGCCGCGCCGCCCAGTTCCCCGGCCCGCAAGGCCGCGATGAGGGCGCTTTCGTCGATCAGGAAGCCGCGCGAGATGTTGACCAGCAGTCCACCGGGGCCGAGCGCGCGGAGAACCGCGGTGTCGATCTGGCGGGCATTGGCGGGGTCTGCCCGCGTGGCCACGATCAGTATATCGCTCCGTTCCGCGAGCGCGAGCAGGCTTGGCGCCCGTTCATAGCCCGCCTCGGGCTTCGGTCGCGGCCCCCACCAGGTCACGTCGATCTCATGCGCCGCGAGCCGGCTGGCGATCCCCGCGCCGATCCGGCCGAGGCCGACGATCCCGGCGCGCTTGCCGCGCAGCGAGGGGCGCGCATCGGCCATCTCGCGCCAGCCGCCCTCGCGGACCTTGCGATCCGCTTGGGGGATGCGGTGCCATACCGCCAGCAGCAGCGCGACGGCGTGATCGGCCACGTCGTGCGCGTTGATGCCCGCGGCGGTCGTCAGGCGGATGCCGCGCTTTTGCAGGTGGCCGAAATCGATATGGGGGAACCCGGTGGAGAAGCAGGCGACCAGCTTCAGCGCGGGCAGCGCGTCGACCACCGAATTGGGCAAGTGATCCCCGCTGGCGACCACCTCGATCCGCGCGGCGATGGCCTCGGGCAGGGGGTCGGCCGCGCTTTCGAGCACGAAGGTTTCGTATTCGGCGCTCCATTCCGCCGCGCGCGAGGCCATCAGCTTGCCGAACAGCAGGACCAGGGGGCGTGCCACGTTCAAGCGATGCGGAAACGGGCGCGCGCTTCCTCCACGGTCGCCGGTGTGGCGCCGTAGAGCCTGGCTATCTGCACGGCGGCGCGGACCATGTCCGCATTGTCGCGGGCCACGCTGCCGTCGGGCAAGTGGATGCCGTCCTCGAAGCCCACGCGCACGAGATCGCAGCCCATCGCGATCCCGAGAGTGGCGGCCTTGAACATGAAGTGGCCGGTTCCGGTCACTCCGACGATCGCCTTGGGAAACAAGCGGAGGCCTTCGTCGATGTTGAAGATCATGTTCCGCGCGACGGGCGGGGTCGCGCCGAACCCGCCGCCGTGAAGCAGCCAGACGTTTTCCCGATCCTTGTCGAACAGGCCCTCCTCGGCATAGCGCATCAGGCGATGGAGCGAGCTTGCCTCGACCACTTCGTATTCCAGCGCGCTGCCGCGTTCGTAGACGGACTTGATCGTCGCCTTGAGCAGTTCGGGGGAGTTCACATAGGGCGTTTCCGTCGGATAGCCGCCCTCCGGGTTGTGGAAGTCCGCCGATCCCGCCGCGATCCCGAACACGTCCTGCGGCGGATCGATCTCCAGGATGCCCAGCCGTTCGTCGTCAGACGGCCAGTGAAACTGCCCGGTCCTGGGATCGCGGCGCACGCCGATGCCATTGGTGGTCTGAACCAGCACCGGGCTGCGCTTGCGGATCTCGCGGATGATTTCCGAATAGATCGCCTTGTCGCCGCTGTTCTTGCCGTCC
>DATMFK010000009.1:0-225729 GCA_035556195.1 Rhizobiaceae bacterium
CAGATCAAGATAGCCGTTGGAGGACCTTTGACCGGTCCCAATGCCGCCTTCGGCGCGCAGCTCAAGAATGGTGCCGAGCAGGCTGCTGCCGACATCGGCACGATCCTCGGCAAGAAGATCGAGATCGTACTCGGCGACGACGTCTCCGATCCCAAGCAGGGCGTTTCGGTCGCCAACAAGTTCGTCGGCGACGGCGTGAAGTTCGTGATCGGCCACTTCAACTCCGGCGTTTCCATTCCGGCCTCGGAAGTCTACGCCGAAAACGGGATCCTGCAGATCTCGCCGGCCTCGACCAACCCGACCTACACCGAACGCGGCCTCTGGAACACCTTCCGCACCTGCGGACGCGACGACCAGCAGGGTACGGTCGCCGGCGCCTATCTCGCAGGGAATTTCAAGGACGCCAAGATCGCCGTCATCCATGACAAGACGCCGTATGGCCAGGGCCTTGCCGACGAGACCAAGAAGGCGCTCAATGCCGCCGGCGTCAAGGAAGCTATGTATGAGGGCATCAACACCGGCGACAAGGACTTCTCGGCCCTCATCGCCAAGATGAAGGACGCGGGCGTGTCGGTCGTCTATTACGGCGGTTTGCACACCGAGGCCGGCCTGATGATGCGCCAGCTCGCTGACCAAGGCCTGAAAGCCACCTTCATGTCGGGCGACGGCATCGTGTCGAACGAACTCGCCTCGATCGCCGGCGACGCCGTGAATGGCACGCTGATGACTTTCTCGCCGGATCCGCGCCGGAATCCCGCCGCCAAGGATATCGTGGAGAAATTCCGCGCAGCCGGCTTCGAGCCTGAAGCCTATACGCTTTATGCCTATGCGGCGCTCCAGGTCATCGCCGATGCTGCCAAGGCCGCGGGCAGCACCGATCCGCAGACGGTTGCGGAAGCCATCAAGGCCAAGGGGCCGTTCAGCACCGCCATCGGCGAGCTCGGCTTCGATGCCAAGGGCGATATCACCCGTCCAGACTATGTGATGTACACCTGGAAGAAGGGCGACGACGGCAAGTACAACTACTTCCAGAACGAGTAGTTCGCTCCGGAACGGCCAGCCGTCAGGCAAGATCGATGAGGATGATGCCCGGTGCCGATGCGCCGGGCATTTTTGCATGTGCTCAGCCGGCTTGTTTCTGTTTGCACTGCAGCATTTTCCGGCTAATCATGCGCGCTCGACTTGCCACCCTGGAGTTTTTCGTGCCGATCAGCAAGATTCTCGTCGCCAATCGTTCCGAGATCGCCATCCGCGTCTTCCGCGCCGCCAACGAGCTCGGGCTCAAAACGGTCGCGATCTGGGCCGAGGAGGACAAATACTCGCTGCATCGCTTCAAGGCCGACGAATCCTATCAGGTGGGTCGCGGCCCGCATCTGCCACGCGATCTCGGTCCCATCGAAAGCTACCTTTCGATACCCGAGGTGATCCGTGTGGCCAAACTGTCTGGCGCCGACGCGATCCATCCCGGTTATGGGCTGCTGTCGGAGAGTCCGGAATTTGCCGAAGCCTGCGCCGAAAACGGCATCGTCTTCATAGGGCCGACGCCGGAGACCATGCGTCGGCTCGGAAACAAGGTCGCCGCGCGCAATCTCGCCGTCGAGGTCGGCGTGCCCGTCGTGCCCGCCACGGAGCCGCTGCCGGACGACATCGAAGCGGTGCGCAAAATGGCGGCCGAAATCGGTTATCCCGTCATGCTCAAGGCATCTTGGGGCGGCGGCGGGCGCGGCATGCGCGCCATCCGCAACGAAGCCGACCTGGCGCGCGAGGTGACGGAAGCAAAGCGCGAGGCGAGAGCCGCCTTCGGCAAGGACGAGGTCTATCTGGAGAAGCTGATCGAGCGCGCCCGCCATGTCGAAGTGCAGGTGCTCGGCGACACGCATGGGAATGTCGTGCATCTTTTCGAGCGCGACTGCTCCATCCAGCGGCGCAACCAGAAAGTCGTCGAGCGCGCCCCGGCGCCCTATCTCGACGACGCTCAACGCGCCGAGCTCTGCGGCTACGCGCTGAAGATCGCCACGAAGACCAGCTATGTCGGCGCCGGTACGGTCGAGTTCCTGATGGATGCCGATACCGGAAGCTTCTATTTCATCGAGGTCAATCCGCGCATCCAGGTCGAGCACACCGTGACCGAGGAAGTGACGGGCATCGACATCGTCAAGGCGCAGATCCACATTCTCGACGGGTATGCCATCGGCACGTCCGAATCCGGCGTGCCCCGGCAGAAGGACATCCGGCTGAACGGCCACGCCCTGCAGTGCCGCATCACCACCGAAGATCCCGAGCACAATTTCATTCCCGACTATGGCCGCATCACCGCCTATCGCGGGGCCACGGGCTTCGGCATCAGGCTCGACGGGGGCACCGCCTATTCCGGCGCCGTGATTACACGCTACTACGATCCGCTGCTCGAAAAGGTGACGGCCTGGGCGCCGTCGCCCGGCGAGGCGATCGCGCGCATGGACCGCGCCCTGCGCGAGTTCCGCATCCGCGGCGTGGCGACCAACCTCACCTTCCTCGAGGCGATCATTACCCACCCAGCCTTCCGGGACAATTCCTACACGACGCGGTTCATCGATGAGACGCCCGAGCTCTTCGCGCAGGTGAAGCGCCAGGACCGCGCCACCAAGCTCTTGAACTATCTCGCCGACGTGTCGGTGAATGGCCATCCGGAAACGCGCGGCCGACCGCGACCGAACCCGGAGGCCGCGCCGCCCATCGTTCCTTATGTCGACGCGCCCGTGCCGGACGGCAGCAAGCAGCGGCTCGACGCGCTCGGCCCGGAGAAGTTCGCGGCGTGGATGCGCGGGCAAAGCCGGGTGCTCGTCACCGATACCACCATGCGTGACGGACACCAATCGCTCCTGGCCACTCGCATGCGCACCCACGATATCGCCGCGATTGCCGGAGTCTATGCACGGGCCCTGCCGCAATTGCTGTCGCTCGAATGCTGGGGCGGCGCAACCTTCGATGTTGCGATGCGGTTCCTCACCGAGGATCCGTGGGAGAGATTGTCGCGCGTGCGCGAGGCCGCCCCTAACCTGCTGCTGCAGATGCTGCTGCGCGGTGCCAATGGCGTCGGCTACACGAACTATCCGGATAATGTCGTCCAGTATTTCGTCAAGCAGGCGGCGCGCGGCGGCATCGACCTCTTCCGTGTCTTCGATTGCCTGAACTGGGTCGAGAACATGCGCGTGGCGATGGATGCCGTGCGCGCCGAAGGAAAGTTGTGCGAGGCGGCGATCTGCTATACCGGCGATATTCTCGACTCCAGGCGCGCCAAATACGACCTCTCCTACTATGTCGGACTGGCGCAAGAACTAGAGGCGGCGGGCGCCAACATCATCGCGGTCAAGGACATGGCGGGCCTGCTGAAGCCCGCTGCGGCCCGCGTTCTCTTCAAGGCGCTGCGCGAGGCGACCGATCTGCCCATTCACTTCCACACGCACGATACCTCCGGCCTCTCCGCCGCGACGGTGCTCGCGGCGGTGGACAGCGGCGTCGACGCGATCGACGCTGCCATGGATGCGTTTTCCGGCAACACCTCCCAGCCATGCCTCGGCTCGATCGTCGAGGCGCTCAAGGGCAGCGAGCACGATCCGCGCCTCGATACGGAATGGATCCGCAAGATCTCCTTCTATTGGGAGGCCGTGCGCAACCAGTACGCCGCCTTCGAAAGCGACCTCAAGGGGCCCGCATCGGAGGTCTATCTGCACGAGATGCCCGGCGGCCAATTCACCAATCTCAAGGAGCAAGCGCGCTCCCTCGGGCTTGAGACGCGCTGGCACGAAGTGGCGCAGGCCTATCACGACGTGAACCTGATGTTCGGCGACATCGTGAAGGTCACCCCCTCCTCGAAGGTCGTCGGCGACATGGCGCTGATGATGGTCAGTCAGGATCTCACCGTGGCCGATGTCGAGAATCCCGCTCGCGACATCGCCTTCCCCGACTCCGTCGTCTCGATGTTGCGCGGCGATCTCGGCCAGTCCCCCGGCGGCTGGCCCGCCAAGCTGCAGAAGAAGGCGCTGAAGGGCGAAAAGCCGATCACCGTCCGGCCCGGCTCGTTGCTGCCCGCTGCCGATCTTGCCGGGAGCCGCAAGGAGGTCGAGGAAAAGCTCGGCAGGAAGCTCAGCGAATTCGAATTCGCCTCCTGGCTGATGTATCCGAAGGTCTTCACGGATTTCGCCAGCGCCCAGGAAACGTATGGCCCGGTCAGCGTGCTGCCGACGCCAGTCTACTTCTACGGCATGAAGGCCGAGGACGAGATCTTCGTCGACATCGAGCGCGGCAAGACCCTGGTGATCCGCTGCCTGGCGCTCGGCGACGTGAACGACAAGGGCATGGTCACCGTATTCTTCGAGCTCAACGGCCAGCCCCGTCGGGTCAAGGTGCCCGACAGGGCGCATGGAGGGTCGGCGAAGTCCAGGCGCAAGGCCGAACCAGGCAACGAAAGCCATGTCGGCGCCCCGATGCCGGGTGTGGTGTCGACGCTCGCCGTCAGCGCCGGACGGGCGGTGAAGGCTGGCGACGTCCTGCTCTCCATCGAGGCGATGAAGATGGAGACGGCGCTGCACGCCGAACGCGACGGAACGATTGCCGAGGTCCTGGTGCGCGCCGGCGACCAGATCGACGCCAAGGACCTGCTGGTGGTTTACGGGTAGCCTTGGTCGTCGACCGGTTGGCGTTGCCCTCATCGGCCTGCCGGGCTATTCGTTCTGCACCGTTGTGTGGGCTGCCCAGACGTAACGGAATGGATCCTCGGGTCTCGTCACCTCGCTTCGCTCGGCCCCGGCCCGAGGATGACGAGCTTCCAGGCCGATGCCAATCACCAGCGTTGGCGATTAGGGGCAGGCCTTCCGCGCAGTCGTCATCCTCGGACGGGAGCCCGCGCCAGCGGGCGAGTTGATCCGAGGATCCATTCCGTTACGTCTGGGCAACCCACCCAACGATGCAGAACGAAGTGGCCGAAAGGCAGTGACAGCAGCCATCATCCGATCCTACCGTGATGCCCGAAATGTGTGAATCGCACAGAGTCGCGCGAGGAGATATCTCCGGCAGGAGAGTGACAGGCCGGCGCAGGTCGCCGATCATTGGAGAATTGGCGTGAGATGCAAGACCTCGTTCATGATATGATCTGGGTGACGCTCGGCAGCGCCATCGGAGGACCCGCGCGCTACTTCGTGTCGGGCCTTGTCGGACGGCACATCGGCGAGACGTTCCCGTGGGGGACGATGGTCGTCAATGTCAGCGGCGCCTTCCTCATCGGCCTGGCGGCCGCGGCAGCAGCGAACGGCGTCCTGCCGATGCCGGTCTCGTGGCAAATCGCCGTTACCGGGTTCCTCGGCGCCTACACGACGGTTTCCTCGTTCAGCCTCCAGACCATGGCTCTTGCGCGTGACGGCCAGTTCCTGAAGGCCGGCGGCAATGTCGCGCTGTCTTTGGTGCTGTGCCTGTCCGCCGTGACGCTCGGCTATGGCGTCGCTGCCATCGCGCTGGGGACCAGCGTTTCATGAACGAAACGGACGAAGCCCGTCCCGGTGAGCGCATTCGGACGCCAAGAACGGCACGCCCCCAATGGCGCAGGCTCCGCGAGACGGCGTTTCTCTACCTCGTCGTTTCGGTCGGGTCCATCATCGGCAGCGTGCTGCGCGCCCTTGCCTCGCTCGCGGCCCTCGCCTGGATCGGACCGGCGTTTCCATGGGGAACCCTGTTCGTCAACATTGTCGGCTCATTCGCGATCGGCTTCTATGCGACCATCACCGGTCCGGACGGGCGGATATTCGCCGGAACGTATCAACGCCAGTTCGTCATGACCGGCATCTGCGGCGGCTTCACGACCTTCTCGATCTTCAGTCTGGAGGTCTTTCAGGCCCTTCACGCCGGCAGCTTGGTCCTTGCCGGGCTTTATATCGGCATTTCCCTCGTCACTTGGCTCGCATCGGCCTGGTTCGGCCATGCCGTGGCTGCACGCTTCAACCGCCTGAGAGGAACATGACCATGCAGATACCGCGCCATGCCATGCTTCTGAGGATATTCATCGGCGAGGACGACCGCGACGACGGACGCCCCCTCTACGAAGCGGTCGTGCTCAAAGCCCGCGAGATGCAGCTTGCCGGCGCCACCGTCCTGCGCGGAGGGATGGGGTTCGGCCAGTCGAGCAGGCTTCACACGACCAAGATCCTCCGCCTGTCCGAGGATCTTCCCCTCGTGATCGAGATTGTGGACAGCGAAGAAAAGATCAACGCTTTCCTGCCGTCCCTGGAAGCGATCATGTCAAGCGGCCTTGTGACGCTCGAAAAGGTGCAGGTCCTTCAATATGGAAAGAACGATTGATCTGCGGGCCTGCTGGTCCAACGGTCTCTTGCTCGCGCCCGGTTGACTCGGCATTGAACCGATTTAGTCTCATCCGTCGCAAACGAGAACCCTGAATGGACGCTTCCACCCGACTTGCTTCGGCCGTTCGCGGCCGCTGGGCTGTAGCCGCGATGTTCTTCGTCAACGGCTTCGTCACCGGCAGCTGGGCGCCGCAGATCCCGGTCTTCCTGACTCGCCTCGGCATCACCGAATTCACCCTCGGCCTGCTGATCCTGCTGTTCGGCGTGGGCGCGCTCATCGCCATGCCGGTCTCGGGCTATCTCATGTCGCGCCACGGCTCGCGCCGGGTCACGCTCGGCTTCGGCTGCGTCGTGGTCTTCGCATTGAGCCTGGTCGCGCTGGCGCCCAACGTGCCTGTGGCTGCCGTCACGTTGCTGATCTTCGGCGGCGTCATCGGCGCCATGGATGTGGCGATGAATGCCAATGCGGTGGCTGTCGAGAAGAAGCTTTCCCGCGCCGTGATGTCGTCCTCCCATGGTTTCTGGAGCCTCGGGGGCTTCGCCGGCGGCGGCATCGGCGGACTTGTCATCCAGAGCTATGGGCATCTCGTCCATGCGTTCGGCATCAGCGTGATCGCGGGCCTTATCCTCGCCATTGCCGCGCGCCACCTCGTGACGGAAGACAAGCCGGTCGAGCACGAGCACCATCGATTCTCCCTGCCAAGAACGGCCACCGTCTATCTCATCGGCCTCATGGCGCTGTTCTCCATGGTGCCGGAAGGCGCGGTGCTCGACTGGGCGGCTCTCTACATGAAGCAGGATCTCGGGACCGACCTCGCCACCGCCGGCCTCGCCTACGCCTTCTTCTCCGGGGCCATGGCGCTGATGCGTTTTGCGGGGGACGGGGTGCGCAACCGCTTCGGAGCGGTGAAGACCATGCGGTTTTCCGTGCTGGTCGCAGCGGCCGGCATGTTCGTTGCGGCGCTCTCACCCTGGCCGGTGCTGGCCATCGGCGCCTTTGCCGTCTGCGGGCTGGGGATCGCCAATGTCGTTCCCATCATCTTCTCCGCCGGCGGCAATCAGCCCGGAATGTCGTCGGGTACCGGCATGAGCGTGGTCACGACCATGGGCTATTCCGGCATACTGCTGGCGCCATCGGCCATCGGCTTCGCCGCCGAGCATGTCGGCTTCACGCCCGTTTTCATCACGCTTTCCGCGCTGCTCGTCGTGGTGAGCCTGATGGCCGGGCTCGTGCGCGCGGCCGATTTCAAGGCGTGAGCGCGTAGCGCTTCAGCTCCGCGAACAGGAAGTCCGCCACACGGCGAATGCGCGGACTGGTGCGCACGTCCCGGTGCATGGCGAGCCACATCGGCAGCCCCGGCAGGGCCAGCGCGGGCAACAACGGTTCGACCGCCGGATCGCGATCGACGAGCGACTTCTGCATGAAACCGATGCCATTACCGGCCCGCACGGCCTCCCACGCGACGATCTGGTTGTCCGTGCGGATTCGGAAAGCGTGCCGGTCGACGATGCTTCCGAGAGCCGCGAAGCCGCGGATGATGTCGTCACTCCTATCGTAGCCGACGAGATCGTGGCAGAGCAGGTCCTCCGCCCGTTGCGGGCGGCCGCGCCGATCGAGATAGGAGCTGGCGGCGCAAACCGCCAGTTGAAGATCGGCGACCTTGCGCGCCACGAGTTCGTTCTGGACGGGCTTCACCATCCGCACGGCGATGTCGGCGTCCCGGCGGAGGAGGTTTTCGACCTGGTTGGATGCGACGATCTCCACCTCGATGCCAGGCTCTTCCACACCGAGGCGGGCAAGCATCGGCGGCAGCACATAGGCGGCGACGATCTCGCTTGCCGCGACGCGCACCGTGCCGGCAATCGTCTCCACGGCACCGAAGGCCAGCCGGGAGAACGCAGCAGCCTGCTCGCTGAGGCCGCGGCCACGCTCCAGGAGGGCGGCGCCACCGTCCGTCAACTCGTAGCCCCTGCGCCCGCGCCGGAAGAGCACGACGCCCAACGCGGCTTCCAGTTCGCCGATGTGGCGCCCGATCGTGGGCTGGCTCGCCGCGAGCCGCCTCGAGGCGGCAGAGAGGCTTCCGGTTTCCGCGACCGCCACGAAGCTCTTGATCAGGTTCCAGTCGAGATCAGCCACTGTCATTCATTCTTGAATACTAATCCACCAAACTTAGCCGATTTCCATTCGTCGATAAAGGAACGATCCTGTGCCGGTAAATTCGTTCGACATGGAGACGAAAAATGAAAACCGTGATCGTGCTTGGTGCCGCCGGCCGCATAGGCGATGCGGCCGCGCGTTCATTCCTGGCCGCCGGCTGGCGTGTGAAGGGTCTTGTCCGGAACACCGGGTCTGGCCGGCTTCCGGCCGGCGTAGAGCCGGTGAGAGGCGACGCCACCGACAGGGCCGCGCTCATCGAAGCGTGCAAAGGCTCCGACGTGATCCTCAATGCGCTCAATCCCCTTTATACGGAATGGGCGGAGAAGGTGATGCCGATGGCCGAGAACGTGGTCGCGGCAGCGGAAGCGACGGACGCAACCCACCTTTTACCCGGCAATGTCTACAATTTCGGCTACGGCATCCCTGTTGGCGCGCACGAAGACACTCCCGAAATGCCCTCCACGGAAAAGGCCGAGATCCGCATAGCGATGGAAGGGCTCTTCCGCGAGGCCGCCGAAGCGCGCGGCGTGCGGACCGTCGTGCTGCGCGCCGGCGATTTCTACGGGGGCTCGCGGCCGGGGAGCTGGCTCGACCTCATCATACTCGCCAAGCTGCGTAAGGACGTTTTCACTTGGGGCGGCCCCATGGATATCCCGCATGCCTTCGCATATCTGCCGGATCTCGGTCGCGCCTTTGTCGCCCTGGCCGAGAAGCGCCATGAACTCGAGCCGTTCGAGCGCTTTCACTTCGCCGGACACACGCTCAGCGGCGATCAGATGAAGGCGGCCGCCGAGGCCGCGATCGGACGCCGGCTGTCCGCGAGGACAGTTCCCTGGATCGCGCTGCGGGCAGCCGGTCTGGTCAGCCCGATGATGCGCGAGGTCGCCCGGATGTCCTATCTCTGGCGCACGCCGCACTCACTGGATGGCGCGAAGCTCGAGTGGACGGTCGGCAAGCTGCCTCTCACCGAGCCGGTCGAGGCGATCAGGCGGGCCATCGCGGATCTCGCCCTGGACGACAACCGCGCGGCGGCCTGAGCAACCCAATCTTGTCAGATACGCCCGAGAAGCACGAGGATCAGCAGGACGACCAGAATGACGCCGACGATGCCGGACGGGCCGTAACCCCAACCGCGCGAATAGGGCCATGCGGGAATGGCACCCAGCAGGATGAGGATGAGGATGATGATCAGTATGGTGCTGAGCGTCATGGTTGCTCCCCTGGATGGCTTCGGATCAATGACACAATGCCAATCCAGGTACTTTGTTCCGCAGCCGTATCGAAATGAACGCGGACAGGGGCGTTGCCGGACGGGAAATCCATCCCGACCGGCGCCGGGGTCCTACTCCGCGGCCTTGGGAAATGGCACCGCTGCGGTCAGGGGCCCTTTCGCCTCACTGTCCTCCTTGGCCCCGCGGCGGAACAGGCGGCTCCACCAGCTCTTCCTGCCGGCAACCCGCTTGTCGCGGGTGAAGACCATCAGCATGGCCGGGGTCACCACCAGGGTGAGAAGCGTGGCAAAGGACAGGCCGAACACGATCGCCGAGGAGAGCGAGATCCACCATTGGGTGGACGGCGCGTTGATCGTCGTCTCGTGATGGAAGATCTCGAGGCCAAGGCCGAAGGCGATCGGCAGAACGCCGAGGATCGCCGACAGCGCTGTCAGGACGACGGGACGCGCCCGCTCCCGGCAAGTCTGAAGCACCGCGTCGACCTTGTTCGAACCTTCCTCGCGTAGCCTGTCGTAGGTGTCGATCAGCACGATGTTGTTGTTCACCACCACGCCCGCCAGCGCGATGACGCCGATGCCGGACATGACGACCCCGAAGGGCTGGCCGGTGATCAGGAGCCCCAGGAACACGCCGATGGTCGACATGACCACGCAGGACAGAACCAGCCACACGCTGGTGAATTTGTTGAACTGAGCGAGCAGCACGATGAAAATCAGGAAGATCGCCGCGGCGAAGGCCTTGGACAGGAAGTCCTGGGCGGCCTTGCTCTCCTCGTCCTCGCCGGCGAGCTTCCAGCGGATGGCGCCCAGATCCTGCTTGGCCATCATCTCGTTGACCTGCGCCTGTACCGCCGCCGGCTGGAAGGAGCTGGCGATGTTGGCCTGGACGACGACGGTCCGCTGGCCGTCGATGCGGTTCAGCACGCCCACCCGCCGTTCCGGCTTGCGGTCGACGAAATTCGAGATCGGCACCGATCCTTGCGCCGTGACGACGCGTAGCTGGTCGAGCGTCGCCAAAGTCCGGCGGTCTTCCGGCAGGCGCAGGCGAATGTCGACCGCATCGTCGGCACCAGCCGGGCGGTAGTCCGAGAGCTTGAGGCCGTTGGTGACGAGCTGCACCACCGAACCCACCGCGAAGGGGCTTATGCCGTATTGCGCGGCCTTGCCGCGATCGACCTGGATCGCCCAATCCACGCCCGGCGGGGGCAGCCCGTCGGCGATGTCGATCACGCCGGGAATCTTGGCCAGCTCAGCCGCAACCTCCTTGGCCTTCTCGTTCAGGCCCTCCGGCTCGACGGCGGAAAGTCGGAGCTGGATGGCCTTGCCCGTCGGCGGACCAGCTTCGGGAACCAGCACCTCGATGTCGACGCCCGGCATGCCGGCCATGGCGGAACGCAGATCGTTCAGCACCTCGTGCGCCGGCTTGCGCTGGCGCCAGTCGACGAACTCGTACTGGATGACGCCGACGACATCCTCCGCCACATTGTTGGCGCTGCCGGTCGCCTTGCCTGCCCTCGTGTAGACGGACTTCACGCCCGGCCAGCCCAGGATGCGGTCCTCGGCGAGCTTCACCGCCAGGTCCATCTCGGCGAGCGAAAGATTGCCCCGCGCATGAACGTAGAGCAGCCCGTATTCCGGCTCGACATTCGGGAAGAATTCGACCCCGGAACCATATTTCGAATAGGCGACCTGGACGCCGACAAGCAGGCCGACGGTGAGCAGCAGCACGGTCTTCGGAAAGCGGATCGCCGTCCTGACCGTCTTCATGTACCAGCCGTCGCGATGCTCGGGCTCCGGATGCGCCTTGCCGAAGATGGCGCCCAGCGTTGGCGTGAACACCAAGGCGTAGAGCATCGATGCCGACAGCGTCACGATCAGGGTGATCGGCATGTATTTCATGAACTCGCCGACGATGCCCGGCCAGAAAAGCAATGGCGAGAAGGCGGCGACGCGCGTCATGGTCGCGGCGATGACCGGACCGGCCATGCGCTTGGCGGCAAGCGCGTAGGCATCCTCCTTGCCCATGCCCTCCGACATGCGACGCTCTGCGAATTCCGTCACGATGATGGCGTCGTCCACCAGCATGCCTACCGCAAGGATCAGGCTGAACAGCACCACGATGTTGACCGTGAAGCCGGCAAGCGACAGCATCAATATGCCGAGCAGGAACGAGGTGGGAATCGCCAGGCCGATCAGCATGGAGGCCCGCCCCGACAAGGAATAGAGGATGACGATGAAGACCAGGATGACGGCGATCATCACATGGTTTTGCAGATCGCCCAACAACTGGCGGATCGTCGTCGACTTGTCCTGGCTGAAGGACACGACCGTGCCCTCGGGCAGGCGCTTGACGAACTCGTCCGCCACGACCTTCACCGCATCGACGGTCTGGACCAGATTGGCGCCGGTGCGCTTCTTCACCTCTATGGCGATGGCCGGCTTGCCATCCAGGCGGGTGACCGTCTCCGCATCCTTGTAGGTGGCGCGCACCGTGCCAAGGTCCTTGGCCCTGACGACGGCTTTGGGGGTCGCCACGACCGGCAGGTTCGCCACGTCTTCCGGCGTCTCGATCAGCGACGGCACCTTGACCGCGTAGCGCCCTTCGGAGCCTTCTATGTTGCCCGCCGCGACCAGGCTGTTGCCGGCGACGACGCCCTGGATGAGCTGCTCGAGCCTGAGTCCGTAGGAGTTCAGCTTCACCGGGTCTATGATGACCTCGACCAGGTCCTCGCGCGCGCCCTGCAGGTCGGCCTCCAGCACTCCCGGCACTTCCTCGATGCGGTCGCGCAGCTCGCGCGCGGCGCGCGTCAGCGCCCGCTCGGGCACATTCCCGGCCAGTGTGACGACGAGCACGGGGAACTCGGAGAGATTGACCTCGTTGACCGTCGGCTCCTCCGCATCCTGCGGAAGGTCGCGCTTGGCGTCCTGGACCTTTGCGCGCACGTCTTCCAGGGCCGTCGAAAGATCGGCGCCGGCATTGAACTCGATGAGCACGTAGCCGCCGCCTTGATAGGCCGAAGAGCGCATCTCCTTGACGTTGGACAGGCTCTTCATGCGTGTCTCGACGGGCCTCAGGAGAAGCCGCTCGGAATCCTCCGGCGAGATGCCCTGGTAGATCAGGCTCACATAGATGATCGGGATCTGGATGTCGGGCTCGGCTTCCTTGGGGATCGAGTGATACGCCAGCGCACCGGCGATCAGGAAGAAGGCCATGACGGAAAGCGTGAGCCGGGCATTCCGTATCGCGACGCCGACGATGTCCATCAGAGCGCCCCGTCGCTGCTGCTGCTCACCAGCCGCTTGATGATCTCCGGATCGGCTTCCTGCGCGTTCACCACGTCGCCTTCTGCGACCAGATCCTGGCCGGCCACGATGATCCGCGCATCGGCCGGGATGCCTCCGAGCACCAGGCCTTTCGGCGTGTCGTCGACGAGATCGATCGGATAGAAGGCGACCTTGTTGTCGGGGCCGACGGCGCGAATGCCGAGATCGCCGCTGGCGCTGAGCGTCACCACCGAACGCGGCAGCACGACGGCGTCCACCGGCTGGCTGCGCAGGACGATCTCGGCCGTCATCCCGGCGGGTATGGCGCGTTCGGGGTTGGGGATTGCGACTTCGACACGGAAGGTTCGCGTGGCTGCCGAGGCGTCCTGGCTGATGTATCGCAGCGTGCCCTTGACCTTCTCGCCGTTGACGAGATGGACTTCGGCTTGCTCGCCATTGCGGAGCTGGCGCAGGTCGCGCTCGCTGACCTCGCCCACTCCGATGATCGGGTCGAGCTTGAGGATGGTCGCGACCGATGCGCCCTGCATGATCATGGATCCGAGTTCGACGTCGACGCGGTCGATCAGCCCGTCGAACGGGGCGCGGACCTCGTTGCGGGCGAGCTCGGCGCTGGCCGCCTCGAACTGCGACTTGGCCGTGGCGAGCGCCGAGCGTGCGATCTCGAGCTGCAGCTTGGGCGTGCTGCCCGCCTTGGCGAGCCGCTCCGCCGCGTCCCATTCGGCCTTGCGCTGTGCAAGCACGGCCCGGGCCATCTCCACGGCAGCGGCCTTTTCCTCGGCTGCGAGCATCAGGATGAGGTCGCCCGCCTCGACCCTGTCACCCTGCTTCACCGGCAGCCTGTCGATGATACCGCCTGCGCGCACCGCGAGCGTCGCGCGCTGGTCGGCCTCGGTCTGGCCGGAGATGCGGATCGCCCTCGCGTGCATGATGCGCGGCGGCATCGCAACGGCGACGGTCCTTGTCACCGGCTTAGGCTCTTCGGTCGCGGCGGCCTTGGCTTCCGCCTCGGTCTGGGCACTGCCCACGGAAGAGAACTTTCCGGTAGCGATCCAGGCGGCAAAACCGATCGTCACGACGAGCGCCGCGAACTTATGAAACCTGAACTTCGACATGCGTCGTCTTCCCAACACGGCCCCGTCCGGACCGCCTTCCCCTGCATCAGGCGCAACGCTCGATATCGGCGCACGCAATGGCGTCTTCAATGTCGTTCAATCGTTTTATTCTACGCCTACGGCGTGAAGCGGCGTCTTCTACCCTAAAGTCAACCGGCAACATAGTCCAAAAGCATCGCGATGGGCCTCGCCAGGATCGGTCGTCCGCGCCCGGTATCTTGGCACCCCTGCGCACCCTGGGAAAGGGCACGTGGCAGCAGCCGTCAGCAGAGTGTTTCCGGCTCTCGCCCACGACCGTGCCGCTGGCCATGTCAGGGTCTCTTATCTGCTTGGGGACCTGCCCTTCACCAGCGTGACGGGTCGAGCCGAACTCGTGCCGTGTCGCCACGGCCAGAATAGGGGATCCGATCCCCTTCCGGATCAGGCTCGTCTCAGCCGTGCATGTGCCCCGGCGATCCGAGCCGCGAGCGCCGCATTGTTGCGCACCAGCGCGATATTGGCCGTCAGGCTGCGGCCTTGCGACAACTCGTTGATCCGCGCCAACAGGAATGGGGTCAGTTCCTTCCGCGCGATGCCCTTTGCATCGGCCTCCTTCACGGCCGCCGCGATGGTGCCGTCGATGAAGGCCGGATCGAGCGAATCCGCTTCGGGGATCGGGTTCGCGACAAGGATGCCGGTGCCGGATCCCATCCGCTGGTGAAGCAGCATCGCGGCCGCGATCTCCTCGGGGGTGTCGAGCCGGTGGTCTGCCTTTTCGCCGCTGGAGCGGGTGAAGAAGGCCGGGAAGTCGTCACTGCGATAGGCGATGACCGGCACACGCTGCGTCTCCAGGAATTCCAGCGTCTTCGGAATGTCGAGGATCGATTTCACGCCCGCGCAGACGACGGTGGTGCCGGTCTGGCCGAGTTCGGTGAGGTCGGCGGAAATGTCGAAGGTCTGCTCGGCGCCGCGATGGACGCCGCCGACGCCGCCTGTGGCGAAGACCGGAATGCCGGCCAGCGCGGCAAGCCGCATCGTTGCCGAGACGGTGGTGCCGGCCGATCCCTTGCGCACCATGACGGCCGCAAGATCGCGGCCGGACGCCTTGACGACGTCCTTGGCGGCGGCAAGCCCTTCGAGGTCCGCCACGTCGAGGCCGACGCGCAGCGTGCCGGAAACAAGGGCGATGGTCGCCGGAACAGCGCCGTTTTCCCGCACCACGGCTTCGACACCGAGGGCCGTCTCGAGATTGGCCGGATAGGGCATGCCATGGGTGATGATGGTCGATTCCAGCGCCACGACCGGCCTGCCTTCCGCCAGCGCTGCCTCGACCTCGTCGTTCGCCTGGAGAAGCGTCTTGTCCATGTCGTCCTCGCTCCCGCCGCGGCGGGTGTCCTGCGCCTAGCCCGCGGGCCGTTCACGACGGCCGAGCCCCGGATGCCTACGCCCCGCCGAGACCGTCCGTCCCAATATAGGCGATGCGCAGCATATTGGTCGCGCCGGGCGTTCCCAGGGGAACGCCGGCTGTGATGATGACCCGGTCGCCTGCCCGTCCGAACCCTTCGTTGAAGGCGATGCCGCAGGCACGATTGACCATGTCGTCGAGATCGCGGGCGTCTTCGGTGACCACACAGTGCGTTCCCCAGAGCAGCGACAAGCGCCTCGCCGTAGCGAGGATCGGCGACAGGGCGATGATCGGCACCTGCGGACGTTCGCGCGCGGCCCGCAGGCCGGTGGTTCCGGAACCCGTATAGGTGACGATCGCCGACGCCTTGAGCGTCTCGGCGATCTGCCGCGCCGCTGCCGAGATGGCATCGGCGCCAGTCGCCTCCGGCTCGGAGCGCTGGGCATTGATGATGCCGGGGTAGACGGGATCCTGCTCGACGCGCTCGGCGATCTTGTTCATCATCCCGACCGCCTCGACCGGGTACTGCCCCGCCGCCGATTCCGCCGACAGCATGATGGCGTCGGCGCCTTCGAACACCGCGATCGAAACATCCGACACCTCGGCGCGCGTCGGCACCGGCGCGGAGATCATCGATTCCAGCATCTGCGTTGCCACGACGACGGGCTTGCCGGCGCGCCGGGCGGCGCGGGTGATCTGCTTCTGGATGCCTGGCACGGCCTCGAGCGGCATCTCGACGCCGAGATCGCCGCGCGCCACCATGATCGCGTCGGAGAGCTCGATGATCTCCGACAGCCGGGCGACCGCCTGCGGCTTCTCTATCTTCGACATCACCGCGGCGCGTCCGCGGGCGATCTTTCGGGCCTCGGCAAGATCCTCGGGCCGCTGGATGAAGGACAAGGCGATCCAGTCGACCCCGGTCGCCAGCACCGCATCGAGGTCGCGGCGATCCTTTTCGGTAAGCGCGCCGACCGGCAATTCTGTATCGGGAAGGCTGACGCCCTTCTTGTCGGAAATCCTGGTGCCCACGACGACGGTGGCGACGATCGACTTGCCGTCGACCTCGACAGCCTTCAGTTCCAACCGCCCGTCATCGATCAGCAGCCGGTCGCCGGGCTGGACCGATCGCAATATCTCGGGATGCGGCAGGTGGACGCGCTCGGACGTGCCGGGCGCCGGATCGTCGTCCAGTGTGAACGTCTGGCCCGGCTTCAGCTCGACCTTTCCTTCCGCGAACTTGCCGACCCGGAGCTTCGGTCCCTGGAGATCGGCCAGGATGCCGATCGGTCGGCCGACGGCCTCCTCGACCGCGCGGATGCGTCCGACCAGCACGCGCATCAGCTCATGGTCGGTATGGCTCATATTGATGCGGAACACGTCCGCGCCGGCTTCGAAGAGCTTGCGGATCATCGCCTCGTCCGACGAGGCGGGCCCGAGGGTGGCGAGGATCTTGACCTTGCGGCTGCGTCTCATTGAGATCCTGCTCCCGTGACTGCGGCGGCGCCATTCGTTCCCGGTTGGTCGGTGAGCTGCACCATCCAGCTTGCCTGCTCGCCCGTGTCGTATTCCTGAAACCCCGCGCGCTGGAAACCGCGCGCGAAGCAGTCGGAGACACCGGCGATCTTGAATTGCTTGTCCGCCACGCACATGCTGATCGGGCCATCCCAGCGCCCGCCGCGCTCGGCGTCTTCCGCGTAGAGATAGTAGTAGCGCGACGACAAGGGGCCTTCGATCAACGTCTTGCAGGTCGAACCTTCGACATGCCACCAGCCCTCCGTAATCCAGCCCGCCTTGGCGCGATAGCCGATCGACACGCCGATCAGGCTCTGGGTCGCGTTGCAGACGCGAAAGTCGGCATGGGCGGGTGTGGCCGATATTGCCGCAGCCAAGGGGAGGACAGCCAGCAGCGTCAGCGTGGCGATCGCGTGGCGAAGGCGCGGCCTGCCGGCAACATTCATCCTTAAGCCCCTCGACAGTGAAATCAGCATGATTTGAGGCTCCTTTTCGGAAAAGTCCGGACGCATGTCAACGCGCGCCGAAGCGTCATCCCAATCGATTAGATTTGATCGGATAGGCCGCTGGCGCTTGCGACCCTGCTTTTTGCGGTTTCGGTGAAAAGATTGACCAAACAACGGCATTGCAAGGCCGGTCCTCTCATGGAATGACAGAAGTCCCATCCGAACCGGACAGCCCGCCGCATGACACGTTCTGCAGTTTTCGCCCCCTTCGAAATCGTCGAAGGCTCGCGCAAGCGCGGCCTGGTGCTGGTCGCCGACCACGCAGGCCGCGAACTGCCGGACGAATATGGCGATCTCGGCCTGCCGGCTACCGAGTTCGAGCGCCACATCGCCTACGACATCGGCGTCGAGGCGGTCACCCGCAAGCTGGCAGCGGCGCTCGATGCGCCGGCGGTCATGGCCAATTTTTCGCGACTGCTGATCGACCCCAATCGCGGCGAGGAAGACCCGACGCTGATCCGTCAGCTTTACGACGGCACCGTCGTACCCGGCAACTATCCGATGTCGGGCGAAGAACGCCAAAGGCGCATCGACCGGTTCTATCGGCCCTATCATGACGCGGTGGACGCGGTGATCGCCTCGGCAGCCCAAGCTTCTGGCCGGGCGCCGTTCGTGCTGTCGGTGCACTCATTCACGCCGGTGATGCGCGGTTTCGTCCGGCCTTGGCATGCGGGCGTCCTGTGGGATCTCGATCCCCGCGCACCCCTGCCCCTGCTCGAGGCGCTGTCGCGCGAAGCGGACCTCGTGATCGGCAACAACGAACCCTATGACGGGGCGCTGCGCGGCGACACCATGTTCCGCCATGCCATTGCCAACGGCTTCGCTCACGCGCTGGTCGAGATCAGGCAGGATCTCATTGCCGAGGAGCGCGGGGCCCAGGAATGGGCGGCACGGCTCGCTCCCATCATTGACGCGATCAACCAGCGTCCCGATATTCACGAGGTGCGGCGCTACGGCTCACGCACCGGCCCGGTCTGAAGGATCACAGTCATGACGAAGCTCACCGAGGAGCAGAAGCGCGATTTCGAGGCGGCCGCCTTCCGGACGCTCGTCGCGCATTTGCGCGAACGCACCGACGTCCAGAACATCGACCTGATGAATCTCGCAGGCTTCTGCCGAAACTGCCTCTCCAACTGGTATCGCGACGCCGCGACCGCGGCTGGGCTCGACATGAGCAAGGAGGAGTCGCGGGAGATCGTCTACGGCATGCCTTACGCCGAATGGCAGGCGCGCTACCAGACCGAGGCGTCCGACGCCCAGAAAGCCATGTTCGAGGCGAGCCGGCCCAAGGATCATTGAGGTCCCTACGCCGCCCGCGATTCGAACGACGGATTGGCCTTTACCAGGGCGACCTTAAGCTTCTCCAGCGCCCGGTTCTCGATCTGGCGGACGCGCTCCTTCGAAATGCCGAGGGCCTCGCCGAGGGCCTCGAGCGTCGCGCCCTCGTCGCAGAGGCGCCTTTCCCGGATGATGCGCAGCTCGCGGGCATTCAGCACGCCGAGAGCGCTGTTGAGCCAGAAGGAGCGACGCTCGTCGTCTATCGTGTCGCCGACCACCTCGTCGGGCAATGGATCGTCGGAGACAAGGAAGTCCAGCCGATCGGAGGCGCCGCCGCCTTCGTCGGCCAAAGGCGCATTGAGCGACGTGTCGGGGCCGGAAAGCCTGGAGTCCATCAGTGCCACATCGGCTTCCGATACACCGAGCGCCAACGAGATCTCGCGGTAGGCGGCCGAGCTCGACAGGGGATCGGTGCCCTGCGCGAGGCGCGCTCGCAGTCGTCTAAGGTTGAAGAACAGCGCCTTTTGCGCCGAGCTTGTCCCGCCGCGCACGATCGACCAGTTGCGCAGGATGTAATCCTGGATCGAGGCGCGGATCCACCACGTCGCATAGGTCGAGAAGCGGACCTCCCGCTCCGGCTCGAAGCGAATGGCCGCTTCGAGCAGTCCGACGTGACCTTCCTGGATGAGATCCCCCATCGAAAGGCCGAAATTGCGAAACTTCGCAGCCATCGAAATGACCAGCCTCATGTGGGCGGTCGTGATGCGATGCAGTGCTTCCTGGTCTTCTTCCTCGCGCCAACGTATCGCCAGCGCCAACTCTTCTTCCCTTTCGAGATACGGTGCCCTCATGGCCGCCCGGATCATCGTCCGTCTCGCCGCTTCGTCCGTCATCGTGCGCTCCGCAATATGGACGTTCACGATCCCCGGTCCGGAATGGACCGCGCCTATCGCGGCCAACGTCCAGGGTTGAACCCGCGGCATCACCCGCTAAAACCGAACTAACGTGCCGGCAGGGAGAATGTTCCATGATCACCATCGACCGTGCCGATCTGGCATTCCAGCTGTTCGACGTGCTCGGCGTCGACAAGCTGGCCGAGAACCCGCGTTTTTCCGACTACGACCGCGCAGCGGTCGATGCAGTGCTCGACACCGCCGAACGTATCGCCATCGACCATTTCCTGCCGCATGCCGCCGATCTCGATGAGAACGAGCCCCGATTCGTCGACGGCAAGGTCGTCATGGACAGCCGGGTCGGCGAAGCGCTGGCCGTCTATCGCGATGCCGGATTCTTCGGTGCCGGCTTCGACCACGAATGGGGCGGCGGACAAATGCCGGAGACGGTTCGCGGCGCGTGCTCCTTTGTCTTCTCGATGGCCAATATCGGCACGGCCGGCTATCCCTTCCTTACCGTCGGCGCGGCAAACCTGATCGCTGCCTTCGGCACGCCGCGGCAGAAGGAATTTTTCCTGCGGCCGATGGTCGATGGCCGTTTCTTCGGGACCATGTGCCTGTCCGAGCCGCAGGCCGGCTCCTCCCTTTCCGATATCACCACGCGCGCCGAACCGCAGGAGGACGGCACCTTCAGGATTTTTGGTCGCAAGATGTGGATCTCGGGCGGAGATCAGGAAATCTCCGAGAACATCGTCCATATGGTCCTGGCCAAGATTCCGGGCGGCCCGCCCGGAGTTAAGGGCATCTCGCTGTTCATCGTGCCGAAATTCCTCGTTGACGACAGCGGCGCCATCGGTGCCCGCAACGGCGTGGTGCTTGCCGGGCTGAACCATAAGATGGGCTATCGCGGCACCACCAACACGCTGCTGAATTTCGGGGAATCCGAGCCGTGCATCGGCTACCTTGTCGGCGAGGAGCACAGGGGCCTCGCCTACATGTTCCAGATGATGAACGAGGCGCGCATCGGTGTCGGAATGGGCGCCACGGCGCTGGCGGCCGCCGGCTACCGTGCTTCGCTTGCCTATGCGAGGGAGCGTTCCCAGGGCCGCCATCCCGGCGACAAGAATCCGGCGAGCCCTCAACTCCCGATCATCGAGCACGCCGACGTCCGACGGTTGCTGCTGGCGCAGAAGGCTGCGGTCGAGGGAGCGCTCGCGCTGCTCCTCTATGCCGCGCAACTGGTCGACGCGATCCGCCTTGAGACCGACGCGGGGAAACGCCGCGAGGCCGAGCTGCTGCTCGATCTCATCACGCCGATCGCCAAATCCTGGCCGTCGGAATTCTGCCTGGAAGCCAACAAGCATGCGATCCAGGTGCTTGGCGGCTACGGCTATACACGCGACTATCCCGTGGAGCGGCTCTACCGCGACAACAGGCTGAACCCGATCCACGAGGGAACGCACGGCATTCAGGGCATCGACCTGCTCGGCCGCAAGATTGCGCAGGCCGGCGGCGCGGGGATGAGGATGCTGGCGGCCCGCATCATGCACGACATCGCGGAAGCCAACGCGGAAGATCCGCTGCGCAGCCACGCCGCCGAACTCGCAGCGCATCTCTCGGAAACGGTCGCAACGACCGGAAAGCTGGCCGGAGCACTCGCCGACAACCCGCGCCTGGCGCTCGCCAACGCCACGACTTTCCTCGACATGCTCGGCCATATCGCGATTGCCTGGATGTGGCTGCGCCAGGCGACGATCGCCGTGCGCAAGCTGCGCCTGGGCGAAGGCGATGCCGATTTCCTGAAGGGCAAGCTTGTCGCCTGCCGTTATTTCCTGACCTACGAACTGCCGAAGACGCGCGTGCAGCGCGCCCTGCTCGATACGCTCGACGACACGACCCTGACGATGAGACAGGAATGGTTCTGAGCACACGCAACCCGCCAATGCATGTCGCCCAAAAGTGTGCAGCGGTTTTGGGTAAACGACATGCAAAATAGCTAAAGCATATCGCTGCTGAGAGGCCCGAACGAAAAACCCGGCACAAAGCCGGGTTCTTTCGATGGTGCTTTGAAGCCTCGAGTTACGCGGCTTCTTCCTGCTCGGCCTCGATTTCCTCGTTGTCGGCCTTGGCGCCACGCTTGGGCCCCTTGGCGAGGTTGGCCTCGATGAGCCGCACCGCCTCGGTCTCCGACATCTTGTTGACGGCAGCGATCTCGCGGGCCATGCGGTCGAGCGCAGCCTCGTAGAGCTGGCGTTCGGAATAGGACTGCTCGGGCTGGTTCTCGGCGCGATAAAGATCGCGCACGACTTCCGAAATCGAGATCAGGTCGCCGGAATTGATCTTCGCATCATATTCCTGGGCGCGCCGCGACCACATCGTGCGCTTCACGCGAGCGCGGCCCTGGACCACTTTCAGCGCGCGGTCGACATAGTCCGTCTCGGACAGCTTGCGCATGCCGATCGAGGTCGCTTTGGCGACCGGCACCTTGAGACGCATCTTGTCCTTCTGGAAGTCGATGACGAACAGTTCCAGCTTGTGACCCGCCACTTCTTGTTCATCGATCGAGACGATCTGCCCGACGCCGTGTGCCGGATAGACAATGTACTCTCCGGTCTTGAACCCGTGACGCGTCGCGGATGTCTTCTTCTGGGGGGTTACCATTACGCCCTGCACTCCTGTTGCGGACCGGCGGGATCGCCGTCCAAACCAGACACGGCCTCCGACATGGTGGCCCTATGCCGCACACACGGACGCCACATCCCGGTTAGGCTGAGCCATGGGGAAGTTGCAAACAAACCCGCCAGGCCCAGATCTCTCTGGTCCGGAATATGGATGTCACCTTTCAATGATTTAGAGGCGTCTGCGCCATCAATCGACGTTGTGTCACCGGCATGTTTTTTTATGCATAGCACAAAAAGTCGACAGAATCAACAAATTGCTGCACATGCAAAGAATCGGCCCACTATGCAAGTCGCAGGACCGCTCGACAAGTCAACAGAAATTGGGGCCCCACCGGGGTGTTTTCAAGTCCCGATCAATCCCCTTCGCCGGGCTCGGGCGAAAAGTATTTGTCGAACTTGCCTTCGATGCCGTCATATTCCTTGGCATCGGCCGGCGGTTCCTTCTTGGCGGTAATGTTCGGCCAGGCTTCGGAGTACTGGGCATTGATCTTCAGCCACTGGTCAAGGCCGGGCTCGGTGTCTGGCTTGATGGCATCGGCGGGGCATTCCGGTTCACATACCCCGCAGTCGATGCATTCATCGGGATGGATGACGAGCATGTTCTCGCCTTCATAGAAACAATCGACCGGACAGACTTCGATGCAATCCATGTACTTGCATCTGATGCAGTTGTCGGTGACGACGTAAGTCATTGCGTCTGCTCCGGGAGTTCCCGTCCTCGATTGTGTCGTGAGGTAGCTCCTTTGGCCTTGCCTGGCAAGGGCGGCTATTTCGCGCAGCCGCGGTCACACGGAAACGATTTGCAGAAGCGCCGAGTTCCCCGATCGGCTTACTCCTGGTCGCGCAGGCGATCGGTCTCCCGGCGCTCCTTTTTGGTCGGCCGGCCCGAGCCCGTCTCCCGATAGGGCGGCAGGGCGTCGGGCAGGGCCTTGTCACGCGGCGGAGCCGGAGGTGTGAGATCTTCGTAAAGGGTGCGCGCCTCGTCGGCCGGGCCGCGGCGCATGCCGCCGCTGACCACCTTGAGCACCAGGATGCGGCGGTCGAGCGTCACGGTGAGCACGTCGCCGGGCTTGACCATATGCGACGCCTGGTCGGCCTTGTCGCGATTGACCCGGACGCGCCCCGCCTGGACGAGCTTCGCGGCGAGCGACCGGGATTTGACCACGCGCGCGAAAAACAGCCATTTGTCGAGCCGTTGTCGCGCCGCGGCTTCCATTACTTCTTCAACTGGTCGCGCAGTGCCGCAAGCTTGGCGAATGGCGAATCCGGATCGAAGCGCGGCGCACGCTCTTCGCGCGGCCGCTGCTGGAAGCGCTGGCCGTCGCCCTTGCGCTGGTCGCGGTCGCGGCGGTCGGGACGTTCGCCGTCCACCCTGCCCGAAGGCTTGCCGCCGAACTTCTTCTCGAAACGCTCCTTGCCCCCGGCGCGTCCCTCGGCGGGCTTGCCCTGACTGGCGGCCGACCGGCCATGGCGCTGGCCGGCGCCGCGTTGGCCCTCCTTGGCGCGGGGGCCCTGCCGATGGCGCGGCCGATGCTCGAAACGCACCTGGCGCCACAGCATGATGGGCTTGGGCGCTTCGGCCTCGACATCCGGGGCGCTGTCCTCGACGGTGCCGTCCGGCTTGGAAACCGGCTCCGCGACGATTGTCTCGGCCACGGGCTGCTCGTCGTGCTGCTGGCCTTCGGCGGCGACGAGTTGCGCCGTCTCGGCCTCCTGCGGACCCGCTGCCGGCTCATCGCTCGAGGCTTCCTCACGGACCTCCTCGGACGAGACCGCGACCGCTTCGGCCACGGCTTCGCCACCCGCCGCGCCCTCGACGATGGGCTCTTCGACAGCCCGCTCGGCGTCGACGCTCGTGGCCCCCTCGGCATTGGCCTGCTGCACATCCACCGTCCCGGCGTCCGCTTCGCCCTTGGCTTGCGCAGCCGCCCTCGCCGCCGCCGCGTCCAGCTCGGCCAGCCTGGCCTTCACTTCCGTTGCCGGCTTTGGCTCGCCGCGATAGCCGAGACCCTTGAGGATCTCTTCCATGTCATCGGCCGTCGCACCGAGGATCGACATCATGGCAGGCGTGACCAGGAATGCACTGCCGTCCCATGCTCCCTCGGGCCGCGCCCCGGTTCCGGCGCGCCAGCCGAGCGCCGGGCGGATCAAGTCGGCCAGGCGCTCCAATATGTCGACGCGGACGGCGCGTCGGCCGAGTATCCGGAAGCCGGCAAGCTTGTAGAAGGCACGGTCGAAACTCTGGTTGACCACGACCGACGTGCGGCCGGCGGCCAGCGCGTGAACGATATCGCCGAAGCCGGGCTTGTCCTTGCCGTCGTGGATCAGCGCCCACAGCAGCGTGACAAGGCTCGCCGGCCCCGGCTTCAGGAGCGCCGGCACGAAAACGTGATAGGCGCCGAAACGCACGCCGAGCTTGCGTAGCGCCGCCCTGCCCTCCTGATCGAGCGATTTCACGTCTTCCGCTATTTCGCGACGGTTGATGAGGCCGTATTCCTCGACCAGCCGGAAGGCGATGCCCCTGCCGATGCCGGTCAGCTGCTCTGCGCTCTTCAGCTCGACCAGCGGCTTCAGCAGGCTCTCGATCTGATAGTTGACGAAACGTTCGGCGCGAGCCGCGACCTTGTCGCGTGCGGGGCCCGTCAGCTGCTCGTCGGCAAGGAGGATCACGCGGGGACGCAGCGGATCCTCTCCCGAGACGAGCGTGGCGATGGGCGCGCCGATCCAGCGCAAGATGCCGTCGGAAGCAAGAGCGATATCGCCATTGGGCGAGATCGCGAATCGATCCGCGCGCGCTTCGAATTCGGCGGCGAGCGCCTTCTGGGCGGCCGCGCGCACCGCCTTGGCATCCTCTCCGCCGGCGCTTTGGTCGGCGGTGAAGCGGAATCCCTGCAACTCGCCAACGTGATGACCTTCGACCGTCACCGTTCCGGCAGGGCTGATCTCTGCTTCCAACATCGTATTCTCTCTCAGGCGCCTCATCAGCACGGATGTCCTGCGGTCTACGAAGCGTTTCGTCAACCGGTCATGAAGGGCATCCGACAGTCTGTCCTCGATCTCGCGTGTTTTTTCCTGCCAGTGTGCCGGATCGGCAAGCCATCCCGGCCGGTTGGAGACGAAAGTCCACGTCCTTATCTGTGCGATCCGGTGGGACAAGGTGTCGATGTCGCCCTCGGTGGAATCGGACCGCCGGACCTGCTCGGCCATGTAGTTCTCATCGACATGGCCGTCCCTGGCGAGGTCGAGATAGATGGAACCGATCAGGTCGGCATGCTGGGCAGGCGCTATCTTGCGATAGTCGGGAAGGGCACAAGCTTCCCACAGCAAAGCAACGCGCTTATGGCCGTGGGCAAGGTCACGGATCTCGGGATCACGCGAGAGCTGCTCGAGCGCCTGCTGGTCGACGGCCGGCAGTGCCCGCGTCAGCCCTTCCACCGGCGAGACGGTATCGATCGAGCGCTTCAGCGCGTCCAAACTCGCGAAGTCGAATGCCGCGGTTCGCCATTGCAGAACCTTCACCGGATCGAAATCGTGGCTCTCGATCTTCTCGACCAGCTCGTCCGGAAACGGATCGACCTGGCCGGTCACGCCGAAGGTGCCGTCGCGAAGGTGGCGGCCGGCGCGGCCGGCGATCTGGCCGAGCTCCGCTGCCGTCAGGTCGCGATACTGATAGCCGTCGAACTTCCGGTTCTGCGCGAATGCGACATGGTCGACGTCGAGATTGAGGCCCATGCCGATCGCGTCGGTGGCGACGAGATAGTCGACGTCGCCGCTCTGATAGAGCGCCACCTGCGCGTTGCGGGTGCGCGGCGATAGAGCGCCGAGGACGACGGCCGCGCCGCCGCGCTGGCGACGGATCAGCTCGGCGATCGCATAGACCTCGTCGGCGGAGAAAGCGACGATGGCCGAGCGTCGGGGCAGGCGCGTGAGCTTCTTCGAGCCGGCATAGGCGAGATGCGACAGCCGTGGCCGCGTCACCACGGAGACGCCCTTGAGCAGGCGTTCCAGGATGCCGCGCATGGTGGCAGCGCCGAGCAGCAACGTCTCCTGGCGGCCGCGCAGATGCAGGATACGATCGGTGAAGATGTGGCCGCGCTCGAGATCGCCGGCGAGTTGCACCTCGTCTATGGCGACAAACGCCGCATCGGTCTCGCGCGGCATGGCTTCCACCGTGCAGACCGAATATTTCGCGCCGGCAGGCACGATCTTCTCTTCGCCGGTGACAAGGGCGACTTTATTCGCGCCGACCTTCTCGCAGACACGGCCATAGACCTCGCGCGCCAGCAGCCTCAGCGGCAAGCCGATCAGGCCACTTTCGTGCGCCACCATCCGTTCGATGGCGAGATGCGTCTTGCCCGTATTGGTCGGGCCGAGCACCGCGGTGACGTCCCGGCCGGACAGCACGAGCGGTTCATTCTGTTTGGGCTGGATATTCATTAAAGGGTTCAGGCCTTTCGGCTGGTCACGCGCTTCGCGCTCCGGCCCGTCTTCAGCGGTGTCCGGTTCTCATCGACGTCTCGGCGAGGCTTCGGATTCCGTGCACTTTCATTCCATGCTCCCTGCCGAAGCGAGGCTCGCTGCCAGTCCCGGGCGGGACGGCTCCTCCCCGGCTCTGGCCGCGGCCAGCGCCTTGCCGGACACATATAGGAACTTGCAGCGGCTGCAACAGGCAAAATCTTGCCGGGTTAAGCTTTGGAACGAGTCTGGAACGAATCAGCGACGAATCGCTGACTCGCGATGATTCAGCTTTTGTTCACCCCCAGATATAGCTTCAAGCATTCCGATTCAAACCAGATGCTGATTCGCCTTCTGCGTGCAGGTGGCGAATCCAACGCAATGGTTAACGACATGGCCCGACGGGTAGCGAGATGGCGCTTCGCCCTCGCGAAAGTTATGAAATCCTTCATCTTTCCGAATCGCGGGTTAACTGCCCGGCAAGGGACGCCCGCCGATCTGTTAAGGTTCGGACCAAAGCCGGAACGAATCGGCGACGAATCACCCTCGCGGTCGTCTTCCGCTTTTGTTCACCACTAGATGTTGTGCCCTCACGCCTCTCCGGCCACGCGAGTCCGCCCCTGGCGGGAAGCATCGCGGCGAAATGGATGAGTTCCTGTTAACCCTTTTGGCTCTTCTCGGGACAGGTCGCGAAAAACTCTGTGACTTTTGGTTGAACCGCCCCTCTCCATATTGCCTAAGGTCGTACTCGCCGCTTTCCTGGCGAGCGTGATCATACATCGGCACTGAGAGGGATTACCTGTGTCCAAGAAGCTGATCGCCGAATTCTTCGGCACTTTCTGGCTTGTCTTCGGTGGCTGCGGCAGCGCCGTGCTGGCCGCCGCCTTTCCCGAGCTCGGCATCGGCCTGCTCGGCGTGGCGCTCGCCTTCGGCCTGACCGTTCTCACCGGCGCTTATGCGTTCGGCGGGATCTCCGGGGGCCATTTCAATCCCGCCGTCTCGGTAGGCCTTGCCGTAGCCGGCCGGTTTCCCGCCAGGGACCTCATTCCCTACATCATCGTCCAGGTCATCGGCGCCATCGTCGCGGCGGCGGTGCTCTACCTCATCGCGTCCGGCAAGTCGGACTTCGCCGGCATCGGTGGTTTCGCCGCGAACGGCTACGGGGAACATTCTCCGGGCGGCTATTCCTTGACCGCAGCACTCATTGTCGAGGTGGTGCTCACCTTCATGTTCCTGATGATCATCCTGGGAGCCACGACCGGACGCGTACCGGCCGGTTTCGCACCGATCGCCATTGGCCTGGCGTTGACGCTCATTCACCTGATCTCGATCCCGGTGACGAACACCTCGGTCAATCCCGCCCGCTCGACCGGCCAGGCGCTCTTCGTCGGTGGCTGGGCAATCCAGCAGCTATGGCTGTTCTGGCTGGCGCCCATCGTCGGCGGCGCGCTTGCCGGCATAGTGCACAAGGCTGCGCTGGGCGACGACTGATACCGGGCATGCCCCTCATCGGCCTGCCGGCCACTTCTCCCCGTGAAAAACGGGGAGAAGAACGATGTGTCTCCGCTTTCGCCAATCGCCCACCGTTGGCGATTGGCGAAAGCCAGGCGGCCGTCGTCTCTCTCCCCGTTCTTCACGGGGAGAGATGTCCGGCAGGACAGTGAGGGGCAACTCGCAACGGGTCGAAGATCAACGCCCTGGTATGATCCGGCGCATTGGCAGCTCAGGCCAGATATTGCCCGCCGTTGGCCGTGATGGTGGAGCCCGTGATGAAGCCGGCTTCGTCCGAAGCGAGGAAGACAACGCAACGCGCGATCTCGGCCGCTTCGCCAAGCCGGCCGACCGGAATCTGTGCGACGATCGTCTCGCGCACTTTTTCCGGCACCGCCATCACCATCTCAGTGGCGATGTAGCCCGGGCAAATGGCATTGACGGTGATGCCGGCACGCGCGCCCTCCTGGGCGAGAGACTTGGTGAAGCCGAGATCCCCGGCCTTCGAGGCGGAGTAGTTGACCTGGCCGAACTGGCCTTTCTGGCCGTTGATCGACGAAATGGTGATCACCCGCCCGAACTTGCGCTCGCGCATGCCGTTCCACAGGGGGTGTGTCATGTTGAAGACGCCGTTGAGGTTGGTGTTGATCACCTCGGCCCATTGCTCGCGCGTCATCTTGTGGAAGGGCGTGTCGCGGGTGATGCCGGCATTGTTGACCAGCACCTCGACGGGCCCGAGGTCGGCCTCGATCTTGCGGATGCCGTCCACGCAGGCGTCATAGTCGGACACCGACCATTTGTAGACAGGTATGCCCGTCTCGTCCCTGAACTTCTGCGCCGCCTCGTCATTGCCGGCGTAGTTCGCCGCGACCTTGTAGCCCGCCCCCTTCAACGCGACGGAAATTGCCGCGCCGATGCCGCGAGATCCACCGGTGACGATTGCCGTTCTTGCCATGGATGCTCCTCCTGTGATGGAGAAATAGTGGATGGCGAATTGTAAAATGGCAAATGTTCTTTAGGCGGCGTTTGCCATCCCAGTATTGGGTCTTCTTACCACTTCCCCGTCGCCATTCAACACTCGCGCCACAAGTCGATATTTTTGCCGTTGCAGCGCGCGACGGCGCCGGGCTGTTGAGCGCCGCCGTTCGAACCGATGGTCCGGGCCGTTGCCTGGCGCGAAAGCCAGGCGGACCGGATGGACCACGCCGGCGATCGAAGTGCCCGGGATGTGTCCTCCCAGGGCCATTCGTATCAGAGCGCTTCCACGCACATGGCGACGCCCATGCCACCTCCGATGCAGAGCGTCGCGAGGCCCTTGCGGGCGCCGCGGCGACGCATCTCGAAGACGAGCGTGTTGAAAACGCGCGCGCCCGAGGCGCCAATCGGATGGCCGATGGCGATCGCGCCGCCATTGACGTTGACGATGGACGGATCCCAGCCGAGGCCCTTGTTGACCGCGCAAGCCTGGGCGGCGAAGGCTTCGTTGGCTTCCACGAGGTCGAGATCGCCGACCGACCAGCCGGCCTTCTCCAACGCCTTCTTGGAGGCGGGAATTGGCCCGGTGCCCATGATCTGCGGATCGACGCCGGCGGTCGCCCAGGAGACGATCCGGGCAAGCGGGGCGATGCCGCGGCGCGAAGCTTCCGCCTCGCTCATCAGCACGACACCGGCAGCGCCGTCGTTCAGGCCCGAGGCATTGCCCGCCGTGACCGTGCCTTCCTTGTCGAAGGCGGGGCGCAGCTTCTGCATCGCGTCGATTGTGGCGCCGTGGCGGATATATTCGTCCTGGTCGACCACCGTGTCGCCCTTGCGCCCCTTGACCGTGACGGCCACGATCTCGTCCTTGAACCTTCCCGCCTTCTGGGCGGCCTCGGCCTTGTTCTGCGAGGCCAGCGCGAAGGCGTCCTGATCCTCGCGTGTGATCTGGAACTGGCGGGCGACGTTCTCGGCGGTGTTGCCCATATGGTAGCCGTTGAAGGCATCCCACAGGCCGTCCTTGATCATCGTGTCGATGAGCTTGACGTCGCCCATCTTCACGCCGGCGCGCAGATGCTGGCAATGAGGCGAAAGCGACATCGATTCCTGCCCGCCGGCGACGATGATCCTGGCGTCGCCGGTCGCGATTTGCTGCATGCCGATCGCGATGGCGCGAAGCCCCGAACCGCAGACCTGGTTGAGGCCCCAGGCCGTGGTCTCCTTGGGCAGGCCGGCAGCGATGGAAGCCTGGCGCGCGGGGTTCTGGCCCTGGCCCGCCGTCAGCACCTGGCCGAGGATCACCTCGTCGACTTCCCCGGCATCCACCGCCGCCCGGGACAGCACCTCCTTAATGACCACGGCGCCGAGCTCATGGGCCGGCGTGTTGGCGAAGGAACCGTTGAAGGAGCCGACGGGGGTGCGGGCGGCGCTGGCCACGACGATGGCGTTGGAAGCGGACATGCTCATCTCCAGACTCGGGAATTGGGACATTCGGCGATGTATTGTCGAACTTTCTTGCCCTTTCCGGACCCCGAGTCAAACCGGAAATGACCGGCTGCCAGGGGCAGCGATGCCAATGCTGCGCCTATGCTGCAGCCATGCTGCGCAGCATTTTTCGGGCCGCGCTGCGGCATCGCAGTTCCGCAGCGCACAAAAGCGCTTGGAATGGCGCGCCGTTTGCGCATATCCTGAGAAAAACAGCCAACGCCGCGACCCGTCGCCATGCGCCGCGCCAAACACCCCGGGGAGGATGAAAATGCCCGCGAAAGACGAACCGGTGGTCATCAAGAAATACGCCAACCGCCGTCTCTACAATACGGGCACGAGCACCTATGTCACGCTCGAGGACCTTGCCGAAATGGTGAAGAAGGGCGAGGACTTCACCGTGCAGGACGCCAAGACGGGTGAGGACATCACCCATCCCGTGCTCACCCAGATCATCTTCGAACTGGAGAACAAGGACGGGCAGAACATGCTGCCCATCCCGTTCCTGCGCCAGCTCATCGCCTTCTATGGCGACCAGATGCAGATGATCGTGCCGAGTTTCCTCGAACAGTCGATGATCGCCTTCGCCAAGGAGCAGGAGCGTCTTCGCGAGCAGATGAAAGCCGCCTTCGGCAAGAGCCCGATCGACGTGATGAAGATGACGCCGATGAAGGCCCTCGAGGAGCAGACCCGGCGCAACATCGAGATGTTCCAGAACGCTATGCGCATGTTCACGCCCTTCCCGCAGTCGGGGGGGGCGAACGGCGCGTCCTCTGAGACGGCGAAGAAGGAAACTTCCGAGAAATCGACCGAGCTTCAGGAGCTCAAGGAACAGATCGCCGCGATGCAGCGCAAGATCGATTCTTTGGGGTGAGGAGTGGTCGCCGAAGGCGACGAAAAGCCAACGATTTGGCTTTTCGAACGACGAACGCCCGAAGCGTAAGCGAATTGCCTGGGAGGCGACCGGTTCGCGTTGCGAATTCGTCCGGCAGCCCCTCATCCGACCTCGCTTCGCGAGGCCACCGTCTCCCGAGGGCAGAAGGGGAAGCTGCTGCGACGGCAATGCCAATCGCGAGCGTTTGCGGTTGGCGGCAGCGCTCATAAGAAACTCGGCCTTCTCCCTTGTGCGAGAAGGCGGCTCGCGAAACGAGGTCGGTGCGCTCGGCACCAGCCCGAAGGTGCTCTACTTCGCCTTCTTGGCCCTCTCGATCGCTTCCACGATCATCTTCTTGGCGTAGGCGGCGTCGTGCCACCCGCCGATCTTGACCCATTTTCCCGGTTCGAGATCCTTGTAGTGCTCGAAGAAGTGCTGCACCTGCTCGCGTGTGATCTCGGGCAGCTGCGTATATTCGAAGACGTTCTCGTAGCGTCGCGTCAAGTTCGGCGAGGGTACGGCGATGACCTTCTCGTCCTCGCCCGCATTGTCTTCCATGACCAGAACGCCGATCGGCCGCACGTTGATGACACAGCCCGGCATCAGGGCGCGCGTGTTGCAGACGAGCACGTCGATCGGATCGCCGTCCCCCGAGAGCGTGTGCGGCACGAAGCCGTAATTGCCGGGGTAGCGCATCGGTGTATAGAGGAAGCGGTCGACGATCAGGGTCCCGGCTTCCTTGTCCATTTCATACTTGATCGGCTCGCCGCCGACCGGAACCTCGATAATGACGTTGATGTCTTCCGGCGGGTTCTTGCCGGTCTTGATCGCATCGATGCGCATTGCTGGTACCCCTATTTTCGGGCGAGACCGATAGCGCCCGCGGCGGCTCAGTGCAATGCACGAATATGCTTCGCGATGTTACTGCGAAACTGGGCTGTGCTTCAGTCCCAGACGAAGGCGACCTTTCGCAGCGCCTTCTGGTCGAAGACCTCGACGCCTTCGGCCACGTCCCGACCACCCGCGCCGGCATAAAAGTGCAGCGCGTTGACGTTTTCCTCCAGCGCCCAGACCACAAGCCCGTGAAGACCGCGGTCGGCGAGCCGTTGCCGGGCGGCGGCGAAGAGCCGGCTGCCGAGCCCGATGCCCTGATACTCCGGTCGCAGGTAGAGCTCGTAGATCTCGCCTTCCTGCCTGAGCTCGCGCGCACGGTTGCGACCCATCGTCGCGTAACCCGCCACCACACCGCCGATCTCGATGACGAGCACGGACGCGGCCCGGACAATCGCATTCGCCCACCACTCGCGACCGCGCCGGCTGATCATCGCATTGAGCGCCTTATGCGGGATGATTCCGGCATAGGCGCCGCGCCAAGCCTCGTGGTGCACTTCCGCGATCGCGGCAGCGTCCCGCGGCTCGGCCTTGCGTATGTCGATCGAAAGCGTCGTCATGATCTGTTAACCATAGACGCTTCGTCAGGCGCCGCGCAAGCGATGGAACGAGAAGATCCTGCCATCGGCAGGACGCCGCGCATCAAATTTCCACGACGTGGTCGTCGAGCTCGTTCACATCCAATTCATCGCGAGGGAAATGCCGTTCGAGCAGCGCGCCGACCGCTGCCACCGCCGCCACGAACCCGTCGGCCAGGCGGTCGCCTGCCGCATGTTCCACCAACGTGCGGACAACACCGTCCCAGGCGGACTGGTCGACGCGCCGGTCGATCCCGGCGTCGGCGACGACCTCGGCGTAACGCTCCGCCAGTGAGACGAAGAGCAGCACTCCGGTACGCGCTTCCGTGATATGGACGTTGCGCGCCAGGAACTGCTTGACCGCATTGGCGTGTGCATAGCGGTAGCGCAGCCGCATGGGCACGAACCAGATACGCATGGTGGGGACGAACCAGAGCACGGCAAGCCCGCAGCCGACCGCCGCAAGCTGGGCAAGCATCACGGTCGTCGGTCTCGGGTCGAACCACCAGTGGTGCAGCGTCCAGGCGACAGCCACGCTGATGAGGAGCATGGCGACGGTCACGAAGAAGGCCGCCGGAAAAAGATAGCTGTCGCTCGAACGCGCCACGACGCAATAGATTTCGCCAGCCGTGCGGTCCTCCGCAGCCCTGATCGCCTCGGCGATGCGAGCGTGTTCCTGCGGCGTCATTACGGTTCCTGCCATGCCGTCCTACCAGCTTCCCGA
Source organism: Rhizobiaceae bacterium (assembly GCA_035556195.1). GTDB lineage: Bacteria > Pseudomonadota > Alphaproteobacteria > Rhizobiales > Rhizobiaceae. The sequence continues at coordinate 33,846 of DATMFK010000009.1, forward strand.
AGCGCCGCCGCCGCCCGACGACCCGCCTCCGCCGGAGAACCCTCCGCCACCCGACGACCAGCCGCCACCCGAGCCCGATGACCAGCCACCGCCTCCACCGCCCCAGTACCCTCCTCGCGAGGAGCGACGGCCGCTGCCGTAGCTGAAATCCATGCCGAGCCAGCGGTAGCGGCCCGGTCCGATCTTCCTGCCGAATGTGGGCGGCAGCGTCGCAATGGCGAAGCCGCCGATGAAGATCGCCGCAAAGATGGCGAAAAAGACGAGGTCGGCAAGCTCGGCTTCGTCCATCGCCGTCTGCTCGTTGCGCCTGGCCCGGGCCTCGAGCTCGGCGCCCTCGCCTTCGAGCACCATGACGATGTCGTCGACTGCTTTCGAGATGCCGCCAGAATAGTCGCCGGCGCGAAAGGCCGGCACCATCGTGTTCTCGATGATCAGCTTGGAGTGAAGGTCCGTCAACGTGCCTTCCAGCCCGTAGCCGACCTCGATGCGCATCTTGCGGTCGTCTCGAGCGACGAGCAGCAGGACGCCATTGTCCTCGCCCGCCTGGCCGAGCCCCCAGGCGCGAAAGAGCCGATTGGCATAGGATTCGATATCGTCGCCGCCGAGATCGGGAACAGTAGCGACCACGATCTGGTCGGAGGACTTCTTTTCGAAATCCTCGAGCTTGTGGGTAAGCGCCACCTCCGTGGCGTCATCGATCATGCCTGCCGTGTCGACGATCCGGCCAGAGAGCGCGGGCAGTTCGGCGGCCTGCGTCAGGGATGGCAACAGGAGGAGGAGAAGGGCCGCGGCAAGAGAAGAGGCGAGGCCGACGACGCGTGTGCGGAGCCACGCAAGCCTGCTTGGACGGACCGCGATCGGAATTCTGCGGCGCATGGTCTGGCCGGACCCGGTGTGGACGAGCTATCCGCCTTGCCTGCTGGTGCCGAAGTCGACTTTCGGCACCTCGATCTTGTCTTCGGCGACGGTGAAGTTCTGGTAAGGCTTGGCGTCGCGGAACCAGAATGTAGCCCACAGGATCGACGGAAAGGTTCGCAGCGTCGTATTATACTGGCGCACGGCCTCGATATAGTCACGGCGAGCCACGGCAATGCGGTTTTCCGTGCCTTCGAGCTGCGCCTGCAGGGCGAGGAAATTCTGGTTGGCCTTGAGGTCGGGATAGTTTTCGGCGACCGCGAGCAGGCGAGACAGCGCGCCGGTCAGACCCGCCTGATTCTCCTGGAACCGCTTGAAAGCCTCGGGGTCGGAGAGCGTGTCGGGCGTGACCGTCACCTGTGTGGCCTTGGCGCGCGCTTCGACCACCGCCTCCAGCGTCTCTCTCTCATGCGCGGCATATCCTTTGACGGTCTCGACCAGATTGGGGATCAGGTCGGCCCGCCGCTGATACTGGTTCAGCACGTCGCTCCAGGCGGCCTTGGCCTTTTCGTCGGCGGTCGGGATCGTGTTGTAGCCGCAGCCCGACAGGAGAGGCAGGACAATCAGAAACAGCAGCGACAGCAAATGTGTCGGCCGCGAAACGGATCGTGCGAACATCGGAACCCCTCATGACTGGATCGTCCCCGCAAAGAATAAAGCATCGAGGCCGAAAGGAAACTGCCTTGCTTGGAAATCCCACGCCAAACCAATGCGCTAAGCAGGTCCCGGCAAGGTGTCCCCACGGTTATCCGTCGAACGTCGGCCCGTAACGCGCGTCAGCGGGTTGCGTACGCAATGCCTGCCGCAACCTGCTTGGCCGTTCCCGCTCGGATCCGACGCTTTCTGGCGGCGGTGCCTCAGAGAATATCCTCGCGGGGACGCGCACTGGATGAATTCCACGGTCCGGGCCCTGTGACAGCCTCGATGAAAGCGGTAAGCTCCGCGCAATGGGCAATGACGCCGAAAGACAAGCGGAATCGAAGAAGATCCTGGAGCGTGTGGCGCGCGAGGCGGGCAGCGACGCCGCGACCTTTCTCGGGGCGACAGCCCGACGGACCGGCGCGCATCTCGCCGCGCGCGACGCCGATCCGGAGGATGCGATAGAGATGTGGGGCAGCCGCATCGGACGCATGCTCGGACTTGTCATAACGATCGGCCTGTTTGTATGGCTGGTCGTCTATCTCTTGCGCGGATAAGCAACTGACATGGGCGAGCAGGAAATCGACGCGCCGCGGGCCGTCATCGTCATCTCCAGCCATGTGGCGCGCGGTTCGGTTGGCAATCGCGCCGCGGTCTTCGCTCTGGAGACGCTGGGATTTCCCGTCTGGGCCGTGCCGACGGTGGTCCTGCCCTGGCATCCCGGCCATGGCCGCGCCACCCGGATCGTTCCGCCGCCCGAGCAGTTCGCCGCGCTGCTGAAGGATCTCGAGAACGCGCCATGGATCGGCGAGGTGGCCGCGGTGCTGTCCGGATATCTCGGAGACGCAAGCCAGGCCGAGGCGGTGGCCTCGCTGGTGCGTAAGGTCAAGGCAAGGAATCCCGCGGCGCTCTATATGTGCGATCCCGTCATGGGCGACGTCGGCGGGCTCTATGTGCCGGAAGCGACTGCCATGGCGATCCGCGACAGGCTGATGCCGCTCGCCGATGTCGCCACGCCCAACCGCTACGAACTCGAATGGCTCGCGGGGGCTGAACTCGCCGACCTGCGCTCGACGGTCGCGGCGGCACTGGATGCCGGCCCGCGCATGATGCTTGTAACCTCTGCGCCCGCGCTGATCTCGGGGGGCACAGGCAATCTCCTTTTGACGGCAAACGACGCGCTGCTGGCCGAACACCGCTCGATCGAGCGCCCGCCCAACGGGCTTGGCGATCTGACGGGAGCGGTCTTCCTGGCCCGCCTCCTGTCGGGCGTGCCCGCGGGAAAGGCGCTGCAGTCGACCACGGCGTCCGTATTCGAGATCCTGGCGCGGACTGCCAAGCGAGGCGCCGACGAGTTGACGCTCGAGACGGATGCACAGAGCCTGTCGCATCCCATGGCCATGGTCCATCTGCGCCACCTCACCCATCCCGGAAGGGGCAGGAGCGCTTGAGCGCGCCCACCCTCGTCGGCGTCGACGGCTGCAAGGCCGGCTGGCTCGCGGTGATCCGAAAGCCTGGCAGCGCAGCCGAAGCATATGTAGTCGACAGCTTCGCCGCCCTCGTCACGGTGTTACCCGCCGACGCGGTGATCGCCGTGGACATGCCGATCGGCCTGCCCGATTTCACCCATCATGGCGGACGTGGCCCCGAGAGCCTCGTGCGCCGTTTCCTCGGCGAACGCCAGTCGAGCGTCTTCTCCATTCCTTCCCGCGCGGCCGTCTACGCCACGGACGAGGACTTCACGACGACCGAGCGCTGGTACGAGGCTCATCGTGAGGCGAGCCACGTGGCGCGCGAGACCTCCGACCCGCCGCGCGGGGTCTCGATCCAGGCATTCGGCATCTTCTCCAAGATCCGCGAACTCGACCGCCTGCTGATCGCGCGACCCGAACTGCGCGACCGTGTTTTCGAATCCCATCCGGAAGCCGCGTTCTGGCGGCTGAACGGTGCCAGGGCGATGGCCTTGCCGAAGAAGATCAAGGGCCGGGTCAATCCCGCCGGCATGGAGGAACGCAAGGCGCTCCTCGTGCGCTGCGGGCACGACCGCGCCTTTCTCGACCAGGCGCTGCCGCGCGGCGTTGGTGACGATGATTTCCTCGATGCCGCCGCCGTGATGCTGGTGGCCGAACGCTTCGCCCGGGGCGAAGCCGTCAGCTTCCCCGACCCGCCCGGCATTGACAGCTTCGGCAACCGGATCGCGATCTGGACCTGAGCTTCGACGCGAAATCGATTCCGAATCCAAAATTGATGTTGTAGGTAAATGCCATGGTATATCTCCCCGAACGACTCGTCGCAGGCTATCGCCACTTCAAGAACGGCCGCTATGCCTCGGAGAGCGACCGCTACAGATCGCTTGCTCGCGAAGGGCAGGCGCCCGAAACCATGGTCATCGCCTGCTGCGATTCCCGCTCCGCGCCGGAGACGATCTTTGATGCCGGTCCGGGGGAGTTGTTCGTGTTGCGGAACGTCGGCAACCTGGTGCCGCCCTACGCGCCCGACGGCGAATTTCATTCCACCTCGGCGGCTCTCGAATTCGCGGTGCAAAGCCTCAAGGTGAGCAACATCGTGGTCATGGGTCACGGCCGATGCGGGGGCATCAAGGCGGCACTCGACCCGTCATCCGAACCGTTGTCGCCGGGCGACTTCATCGGCAAATGGATGAGCCTTGTCGCACCAGCCGCCGAAGCCGTCGCCGGCAACAGGCTGATGACGAGCACCGAGCGCCAGACGGCCCTGGAACGCATCTCCATCCGTTACTCCATCGCCAATCTCAGGACTTTTCCCTGCGTGAAGATCCTCGAGGGTAAAGGCCGCCTGACGTTGAGCGGCGCCTGGTTCGACATCTCGACCGGCGAGCTGTGGGTGATGGATCCGGCGACCGGCGATTTCGTGCGGCCCGATTTCGACTGACTACCGCTTGCACGCGGTTGCGCGCTCCGGCGAAATCGTATCGACGGCCACTACGATCATCCCTACGCGTCACCACCGCGCGGCGCGCCGGGCGCGGGCTCCGGCAGCCGCCGCCAGACAAGCCACGATATTATCGCCACGAGACCGAACACCGGGATGACGGTCGCCATCGCGGTCACCGGCTCGGCCATCAAGGCACAGATCACGCCGCCCAAAAGACCGCCACCCATCTGGAAGAAGCCGCTCATCGACGAAGCCGCGCCGGCAATGTGCGGAAACGGCGCCAATGCGGCCGTGAGCATGGCCGGCATGATGAAGGAGATTCCGAACGCGTAAAAGGCCACGGGTCCCATGACGCTGAGAAAGGTCGGCTCATAGAGGCGCAAGCTGGTCGCCAGAGCAACCGAGCCGATCGCGACGCAACAGAGCCCGACCGGCACCAGCTTGGCGGAGCGCAGATAGGGCATCAACCAACGCGCCACGAGAGCACCGAGGAAGTACATGCCCGACTGCATCAGCATGCTCATCCCGAACTCGGTCGGCGTCAATCCGACATGTTGCATGAGGATAAAGGGCAGCACCGTGGCCTGGGTATAAAGCGCACCGACCGTTCCAGCGAGCACAAGGCTGCACAGCATGAAATAGGGCGTGCTCAGCAAAGTGCCGTAGGCATGCAACAGCGCCTTGGGCCTGATGCGCGAAAGGTCGCGCTCGACCGTCTCGGCCATGAAGAAATGGACGACGATCATGATGGTGATCGCCGCGGCGAACATGACCACGAAGATCGCATGCCAGCCGGCGAGTTCCATCGTGATGCCGCCGATCGTCGGCGCCGCCGCCGGCGCGATACCGAGGATCAAGCCCATCAGGTTCATGATGCGGGCGGAGGTTTCATGCGTGAAGAGATCACGCACCAGCGCCCGCGACATGGCAAGGCCCACGGCCGCGCCCACGCCCTGCAGGAAACGCGCCGCGATCAGGAGCTCGATGCTGGGCGCGACCAGAGCCAGGAGCGACGCGGCGAGATAGATGGAGAGAAAGGCGAATGTCACCGGCTTGCGACCGAAGCCGTCCGACAGAGGGCCACAGACAAGCTGAGTGAGGGCAAAACCGGCGAAATAGAGCGACAGCGTCATCTTGACTGCTGCCTCCGTCGTATCGAACGCAACCACCAGTTCGGGCATGGCCGGCGTGAACAGCGCCATCGAGACCGGCCCGATGGCGATCAGCATCGCGCCGATCAGCCCGACGCGCCTTTCGCTCATGACTGGCGCCGATGTAGCGGGTTGAATGTTCATTCGGTAGCACTTTCCCGCCGGGCGGCCTCGCAACGCACCTCCGTCAGGTTGGCGCGAACCTGCCGCAGCGTGTCGAGGAAGCGCTGCCAGTCGGCCGGCGCGATCCCTCTCGACGCGTCGGCGCGAAGTCCCGCCCCGATCGGCTGGATCTGCGCCAGGACTGCCTCGCCCTCGGCCGTGACGTCGACGAGCTTGGCGCGCCGATCGTCAGGATCCTGGCGGCGCTCGATCAATCCACGCGATTCGAGCCTGTCGAGCGCGGAGCTCAGGGTCATCGCCTCGACAGCCATGCGCTCGGCAAGCACATTCTGGCGGACCGCTCCGGCTCGCGCGGCGTGGGAGAGCGTCCTGCCGTCTCCCAGGGTGAGGCCGAGCCCGGCCTCCTCGGTACGGCGGTCCATTTCGGCGCGGGAGAGGCGCGTGATATCGGCGATCAGAAAGCCGAAGCTGTCGGGATCGGAATGCTGAGCCATAAACTAAGTCTTCCTTATAATAAGGCCGACTTATTTATGTCTGCCCTCGGCGTCAAGCGATTGCACCCGCCCATCGGGCGGCCTACATGGTTGCAGGCAGCTCCCGCCGTCCAGCTTTCGGAAATTCCAATGACATCGATCCCAATCGACCTGACCAAACATCCCTTGACCCATTGGACAGGTCCGCTCGGCATGCCCGACTTCACGGAAATCCGGCATGAAGAGTTCGGACCGGTCTTCGATGCCGCTATAGCCGCGCATCAGGCCGAGATCGATGCGATCGCGGCCAACGCGGAGCCCGCCACCATCGAGAACACGCTGGCCGCTCTCGAGCTCGCCGGCGAGCCACTCGACCATGTCTCCGCGATTTTCTGGTGCCTGGCCGGGGCTCACACCAACGACATGATCCAGGCGCTGGAGCGCGAGATCGCCCCGAAAATGGCCCGTCACTATTCCGGCATCTCGATGAACGCCGCGCTGTTTTCCCGCATAGACGCGCTTTACCAGGCCCGTGCGACTTTGAGACTGGACGCTGAAACCCTGCGCGTCCTCGAACAGACCTGGAAACGTTTCGTCCGTTCCGGCGCCAGGCTTGATGCCGTGGGCAAGGAGCGGCTGGCCGCCATCAATGAGGAGCTCGCCGGGCTCGGCGCGCGTTTCGGCCAGAATGTTCTCGCCGACGAAAGGGACTGGGCCCTGTTCCTCGACGAAGGCGATCTTGCCGGCCTGCCGGATTTCCTCAGGAGCGCGATGGCGGAAGCCGCCGAATCGCGGGGCCAACAGGGAAGATATGCCGTCACCCTGTCGCGCTCGATCTACGAACCCTTCACGACCTTCTCCGAACGCCGGGACCTTCGGGAAACCGCGTTCAAGGCCTTTACGATGCGCGGCCAGAATGGCGGGGCCACCGACAACAGCGAGGTCGTGAAGCGCATGCTCGACCTGCGCGCCGAGAAGGCAAGGCTGCTCGGCTATGCCAGCTTTGCCGCGCTGAAGCTCGACGACACCATGGCCAAGACCCCCGAGGCGGTGTCGGGCCTGCTCGATCCGGTCTGGGACAAGGCCCGGGAGAAGGCGGCTGCCGACCAGGCCGAGCTGGAGCGGCTGGCTGCCGCGTCAGGCGGCAACGAGCCTTTCGCCGCCTGGGACTGGCGCTACTACCAGGAGAAGCTGCGCGCGGAGAAATACGCCTTCGACGAGGCGGAGCTGAAGCCCTATCTCCAGCTCGAAAAGATCATCGAAGCGTGCTTCGACGTCGCGACACGGCTCTTTGGGATCCGCTTCGAAGAGAAAAGGGGCATCGCGGCATGGCATCCGGATGTCCGCGTCTTCGCGGTCACGCGGACTGACGGCTCGGCGCTCGGGACCTTCATCGCGGATTATTTCAACCGCCCGTCCAAACGCTCCGGCGCATGGATGAGCGCATTGGAGTCCGCCTACGGGCTCGGCAAGGGCGCGAAGCCCGTCATCTACAACGTGATGAACTTCGCGAAGCCGCCGGCAGGCAAGCCCGCCCTCCTCTCCATCGACGAGGCCAGGACGCTTTTCCACGAATTTGGCCATGCTCTGCACGGCATGTTGAGCGAAGCGACCTGGCCATCGATTTCCGGGACGTCGGTCAGCCGCGACTTCGTCGAACTGCCCTCGCAGCTCTACGAACATTGGCTGACAGTGCCTTCCGTGCTGGAGAAGCATGCCCTTCACGAAAAGACCGGCCGGCCCATGCCGAAGGAGCTCATCGACAAGATGCTTGCCGCGCGCAATTTCGACGCGGGTTTCGCGACCGTCGAATTCACCTCTTCCGCCCTGGTCGACATGGCCTACCACGCCCGGCCCGACGCGCCGGCCGATCCGCTGCGTTTCGAAGCGGAGACGCTGGAAAGGCTCGGCATGCCCGACACGATCGCCATGCGCCACCGCACCCCGCACTTCACCCATGTCTTCGCAGGTGACGGCTATTCGGCGGGCTACTATTCCTACATGTGGTCGGAGGTGCTCGACGCCGACGCCTTCGCCGCCTTCGAGGAGACCGGCGATCCGTTCAATCCGGAACTCGCCGCGAAGCTCAAGGAGCACATCTACGCCGCCGGCGGCTCGCGGGATCCCGAGGCGCTCTACGTCGCTTTCCGCGGCAAGATGCCCTCGCCCGAGGCCATGATGCGCAAGCGCGGATTGGCGTAGGGAGATCTAGGCTGAACGGCCGGCCATACCCCGCGCCGGGCGCTCTTCGAACAGCGCCGTAGACGCCAAGGCCTTGGCGAGCGCCTCGCGATCGGGCGCCGCGAGCGGCTCAAGCGGCGGCATCATGCGCCGCCAGATCGCATCGCCGGACAGGAGCGCCAGCGTCTCCTTGACCGCCGCCACCAATGGGAATCGCGCAATCTCCCCCCGGATGCGTACCGCTTCGGCGAGGGCCTGGCTTCTCTCTTCATGGCTTCTGCCGGTGAAGGCGGCCTGCGCGAAACGGCCTGTGACATTGGCAGTCGCCGAGATGCAGCCGGCCAAGCCGAGCTCGGCCGCCCTTCCGATCGACGCTTCCGCACTGGGGAAAACATCGAACCCCGGAAGCGACCGCGCCAGGCCGCCGGAATAGTCGAGGTCGCCCGTGCTGTCCTTCAGGCCTTTGAGCGTTTCGGGGAAACGGTCGCGCAGCCGTGCCACCGCCTCCGGCGCATAGGGCACCCCGGAATTGGCGGGGAAGTGGTAGAGGTAGAGCGAAAGCCCGTCGCGACCGACCCGCTCGATCACGGCCGTGACATAAGCCACGACAGCGTCGGGATCGATGCCCTTGTAATAGAAGGGGGGTAGAAGCAGTGCGCCCGCATAGCCGAGCGCCTTGGCCTCGGTGGTAAGCCGGCAAGCGTCGTCGAAGGCTGCCGCGCCCGTGCCGACCATGAAGCGCGAAAGCGGCAGGCCCGAACCGGCGACGGCGCGCATCGCGCCGAGACGCTGTTCCACCGAGAAGGAAGTGGCCTCCCCGGTGGTGCCCAGAAGGTTGATGCCGTCGCAACCGCCTTCGTCCAGCAGAGCGTTGCAGTGACCGACGAGCCGGTCCAGATCAATGGCGTGATCATCGGTCAGTGGCGTCGCGGCGGCGGCGATGACGCCCCTCAGCGTATTCATATCCAACGCTCCCCTTCGAGACTATCCGTGCGCCTTTTCGCGCCGTTCTGCCGTGGCGACCTCGGCGTGGTCGAGCGTCGTCCGGAAGCGCGCCGACGAGCCGCCCGGCTCGCCCCAGCCGGTGACGCCGGGACCGAAGAATTCGGCATTGATCCTTCGGAAATGCTCCTCGTGCGGCGGCAACTCGTCTTCGGACCAGATCGCATCGACCGGACATATGGAAAGGCATAGGCCGCAACTGATGCACTCCACCGGATGGATGTACATCATGCGCCCGCCTTCGTAGATGCACTCGACCGGACAGACATCCTGGCAGGCGCCATCCTTCACGTCTATGCAGGTCGATGCGATCACATAGGCCATGGCTGCCTACCTGCCCTTCCACCGCGGCGGGCGTTTCTCGCGAAAGGCCGCCACGCCTTCATCCTGATCGGTCGACTGCAGCGCCTCCACCAGTTGCGGCAGCCGCAGCATCTGGGCCTGGTTCGCCGTCATGCCCTCTCCGGCCTGAACCATCGCCTTGATGGCCCGCGTGGAGAGGGGCGCGCAGGCGAGAATGTCCGTCAGCCAGCGGTCCACGGCCGCATCGAGTTCCTCATGCGCGACGACCTCATTGACGAGGCCGAGCGCATGGGCCTCCGACGCCGGGATCCGCCGGCCGGTGAGCAGCAGGCCCATGGCATGGACATGCGGGATCCGCCGCGTGAGGAGCGCGATGCCGCCGTCGAGCGCGAGTCGGCCGACCCGCGGTTCGGGCAGTCCGAAGCTCGCTCTGTCGGACGCGATCACGATGTCGCAGCCGAGCACCATCTCCATGCCGCCCCCCAGCGCATGACCGTTGACGCGGGCGATCACCGGCACGTCGAGCGTACTGCGCAGCGCGATCCCACCGAAACCGCCGGGACGTGGCGCTGACCAATATTCGAGCCCGGAAAGGCCGTCGCCTCCCCCCTTCATGTCGGCGCCGGTGCAGAAGGCGCGGTCACCGGCGCCGGTCAGTACCACGACACGGACATTGCGATCCCGCTCGATCGCCTCCCAGATCCGAACGAGCTCGGCCTCGGTGGCGAGGTCGACCGCGTTCATGCGGTCCGGGCGGTCGATAGTGATCCGGGCGACATGATCGCTCACATCATAGGAAACGCTCATGCCGCCGCTCCGCGTCGCTCGCCAGAGAGGATGCCGGAAGCGATCAGCGCGTCGATTTCGGCAGGCGTGTAGCCGGCTTGCTCAAGCACGGCCCGGCCGTCGGCGCCCAGGCCGGGCGGCGCGTGGCGCAGCCTGAAGGCGCCTTCGCCCATGGTGAGGGGCGAACCCAGGAGCCGCGCCGTTCCGTCACCGCCGGGATCGACGATAGAACCGTTGGCCTCGGTCTGCTCATGGGCGAGCGCTTCAGGCAGCGTCAACACCGGAGCGCACAGCAGATCCTGCTCTTCCAATCTGGCGAGCCAATATTTGGTCGTGTTGGATGCGAAGCGGTCGCGAAACATCGCGTGCAATTCGGCCTTGTTCTCCATTTGGCGCGCGAAGCTCGAGAAGCGCTCCTGGAGCGACAGATCCGGCAGGCCGAGCGCGGCCGAGATGTCGCGCAGCGGATTGGCTTTGAAGGCGCCGACCAGCACCACCGCCCCGTCGGTGGTGGGAAACACGCCGGTGAGCGGGAAGGACGCCCAGTTGAGATCCTTGCGGCGCTGCAGCCACATCGCCGCTTCCTGCATCTGCATGGCGAGCATGGATTCGAACAGCGACACCGACACGGCTTGGCCGCGGCCAGTCTTCTCGCGCTGGAGCAGCGCGAGCAGGATCGCCTGGACGAGATGCATCCCGGCGGAATAGTCAGCCAGCGCGGTGGGATAGATGGTCATTGGGGTCGAGGCATCGGCGCGCCGCGCCATGACCCCGGACAGGGCCTGGGCAAGGATGTCCTGACCACCTTTGTGCGACAACGGACCGGAGGGGCCGAAGCCCGAGCCAAAAGCCGATATGATGCGCGGGTTGATGGCAGCGAGCGCCTCGTGGCCGAAGCCCATGCGCTCCATGACGCCGGCCCGGAAATTGTTGACGACCACATCGGCGGACCTGACCAACCGATAGATCACCGCCTTCGCCTCGTCCTTCCGAAGATCGAGCGCGATCGAGCGCTTGTTGCGGTTGAGACTGCGGAAGACCGGGTTGTCCTGGCCGTCGGGGTCGTCGGCGATCGAGCTGCGCGACAGATCACCGGCTCCCGGCCGCTCGATCTTGATGACGTCGGCGCCATAGTCGGCCAGCACTTGCGTGCAGCAGGGCCCGAGCATGACCTGTGTGAAATCGATGACCCTGATACCCGAGAGCGGCTGCGTTCCGGCTGCTTCCATTCTTCCTGCTCCTCTCATTCCGCTGCGATCGAAAAGGTGGCATTCGGCGCCGGCTGGTCTCCGGGATCCGCGCCCTGCTCGCGCAGGAGACGCTGCACCTTCGCGATGTCGACCTTATCGACGCCGACGCCCTGGTCCAGGGCCACCGCGGCGGCGACGCCGACCGCCTCGCCCATCGCCATGCAGGGCGGGATCTCGCGCGAGATGCGCTGGGCGGCGGCGGTCGAGGAATAGTGCCGGCCCGCCACCAGCAATTGCCCGACATCCCTGGGCAGGAGCGTACGATAGGGGTAGTAGTAGTCGCGGCCGCGCGCGACGGAATCCGCGAAGTGCCGGCGCGAAGCGACATCCTCCTTGGTCATTACATAAGCGCCCTCGAGCAGACGGGACGTGCGCACACCGAGCTGCGGCGCCACATCGATGACGAAGGCGTGCTGGAAGCCCGGCATGTTGGCGCGCGCATATTCGACGAGGGCGGCGATGCGCTCGCGGCCCTTCGCGTCGGCGCGCGTCAGATCTTCCACGGAGGTACCGTCGAAGCCCGCCATATGCGGGCAGTTGCACCATACGACCCCGTCGAGCGGCGTCTTCAGCCACCAGCGCTCCCACGAGCCGCCCATGATGCGCTTGGCCTCACGGTCGGCGGCGGCGAAGGCTGTCGGCTCCTCATATTCGAAATGTTCCGCTTGCGTGGTGTCGACGCCGCCGAGCCGGAACACCGTGGTGACGATGAACGAGCCATGGCTATGGGCCGCCCCGGCCGAAGCGGCGACGTCGAGGTCGCCGGTCGCATCGACGACGACCTTGCCGAGAACAGCCTGGCGCCCGGCCTTGGTCTCGCAGACGACACCTTTGACCACCCCGTCCTCGACGATGGCGCGAGAGAACCAGCTATGAAGGCGCAGATGAACGCCGGCCTCGGCGACCATGTCGTTGGAGGCGCGCTTGAAACCATCGGGGTCGAAGGCCGAGGCGTAGCAGATCGGCTGCGGTTTCTGGTGAGAATGGAAGTTGTATACTCCCCAGCGGGCCCATTGCCGGAACTTCGCCTCGTCGGACACCCAATCCGCCTCGGGTGGCGTGACGCAGAGGCCCATCCGCGTCATCCGGTCGATCAGCTCGGAGCAGAGGCCTCGCACCGTGACCTCGTTGCCGTTGCACATGTCGTCCAGCACGAGCACCATGCCGCCTGACGCGAGCCCCCCGAGATAGGGGTAGCGTTCGAGAAGCGTCACGGAGAGGCCGTTGCGCGCGCCCGCGACGGCGGCGGCTATCCCCGCCGGGCCGCCGCCGACCACCACCAGGTCGGCCTCCGCCACCACGGGCAGGCTCCCGCCGGCTTCATCGATCATTCGAGCAGACATTCCTTATCTCCCTGAAGGTGGGGTCGTGGGATCAGCGCACGCTGCCGACATTCCATTTGAGGAAGCGGCGTTCGGTCCACGAGATGACGGCGAAGAAACTTGCGGAGAAGACGGACCCGACCACGATCGTGGCATAGAGCAGCGGCGAGTCGAAATTGTAGGTCGCCTGGATGATCAGCGCGCCGATGCCCACCGTGGAGCCGATCCATTCGCCGACAATCGCGCCGATGACCGCCGTGGAGGCCGCGATCTTCAGGGCCGAGAACAGATAGGGCAGCGCGTTCTTGAGACGGACCTTCAGGAACACTTCGCGCGGGGAGGCCGACAGGACATGCATCAGCTCGAGTTGCTGCGTATTCACGTCGCGCAGGCCGCGCGTCATGTTGACCAGCGTCGGGAAGAAGCAGATCAGCGCGGCGATGGCGATCTTGGGCTCCATGCCGTTGCCGAGAAGCAGCACGAGGATCGGCGCCTTGGCGACCACCGGGATCGTGTTGACCATCACCGCGATCGGGAAGAATGCCTCTTCCAGCGTTTCCTTGTAGGCGAAAGCGGTGGCAATGGCGATCGCCGCCAGATTTCCGATCAGGAAGCCCGAGATCGCCTCGACGGCGGTCGGCGCGAGATTCTGCATGAGCATCGGGAATTTGCCGACCAGCACGGTGAAGATCGCGCTGGGCGCCGGCGCGATGAAGGGCTTGATCTCGAACACCCGGACCGCCACTTCCCAGATGACGATGAGCGCCAGGAAGGTGATGACCGGCAATAGCCGTCGGCGCCATTCCATGCGGCGCTTGGCGGCGAGATAGGCGGCTTGAGCCTGGTCGTCGGCGAAGGCGCCAAGCGGCGTGTCGGCGGCGGAAATGGACATATCAGCAGGTCTCCAGGACGCGTCGCAGGTGGGACACGAGCGCGACGAATTCGGACGTCTCGCGCATGGCGATCTTGCGTGGCATCGGCAGGCCGACGGGGACACGCTCGCGCACGCGGCCTGGCCGCGCCGCAAGCAGCAATACTTCCTGGCCGAGGAACGCCGCCTCGTAGATGGAATGGGTGACGAAAAGGATGGTTGTGCCCGTGCGTTCCCAGACAGCGAGAAGTTCCTCGTTCAGCCGGTCGCGCGTTATCTCGTCGAGAGCGCCGAAGGGCTCGTCCATGAAGAGCAGGCGGGGGCTCGACACCAGCGCCCTCGCAATCGAGACACGCTGGCGCATGCCGCCGGAAAGCTCGTGCGGGAGGGCGTTCTCCCATCCGCCAAGGCCAACGAGATTGAGCAGTTCGCGGGGATCGCGCTCCCGTCCTGCCGGCGCCCCGCCACCGACCTCGAGCGGCAACGTCACATTCTCCAGCACCGTGCGCCATGGCAGCAGCGCGGCATCCTGAAACACGAAGCCGATGTCGCGGCGCGAGCGGGCTTCGCCGGGATTGCCGCCGAAGACCCGGGCCGTGCCCGTGGTCGGCTTGATGATGTCGGCAACGACCCGCAGCAGGGTGGACTTGCCGCACCCGGAGGGACCGAGCAATGTCAGGAAGCCGCCTTTCGGGACGGTGAGATCGATGCCGTCCAGCGCGGTGATGGTTCCGCGATCGGTGGTGAAACGCACCGAGACCTTTTCCAGCTCGACTGCGTGATCGGGCGCCGGAAGGCTTTCCGGCACGGAATGCGCCCTGTCATAGTCGACGGCTGCGGCTAGAGCCATGTGAGGGATCCTCCTTCTGCTTCCGGCCAACGGCACGGCGCCGAGGCGCGCCGGCCGACCGGTGCGTCGCGTGTCAGGGCGTTTCAGCCGATCTTGGGGCGGACAGCAGCCGTGGCGTCGAGGATCGCCGTGCTGACGACGTCGTCGAGTTTCGGGGCCCCTGCGGAGAATTGCTTGAGATCGTCGTAGAGGTTGATCTGCGCCTGCCAAATGGAAGGATCGAAGGTACCCCACCCGTTCTTCGCCGTCGCCTGGGTGAACATGTGCTCGAGCAGGACATCGGCGGCCTTGAGCTCGTCCGCCTTGACCAGGTTGGGATAGTCCTTGAGCAGGAGATCGACGGCCGCCTCGCGATTGCTGTAGGCGTATTCCCAGCCTTTGGCGGCGGCCCGCAGGAATCCGGCCATGACTTCCGGCTCGCCTTCGATCATGGAAGCAGTGGCATAGTACGGATTGGCGTACAGCTGGACGCCATTGTCCCAGAGCTTCATCGCCACCCTGTCCTCGCCGAGCACGGCGATGGCGGTCGTGTTGGTAAGCCAGCCGGTAACGGCGTCGACCTGGCCGGAAGCGAGCGGCGTCATGTCGGCACCGACCACGACGACCTCGACGGCGTTTTCCGGAATGTCGTGCTTTTTCAGGAGCGCCGACAGCAGCACCTTGCCGGTCGCCTGGATACCGACCTTCTTGCCGACCATGTCCTTCGGCGTTCTGATCGGCTTGGAACCCAGTGAGAAGAAAGCGTAGGGATGTTCCTGCACGCTGACGGCGAAGGATTTGACCGGAATGCCTTGAGAAGCGGCGAGCATCAGCGACGGGCTCGACGAGACCTGGCCGATCTCGTAACGGCCAGAGGCCACGATGGCGACGCCGTCGATGTTCGGCCCACCGGGCTGAATGGCGAAATCGAGTTTCTCTTCCTCGAAGTAGCCGAGATGCTTGGCCGCCACCTCGCCGAGCTGATTGCCGCCGCCAAGCCAGCCGAGCTGCATGTTGATGGTGCGCGTCCCCCCAGCGGCAAACACATGGCCGGAGACGATGGTCGGCAGCGCCAGAGCGCCAGCGGCGGCGCCGCCGGCTTTGAGAAGAGCGCGGCGCGATATTCCGGAGTTCAGCATGTCGTCGTTCCCCTGTCGCGAGAGAGATCGTTCCTCGAATCTCAAATGCTCGTGTCGATCTGGCGGGGCATCTTCGGCCCTTCATCCGAAACCTGAGCCAACATTACGTTTGCAAAAGTGATCTCGGGAAGCATAAAGTTTCGAGATAGGTGTTGCCAAAAAGGCATCACCTGCCGAACGGGGGAAGCGTGCACGCGGTCGTGCTGCGTTATATCGACCAGGTGGCGCGGCTCGGCTCCATTCGCCGGGCGGCAAGCGCACTGCATGTCGCCTCCTCGGCCGTCAACCGGCAGATCCTGAAGCTCGAGGCCGAGATCGGTACGCCGCTCTTCGAGCGGGTCGGGAATGGGGTGCGCCCCACGCCGGCGGGCGAATACGTCATCCGCCACGCCCGCGAGACGCTCGCCCGCTGGCAGAATGTGCGCGGAGAGATCGCCACGCTTTCGGGCGACGTCCACGGCGAGATCCGCATCGTCTCCATTCCCGCGCCGATCGTGCGCATCCTGCCCAGCGCCATCGCCGCGACGTCGAAGAAGCATCCCCACATCACCTACCGCATCATCGACGCCACGCCGCAGGAGCATGGCGAAGAGATGCGGGCACGTCGTCCCGACATTGCCGTGCTCTTCATCGATCGTCGTTATCGGGGCTACGACGTGATCGCGCGCATCAGGCTGCGGCTCGGCGCCATCATGCGGCCCGACCATCCGCTGGCCGGCCGCAACGAGCTGACGCTCACCGAATGCGCCGCTTTTCCGGTCATCATGCTCAGCGACCCATGGATTCTGAACGCCACGGCGGAAACGGAATTCATCCACAGCGGGGCACAGTTCAGGGCGGTCGCGCTGACCAATTCATTGGCGATGACCAAGGAGATGATGCGCGCCGGACTCGGCATCGGTTTCTTCACGCCGACCGGCTTCATCAGCGAGTTGAAGTCGCGCGAACTGGTCCACGTTCCGCTGGCGGAGCCCGACCTTTCCTCCAATGAGATCGGCGTGCTCGTCCATCGCGAGCGGCAGTCCGACTCTGCCGTGCGAGCCCTCGCCACGGAACTCGTCGAGGAATTCCGCAACCTCGAGCGCGACGTGAAGTCCTGGTCGGCCGCGCCGCGCTGAAGCACTTGCAGCCAAGTGAGTCACTTGATCTCGCACGAATGCGGCTGAGCCAATATTCGGGCAGGCGGAATGGACGGTTCTACCTCAACGCATCCGCTTCCAAGCGTGTCGCCCACTATCGGATTCGGGCGACGCGCTTCAGGTTCTTGTTCTGCCGCATTCTCGCGACGCCGACCGAATCCGGTCGGCTGCGAAATGCTCTAAGAGATGTCTTCCAGGCTATCGCGCGCCGCGCGACGCAGGAGCTTGAGATCTTCCCGAATGGCCCCGTCCCTGTCGGCGGGAAGCCGGGACAACAGATCGTTCTGTGCGTTGCGCCAGAGCGGCAAGGCGTCGGCCACGAGGTCCAATCCCTTCTCGGTCAGCCTGTGCACGATGCGCCGGCCATCGCTCCGTTCCGCTTGAACCAACCCCGAAGCGACCAGCCGGTCCAGATTGCGAGCCAGCGTGGAGCGTTCGACGCCGACCATATCGGCCAATTCGGAGGCCGACTTCGCCCGCTCGAGCGCGATGGTGCACAGGATGCTGAATTGCGTGATCTCGATGCCGAGCGGGCTGAGATGATGATTGTAAGCGCGGGTCACCAGATTGGCCGTGCGGCGGGCGGCGCGGCCGAGACAGGCAGCCCCGATCAGCGTCAGCTCGAAAATCGGCGAAGTGTCGGCACCCATATTGTGTAAGTACAACAAAGATGCTGGGCAGGCAAGCCCGGCTGCCTTCACGCATTCCAGCTCGGCCGGGCGCGCATGGCCTTGTCCCAGCGGTGCACATTCTCGGCGCCGTCCGGTATCGGCATGCCGAAGACCTCGCCCAGCCATGACGCGACCATGCCGATGATGTCGGCGGTCGAGAAGAAGTCGCCGGCAATGAAGGGCCTTCCGTCGGCAAGCTCGCGATCGAGCCACTGCCACTTACGTGGAAGCTCGGCGCGTTGCGCTTCGGCGAAGGCCGGCACCTGCGTGTGGCGCTCCGCGAAGAAAGCATCGGAATGGAGCGCGACATTGCCGATCGTGGCAAAGATCTGCTGCTCCATCCGCCTGCTCCACATCTCCACCTTGCCACGGCTCGGTGCGTCATGCCCGAACAGCGGAGGCTCCGGATGGAGTTCCTCGAGATACCGGCAGATGGCGATGCTCTCGGTGATCACCGCACCGTCGTCGAGCTCGAGAACCGGAATCTGGCCGAGCGAATTGAGCCTGAGGAACTCCGGAAACCGGTGTTCCCCTTTCGCGAAATCGATCCTGACCATCGGCACCGCGATGCCTTTCTCGGCCATGAAGATTCGAACGCGATACGAATTCGGGCCATCGCCCTGATAGAGCCTCATCGTCTCCTCCTCGGTTTTGATCCTCAGTCCTGGCGGGACAGGAACGCGCCCAGCCCATCGAGCAGCTCGATCATGCCCCGCTCGCGCGAACCGGCGTCGTCGTAGCCGTCGAGGAACACACCCTGTTCGGTGAAGACGAGGCGCGAGCCGGTGCCCTGCGGAGCGATCTCGACCGTGGCGAGCGACACGGATATGCGCCGCTGGTCGATATGCATGTCGTAGCTGAACACGATGCGCTCGCCCGGCACGATGTCATGATAGCGGGCGTCGAACCGATGGGTGCTGCCATCCGGGAAGGCGCCGCTGGCGGTCTCCCGGCCGCCGACCCGAAAGTCCATCTCGCTGCGCGTCTCGCCTGGTCCGCCAAACCATTGCCGCTTGGCTACCGGGTCGGAGAAGGCTTGAAAGACGCGCGCCGGCGCGGCGGGATAGTTGCGTTCGATGACGAAGGTGGCATGCGTCGCGGAGCGCTCGCTCATGGTGGGTCTCCTTTTCAGGCTCATGATCGGCGTCAGTCTCAACGCTGCGGCGCGTAATGCAGGATCACGACGCCGGACCTCAGCGGCCGGACCTCCAGAAGCCTCAGGCTACGCCGGGGCTCGCCGCCCTTGAAGAAGCGGATGCCTTCGCCGAGCACCACCGGATTGATGCCGATCCGGTATTCGTCCACGAGATCCGCCCGGATCAGTTCTCCGGCGAAGTCGGCACTGCCGAAGACAAATATGTCGCCGCCCTCCCCCTCCTTCAGGACGCTCACGGTTTTGGCGATGTCGTTCTCCACCCGCGCATTGTTCCAGCCGGGATCGGTCATCGTCCTGGAGAAGACGACCTTCTCGATCCCGTTCATGAAATCCGCGATGCGGCCCGTGGCCGTCGGCCAATAGGCGGCCATCATCTCATAGGTTACGCGCCCGAAAAGCAGCGTCGCTGCCTCTTGCTGGGTTTCGAGGATATAGCGTTCGAGCTCCTCCTCGAAGACGAACCAGCCGAGGTCGTGGCCGGACCCTTCGAAGAAGCCGTCCACCGTTACCATGTCCCAAAGGATTACCTTCCTCATCCTATCCTCCTTGTTGGCCGGAATATCCCGTCAGCCGGGCGAGGTCCTGAATGGGCAGAACGCCCGCTTCATTGTCGACGACCACCTCGAACGACACGTCCTTCTCATAGAAAGCGATCAGCCGGCAGCAGGAGGCGGGAGGATGCAGGTGAAGCTTCAAGGTCATTGCGAGCTCTCGCTTTCGTCGGCGGACAATTGTAAAGCGACGACTTAACTATCGCAAAGAAGCACGGTGGCGATAGTTAAGTCAACACTTTAATATCGACTACGACCGATTTCATATCGCAACCAGTTGCAGCTTAGGACCATCGGTGCGATCATTCAACCGGTTTTGAGGTGGCAGGATGAATGCAGCGTACCGATCGGCATGCCCGATCAATCTTTCGCTCGAAGTATTCGGCGACAAATGGAGCCTGCTGCTCCTGCGCGACATGATCTTTGGTGGAAAACGGCACTTCCGCGAGCTGCTGCGGTCGCAAGAGGGCATTTCCTCCAACATTCTGGCCGATCGGCTGAAGATGCTCGTCGATTTAGGCATGCTCACCCGTGCCGACGACCCCACCCATAAGCAGAAGGCCATCTACAGCCTCACCGAGATGTCGATTTCCCTGGTCCCGATCCTTGCCCATCTCGGCGCCTGGGGCAGCAAATGGCTGCCGGTCAGCCCGGAACTGTCGATCCGCGCCGTCCTGATGCAGGAGGGCGGTCCCGCCCTGTGGGAACGTTTCATGGCCGAACTGCGCCAGGAGCACCTCGGCGTCCCCGCCGGGTCGGACGGACCATCGGTTCGCCAGACCCTGCAGGCCGCCTATGAAGCCAAGCTCGCCGATCGAAAGCAACGCCCGTCGCTCGATTGACTTTTGAGCGAAACCGCGTAGAAGGCGGGCGTTCACGGAGTTCCCCAATGCGCGGCCTTTTGATGGCGCTTTTTGCAGTCGATTTCCCCGGCCATGCCAGGGCAAGCGATCGCGCTCGTCTCCGTTCGACCAAAACCCCGGCCAACAAAACGACGACCAAAACCGTCTGATCTCCCTTGGCCTGCTCGCCCTCTCCCCGGGTCCGGCCCAAGGGGGAGAGGAACCCCGTGTCGGCCGGCGGTGTTCCCTGAAGCAAACCAAGCGGAGAGGGACAGGAGACTGGAATTATGGGTTTCAAGGTTGCGATCGTCGGCGCCACGGGCAATGTGGGCCGCGAAATGCTCAACATCCTCGAAGAGCGCGGCTTCCCGGCCGACGAAGTGGTGCCTCTTGCATCCCGGCGTTCGGTGGGCACGGAAGTGTCCTACGGCGACCGCACGCTCAAGGTGAAGGCGCTCGACAGCTACGATTTCGCCGATACCGACATCTGCCTCATGTCGGCGGGCGGGAATGTTTCGAAGGAATGGTCGCCCAAGATCGGCAAGCAGGGTTGTGTCGTCATCGACAATTCCTCGGCCTGGCGTTACGACGCCGAGGTGCCCCTGATTGTTCCGGAAGTGAACCCGGACGCCATCACCCAGTTCTCCCGGAAGAACATCATCGCCAATCCGAACTGCTCGACCGCGCAGCTCGTCGTCGCGCTGAAGCCGCTGCATGACCGCGCCACCGTCAAGCGCGTCGTCGTCGCCACCTATCAGTCGGTATCGGGCGCCGGCAAGGAAGGAATGGACGAACTCTTCGCCCAGACCCGCGCCGTCTTCGTGGCCGATCCGGTCGAGGCAAAGAAGTTCACCAAGCGCATCGCCTTCAACCTCATTCCCCATATCGACGTCTTCATGGAAGACGGGTTCACCAAGGAAGAGTGGAAGATGGTGGCCGAGACCAAGAAGATGCTCGACCCCAAGATCAAGCTCACCGCCACCTGCGTGCGCGTGCCCGTGTTCATCGGCCATTCCGAGGCGGTCAACATCGAGTTCGAGAAGCCGATCACGGCCGACGAGGCGCGCGAGATCCTGCGCGAGGCGCCGGGCTGCCTGGTCATCGACAAGCCCGAGGACGGCGGATACATCACCCCGGTGGAATCCGCCGGAGAAGACGCCACCTATATTTCCCGCATCCGCGAGGATGCGACCGTCGAGAACGGTCTCGCGATGTGGGTCGTCTCCGACAATCTGCGCAAGGGTGCGGCGCTCAACACCGTCCAGATCGCCGAACTGCTCGTGGCGCGGGGCCTCATCCAGCCGAAGCAGAAGGCCGCCTGATAACGGTCGATCCCTCGATCCACGCATCGGCCCGAAAGCCCGCACGGCTTTCGGGCCGATGCGATTCACGCTTCTCGACGATCGGCCGCAACCAGTTCCCGCAGCACGGCAACAGCCTCGTCGGCCTTGTCAGCCGGCACGAACAGATGATCGTGATGGAAAGCCGAGACCGGATTGACGCCTATGCCCGCCTCCGCGAGCCTCGCGGTAATCGCCGCCAGGAAGCCCACCGCCTCCAGGGACGAGTGGATTTCCAGGGTGATCATGCGGCAGCGAAAGGCACAATCGATTCCGACCTCTCGCGCCTCGGATGCTGGAAGGATGGCCGTGAGCCCCTCCGCTTCCCGAAAGACCATGATCGGCTGGATCGAAGACGGCAGGTCTTCGCCGGACGGAATGCTGGCGAAGACATAGATTTGGTCCTGGAGCCTCGGCCGCATTCCGCCGAGAAGCTTCGCCAGGTCTTTCTCACCGGTCATTTCCGATCCTCCCCCTCGAGGTTTCCGCGGTTTTCTCCGAGGTTGCGTCGTAGGCTTCGCCGATGCGTCTCGGTCAGGCCAGCGGGACGCCTTCGTCGTTGAGCGCGCTACGCATGCGCGACGCGATCGCCGTCTTGGCGGCGGCGAAATCACCGGGCCGTGTCCAATATGCGAGGGCCAGCGTCACGGACGAAGCGCCGGCCTGCGCGACAGCGACCGCCGGTGCCGGCTGCTTGAGCACGCGATCATCCTTCTCGGCCAGGTCTTTGAGCACCTTGCGCGCGGCTTCCACGTCGCTCTCCGGCGCGATGGTCACCGTGATCTCGTTGCGTCGTAGTCCGTTCCTGTCGAAGTTTCGTACTGGCTCGTTCCACAGCTTGGAATTGGGAGCGAAGATGAAGATGCCGTCCGCCGAGCGGAGCTGCGTCGCGAACAGCCCGATTTCCTCAACCGTGCCGGTGATGGCGCCGACCTCGACATACTCCCCCACGCGGAGCGGCCGCAACACCAGCAGCATGATTCCTGCGGCGATGTTCTGCAACGTGCTTTGAAGCGCCAGGCCGACGGCCAGCCCAATCGCGCCGAGGGCGGCTATGATGGATGCGGTCTGCACGCCGAACTGGCCGAGCACCATCACGATGACGAGTGCAATGACCGTGTACCGCGCCACCTGTGAGAAGAACCGGCGCAGCGTGAGGTCGAAGCCTCGGACCTTGCCGAGCCCGGTAAAGATGGAACGCTCGACGACGCCGGCCAGCAAGTAGCCCGCTATGAGCAGAACGATCGCGCCAATCACCGAGAACGAATAGGAAATGAGAAGCGCGCTCGCTGCGTTGACGCCGGCCTCGATGGCGGCCACGGGATCGCCAGTGAGATCCATGCGGTTCCTCTCCTTTGGCTCATTGATGCGGAGTAATCGCTAGTCCGCGATTGTGTTCCTCATATGGGCCGGCAGGCTTCGGCGTCCCGACCTCTTGGGCGGACGCTTTAACGTTCCAGCGGAGCCTTCCGCGTCTTGAAAGTGTCACCCATCCTTGCCTATCTTTGTGTCGTTGCCTGCATAGTCAGGCGATTTGGTTGTTCTTGTCGCGAAAGGAAAGACACTGAGAACAGCACTACGGAAGAAGGCCGATATCGCGCCTTCACCGGCCGGGATGAACGACATCGTGTCCCGCGCCCTCTCCACGGTCCTTGCCAGTCTGGAAGACTCCAAGGCAGAAAACATCGTCCCCATCGACATCCAGGGAAAATCGAGCCTCGCCGACTACATGGTGGTCGCGTCGGGCCGATCGCATCGCCATGTCGCGGCGGTGGCCGACAAGGTTCTCGGCGCGCTGAAGGACGCAGGCTTCGGCAATGCCCGCGTCGAAGGCCTGAGCTCGGCCGACTGGGTGCTTATCGATTCGGGCGACATCATCGTCCATGTCTTCCGTCCGGAAGTCCGCGAATTCTACAATCTGGAGAAGATGTGGCTAGCCCCGGACCTCGAGGAAGAGACGCTGCACTAGTTTCAACGGGTATCGGACCCGAACTGGTGGCAGCTGGTTCGGCTCCGATGCCCTAGCGGTTCTCCCGGGGAGCGGACATGCGTATTGCGGTACACGCCGTGGGCCGGATGAAAGCCGGCCCCGAGAAGGAATTGGCGGACCGTTTTTTCGACCGCTTCTCGAAGAGTGGACCCGCAGTCGGGCTTGAGTTCGCCGGCGTCTCCGAGACGCCGGAAAGTCGTGCTCGCGGCGCGGCCGAGCGCAAGCGCGAGGAAGCCGAAAAGTTGCGCGGCATGATCGGGCCGGGCACGGCGCTGGTCCTGCTCGACGAGCGTGGCAAGAACATCTCATCTGAGGCTCTGGCGGGAAAGATCGGCTCCTGGCGGGACAATGGCCTGAAGTCCCTTGTCGTCGCCATCGGGGGCGCCGACGGGCATGACGGCTCACTTCGCGAGAGTGCGGATCTGGTCGTTTCCTTCGGCGCGGCGACATGGCCGCATCAGCTCGTGCGCGTGATGCTGGCCGAGCAGCTCTATCGTGCCGCGACCATACTTGCCGGCCATCCCTACCACCGTGGCTGAATAGTATTCTCGGCCCGCATTTCGACACGATGCCCTCCGAGACTGATCCTCGCGCGGATGGTTGATGCTTCGTTAACGAGCGGGCGTTAAAGCATATGGAGCCGGGTGCATCACTCGGCCTCACACGGGTGCAGCAAGGGTGGAAATCGCAATCGGTCCGACATGGTGACCTTCTTCGCTTCCAGTTCCGCACGGCTTCTCGCCGCGCTGCTCCTGGTCACCGCGGTGGCCTGGCCGGCCTCGTCCGCGGATGGAGACGGCACCGCCGAGCTGGAGGCTCGTAGAGTCCAGAGCCAGGAAGAATATGATCGGATCGCGAAGGAGGTCGTGCTCTCGCATGAGCGCCTTGCCGCCCTCTCGGAAGAAATTTCGACGATCCGCAAGGACCAGGCCAGTGTCACCGCGGCGCTTATCCAGGCAGCAAAGACCGAAAAGAAGCTGGCGCAGGATGTCGAGGACATTACCGATCGGCTCGCCGGAATGAAGCAGCAACAGGAAGACCTGCGCCAGTCGCTGGTTGCCCGGCGCGACGTGCTCGCCGAAGTGCTGGGTGCCTTGCAGCGCATGGGCCTCAATCCGCCGCCCGCGCTCCTTGTCAGGCCGGAGGATGCCCTGTCCTCGGTGCACAGCGCGATCCTGCTCGGCTCTGTCGTGCCGGAGCTGCGTTCGGAAACGGAGATCCTGCTGGCCGACCTTCAGGAAATGAACCGCATCGCGGCCTCGATCGAGGCAGAGCGCGGGCGCCTGACGGCGACGATCGGCGAACAGGTCGCCGAAAAGGAACGGCTCAACCTGCTGCTCAAGGAGAAGGAAGCGCTTCAGGCGAGTTCGGAGACGGCACTCGGCGAGGAAATGCGCAAGTCGGAGGAGCTCGCAGCCCGGTCCAAGGACCTGAAGGGCCTGATCGCGTCGCTGGAGCAGAACATCGCCGAGACCCGTTCGGCGGCGGAACGGGCCCGCGAGGCGGAGGAAGCGCGCCTCAGGCGTGAAGCTGCTTTGGCTGCCCTGCCGGTGCCCGAAGGCAACCGGCTGGTCGAGGCGGCACCCTTTTCCATGTTGCGCGGCAAGCTGGCTCTCCCCGCCGCAGGCCGCCTTTCCCGCCGTTTTGGCGCGTCCGACGGTAACGGCGGCGTGATGCGCGGCGACACGCTTGCGACACAATCCGGAGCAATTGTGACGGCGCCCGCGGATGGCAGCGTCCTGTATGCGGGGCCCTTTCGTTCCTACGGTCAACTCTTGATCCTGAACGCAGGCGACGGTTATCATGTCGTGTTGGCTGGGATGGGCAGAATCAGCGTATCGCTGGGTCAGTCCGTGTTGGCAGGCGAGCCGGTTGGCACGATGGGGGAAGCCAGGGTGGCGAGCACTACGGCTTTCGAGAATGGAAACACTTCGCCGGAACTCTATGTAGAGTTCCGCAAGGATGGAAAACCCGTCGATCCGGCACCGTGGTGGTCGGAGCGTCTTTCTGGAAGGACAGGAAATGATTCGTAAGGTGTCGCTTCTGCTTGCGGGCGCCCTGATGGGTGCCTCGGCCATGAGCCTCGTCCATGGGGCCGTTGGCACGACGGCCAACGCAGCGGGTTCCGAGACCTACAAGCAGCTCGCCATATTCGGTGACATATTCGAGCGTGTGCGTGGACAGTATGTGACCCCGCCCGACGAGAAGGCTCTGGTCGAGAGCGCCATCAATGGCATGCTGACTTCACTCGACCCGCACTCCTCCTACCTCAACCCCGAGGCTGCGAAGGATATGCGCGTCCAGACAAAGGGCGAGTTCGGCGGCCTCGGCATCGAGGTGACGATGGAGAACGAACTCGTCAAGGTGATCACGCCGATCGACGACACACCGGCCGCTCGCGCCGGCGTTCTGGCCGGCGACTACATTTCCGCCATCGACGGCGAGGAGGTCCGTGGGCTCACGCTCAACGACGCCGTCGAGAAGATGCGCGGTCTCGTCAACACGCCCATCGAGCTCACGATCCTGCGCGAAGGCGCCGACAAGCCGATCAAGCTGACGATCGTGCGCGACGTGATCAAGGTCAAGGCGGTGAAGTTCCGCGTCGAGAACGATGTCGGCTATATGAAGATCACATCGTTCACGGAGAAGACCTTCGACGATCTCCAGAACGCGATCGACACGATCAAGAAGCAGGTTCCCGCCGAGAAGCTGAAGGGCTACGTTCTCGACCTCCGGCTCAATCCGGGCGGTCTGCTCGACCAGGCGGTGAGCGTTTCCGACGCATTCCTGGATCGGGGCGAAATCGTCTCGACGCGCGGCCGCGACCCGAAGGACATCTCCCGCTTCGACGCGCGCCCCGGCGACCTGACCGACGGCAAGCCGATGATCGTGCTGATCAATGGCGGTTCCGCCTCCGCTTCGGAGATCGTTGCCGGAGCGCTGCAGGACCAGCGCCGGGCGACGGTGCTCGGTACCCAGTCCTTCGGCAAGGGATCGGTCCAGACGATCATTCCGCTCGCCGAGAACGGCGCGTTGCGCCTGACCACGGCGCTCTATTACACGCCGGCGGGCAAATCGATCCAGGGCAAGGGCATCACGCCGGACGTCAAGGTCGAGCAGCCGCTGCCGCCGGAACTTCAGGGACGCGACGTTTCCCGCGGCGAGTCCGACCTGAAGGGCCACATCAAGGGCGTGGAAGAAAGCGACCAGGGTTCAGGGTCGGCCGCCTACGTGCCGCCGGAGCCGAAGGATGACATCCAGCTCAACTACGCACTCGACCTCATGCGTGGCGTGAAGACGGATGCCGCTTTCCCGCCTAATCCGGATCAGGCGGTGCTCAACCGTTGATCCCCTGACGGCCGGCGAATGGCCGTCCTGTGTTGCGTGGACTGCCGGGACCAGGGCGATCCCGGCAGTTTCGATTCGAAGAGGACGCCTTGCCGCCGGACAACCCCCTGGATCGCCCACTAGGACAATCGATCGGGCCGCGCCCGACCGGGCGAAGGCGGATTTCCCGCGGCGATGTGTTGCTGGCGTTCGCTGGCATTCTTCTCTTCGTCAGTTCCGGCGCGATCGCGTTGCGTGAGCGTCCGTTCCGAAATCCTGCCCCTGTCGCCACCCTGCAGCCCCCTGCTGCGACAGCATCCGCAGCCGAGGCAGCACCGGCCAAGCCCGGCGGCGACGGACCGCACATCATCAAGGTCGCGCCGGAAGCGCCGCGTAGCGGCAACAATGCGGTGGTCGTGCGCGATCCCTCCGCCATCGGCCAGAATCTCAGGGTCGCGCATCTGCCGGACAGGGCGTTGATCGAGGAATCCGAGACGGGGCCGTTGCCGATCCGCGCAGCCGACGGCAGGCGCCCGTTCGACGTATACGCCCGTCCGTGGTCCGGCGCGCGGGGCGCCCGCGTCGCCATCGTCGTCGGCGGGCTCGGGGTTTCGCAAACGGGGACGCAGGACGCGATCCGCAAGCTCCCCCCCGAAGTCACGCTCGCCTTCGCATCGGGTGGCAACAGCCTGGGCCGCTGGATGCAGGCGGCGCGCCAGAAGGGCCATGAGATCGTCATGCAGGTGCCGCTGGAGCCCTACGATTATCCGAATGTCGATCCGGGCCGCAACACGCTCACAGTGGCCGCGGACAGCCAGGAGAACCTGGCCGCTCTGCGCTGGGCCCTGTCGCGCATCACCAACTATACCGGTATCATGAATTATATGGGCGCGCGCTTTTCCGCCGACCCGCAGGCCATGGCGCCGATCATGGACGAACTGGCGAAACGCGGCCTGCTCTACCTCGATGACGGCTCCTCGGCGCGCAGCGTCGCGCCCGAGCTTGCGAGCAGGGCGGGTGTTCCCTTCGCCGTCGGCGACACGGCGATCGATAGCGTGCGCGATCGCGGCGAAATCCTGAAGAAGCTCGACGAACTGGAGCGCATCGCCCGCGCGAAAGGTTTCGCGATCGGCACCGGAGCGGCTTTCGACGTCACGGTGGATGCCGTCGCCAGCTGGGTTCAGGGAGCCACGAAGCGCGGCATCGAAATCGTCCCGGTTTCGGCCGTCGCCAGCGATCCAGAGCGCGGTTAGCCCTCACGAATGGATGAAAGACCAGCAGGCGCAAGAAGATGTCACGGACAAAAGACCACCCGATCGATCCAGAAAAGCTGCCGTACCGGCCGTGCGTCGGCATCATGGTCCTGAACCGGCGAGGGCTGGTGTGGGCCGGCCGGCGTATCGCGGCAAGCGACAGCGAGTTCGCCGGCAGCACCAAGCTCTGGCAGATGCCACAGGGCGGCATCGACAAAGGCGAGGATCCGCTCCCTGCTGCCCGCCGAGAACTCTACGAGGAAACCGGCATGCGTTCGGTTTCCCTCCTCGCCGAGGCGCCGAACTGGATCAACTACGACCTGCCGCGCGAGGTGCTCGGCATCGCGCTCAAGGGCAAATATCGCGGCCAGACCCAGAAATGGTTCGCCTTCCGCTTCGACGGCAACGACGACGAGATCGCCATCCAGCCGCCGCCCGGCGGCCACGAGGCCGAGTTCGACGCATGGGCCTGGAAGCCCATGGCGGAACTGCCGGAGCTGATCGTCCCCTTCAAGCGCAAGGTCTACGAGCAAGTCGTGGAGGCGTTTCGGCACCTTGTTTGAGGCAGGTCGCGCGAATCCCGAAGTTCACGCCACAAGCCTCGAGCCAGCTGTTTCCGGCGTCTGGTTTTCCCAAAACCGCTGCACGCTTTTGCGCGATATCCGTCGGAACGGCGGCTTGACGCTTCAATCACCCAGATAGAGGCGTTCGATCGCTCCGCTCTCCGATAGGCTGGCGGCACTCCCGGTCAGGACGATTTCACCGCCGCG
The DNA here is from genome assembly GCA_035556195.1 of Rhizobiaceae bacterium. Taxonomy (GTDB): domain Bacteria; phylum Pseudomonadota; class Alphaproteobacteria; order Rhizobiales; family Rhizobiaceae. The sequence goes on from DATMFK010000009.1 coordinate 62,782, forward strand.
AAGCACATGGACGTTGTCGGCATATCTCAGCGCGATGTCGATCCTCTGCTCCACCAGCAATACCGCCGTGCCGACGCCCGCCCAGCGCTTCAGGAATTCGAGGATCGTCGGGATGAGCATCTCGGCAATACCCAGGGAGGGCTCGTCGACCAGAAGGACTTCCGGGCGGGCGACGAACGCTTGCGCCAGGGCCAGCATCTGCTGCTGGCCTCCGCTCAGGCTCGATGCCGCATGATCGAACTTCTCGCGCAGGATCGGGAAGACCTCGAAAACATCCTTCAGTCGCGTATCGAGATCCTCCGGGCCGCGCACGCCGAGGCGGATGTTGTCCCGCACGCTGAGGCGCGGGAAAACGCGATGGCCGTCGAGCACCAGCCGAAGGCCATTCGCGACCATCTTCTCCGGCGCCAGCCCGGTGACATCGCGGCCATTGACCGTAACTGTTCCCGCTGTCGGCCGGTTGAAGCCCGCCAGGGTTCGCAGCAGGGTCGACTTGCCGGCCCCGTTCGGCCCGAGCACCAAGGTGAGTTCTCCCTTCGGCGCGACGAGATTGATGTCGCGCAGGATCGGCACCCGGCCGTAACCCGCTTCGAGCCCCTTGACCTCAAGCATCGCGGCCTCCGGTGAACAGCGCTCTAACCTTGGGGTTCGACTTGATTTCATGCGGCAGGCCGGCCGCGGCGACAGTCCCCGTCTCCATGACGGTGATGTCGTCGGCAACGCTCCAGACCATGCTGAGATCGTGCTCGACAAGCAGAATGGTCTTGCCCATCCTGTCGCGGAAATGCACGAGCAACGCGGCGAGGTCGGCCCGTTCTTCCGGCGAAAGGCCGCCGGCCGGCTCGTCAAGCAAGATCACACGGGCATCCGATTCCATCACCCGAAGAATCTCGAGGAGGCGCCGCTGCCCGTGCGGCAGGAGCGAGGGATCTTGCTGCTGCCATTTCGATGCAAAGGCCGAAAGCTCCACCAGTCGGCTCTTCCCGGCGCGGTTCTTGTAACCTTCACGGCCCAATCGGACGTTGTCCCATATGGACAGGCGGTCGAAGATGCGCGGCGTCTGGAACGTGCGGCCGAGCCCCAGCCGGGTGCGGCGCCACGGCGCGAGCCCTGTCACGTCGCGCCCGAACAGTTCCACCCTGCCGGCATCGAGCGGCATGAAACCGGAGATCGTGTTGAGCATGCTCGTCTTGCCGGAGCCGTTCGGCCCGACGAGGCCATGGATGGTGCCTTCCCTCACCGTCAGCGAGGCCCCGTCCAGAGCGACCGCATTGCCAAAGGACTTGCGGGCGCCGGTGACCGCGATCAGGCATGCTTCGCTTCTGGCCGACCGGGCGGGCTGCGAGACCGGCGTGTCATCGTTGACGAAGGCGTCGTGCAACGAGATCGCCACCTTGTCGCTGCCGCCTCGGCGCGAAGCGAACCATTTGGAAAGGCTGCCGACGACACCATCGGGGAAGGAAAGCATGACGACCAGGGCCACGAGGCCATAGATGAGCAGGCGATAGTGCGAGAAATCCGCCAGCAGGACATTCGGCACGAGATGAAGCAACCAGACGCCGATGATCGGCCCAAGCAACTTGCCCTGCCCGCCGACGATGACGGCGAAGAAGAAGAAGATCGAAAAGTCTACCCTGAAGGCCGTGGGCCCGACGAAGCCGACCAGCGGCACGTAGAGGACGCCCGCGATCGCGGTACCCAGGGCGGCGATCAGAAACGCGATCGAGCGAATGATGCCGGGATGGATGCCGAGCGACTGCGCGGCCTCCGGGCTGTTCGACACCACGATCATCTTGCGTCCGAGCGCCGTGTGCGGCAGCACGGCATGGAACAGCAGCGCCAGTGCCGCGAACAGCACCGCGAGGAGAGAAAGCGGCGTGACCGTGCCGAAGACGGGGGTGGCCAGCGACATCACAAAGGCAGGGACGCCGTTGACGCCGCCGGTGATGCTGTCCAGCGCGATCAGGAGTTGCGGGAACACCAGCGCGGCGCTCAGCGTCACGAACCCCAGATAGTAACCCTGCACGCGCAGCGCCGGAGCGGCGAACAGAGCGCCGAGCACGAGACCGGCGGCAATGCCGCCAATCGCCGAAAGCCAGAAAGGCTGGCCGTGCAGCCCGGTCATGACGGCCGCGGTCACCGCCGCGATGCCGAACACCGCACCTTGGCCGAACGACATTTGGCCGGCTTCGGAGACGAGCATGTTCTGCATGACGGCAACGATCACGTAAAGCGTCACCAGGGTGAAGGTGTACGTCCAATACTGATTGCCGAGCGCGCCCGGAACCAGGATCGAGGCAGCGATCGCCAGTATGCCGATCCAGGCCGTCGAGGGGACGCGCAGTCGAGGCGCCGCGGGGGAGTTGACGGCAGCGGTGGGAAGCGAGACGTCTTGGGACATGGTGCTAGACTTTCCGCGCGGCCGCGAGACCGAAGATGCCTTCGGGTCGGAACATCAGGACCGCGATGAGCAAGCCCATCGTCACCGTGTCCTGGTAGATGCCGCCGAAGCGGTAGGCCGCGAAGGTCGAGAGCACGCCAACCAGCGCGCCCCCGACCAGTGCGCCCACATTGCTCCCCAGCCCGCCGATGACGAGCGCCGTGAAGCCGCTCAGCAGATATCCGATGCCCGCATCCGCCGAGATATTGATCACGGGAGCGCCGACGAAGCCGGTCGTGGCCAGGACGAGGCCCGAGATTCCAAACGCCGACAGCTGGATTCGTTTCACCGAAATGCCAGCCGCCTTTGCGGCGTCGAGATCCTGCGCGATGGCGCTCATGGCAAGCCCGGTGAAAGTCTTCTGGTGGAACCAGCGGATGACGAGAAACCAGAGCACCGCCAGCGCCACCAGAAGGAAGTAGGCAGATGGCGTGCTCAGCCCGAACACCGATACCGCAGGCAGAAGGCTCGGCACACGGAACGCAAGGGAGCCGCCATAGAGATGAATGCAGGCGGACAGGATGACCGAGATCGCCATGGTCGTGACGAGCCAGGAATGCTGCTCGACGGACGATTTGAGCGGAAACAGCGTGAGAACGCCCTGCAGCGAAACGAGCACGAAGAGGCAGGCCGCGATGCCGAGCGCGGCAGCGATCCATGGCATCCAGCCGGGTGCTGCGGGAAGCAGCACGAAGGCGAGAACGCCCGACAGGATGAGCAGTGCTCCATTGGCGAAATTCAGGATTCCGCTGGAATTGACCACGATGTTGAAGCTCATCCCGATCAGGGCGTAGACGGCCCCCTGCCCCAGCCCGCGGACAAGGATAAGCGCGAGTTCGTCAATGCTCATCGTCACACTCCAATGTCGGGCGGCTGCCGCCGGGACGCGGCAATCGCCCGATCGAGATCAGCAGCCCGCGCGCTCCTGGATTCCGTACTCGTCGATGGTATCCGGCTTGACGATCGACAAGGCACCGGTCCCGACGAGGAAGTGCGACTCGCCATTCACCGCGAGGCCGGTATTCACGCCGTCGAACGAGCTGATATTGGCTTCGATCCACTTCGCCACCGCGGGTCCGGAGGTATCTCCGCCATTGCCCTCTACGGCCGCTTTCAGGATGAAGACGGAATCATAGAACAGCGCCAGGAAGTTCATCGGATAGCGGGTGGCCGCTTCCGGCTTGTAGGCGCGCACCGCCTCCACCAGATCGATGGCCTTCTGCGGCTTGCCCTCCGCCTTGCAATAGGTGAAGCCAGCATAGTTCAGGGCGATCACGTCCTTGAACAGCTCCGGACCGCCGGCCTCGAGCGCCTGTGCGGCGAGCGAGACGCCGTAGCTGCCCGAGATCTTCACGTCCCAATTGAGCTGAGCACGGCTCAACAGCACGTTGGCCGTGTCGTCTCCCGTCGAGGTGAAGAGAAGGATCGCATCGGGCTCACCCGAGCGGAGCGCCAGGAGCTGCGGAGTGAGGTCCTTGGAGTTGTAGTTGTATTCCTGGATGCCGGTCAGCTCGACGCCCTTCTCTTCCAGGACCTTCTGGATTTCCGCGACCGCGGTCTTCGCCTGCGCGCCGTTATCCGAGAAGATCGCGACCTTCTTGGCTCCGAACTGATCCATCGCATTGTCGACCATGGCGCGCGCCTGGGTCTCGGCATTGGGCAGCATGCTGAAGCTGTAAGGACCGACGGCCGGCGTGATGGAAGACGAACCCGAAACGTTGATCGATGGAATTTGGGCTGCGCTCAGGAGCGGCAGAACCGCGAGCGTGACCTGGCTGTAGGTCGGGCCGACCGCCATGTCGATGCCGACCTGATGCACGAGGCGGTTCGCCTCGCCGACGCCGATGGTCGGATCGGTCTGGTAATCCGCGACGGTCATCTGAACCTGTCGTCCGGCGATGCCCCCGGCGTCATTGATCTTCTTGACCGCCAGTTCCACTGCGACCAGCGAGGCCTCGCCCAGCGCGCCGGCGCCGGTGACCGGAATAAAGGCGCCGAGCTTGATCGGTTCGGTCGATTGGGCAAGCGCCGGGACGCCCCCGCCCATCGTCGTCACGAGAAGCGCTGCAAGAATGCGACGTGTCAGTTTCATGTAGTTCCTCACCCTTGATAGATCTGGCGACAGGTCGTCCGGTCCGAAGCTGCCGAGAACTTCGGACGCGTATTCCCTTGGACAGATGCCGGATCCGATCCCACCAGTCCTGGCGCGCCGCAGCTAATTCCGGCTATCCGGGAGTTTGGCTATTCCCATCGGTACCGTTTTTCGGTCCAAAATTTCATTTTCCGGTCATATAGACCAAATTCAACAGTTCAGTCAATTACATATCTGGGAACGATGGTCGTGAGTGCACGACCATCACCATGCAGTTGACCCGTATCGATAAATGCTTTGTAGGGTTAGGTCCGTGACGAAGACCGTCAGCAGGAAAGGAAGTGCGGCCGGTGACGCAAACCAGAAACCACGAACCGAAATCCGGGCCTTTGGAGCGCTACATCACGATCCTCGAGGCGGTCGTCAGTTCGCCCGAAGGTCTGACCGCCCGCGAGCTCGAGGTCATGCTCGACTTGCCGAAGACAACGGTGAACCGGCTCATTTCGGCGCTTGCGGCAAGCGATCTGGTGGAGCCCGGTACGCGGCGTGGTTCATTCGCTCTTGGCCGCAGACTATCGCAGATCTTGCAGTCCGACACGGCCTGGATAGAGCTGGCAAGCAAGCGGCTGCTGAAGGCGCTGGCTGACGAAACTGGCGAGACCTGCTTCATCGCTCGCCTCTACGGAGCGACGATTCGGTCCGTCGTGATGGAATCGCCGGACGCCAGCGTCGGAGTGTACGTCACCCCCGGATATGAGCTGCCGCCGCATGCGGCCGCGACCGGCAAATTGCTGACAGCCATGCAGGAGCCCAACCTGCGTGACGCCATCCTGCAGACCAAGCTGAATCCCCTCACGCCACGCACGCTGCTCGACCGCGATCAGCTCGAGGAGGAGTATCAGAGGATTCGCCAGCAGGGCTACGCCATCGAGAATGGCGAGCATGTGCGAGGCTTGTTCACAATCGCCTATCCCATCGTGCTCATTCCTGGCCAGCCGCCGATCTATGCTCTCGGCATGACCGGCCCAGCCGAGCGTCTCAGCGTGCATTCGGTGCCGTTGCTGCTCGAGAAGCTGCAGCGAACGGCGGCCGAATTCGCCAATGTCTTTGCGCCAAGCTGGAAGAAACGCGGCTAGTGCAAGGCAGCCCGGCTTCAATGCGTCTCGGCAGGGCCGCCGCTCATCCGGGGGAGAATAAAGGGAGCGGCGCCCCCCCGCTGCTCAACTGCAGACGAAAGCGCGCTGCTTGTAGGTGTCCCGGATTTCCAATCCGAGATCGGGAGTGATGCCCTGAAGCTCGGCGAGATCGAGGTCGCGCCCAATGATCACGATCGCGTCGGCGGCGGAGCCGGCGATCTTGCGCGGCGGATCGAAGACCGTGCCGACACTTTGCAGCAGGATCGCATCGCCGCTCTCGCCAAGCCGCACGATCCCTTTGGTACGCAGCAGGCGGGGCCCGCAATAGGCGGCGAGATTGTCCAGCCATTCCAGCAGCATCTCGATCTCGATCCCACCGCGCGGCCGGGCGAGAAAGACGCCAGCCCGCTCATGCGGGGCTGGCGTGCCGTCGTCGCGCGCCTCGACCTCGGCGAGCCGCGTGTCGCTTGCCCCCGACGAACGGAACGCCGAAAGCACCCGGTCGCGGCCGCGGTCCAGATCCAGGACCCGAGTCAGCGGGTTGAGCGCGGCAAGCGTCCGAACCGCCTCCTCTCGTGCCGCTTCATCGATGCGGTCCGTCTTGGTGAGGATAATGGTCTGCGCCGCGGCGAGCTGGGCGGCGGCTTCCTCGAACCGCTCGCCCGCCAGCGCTCCGTTCACGCAATCATAAGTGGCCAGAACCGTTATGCGGAAGGGCAGAGGAAGCCCAAGCAGTTGCCGGATGATCGGCGCGGGCCGCGACAGACCGCTGGTCTCCAGCACGATGCGTCTGAGAGGGGGGCGGCCGAGCCTCTCGTTTTCGTCCATCAGCGCGGCGACCGTCATCGGCAGGTCGCTCATCATCGAACAGCAGACGCAACCGTTGCTCAGCTGGGCAAGCTGCAGTCCCGAATCCGCCGAAGCGACCGTCGCCCCGTCGATGTTGATCTCGCCGACCTCGTTGACGATCACCCCGGTGCCTTGGAAACTCTCCTCCGCAAGGAGGTCGAGCAGCAGCGTGGTCTTGCCGCTTCCCAGAAAGCCGGTCAGCAGGAAGAATTCGGGGATCGCGTCGACAGCCGTCATTGGCGCGTGCGCGGCCGGGTATCCTCGCCCTCGGCGAAGCTCTCCGCGACCATCTCGCGTACGTCCGCCAGAAGCTCGGCCGGATCGTAGATGACACCGTCCTTGATCGTGTACTGGATCCCGCGGTGCCATTCGGTTTTGCCCGTCTCGTCATTGAGACGCCAGGCCCCCGTTCCGTAGAGATACTTCAGATCTTCCAGCGGGTCGTGCTGATGGACCAGAAGGTCGGCGCACTTGCCGGGCTCGATCGTGCCGGTCTCGCGATCGACGCCGAGCAGCGCCGCGCTTTCGGATGTGGCGGCGCGGAAGATCTCCAGCGGATGGAAGCCGGCCTCCTGCATCTGCTCGAGTTCGCGGATGAAGCAGAAGCCATAGAGCTGGAAGGTGAAGCCCGCATCGCTGCCCGGACAAACCCTGCCGCCCATATTCTTGTAGTCGTTGCAAAAGCGCATCCAGCGGCGGAAGTGCTCCTTCCACTGCACTTCGTTGGTGGTCGACCAGCGATACCAGTGCGAACAATGCCCGCCGCGATGTGGCTGGAAATAGGTCCATAGCGTCTTGTGCGTGTACTCGTCGTGCCAGTCGGCGCGGCGTGCGCGCATCAGGTCGCGGTTCGCCTCGAGGATGGCCAGCGTCGGAACGAAGGAATGGCCGAGCTCCAGGAACTTCTCCAATGTCTCCTGCCATTTCGCGCTGCCGGGCTCTGCCGCCTGGATGAAATTCTGGCTGCTCGAATTGTAGCGCAGCGATTCGTCCATGAAGTCATAGCCGGCCGGATAGGCCTGCACGGCGCGGTCGGTGAACATCGCCTCGGGGATTCCGTAGAAATGCTCGGTGGAGGTGAGGCCCCACTGCGCGCTTCGCAGGGAATTGACCTTGGATACGGACATCTGGGCATGGTGGCACCCCGAGCGCATGCCGAGCTTGTTGGCCTCGTCCAGCGCCGCCTGCATGATTGCCGGCGGAGCGCCGAAGAACTTCAACCCGTCGACCCCACGCTGCTTGACCGCGCGCACCCACTCACGGGCCTGTTCCGTGGTGTAGATCGTCTTCACGAACTCGTCGACGGCGGGGAAATAGGCGTGCGCGACGATCTTGGGCGCGGCGATCCGATTGGCGGCGGCGGCGGCTTTCTGCTCCAGCGTCCAGCCGACCCCGTTCATGCAGGCCATCTCGCGCACCGTCGTGATGCCGTGCGCGAGCCAGAGCTTGTAGACGTAGTCCGCCGACGGCATGGGTCCGCTCGCCGCATGATAGTAGGTGCCGATATGGACATGCGCATCGACGAAACCGGGCGTCACCAGCTTGCCGGTGCAGTCGATCTCGTGGTCGCCGGGCGCGGGACGGCGCTCTGGCTTGATCGGGACCTTCGGAACCCCGACGAGCACGACTTCCTTGATGCGGCCATTCTCGATCACGATGTCGTAGGGCCCAACGGGCGGGGCGCCGGTGCCGTCCAGTATGCGGGCACCGCGCAATACGAGCCGGCGGAACGGACCAACCCCGCGGTCACGGGACTTGCCGGGATCGACGGCCGGATAGCCCCGCGCCGCCATGGCGCTCGCCAGCTCGTCTCCCGGAAGAACGTTGTGAGCATCGTTGGCTGCAGTCATGGTTTGCGTACCGCTTTCTGGACCAATTGACCGTTTTTCGGGGAGTCTTGGCACGGATCCCCTGCTTCGTCAATCATCGGGCGAGGCGCCTCGAGGGTAGGCCGGAACAGTCGAACCGAACTTTCCGGACCAAGACTGTCGATACGGTGTTGCCGATGCGGAATTTGAGAACGCGCGCGCGTCTGTCGTGGGGCTAAGGCGACGGCGCGCGGACCGTCTCCTCTCGTCTGAGAGCTTCGACCAGGCCGGTGACAAGCAGGTCCGCGGCGATCGAGAGACGTCGCGAGGCCGGTACGAAACAGCCAAGGGTGCTGAATGGTCCGAGTGTCTCGCGCAGCGGCACATAGACGACGCCGTCGTGGCGGTGACCGAAGCGTCCGATGAAACCGCCTTTTATGAGGATCGCCTGGCCGTGCGCCACTGCCTCGCGCATGAATGCATAGGAATTGCTGGTCAGGGCGATCTTTGGCTTGACACCCGCCGCCGCTGCGATGCGGCCCACTATTCCGTCCAGCACCGCGCCGTCATTGCTCAGCGCAAGAGGGAATTGCGCGCATTCGGCCAGCGATACCGAAGTCCGGCCGGCAAGCCGGTGATCGCGGCGCACGACGACGTAGCTCGCGGGCTTGAACTCGTGCACCAGCCTGAGGCCGATCTGCGTGGGGGCATTGTACGCGAGCAGCACGTCGATCTGCATGCGTTCGAAATTGGCGAACAAATCCGATTTGTCGGAGACGCGGACCTCCACCTCGATGCGCGGATGAAGCCGGGCGAAGTCGGCCAGGTACGGCGCGAGCACGTCGATGGCAACAGCATCGGTGGTGCCAAGGCGGACCTTGCCGCGCTTCGCCTTGCGCAGATCGTCGATCTCGCCGAGAGCGGTCGACATCTCCACCATCGCCCTGTTGATGCGGTGAAGCAGCACTTCGCCGGCCGCCGTCAAGCGCACACCGTCACGACCCCGACTGCGCTGCAATAGGGTGGTGCCCATCTGCTTCTCGAGCAGGCCGACCTGGCGGTGGATGGCCGACGCGGCAATTCCGAGGTTCTCGCCTGCCTGCCTGAACGACCCTGCCTGCGCCACCGCATGAAAATAGCGTGTCGCGGGAGTGCTGATGAGACTGCGCGCGAACTGTTCGGACATCCGAAGCTTCCCTGTTCAGAACCAGCATGGCGGCGCGGCGCGATGCGATCAGCACAACCATGTTCTAATAATTAGAGCTTAAGCATATTGATTTTCTAATTTTCTTGCATCGGCAAATTGCCTATCAGGATCACGCTCGAGCCGAAGAGGGAGGATCGCCGGTTCGCGATTAACGGAGGCGGTCCGGAATGCTCAATATCGTCGGTTTTAGCGGGAGCCCTCGCCGTCCCTCGAAGACGCGCACTCTGGTCGAGGCTGCGACCGACGCCATAAGCACGATCGTGCCTGCACAGAGCATCATCTTCGATCTCGTCGATCTGGGCCCGTCGATCGGCACGGCTTGCAGGCTCGAAGATCTCGACGGCAAGGCGCTGACCCTCGCCGAGCGTATTCAGCAGGCAGACATCCTGGTCGTCGGTTCTCCGATCTACAAAGCTTCCTATGCCGGCATGTTCAAGCATTTCTTCGATCTGCTGCCACCGGAATCGCTCCGCGACAAACTCGTCTGCCTGACCGCGACCGGCGGCTCCCATCGCCACGCGCTGGCAATCGAACAGCACATGCGCCCGCTCTTCGCCTTTTTCTGCGCGGTTTCGCTTCCGACTGTCATCTTTGCGTCCGACGACGATTTCGACAATGGCTCGCTTCACTCCGCAAATGTGCGCGACCGTTTGCGTGCAGCGGCGAGCGAGGCAAGGCGTCTGGCCTCGAGCGTCACCCTGGCGTCGGCCGGATCGCGCGTAATTCTCGGCGAGACCGCCGCTTCCCCAAAATCCCTGTTTGTGCCGAAACACCCTGAACGCGAAGGAATCTCGACATGAAGCTTTCACGGCGCGATGCGCTGAAGACCCTCGGCCTGATCGGCGCAGCCTATGGGCTGACGCTGCCCGGCCAATCGAACCGCGCGGCTGCTGGCGACCAACCGGTCCTGACCGTCTCCACCTGGGGCGGTGTCACTGAAGAAGGCATCCGCAATTTCGTCCAGCCGGAATTCGAAAAGCTGACGGGAGCAACGCTCGCCTATGACATTGGCGGCCAGGGCGCGCGCTATAACAAGCTGCTGGCACAGCGCGCCAATCCACCCGCCGACGTGTTCTTCTCCACCGATGAAGCTGTTGTCTCCGGTCTCAAGGCCGGCATCCTGCAGCCGGCCGCGCGCAAGAACCTGGGAAATCTTGCCGACGTCGAGAATTGGGCGCTGACAGTGAAATCCGGCCTCGGCGCGGATGAAGTGGCCGGCGCGCCCTTCACCCTCATATCCTATGTCCTGGGCTTCAACCCCGAAGAGGTAAAGACGCCCGTCACCGGCTGGGCCGACATGTGGGATCCGGCCTTCGCCGGAAAGCTCGCCTTCGTTGCCCCGACCCACAGCCAGATGCCGGCATTCGTTCTGCTCGCCGCGGAAATGGCCGGGGGCTCCGCCGACAATATCGATCCGGGCTTCGCCAAACTCGCTGAGTTGCGCCCGGCCAAGCTAAGCGTCTTCTGGACCGATTGGGCTCCCCTCGCCAAGACCAAGGACGTCACGCTGGCGGCAGAGTTCGACTACTATCTCGATTCGATGAAGGACCAGGATTACGCGATCGACTACGTCCTTCCCAAGGAGGGCGGCATCGCCGTGCCTGAATATGTTTCGATCGTCAAAGGCACAAGGAATCAGGAACTGGCTGAAGCCTTCCTGAACCTGATGATCGACCCGAAGGTGCAAGGGGCTTTCGCCGCCGCCACCTATCAAGGACCGACCAACCGTAAGACCGAGATCCCGGAAGCGTTGATCTCCCGCTGCTCCTGCGCGCCGCGGATCGAGAAGCTGCGCTTCTTCGACCCCGAGATCTTCGCGGCCAACCGCGCGCTCTGGACCGAGCGGATGAACCTCGAGGTCGTGCCCCAGTGGGGCACGCGCTGACCAGGGGAGCATCGCCGGCGGCGCGCCTTCCCGGGTGCGCCGTCGAAAGAGAGCACCGATACACAAGCCCAGGCAAATGACGGATCAAGCAATCGCGACGGCACCGCCGGCAGGGGCCCGCGCAGGACTGCGGCTCCCGGGACGCTACGTTCCGCTGCTCCTGCTCGCACCGAGCCTGCTGTTGCTGGGTGTGCTGCTCGTGCTCCCGCTCGGGGTTGTCCTCGTGTCCAGCCTGCAGCCGAACGTGCTGCTCACCTTCGATGGCCCAGGCCTCGACAATTACATCTACCTCCTGTCGAAATCGTACTATCTCGACGTGATCGTCCGGACGGTGCGCACGGCGGCGGTCACCACGCTGATCTCCGTGCCGGTGGGCTTCGTCGCGGCCATGCTGATCGCGCGCCTGCGTGAGCGCGTTCGCAACATCGCGCTTATGAGCCTGACGTTCCCGGTACTTGCCGGCCCGCTCGTCATCGTGCTCGGCTGGATGGCGTTGCTGACCGATGGCGGGCCGCTACTCGGTCCGCTCGTGACGCGCGGCCTCATCCCACCGCTGAAGCTTCTCGGCACGGAAACAGCCGTCGTCATCAGCCTCGTTCAGTTCGTGCTGCCCTTCGCTGTTCTCACTCTGTTTACCGCCGTCAGCCGAATTCCGACGCATCTCTACGAGGCCGTGACGAGCCTCGGTGGCGGCTGGACCGCGTCTCTGCTCCACGTCACCCTGCCGCTCAGCCTGCCTGGCATCTTGTCGTCGACCATCATCTCCTTCTCGCTCGCGGCGAGTTCCTACGTGTCGCCCTACTACCTCGGTGGAGCCGCTCAGCAGACGCTGACGACGCTGATCTCCCAGTTCATCCTCGCCACCTACAACAGCCAGCTCGCGGCGGCCGCGGCGGTGCTCCTGCTCATCGTCATGCTGGTCGTGATCGTCGCGATCACGATGCTGATGGGAAGGTTCATGCGATGAAGACGCGGATCGCCCGTTTGGCCGGATCGGCCTATCTGGTGGCTCTCTACCTGTTCGTGATGGCGCCGATCATCTTCATTGCCGTCATGGCCTTCAACACGGCGACTGCCTTTCCCTCGCCCTTTGAAGGCGTGACGCTGAAATGGTTCGGCGCGATTGCGGACCAGCCCGTGTTCCTCGAGGCGGCACGCACGAGCACGGTGATCGGACTTGCGACCTCCGCCATCGCGTGCGTCGTGTCCTTTTTGGCCGCTTACGCGCTCTGCCGCTGGAAAAGACGTTCCGGCGAGGCGGTGACCATCTTCCTGAGCTCACCTCTCCTCGTGCCCCAGATCGTGATGGGCCTGGCGATGCTGCAGCTGGCGGAATGGCTTGGATTCGGCACGAGCCTCGTCGGTCTCGTCGCGGTGCACACCATCTACGTCATGCCGTTCGCCCTGCGCCTGACCCTGACCGGTTTCGCCCAGATCGACTTCGCCCTCGAGGAGGCGGCCCACAGTCTCGGCGCCGGGAGGCTGCAGACCTGGCGCGAAGTCACGCTGCCCTTGCTGCGGCCGAGCATCGCGGCGGCGTTCTGTTTCTGCTTCATGCTGTCTTTCGTCAATCTGCCGCTGTCGATGTTTCTGGCGAGCCCAGCCACGGCGACGCTGCCGACCGTCATGTTCGCCTATATCGAGTCCCGGATCGATCCGATGATGGCCGCCCTTGCCACCGTGGTCATCGCCTTCGCCGCGCTGACCACGCTGGCACTCGAGAAATGGCTCAAGATCCGTCTGGTGGGATAATTCATGCTCGATCTCGAACTCCGCCACATCTCCAAGCGCTTCGGTGACCACACGGCAGTCGACGACGTGTCGCTTCGCGTCAGCAAGGGTGAGTTCGCTTGCCTGGTCGGCCCAAGCGGCTGCGGCAAGACGACGACACTGCGCCTGATCGCCGGCTTCGACAGCGTCGATTCCGGCTCGCTGCTGCTCGACGGCGTCGACATCGCTGGCGTGCCCGCCCACAAGCGCGGCATCGGAGTGGTTTTCCAGAGCTATGCGCTCTTCCCCCACAAGACGATCGCCGAGAATATCGGCTTCGGCCTGAAGATGCGCGGACGCCCGCGCGCGGAGATCGACGAGGCCGTGCGCAAGGCGCTCGAGCTCGTACGCCTGGGACGCTTGGGCGACCGCTTGCCTCGGCAGCTCTCGGGCGGCCAGCAGCAGCGCGTTGCGCTCGCCCGCGCGCTCGCCTTTCAGCCGCGACTGCTGCTCATGGACGAGCCGCTCAGCAATCTCGATGCGCAACTGCGTGAGGAGATGCGCGACGAGATCAAGCGCGTGCAAAGAGAAGTGGGCACGACCACCGTCTTCGTCACGCATGATCAGGCCGAGGCCTTGGCGATGGCGGACCGCGTGGCGGTCATGTCGGCCGGGCGCCTGCTCCAATACGACACGCCGGAAGCCGTCTATGAGAAGCCCACGGACAGGACGGTCGGCCGCTTTATCGGCAAGGTGAACACGCTGACCGGCGTGGTCATCGGCATAACCGACGGGATCGCCGAACTGCGGACCGAAGAGGGCCTGGCCTTGCGTGCCCGTTGCCCTGACGCCGCGCCGGGCGATTCGCTGACATTGATGGTGCGCTTCGAGCGCCTGGGACTTTCGTCGGAGCGGCCCAATGCCGACAATGTCGTCGAGTCCAAGGTGGAGAGGCGGACCTATCTCGGTGAAAGCATCGAATATGTCTGCCGCGCCAATGGCGCGTTGCTGAGAGCCACGGTTCCGAACCGGGCGGCCGGTCCTCAATTCGCCGTCGGCGACGTGGCGTTCATCGGCTGGAGAATGGCGGACGCAATGGCCTTTGCGGCCTGAGACCGAAGCATCTGAACGGAGACTGACGATGGCACATTCGCGACGCGATGGCGCGCTGAGACTTGGCGCGCTCCTGCACCCAACCGGCAACCATGTAGCGGCGTGGCTGCATCCCGACGCGCAGATCGACGCCGGCGTCAACTTCGCTCATTATGCCGAAGTCGCCCAGATCGCCGAACGCGCCCGGTTCGACCTGATCTTCCTCGCCGATGCGCTCGCCACGCGCGAAGGCAATCTCGACGCATTGCGCCGCTGGCCACAATACATGGCTTATTTCGAACCGCTGACGCTGTTGTCGGCGATCGCCGCCGTCACAAAGAACATCGGCCTCGTGGCCACGGCGACGACGAGCTACAACGAACCGTATCAGGTGGCCCGCAAATACGCTTCCCTCGACCATATCAGCGGCGGCCGCGCCGGTTGGAACATGGTGACCTCGACCAATCCGGCCGAGCCGCTGAACTTCGGCCGCGATGCGCATTTCGATCACGCTGACCGCTACGAGCGGGCCCGCGAGTTCGCGGAGGTGGTCCGGGGGCTGTGGGACAGTTGGGAGGACGACGCCTTCGTCCGGGACCGCGAGACTGCGACCTATTTCCTGCCCGAGAAGCTGCATCGGCTCGATCATGTCGGCAAGTATTTCAAGGTGCGCGGACCGCTCAACGTCGCTCGTGCGCCGCAGGGCTATCCGGTCATGGCGCAGGCGGGGTCGTCGGAGGCGGGCAAGGAGTTCGCCGCAGAGACAGCCGAGATCGTCTTCTCCGCCCAGACAGTGCTCGCCAAGGCCAAGGATTTCTATCGAGACGTCAAGGATCGCATGGCCAAATACGGCCGCCCGACCGATCAGCTGAAGATCATGCCCGGCCTCAATCCGATCGTCGGCCGCACGGAGGCAGAGGCGCGCGACAAGCACGAATATCTGCAGTCGCTGATCCATCCCGATGTCGGCCGCCTCCTCCTCCAGCCGGAGCTCGGCATCGATCTGACGGGACTGCCCATCGACGAACCCATACCTGCGCACCTGCTGCCGACCGACACCAACGCTTCGAAGGCCGGCCTCAACATCATGCGATCCATGGTCCTCGATGAAAAGCTGACCATCCGCCAGATGTACATGCGCTACGCGGGCGCACGAGGCCAGCGCACGATCGTCGGCACGCCGAAACAGATTGCGGACGAAATGGAGACCTGGTTCCACGAGAGCGCCGTCGACGGTTTCCTGATCCAGCCTGGCACGTTGCCGATGGGCCTGCAGGACTTCGCCGATCTGGTCGTTCCGGAGCTGCAGAGCCGCGGTCTCTTCCGCAGGGAATACGAGGGCCGGACCCTGAGGGAAAACCTGGGCCTCGCGCGACCGAAAAGCCGCTACGCCGCGTAGGAACCATTCCAACTGCGTGCCCCGGGGAGACCCGGGCGCAAGTTCGGCCGCGCGGCGTACGCCGCTTTCAGCGCCCCGTGTGGGCTCGCCCCCGTGCTGTTGACGACCGGACGGCACGTCCGCTGCTCACGATTTGAAACAACGCGACATTTTGAATGAAGCGCGTCCGTCACATCTCGCACTGGAATTGCTGCCAGAATAGAATTCTAAGAAAAAGGATTTCTTGAGCGGGAGTGATTCCATGCGGCTGGCAATTCTCGGTGGCGACGGTTTCATCGGCTGGCCGACAGCCCTCCATCTCTCGGCTCGCGGACACGAGATCCACATCCTCGACAATCTTTCCCGGCGCTGGATCGACACGGAGCTTGGGGTCCAGTCGCTGACGCCAATGGACTCCATCCAGGAACGGACGCGGATCTGGCACCAGGAGACCGGGCGGCGGATCCATTTCCACCTGATCGACCTTGCGCGGGACTACGAGGTGATGAAGCGGTGGCTGGCCGACCATCGTCCGGATGCCGTGATCCACTTCGCAGAGCAGCGCGCAGCTCCCTATTCGATGAAAAGCGACCGCCATAAGAATTATACGGTCAACAACAACGTCAATGCGACGCATAATCTGCTCAACGCGCTGGTCGAGCTCGACCTCGATGCGCATCTCGTCCATCTCGGCACGATGGGGGTTTACGGATATTCGAATATCGGCGCGGCCATTCCGGAAGGGTATCTCTCCGTCGGCGTCGAGACCCTGGACGGTCAGACAGTGAGCCAGGACATTCTCTATCCGGCCAATCCCGGCTCCATCTATCATATGACAAAATGCCTGGACCAGCTTCTGTTCCAGTTCTACGCCAGGAATGACGGCGTGCGGATCACCGATCTTCACCAGGGCATCGTCTGGGGCACGCACACCGAGGAGACACGGCTTCACCTGCAACTCATCAACCGCTTCGACTATGACGGCGACTATGGCACGGTGCTCAACCGCTTCCTGATCCAGGCGGCGATCGGTCACCCCCTGACGGTGCATGGGACAGGCGGCCAGACCCGGGCCTTCATCCATATCCAGGATTCCGTGCGCTGCATCGAGCTGGCATTGATGAATCCGCCCAAGCGCGGCGACAAGGTCAAGATCTTCAATCAGATGACCGAGACGCACCGTGTTCGGGACCTGGCCAGGATCGTCTCGGAGCTGACTGGCGCGCGCGTCGCTCATTTGCCCAATCCTCGCAAGGAGGCTGTCGAGAACGACCTCGTGGTGCACAACGATCAGTTCATGGCGCTCGGGCTGCAGCCGATCACGCTCGAGCAGGGACTGCTCTCCGAAGTCATCGATGTCGCCCGCAAATACGCCTACCGCGTCGATCGCAGCCGCATTCCCGCACTGTCGGCCTGGACGAAGGATATAGCGCCGACGCTCGAACGCGACCCTGAGGGAAAGCGCCTGAAGAGCGTCTCGTGAGCCGCTACGCCTACGCAACCCTCGTCACCAATTCCGATTACGCCCGGGGCGCGCTTGCCCTTGTCCGCTCGCTCCGGCTGACCGGCACGGCTGCCGATATCGTCGTGCTCCACACCGGTGCCCCCGAGGTCTCGGATCTAGCGCCCATCGCCGCTCTTGGCGCCCGGCTGCTGCCGGCCGACCTTCTGCCGACCTCCGAGGCTTTCAACGAACGCCACGCCCGGGCGAGGCTTCACGCGCAGGCCCCCTTCACCAAGGGTCGCAAACCGGCGTTCCACACGCCCCTGGACAATTTCGTCAAACTCCGGCTGTGGGAGCGAACCGAATATGACAGGGTGGTCTTCATCGACGCCGATGCGATCGTGCTGAGGAATGTCGACCGGCTCTTCGCCTATCCGGAATTCTCCGCCGCGCCGAACGTCTATGAACGTCTCTCGGATTTCCACCGGCTGAACTCCGGCGTCTTTGTCGCCACACCCTCGCAAGGGACTTTTGCGGCCATGCTCGAACGCCTGGACCAGCCCGACGCGTTCTGGCAGCGCACCGATCAGACCTTTCTCCAGGCCTATTTCCCCGACTGGCACGGCCTGCCCGTCTTCTTCAACATGCTGCAATATGTCTGGTTCAACCTGCCGGAGCTGTGGGACTGGCAGTCCATTTCGATCCTCCACTACCAGTACGAGAAGCCCTGGGAGAAAAACCACCCCAAGGCCGAGCTGCTGGAACCGCTGATCGCGCTCTGGCATGCCTTTCACAGTGGCGACGGCCTGCCCGACATTTCGGCCTTGCCGAATCCCATATCGCCAGGATGACACGCTCCAAAACCCTCGTCGCCGGTGGCACAGGCTTCGTCGGACGTTTCATCGTCGAGCGGCTTCTACGGGAGGGGCATGACGTTGCCGTGTTCGGGCGCACCGCGCCGCCGCCAGGCTATTTCACGGGCCCGGTCCGCTTCTTCTCCGGCATGCTCGATCCGGCCCAGGATTTCTCGCAGGCTCTCGCCGATGCCGATTTCCTGGTGCATGCCGCATTCGATCATGTCCCCGGCCGGTACCGGGGAGGCGAAGGGGAGGATCCCGAGGGGTTTCGGCGTCGAAATCTCGACGGCTCCCTCGCTCTTTTCGGCGCCGCCAAACAGGCGGGACTACGCCGGGCGATCTTTCTGTCCAGCCGCGCCGCCTATGGCGGCGAGGCGACCGGGGCAATCCTCACCGAAGACATGCCGTGCCATCCCGGCTCGCTCTATGGCCAGGTGAAGCGCGCCACGGAAGAGGCGCTGCGCGCCATGGCGGACCCGCATTTCGTCCCGATTTCGCTCCGCGTGACCGGCGTTTACGGACCGTCCGGGCATGGACGGTTGCACAAATGGTCGGGGCTGTTCGCGGACTACCTGGCGGGCAAGCCGATCGAGCCCCGTGCCGGCAGTGAAGTGCACGGCGACGATGTCGCGGCGGCGGTGAGTTTGATGCTGGCCACCCCCGCTCAGGCTGTGTCGGGCCACATGTTCAATGTCTCGGACATGCTGGTCGACCGCCGCGATATCCTCGCGATCGTGCGAAAGGTCACGGCGTGCGCGCATCCCTTGCCGGAACGAGCCGAAGCGGCAGCCATAGCCATCATGGCGACCGAACGCCTGCATGCCCATGGCTGGCGGCCCGGCGGGTGGCCGCTATTCGCGGAGACTGTGGAGGGATTGGCGAGGCAGCACCAGCCAGCGGTCCTTGGTTGAGGAGGAGGAGGAACCGCGCCGGGCCATAAAAAAGCCGGGGGTTAACCCGGCTTGCTCGTAGAGGAAATCGCCCCGCGATCAGGCTGGCAGAATGGCGCCTTCCAACGTGGTGAGCTGCGCAAGGAACTGCTCGGCCTTGGTGCGGGCCCGGTCGTCCCTGGCGTCGGCAACGTCTTCGCGCGCCTCCTGGATGCGACGCGCCAGATCGGCGCGATCGATATCCCTCACCGCGACGGCCGACTCCGCCAGCAGCGTGCAGCCCGAGGGCAGGATATCGGCAAAGCCGCCGAACACGACGTACCGTTCCTCGCCGCCGGCCGCCGCCTTAACGGTCACGACACCGGGCTTTACGGTCGTCATGACCGGGGCGTGGTTCGCCATGACGGTCATTTCGCCTTCCGCACCCGGAATGACGACCGACTCGACCGACTGCGAAACGAGCAGGCGTTCCGGCGAGACCAGTTCGAATTTGAAAGCTTCAGCCATGTCGTCTCACAAACGCTTCTTCAGCTCGGGATCGTCGATCCCATTTCAATATTGCAGACAGTATGCGACGGCGCGGACCATGGTCCGCGCCGATGCTCGATTGCTTACGCCGCTTCGGCAGCCAGGCGCTGAGCCTTCTCGACGGCTTCCTCGATGGTGCCGACCATGTAGAAGGCCGCCTCCGGCAGATGGTCGTACTCGCCGTTGCAGAGGCCCTTGAAGCCCTTGATCGTGTCGGCGAGGTCGACGAGCTTGCCCGGCGAGCCGGTGAACACTTCGGCCACGAAGAAGGGCTGCGACAGGAAACGCTCGATCTTGCGCGCGCGGGCCACCGTCAGCTTGTCCTCTTCGGAAAGCTCGTCCATGCCCAGGATCGCGATGATGTCCTGCAGCGCCTTGTAGCGCTGGAGGATGGACTGCACCTGGCGCGCGACCTGGTAGTGCTCCTCGCCGACGATCATCGGGTCGAGCATGCGCGAGGTCGAGTCGAGCGGATCCACGGCCGGGTAGATGCCCTTTTCCGAGATGGCGCGGTTGAGAACGGTCGTCGCGTCGAGGTGGGCGAACGAGGTCGCCGGCGCCGGATCGGTCAAGTCGTCGGCCGGCACGTAGATGGCCTGCACCGAGGTGATCGAGCCCTTGGTCGTTGTGGTGATGCGCTCTTGCAGCGCGCCCATGTCGGTTGCGAGCGTCGGCTGGTAACCCACGGCCGACGGGATGCGGCCGAGCAGGGCGGACACTTCCGAACCCGCCTGGGTGAAACGGAAGATATTGTCGACGAAGAACAGCACGTCCTGGCCCTGGTCGCGGAAATATTCGGCGACGGTGAGGCCGGTCAGGCCGACGCGGGCACGCGCGCCGGGCGGCTCGTTCATCTGGCCATACACAAGCGCGGCCTTCGAACCTTCGCCGCCGCCCTTCTTGTTGACGCCCGATTCGATGAACTCGTGATAGAGGTCATTGCCCTCGCGGGTGCGCTCGCCGACGCCGGCGAACACCGAGAAGCCGCCGTGAGCCTTGGCGACGTTGTTGATCAGCTCCTGGATGAGCACGGTCTTGCCCACGCCGGCGCCGCCGAACAGGCCGATCTTGCCGCCCTTCGCATAGGGCGCGAGCAGGTCGAGAACCTTGATGCCCGTGACCAGGATCTGGGCTTCGGTCGACTGATCGATGTATTCCGGGGCCGGCTGATGGATGGCGCGATATTCGGTCGCCGAGACCGGGCCTTCTTCGTCGACGGGCTCGCCGATGACGTTGATGATACGGC
The DNA here is from genome assembly GCA_035556195.1 of Rhizobiaceae bacterium. Classification (GTDB taxonomy): domain Bacteria; phylum Pseudomonadota; class Alphaproteobacteria; order Rhizobiales; family Rhizobiaceae. The sequence continues at coordinate 83,344 of DATMFK010000009.1, forward strand.
CGAGCATGCCCGGGCCGACCGGCACCGAGATTGGCGCGCCCGTGTCCGTGACCAGCTGGCCGCGCACGAGGCCTTCGGTGGAGTCCATCGCGATCGTGCGCACCGTGTTCTCGCCGAGATGCTGGGCAACCTCGAGAACCAGGCGGCTGCCGCGGTTGTCGGTCTCGAGTGCGTTCAGGATCGGCGGCAGATGGTCTTCGAACTGCACGTCGACGACGGCGCCGATGACCTGGCGGACCTTGCCGGCCGCGCCGACGATCGTCGAGGGAGCCTTCGTTTCCACCGCCTTGGCCGGGGCGGCCGCCTTCCTTGCCGCGGGTGCCTTTGCCGCCGCTGCCGGAGCCGCGGCTGCCTTCGCGGCGGCCGGAGCCTTCTTCGGGGTCGCTGCTTTCGCCATTTCTCGTTACCCTTTGTCTATCCTGTTCTCAACGGGCGCCGCCGGATGGGCGGCAGCGGCCCGCGACTAGAGCGCTTCCGCGCCCGAAATGATCTCGATCAGTTCCTTGGTGATCTGCGCCTGGCGCTGGCGGTTGTACGTGATCGACAGCTTGTTGATCATGTCGCCGGCGTTGCGGGTAGCATTGTCCATCGCGCTCATCTTGGCGCCCATCTCGCCGGCCGCATTCTCGAGGAGCGCGCGGAAGATCTGGACGGCAATGTTGCGCGGGATGAGGTCGGAGAGGATTTCTCCCGGCTCCGGCTCGTATTCGTAGACGGCTCCTGCCTCGCCTTTACCGCTATTGGTGGTGGCGGCGGCCGGAATGATCTGCTGCGCGGTCGGAATCTGCGAGATCACCGACTTGAATTCCGAATAGAACAGCGTGCAGACGTCGAACTGCCCCGCCTCGAACAGGCCGATCACCTTCTTGGCGATTTCGTCCGCATTGCCGAAGCCGAGCGTCTTGACCTCGCGCAGATCCACGCGATCGAGCATCAGCGAGCCATATTCGCGGCGCAGTATGTCGTAGCCTTTCTTGCCGACCGTGATGATCTTGACGGTCTTGCCGGCGGCAAGAAGCTTGCGGATGTGGTCACGCGCGAAACGCGCGATCTGGCTGTTGAAGCCGCCGCACAGACCGCGCTCCGCGGTGCAGACGACGAGCAGATGCACGTCGTCCCGGCCCGTGCCGGTCATCAGCGCCGGCGCATCGCCACCCCCGCCGACGGCCTGGGTGATGTTGGCGAGCACTGCGCTCATGCGCTGCGAATAGGGGCGCGCGGCTTCCGCCGCCTCCTGAGCACGGCGCAGCTTCGCCGCGGCGACCATCTGCATCGCCTTGGTGATCTTCTGCGTCGCCTTCACCGAGGCGATGCGGTTGCGGAGGTCTTTTAGCGAAGCCATGCGCCTAACCTATACCCTTCAGGCGAAGTTCTTCGCGAAAGCGTCGATCTGGGCCTTGAGCTTGGCCTTGAGATCGTCCGTCAGCGACTTCTCGGCGCGGATGCCGTCGAGCACCTCCTTGCCCTCGGAGCGCATATGGGCGAGCAGACCCTGCTCGAACTTCTGCACCTGGTTGAGCGGCAGCTTGTCGAGGTAGCCGTTCACGCCGGCGAAGATCACCGCGACCTGCTCTTCCGTCTTCAGCGGCGAGAACTGCGGCTGCTTCAGGAGTTCCGTCAGGCGGGCGCCGCGATTGAGCAGGCGCTGCGTCGCGGCGTCGAGGTCGGAGCCGAACTGCGCGAAGGCAGCCATTTCGCGATACTGGGCGAGCTCGCCCTTGATCGAGCCGGCGACCTGCTTCATCGCCTTGATCTGAGCCGACGATCCGACACGCGACACCGAAAGGCCGACGTTCACGGCCGGACGGATGCCCTGGAAGAACAGGTTGGTCTCCAGGAAGATCTGGCCGTCGGTGATCGAGATCACGTTGGTCGGGATATAGGCGGACACGTCGTTCGCCTGCGTCTCGATGATCGGCAGCGCGGTCAGCGAACCGTTGCCGTTCTCGTCGTTCATCTTCGCCGCGCGCTCGAGCAGTCGGGAGTGCAGGTAGAACACGTCGCCCGGATAGGCCTCGCGGCCCGGCGGACGGCGCAGCAGCAGCGACATCTGGCGATAGGCGACGGCCTGCTTGGACAGGTCGTCATAGGCGATCAGCGCGTGCTTCTCGTTGTCGCGGAAATACTCGCCCATGGTGCAGCCGGCGAACGGCGCCAGATACTGCATTGGCGCCGGGTCGGAAGCCGTGGCGGCGATGATGATCGAGTATTCCAGCGCTCCGCGCTCTTCGAGCACCTTCACGAACTGGGCGACGGTCGAACGCTTCTGGCCGACGGCGACGTAGACGCAGTAGAGCTTCTCCGAATCCGGGCCGCTCTCGTGGATCGCCTTCTGGTTCAGGATCGTGTCGAGGATGATTGCGGTCTTGCCGGTCTGGCGGTCGCCGATGACCAGCTCGCGCTGGCCGCGGCCGATCGGGATGAGCGCATCGATAGCCTTGAGACCGGTCGACATCGGCTCGTGCACCGACTTGCGCGGGATGATGCCGGGCGCCTTCACGTCGACGCGGCGACGCTCGGTGGCGACGATCGGGCCCTTACCGTCGATCGGGTTGCCGAATGCGTCGACGACGCGGCCGAGCAGGCCCGGACCGACCGGAACGTCCACGATGGCGCCGGTCCGCTTGACGGTGTCGCCTTCCTTGATGTCGCGGTCGTTACCGAAGATGACGACGCCGACATTGTCGCTTTCGAGATTGAGCGCCATGCCGCGGATGCCGCCGGGGAACTCGACCATTTCGCCCGCCTGGACGTTGTCGAGACCGTAGACGCGGGCGATGCCGTCACCGACGGAAAGAACCTGACCAACCTCGGAAACCACGGCCTCTTTGCCGAAGTTCTTGATCTGGTCCTTCAGAATTGCGGAAATTTCCGCTGCGCGGATATCCATCAGCCGACCTCTTTCAGTGCAAGCTTGAGCGAATTGAGTTTGGTTTTGAGCGACGTGTCGATCTGGCGCGAGCCCATCTTCACGACAAGGCCACCGAGCAGGGAGGGATCGACCGTGACGGCGATCGTGACATCCTTGCCGGCAACGCTCTTCAGCGCGGCCTTGAGTTCGGTTTCCTGCGCCACGGACAGCGCGTGCGCGGAGGTGACTTCGGCAGCCACCTCGCCGCGATTGGCGGCGGCGATGCGGCGAAAGGCCTGGATCATGCCGGGTATGGCGAAAAGGCGACGGTTGCGTGCAACGACCCGAAGGAAATTGCCGGCAAGACCTGTGATGTTCGCCTTGTCGGCGATCGCAGCGATCGCCTTCGCCTGGTCTTCCGTCGAGAAGACCGGACTTTTGATCAGCCGCTGCAGGTCCGGGCTGCCTTCGAGCAGGGCTTCGAATCTATTGAGATCGGCCTCGACCGTGGCCACGGCCTTCGATTGAAGGGCGAGCTCGAACAGGGAACTCGCATAGCGCTCGGCGACACCGGAGATGGGCGAGGTTGACTGGGCCACGGACCGTCTTTTCTCTGTCTGACAGGCCGTCGATTCTTGGCGCGAGCAGGGTACTCTAGCTAAATCTTTGACCTGATTTACGTTTTACCGGCCGCAAGAGCGCATATACGGCGTCCCCGGGCCGAAAGTCGAAAGCCGTCTAGCACAGGCTTCTTACGACCGCAACACAGTCTCTAACAGCCGTTCCGGCAGTTTTGTCGCAGCGGCCGTGCGCTCCCCGCCGACGACCGCTGATTCAGGGCAGAAAGCCGAATGCGAAGCCGAGCGGGAGAGCCGCAAGCACCAGCGCCAGAATCAGCAATAGCCAATTGTAGGGCGTATTGCCCTGGTCCGACAGCATCGAGATGATGCGGCCGAAGGCGGTGAACAGCCAGGAGAAGCCGAGCGCCATGTAGAGCAGCGGCTGGGCGAGCAGAATGCAGGAAAGGCCGGTACCGAGATAGAAGCCGGCAATGGTCGCCCGCGCCTCCGCCACTGCTTCGGGGTGCTTCTCGGTCGTCTGCAGCCTCAGGACACGCAGCGAGATGCGCGGCGCGAAAAGCAGAAGCAAGCCAAACAGCACCGTCAGGGCAGCCGCCGACCATGCCAGCCACTCGCCCTGGCTCATCGGCCAAGGAAACACGAATTCCATCGGCCCCTCTCATTGCAGCGATTCGCGGCGATACTAGAGCATGAATTGGGGAAGTTGAATCCGTCTCGTTCGGAGCGGCTTCAAAGAAAGCTCTGTGGGTCGATATCGACCTGAACCCTGACGGAGCCGCGCTGCCGGGGCCCGTTCTCCAGGAGCGCCCGGATGAACCCCTGCATGTCCGAGCGGCGCTCGCCATGGACGAGCAGCCGAAAGCGATGGCGCCCTCCAACCAGCGCCAGCGGCGCCTCGGCCGGGCCGAGGATCTGGATGTCCTTCGCCGGCGGCGCGGCCCGGCGGAGCTGTCGGGCATGGATTTCGGCCTCGGCCCTCGTCGCCGCCGAAACGATGATACCGGCCAGCCGGCCGAAGGGCGGCAGATGGGCGATCTCGCGTTCGGCCGTTTCGCGTTCGTAGAACGCTTCAGCGTCACCCGACACGATCGCCCGCATCACCGGGTGATCGGGTTGATAGGTCTGCAGCAGGCCGAGGCTTTTCTTGCCCGTCCGCCCGGCACGCCCGGTGACCTGGGACAGGAGCTGGAAAGTGCGCTCGGCGGCCCGCGGGTCGCCATTGGCGAGCCCGAGATCGGCGTCGATCACGCCGACGAGCGTCATGTTCGGGAAATTGTGGCCCTTGGCGACGAGCTGCGTGCCGATGACGATGTCGGCCTCGCCATTGGCGATGGCCTCGAGCTCGAGCCGCAGCCGCTTCACCCCGCCGAGCATGTCGGAAGACAGCACGATGGTGCGCGCCTGCGGGAAATGGCCGACCACCTCCTCGGCGATCCGTTCGACACCCGGACCGCAGGCCACAAGGTGATCGAAGGTTCCGCATTCGGGGCAGGCCTCCGGACGCGTCTCGTTGTGCCCGCAATGATGGCAGACGAGTTGCCCGCGAAAGCGGTGCTCGACAAGCCAGGCCGAGCAGACCGGGCAGCCGAAGCGGTGCCCGCAAACACGGCAGAGCGTGAGGGGCGCATAGCCCCGTCGGTTGAGGAAGAGCAGCGACTGCTCGCCGCGTTCGAGGGTCCTGCCCATCTCTTCCAGCAGGACCGGCGACAGGAAGCCGCCGCGCGCGGGGGGCGAGCGGCGCATGTCCACAGCCCTGAGATGCGGAAGCGCGGCCTGCGCATAGCGGCCGGAAAGGACGACCCGCCGATAGCGCCCCTGAAAGGCGTTGACCCGGCTTTCGAGCGATGGCGTGGCCGAGGCGAGCACGACCGGGAAGTTGCCGAGACGGCCGCGTACCACGGCCATGTCGCGGGCGTTGTAGAAGACCCGGTCCTCCTGCTTGTAGGCAGGGTCGTGCTCCTCGTCGACCACGATCATGCCGAGTTCCTGGAAGGGGAGGAACAGCGCCGAACGCGCGCCCGCGACGACGCGGACGCTGCCCTCGGAGACCTGGCGCCAGACTCTCTCGCGCATGCGCGGCGGCAGATCCGAGTGCCATTCGGCCGGCCGGGCGCCGAAGCGATCCTGAAAGCGCTCGAGGAACGCCTGGGTCAACGCGATCTCCGGCAGCAGGATCAGCACCTGCTTGCCCTTCTCGATCGCCGCCGCGACGGCCTCGAAATAGACTTCGGTCTTGCCCGAGCCGGTGACGCCGTCGATCAGCGTGACGCCGAAGCCGCCCGCCTCCACGCCTTCGCGCAATGCGCCGGCCGCGGCAGCCTGGTCGGTCGTGAGGTCCGGTCGCGAATAGGTCGGGTCCGGCGCGGCGACGACGGGCCGTGGCGGCAGGAAAGTCGTCTCGAACACGCCCTGCGTCCTCAGGCCATCGATGACAGTGAGCGAGACGCCGGCGGCATGGGCAAGCCCCGAGCGCGTCCAGGCCGGCGCTTCGCCGGCAAGCTCGAGAACCCGCTGGCGCGCGGCCGTCATGCGGTCGGGCGCGACCCCGGTGTATTTCAGCCCCTCGGTCCACGGCTCGGGATCGAAGGCCTCCGGAGCACGCAGGAACATGCGCGCCACCATGCCTGGCGGCGAAAGTGTATAGGCCGCGATCCAGTCGACGAAACGCCGCGCCGCATGGTCGAGCGGCGGACAGTCGAAAACCTGCGCGATGGCACGCAGCTTTCGCGGCTCGACGGCTTCGCCGGGCCCGTCCCAGACGACGCCCGCCACCTCGCGCGGCCCCAGGGGAACACGCACGATCGAGCCCGGCACCACCATCATGTCGTCGGGCACCGCATAGGTGTAGGGGCGCTCGGCCGGCATCGGCACGAGGACGGGCGCGGCGCGCAATCTGGGCGAATCTTGCTTCATTGCGCGTGACCTTGCCTCGAACTTGGTCTAGAGCAAAGGCCAAAAGGGGCGGCCCTTCGCCGCCGGCTCACTCGCAAGGAGACCGTCATGAAATTCTTTGTTGACACTGCAGATGTGAAGGAGATCCGCGAGCTGAACGATCTCGGCCTTCTCGACGGCGTGACGACCAACCCGTCCCTGATCCTGAAGTCCGGCCGCGACATCAAGGAGGTCACCCGCGAAATCTGCGAGATCGTCGCCGGGCCGGTTTCGGCCGAGGTGACGGCGACCGAATATGAGGAGATGATGCGGGAGGCGGCGGTGCTCGCCCGGATCGCCGACAACATCTGCATCAAGCTGCCGCTGACGCTGGACGGGCTCAGGGCCTGCAAGGCGCTGACATCGGATGGCCATAAGGTCAACGTCACGCTGTGCTTCTCGGCCAACCAGGCCCTGCTCGCCGCCAAGGCCGGCGCGACCTTCATTTCGCCCTTCATCGGCCGCATCGACGACATCGGCATCGACGGGATGGAATTGATCTCCGAGATCCGCACGATCTACGACAATTACGACTTCAAGACCGAGATCCTGGCTGCTTCCATCCGCACCGTGAACCACGTGAAGCAGGCAGCGCTGATCGGCGCCGACGTGGCAACCGTGCCGCCGGCGACGCTGAAGGCCCTGGTCAAGCACCCCCTCACCGACCGGGGGCTGGAGATGTTCCTGGCCGACTGGGCCAAGACCGGCCAGAAGATCGGCTGAGCCCATGAGCACGAGCGTCGCAGCCGAAATCCTGGCGGCGCTCGATGCCGGGACGCAGATCGCGCCCGTCACGGAGCGTGTGCCGGCCTTCGACAAGCAGGCCGGCTACGCGGTCGCCGCTCAGCTGCGCGGCCTGCGCCTGGCGCGCGGCGAAACGGCGATTGGCCGGAAGATCGGCTTCACCAACCGGGACATCTGGGCCGAATACAGCGTCTACGAGCCGCTCTGGGGCGATGTCTACGACAGCACGCTGCACGACATCGACCCCGGCGCGTCGATCCGGGTGTCGCATCTTCCGGAACCACGCATCGAGCCGGAGATCGTGCTCGGTCTCGGCCAGGATATCCATCCCGGCATGGGTGTCGACGACATCGCCCAGTCCATCGAATGGGTCGCCCACGGCTTCGAGATCGTGCAGTCCGTCTTTCCCGGCTGGCGCTTCACGGTCGCGGACTGCATCGCCGATGGCGGGCTCCATGGGGCCTTGTTCCTGGGGCCGCGGCGGCTGCTGCGTCATGAAGAGCAGGGCGGACTGGCAGCGTCACTCTCGAAGCTGCAGGTCGTTCTTCACCGCGACGGGACGAGAATCGACGAAGGCAGTGGTGCGAATGTCCTCGACGGCCCCATTCACGCGCTGGGATATCTCGCGCAAGTCCTTGCCGACGACCGGCTCAACCCGCCGCTCCGCAAGGGCGAGCTCGTCACGACCGGCACGATGACCAGGGCCTTCCCGGTCAAGCCCGGCGAACGCTGGTCGACGACGATCAGCGGCTTCGACCTTCCTGGCCTGTCCGTCGAGATCGTCTGATCCACCGCCTTCACTGCTGTCACTGCCCCTGGATGTGGACACATCGGACGGCGCCTTCTGGAACACCCCTCATCCGAAAGCGCCCCGCAATCTGAACGTCCCTCTTGACGGCGAGAGGTCATATCACTTCGCCGGCAGGGGAAGCCCTCTGAACTCCGCGTCGGGATCGGCCGCCAGTTCATGGACGGCGTAGTGTTGCAGCCGGGCCGTCACTTCGGACGCATCCCCGCCGAGCGCTTCCACCGGAACCGGCTTGCCGATGGTGACAGAGAAGGGCTTGCTCTTCTTGTTCAGGAATTCGTGGAAGATCGTGATGTCACGCAATTCGGTGGAGTATTTCGAGAGCAGATAAAAAAGGCCCGAATTGCGCGCCGAAAGATTGGCCGGCACGATCGGGAAATTGTAGCGCCGTGCCAGCGCCACGACCGAATTCTGCCACGGCCGCTCCGTCAGGCGATCCACGTGCCAATAGGCGATCCGCCCCGAGGGGAAGAGCACGATAGCCTTGTCGGCGGCGAAGGCTTTCGCCGTCATCTCCAGCGTGTCGCGGCTCTTGGCATGGCTTTTCTCCCCGGGCCGCCACTCCACGGGGATGATGATGTCGCGAAACCCTGGCGCCGCGCGCTGCGCGTCGCGATTGGCGAAGATCGCCATGTCCGGCCGCACGTTCTTGAGCACGTCGAACACCGCGATCCCGTCGGCGATGCCGGTCGGATGGCTTGGCGCCAGGATGAATCCGCCGCGACGCGGCAGGTTCTCGAGACCGCGCACGGTTATCTTGAGATCCAGGAGCTTGCTGAGATGGCTGAACGCGTCCCAGCCCGACATGTCGGCGACGGCGTCGCACATGCGCACCGCCTGCCGGTAGTGAAAGAAGCGCAGGAGCAGAGGCTTGGCGAGCGGCCACAGGAAATGCTTGGAAAGCTGGACCGAACGCTCGTCGATCAGTTGATCGACGATGTGCCTGCCCGCCCGCTTGCCGCCTTGCCTCGCGCCATCCGCCACGGCGACCGGCCCGCTCCTCGAATCCATGAGGTCAACCTTCCTGCCGCTCCTCCGTGGCCGACACCGGTGACAGTGCCATGACATTCACGGGCATAGCCAAGGACCGGTCTGGCGCGGCAAGCCACATCACTTCCGGGTGATGTCCTGCGCGACCGCGAGATTCAGCATTTCGGCGAGCTCGCGTGCCGCACGATTCTCGGCGTCGCGCTGGGCGCGAAGCGCCGCGAACTCCTGGGCCGGCACGTCGAAGGAGGAGGTCACCTGGCGGCGCCCGGTCGCCACCACCTCACCGGTCTTGGCCCTCTTGATCGCATAGGAGCCGATCATCGTGACGGTCGAGGCCGTCGGCTCCTCGTCGAGGGTCGTGACCTGGACGGTCGCCGAGAATTCGACGATGCTCGCCACGTTAAGTTCGAGCGAATATTCCGGCGACGACGGCGCGGCCGCGCCGCCATACAGCAGGAAGATCAGATGGTTGCGGACTTCCTGGGCCTGGCGGGTGGAAACCGGCTTGATGCTTATCGACGACACCCGGGAAGCCGTCGACATGCCGGCGGTCCCTTCGGGCGGGTTGTAGTAGAGCGGCCGCACGGTGCAGGCCTGCAGCGCCATGGCGGAAGCGATCAGGGCCAGGCCGACCAGCCCGCCCCTCTTTACCGGATTGCTCTTCCGCTCAGGCGACGACATTCACGATCCTCTGCGGGACGACGATGACCTTGCGCGGCGGCTTTCCTTCCAGCGCCTTCTGAACGAAATCGAGCGCCAGCACCGCCTGTTCCACCGCACCTTGATCTGCGTCGCGAGCGATTGTCAAATCTCCGCGCTTCTTGCCGTTGATCTGGACGGGCATGACGATCTCGTTGTCGAGCGTCAGCGCCGCATCGAACGTCGGCCATTCACGGTCGCCGGCGAGGCCGGCCCCGCCAAGCGCCTCCCAGCACTCCTCGGCCAGATGCGGCATCATCGGCGCAAACAGCGCGACGAGGATTTCGATCGCTTCGCGCAAGGCGGGCAGAGCGGCCGGGTCGCCCTTGCCGTCAGGCTGGGCGGCCAGCGGCGCCTGGAGCGCGTTCACGAGTTCGTAGATGCGGGCCACCGCCTTGTTGAAGGAGAGCTTCTCGATGTCCTGTCCGACAGCCTTGAGCGCCTTGTGGGCGGCCTTGGAAATCGCCGCGGCCTCGCCCTCCGCGGCCGCCTTCGGGGTCACTCCCTTCAATTGCGGGGCGGCTTCCGAGACGAGCCGCCAGACGCGCTGCACGAAGCGATGGGCGCCTTCGACACCAGCCTCGGTCCAGATCACGTCGCGATCCGGCGGCGAGTCCGAGAGCATGAACCAGCGCGCCGTGTCGGCGCCGTAGCTCGCGATGATGTCGTCGGGGTCGACGACATTCTTCTTCGACTTCGACATCTTCTCGATCGAGCCGATCTCGACCGGCGCGCCATTCGAGATCAGCGTGGCGCGCCGCTTGCCGTCGATCTCCTCGACCCTGACCTCGGCAGGCGTCACCCAGGCGGCATTCTGCCCGGTGCCGATCCGGTACGTTTCGTGGACCACCATGCCCTGCGTGAAAAGGCCCTCGAAAGGCTCGGTCACCTCGCTGAGATGCCCCGTCGCCTTCATGGCGCGCGTGAAGAAGCGCGAATAGAGCAGGTGCAGGATCGCATGCTCGATGCCGCCAATATACTGGTTGACCGGCAGCCATCCCTTCGGCCCGTCCGCGTCGACGAGCGTCGTCGGCTGGGCCTCGTTCCAGGGATCGGTGAAGCGCGCGAAATACCAGGACGAATCGACGAAGGTATCCATCGTATCGGTATCGCGCCGCGCCGGCTTGCCGCAGTTCGGGCAGTCGACATGCTTCCAGCTCGGGTGGTGATCGAGCGGGTTGCCCGGCCGATCGAAGCTGACGTCAGTCGGCAGCACGACCGGGAGCGCGCCTTCCGGCACCGGCACGGCGCCGCAGGCTTCGCAATGGATGACCGGGATCGGGCAGCCCCAATAGCGCTGGCGCGAGATCAGCCAGTCGCGCAGGCGGAACTGCACCTTGCGCTCGCCCATCGGCCGACCGCCGATCGTCACGCCAGAAAGCCGCGTCGCGACCTCCTCGAATGCCTGCTTCGGCGTCAGACCGTCGAGAAAGCGCGAATTGATCATCACGCCGTCGTCCACATAGGCCTCTTCCGTGATCTGGAAGGTCGCGGCGTCGGCGCCTTCGGGCATGACGACCGGCACCACCGGAAGCCCGTATTTGTTGGCGAAATCGAGGTCGCGCTGGTCACCGGACGGGCAACCGAAGATGGCTCCCGTGCCGTACTCCATCAGCACGAAATTCGCGACATAGACCGGCAGCCTCCAGTCGGGATCGAAGGGATGAACCACGCGAATCCCCGTATCGAAGCCCTTCTTCTCGGCTGTCTCGAGCGCGGCCACCGAAGTCCCCATGTGGCGGATCTCGGAGATGAACTCGGCCAGCGCCGGATTCGACTCGGCTGCCTTCCTGGCCAGCGGATGGTCGGCGGCGATCGCCATGAAGGACGCGCCGAAGATCGTGTCGGGCCGGGTCGTATAGACTTCGACCTCGGTCTCGCCGGCGGGCGCGGTTCCCTGCGCGAGAGGCCAGCGGATCAGCATGCCCTCCGAGCGTCCGATCCAGTTCTGCTGCATGAGGCGGACCTTCTCGGGCCAGCGATCGAGCGTTTCGAGGCTGTCGAGCAGCTCCTGGGACATGGACGTGATCTTGAAGAACCACTGGGTCAGATCGCGCTGCTCGACCGGTGCGCCCGATCGCCAGCCCCGTCCGTCGATCACCTGTTCGTTGGCGAGCACGGTCATGTCGACCGGATCCCAGTTGACCTTGGCCGATTTGCGTTCCACGAGCCCCGCACGCCAGAAGTCCAGGAACATCTTCTGCTGATGCCGATAGTAGCTCGGGTCACAGGTCGCGAACTCGCGGGCCCAGTCGAGCGACAGGCCCATCGTCTTCAACTGGCCCTTCATCGTCTCGATATTCGCATAGGTCCAATCGCGAGGATTGACCTTGTTGTCGCGCGCCGCGTTCTCGGCCGGCAGGCCGAAAGCATCCCAGCCCATCGGATGAAGCACGTTGTAACCCTTGGCGCGGCGGAAGCGCGCGACCACGTCGCCCATCGTGTAGTTGCGCACGTGGCCCATATGGATGCGTCCCGACGGATAAGGGAACATCTCGAGCACGTAGTATTTCGGGCGCGGATCGTCGTTCTTCGTCTCGAAGAGCTTGGCGTCCGCCCAGGCCTTCTGCCATTTGGGTTCGGAAGCGCGAGGATTGTATCGTTCGGTTGCCATGCCCGGATTTTCACTTAAAAGACATGCGGGAAACCGCCTGGCGCCCACGCCGCGCGGTCGGAAGCTTGGTCCGGGTCTTCACCATGGATTGCCGGACCCGTCAACCATATGGGCGCCGGCGGCGCCAAAATCTCGCTCTAACAGCAGGAACGAGGGCATGAACGACGCGGTTGCGCGCTTGGAACAGGTAAGGGACAACATCGCTTCGGCCGAGCGCGAGGCCGGCCGCGCGTCCGGAGCGGTGACGTTGGTGGCCGTTTCCAAGACATTCGATTCCGACGCTATCGCTCCGGTCATCGAGGCGGGCCAGCGCGTCTTCGGCGAGAACCGCGTGCAGGAGGCCCAAGGCAAATGGCCGGCGCTGAAGGCCGCCCATGCCGATATCGAGCTCCATCTGATCGGCCCTCTGCAATCGAACAAGGCGAAGGAGGCCGTGGCGCTGTTCGACGTGATCGAAACGGTCGACCGCGAGAAGATCGCCGCCGAACTGGCCAAGGAAATCGCCAGGCAGGGCAAGGCGCCGAGGCTCTATGTCCAGGTCAACACCGGCTCGGAACCGCAAAAGGCGGGCGTCGACCCGCGCGAGGCGACCGCCTTCGTGAACCGCTGCCGCGACATGCATGGGCTGGCGATCGAGGGGCTGATGTGCATTCCGCCGGTTGACGAGAATCCCGGCCCTCATTTCGCTCTCCTGGAAAAGCTGGCCCGCGAGGCCGGACTGGAGAAGCTCTCGATGGGCATGTCGAGCGACTACGAACTTGCCATCGCCTTCGGTGCGACCAGCGTGCGTGTCGGCTCGGCCATTTTCGGGGCGCGTTGATGCCTGCCCGGAAGTGCGCGGCGGTTTTGAACTGAAACGTAGAGCTCTCGGAGCGATCATGTCCTCGACCCCTCAGGCCATCGTGTTCAGGCCTGCATCCGAAGAAGATTGCGCCCACCTGGCACTTCTGGCTGACATGGCGACGCGCCGCCTGACATCGTTCCTGTGGGGCCGGCTGGCCGAGCCCGGTCAATCGGCCTTCGAAGTCGGCCGGAACATCATACGCAACGACGAAACCCACTACATGCATTTCAGAAACTGGCGCGTCGCGGAGCATCAGGGCCAGATCGTCGGGGCGTTGAACGGATATGTCATCCCCGCGCTTGTCGGTTCCGCAAGTGCTCCCGGAGATGTCGCAACGCCGTTGAATGAGCTGAAGGCCACGGCCGCTGGCACGTGGTACATTTCGGTTGCCGCCATCTATCCCGAGCATCAAGGCCGGGGCTTCGGCAAGCTCCTTCTCGCCGAAGCCGAATCCATCGCGCGCTCCGCGCAAAACGACCGGCTGACACTCATGGTGGGCAGCTTCAACGAAAGGGCCCACAGGCTATATCGGCAACAAGGCTTCAGGGAATGGGACAGACGCCCCTTCTCCCCCTTTCCGGGATCGGACGAGCCTGGGGAGTGGATCTTGATGGTCAAGGACGTGGAATAACGCTCCGGGCTCGCGTCCCCAGCCATCAGAGACGCTGACTCTATTTTCATGGCTCGATGCCAACGGGCGATCGAACAAATGGCTGAAACAGGGCATTGGCCATGGGGACTTCAAAGCGGCGGGCGCACATTCGCCGCCAGGAAGTCGAGGAAGGCGCGCACGCGGGCCGGCAGATGGCCGCCCTGTCCGACATAGATGGCGCGAAGCGCCTCCTCATCGCCCGGATTGAGCTCCTCCAGCACGGGCACCAGCGTGCCCGCGGCAATGTCGCGCGCAATATGGAAGCGTGACAGACGGGCGAGCCCCAGGCCCGAGAGGGCGGCGAGCCGCATGGCCTCGCCGTCGCTTACGACGGTGTTTCCCTGCGGCCGGATCCTGACGTCGCGCCCGGCCGAGTCGCGGAACGGCCAGCCCTCGACCAGCCTGGAGAACGAGAATTCCAGGCAATTGTGCCGGGAAAGGTCGTCCGGCGTCCTCGGCGTGCCGTGACGCTGGAGATAGGCGGGGGCCGCCACGACGACCATGCGGCTTTGCCAGAGCTTGCGGGCCACGAGGCGCGACTCGCGCAGCGGCCCGGCACGAATCGCGATGTCGGCACGCTCCTCCAGGAGATCGACCACTCGGTCGGTGAGCGAGATGTCGGCCACGATGTCGGGATGCGCCCCGAGGAAAGACGGCATCAGCGGCAGAAGGTAATGCTGGCCGAAGGGCACGTTGCAATTGATCCTGAGGCGGCCGCGGGGAGCCGCGCCGGCTGCCGCGTCGCGTTCGGCGGCGTCGATTTCAGCAAGTATGCGCAGCCCACGTTCGTAGAACCCCGCCCCCTCCGGCGTGAGGCGCAGCTTGCGCGTCGTCCGGTTGACCAGCCGCGCGCCGAGCCGGGTCTCGAGACGGCCGATCAACTTGCTCACCGCCGAGGGCGTCATGCCGAGCGTCCCGGCCGCGGCCGAAAAGGAGCCGCGTTCCACGACACGGACGAAGACTTCGATCTCGCCCGAGCGATTGATATCTTGGCGCGCCATTCGTGAACTGATCTCACAAATCATGTGAGCGCTGCAAGGCTGTTTAGATCGTGTCCGCGCGCCGATGTTGAAGTGGCCCGGATGGACGGGCGTTCCAACTGCCTCCCGGAAGATTGTCATGCCCCTCGCGCTTTATGCCCTCACAGCCGGTGCCTTCGGCATCGGCGTCACCAAATTCGTCATCATGGGTCTCCTCATCGAGGTCGGAAACGACCTCGCGGTCTCGATTTCCGCCGCCGGCATGCTGATTTCCGGCTATGCGCTGGGCGTAGTGGTCGGCGCGCCGTTCATGACCGCGCTGACGTCCGGCTGGCCGCGCAAGACGACGCTGATCGCGCTGATGCTGGTCTTCACCTTCGGCAATCTCGCCTGTGCCCTGGCGCCCGGCTATTGGCCGCTGATGGTGGCGCGGGTCCTGACCGCCTTCGCCCACGGCACTTTCTTTGGCGTCGGCTCGGTCGTCGCCACCAGCCTTGTCGCAGCCGACAAGCGCGCGTCGGCGATCGCCATTATGTTCACCGGTCTGACGGTCGCGAATATCCTCGGAGTGCCCCTCGGCACCTGGCTGGGTCAGACCTATGGCTGGCGCTCGACGTTCTGGGCGGTCACGCTGGTCGGCCTTCTGGCCATGGCCGTGATTGCACTTTTCGTGCCCCGCGACCCGGCCGAGAACAAAGAACCGGGCGACTGGCGTTCGGATCTCGCCATGCTCAGCCGGCCGCAAGTGCTACTTGGCCTGTTGACCACTGTTCTGAGCTGGGTCGGGGTCTTCGCCGCCTTCACCTATATCGCGCCCATGCTGACAGAAATTGCGGGTTTTCCGGAGGCCGCCGTCTCGCCGATCCTGCTCGTCTTCGGCGCCGGCCTGATCGCCGGGAACCTGGCAGGCGGCAAGCTCGCCGACCGGCGGCTGGTGCCTGCGCTGCTTGGCAGCCTGCTTCTGCTCGCCCTGGTCCTCGCCGGCATGACAGTTGCCATGCACGACCGCGTCGCCGCCGTCGTCTTCGTCGCGCTTCTCGGCGCGGCGGGCTTCGCCACAGTCCCCCCATTGCAGCTCTGGGTGCTGGACAAGGCGACGGGCGCAGGACAGGCGCTGGCCTCCAGCCTGAACATCGCCGCCTTCAATCTGGGCAACGCGGCCGGCGCCCTGCTGGGCGGCTTGGTCATCGACCACGGGCCCGGCCTGGGCGCCATCCCGCTGGTGGCGGCCGTGGCGCCGTTGATCAGCTTCGGTGTCGCCGTGCTCGGCATCCGTCTCGAACGCAATGCGGCGCTGGCCGCGCCCGCAACCGCCTGTCACTGATCCAGCACTCAAAGTCCAGGACCGAACAAGGAACCCCGTCATGGAATATAGACGTCTCGGCGCATCGGGCCTGAAAGTGCCTGCCCTCAGTTTCGGAACAGGAACCTTCGGCGGTTCCGGACCGCTCTTCGGCGCATGGGGCAACACCGACGCCGGCGAAGCTCGGCGATTGATCGACATCTGCCTGGAAGCCGGGGTGAACCTCTTCGACACGGCCGATGTCTATTCCAACGGCGCGTCCGAGGAGGTGCTGGGCGCCGCTGTCCGGGGCAGAAGGGATCGCGTTCTGATCTCGACAAAGACTTCGCTCCCGATGGGCGAGGGAGCAAACGAGGCCGGATCCTCGCGGCCCCGCCTCATCCGTGCCGTCGACGACGCCCTTCGGCGACTGGGCACCGACTACATCGACCTTCTCCAGCTCCATGCCTTCGACGCGGGGACTCCGATCGAAGAGGTGCTTGGGACGCTCGACGACCTCGTTTCGGCCGGCAAGCTTCGTTACGTCGGCGTCTCGAATTTCTCCGGCTGGCAACTTATGAAATCGCTCGCCGCCGCCGAACGACAGGGATACCCGCGCTATGTCGCTCATCAGGTGTATTACTCGCTGGTCGGACGCGACTACGAGTGGGAACTCATGCCGCTTGGTCTCGACCAGGGCGTCGGCGCTCTCGTCTGGAGCCCGCTCGGCTGGGGCCGCCTCACCGGCAAATTGCGCCGGGGACAGGAGCTTCCCGCCGGCAGCCGGCTTCACGCAACGGCCGACTATGGACCGCCCGTCGACGAGGAGCGGTTGTTCGCCATCATCGACGTCCTCGATGCGATCTCCACCGACACAGGCAAGACAATTCCCCAGATCGCCGTCAATTGGCTGCTTCGGCGCCCGACAGTGTCGTCCGTCATCATCGGAGCACGCACCGAAGACCAGCTCAGGCAGAATCTCGGCGGCGTCGGCTGGGCCCTGACCGAGGACCAGGTCGCCCGCCTCGACGCCGCGAGCTCGGTGACGGCGCCCTATCCCTATTTCCCCTATCGTCGGCAGGAGGGCTTTGCGCGACTCAACCCGCCCCTCGTGTGAACTGTCGGTCCAGGAAATCGGAGCTGATTCTCGGGCGCCGGGGTCCACTTCCGGCTTCCATGCCCTATCTGGTGCCACACGGCTGTACTGGCGCGCAGCTCGGCTCAATCCGGGAGCCTCCCTATGCGATACAACCAGCTCGGACGAACCGGCATGTTCGTCTCCGAAATCTGTCTCGGTACCATGACCTTCGGCCAGGCCGGTGAGGCAGGCCATTGGAGCGCCATCGCGGGCGTCGACCAGGACAATGCCGACCAGCTCCTGCAGCGTTCGCTCGCCGCCGGCGTCAATTTCGTCGACACGGCGAATGTCTATTCGGACGGCGCCTCCGAACGCATGCTGGGACGTTCCTTGAAGAACCTCGGCGTGGCGCGCAAGGACGTGGTCATCGCGACCAAGTTTCACGGCGTCATGGGGGCGGGCCCGAACGATCGCGGCGCCTCGCGCGGACACATCATGGATTCGGTCGAAGCAAGCCTCGAACGCCTGGAGACCGGCCATATCGACCTCTATCAGGTCCACGGCACCGATCCGGTCACCCCCATAGACGAGACATTGCGTGCGCTCGACGACCTCGTCGCGAAGGGGCTTGTCCGCTACGTCGGCGTCTCGAACTGGCAGGCCTGGCGGATTGCCAAGGCACTCGGCATTTCGGAGCGCCGTGGTTATGCCCGGTTCGAGACGACCCAGTCCTACTATTCCATCGCCGGCCGCGATCTCGAGCGCGAGATCGTCCCGTTGCTTCAGGACGAGAAGCTCGGGCTGATGGTCTGGTCGCCTCTGGCCGGCGGATTGCTGTCCGGCAAATACGGACCGAACACGGAAGGCGAGGGCCGGCGTGCCAGCTTCGACTTTCCGCCTGTCGACAAGGAACGCGCCTGGGCCTGTGTCGCCGAGATGCGGGACATCGCCGCAAGGCACGGCACGAGCGTCGCCACCGTCGCGCTTGCCTATGTTCTGGCCAAGCCATTCGTCACGAGCGTGATCATAGGCGCGAATCGCCTGGACCAGCTCGACCAGAACCTTGCCGCGACCGATCTCGAGCTCGATGAGGAGGACATTGTCCGGCTCGACAAGGTCAGCGCGTTGCCGCACGAATATCCCGGCTGGATGGTCGAGCGCCAGACCGCCGGCCGCTGGCCCAAGCCGTTCGCGCCGAAAAGCTGACCCGGTCAGTGCAGCAGCAGCTCGCCGTCGACCTTGCGCCACTCGTTCGGTGCGATCAGCCGCTTGTGGGTATACGTCACCGAATGGAGAGGACCTTCCAGCCTGGCCTTCCAGAATTCGATGAAGCGGAAGAGAGCGGGAAATTTCGGCGCAAGGTCGTAGTCCTGCCATATGTAGGTCTGAATCAGGTGCGGGTGGTCGGGGAAATGATAGAGGATCCTGGCCGTCGTGAGCCCATAGCCATTGAGCATCAGTTCAAACTCGGAATTCTCGCGCATGACCTTTCCTTTTCAGTGCCGCCAGTTCTCTCCAGATTCTGCGCCGGCATTGTTGATGGTCTACTGAAACGCGCCCGATGTCGATAGGTTTCCTAAGCAGAATCAACATGTTAGCAGCATGTCGGCGCGAGTGCTGTCAGCGCCGGGGCGAGCTCGGCCGTGGACCGGCCCACATGACCTGGCCAGGCGACTCCAACGTCTAATATTGTGGCCCGGCGCGAATTGATAATAATGCGCGCCGACACGCTGTCTGGCCGCGCGAGCGCGGCCGGAACAGTGGGAAATGGTTCGGGGAGAAAGTTTTATGTCCGAGGTTAATGTCCACCGCGTGCAGCCGGCGTGGAAAAAGCGCGCGCTGATCGACAACGACACCTATCTGAAATGGTACGCCGACAGCGTGAAGAATCCGGACAAGTTCTGGGGCAAGCACGGCAAGCGCCTCGAATGGATCAAGCCCTACACCAAGGTGAAGAACAGCTCCTTCACCGGCAAGGTCTCCATCAAGTGGTTCGAGGACGGCGAGCTCAACGTCTCCCAGAACTGCATCGACAGGCATCTCAAGAAACGCGGCGACCAGACGGCGATCATCTGGGAAGGCGACAACCCCTATGACGACCGCAAGATCACGTACCGCGAGCTTTACGAGCACGTCTGCCGCATGGCGAACGTGCTCAAGAAGCACGGCGTCAAGAAAGGCGATCGGGTCACGATCTATATGCCGATGATCCCCGAGACGGCCTATGCGATGCTCGCCTGCGCCCGCATCGGCGCTATCCATTCCGTCGTCTTCGGCGGCTTTTCACCCGATTCGCTCGCCGGCCGCATTGAGGACTGCAAGTCGACCTTCGTCATCACCGCCGACGAAGGCCTGCGCGGCGGCCGGACGATCCCGCTCAAGGAGAACGCCGACCGCGCGATCGAGATTGCGGGACGCATGGGCGTCGTCGTCAAGAAGGTGCTCGTGGTGCGCCGTACCGGGGGCAAGATCAACTGGTCGGCCGACCGCGACCTCTGGTATCACGACGAAGTGGCCACTGTGAAAGCCGAGTGCAAGCCGGAAAAGATGAAGGCGGAGGATCCCCTCTTCATCCTCTACACCTCCGGTTCGACGGGCAAGCCCAAGGGCGTGCTCCACACGACCGGCGGCTATCTCGTCTATACCTCGATGACCCACCAATATGTCTTCGACTACCACGACGGGGACATCTACTGGTGCACGGCCGATGTCGGCTGGGTCACGGGCCACAGCTACATTCTCTACGGGCCGCTCGCCAACGGCGCCACCACGCTGATGTTCGAGGGCGTGCCGAACTATCCATCCGCCTCGCGATTCTGGGAGGTGGTCGACAAGCATCAGGTCAACATCTTCTACACCGCGCCGACCGCCATCCGCGCGCTGATGGGCGCTGGCGACGCCTTCGTGAAAAAGGCCTCGCGCAAGAGCCTGCGCGTGCTCGGCACGGTGGGCGAGCCCATCAACCCGGAAGCGTGGGAGTGGTATTTCAATGTCGTCGGCGAGAAGAAATGCCCGGTCGTCGACACCTGGTGGCAGACAGAGACGGGCGGCATCCTCATTTCGCCGCTGCCGGGCGCGACAGACCTGAAGGCCGGTTCGGCCACCAGGCCGTTCTTCGGCATACAGCCGCAGCTCGTCGACAATGACGGCAACGTGCTGGAGGGCGCTGGCGACGGCAATCTCTGCATCGCCGATTCCTGGCCGGGCCAGATGCGCACCGTTTATGGCGACCACGAACGCTTCGTACAGACGTATTTCTCCACCTACAAAGGCAAATATTTCACGGGCGACGGATGTCGCCGCGACGAGGACGGCTATTACTGGATCACCGGCCGAGTGGACGACGTCATCAATGTCTCCGGCCACCGGATGGGTACCGCCGAGGTGGAATCGGCGCTGGTCAGCCACGACAAGGTGTCGGAGGCGGCCGTGGTCGGTTACCCCCACGACATCAAGGGACAGGGCATCTATTGCTATGTCACGCTGATGAACGGCGTCGAATGGTCGGAGGACCTGCGCAAGGACCTCATCGCCCATGTCCGCCGGGAGATCGGCGCGATCGCTACGCCCGACAAGATCCAGTTCGCGCCGGGCCTGCCGAAGACCCGGTCCGGCAAGATCATGCGCCGCATCCTGCGCAAGATCGCCGAGGACGATTACGGCTCGCTCGGCGACACCTCGACGCTGGCCGATCCGACGGTGGTGGACGACCTCGTTGCCAACCGCCAGAACAAGCGTGTCACGGCGTAGCAACGGCGCCGCCGGGAAGGCCGACATGGCCTCCCGGACACGTCGGTCAGGGCTGTGACCTTTTTGCCCTTGTAACGGGGCGCAAGGAGTCCCAGCTATCCATCATGTTCAACCAATCGAAAGGAGGTGATCCGATGTCGAGTGATTTCGTTTTCCAGGGTGTGGTCTCGGCGGATTGCCTTTTCGGGAAGCAGCCTTCCTGAACGAGAGCATGACGTGCGGCCTGTGATCTGGAATCACGGCTGACGGCCGCGCCATGGACGAAAACACGGGCCGCCGCCTCGACGCGAGGCGGCGGCCTTTTTCGTTTTACCTGGAAGGGCTTCGCTCCCCGGACCAGCGCTTTCAGCTTGCGCTTTCGTCACAAAGGACGGCGTGACGGGGCCAGGGCATTTGTCCATTGGCGTTGCCCCTCATCGGCCTGCCGGCCACTTCTCCCCGTAGAAACGGGGAGAAGGACGCTGTCATCTCCACTTTCGCCAGTCGCCAGCTTTCGCGACTAGCGAAAACCGAGCGGCAGCCGTCTCTCTCCCCGCAGTTTGCGGGGAGAGATGTCCGGCAGGAGGGGCCAGCGCAGACCATCGATCATTGCGGCCACCGGTGTAGTCTCAATGCCTGAAATGCCGCACGCCCGTGAAGACCATGGCGACGCCATGCTGGTTCGCGGCTTCGATCACTTCGTCGTCTCGCATCGAGCCGCCCGGCTGGATGACAGCCGTGGCGCCGGCCTCGACCGCCGAGAGCAGGCCGTCGGCGAAGGGGAAGAAGGCGTCGGAAGCGACAACCGAGCCCTTGGCCAGGGATTCTGCAAGGCCTGCGGCCTGGGCGGCATCCTCCGCCTTGCGCGCCGCGATGCGCGAGGAGTCCACCCGGCTCATCTGGCCGGCGCCGATGCCGACCGTTGCGCCGTCCTTCGCATAGACGATGGCGTTCGACTTGACGTGCTTGGCCACGCGGAACGCGAATCTGAGATCCGTCATCTCCTGCTCGGACGGGCTCCGGCGCGTCACGACCTTCAGTTCGAGATCGTCCACGACCGCGCTGTCGCGGGATTGGACGAGCAGACCGCCAGCGACGGATTTCACCATCATGCCTCGCGTTCGCGGATCCGGCATGCCGCCCGCGAGCAGCAGGCGAAGGTTCTTCTTGGCTGCCACGATCGCCTTCGCCTCCTCGGTGGCGTCCGGCGCGATGATGACTTCCGTGAAGATCTTGACGATCTCCTCCGCCGCTTCGGCGTCGAGCAATCGGTTGACCGCCACGATGCCGCCGAAGGCCGAGACAGGATCGCAGCGCAAGGCCTTCAGATAGGCGTCCCGCAGCGATCCGCCTTCCGCGACGCCACAGGGATTTGCGTGCTTGATGATGGCGACGGCGGCGGTGCGGGCGGGATCGAACTCTCCGGCCAGTTCGAATGCGGCGTCGGTATCGTTGATGTTGTTGTAGGAAAGCTGCTTGCCCTGAAGCTGCTGCGCCGTGGCAACGCCCGGCCGTTTGTCGCCTGAGACATAGAAGCCCGCTTGCTGGTGCGGATTCTCGCCATAGCGCATGACATTGTCGAGCTTGCCGCCGAAGGCCCGCCAGGTCGGGTGCTCGATGTCGAGCGCCTCGGCGAACCAGCCGGAGATTGCGGCGTCATAGGCCGCGGTACGGGCGAAGGCCTTGGCGGCGAGCCGCTTGCGGAAGTCCAGCGAGAGACTGCCGAAATTGACCTCCAGCGCGTTGACGACGGGCGCGTAATCGTCCGGGTCGGTGACGACCGCCACATAGGCATGGTTCTTTGCGGCGGCACGCAGCATGGCCGGCCCCCCTATGTCGATGTTCTCGACGATCTCGGGATAATCGCCTCCGGCGTAGCGGACGTCCTCGAACGGATAGAGATTGACCACGACGAGGTCGATCGGCGAGATGCCATGGGCGTCCATCGCCTCGACATGCTCGGGGTCGTCCCGCACGCCCAGCAATGCGCCATGGACGGCAGGATGCAAGGTCTTGACCCGGCCGTCCATGATCTCGGGAAATCCGGTCAGCTCCGTCACGTCGCGCACGGGAATGCCTGCCGCGGCGATCGCCTTGGCGGTCCCTCCGGTCGAAACGAGCTCGACTCCCCGCTTGGACAAGGCAGAGGCGAAGTCCAGGAGCCCGGTCTTGTCGGAAACCGACAGCAGGGCGCGGCGGACGGGCACCAGGTCGGGCGCCGGAATCTTCTTGGATGCGACGGCCATGGTGCCAAGTCTCCTCTGCCGGTCTCTAACGGGGTTGCGCGGGCCTAACACAAGAAAAGGCCGAACGAAACGTCCCCGATGCCGGGTAAGGAAATCTTGATCCGGCGAAAGCGCCGTCCGAAGTCAGGAACGGCGCAATGCCTGGTCGGCTCCGGGAGCCTCGCTGCGTTCGATGCTGCGGTAATAGTCGGCGAGCAGCTTGCCGCGTTCGGGCCGGAAGGTGCGCCCGGAGCCTTTGACGGTTGCGATGCGGTCGATGCGGAAGGCGCGAAAGTCGTTGCGCATCTCGCACCAGGCGATCAGGGTCCAAACCTTGCCCCAGAACCACAGGCCGAGCGGCCGGACGTCGCGGGCGGTGCCGCGCCCGGCCTCGTCGTGATAGTCGAGCGTGAGCACGTCGCGCTTTTCGATGGCACGCTCGATGAGATCGATCGCCTCGCGATCGGCATCGGTCACCACCCACATCGGAGTGTGGATCTCGGTTCGGGCGATGCGGTCCCTCTCGGTATCGGGCAGGACCGCGCCGATCTTGACCAAAGCCTCTTCGGCGGCGCGCGCCATCGCAGCCCCGCCAAAGGCACGCACCATGCGCGCGCCGGCGACAAGCGCGACGATCTCGTCGCGTGTGAACATCAGCGGCGGGAGGTCGAAGCCCTCCCGCATCATGTAGCCGACCCCGGCCTCTCCATCGATCGGCACGCCCGTTGACTGAAGGTCGGCGATGTCGCGATAGATCGTGCGCTCGGAAACCTCCAGCCACATGCCGAGCTTCTGTGCGGTCACCAGCCGGCCACCACGCAGATGCTGCACGATCTGGAACAAACGATCAGCGCGTCTCATTCGGGCAAGCCTTTCGCCGCAGGTTCTTGTCGCACACCGTGGAACACCTCGCCGAACCTGCCTAGACAAACAGCCCGAAGCTGTTTCCGTCGGGGTCGAGACAATATACGAAACGGCCGGCCGGGATAGTAACAATCGGCGACACGACCTGTCCGCCATTGTCGGCGACCCGTTTCATCGCGTCTTCGAGCGGATCGGCAACGGCAAGATGAACGGTTACTCCGGTGCCAGCTGCGGCCGGCTTGCCTTCATAAAGATGGCCGGAAGCCATCTCGTCCTTGGCCGGAAAAATCGCGATCGGATTCGGGCCGCCTTCGGTCACCGGGATCTCGGTCTGCAGCACCGCGCCATAGAAAGCACGCGCCTTGCCGAGATCGGAGACCGGGATCTCGAACCATGCGGAGGCCCTGGCCGGAACAAACGATTCCATGATATACCTCCTTCGAATGGACGGCATCCTCGCACGCCTATCCTGACAGCATTCTGTCAGGAGGATTGGCGGGAGCCGTACTCCTTGGCGAACATTGCCAGCATATCCGAAAGCTGCGCTTCCCGTTCCGGGTAAAGCGCCAGCAGGAACCGATGCGCGAACGTTCCTGGAGCATTGCCAGGCGCCGAGACGATCTTGCCGTCGGCGACGGCGTGGGGAACATCGTGGTACTGCGACGCGCCCGGATAGGCGGGCAGATGCTCGAGAATCCATTTCCGCCCGTTGCTGGTATGCCTGACTTCCGCGAAGAGGCCGGCGCGAGCGAGCGCGAGCGTGCCGGCGCAGATGCCGCCGACGATGCCGCCGCGGGCTGAAACGGAGCTCAGCAGCTTCGAAACATCGGGCGCATCGGGTGTCGGCCAGACATCGGAACCGATCACCGCCACCGCATCCAGATCGACATTGGCGGCCGGTTCGAGGCCGCGGTCGCCGGCCACGCGCAAGCCCGCGGCGGAAGCGACAACGCCGCCGCCGGGGGTCAGCGCAAGCACTCTGGCGCCGAACCACTCCACCGCGGAAGCCGCGAGCAGCCCGTGCTCCCAGTCGGCGTAGCGGTCGATGAAGACCAGTCCGACCGTCTTGGGATTGAGGTCCATTTCCATCTTCCTTGCCGATCGATCAGGCCCGGTTGGCCCAGCGCGAAGCATAATTGTCCGGCCAGCCGATATCCTTGCGAATCTCCCTCGGCAGCGAGTTGATGAGCTGTTCGGTGCGGATTTCCTCGCGCATCCTGCGGATCTGACCGACATAGCGTCGGGCGAATTCGAACGCGGTCATGACGTGACTCCTTTCCCTGAGGTGATGGAGACACTATCGCACACCCCTCCTGACAACAGTCTGTCAGGAGTCTGTCAGTTCTTGTTCTCTTCTTGTTCCGGGCTGCTCAGACCCCGATGCCGCGCGCCTTGAGCGCCTCGGTGATCTCGTCGAGGATGGCGGGATCGTCGATCGTCGCCGGCGTCGTCCAGGCTTGTCTGTCTGCGATCTTTTGCATCGTGCCGCGCAGGATCTTGCCGGATCGCGTCTTCGGCAGGCGCTTGATCGCAACCACCGTCTTGAAGGCCGCGACCGGGCCGATGCGCTCGCGCACGAGGGCAATGGCCTCCCGCTCGACGGTGGCGGTGTCGCGCGAGACGCCCGAATTGAGCACCACGAAGCCGCAGGGAACCTGACCCTTCATCTCGTCCGCAATGCCGATCACCGCGCATTCGGCGACGTCGGGGTGCTCGGCCAGCACTTCCTCCATCGCTCCGGTGGAAAGCCTGTGCCCCGCGACGTTGATGATGTCGTCCGTACGCGCCATGATGAAGAGATAACCGTCCTCGTCGATATAGCCGGCGTCGGCCGTCTTATAGTAGCCGGGGAACTCGGCGAGATAGGCGTCGCGGAAGCGCTGGTCGGCATGCCAGAGCGTCGGCAGGCAACCCGGCGGGAGCGGAAGCTTGAGGACCACATTGCCGAGCGTGCCGCGCGGCACCTCATGGCCGGCGTCGTCGAGCACCCTGACGTCGTAGCCGGGCATAGGGACGCCAGGCGAGCCGTACTTCACCGGCATGATGCCGAGCCCGACCGGGTTCTGGCTGATCGGCGCGCCCGTCTCGGTCTGCCACCAATGATCGATCACCGGCACGCCGAGACGCTGCTCGGCCCATTTGACCGTTTCGGGGTCGGCGCGCTCGCCGGCGAGGAACAAGGTGCGGAAGCGCGACAGGTCGTAGCCCGGAATGAGCTCCCCGTTTGGATCTTCCTTCTTGATGGCGCGGAACGCGGTCGGCGCGGTGAACATGGTCACCACACCATGCTCGGCGATCACCCGCCAGAAGGTTCCGGCATCCGGCGTGCCGACGGGCTTGCCCTCGAACAGGATCGTCGTGCAGCCATGCAGCAAGGGCGCGTAGACGATGTAGGAATGACCGACGACCCAGCCGACATCCGACGCCGCCCAGAACACCTCGCCGGGTTTCACGCCGAACTCGTTCTCCATCGACCATTTCAAGGCGACCATGTGGCCGCCATTGTCTCGCACGACGCCCTTTGGCTGGCCGGTCGTGCCGGAGGTGTAAAGCACGTAGAGCGGATCCGTGGCGAGCACCGACACGCAAGGCACGTCGCGGCCGGCGGCTTTAGCGGAGGCCATGGCTCCGGCATAGTCGATGTCGCGGCCCGGGATGATCTCGCAGGCGAGCTGGGGCCGTTGTAAGATAAGGCATCGTTCGGGCTTGTGGGCGGCGAGGTCGATCGCCCCGTCGAGCAGCGGCTTGTAGGCGACGATGCGGCCGGGTTCCACGCCGCAAGAGGCCGAGACGATGAGCTTCGGCTTGGCATCGTCGATGCGCGTGGCGAGTTCCTTCGCCGCGAAGCCGCCGAACACGACCGAGTGCACCGCGCCGAGACGGGCGCAGGCCAACATGGCGAACACCGCTTCCGGAACCATGGGCATATAGATGATGACGCGATCGCCCTTGCCGACGCCTTGGTCCGTCAGGACGGAGGCGAGCGCAACGACCTCCGCCTTGACCTCGGCATAGGTATACTTCGCGATCGTTCCGGTGATGGCGCTGTCATGGACAAGGGCGATCTGGTCGGCTCGGCCACCCTCGACGTGCCTGTCCACCGCGTTGAAGCAGGTGTTGCATTCGGCGCCGGCGAACCAGCGGCCATAGACGCCGGCATCGGCTTCGAACACCTTGTCCCAAGGGCGGAACCAGTCGATGTCCTCGGCCGCTTTCGCCCAGAACCCCTCGGGGTCGCGCCTCCAGCCTTCATAGACCTCGTGGTAGCGTGAAACCATGCTGTCGCCTCCCTGCGGCATGTTTTTCAACTTTGTATCGGCAGCCGCGACTGCGCGTCCATCTGACTTATGGCCGAACGCACTGTATCTGGCGAAAAGCCGATGTGCACCCTTTTCGATACGAAGTCTCATGGCTGGACAAGTCCGGCACGTCCTGCTCAATGGCGCCTATGAGCAAAGCTCTTTCGCTGCTGATCGTGGCCCTGATGGCCGTACACCTGGTCAAACCGCTCGGCCTCCCCGGCCTGCGCAAGAGGCGCGACTTCTGGAAACTCGCCGTCCTGGCGCTGGGCGCCATCTCGCTGACGGTGGTCCTCAGCCACGTGCAATAGGTATCATCCTACCCCAGACAGCCACTTCGCAGAGGGGGCCGGCAGCACAGGAAGAGCGCGGCAGAAGACGCGACATGCGCCTTCGTAGACGGCCTTAGAAAAAAGCCCCGGCGGCATTTGAACGGGGCTTTCTTCTCTTTTTCGATCTGGCGATCAGGCCGCCTTCTCCAGGTCGGCCTGCCAGCGCCCGAGTGCTGCAAGCCCGTTCATGCGCGCACGGTGCGCAAAGGCGCGCTGGCCTGCGGCGACATTTTCCGCTTTGCCCGACCACGCCTTCTGCGGCGCGGCCTGAAGGGCACGGCCATAAGAGAAGGTCAGCTTCCACGGATGCGGGCCGATGGCGTTGATGGCATTCAGATTGGCGGTCGCTTCCTCGTCGGACTGCCCGCCCGACAGGAAGGCGATGCCCGGCACGGCGACCGGAACGGTCTCGCGGAACGCCCGGATCGTCTTCTCCGCAACTTCCTCCGGGCTGCTTCCCTTGCCCGACTTCTTGCCGGCGATCACCATATTGGGCTTCAGGATAGAGCCTTCCAGCACCACACGGGCCGCGTAAAGCTCGGAATAGAGCTTCTGAAGCGTCGTCTTGGTGACCTCATAGCAGGTGTCGATGTCGTGTGAGCCGTCCATCAGAACTTCCGGCTCGACGATCGGCACGATCTTCGCTTCCTGGCAGAGCGCGGCGTAGCGGGCGAGCGCGTGGCAGTTGGCGGCGATCGTCGTGGCCGAGGGTACGTTAGCGCCGACATTGATATCGATGACCGCGCGCCATTTGGCGAAGCGCGCGCCGAGCTCGTAATATTCCGCAAGGCGCTCGCGTAGTCCATCGAGGCCTTCGGTGACCGTGTCGCCGGGGAAACCGGCCAGCGGCTTGGCCCCCTGGTCGACCTTGATGCCGGGGATGGCGCCTGTCGCCTTGATCAGCTCGACCAGCGGCGTGCCGTCGGCCGCCTTCTGACGGATCGTCTCGTCATAGAGGATAACGCCTGAAATGTGATTCTTCATCGCGTCCGTGGCGCGGAACAGCATCTCGCGATAATCGCGCCGATTCTCGGCGGTGGATTCGACGCCGATCGCGTCGAAACGCTTCTTGATCGTTCCGGAGCTCTCGTCCGCCGCGAGGATGCCCTTGCCGTCCGCAACCATCGCCACCGCAATGTCTTCAAGACGTTCGCTCATCTCTTCTCTCCTGTTGGTCTGAGAAGGCGCATAGCAGAAGGAATTTGCGGGCGAAATGGTACCTCGGAAGTCGAATCGATTGAAAGAAAAACAAACGATTACAGACCGTTCGAAATCCGTTTTTCGCCCCACCTCTGCGAGGCGATTGCCGGAACCTTGATGCATGTCGCCCAAAACTCTGGGGCGATTTCGGGCAAACCGTCTTCGGGAAGGAATAGCCTGGAGCACGAATCCCAATGCGCGGGACGTGCTTTTGAAGGCTTCAGCGCAGCGATTACGCCTTCAGCACCTGCACGCCCGGAAGTTCCTTGCCCTCCATCCACTCCAGGAAGGCGCCTCCGGCGGTGGAGACATAGGTGAACTCTTCGGCGACCCCGGCATGGTTGAGCGCAGCCACCGTGTCGCCTCCGCCGGCGACCGAGACGAGCTTACCCTCGCGCGTTCGCCCTGCAGCGTGCTTGGCGGCCGCCACCGTCGCTTGATCGAACGGGACGATCTCGAACGCTCCGAGCGGCCCGTTCCAAACCAGCGTCGCGGCGCGATCGATCCACTGCGTCACGGCCTCGACGGTCCTCGGTCCGACGTCCAGGATCATGGCATCTTCCGGAACGGCCTCGATCGCCACGGTCTCGTTGGCGGCGCCAGCCTTGAATTCCCGCGCCACTACGCCGTCGGTCGGCAGGATGATGGCGCAACCGGCGGACGCGGCCTCGATCATGATCTGCTTGGCGGTCTGGGCGAGGTCGTGCTCGCAGAGCGACTTGCCGACATTGGTGCCGCGCGCGGCGAGGAAGGTATTCGCCATTCCGCCGCCGATCACCAACGCATCGACCTTCTTCACGAGGTTCATGAGCAGGTCGATCTTGGTCGAGACCTTGGCGCCTCCGACGATCGCGATGACCGGACGCGCGGGATTTCCGAGCCCCTTTTCCAGCGCCTCCAGCTCGGCCTGCATGGTGCGGCCGGCAAAGGCGGGCAGGATATGGGCAAGGCCTTCCGTCGAAGCGTGGGCGCGGTGAGCTGCCGAAAAGGCGTCGTTGACGTAGACGTCGCCGTTCCTGGCGAGCGCCTCGGCGAAGGCGGGATCGTTCTTTTCCTCGCCCTTGTGGAAACGCGTGTTCTCCAGCAACAGCACGTCGCCATCCTGCATTGCGCCGACGGCCGCCGCTGCCTTCTCCCCGATGCAGTCTGCGGCGAAGCCGACCGGGCGGCCGATGACATCCGCCGTAGCCCGCGCGATGGGCTCCAGCGAGAATTCCGGAGTCGGGCCTTCCTTCGGCCGGCCGAAATGGGCGAGCAGGATGACCTTGGCGCCGTTGCCGCAAAGCTCCAATATGGTCGGCGCCACGCGCTCGATGCGGGTCGCATCCGTCACCTTGCCGTCGGTGACCGGGACGTTGAGGTCGACGCGGACGAGCACGCGCTTGCCTTTCACGTCGCCAATCGCATCGAGCGTCTTGAATCCGGCCATCGCAACATCCTCTACTTGAAACCGCGGGACCATAAAGCATGACGGCGGAAAAAGGGAACGGGTTCCGCCGAAAATCCTATGAACGCGCCGACAGAAAAATTGTTCAGCCGACGGACGGCCTGTCGCCCTTCATCCGGCGCCGCTTGCGCAGCCGGGCCACGAGGACGGTCATGCCGTTGCGCAGTTCCACCACGCTCAGGAAGAAGGGTACCCGGGGCGGCGGCGGCGCCGGCTCGACGGATAGGCCGACCCCCGTGATTCGGCCCTTGTCGTCGACGTCGCGCACGATGAGCTCGATCGGCCCCATGGGTATCCGGTCGCCATACTCGACCCTGCCGTCCAGCCGTTCCCGGATGAGCGCCTCGATGCTGAGCCGATGCTCGGCCTCGGAAAGCTCGGCGCCATAGGCCAGCGCAAGCTCGTCGGCCGGGCGCGCGGGGTCGACGGCGAAAGCACCGAAGAAATCCTCGTCCTCGGGATCGACATCGGCCTTGCTCGCGAACAGGCGGTCGAGCAGCCGGGGATAGCGATCGGGGACGAAAATGTAGACGTGATCGCCCGCCGCCAGCCTTCCCATATCCTGGAAGCGCATCGAGCGACCCTCCCGTACCACGAGCGACGGCCTTGCCCAGCGCGGAATGCGCTGGCCGCGCGCAACCGGGCTGCCAGGCACGACTGTATAGGCGAGGAGTTCGTGATGGGCCGAACCGGGCAGCTCCAGCTCGACCTTGTTGAGCGGCCCGAGCCGGGCCGGCACGACGAGGCCGAGCCGACGGGCAATGGGTCCGATGGTCCAACCCTGGACGACGAGCGACACCAGCACGATGATGAAGGCGATGTTGAAGATCGCGCGGCCGTGCTCCAGCCCGCCGAGGATCGGCGTTATCGCCAGCAGGATCGAGACCGCGCCACGAAGGCCGACCCAGGAAATGAAGGCGGTCTCGTTGCGCGGGAAACGAAACGGCAGGAGGCAAAGCCACACTGCCACCGGCCGGGCGACGAAGATCAGGAACAGGCCGAGCAGGATGGCCGGCAGAAGGATCGCGCCGAACTGGGAGGGCGTGGCGAACAGGCCGAGCACGAGGAACATGATGATCTGGGCGAGCCAGCTCATGCCGCTCTGGAAACGTTTGAGGGCGGCGACGGCGCGGATCTGCGAATTGCCGGCGACGAGACCGGCTAGATAGACAGCGAGGAAACCGGAGCCGCCCATCGCGCCGGCCGCGGCGAACACGGCGAGCGAAAGCGTCAGCACGAAGATCGGCAAAAGCCCCTGGTCCAGATTCAGGCGGTCGACGAGCCAGACGATCGCCTTGCCGCCAAGGTAGCCGATTGCGGCGCCGATGCTCATCTGCAGGACAAAGCCGCCGATGATGTCGAGAATGAGCACCTCGGCCTCCGGATCGGCGCCGGCCGCGATGACCTCGACCAGAGTGATCGTCAGGAAGATGGCGATGGGATCGTTGCTTCCGGATTCGATCTCGAGCGTGGAGCGCACCCGCTCCCGGATGTTCAGGTTGCCCGCGCGCAGCAGGAAGAACACGGCCGCCGCGTCTGTCGAAGCGACGGCGGCGCCGAGAAGGAAGGACTCCAGCCAGCTGAAGGCGGTCAGATAATAGGCGGCCACGCCGAAGATGAGCGTGGTGGCGGCCACGCCGATGGTGGCCAGCGAGACCGCCGGCAGCGCCGCGTGGCGAAGCACCGCGACGGGGGTCCCGAAGCCGGAATCGAACAGGATGCCGGCAAGCGCCAGCGAGCCCACGAAATAGGAAAGCTGCGCGTTGTCGAAATGTATGCCGAGCCCGTCCGTCCCGGTGGCCAGCCCGATGCCGAGGAAGAGGAGCAGCAACGGCGCTCCGAAGCGGAAGGCGATCAAGCTTGAAAACGCCGCGGCGACCACCAACGCGGTGCCAATCAGCGTGATCAGATAGACCGACTGCTCCATACGCCATGTCCCCTCGGGCTGCTGAGTTGAGACCCGGAACTGGGTCTCGGATCTCGACGGCAGCCATGATCCTGCGTCGCGACAGACTACGGCGAAGACAAGGCGGCACGCGTGCAAAAAATGCATGGAAGCCGCAGGAATTTTTTCCGTTTGGGCCTGGGAACCTCTCAGGCGACCCGCGCAGGTTCGTCGAAGAAGGCGCCGATGAGGCTCCGAACGTCGCGCTGAGGGACCGGTGGGCTGAAGAGAAATCCCTGCAATTCGCCGCATCGCTCGGCGCGCAGGGTCTCGAGCTGCGACGCAGTTTCGACGCCCTCAGCCGTCGTGTCGATACCGAGGCTCTTACCCAGCCCGATAATGGCACGGATGATGGCAAGCGATTCGGGGCTGCGGTCGATCTCGCGAACGAAGGAGCGATCGATCTTCAGCCGGCTGAAAGGGAACTGACGCAGATAGCTCAGGCTGGAGTACCCAGTGCCGAAATCGTCCAGGGCAATGCGGATGCCACGGGCGCGCAGCCGGCTGAGGGTCGCCAGATTGGCGCTTGTATCCGCGAGCAACACGGACTCGGTGATCTCGATCTCCAGGCGTTCCGGCCTGAGGCCGCTCGCGGCGAGCGCCAGATCGACCGTCTCCGCCAGGTCGCCCTTGCGGAACTGCACAGGCGAAACATTGACCGCCACCACTAGGTCGTCCGGCCATGATGCAGCCAGCCGGCAGGCCTCCATCAGAACCCAGCGGCCAAGTTCGTCGACCAAGGCGGTTTCTTCCGCAATGGGAATGAACTCCGCTGGCGAGATCATGCCGCGACGCGGATTGCGCCAGCGTATCAGGGCCTCGAAACCGCGAAGGCGGCCGCTCGCAACCTCGACGATCGGCTGGTAATGGACTTCGAACTCCTCCTCGATCCTGGCGCTGCGCAGTTCCGCCTCAAGGGCGCGTCGCTCGCGATGCTGCCGGTTCATGCCCTGTTCGTAGAAGCTGACGGCACCCTTGCCCGCGTGCTTGGCTCGATAGAGAGCCAGGTCGGCACATTTGAGGAGCTCGTCGGTTCCGGTCGCATCGCGGGGAGCCAGCGCGCAGCCGATGCTGGCTCCCACGGAGAGCTGCACACCGTCGATCTCTCGTATGGCCGCAAGTTCCTGCAGGATCCGACGGGCAAGCGTTTCGACCTGCGCGGACGATTCGGCTGCCGGCAGAAGAATAGCGAATTCGTCGCCGCCGAGCCGCGCGATCACGTCGGATTCGCCCACCGCCTTGCGAAAGCGGGATGTAACCTCCACGAGGAGCGCGTCTCCGACGGAGTGCCCGAACGTGTCGTTCACGGCCTTGAAGTCGTCCAGATCGATGAGGATCGCGGCGAAGCCGGGCCCGCCACGCGCCAGCGCACCGGCGGCAGCCTCCAGCTCGCGCGTGAAGACGGTACGGTTGTATACGCCGGTGAGCGGATCGTGATGAGCCAGGAAGCTGACATGCGCCTCCGCGCGCTTGCGCTCCGTTATGTCGACGATAGTGGAGAGCGTCGCGGGCCGATCGCCGACCATGATCTCGCTCGCATATTCGATCACGTCGAGGACCTGCCCTTCCGCGGTCCGATGCCGGGAAATCGTCTGTCGCACCTCCGACCCACCATCGCTCGCCGTTTCCGCTTCGCCATCGGCCCGTATTTCGCGGAGGTTGCGGGCCATGAACTCTTCGCGGCGGTAGCCGTAGAGGCGCAGCGCCGCCTCATTGACATCGAGGAAGTCGGGGAGGCTGCGGTCGCGGACATACATCGGCACCGGATTCTCATTGAACAGCGACCGGAATAGCAATTCGCGCTGCTTGAGGTCCCGTACGTCGGTCAAGGTGACGGCGAGAATGTCGTCCGAGACGTCGACCCCCACCTGCAGGACGTTTCTTGCCGTACCGTTTCCCAGGGCGAGCTCGAAATTGGAGACCTGCTCGCCTTTTGCGACGCGCAGGAACTCCGCGGGGATATCCTCCAATCCGATCGCCCGGAGCGCGCGGGACAGCAACGTGAACTGCAAGGCGTCTGCGGTCGATCCGAGGAAGCGGGCCGCAGCATCGTTCGTGCTCAATATATGGAAATCGGGCACGGCCCCGGCATCGACCGGGCTGAGAGCGATGATCCCGTCGCGGGTCGAGTTGATAAGCAGCCTGGCCAGATTCAACTGGCTCTTTCTTGGCCGCATGAACAGCAGGAAATATTCGCCCGGCCAGCGGCACGAAAGCGGCAGTGCCACGATCTCGATCGTGGAGACCATGCCGTCGATGATCCTGCGACACAGAGCAAATCCGGGTGCCCTGATGTTTCGGGCCTCGTCGAT
The DNA here is from genome assembly GCA_035556195.1 of Rhizobiaceae bacterium. GTDB lineage: Bacteria > Pseudomonadota > Alphaproteobacteria > Rhizobiales > Rhizobiaceae. The sequence goes on from DATMFK010000009.1 coordinate 117,751, forward strand.
GGCAGCCCCTATGGCGATCCTGAACGCGTTCGGCAGGACATCGAGCCTGTGGGGCGCTTGCTCCAGTCCCACGACCGAGAGGAAACGTTGCCCCGCGCGAAGCACGAGAGGGCAATCGCTCTCATCGTAGCGCAGAACGGCGACCTCATCGGCGAACCTGCCGATGGCACCCAGGGCGAGTTCCTCGTAGGGCGGCAGCAGATCACCGATGCGCGCTGCCTCCCAGCGTCGAAGGATGAGCCTTACGTCGTCGAATTCGGTCTGCGAGGGGTTGGCCGCTTCCTGCTCTCGACCGGCAACCCGGCCGTCATTCCGGTGCAGGCCCGGAACGATACTGCCTTTCGTTCCCCGCCAGGTCGCGAAACCAGGCAAACGATCGACCGTGCTGTGCATTCGTTATGATCCGCGCGCGGCCGCGCGCGCCATGCACAGTGGTCAAAGCCGACCGTGCCGCAGCGGAGCGGCCCAATTTCCGTAGGCAATGCCGGTCGAACGGCCCGGCGGTCGAGCATCATGCCTGCAGGAGCCATTCGGCTCCCGCACCGCCGCAGCGGAAGGCTATGAAACAATGTCTTATCATCCGCTTAACCGGGGTGTCATGGTTACGTCATCCAGGCCTTCCGAAGCACGGATAGCGTGCATTTCATCGACACTGGCCGAGCGTTCCCAAAAAGAAAACGGCGGATCGAGGACCCGCCGTTCTCGAAAGCGTCGAGGTTCGAACGATCAGGACGCGGCTTCCTCGGCCGGCGCGGTGGCGGCGGCCAGAGCGGCTGCGGCTTCTTCCTGGGCCTTCTTGATGGCGTCGAGACGTTCCTGCGCCTTCTTGCCGGGCAGCGCCTTGGTGGGGTTCGAACGAGCGGGGCGCTTCGAGAGGCCTGCCTGGTCGAGGAAGCGCAGCACGCGGTCGGTCGGCAGGGCGCCGTTTGCCAGCCAGTGCTTCACACGGTCGGCGTCGAGCTTCACGCGCTCGCCATCTCTCGGAAGCAGCGGGTTCCACGAACCGATCGCCTCGATGAAGCGACCGTCGCGCGGCGAGCGCACGTCGGCAACGACGATGTGATAATAGGGGCGCTTCTTGGAGCCCGCGCGGGCGAGACGGATCTTCAGTGCCATGGTTTTCTCCTAAAGGTTCAATCCGTTGCGATTCAGTGGGTTTCGGTGACGCCGTCGGGCGCGGTGGTGGTGGTGGCGCCATTTGTGGCGGCGATCTGCTCGTGATGGCGGATCACTTCCTTGATCACGAAATTCAGGAACTTCTCGGCGAAGTCGGGATCGAGATGGGCGTCGCGCGCAAGCTGACGCAACCGTGCGATCTGATGGCCTTCACGTGCCGGATCGGCCGGCGGCAGGCCGTGCGTTGCCTTGAGCACGCCCACTGCCTTGGTGCACCGGAAACGCTCGGCCAGCATATGGATCACCGCCGCGTCGATATTGTCGATCGACGCGCGGTATTCGGCGAGCGCGACAAGCGCCTTCTCTTTCTCGGCCTGGTCAACCATGGTTCTGCTCACTTCTTCTTGCCGAGGCCCGGCAGGCCGCCGCCCAGACCGGGAAGGCCGCCGGGCAGTTTCATGCCGCCGGGTAGGCCGGGCAACCCGCCCGGAAGGCCTTTCGGCAGGCCAGCGCCGAGCCCGGCCGCCTCGGCCTGTTTCTGCAGTGCTTCGAGCTGCTTGGGATCCATCTTGGACAGGTCCGGCAGGCCGCCCATGCCGCCGCCGAGGCCCATCTTGGAAGCCAGGCCGCCCATCAGACCTCGCATCATGCCGGCGCCTTTTCCCTTGCCGCCCATCGCCTTCATCATGTCCGCCATCTGACGGTGCATCTTGAGCAGCCTATTGATCTCCGCCGCGTCGGTGCCGGAGCCGGCGGCGATGCGCTTCTTGCGGCTGTGCTTCAGCATATCGGGGTTGGCACGCTCCGCCTTGGTCATCGACGAGATGATGGCAAGCTGGCGCTTGAACATGCGGTCGTCGAGACCAGCCGCGGCCATCTGCTCCTTCATCTTGCCCATGCCCGGCATGAGACCCATGATCCCGCCCATGCCGCCCATCTTCTGCATCTGGCGAAGCTGATCGGCGAGATCGTTCAGGTCGAACTTGCCCGACTGCATCTTCTTGGCCATCGCCGCGGCTTTTTCCGCGTCGATGGTCTCGGCGGCTTTCTCGACGAGGCTGACGATATCGCCCATGCCGAGGATGCGGTCTGCGATGCGCTTGGGGTGAAACTCCTCCAAGGCGTCCATCTTCTCGCCGGTACCGATGAGCTTCACCGGCTTGCCGGTGACGGCACGCATCGACAGCGCGGCGCCGCCGCGCCCGTCGCCATCCATGCGGGTAAGGATAAGGCCGGTGATCCCGACGCGCTCGTCGAAATTCCTGGCGAGATTGACGGCGTCCTGACCGGTGAGCGAATCGGCGACGAGCAGGATCTCATGCGGGCTGGACGCTCGCTTGATCTCGGCCATCTCCGCCATCAGCGGCTCATCGATGTGGGTGCGGCCCGCCGTGTCGAGGATCACCACGTCGTGACCGCCGAGTTTGCCGGCCTGCACGGCGCGCTTGGCTATGTCGACGGGCGATTGGCCGGCGATGATGGGCAGGGTGGGTACGTTGGTCTGTTCGCCGAGCTGGCGCAGCTGCTCCTGAGCGGCCGGGCGGCGGGTGTCGAGCGAGGCCATCAGCACGCGCTTGTTCTGCCGTTCGCCGAGCCGCTTGGCGATCTTGGCCGTCGTGGTCGTCTTGCCCGAACCCTGAAGACCGACCATCATGAGGACGACAGGCGCCGGCGCGTTGAGATCGATCGTCTTGCCTTCCTGGCCGAGCATCTCGACGAGCTCGTCATGGACGATCTTGACCACCATCTGGCCGGGCTTGATCGACTTCAGAACGGCGGCACCGACTGCCTTCTCGCGCACGCGGTCGGTGAAGGAGCGCACGACCTCGAGCGCCACGTCGGCCTCGAGCAACGCGCGCCGAACCTCGCGCAGCGCCGCCGCCACGTCCGCTTCCGACAGGGCGCCACGGCCGGTAAGGCCGTTCAGGATCGAGCCAAGGCGCTCTTGCAGGGACTCAAACATTCAACTTCCCTTCGTCTCCGACATCCAGACAATGCCGGAGAGGTAATATTTCCGCGCGCTTGCTCCAACCGGGCCGACGGCACTTTCGATTCGCCAAAGCCAAAAGGCACCCGGGGGCGCATCGCGCTGCCGGGTGTTGGCCTCCGGGATCGATCGAAGCTCTATGGCGTCCCGGTCGGCTGCTCGGAGTGGAACTCGTCGCGGAATTTCCGGCGGCTTAGACAGGAAAAACCCGGCAAAGTCAAGACTTGCCGGTATAAAGGGGAGATTGGAAGGCAGTGACGACGGCCTCGCGTTCTTCGAGCGTCAGCACGTCGAGGCCGAAGACCTGCATGGCGCGCATGCCCTCCAGGGCCAGGAACACGATGAGAGCGGTGGTTTGGTTGGCGGCATTCGCCTTGAGCCGGTCGAGCAGAAGGCGGTTATAGTCCCGGATTGGAGCGATCAGCTCCGGATTCTCCGCAAGTGCCGCCAACACGCCGGAAGGCGGTGGCTGCTTCCTGTCGAAATCTGCCATCACGAGGTCAAGATAGGCGGCTAGCAACGCCTGACGCTCGCCGCTCCGGGTCTTCTCCTTCTTCGTGAGTGTGGAGTCGAAGGTTTCGATATGGTGCTCGACCAGCGCTTCGAGAAGTCTCGCCTTGGTCGGGAAATGGTAGAGGAGCCCACCCTTCGAGACGCCCGCGCGATGCGCGACGGCGTCGAGCGACAGGTTTCCAGGTCCGAGATCATGGGCCAGCTCGTCGGCGGCGAGGAGGATTTTCAGCCTGGAACTTTTCTTTGACGACACGATATCGCAGTCACACTTATGTCAGGAGCTGTATGAGTCGGAATTGACAATACCGTCCAGACGGTACAGTAACGCGCCGATTGAATCCAGCCGGGGATTCGCCCAGCGGCGCGACGCCGCACGATCGAAAGTCGTACCCTTTTATAAGACAATCACAGGTTCGCCTCTGTCATGATCAAGCGCTTCGTCATTGCGTTCATACTTCTCGTCCTGGTGGTCGGCGGCCTCGTCGGATTCAACATCTTCCGCGACCGCGCAATCCAGCAGTTCTTCGCCAACATGCCGGTGCAGCCCGTGACCGTATCGACGATCAAGGTCGAACCCATCACCTGGACGCCCGGCGTCGAGGCGATCGGCACGGTAAGCGCTGCTCGGGGCGTCGACCTGACGGTGGAGACGACCGGTATCGTCAAGGAAATCCGCTTCCAGGCCAACCAGAAGGTCGAACAGGGCGCAGTCCTGATCCAACTCGACGACGCTGTCGAGAAGGCCGACCTCGAGGCGCAGAAGGCGCAGGCCGCCAACGACCAGACGGCATTGACGCGCGCCCAGGAGCTGGCGGACCGCCGCGTCGGTTCCCAGGTCACGCTCGACGCCGCCAGGGCACAGGCGACCGCCTCGGCCGCCCAGGTCGCGAAGCTGCAGGCTGTTCTCGACCAGAAGCAGCTGAGAGCCCCATTCAAGGGTACAGTCGGCATTCCGCGCGTCGATCTCGGCCAGTTCCTGCAACCAGGCAACCGGGTCGCGACCTTGCAGGATCTCGACACGATGCGGGTCGACTTCTCGGTTCCGGAACAGCAGCTGCCGCTGCTCAAGATTGGCCAGCCGGTTCAGCTCGGCACCGGAGCCGGTGATGAAGCCCTGTCTTTCCAGGGAGAGATCCGGGGCATCGACCCCAAGATCGATCCAGCAAGCCGGCTCGTGGCCGTGCGAGCGGAGGTCGCGAACACCGGAGAACGGCTGAGCCCCGGCCAGTTCGTCCATGTGCGCGTCGTGTTGCCCGAAGAAAAGGGCATCGTCGCCTTGCCGCAGACCGCGCTCGTTACCAGCCTTTACGGCGATTACATCTATGTCGTGCGGCCGGCCGAGAAGCCACAGGATGGCGCGGATCCGGCCAAGCCGGCTGAATCCCGGCCCGCTGAGGGCGCTGCGGCTTCGCCCGCGGCGGGTGAAAAACCCTCGCTGGTCGCCCGCCAGATCTTCGTCAAGCCCGGACGGCGCAACCTCGGCTTGGTCGAGATCACCGAGGGGCTGTCGCCGGGAGACGAAGTCGTCACCGCCGGTCAGAACAGGCTCAGCAACGGCGCGCCGGTGGTCGTCGACAACACGCTCGACGTGAACGCGCCGGCCAATCAGCAGGCTGCCCAGAAATGAGCATTTCCGACATCTTCATCCGCCGCCCCGTCCTCTCGACGGTCCTGGCGCTGCTCATCATGCTGCTCGGCCTCCAGGGCATCTTCAACCTGCAGGTGCGCCAGTATCCGGAGGTGGAGGAGACGGTCATCACCATCACCACCACCTATCCGGGCGCCAGTGCCGACCTGATACAGGGCTTCATCAGCGCGCCGATCGCCCGCGCCGTCTCGACGACGGAGAACATCGATTACGTGACGTCGCAAAGCCGCCCATCGGCAAGCGTCGTCACGGTCCAGATGAAGCTCGGCTCCGACCCGGACATCGCGCTCACCGAGGTGATGTCGAAGGTACAGGGCGTGCGCGGCGAGTTGCCGACCGACGCCGAGGATCCGATCATCGTCAAGGGCACGGGCGAGCAGTTCGCCATCATGTATCTGGCGATCCAGAACCCGAACATGACCTCGGAGCAGCTCACCGAATATATCGAGCGCGTCATCCGCCCGCGCATGTCCACCATAGAGGGCGTGGCCGAGGTCCAGATCCTGGGCGCGGCAAACTATTCGATGCGCGTCTGGATCGATCCGATCAAGCTCGCCTCCCGCGGCATGACGGCGGCCGAAGTGATGAACGCCGTCAACGCTTCGAACTTCCTGTCCGCTCCCGGCAAGACGGAGAACGAGTTCGTCGCCTATTCGATCACGGTGCAGTCGACGCTGCAGACGGCGGAAGCCTTCGGTGCGCTTCCGCTTCGATCGGAAAACGGCGACGTGGTGAGGCTGCGCGACGTGGCGCACGTCGAACTAGCGGCGGAGAACACCGACACCAGGGTGAATTTCAACGGCCAGCCCGGCATCTTTGTCGGCATCTTCCCGACGCCGGCGGCGAACCCGCTCGACACGGCCGGTGCCGTGATCAAGGAGCTTCCGGCGCTGCAGGCAAGCCTGCCTCAGGATATGACCGTGACAATGGTCTATGACGCGACTGAGCAGATCGGCGCCTCGATCGACGAGGTCTTCAAGACGATCGGCGAGGCGGTGGCCATCGTCGTCGTGGTCATCCTTCTGTTCCTCGGCTCGTTCCGCTCGGTGCTGATGCCGATCGTGACGATCCCGCTGTCGCTTGTCGGCGTCTGCTTCGTGCTGTTCTTCATGGGCTACTCGATCAACCTGCTTTCGCTGCTGGCGATGGTGCTGGCGATCGGCCTTGTCGTGGACGACGCGATCGTGGTGGTGGAGAACATCCACCGCCACATGGAAGAAGACGGCATGTCCGCGATCCAGGCTGCCTTCAACGGCATGCGCGAAATCACCTCGGCGGTGGTGGCCATGACCATCACGCTCGCCGCCGTCTTCGCCCCGCTTGCCTTCACAGGCGGCCTGACGGGCTCGCTGTTCCGGGAATTCGCGGTCACGCTGGCTGGCGCCGTGGTCATCTCCGGCTTGGTGGCGCTGACCATCACGCCGATGATGACGGCGCGCCTGCTCAAGGCCGGCCAGCACAGCCGCTTCCAGAACATCGTCGATAGCACCTTCGAGCGGTTCGCCAACGGTTATGAGCGGCTGGTGGCGGGCTCGCTAAACTATCGCCCGGTGACCCTGCTCGTGGTGGTGACCCTGGTCGCGCTCGGTGGCTACCTGTTCACCAAGACGTCGGGAGAACTGGCCCCCGAAGAGGACCAGGGCGCGCTGTTCTCGCTGGTGACGGCGCCGCGCTATGCGACGTCGGACTACACCAGCCGCTATGTCGACCAGCTCATGGAACTGACCAAGGACCTGCCCGAGCTGCGGGCCTCCTTCTCGGCGGTCGCCTTTGGCGGCGGCGTCACCAATCAGGCCTTTGCGGTCTGGGCGCTCAAGGACTGGGCCGAGCGGGACCGTTCCCAGAAGGAAATCCAGCAGGATATCCAGGGAAGCCTGGCCAAGGGTGCCGGCGTCGAGGCGCTGGTCTTCGCGCCGCCCTCGCTGCCGGGCGCCGGCGGCGGTCTGCCCATCTCGGTCGTGATCCAGTCGACGGGCGAGGCGAGCCAGGTCTATGAGGTCGCCGAGAAGATCAAGCGCGAAGCCGAGGCTTCCGGCCGCTTCATCGTCGTGCAGAACTCGCTCGCTTTCGACGCTCCGCAGGTGACGGTCACCATCGATCGCAACCGCGCGGCCGCGCTCAACCTGCCGATCCGCGAAATCGGTCAGACGCTCAGCCTGCTGGTCGGCGGCGGCTCCTTCGCGCAATTCGACCGGGAGTCCAACAGCTACGACATCATCATGCAGGTGCCGAGGGAATATCGCGACAACCCGCAGAGGCTGGGCGAGTTTTTCGTGCGCAGCGTGACCAATGAGATGGTGCCGCTGTCGGCTGTGGTGAACATCTCCACCAACGCTTCGCCGGCGTCCATCGAGCAGTTCAATCAGCTGAACGCCGCAACGATCTCGGCGCTGCCAGTCCCGGGCGTCACAACCGGCGACGGTCTCGCCACGATCGAGAACATCGCCCGGCAGTCGTTGCCCGCCGGCTTCTTCATCGACTTTTCCGGCCAGTCGCGGCTGGAGAAGGAGCAGGGCAACACGATCGCCATCGCCTTTGGCCTCGCGGTGATCGTGATCTACCTGGTGCTCGCCGCCCAGTTCGAAAGCTTCCGGGACCCGCTGATCATCATGATGACGGTGCCGTTGTCGATCTTCGGCGCCATCGTGCCGCTCAATCTGGGCCTCGGAACTCTGAACATCTACACGCAGGTGGGTCTGATCACGCTCATCGGGCTCATCACCAAGCACGGCATCCTGCTCGTCGAGTTCGCCAACCAGCAGCGCGAGCAGCATGGCCTCAGCCGGCGCGAGGCCATCGTGGCCTCGGCCAAGGTGCGCCTGCGTCCGATCCTGATGACGACGGCCGCCATGGCGCTGGGGGTCGTGCCGCTGATCACCGCCAGCGGCGCGGGCGCGGCCGCCCGCTACTCGATGGGCCTGGTGATCTTCTCAGGCATCCTGGTCGGTACCATGTTCACGCTGTTCGTCGTGCCGATGTTCTATACCTTCATCGCCAGCAAGGACGTTCACAAGCTGGCGGAGATGCCGGAACCGCAGCCGGCTGGCTCGCACTGAGGCCAGCAAGGATCGCGTCGTCAACGCCCCCTGTCCCGCCGGACCGGGGGCGTTTTGTTTTGCGAGCCTGATTTCCCCCGCGCTATCACGCTATGCGGCGCGTGCGATCTCATCCGGCCTCGGCGGGCCAGGATCCGCGCATCGGTTTGGGAATGCGACGCCGCCCGCCGGGGCCGATTTCCCTGCGGCCATCCCTCCGAAGGAAGGCTTTCTTCCAAATCGAGAGACTTTGGAAATGCCTTCGTTCAATCCGCCGCTGGTTAATCCGATAACCACTATCGTATTGATCAGAGTCGAGCATATGACCCCGCCTGTTGCCGCCATCGGCAGTTCCACACCCGTCTCGAAAACCCGTCGACCGATCTTATCGGCCGACCTGGTTCTGGCACGATGAGCGAGGCGACCAGCATCTATGCGGGCGCTGGCCGGGAGGCTGGCTCCCGCCGCAGCGGTTCCAGATGGAGGAGTATCGGCTGGCACCTGTTGCCCCTGCTCCTGCCGACCGCGCTGATCCTGCTCTGGCACTGGGCCTCCGTAGCGGGAACATTGAACCGGAGCGTGCTTCCAGGGCCGGTCGACGTCGTGAACGTGGCGATCTCGCTCCTGGAACGTGGGCGGCTCCAGCACGACATTCTCGTAAGCCTCCGCCGTGTCGCAGTCGGCTTTGGGCTCGGTGCCACCTTTGGCTTGGCACTGGGCGTTGTCGTGGGCCTGTCCACTACTGCGAGGCAGGTCGCCGATTTGACCATGCAGATGATCCGCACCGTTCCGCATCTGGCGCTGGTGCCCCTGATGATCTTCTGGTTTGGCCTGGGCGAAGAGCCGCGCGTGCTCCTGGTCGCGATGGGCGTGGTTTTCTCCGTCTATATCAATACGGTGTCGGGCATCCGCAGTGTCGACCCGCGCCTGATCGAGATGGGACGCAGCTATGGCCTCACTGAATTGCAGCTGGTCTGGTCGGTCATTCTCCCCGGGGCCCTCCAACAGATCCTGACCGGCATCCGCTATGCGCTGGGCGTCGCCTGGCTGACACTGGTGGTGGCCGAGACCATCGCATCGCGGGAGGGGCTGGGCTTCCTGGTGCAAGACGCTCGCGAACTGCTGCGCCTGGACGTGATCGTGCTGGTTATCCTGATCTACGCCCTCGCCGGCTGGCTGGCCGATTTCCTGACCCGCCGGTTGGAAGCTCGCCTGCTGATCTGGCACCCATCGCATGGGAAGGGAGCCGGACGAAAATGAGCGGAGCCGCGGTCACCTTACGCGGCCTCAGCCGCAGTTTCGACGGGAAGCGTGTTCTCGAAGGCATCAACCTGGACATCGCGCCGGGCGAGTTCGTCTCGCTGATCGGCGCAAGCGGGGTCGGCAAGTCGACGCTGCTGAAGATCATTGCCGGTCTCGACAGGCCGACGTCCGGCACATTGCGCATCGGGGCGGCCGGCGAGCGGCCCGAGGTGCGGATGATGTTTCAGGAAGACCGCCTGCTGCCCTGGCGCAGCGTGCTGCGGAACGTGACGCTGGGCACCAGGGATCGTGAGGCGGACGGTCGCGCAATGCTGGCGGCGGTCGGATTGGCTGGACGCGAAGACGACTACCCTTCCATTCTCTCCGGCGGCCAGAGACAACGGGCGGCCTTGGCTCGCGCTCTCTTGCACCGTCCCAATGTGTTGTTGCTCGACGAGCCGTTCGGCGCGCTCGATGCGCTGACCCGCGCTTCGATGCAGGAGTTGCTGTCCGGTCTGCTGGAAGAAGCACCTCGCACGGTTCTTCTCGTCACGCATGATGTCGAGGAGGCGTTGCTGCTGTCGGACCGGGTCGTCGTGATGCGGGCCGGAGGACCGGCCCGCGACCTCAAGCTGTCGGGCCGCCGCCCGCGCGCGCGTGGAAATGCCGATCTCGCCCGTCTGAAGGAAGAACTCGTCGCCAGCCTCCTGCACGATGAGGAACCCAGAGCTCATTCGAAATCACCGGCCGCCGCGCGCGAGCCACAAACGATAGAATAGAAGCGGAGCAAACCCATGTTGACCCTGAACCGCCGCCAGGTCATCGCGGCCGGCACCTCGGCATTCGTCGCCTCGGCTCTCGGCCGGGCGGCGTCGGCGCAAGGCCAGCCTGAGGTGACCATCGCTATTATCGGCGATGGCCGCACCGGCCCCTGGGCCGCCGCGCGCGCCAAAATCACCGGTTACGACTTCGAGGGCTCCATCGGCGCCCGCGCCAACTGGCAGCCGGGCTTCACCGCTTCATTGCCCGTGATGGAGGCGATACGGTCCGGCGACGTCGATTTCACCTTCGCCACCTCGACCGCCATCGTGAACGCGGTGGATGCCGGCATTCCCATTGTGCCGGTTGCAGCCTTTCCCTTGCCTGTGAACACGGTCGACGGCGTCGCTCTCGCCGAGAGCGGCATCGCCGGCGCCGCCGATCTGCGAGGCAAGAAAGTGGCATACCAGCGCGGCACCACCGGCCATTTCAGCCTGCTGAAGTATCTCGAGGAGGCCGGCGTCGGACTTGACGAGATCGAGGGCATCAGCCTTTCGGGCTCCGAAGGATTCACGGCTTTGTCCCAAGGCGATGTCGATGCCTGGTTTCACTGGCAGCCGGCAGCGACCATCGGCATAGCGCGTCTCGGCGACAGGGCCGTCAGGCTCGCCGACGTACCGACCTATGACTATGCCTTCTACGTCGCACGCGAGGGGTTTGCCGAAGAGCACCCGGAGATCGCCGTCCGCCTCGCGGTCGGTGTGCGCGAGGTTCAGCGTCGTATCAATTCCGACCCGGCGGGCACGGTTGCGATCTGGGCGGCGAATGGCGGTTTCGAAGCCGGCAGCGTTGAGGCTAAGGCCTTCGAGCAACTGCTGGCGGAACGGCGGGTATCCGAATCGACCTCCGTGGACCTGCATCCGGTCGACGAGCGCGCCGCCGCCGCCACGCAGGTGCTGGCCGACAGCTTCTTCGATCTGGACGTTCTGCCGCGTCGGATCGACGTCACCAGCTTCCTTCTCGATTCCCGTTTCGACACGGTCCGAAAAGCCGTGGCAGCGGCACTGGCGGGGTAAGACATGTCCCAGAGTTCGTCGCAAATGCATCTTGCCGCCTTCGTTATCGCCGGGCCGGGAAGGCCGGGCGGCTGGCGCTACCCCCAGTCCGAGGACGGCTGGCTGGATCTCGATTATTATCGCCGCATCGCCGAAGTCCTCGAGCGAGGCCGTTTCGACCTCGCCTTCTTCGCGGACATCCTCGCGGTGCCGAACCGCTACCAGGGCTCGCATGACAGCCAGTTGCGCTACGGGGCGCTCGGCTCCTTGCGGCTGGAGCCGCTGCAGGTGCTTGCGACGATGGCGGCAGCAACCCGCCATCTCGGCTTGGCGGCGACGAAATCCACATCCTACTACGAACCGTTCGACGTCGCCCGCGGTATCGCCACGCTGGATCATCTCAGCGCCGGTCGCGCCGCCTGGAACATCGTTACCTCTTTCCAGGACGCCGAGGCGCGCAACTTCTCGCGCGATCAGCACATCCCACGCGACAGGCGTTATGATCGCGCGGACGAGTTCCTGGAAGTGACCCATAAACTCTGGGACAGCTGGCAGGACGATGCCCTGGTCGCGGACCGCCAGACGCCGCTCTTCGCGGCTCCGGACAAGGTACAGCCGGTCTTGCATGACGGCGAATGGTTCCATGTGGACGGGCCGCTGAACGTGCCTCGCCCGCCGCAAGGCTATCCGGTGTTGATCCAGGCCGGTGCTTCCGACAGGGGCCGGGACTTCGCCGCACGCTGGTCGGACGTGATCTTCGTCACCCATTATTCATTGGACAGCGCCGTGGCGTTTTTCCGGGAGATGAAGGCACGAGCGGCCGCGCAGGGGCGCAATCCCAAAGATCTGAAGATCCTGCCGGGCATCACGCCCCTCGTCGGCGAAACCGAGGCCATCGTCGCCGAGAAGAAGCGCGTCCTGGCAGATCTGATCGCGCCGGAAGCCGGGCTTTCGACCTTGTCTTATCATCTCGACGTCGACCTTGCGGCCTATCCGATGGACGAGCCGCTGCCGCACCTGAAGGTTCCAGGGGTGACCGGCCATTACGACGAGATGCGCGAGGCGTCGGACAAAGGCGGCTTGCCGCTACGCGAGGTCGGCCGGATGTATGCCAATCGCTACGAAGGCGATTTCGTCGGCACGCCGACGGCGATTGCCGACCGGATGCAGGAATGGTTCGAGGCCGGGGCCTGCGACGGCTTCATGGTGGCCGCCCACTGGCAGCCTGGGGCATTCGACGAGTTTGTCCGTCTCGTCGTGCCGGAACTGCAACGCCGCAACCTCTTCCGCAAGGAATATTCCGGCACCACGCTGCGCGACCATCTGGGCCTGGCACGGCCGGAAGCCGGCGCATGGCAATCCGGCAAGAACAAAGTGAAGGCAGCATGATGACGACTGAACTCGACCCCGATATCGGCAGCCGCGTGCGCGGCCGCGCCGATGCCACCTTCGGCCGCGTGATCGTGTCCGCTCGGCACAACCACTTCATCTCCGACGGGCGTCGCTCGCAAGGCGGGCCGGGCGAGGCGGTATCGGCCGGCGAATTGCTGCTTGCCTCGCTGGTCTCGTGCGGCCTCGGTCTTGTGAATTCGCGCGCGCGGGAAGTCGGAGCAACACCGCCCGACGTGACGTTGACTGCCGAGTTCCTGCGCGACCCCGAGGATTCGACACGGTTTGCGTCGCTGACCTTGAACTTCGGTTTTACTGGGACCGACCACGCCAGAGCCGAGGATTATGTCGGCCATTTCACCGCAAAATGCCCGATCTACAACACGCTGAACCGGGGTGGTGGCGTAACCGTACGGATCGAGACCCTGTGATCCTGCAGAGTTGAGCGACGCCCTTGCGCTTTTTCGAGAGAAGCCCGCCCCGCTTCCGTCGCTTCAAAGCACCTCTTAGACGCCCCCTGTCCCGCCCGGGCAGGGGGCGTTCTGTTTTCTTGGCGACCCGATTTCGCGGTCGCCCTCTTGCACGCCGGCAAATAACCTGTACAGTTGACTGGACAACTTGAGCGAACCATGAATCCCAGAACCCGCGACCGCGAAGGACCGCTTTACCTGCAGATCGCCGACAGGCTGCGCGAGGACATCATCGCCATGGACAGTGGCGCGCGCATCCCGAGCGAGCCGCAGCTCGCCAAGGATTGGGGCGTGAGCCGCTTCACGGTGGCCAAGGCGGTGGAGCAGCTCGTGGATGAAGGGCTGATCACCCGCCGCCAGGGCAGCGGGTCCTTCGTCGCAGAGGCACCGTTGCGCCGCGCTCCCGGCTATCTCCTCTCCTTCACCGAGGCAGTCGAGGCGGCCGGCCGCAAGCCGAGCCACGAGTTGATCGCTTTCACGAAGACCGACTGGCGGGAAGGGCTACCCTATCCGGAGGATGCCGAGTTGGTGCTGCTCGACAGGCTCCGCCGGGTCGATGGCATCGCGGTGGCCCGCCACAGATCGGTGCTCTCAGCCGAGCTCATCGAGTCGATCGGCCTCACCGAAAAGGTCGCCCGCGCAAGCGACTTCTCGCTTTATCGCTACTACGGCGAGCATGGCCTCTCCGTAGACACCGCCACCGAACATCTCGTTGCAAGCGTCGCCGGCAAGGACGATCGCAAGCTTCTCGGGTTGACGGGCGACGCCGTCGTCGTCGCCGTCACCCGTCATTCCTTTGCAGCCGACGGAACGCCGCTCGACGCCGTCAGCGCAATCTACGATGCCCGCCGCTATTCCTACGAGGCCCGCCTCGTCCGGCAGCATCGTTCGGGGAACCTCGGACAGGAGAAAAACCATGTTGAAATACTGGATGCAGGGCGCGGCCATCTTGGCCCTCGCCTCGGGCCTTGGGGCACTGGCGGCGACGGCCGCTGAGAAACCTGCCGCGCTGATCGTCGCGCAGGGCGGGCTGGGAGACCAGTCCTACAACGATCTCGCCTACTCCGGCTTCCAGAAGGCCGCCCAGGAGACCGGGATCGAAGGCAAGCCGGTGGAATCGAAGGATGTGGTCGCCCAGGCGGCTGAGATCCTCCGCCGCGCTTCCGACGCCGATTTCGGTCTGATCATCGATCTCGAATATTCGCATGGCGAGCCGATGGTCGAAGTCGCCACGGATTATCCGGAGACCAACTATGTCATCCTGAATCAGGTCCGTGAGGGCGCCAACATCGCATCGGTCCTGTTCCAGGAACAGGAAGGTTCCTACCTCGCCGGCACGCTGGCCGCGCTCGTCACGACCGACACCTCCATCAAGGGCATCAACCCGCAGCCCATCATCGGCGTCATCGGCGGCACCAAGTCGGCCGGCATCGACAAGTTCATCGCCGGCTACATCGAAGGCGCCAAGGCGGCCAATCCCGACGTGCAGGTCAAAGTCGCCTATTCCAACAATTTCGGCGATCCCGCGGTCGGTCTCCAGATGGCCAAGGCCATGTTCGAGGAAGGCGCCGACATCATCTATCAGGTCGCAGGCGGCACCGGCATGGGCGTGATCCAGGCGGCCAAGGAAACCGGCCACTACGCCATCGGCGTCGACACCGACCAGGACGGCATCGCGCCGGGCTCGGTGCTGACCAGCATGGTCAAGCGCACCGACGTGGCGGTCGAGAGCGTGTTCAAGGACTACGCCGCGGACAAGTTCCAGGGCGGCAAGACGCTCACCTTCGGGCTCAAGGAAAACGGCGTCGGCCTTTCCGAGATGAAGCACACGAAGGACCTCATCCCCGCTGCGATCCTAGAAAAGGTCGAAGCCGCGAAGCAGGACATCCTTTCCGGCAAGATCAAGGTCTGGAACGTGGTCGATCAAGGCTACCCCGACTACCTCAAGTAGGTTCGTGCCAGGCGTGCGATGACACCGAGACCAGAGATCACCTCCGATCCGTCAATCCGGCTGGGCGCCCATGGCGTCACCCGGCGGTTCGGTGCCGTCGTCGCTAATAACGACATCAATTTCCGCGCAACGCGCGGAACGGTCCATGCGATCGTGGGCGGCAACGGCGCCGGCAAGTCGACGCTGATGCGCATCCTGCAGGGCATGGACAGGCCAACCGAAGGCGTCGTGATCGTAGACGGTCTTCCGACCGTCTTCTTGGGGCCGGCGGACGCCTTCGCCCGCGGCATTGGCATGGTCCATCAGGAATTCATGCTCGTGCCCGGGCTTTCTCTTCTCGAAAATCTCGTGCTGGCGCATGAGCCTGTCGACGCTCTGGGGCGCCTTGACAGGCAGGCCGCACTGGCCGAAGCGCGCAGCCTCGAGAAACTGGCCGGCGTCAAGCTCGAGTGGGACATGCCAGTCGAGGACGCGCCGGTCCATGTGCGCCAGATCGTCGAAATCCTGCGCCTGCTCTATCGCGGCGCCGACGCTCTGATCCTCGACGAGCCGACGGCCGTGCTGGCGCCGCCGCAGATCAAGGAACTGATCGCGCTGCTGCGCAAACTGCGCGACGAGGGCCGCACCATTCTCTTCATCAGTCACAAGCTCGACGAGGTCCTGGCCGTGGCCGACGAGATCACGGTCATCCGCGCGGGACAGGTCATCGGCACGGTCCCGGTCGGAGAGGCGAGCAAGGCGAAGCTCGCCGAGATGATGATCGGCGAGGTCCTTGCGCGTCCGACGGCCCGGCCGCGCAGCGCGGACAAACCCGTGCTGGAGATCGCCGGGCTTTGCGTGCGCGATGCACGCGGCAATGCCGGTCTTTCCGAATTCGACCTGACCCTGCGCGCCGGCGAGATCGTCGGCATCGCCGGTGTCGCCGGCAACGGGCAGGACGAGCTCACGGCGGCGATCACCGGCCTGGGCCGCATCGACGCGGGATCGATCCGCATCGCCGGCACCGAGGCGAGGGCGTACTCGCTGCGCCAGCGCCGTCTCGCGGGCCTCGCCTATCTCAGCCCCGACCGCGCCGCCGAAGGCCTCTGCCTGCCTGCCTCCATCGGCGAAAACGCCATTGCCGGCCACCATCGGCGCGCCGATCTCAGCCGCCATGGCCTGCTGAAGGCCGGCGCCATCGCACGCCACGTCGAGGGGCTGCTCGACCGTTACTCTGTGGTGCGCGGCTCCGCCGCCCAGCCCATCGGAAGCCTGTCCGGCGGCAACCAGCAGCGCGTGGCCATCGCCCGGGAACTGGACGGCGACCCCAAGGTGCTGCTGGCCTGCCAGCCGACCCGCGGCGTCGATATCCGCGGCATCGCCTTCATCCATCAATGCCTGCTCGATTTCCGCGATCGCGGCGGCGCCGTCCTGGTCGTCTCCGAGGAGCTCGAGGAGCTGATCACCCTCTCCGACCGCATCGTCGTCATCTATGGCGGGCGCGTCACGGGCGAGGTCGAGCGCGGATCGGCCCGGATCGAGGATATCGGCAGGCTCATGCTCCAAGGAAACGCGGCATGAGCGCGACCGTCCAACCCATGCCCCGCGCTGCCTGGTGGCGGGATGCGGCCGAGGCGCTCGCACCGCTCGCGGTCGCGCTGGTCGCCGCCGCGTTGGTGCTCGCACTTGCGGGACACAACCCGCTGGAGGTCTACCGGCTTCTTGCGGTGGAATCCTTCGGCGGCGCGAAGCGCATCGCCGCGACACTCGCTGCGGCGACACCGTTGATCCTCACCGGCCTGGCAACGGCTGTCGCCTTCCGTGCCGGCGCGTTCAACGTCGGCGTCGAGGGCTGCGTCTTCGTCGGCGGCCTCGCCGCCGCCTATGTCGGCTTCACCTATGTCGGTCTTCCCGGCTTCGTCCTCCTCCCCGCCGCGCTGGCTGCGGCGGTGATCGTCGGCGGTCTGTGGATGCTGGTGCCGGGCCTGCTGAAAGCCAGGCTCGACGTCGACGAAGTCGTCACAACGCTGATGCTCAACTTCATCGCGATCAGCCTCACCGCCTATCTCGTCAATGGGCCGCTCTTGGCGCCCGGCGCGGCAAATTCCGCTACCCCCATGGTGGCGCAGGCCGCGCGTCTGCCCAAGCTCATGCCGCCTTCGACCCTCAATGCCGGCTTCCTGATCGCCGTGGCGCTGCTCTTCGCCTATGCCTTCTGGAGCCGCCGGGCTGCTCTCGGCCTGGAAACCAGGCTCGCTGGCCTCAATCCCCGCTTCGCCATCGCCTCCGGCATCGACGTGCCCGCGCTGGTGATCAAGATGATGCTGCTCTCCGGCGCCATTGGCGGCCTCGCCGGGGGGATCCATGCGCTCGGCAGCGTCGGCCGCTTCGTTTCCGGCTTCTCCCCGGGCTACGGCTTCACCGGCATCGCCGTGGCGTTGCTCGGGCGCGGCTCCGCGCTCGGCATATTCCTCGCCGCCATCCTGTTCGGCGCGCTCGCCACTTCGGGCGCCACCATCCAGCTCTTCAGCGACGTACCGATCGAGATCGTCAGCATTTTGCAAGGCATGGTCATGATCTTCGCCGTCGCGCGCATCGGCTGGATCTTCGCCCGGAAAGGAGGCCGGCCGTGATCGACAACATCATCCACGCCGCTTTCGTCATGACGACGCCGATCCTGCTGGCCGCCCTTGGCGGCCTGATCAACCGCATCGGCGGGCTGGTCAATATCGGCCTGGATTCGATGATGCTCGCCGGCGCTTTGCTCGGTCTCATCGTGGCGTCCCAGACAGGAAGCTGGAGCGCGGCCCTGCTGGTGGCGGCCGTCGCCGGCGGCATTCTCGGGCTGCTGATGTCGCTGACGGTCACGCGGCTCGAGGCGAACGAGATCATCGTCGGGCTCGGCTTCAACATCGCCGTCGCCGGCCTCGTCCGGTTTTTCCTGAAATCCGCCTATGGGAGCTCGGGTACGCTCAGCCTGCCGGATGTGGCGCGGCTGCCCCGGTTCGAAATTCCCGTCGTCGCCGATATTCCCGTTCTCGGCGCCATTTTTTCCGGCCACGACCCGCTCACTTGGGCGGCATGGCTGATGGTGCCGCTCACGGCCTGGTTCCTGGCCCGCACGCGGGCCGGACTTCGCCTTCGCGCCACCGGCGCGGCACCGCAAGCGGCCAGGGCGCTCGGCCTCAATCCGCTGATGCTGCGCGACATGTCGACGGCGTATGCGGGCATCATGTCGGGCCTCGCCGGGGCGTATCTGTCGATCGGCGTGGTCGGCATCTTCAACGAGGGCATCACCGCCGGACGCGGCTTCATCGCGCTCGCCGCCTTCTATTTCGGACGCAACCGGCCGTGGCTGACGGCTGCCTGCGCCCTGCTCTTCGGCTTTTTCGACGCCTTCCAGATCAGGCTCCAGGGCCGCGGCGTCCCGGCGGAGCTGGTCCAGACGCTGCCCTATGTGATGGTGATCGTGGTGCTGACACTCATGGCGCTCGCCGTGAAGCGGGCACGCGCGAAAGGAATCCAATCTTGACCGAGAAGACCGCCCTCATCCTTGTCGACGTCATCAACTCCTTCTTCGAGCCCGGCCATCCCAATTACTATGCCGGCGTCGAGGACGTGCTGCCAGGCTTGCGCGCGCTGCTCGAGGCGGCGCGCGAATCCGGTGCGATCGTCGTGCATGCGGCCGAGAAGCACCGTCCGGGCTTCGACGATTTCGAATGGCGCAAGCTGCCGGTGCACCACCTCGCCGACGCCCATGACGCCGCCTTCTTCCCCGGCTTCGAGCCGCGCGGAGAGAGAGAGACAACCGTCTTCAAGCGCCGTTTCAGTGCCTTCTTCGCCACCGATCTGGCTCTCTTCCTGGCCGAACAGAGGGTGTCGCGCGTGGTGATTGCCGGCGTAAAGACCAATGTCTGCATCCGCGCCACCGCGCAGGATGCCTTCGCCAACGGGTTCGAGCCGGTGATCCCGCGCGAAGCGACGAACTCGAACCGTCCCCATCTGGCCGAGGCGTCGCTGGAGGATATCGATCGCTACATGGGCCGTGTCGTGCCGCTGGCCGAAGCCATCGGGATGCTGTCATGATCGTCGTCACCGGCTATGCCAGCCTGGATCACGTGGCCGTTCTGGACGGATCGCCGAGACCGGGGCGGACGACGACTATCCTCCAGCGGCCGGCAAACGCGTGGCCCCGCCTGGGTGGCGCGCCGGCCTATGTCGCATCGGCGCTCGTCGCGAGCGGGACCGGCGGCGTCTATCCGGTCACATGGATTGGCGACGACGCAGGCGGAGAAACCTATCGCGGACAGCTCGCGGAGCGTGGCATCCCGACGGCGGGTCTTGCGGCGGTCGAAGGCGCCCGGACGCCGGTTGCCGTCCTTGCCTATGAGCCCGACGGCGGCTGTCTCTGCCTCTACGATCCCGGCATGCCGGCTGGCCTGACGTTGAGCGACGATCAAGGAATGCTTGTCGCCGAAGCCGACTGGGTTTGCGTGACGATCGGCCCTCCGGAAGCGACGGCGGCCGTTCTGGAGAAGCTTCGACCGGAAACGAAACTCGCCTGGGTGGTGAAGCACGATCCGCGGGCCCTTTCGGCGGGGCTCGCGCAGGAGCTTGCCCGGCGTGCCGACCTGATCTGCTGCAGCCGGGCGGAACGCGTCTTCGTGGACGACATGCTGCCTGCCGAACCACGCCCAGGGCAGATCCTGATCGAGACACAGGGCGGCGAGGGTGCGGCACTCACGCGCGGCGGCATGACGACCTTTGCGCCTTCGACGGCGATCGCCGTCAGTGATCCGACTGGTGCGGGAGACACATTCGCCGGCGGCGTGCTGGCCGCGCTCGCCGGCGGGGCCACCTCTCCCGCGGAAATCCTGCAGGCGGGCCATCGCGCGGCCGCCGCCCTCCTCGGCGGCCGGCGGACAATCGAAATGGAAAGTGCATGACATGAGTGAAGAACGGTCCAACACCGCCTGGTATATCGGCGCCCGTCGTGACGAGGTCGGCGAGTATGCCATTCTCGTGGGTGATCCGGCTCGCATCGGGCGCATCGCCGAACATATGAGCGACGTGCATTTCGTCGCCGAGAACCGCGGCCTGCGCACGGCGACGGGCATGCGCGGCGGCAAACGCGTCACCGTCTCGGCCTTCGGCATGGGAGCGCCGATCGCGACGATCGTCATGCACGAGCTCTTCGCGCTCGGCATCCGTACGTTCCTGCGCATCGGGACGGCCATGGCGGTTCCCCCCGCAAAGCTCGGCGATTTCGTGCTGGCCGACGGCGCACTGCGGGCCGAGGGCACGTCGAACAGCTACGCGCCGATCGGCTTTCCCGCGATTGCCGATTTCGACCTCAACAGCAAGCTGCGTGTGACCCTCGCCCGTTCCGGCAAGCCATGGCACGCCGGCATCTACGGAACCTATGACGGTTTCTATACGGAGATGTTCGGCCTTTCCGGCGAGCGCCGGCAGATGATCGACGGGCTGAAGCGAGACATCCAGCGCATGGGGCTGATCGGGACCGACATGGAAACCTCGGCCTTGCTGACGGCTGCCCGCATCCTCGGCGCCCGAGCATCTACGCTTTGCGTCGCCACAGTCGATGCCTTCACCCAGGAGAAGATCGGCGACGAGGCCATGGCCAAGGCCGAACGCGACCTGTTCGAGATCGCGCTCGACGCGATCACGGCGTGATCGAGAGAACAACAAGAAAGGCAATCAGATGACGTCCATCGTCGACCGCTATTTCAGCACGCTGGCCGAAAGGCTGGAAAAGGTCCGCTCGACCCAAAGCGAGGCCATCGAGAAAGCCGCCGAGCTCTGTGCCGAAAGCATCGCGGCAGACAAGCTCGTCTTCACGTTCGGCACCGGGCACGGCGCCTTGCCGGCGCTGGAGAGCTTTCCGCGGACCGGAACGATCGTCGGCTTCCGCCCGATCGTGGAAAGCACCATGATCTCCTTCCATCACGTGTGGGGCGACATGGGCGCCCGCCAGTACCGGTTCATCCATGCCCAGGAAGGCTACGGCAAGGCGATCCTGCGCTCGCACCAGATCGACCCGGCCGATGCGATGATCCTGTTCTCGCATTCCGGGATCAATGCCGTGATCATGGACATCGCCATGGAGTGCAAGGAGCGGGGGATCAAGCTCATCGGCGTGACTTCGTTGCCCCATTCCTCGGCGACCCCGTCTCGCCACTCCTCCGGCAAGCGCCTGTTCGAGGTGGCCGATGTCGTCATCGACACGGGCATCCCGTTGGCCGACGCCTCGCTGTTCATCGATGGGCTGGAATCCCCGGTCGGCGCGAGTTCGACCAGCGTCACCATCGCGGTCGCCCATGCCATCGTCTCGACGACCGCGGAGAAGCTCGTGAAGCGGGGTATCAAACCGCATGTCATGGTGAGCCCCAATACCACTGGCAAGGAGGCCGCCAACCGCCAGAACGACGAGAATTACGAGCAGCTGTGGCGGCGGCTCAAGGCACGGTGAGCGCCATGGATCGTAAGCTTCACATTGACGGCGTGTGGCAAGACGCGAAGGAGGCCGGGCACCTGGAGATCCGCGATCCCGCGACGGGCGAGCACGTCGGCTCGACCGCGATCGCCGGCCGCGCCGATGTCGATCGCGCCGTGGCCGCCGCGACACGGGCCCTGCCGCTCTGGGCGGAAACTCACGCCGACCAGCGTGCCCGCATCCTGCATCGCGCGGCCGATCTCGTCGAGGAACGGATCGATGCCATTGCCGAGATGCTGACCCGGGAACAGGGAAAACCGGTGCCCGATTCGCGCAAGGAGATCTCGTTCGGCATCACGGTCATCCGGTATTATGCGGAGGAAGGGCGGCGTCTCGGAGGCTCGATCCGGCCCTCGTCCCGATCCGATATCCGCAGCCTGGTCACCACCGCCCCCGTCGGGGTCGTCGGCGCCATCGTGCCATGGAACTATCCGGTCGATCTCTATTGCTGGAAGGTCGCCCCGGTCCTGGCCGCCGGCTGCACGCTGGTCGCCAAGCCGCCGCACGAGACGCCCCTGGCGATCGCCATGGTGGTGCAATGCTTCGCCGATGCGGGCGTGCCGGCCGGTGTGCTGAACGACATTCCGGGCACCGGTCCGGAGGTCGGGGCGGCACTCGCCGAACACCCCGGCATCCGCATGATCACCGCCACCGCCTCGGTTCCGGCCGGCCAGTCGATCATGCGCGCCGCAGCCGGGAACCTGAAGCGCCTGTCGCTCGAACTCGGCGGCCAAAGCCCCTTCATCGTGCTGGATGACGCCGACCCGGCCGAAGCGGCCGCGGCGGCGGTGCGGCGCTCCTTCTCGAATATGGGCCAGATCTGCATCGCGGTGAACCGTATCCTGGTGTCCCGTGGCATCCATAAGGACTTCGTCGAGGCGCTGGTCGCCGAGACGAAGAAGATCGAGCTCGGCCACGGCGTGCTCCCGGGCGTGCTTTACGGGCCTTTGCTCCATGAAGGCGTGCGCCAGCGGGTCGCCGGCCACGTGGCCGATGCGGTCGCGCGGGGCGGCAAGCTGCTGATCGGCGGGCGTGTCCCAACGGGCTCCAATTTCGATCGCGGCTTCTTCTACGAGCCGGCCCTGGTCGATGAGGTTCCCGATGCCGCGCTCGCCCTGACGGAGGAAACCTTCGGACCGCTCGCCGCGATCCGTCCCGTTGCCGACGACCGCGAGGCGCTGGCCGTCGCCAATGCGCTCCCATTCGGCCTCGCGGCCTATGTCTATTCGGGCGATCTCGAACGCGCCTGGACACTGGCGGACCGGATCGAGGCCGGCGCGATCGGCGTCAACGTCAACGACACGACGGAACTCCAGGCCCCCTTCGGCGGCTGGAAGATGAGCGGCATGGGTCGTGAGCTCGGCCCGGAAGGCATAGAGGCGTTCCGCGAATCCAAGCACGTCAAGATGCGGGTGCGGGATAGGCTGGGCGGGTAAGGGACGTCACGAAGCCTTTTACTACGCCTCCGCGCACCGCCGGCTAGCGCCCCGCCCATGCCGAAGGCACCGATGACCGCTCGCCGGCACCTGGCGCCTCTTCCGGCACGTTGACGACGGGGTGAGCATGCGTGAGGACCGATCCCCCCTTGCGGCATTCGACATCCCGGGCGGCAAGGCAGGATAGCATCGTCGCTGACATCAGCATCGGCCGGCGGCTTCGATCTGGACCGCAGGGTGGGTTGCCGGGGCGGAAGGGAATGGATCCCCGGATCACCTCCGGCTTCGCTCGCCTGCGGGTCCGGGGATGACGATCGCGCTGAGGGTCCAACCCGATCGCCAAGGCTTGCAATTGGCGCCAACGTGGAGGCTTCGTCATTCTCGGACCCGAGCCAGGAGGGCGAGGTGATCCGAGACTCCATTCCGTTCCGTCGCGGCCGGCCGCCCGGTGGTGAAGAACGAAGCGGCCGACGCGGTATCCGCAATCTGCCCGCTCTTCGAACGCGACGTATTTCACTACCCAGGGCATTCTCCCGAGATGCGTGAATATCGTAGTCTCGAGAGGGAGATGTCCGGCAGGCCAGAGGGAAGTGGGGCACAGCGCTGTCCGAGAGAGGCTCGCCTACCCCGTCCGACTCAGCACCGGCAATCTCTCGAAGTAATCCTGGTGCTCGCGCGCCACGCGCGCTGCCTCTTCGGCATCGCCGCTGGCGATCGCGTCGATGATGGGCTGGTGGCTGTCGGCGATCTCGACGAGATCGAGCCCCTCGACCAGCATGGTGATGGTGGTTCGCGTCTCGATCTGCAGCGACTGCCAGATGTTGAGGAGCAGCCGGTTCCTGGCCGCCTCCATGATCGAGCGGTGGAACGTCACGGAATGCTCGACCACGCCATGGGTATCGCCGGCAAGTGCCGCCTTGCGCATCAGCGCCACTTCCTGCGCGAGCAGCTCGAGGTCACAGGTGCCCCGGCGTGTGGCGATCCGTGTCGCCTGCTCTTCCAGCGCGCCGCGGACCGTGTAGATCTCGCGAAGGCCCTCGCCCATGACCTCCGAAACATAGGTGCCGCGTCGTGGCAGGTTGGTGACGAGACCGGTCGCCTCGAGCTCGCGCAGGGCCTCCCGAACGGGTCCCTGGCTGGTGCCGAATTCCTCGGCGATCCTCAGTTCGACCAGCCGTTCGCCGGGATCGTAGTGACCCCCGAGAATTCGGCGCAGCAGGGCCTCCTTCAGCCTCTGGCGCAGGGGAATATTGGAAAATCCCGGCTCCGGCGACGGTCTGAGTGCATTCTTCTCATTCATTGGACTTCCATCGAATCGCCGGGGTCGTTGCAGCGCCGCAGGCTATTGTGCGTCGGCACGGTTGACAAAGTGATTTTCATTTATCGATAATGGATAATCAAGAGACCGGAAAGGTCCCCGGCAAATAGGCTGGTTCTCTGGGAGGAGACGATGCTGCAAGCGGTTATCGTGCCCGGCTCGCTGGCCGAGGCGCAGGCGGTGCTGGGCAGTCGGAAGGGCGCGGCGATCATCGCCGGCGGCACCGCCGTCATGCCTGTGCTCAATTACGGCACGGACGATTTCACTACGCTGGTCAGCCTGCGCAAAGCGGGGCTGTCCGGAATCTCTATCGATGCTGGAAAAGCAACGATCGGCGCGGCGACCACACTCGCCACGATGCAGGCGGAGGACCAGCTCGCTTTTCTGGCGCCGGCGCTCGACGCGATCGCCTCGCCCACCATACGCAACATGGCGACTGTGGGCGGCAATCTTTTCGTGAAGCAACCCTATGGCGATCTCGCCGCCTGCCTGATCGCACTCGGCGCGTCGGCGAGCATCGCCACCTCGAAAGACATGCGCGCCGCGCCGGTTGAGCAGGTCGTGCGAGGGCTCGCGCCTGGGGAGATCGTGACGGAAGTGTCCTTTCCGATCCCGCCGGCGGGGAGTTTCCGCTTCGCCAAAGCCGGGCGGAAGGCCTTCAATTCCGCCGCGGTCGTGACCGTGGCCGCCGTGGTTTCGGTGGCTGATGGCGTCGTCGCAGAGTGCCGGATCGGGCTTGGAGGCGTTGGTCTCCTCGCCATGCGCGCGCCGTCGGTCGAGCAGGCGCTCCTGGGAAAGCCGTTCGACAGAGCGAATGTCGAGACGGCCGCGAAGCAAGCTGCGAACGACATCGCGCCCACGGACGACGCCTATGCCAGCGCCTGGTACCGGGCGCGCGTGACGCCGGTCCACATCCGCCGAGCCCTGCTGGGCGAATAGAAACTTCGAGCTACCGGGAGGGGAGCCATGGGGAAGTCCGTCGTATCTGTCGTCATCAACGGTGCAGAGCGGGAAATGCTGGTTGCGCCGGGCGCGACGCTGCTGGAGGCGCTACGCGAGGGCCAAGGCCTCACCGGCACGCGGCGCGGTTGCGAGCAGGGCGCTTGCGGAAGCTGCACCGTACTGGTCGACGGCAAGCCGATGATGTCCTGCCTGCTGCCCATCGAGACGATCGAAGGCGCCGCGATCACGACCGTCGAAGGCCTCACACCGGCCGCGGGCCTGCATCCGATTCAGGAAGCTTTCCTCGAAGGCTTCGCCACGCAATGCGGCTTCTGCACTCCCGGCATGATCATGGCGACTGCGGGCCTGCTTGCCGAAAACCCCGAGCCGACCCGGGAGGACGCGATACGGGCGATCTCGGGAAACATCTGCCGCTGCACCGGTTACGAGGCGATCATCGATGCGGTGATGGATGCCGCTGCCCGCCTGCGCGCCGCGCAGACTTCCAGGGCAGCGTGAGGATTCCGGCCATGGAAAAGATCGATTCGAGCTTCTTCGCCCGCGAGCGCGCAGCCGAGCTCAGCGTCGTCGGAGACAGCGTGCAGCGTGCCGATGCGCGCGGCCATGTCACCGGGCGCACGCAGTTCTACGAGGACGTCAGCTTCCCCAACATGCTGCACCTCAAGATGGTGCGCTCGACGCGCCATCACGCCCTGATCAAGAGGCTCGATACCGAGCCGGCGATGCAGGTCCCCGGCGTGGTGCGGGTTCTGACCCATAAGGACGTGCCCAACAACTGGTATACGATCCTGAAGCTGATCGGGGTCGGGCCAGACGACGAGCCGGTCCTGCCGGAAGATCGTGTTCTGTTCATGGGAGAGCAGATCTGCGCTGTGCTCGCCGAAACGCCCCAGGCAGCTCTCGAAGGCGCGCGCCGCGTGGTGGTCGAATATGAGGACCTGCCCGCCGTGTTCGATGTCGAGGAGGCCATGACATCGACGCCGTTCAAGAAGCACGGCACCAATTATTTCGTCTATGAGGGCCACAATTGCCGGCGCATCCGCTTCGGTGACGTCGAGAAAGGTTTCGCCGGTGCCGATCACGTCATCGAGCATCGCTACGACTCTGCGCCCATCGAGCATGCGCCGACCGAGCCCACCGGCTGTATCGCCAAGCCCGAAGGCAACGGTCGGATCACCGTCTACTCCAACACGCAAGCGCTCTATTTCACGCTCGACAACATGGCGCTGATCCTCGGCGTCCCGTTCAACAAGCTGAGGCTGGTCGGCGGAACGGTGGGTGGCGGCTTCGGCGGCAAGGTAGACGTGATCGTCGAGCCGATCGCCGCGATCGGGGCGATGCTGACGAACCGGCCCGTGAAATACGCCTATTCCCGGGCCGAGGAGATGCAGGTCTCGTCGCCGCGCGCCTCCGAACGGCTTTACATCAAGGACGGCGTGATGAAGGACGGCCGCATCGTCGCCCGCAGGATCACGCTCTATGTCGACGCCGGCGCCTATTGCCGGCACTCGACCTACGGCACGACCAAGGCGGCGGCCCACATGCCGGGTCCCTACACCATCCCGAATGTCCATGTCGACGCCTATTGCGTCTACACCAACCGCACGCCGTCCTCGGCGATGCGCGGCTTCGGCGTCACAATTGGCGATTTCGCCCTGGAATCCCAGATGGACCAGATCGCGCGTTTCCTCGCCATGGACCCGATGGAGCTGCGCCTCGTCAATGCCTATCGCGACGGCGACATGAAGGCCCACCGCAAGGTGGTGGAGGGGGCGGCACTGGTCGAAGTGATCCAGGCCGCCGCCCGCCAGACCGGCAAGACGCTGCCGCCTCGTTTCGCGGCGATGTCGTCCTATCGAAGGGAGGCGTGACATGGCCTGGCTCAAAGGACGCGGCGTCGCGGCGGTGAATTACCCCACGGGCATGAATCTCGGCGGCGATCCCAGCCAGGCGCTGATTCATGCCACCACGACGGGCGGCTTCGTCATCACCCTCTCTTCCGTCGATCTCGGCCAGGGGATCAAGACCGTCGGCGCGCAGATCGCGGCCGAGACGCTCGGCGTTCCCTACGAGAATGTCGTCATCGACACGGCCGACACCGACACCGGCCCCCATTGCATGGGCACCTTCGCCAGCCGCGGCACGCACCGCATCGGCAACGCCATCATGATGGCGGCTCGCGAAGCCCGGGAGGTCATGATGGAGGTGGCCGCGACGGAGCTCGAGGTCGACGCGGGAGATCTGGCGACCGACGGCAAGGGCCGCATCCACGTCAACGGCGCTCCCGACAAGGGCATTTCCGTTGTGGACGTAGCGCTGGCCGCCCATTTCAAGCATGGCCGCACCATTTCCGGGCGGGGAATGTTCCTGAAGCCGAAAAGCGAGGTCGTTCCGGAAACCGGCGAGATGGATCCCGATTCTTGCCAGGCCCATGCCTGCACGGTCGCCGAGGTCGAAGTCGACGACGAAACGGGCGAGGTCCGGGTGATCCGGCTGACCAACGCCTATGAGATCGGCCGCGCCGTGAACCCGGCGCTCGCCCACCAGCAGATCGTCGGCGGCGCCTGGATGGGCATCAGCCATGCCCTTTACGAGACCACCGAGCCCTACTATCCCGACCGGTCCCACGGCCCGCTCGACTTTTCGCAATATCTGATGCCCGGCCCGGGCGATCTCGCCGAAATGGACTCCGTGATCATCGAGCGTCCTGCTTCGAACGGGCCTTACGGCGCCAAGGGCATCGGCGAGATGACCGCCAATTCGCCCATTCCCGCGATCGCCAACGCCATCTTCGATGCCTGCGGCGTTCGCGTCACGACCATGCCGATCACGCCGGAACGGATCCTGCGTGGCCTCGATGCTCTACGCGCTCAAACTGACCAAGGAGGACTGGAATGATCAAGGTGATGGCCCTGATGAAGCGGAAGGAGGGCATGGCCTTCGACGACTTCAGGAAGTGGATCATGGAGGACCACGTCGCTTTCGCCCGCAACCTGCCGGGATTGCGCAAATACACCTCCAACGTTCTGCGGGCGGAGAATGGGGACGCCCCCTTCGACGGTGTCTCGGAAATGTATTTCGAGGACGAAGCGGCGATGGCAGCGGCCTTCGCCACCGAGGCGGGCAAGGCGGCCGGCGGCGACGCGGCGGCCCACTGCTCCAACCGCTTCCGCATGGTCTGCGAGGAAAAGCTGCAGTTCTAGATCATGCGTCTGAGCCAGGACGAACTCGATGCTAGACTTGCCGAGCTCGGTTACTTTGCCGACGAAACACTGGTGACTGCGCTCTATCTGGCGCTTGAGCTCGGCAAGCCCCTGCTTCTGGAAGGCGCGCCGGGCGTCGGCAAGACAGAGGTGGCCAACGCGCTCTCGCAGGTTCTCGGCCGCCATGCGATCCGCCTGCAATGCTATGAAGGCATCGACGCGACACGAGCGCTCTACGACTGGGACCATGCGCGGCAACTGCTCCACATCCGCATCGCCGAGCGAAAGCGCGCGCTTTCGGCCACCGATCTTTATGCCCCGGAATTCCTCGTCGAGATGCCGTTGCTCAAGGCGTTGCGCAACGCCGACACGAGCATCCTCCTGATTGACGAAATCGACCGCGCCGATGACGCCTTCGAGGCGTTCCTTCTCGAATTCCTCTCCGACTTCCAGATTTCCATCCCGGAGATCGGTACCGTCAAGGCGGACAGGCCGGTGGTGACGATCCTGACGTCCAACCGCACGCGCGAACTGCACGATGCGCTTCGCCGGCGCTGCCTCTATCATTGGATCGACTATCCCGATCCGGCGCGCGAGCGCGCCATTGTGGAACGGCACGCGCCGGGCATCGCCGCCGAAGCAGGGGAAAGGCTGGTCGAAGCCGTCGCCGCAGTCCGGCGGCTGCCGTTGATCAAACGTCCCGGGATCGCCGAAAGCATCGATTGGGCCCGCGCCGCCGAAGTGCTCCATCGGGACGGGGTGTCCTGGCCGGATGCGCTCAAGCGCTCGCTGGGACTGCTGGTCAAGGATCAGGAGGATTTCACGGTTGTGGCGCAGGCGGGTGTGCTGTGACGAACGCGGCGGGAACTGCGGCTGATCTCCTGGCCGGTTTCCCGCCTGCCCTTCGCGAGGCGGGCCTGGCCGTCGATCCCGGTGCCGCCGCCGATTTCCTGCGGGCCGTCCGCCTTTGCAGGCTCAGCGGCATCGCCGATCTCGAGCGTATCGGCCGCGTCACGCTGACGAACGGTCCCCATGATTTTCCAATCTACCACGAGATATTCGACGCCTGGTTCGGCGGCGGAACTTCGCCCGGCAGAGTTTGCGACCCCGAGCAAGAGGACGGCCCGCGCGCCGAGCAGGCGGGGAGCTCCGAAATCCTGCTGCAACAAGCAGGCGGCGCGGTTGCCGGCCGGGCTGCCGCGGAGGACATGGCATGGGGCCGCAAGACATTCGGGCGACTCGCGCCGGATCCCAGGGAACTGGCTCGCCTGGAGCGCGCTCTTGATCTTTTGCCGACATTGGAGCGCCGCGCCTGGCGCCCGTCCCCGGCCGGGCGACGGATAGACCTTTCGCGCACGATGCGCGCCGCACTCCGCACCTTCGGCGAGGCCTTGAGGCTCTTCCGGTCGGCGCGGCCTCGGCGGCAGCGAAAGCTGCTCCTGCTGGTCGACGTCTCTGGTTCGATGAAGGCCCAGTCGGA
The DNA here is from genome assembly GCA_035556195.1 of Rhizobiaceae bacterium. Lineage (GTDB taxonomy): Bacteria > Pseudomonadota > Alphaproteobacteria > Rhizobiales > Rhizobiaceae. The sequence continues at coordinate 147,809 of DATMFK010000009.1, forward strand.
GGCCTACCTGCGCTTCGCGCATCTTGCGACGCGGCGCGCGAGGCGTGTGGAGACCTTCTGTTTCGGAACGCGGCTTTCCCGCGTCACGGCCACGCTGCGCCACCGGGACAGCGGCGAGGCCCTGTCGCGCCTGGCGGGCATTGTCCACGATTTCGACGGCGGAACGCAGATCGGCCGCTCGCTGCAAGAGTTCCTTTCCGTCTCGCGGCACGCCGCGCTGGTTCGGGGCTCGGTCACCATCGTGCTGTCCGATGGGCTGGAACGAGGCGAACCCTCCGCCATGATCCACGCAGTCGACCGGCTTGCGCGGCTCAGCCATCGCCTCGTGTGGGCGACGCCGCTCGCGGCGGACCCCAATTATCGGCCCGCGACGCGCGGAATGGCTGGCATCATGCCGCTGCTCGACGGGTTGTTCGACGGCGGCGGTCTGCCGGCGCTGGAACGGATGTTGCATGCGCTCGGCCGCATCGAACGCATGGCGCGCGGCCAGGCGGCACGGTCTTTCGCGAGGTCTGGATGATGATCCCTATTGTCGATGCACACCACCACATCTGGAGGCAGGCCGATCTGCCGTGGCTGCAAGGCCCGATGGTGCCCCGGATATTCGGGCCTTACGAACCGATCCGGCGCGACTACTCGATCGAAGAGTTCCTCGCCGACATCAGTGGTTTGGGTGTCCAACGATCGGTCTATGTTCAGACGAACTGGGCAAAGTCCCGCGCAGTGGAAGAGGTCGCCTGGGTCCAGTCGGTCGCCGAGAACCACGGTTGGCCGCACGCCATCGTCGGTTATGCGGATCTTCTCGATGAGGACGTCGGCAAGACGCTCGAGCACCAGGCAAGATTCTCGCTGATGCGCGGGGTCCGCATGCAGCTCCATTGGCACGAGAACGAGATGTACCGCTTCGCCGCCCGTCCCGACCTGATGGACGACCCGATGCTGCGTCGGAACATACGCCGGCTTGCCGATCACGGCTGGTCCTTCGACCTGCAGGTGTTCACCAGCCAAATGACCGATGCGGCAAGATTGGCGAAGGACAATGCCGACATCGTTTTCGTCCTCCAGCATGCCGGCATGCCGGAGGACCTGTCTGCATCCGGCCGTGATGCCTGGAGGAACGGCATGCGGCGGCTCGCCGCACAGGAAAACGTCGTCGTCAAGCTGTCGGGCCTGGGAACCTTCATCCACCGCAATGACGCCGGTCACATCGCCGATATCGTCTCGGAGACGATCGTCATTTTCGGCTCGGATCGCTGCGTCTTCGGTTCCAATTTTCCGATCGAGAAGCTATGGACTGACTATGCCGACCTGATTTCGACGTATCGGGCGGTGCTTGGGGGGTATACGGAGGAAGCGAAAAGAGCGATGCTGCGGGACAACGCGCTTCGGATCTATCGCATGGGAACTTGAATGTTTGAAAGAAGTCGTTAGGTATTGATCGGGCTGGCGGGCTGTCATCAAGTTGACTTGCTTCGGGCGATAACGTTTTATGGTCGCCAAGGGGCGCCTTTTCCAAGGTTTTCATGGCTCGAACCGCCAACCATCGAGTATTGATGTATAGTCATGATACGTTCGGCCTTGGTCATTTGCGCCGCAGCCGAACTATAGCGCACGCGCTTGTCAGTCATTTCGGCGATCTCGAAGTGTCGATCATCTCGGGTTCGCCTGTCGTGGACGCTTTCTGGTTCCACGACCGCGTCAGCTACGTGCAGATCCCGGCCGCCCAGAAGCTGTCAAATGGCGAATATTCGTCCGCCAACAGCGCCCATACGCTCGAAGAGACGCTGACCGCCAGGGAAGCCATCATTCGAGACGCCGCCGAGCGCTTGCGCCCGGACATGGTGATCGTCGACAAGGAACCGCTCGGGCTCGGGCGCGAAATGTTGCCGACCTTGCGGTGGGCCAAGGCGCATGGAGCGATGGCCGTCCTCGGCCTGCGCGATGTGCTCGATGCTCCGGAACTGCTCCAGGCCGAATGGGAGCGTAAGCAGAATGCCGCCTTCACCGAGGAGATCTATGACGAGATCTGGGTCTATGGGCCCGGCAGCTTCTACAACCCACTATCGGCCATCGATCTCCACGAGGAGTTGCTCGCCCGCACCCGCTATACGGGGTTCCTGGCCCGCTCCTTGCCGCCGACGGACGACGGCACCACGCGGCATTTCGGCAGCGGCTACATACTGGTAACCGCCGGCGGCGGCGGCGACGGCTACGAGCTGATGGCAGCCGCGCTGAACGCGGCGAAGCGGAACGTCAGCAGCAACGACCGCTACCTTTTCGTCCTCGGACCCTTCATGACCGAACGGCAGCGTTTCGAGATAACAGCGCGTGCTTCTTCGCTGCACAACGTCGAGGTCGTCGATTTCCACGTCAATGTGGAGACGCTCGTCGCCAATGCCGCCGCGGTGGTCGGAATGTGTGGCTATAACACCTTCTGCGAGGTCATGTCCTTCGATAAACCTGCTTTGTTCGTGCCGCGCACGGCGCCCCGTCGCGAACAGAGCATTCGCGCCCATCGGGCGGCCGAGTTCGGGTGGGTGGACGTGCTCGACATCGAGGAGGCGAAGAACCCATCGACCTTCGCATCCGCGATCCAAAGGCTGAAGCGCACCCCCTTGCCATCCCAAGCCGTCGCGACCCCGGACCTCGACGGGCTTTCCCGCATCTGCGCACTGACCGAAATCCTGTTCGAGCAGCGCAACGAAGGGATAGTCCCGTTGCGAGACGCAGCGAGAGCATGATCTGCCCATGACATGTGCAAGGCGGGCCTGACGATGCGGGCCAATACCATTGCGGTGGTACTTAAGTGCTATCCCCGCCTCTCCGAGACCTTCATCGCCCAGGAACTCCACGCGCTGGAGCAGGCTGGCTACACGCTGCGGCTCATCTCGCTGCGGCATCCTACCGACAAGAAACAGCATCCCATCAATGCCGACATCCGGGCGCCGGTCAGCTACCTGCCGGAGTATCTTTATCAAGAGCCAATCCGCGTCCTGCGCTCGTGGCTCAGGGCGCGCCGGCTTCCCGGCTACGCGAAGGCTCGACGAAGCTGGCTGCGCGATTTCCGCCGCGACTTCACGGCGAACCGGATTCGACGCTTCGGCCAGGCCCTCGTCCTCGCCGCGGAACTTCCCGGCGACACCGGCTGGATCTACAGCCATTTCCTGCACACGCCGTCTTCCGTCGCGCGCTATGCGAGCGAGATGTGCGGCGTGCCATGGAGCGCCTCGGCTCATGCCAAGGACATCTGGACCTCTCCGGACTGGGAAATCAGGGAGAAACTTCAGTCGGCGGAATGGGCGGTCACCTGCACGGCATCCGGCGCCCGACATCTGAAGGCGCTCGCTCCGAGCCCGGAAAAAGTCGACCTCGTCTATCACGGGCTGGATCTGTCGCGCTTCCCAAAGCCGGCGGACATTCCTCTCGGACATGACGGGAGCCCGCAGCGGCCGGCTCGGCTTCTCACCGTAGGGCGGGCAGTCGAGAAGAAAGGTCTCGACACGCTGGTCGAGGCCCTCGCCCTTCTGCCCCGCGATCTCCACTGGCACTGGACGCATGTCGGAGGCGGCGAGCTTTGGGAGCAGCTCAAGGCGCATGTCGCACGCCTTACCCTGCAAGACCGCATCTCCCTGCTCGGATCGCGTGCGCAGACCGAAATCCTGTCGGCGTACCGGTCCTCCGACCTCTTCATCCTACCCTGCCGGGTTGCCGAGAATGGCGATCGCGACGGGCTGCCGAACGTGCTTGTCGAGGCACAAAGCCAAGGACTAGCCTGCCTGTCGACGCCCGTTTCGGCCATTCCCGAATTGATCGAGGACGGCGTAAGCGGCGCGCTGGTTTCGCCCAACGATCCCGCGCTTCTTGCGGGGGCGATAGAGCGCCTCGTCCGCGCGCCCGCGCTGCGGCAGCAATACGCCGTGGCTGGCGCCAACCGCGTCCACGCCAAGTTCGACCATCTGGCCACGATCGGCACGCTGATCGGCCGGTTCGAACGTTCCGGAATCGGCAGCACGAAAGCCTTCGAATCGGTCCAGCCATGACCCGCATCCTGTTCTATGTTCAGCATCTCATGGGCGTCGGCCACGTCTTCCGCGCCATGCGGATCGTCAAGGCACTCACCAGCGCCGGCATGCGGGTCGAGCTCGTCTACGGCGGCGAGCCGATCCCGAACTTCCAGGGCAACGGCGCGCAGGTGCATTTCCTGCCGCCCGTGCGCGCCGTCGGTGAGGCCTTCAACAAATTGGAGGATCCTGCCGGCAATCCGTTGACCGACGATTACCGGAACCGGCGCCGCGAGATGCTGCTCGGCATCCTTTCCCAAACGAAACCGGACGTCGTCATCACCGAAGCATTTCCCTTCGGCCGGAGGCAGATGCGCTTCGAGCTGCTTCCGCTCCTCGAGGCCGCCCGCCAGATGGAACCGCGCCCCATCGTGATCTCGTCCGTGCGCGACATACTCCAGGAGACCGGCAAGCCCGAGAAGGACCGGGACACGATCGGTTACATCCGATCGCTGTTCGATCACGTCCTGGTGCATGGCGACTCGCGGTTGGTGCGTCTCGAGCGGACCTTTCCGCCGGCCGGCGAAATCGCCGACAAGGTGCTTTACACCGGGATCGTCGCACCCGAAGAGCCGTCGTCCGTCCCGGCCGGAGAGACTTATGACGTAGTGGTCTCCGTGGGGGGCGGCGCCCTGGGCCGCAAGCTCGTCATGGCGGCCGCCGCCGCGAAGGAGATTTCGATCCTCCGCGACGCACGCTGGTGCATTGTCACCGGGCTGCGCTTCTCCGACGAAGACAAGGCCGACCTCCTTGGTCTGATCTCGGGCGATTTGGTCCTTCGCGACTTCCTCCCGGACCTCCCTTCGGTGCTGGCACGCGCCAAGCTCTCAATTTCGCGGGCCGGCTACAACACCGTGGCCGATGTCTGCATGGCTGGTTGCCGGGCGATCGTCGTGCCACTTTCCGACGGCATCGAGACGGAGCAGATACGGCGCGCGGAGATCTTGGCCGCGAACGGCTTGGCTGAAACGCTGGGCCACGAAATGGAGACGCCGCGAGAAATCGCCGCGGCGATCGAACGGGTCATGTCTCGACCTGCCCCCGACCGGTCACAGGTTAAGCTCGATGGTGCCGAAACGACGGCGCGCATGATCTCCGATCTTGCGGCGGGCAGGAGCGTGGCGGGATATAGATGATCCCATGAAGATCGCCTTCTATGCGCCGCTGAAAACACCGGACCACCCAATCCCGTCCGGGGACAGGGTTGTCGGGCGGCTGCTCCTGGAGGCCTTGGGAAGGGCCGGCTACGAGGTCGAGCTCGCCTCGCGTGTCATTTCCTACCAGAAGCGGCCATCCGCCGAGATCGGCGCGGAACGCCGCCTGGCCGCCGAGGCGGAGGCCAAACGGTTGATCGATGCCTGGAAAAGCGGCGTTGAGCGCCGGCCCGACCTCTGGTTCACCTACCATCCTTATTGCAAGGCGCCCGACTGGATCGGCCCCCAGGTCGCGGCGTCATTTGGCATTCCCTACGTTACCGCCGAAGCCTGCCGGACCCGTCAGGCGACCGACGAGGACTGGATCATACCGCGCCAGGCGGTGCAGGCGGCTGCGCGCCAGGCCGCGGTGAACTTCTGCCTGAAGCCGTCGGACCGGGAGTATCTGCGATCCTTCCTGCCGGACATGAAAACGGTCGTGCGGCTCCTGCCCTTCATCGATCTCGCCGCGATCGATGCCGTGAAGGCCGAGCAGGTCGCGTCGAAGGGCTTCTACAGTCCTGCTCCGCTCATCGTCGCTGTCGGCATGATGCGGCCAAATGCCAAGTTCAGCTCCTACCAACTGCTTGCCGCGGCGCTTTCCCGCTTATCCGCCATTCCCTGGAACCTGGCCATCGTGGGTGACGGGCCGATGCGGCCCGACATAGAGGCCCTGTTTGCGCCCCTTCCTGCCGGCCGCATCATCTTCACCGGCGCGCTACGGCCCGAGCAGGTGCTGCACTGGATGCGGGCCGGCGACCTTTTCGCCTGGCCTGGTTTCAGCGAAGCCTTCGGCATGGTCTATCTCGAGGCCCAGGCCTGCAAATTACCCGTCGCGGCGTTGCGCACGGCCGGTGTGCCCGTGGTGGTGGAGGAAAATGTCACGGGCTTGCTGACCGATCAAAGCCCCGAAGCCTACGCCGAGGCGCTTGAAACGCTCCTCACGGATCCGCAAGCGCGGCAAGCCCTCGGCACGGCCGGAAGGAAAAAGGTGGAGCGCGATCACGATATCGCCGGGGCCGCGAAGCTCTTCGCCTTGCATCTCGACCCCCTGCTCTACGGTCAGCGCGACGACAGGCATTTCACGTGAAACATTTCGGGGCGGTCGGCGCCGAACTCGACATCTGGCGCATCGAAGGGCTGCAGCCTCGCTTCTGGCTCCGCGACGACGATGCGACGGAACCGAGCGCCAGTCTCGACAGGCTAATCGATCTTGTGCGGCGTTTCGACGTCCCGCTGCTTCTCGCGGTGATCCCGGCCCTCGCCACCAATGCCCTTGCCGCGCGACTGACCAGCGAGCCGCTCGTCACACCGTGCGCCCACGGCTACGCCCATCGCAACCACATGCCAGCAGGCGAGAAGGCGGTCGAGCTCGCCGGCCGAGATGTGGAAGCCGGGCTTGCCGACCTGAAGGCAGGACGCCGCCGCATGCTCGACCTCTTCCCCGCTCGCCTGTCGGACATTCTGGTGCCGCCTTGGAACCGGATAGCGCCGGAGCTTGCCGCCCGCGTGCATGAATGCGGCTTCACCGCGCTTTCCACCTGGTCCTGGCAGAACTCCGGTACGACGCTGCCCGAGTTGAACGCCCAGGTCGACGTCATGAACTGGGCCGGCGGCCGCACTGGCCATGATCTGGAGGCCATCGCCGCCGAACTGCTGCGCCGTCTTCGCCAGGCCCGGGAGCGTGGCGGCGCGCCACTCGGCATATTGAGCCACCATCTCGTCCATGACGAGGCCGCATGGTCGACGCTCGAAGCTCTGATCGCCTATTTGCGCCTGGAGCGCGGCTTTTCGTTCTACGCTGCGGACGAGTTGGTGCGTCGTTCGAGACCCATCCCGGATGCACATTAGGTGAAAATACCCGGGGATTGATCTTTGGCCGGTCTCGTTGACAGGCCGGGATATCTCCTTCGCCCCTGACCACGTGCGAAGCGGGCCTTTAGGGATCACCGATAGGGATCGGCGGCGTCCCTCAGCCCGTCGCCCAGGAAATTGAAGGCCAGGATGACCAGGATCACCGGCACGACGGGCGCGATCAGCCATGGATAAAGCGCGACGACATTGATGTTCTGCGCCTCGTTGAGAAGCACGCCCCAACTCGTGACGGGTGGCCGAAGGCCAAGGCCCAGGAAGCTCAGCGCCGTCTCGCCGAGGATCATGCTCGGGATGGTGATGGTGGCCGAGGCGATCAGGTGGCTCATGAAGCCCGGGATGAGATGCCGGAAAATGATGCGGATCGGACTGGCGCCCATCAATTCCGCCGCCATCACATAATCCTCCTCGCGCAGCGACAGGAGCTTCGAGCGCACCGCTCGCGCCAGCCCGGTCCAGTCGAGAAGCCCCAGGATCAGCGTTATGCCGAAATAGACCACGATAGGGCTCCACGTGACCGGCATGATGGCCGCCAGCGCCAGCCACAGCGGGATGCTCGGCAGGCTCTGCAGGACCTCGATGATGCGCTGGACGATATGATCCAGCCATCCCCCGTAATAACCGGCCAGACCGCCGATGGTGATGCCGAGCACGAAGCTGATCGTGATGCCGATCAGGCCGATCGTCAGCGAGATGCGCGTGCCATAGATGATGCGGGACAGCATGTCCCTGCCCAGCCGATCGGTCCCGAGCAGGTAGGCCGTGCCGTTCTCGGCCGCGCAGAACAGGCGGCGGTTGGCTTGCCACAGGCCCCAGAAACTATATTCCTCGCCCTTGCAGAAGAAGCGCAGCGGATAGATCTTCGCGCGATCCAAGGTGTATTTCCGCTCCAGCGTCTCCATGTCCAGCTCATAGGAACTGCCGTATACGAACGGCCCTATGAAGCGGCCGTCGTGAAAAAGGTGCAGTCTCTGCGGCGGCATGTAGATGTGGTCGACCTGTCGATGGTTCAGGTTGTAAGGCGCCAGGAACTCGCTGAAGGGGATCGAAAGATAGAGCAGCGCGAGGAAGATGCCCGAGACCACGGCGGCGCGATGCTTTCGCAGCTTCCACCACATGAGCGTGAGCTGCGAGGCGAGATAGATGCGCTCCTGTTCCGGCGTCAGCTTCTCGATCGCCTTGGGATCGAAAGGCTTGCCGGAAACGAAATGGGTAAGCTCTGCGCCATCGGGTGGGAGGGCCGAATTCATCGGCGTCGCCCTCCCTGCAGACGGATGCGCGGATCCAGTATGGCAAGCGCAATGTCGGAAATCAGCACCCCGGCAACGGTCAATGTGGCGAGGAACATGAGGAAGGAACCCGCCAGATACATGTCCTGGCTCTGCAAAGCGCGAATGAGCAGCGGGCCGGTGGTCTCCAGCGAAAGCACGATGGCCACGACCTCCGCGCCGGATATGACCGCCGGCAGGATGCTGCCGATGTCGGCGATGAAGAAGTTCAGCGACATGCGCAGAGGATATTTGATGAGGGCCCGCAGCGGCGGCACGCCCTTGGCGCGGGCCGTAGTCACATATTGCTTGTGGAGCTCATCCATCAGGTTGGCCCGCAGGCGGCGGATCATCCCGGCCGTGCCCGACGTGCCGATCACGATCACCGGGATGATCATATGCGCGGCGATCGACCGGAGCTTGTCCCAGCTCATCGGCTGATCGATATATTGCGCGTCCATCAGATGGCCGATCGACGTGCCGAACCAGATGTTTGCCAGATACATGAGGATCAGGGCGAACAGGAAATTGGGTATCGCCAGGCCGAGCAGGCCCAGGAAGGTCAGGCCGTAGTCGCTCCACGAATATTGGTGGGTCGCGGAATATATGCCGATCGGGAAGGCGATCAGCCAGGTGAAGATGATGGTCACCGTGGACACGAGGATGGTGAGCCAGAGCCTGTTGCCCACGACGTCCATGACCGGCATCTCATATTCGAAGGAATAGCCGAAATCGCCATGCAACATGCCCCAGACCCACGTGCCGTAGCGCACGATCATCGGCTGGTCGAAACCGTATTCATGTTTGAGATAGGCGATCTTGTTGGGATCGACGGTTTCGCCTTGGGCCTGCAGTTCCGCCATATAGGTCTCGAAATAATCGCCCGGCGGGAGCTCGATGATGAAGAAGATCAGCGCGCTGATCAGCAGGAGTGTCGGGATCGCCGCAAGAAGCCTGTATCCGATATAGCGGAGCACGACCGGCTATTCCTGGTACCAGAACGTATCCGGCATGTAGATGCCGAAATAGGCGCTCGGTGAAAAGGCGTAGATGCCCTCTTCCGGCACGTTCTGAAGCTTGGCGTTGGTCACTACCGGCTGGCGCACGCCGTTGACCGTGCCAATGGTGAAGACCTGATCGGTAAAGATGGCCAGCATCTTTTCCCAGATTTCCCGGCGCTGCTCGGTGGTCTCGGATACCCGCCAGTCCCTGTAAAGATCGAGAAGCTCCTTGGCGGCCGGCAGGTCCACCGGTTCCCCGGCCTTGCCGCCGCTGTCGGTGTATTCTCCCCATTTCGGCCAGTTGCCCTGAACGCCGGAAACAGGAGCGAGCTCCTCCGGCGGCAGGTCGGGGGTCGCTTCGCCGACACTCAGTCCGCTCCAAACCGAGATCAACGAATCCCCGGCGAGGAAGCGGCGCCTCAACGTGTCGAGCTGGTACGGCCGCGCATAGACCTTGAGGCCCAGCGCGCCCCAATGCTCGCGCACGAGCTCGACGATGTCTGTCTCCTGCGTATCGCCGGCAAACTCCACGATCAGCTCGGCGGGTCGTCCATCCGGCAGAACCCGCGTGCCTCTGCCGTCACGCTTCAGTCCGATCCCGTCCAGCAATGCATTCGCCTGTTCGGGATCGTAGGCAGCCCAGGCCTGGTCGAATTTCTCGCTGTAGAGGGGCGAGCTCTGCAGCACGGAATTGGCGCCCTCATGAGCGAGCCCGTAGAAAAATTGCTGGTTGATCTCCGCGCGGTTGATGGCAAGCGACAGCGCGCGCCGGAATTCGACCTTACGGAAAATCTCGCGCCAGACCGGATCATTGGTGTTGAGATTGGGCAAGAAGGCGGCTTTCGAGCCGGTGCCGTCGCGCCACAGCTTCACCTTGATGGGATGGGTTTTCGCCCCCTGCTTCAGGAAGGTGTAATTGTCGAAGCGCAGATAGCGCGCCTGAAGATCGCTTTCGCCGCTGCCGGTCTTGGCGGCGATGATTTCGTCGGAGCTCATGGTCATCGTCACCGTTCCGACATATGGCAGCTGCCGGCCCGAAGCATCGACACGATGGAAATATGGATTGCGCTTGAAGACATACCGTTCCGCCGGCGGTCGGGTCGTGTTGAACCAGGGCTCAAGCGTCGGCAAGTCGGGATTCTCCGGCCTGTACTGGCGGCTTTTCACCGTGTGGAGCGCGATCCAGTCGCGTGATTTCTCCTTGGCTACGACGGCGGCCAGCGCCTGGGGTTCGGCATAGCGCTTGTGGAACTGCTTCATGTAGTGCGCGGGCAGATAGATGTAGTTTGGGCTGGCTCCGGCAAGCGACGGCAGGAACAGCGGGTTGGGCTTGTCCCAGGTATAGCGGACGGTGAGTTCATCGATGACCTCGAAGCGGGGGGGCTTGCCGTCGACCAGCATCGGCTGGTCGGGTCCGCCGCGGGACAGCTCCTCGTTCAAGGCGACGTCTTCCCAGAAATAACGGAAGTCCTCGGCCGTAAACGGCGCCCCGTCGGACCATTTGTGCCCGCGTCTCAAATGCAGGGTGAAGATCCGCCCCCCTTCCACGTCGAAGGACTCCAGGATGTCCGGGACGAGCTTGAGGTCGCTGTCGAAGACGACGAGACGCGAATAGCCGTAGATGGTCATCATGCGGATATCCTTGGCATCCGACATGATCAGGCGCATCGTTCCGCCATAGCGTCCTTCAGCCTTGCCTCGCGCCGCCAGATCGATCACGCGAGGCTTCTCCGGGAGCCTTTCGGCGAGAGACGGCAGCGCGCCGCTCTTCACCACATCCGCAATGTCGGCTGGCTCCTCGGCTCCGGCGGGAGCGGCGAGCCACCACACGACCGCGAAGGCGGCAAGCAACTTGCGAGGGAGCAAACGGTCCCGTGTCATGCCGAAAGCCTCTCCTTGAAATGCGCGCGAGAGAGCACGAAATGCCCCTCGCCGACCTGCTGCAACGACAGCTCCGCCCGATTGTCCGATTTGAAGACCGGATCCCAGCATGCCGTCTCGTCCTGGGTCTCGTCGATCTGGTGAGCGAAATCGAGCTTATGGTCTAGGTCGGCATGGGGCACGGCGTTCAGGAGCGCCTGTGTGTAAGGATGGACTGGATTCCCGAACAAGGCGGCCGTCGGCGCGATCTCGACGATCCGGCCTCTGCGCATCACGGCGATGCGGTTGGCGAGGTATTTCACGACCGCCAGATTGTGCGAGATGAAGATCAGCGTAAGGCCGAGTTCGGCCTGCAGCTTCTTGAGGAGGTTGAGGATCTGCGCCTGGACCGACACGTCGAGCGCCGAGACTGGCTCGTCGCAGATGAGAAGATCGGGCGACAGGGCCAGCGCACGCGCGATCCCGATTCTCTGGCGCTGACCGCCGGAAAAGCTGTGGGGGTAGCGGTTGAGATAGCTGGGTTGCAGCCCGACGAGACCCATGAGCTCGGCGGCGTTCTTCTTGATTGAAGCCTGTGTGCCGATGCCATGGATCTCGAGCGGCTCGCTCAGAATGTTGAGCACGGTTGAGCGGGGGCTGAGCGAGGCGAACGGATCCTGGAAAACGATCTGGATGCGCTTCCTGAATTCCTTCAGCGCCTTGCCCTCGAGTTTCGTAACGTCGCAAGCGAGCTCGCCATTGTCGAAGCGGATCTGCCCGGCATCCGCCGAGAGGGCGCGCATGATCAGCTTGCTGACTGTCGTCTTTCCCGAACCGCTTTCCCCGACAATGGCCAGGCATTCGCCGGCGGAGACGTCGAAGCTGACATCGTCGACCGCCATCACCTTGCGCTGTTCCCCCAGCAACCAGCCCTGCTGGCGGATGGTGAAGCCCTTCGACAGATGGCGGACGCAAAGCAGGGGCTTGTCGGCATTCAAGGTCGCGACGGGTTTCTTGCGCATCGAGTCCGGAATGACGTGCTCGTGCTCGCGCAACGCGACGAGCTTTTCATTCGGGCCCATCGACAGGGTCGGCACCGCGCGCATCAGCGCCTTGGTGTAGGCGTGGCCGGGTCGCCGGAAAATGGCCTCGATCGGACCGGCCTCGACGACCTCGCCCTGATGCATGACGATCACTTCGTCCGCCATGCTGGCCACGACGCCGAGATCGTGGGTGATGAGCAGCAACGACATATGGAGCTGCTTCTGCAGATTCGTCAGAAGCCCCAGCACCTGCGCCTGGACCGTCACGTCGAGCGCGGTCGTGGGTTCGTCGGCTATCAGCAGCGCCGGCCGGCAGATCAACGCCATGGCGATCATCGCGCGCTGGCGCAGGCCACCCGACAGCTCCATCGGATACATATCGTATGCCCGCGCCGGATCCGGGAACCCCACCTTCTTCAGCATCTCCTCCGTCATCGGCCGCGCCTGTCCGCGCTCGACCTTTCGGTGGAGCAACAGCGCCTCCTCCACCTGGTTGCCGATCTTGTGCAATGGCGAAAGCGAGGTCATCGGCTCCTGAAAGATCATCGAGATCCGGCCGCCGCGCAATTGCTGCATGTCGGGGCTTGTCGGGTCGAGCGCGGCGATATCCGTCTGCTTTTCCGGCTTCTTGGGATCGCGGAACAGGATCCGGCCACCGGTGACCGAGGCCACCGATGGCAGAATGCCCAGGATCGCTTGGGCGGTGATGGACTTCCCCGACCCGGACTCGCCGACGATTGCAACGGTCTTGCCGGCGGGAACGCGGAAGGAAACGTCGCTTACGACCTCGAGCATCGAGCGCTGCAAGGCAATTGAAACACGTAGCCCTTCGACCCTGAGAAGATCCGTCCCTTTGTCCATTCCGTGTCCCTGGCCCGGACGAAAACACACGCCGGCTCCGAATTGCTCGGCTTTGGCGAAAGTGTTCCTCCACCCGGCTTGTACTGTTGCAATGCGCGGGATCGGACGCAAGGGGAAGTTTGTCTCGCGTCGGCGGGGTTTGGCTTCGGCGGGGCCGTGCAATTCCCGACCAGCAGCCGACACACAGCCTGAACGACAACGTTCGGAGTCGCCTCGCGCGCCGATTGCAGAGACACACGTTGCGAAGCAGGGGGGACTGAACCTAAATATGCGGATGGGCGATCCGCGATTTGGCGGAAGCAGGAATAGTGCCGCCGCCCGAGGAGTCAGGTTCGTAGCGATGATTGGCATGTGCAGGCGCCGGACCGCCGTTCTCATCCGATGGCTGTTTCCACTTTTTGTTGCAGCCATGATCGCGGCTCTCGGTGCCACGGCTGCCTCCGCCCAGCTTCTTCCGCTTGCCTCTTCCAGCAAGCAGGCCGACAGCAGAACCTCTTTCGACCAGTTCCTCGACGACGCCCGCAAGGCTGGCTCGACCGTGATCGTGGTGCAGCCGCAGCAATCCAAGGCGGAGGAGCCGCCGGCCATGTCGATGGCCACGGCTCTATCGAGCGAGCAGTTGCTCGTCGCCCGGCAGAAGCTGCGCGGCATGATCGCGAACTCGGCTGGTTTCCTGAAAAACTTCGACGATATGCTGAAGGCGTCGAGCCCCCAGGGCACGCTGACCTGGATTCTCGTTGCCGTCGGTACGGCGTTCAGCGGATTGTTCCTTGGGCTCGAAACCTATCGCTTCACCACCGGCTGGGCGCGCGAGCATTTCAAGGAGCTTTACCATCCCAACGAGACGCGACGGTCGCGGAAGCTCTCTTTTTTGCTCGGACGGGCGGCGGTCATGCTGCTCAGCACGGGAATCAGCGTCGTCGTGGCCATGGGCGTCGCCCTGATCTTCGACACGGGCCACGAACCGACCCGGCAGACGACCTTCCTGATCATCTCGGTGTTTGCAATCTACCGTATCGTCCGGTCGGTCATCCTATGGAATTTCTATGCGCCCGATACGCCGGCTCACAGGTTGATCAATGTCGACGACGAAGCTGCCCGCAGGCTTCACCGGGACTGGTCCCTGGTGGCCGCGGTCGCAGCCTTTCTCATCGGCTTTTGCCGCTGGATGCAGTTGCTCGGCATCGACAACGATGCTTACCGCCTCGCCTTCATCGTGGCGATGCTCATCTGCGCGATCATGTTCAGCGCCGTGGCGATCCTCCATCGCCGGGAGGGGCACGCCATCTTCCTCGGCGCGGGCGACCCCGCCGCCAAGCCGGCCTGGCAGCGCTTCGTCGCGCGGGCCGCATTGCCGCTGATCCTGGCCTATTTCGGCATCGCGTGGTTCGTCAGTTCCCTGCGGCTCATTCTCGGCTTCCCCGGCGGCTACGTGCTGGTAGGCGCTCCGATGCTCGTCTTCGTCGTCGCCATCTTCATCTATGGCGTCGCGATCCTGCTGCTCGACACGATCTACGAGCGCCTGGAACTCTCATTCTATCGGCGGCTGGCCCGGGAGGAGGAAGCCGACAGGCGCGCCTCACAGCGCGAGGAGGCGGCCAAGAAGAAACTGGCTGCGCTCAGCGAGCACGAGCGCGACATTTTGGAGGAGGGCGAGGAGATCACGGTCTTCAAGCCCGAGCTCCTGGTCAAGCGGCCGAGGCAACAGAGATTCAACCCCGTCTTCAAGCATTTCTTCGAGAACGCCGTCTTTGCAGTCGTGCTCGTCCTGTCCATGGGCATGCTGGCGCGACTGTGGGGCATCGAACTCGGGAGGGAGGGCGGACATCCTGTTTCGGCGACCCTAGACATATTGCTGGTGATCTTTGTCGCGGCTTCCGCCTATAGCGCGGTCAACAATTACATCGATCTCAAGATCGTCGAGGAAGGCGGCTCGCTCGAGGACAGGCCGTTCAACCCCGGCGACAACGACGGCGAGAGCGGTAAGGGCCAATCCCGCCTGGCGACCCTCTTGCCGATCTTCCGCTACGCCATCGTCGCGCTGATCGTCGTCGTGGCGGCGATGATCGTGCTCGCCAATCTCGGCGTGGCGATCGGCCCTCTCTTCGCGGGCGCGGGCGTCGTCGGTATCGCTATCGGTTTCGGCGCCCAGACGCTCATCCGGGACATCTTTTCCGGGGCCTTCTTCCTGCTCGACGACGCGTTCCGCAAGGGTGAATACATCGAAGTCGCGGGCGCGAAGGGGGTGGTCGAGAAAATCTCCATCCGTTCGTTCCAGTTGCGCCACCATCGCGGCGCGGTGAACACCATTCCCTTCGGCGAAATCCGTCAGCTCACGAACTATTCGCGCGACTGGGTGATGATGAAGTTGCCGCTAAGGCTCACCTACGATACCGACGTCGAGAAGGTCCGCAAGCTGATCAAGAAGCTCGGCCAGCAGTTGCTGGAGGATCCCGTGATCGGCAAGATGTTCCTGCAGCCGCTGAAGTCGCAAGGCGTCTACGCCATGGAGGACTCCGCCATGATCGTGCGGGTCAAATTCATGACGCGTCCAGGCGACCAGTTCGTAACGCGCAAGGTCATCTATGCCGCCATCCGGGAACTCTTCCAGCAGGAGGGCATACATTTCGCGCATCGGGAGGTGACCGTGCGGCTGGCCGATGGCGAACACATCGACGATCTGACGCCGGAGCAGAGGGAGGCCGTGACCGGAGCGGCCCGCGCCGTGCTGGATGAGCCGCAGCCCAAACGTTCGGTTTCCATCGCACGATGAAAACGACGGAACTCGATGCGGAGACGCACTTCGGGCGACGGAGAGCCTCCCCCGGCGCTCGTTTTTCATGGTGGCTCGCGACACATCGCCTGTTCTCGAGCCCCACACGTCACCGCCTCCGCAAAAGCATTCGGCGCCGGCACCGGGGGCCCTACGACGTCACGGTGGACGGGCTGAATTTCCGGACCTATCCGGCCGAGAACTATTGCGACCGCGTTCTCTTCGGCGCGGGCCTGCTGCCGGAAGCGGCAGAGCGCCGGCTGCTCGCGCCCTTCATCCGCCCGGGAATGAACTTCGTCGACATTGGCGCCAATGTCGGCACCTATGCCCTGTGGGCCGCCAAGCTGGCAGGGCCGTCGGCGCGGGTGCTGGCGCTGGAGCCGCATCCCCGCACATTCGCCAAGCTGAAATTCAACATCGAAGCCAATGCCGCTCGAAACGTCGTCGCGCTCAACCTGGGCGCGGGGGAGCAAAGCGCCGTGGCGCGGCTCTATTTCGACGGCGGAGGCAATGTCGGTCAGTCCTCCATGTTGGCTGCCGGGGCTGGCGGTGACGCAAGGCCGACGGATGTGCGGATCGAACCGCTGCCTGACCTTCTGGGGGCGGAAGATTTCACGACAATCGACCTCCTCAAGATCGACGTCGAGGGCTACGAGGACAGAGCGCTTCTGCCCTTGTTCGCAAAAGGTCCGGCCACGCTTTGGCCTGCCGCGCTGCTGATCGAAACCGTCCAGCGCGACCTATGGGAAACGGACTGCGTCGCCTGTCTCGCGGAGCGCGGGTACAGGCAGGCCGGCGCTACCGGCGAGAACCTGCTCTTAATCCGAAGCTAGCGCATGTCGCCCGAAAATGTGCAGCGGTTTGCGAGAACGACATGCAGAGCGGCAGCTTAGAGAGCCTCACGCCTTGCGATAGAAGCTGTCGCCCACCACAAAGCCGTCGAGCCCGGTCTGGCGGGCATACAGGGCGAGATCGCTCATGCGGTTGATGAAACCCTTGCCGTTGAAATTGAGCGAGGTGTTGCACAGAACGCCGTAGCCGGTCAGCCGCTTGAAAGCGGAAAGGAGATCGTAGACCCGGCTGTTCTGCCCCCGGCTCACCGTCTGGACCCGCGCGGTTCCGTCCACATGTGTCACGGCCTTCAACGCATCGGTCTTCACCCGCTGAAAATAGAGCATGTGTGGGCTCGGCCCCTGATTGTGGAACAACCGATCGAGTTCCTCCTCCATCATGATGGGCGCGATCGGGCGGAATGCCTCCCGCCGCTTGATTGCATTGAGCCTGGCATGGGTTTCGGCGGTGAACGGAGCGGCAAGGAGGGACCTGTTGCCCAGCGCCCGCGGTCCGATCTCGTAACGGCCCTGCACCCAGGCGAGGACCGCGCCGCCAGCCAGCCGTCGCGCGATCTCGGCATCGTCCCGCCGTTCCCTCACGAACCCTTCCGGATCGGTCGCGTCCATGACGAAGTCCTCGCCGGCATAGACGGTCCAATCGAGCTTAGCTCTGCCGGTGAGGGCGAATTGCGCGTCGGCGGCCGTGCCGATCGCGGAGCCGGAATCGTTCGCGCAGGGCGGCACGAAGACATCGCCGAACAGCCCCGTTGCGCGCCAATCGCTGTTCCAGTCGCAATTGAGCCCGCAGCCGCCGGAGACGAGCAACGGCAGGCCGTCGCGCATGTTCTTCCTTGCGAAAGCATGGAAACGCTCGAAGATCTCGCCTTGAAAACGCTTGGCCAGATCCCGGAACGCTTGCGTCTCCAGGCCGATGTTGAAAAACGGCGAATCCGTAAAGTCGGCTTTCCTCAGCGCCGATCCCACCGCGTCATGGGTCAGGACGCGCTCGATCAGCCGCCTTTCCGCTGCCGTCTCCTGGCCATCGCGGCCGAAACCCGCCAGCGCCATCAGCTTGCCTGCGTCCTCGCGGCGCGATTTGCGGGCATCCGCCGGATAGGTCGGGTCGGCAAGGCCATAGATGAAGGCATATTTGTGCCCGGGCCCGCTGAGGGGTGTGCCGAGACGCGTCACTTTGAGGCGGGCGTCGATGTGGTAGAACGTGCCAATAACCCCTTCCCAGACCAGCGCATAGCAAGGCTCGCCCTGCGGATACGGAGACAAGGCGTAGCTGCCTATTATGTGGGAGCGCTCGTGGCTCGACGAGAAATAGCGGCCCTCGTGCCCCAGCAGCCGGTGTGGCCTGTCGACCGTTGCCGAACCGTCGGCGTCGAAATAGCCCGCGCCAATCGGATCGGCCATCGGCCGGAACGATTTAAGCCAGCCCGATACCGCGACCACGTCGGGGACGCCGTCGACCAGCGAGAGCCCGTCCAGCATGTCCTCGGGTGAAAGCGGCGCGTAGCGCGGACCTGAATCCTTTTCGGCTTCGATGGAGAAGACGAGACTTCCGTCCTCGACGAGGGCGACATGCCCGTCATGGCCGGGCTTGTATGCGAAGATTTTCATGTCCACAGCCCGAGTGTTGTCTTCGCCGCGTCAGAGCCGCGCATCGACTCGATCCATCGGAAAGATACCTTTGACGTCGAAAACGACGCCTTGCGGCTTCACCAGCCGGCGCACCTGTTCGACGCCCATTTCGCGGATGCTCTTATGGCCCACAGCGACGATGGCCGCATGATATGTCTCCGCTTCGAGGGCCTCGCGGAGTTCGAGCCCGTACTCCTGGCGCACATCACGCGGATCGGCCTCGGGATCGTAGACATCGACCGCGACATTGAAGCTCTTCAGCTTCGCGACGATGTCGATGACACGGCTGTTCCTGATGTCCCGGCAGTTCTCCTTGAAGGTGAAGCCGAGGATCAGCGCCCGGAAAGGCGGGTTCAATTTTCGCTCGAGGAGAAGCCTCACTGTTTCGATCGCGACGTGCTCCCCCATGTCGTCGTTGATGCGCCGCGCCGCCTGAACCATCTCCGGATGGAAGTTGAGCTGGCGCGCTTTGTGCGTGAG
Source organism: Rhizobiaceae bacterium (assembly GCA_035556195.1). Taxonomy (GTDB): domain Bacteria; phylum Pseudomonadota; class Alphaproteobacteria; order Rhizobiales; family Rhizobiaceae. The sequence continues at coordinate 166,701 of DATMFK010000009.1, forward strand.
ATAATAGGGATCGACGCCGATACAGTGTCCACCGACCAGGCCAGGGCGAAAGGGCAGGAAGTTCCACTTGGTTCCCGCCGTTTCCAGCACCTGCAGCGTGTCTATGCCCATCTTGCCGAACAGCACGGCCAGTTCATTGACCAAGGCTATGTTGACGTCGCGCTGCGTGTTCTCGACGATCTTCGCAGCCTCGGCGACGCGGATCGACGGCGCCCTGTAGGTGCCGGCCGGGATGGCGCGCCGATAGGCGGCATCGACGAAATCGGCGGTCTCTGCCGTGCCGCCGGAAGTCACCTTGACCACCGTCTCGATCTTGTGGGTCGGATCGCCTGGATTGACGCGTTCTGGACTGTAGCCGACGAAAAAGTCCCGATTGCAACGGAGGCCGGAGACGGACTCGATCAGCGGCACGCAATCCTCTTCCGTGGCGCCAGGATAGACGGTCGATTCGAAGACGACGGTGGTGCCTTTGGAAATCACCTCTCCGACGGTCCGGCAGGCATTGAACAGCGGCCGTAAATCCGGCTGCTTGGCTTCGTCGATGGGAGTCGGCACTGCGACGATGATCAACTTGCAGTCGCGCAGAGCTCCACGCTCGGCGGAGAAATCAAGCTTATCGTTCGACAGCTCCTGTCGCGTGGCTTCCCCGGTGCGGTCGATGCCGGCCCTGAGGCCCGCGATACGAGCCTCGTCGACGTCGAAACCCGTCACTCGGAAATGCTTGGCGAAGACGATCGCCAGGGGCAGGCCGACATAGCCCAGCCCAATGATACCGACATGAAGACGATCGAGCGCCGGGAAAGCAGGAGACGTGGTCAGGGAAGACATCGCGTGGTGGAATAGCCGCTGGATTTTCGCAACTTATTAGTCGTTAAGACGAGCGCCAGCAACAATGCTGGCGCCCCAGGGCGCGGACCAAGGTCGTCATGACAAGTACGCGCTTGCCGTCGATCCGCATCCGGTTGGAAACGCGGGCTAGGCCTTCAATCGAGAGACGCAGTGCGCCCGCAAGACCCGCGCCGCCTCGGCATAGCTTGCCTGGCCGGCGTCGAGCGCCAGTTCATCGTCATCGTGCAGCACCGCCAGAACGTCCTCCACGACACGCATCGGCAGTATATCCGTGCATGTCCGCATGCGCCCGAACACCGCGCTGATGGCCGTCGGCCGGCCGTCGCAATCGACCACCGGTTCCGGCGCGTCGGCAACCCAGCTCTCGAATGCTTCCACCGCGTCCTCGAAGGCTTGATGGAGAAATATCGGCGCGTGACCCTCGTGAAGCGGGGGGAGAAGGTATCTCATCGGTTCCTCACCTGTTCGTTGGCGGCTTGTTCCCCCGCCCCGTCAACGCAACTTCACAACGCAACTCTCATATCGCCCGAAGGCCCCTGGACAAGGCAGGGTCGGTCATGAGGCGGGAAAACGCAACCCGTTTCTGCGACCCTTCGCCATTTTGCATGCGCGGGTCGCGCCGAGGGTCAGTTGTGCCGCGTCCAGGGGAGATCCCGCGGCGGCAGCTTCGCCGCGAGGTCATTGGCAATTGTGCTCCGGTATCGGTCGGAATTGCGAACCAGCGGGATGACATGGCGGCCGAATGCCGCCGCGTCCGCGGCCGTCGCAAAACCATGCATGACGAAATCGGAAATGCCGACTGCATGGTAGTCGAGGACCGCGAGCGCGACCTGTTCCGGCGTACCGGCGATGAGGGTTGGGGGGTTAGCGAGGGGGCCCTGCCCGGCGGCCAATCCCCGGAGCCGACCCGTGTCGATCCAGCTGTCCCGTGGATCGCCGCCCGGGGCGGCGCGTGCGGCTATCGCCCAGGCCTCGGCCTTGCTTCGACCGATCACCGCCCGAAGCGGATAGGAGAAGCGGATCGTAGCTGCCCGCCCATGATTCGCCGCAGCGCGCCGAACGCGCTCGACGGCAAGAGCGGAAGCCGCAACGGTCGATGCCGGCAACGCGAATATGTCGGCGTGACGCGCAGCCACCTTCGTGGCCAACCCGGAAAACCCGCCGAGCAAGACTGGCACGCGTCCATCCCGGTAAGGCTTCGCCGTCGTGAGGGCGCCAGCCAAGCGATAGTACCTGCCCTCATGATCGAATGGCTCGTCATTCGTCCACAGCCGCTTGAGAAGAACGAGATATTCGTCGAGACGACCTTGTCTTTCCTCATGGTTCTGCGTGCCGTTCTCGATTACGGCGATCGTAAGCCGACCGCCGCTCAACCGATCGAGCGTGGCGATCTGCTGCGCAGCGACGTCCGGCGCGACGAGACCGGCGTCGTGCGCCGCAGCTACCCCGAGATCGGTCGTAGAGTGCAAGATGCAGGACGCCAGAACAATCGCATCCTGCCCCTGGACGGCGTCGGGGAGGGCCACCCCGTCGAAACCGTTCTGCTCGGCGGCGGTTACGAAGTCGCGCAGGCCTTGCACATCGGCAGTTGCCTTGAACGCCGGGATAGAGGCCTGGGCAATGAATCGGACAGTCATGGCATTCTCCTCCACGGGCCGATCCAGCCTAAGCCAGACCGTCACTGAACCTGGATGGAACTGCCCTTTCCCAGCGAAATTGCTAGCCTCAATGGCCGAGGACGCCGACGACGAAGGCCGCCATGAAACTGACAGCGAGAAGGAACGCGATCGTGGCTGCCATACGCCTGAGCATCTCGAGACGTGACCGACGCGAAGCGCCTGTGCCGCCGCGACGGCTGGCTGGCTGGGAAAGGAATGTCATACGACCTCCACTACTCCCCTTAGTCTAGCGTCTTTGTAGACTTTGTCGATTTCAAAATTTCGCGTGTCGATAGTCGACATTGCTCCGACACGCGCGCCAAGGAGAAACACGTGCTCTCCGGACGGGACGAGCACAGCGCCGCTCATGATTTTGATGCGCGCGCGGCTGCCGCGTGCTAGCGAGGTCGCATGGCACAGAAAAAGGCGCATGAGGTCGACGGCTGGCTGGCGCGGCCCGACGGAGCGGTCAAGATCGTCCTTCTTTACGGCCCCGATCGGGGGCTGGTCTCGGAGCGCGCGCGGCTTTTCGCCGGCAAGACGGGGCTCCCGCTGGACGATCCCTTCTCAGTGGTGCGGATCGACGCGAGCGAAGCCGAACAGCAACCGGGGCGGCTGATCGACGAGGCGCGCACGGTCCCGATGTTTTCCGATCGCCGGCTGGTGTGGGTCCGCAATGCAGGCACTGGCAAGGCTTTCGCAGAGGATGTGAAGGCGCTTGCGGGCGATCCGCCGAGGGACGCGATCATCCTCATCGAGGCTGGCGATCTCAAGAAAAGCGCGGCGCTGCGCAATGTCGTCGAAGGTGCCTTCGCAGCGATCGCGCTGCCTTGCTACGCCGATGAGGCGAAAGGCGTGGATGCCGTGATCGACGAGGAGCTTCAGAAAGCGGGCATGACGATCACGCTGGAAGCCCGGCAGGCGCTTCGGCGCAGCCTGGGCGGCGACCGTATGGCTTCGCGCGGCGAAGTGGAGAAGCTCGTACTGTACGCTCGAGGCAAGGATCAGATCGGCCTAGAGGATGTCGACCTGGCGATCGGTGACGTGGCCGGTCTTTCAGTCGACGAGGTGATCGATTCCGTTCTGGACGGCCGGCTCGATGTTTTCGAGACAGCCTTTGCCCGACTTGTGGCTTCAGGAAACAGCCAGATCTACCCGATGCTCGCCGCCGCATTGCGTCAGTTCCAGGCGCTCCATACATTGCGCGGGGCGATGGACGCCAAGGGTCAATCCGCGGCCGCGGCGGTCGCCGGTGCACGCCCGCCCATCTTCTATTCGCGGCGCAGAACGGTCGAAAACGCCTTGCAACGCTGGAGCGCAGAGGGGGCCAGCCGCGTGTTGGAGCGATTGCACAATGCGATCCTTCAGACCCGGCGCCGGCCCGAACTGGCCGAAGCCATCGCCCGCCATACGCTGCTCGCTGTCGCGCTCGACGGTGGCCGCTCGCGCAATTGACGAACAGCAGCCGCTGGTCCCCTGATCGTCTTTCGAGGCTGCTTCAATCCTGGAGCTTGCGACACAGCTCGTCGAGTTGATCGAGCGTGCGGTAGGCGATCCGGACCTCGCCGCCCTTGTCCTTGTGGCTGATGGTGACCCGAAGGCCGGTCACATCCGTCAGCAGCTTTTCCAGCGCAAGCGTATCGGGATCCTTGTCCTGCCCTGCCGACGACGCACGTTCCTTCGCCGCCGCTTGGGGCTGCTGCGCCAGGGCCTCAGCCTGGCGAACCGAGAGCCCGCCCTCCACAATGCGCTTCGCCAGCCCGGCCGGATCCTCCGCGGTTACCAGTGTCCGAGCGTGGCCAGCCGAAAGTGAGCCGTCGACGAGCATGTCCCGCACGGCATCCGGAAGCTTGAGCAGCCTCAGCGTGTTCGCGACATGGCTGCGGCTCTTGCCGATCACCTGGCCGAGGTCCGCCTGCGTATAACTGTGCTCGTCTATCAGCTGCTGATAGCCTAGGGCTTCTTCGAGCGGATTGAGGTCGGCGCGCTGCACATTCTCGATGATCGCCAGTTCGAGCGCGACGCGGTCGTTCACATCGCGGATGATGATCGGGATCTCCGTGAGACCGGCGCGCTGAGCCGCGCGCCAGCGCCGCTCGCCCGCGATGATCTCGTACCGGCCGCTCTCCGCCGCGGGTCGCACGACGACGGGCTGAACCACACCGTGCTCGGCGATGGACTGTGCGAGGTCGGCGAGGTCCGCATCCCCGAAATGGCGCCGCGGGTTGCGCGGATTGGGAGATAGGAACTCTATCGGTGCGCGGCCATCGGCGCTGACAGGCCGGCTCTCGGCCGCGGCGGGCCGGTCGATCTCGCCGATCAGCGCGGCAAGGCCACGGCCGAGGCGTTTGCGCGAAAGGTCGTCACTCATCGTTTCATTTCCGGTCGTTTTGTTGACGGATCGGCGATCATGCAGCACGCAGCCTGCGTTCGCGCCGGATCACTTCCGATGCGAGCTGGAGATAGGCCTGGCTGCCGCTGCATTTCAGATCATAGAGAATGGCCGGCTTGCCATAGGACGGCGCCTCGGAAACGCGAACGTTGCGTGGGATGACAGTCTCGTAGACCTTGTCGCCCATATGGGCGCGAACGTCCTCCACCACCTGGTTGGCAAGATTGTTCCGGCCATCGAACATGGTCAGTACGATGCCTTGGATCGTCAGATTGGGATTGATGGTGCGGCGGACCTGGTCGACCGTCTGCAACAATTGGCTAAGCCCTTCGAGCGCGAAGAACTCGCATTGAAGCGGCACCAGAACGGAATCCGCTGCGGCCATGGAATTGAGCGTCAGTAGGTTGAGCGACGGCGGGCAGTCGATCAACACATACGAATAGGGTGCGCCGTTGCCGTCGCGGAGCGCATTGCGCAGCCGCACCACCCGATCGGGGGCCCCTGCGATTTCCATTTCCACGCCGAGGAGGTCCAGGGTGGACGGGACTATGGAGAGGCCGGGAACGGCCGTCGGCATGGCCGCCTCAGCGATGCCCATCACTCCCGTGAGCACGTCGTAGGAGGAAACATTGCGATCCTGACGATCGATGCCAAGGCCCGTGCTGGCATTTCCCTGGGGATCGATATCGACGATCAGCACACGTTCGCCAATGGCGGCAAGGGCCGTGGCAAGATTGATGGCGGTCGTTGTCTTGCCGACGCCGCCCTTCTGATTGGCGACTGTGATGATGCGAGGACGATTCTTCATGTTTCCGAAACGATGTTCTCAGGGGCCGTTCGGTGGTGACACGCTTCGCCTACCGCGGCCGGAGGTTTCGAATTTCCAGGATGACGCTTTCAGGGTCGATCCGACTTTGGTGTTCTACCAGATCGAGATTCCACGCGTCACGGCTTTCTTTCACTTCGGCGCGGTAATCCCGTCCTTTATGAAAAAGACCGGTCGCGCCGGCCGAAAGCCAGGGAGAAGTGAGGTTCAGCAGCAGGGGCAGAGGCGCAAGAGCGCGCGCCGTGACGATCTCCGGCTGCCCCACCTGCCGATAGACATCTTCGATACGGCGGGCATGCACACGTACATTGCCCCTATAGGGACCCAGGGCGGTCTGAAGGAAAGCTGCTTTCTTGCGGTTGCTCTCGACGAGATCGATCCGCGCGTCCGCGCGATCCTGGAGGATGATCGCCATAACCGCGCCGGGAAACCCGCCTCCCGATCCGACGTCGAGCCAAGTCCTGGCGTCGGCGGCCAGCAGGGCGAGTTGTGCGCTGTCTAGAATGTGGCGCGTCCAGACGTCGGCGAGCGTCGATGGGGCGGCGAGGTTGATTCGGCCCGCCCAGCGCCGGAACATGCTCTCGTATTCACGAAGACGCTCGAATGTTTCACGTGAAACCGGACCAGCGATCGCTCGCAGCCCTTCCAGCTGCAGGTCGCTCACGCGGCGCTCCGCGAAGCGGCCGTTTCCGCATTGCGGATATGGGCGATGATGAGCGAGAGGGCTGCCGGCGTCATCCCCTCGATTCGCTGCGCATCTGCGACCGACCGCGGGCGACGGGCGCTGATCTTCTGCTTCAACTCGTTGGAGAGCCCCGGCACCAGCGAGAAGTCGAGGCCGGTCGGAATCAGCCTCTCCTCCTCCCGGCGTATGGCTGCGAAATCGGCTTGCTGCCGCTCGAGATAAACGGCGTAACGCGCTTCCGTCTCGAGGCGCTCGGCCGTCGCCGCATCCACGTTCTTCAGTTCGGGCCATATCTCGGCCAGACGTGCGAAATCGATGCCGGCATAGGCCAGCAAGTCATAGCCGCTACGCCGCACGCCATCCTGGCTGATCTCGATTCCGTGCCGTCTTGCTTCGTTCGGCGTCAGCTCATGGCCCTTGATCAGCGCGCGGGCGCGGTCGAGCGACTGGCGGCGCTCTTCGAATCGTTGCACCCGCGAATCGCACACGATCCCAAGTCGAATACCCTCGGGGGTCAGCCGATCGTCGGCATTGTCGGCGCGCAACGAGAGGCGGAACTCGGCGCGTGAGGTGAACATCCGATAGGGCTCGCTCACCCCGCGACTGACAAGGTCGTCTATCAATACGCCGATATAAGCTTCCGTGCGGCCCAGGGTTACGCCTTCCGCCCCTCCTGCCCGCCGGGCGGCGTTGATGCCAGCCAGAATGCCCTGCGCCGCTGCCTCCTCATAGCCAGTCGTCCCGTTGATCTGGCCGGCCAGAAAAAGACCTTCAACGCGCCGCGTCTCGAGCGTCTTGTGGAGTTCTCTTGGATCGATATGGTCATATTCGATCGCATAGCCGGGCTGGAGCATGACCGCGCGTTCGAGCCCCGGAATGCTCGCCAGAATAGCGAATTGGACGTCTTCCGGCAGCGAGGTCGAAATGCCGTTGGGATAAACGGTATCGTCGTCGAGCCCCTCCGGCTCCAAGAAGATCTGGTGGCCGTCGCGGTCGCCAAACTTTACGATCTTGTCTTCTATCGAGGGGCAGTAGCGGGGTCCCACCCCTTCGATGGAACCGGAATACATCGCGGACCGGTGGATATTCGCCCGGATGATTTCATGCGTTGCCGTTGTAGTGCGTGTGATCCCGCATTCGATCTGGGGCGTGGTGATCCGGTCCGTCATCAGCGAGAACGGAACAGGATCGGCATCCGCGGACTGCATTTCCAGCGATGCCCAGTCGATTGTCTTGCCGTCCAGCCGCGGCGGCGTGCCTGTTTTCAGTCGGCCAAGTCCAAAGCCGGTTCGAGCCATTGTCTCGTACAATCCGAACGAAGCTTTCTCATTCATCCGCCCCGCGGGAAAGCGCCTCTCCCCAATGTGGATGAGGCCGCGAAGGAATGTCCCTGTGGTCAGCACAACGGCACCACAGGCAATGCGTTGTCCACTTGCCAGCATCACTGCAGTGACGCGGCCACAGGAGATCTCGATATCCAGGACCTCACCCTCGACGACATCCAAAAAGGGATGCTCCGCGATCGCGCGCTGCATCGCGGCTTTATAGAGCTTGCGATCGGCCTGAGTGCGAGGCCCCCTGACCGCCGGTCCTTTGCGGCGGTTCAGGAGCCGGAACTGGATGCCTGCTTCATCCGCGATCCGGCCCATCAGCCCGTCCAGCGCGTCCACCTCTCGCACGAGATGGCCCTTGCCAAGGCCACCGATGGCAGGGTTGCAGGACATCGCTCCAATGGTTGCGAATTGCAATGTGACAAGGGCGGTCCGCGCACCGCCACGCGCTGCGGCCGAGGCCGCTTCGCAGCCTGCGTGACCTCCCCCGATCACGACGACATCGTAGGTCATGTTCATCGAAACATACTCTTGGATCCTGCCGAGCAAATGCGCTCTGCGCCATCGCGAGTCAAGGAGAGGCTTGAAGTTTCACGTGAAACGCAAGCGTCCTGCCCATGGCGGTAGGGAGCCCGTTGTTTCACGTGAATCCTTCGTGCGCGACCTTGATGTTTCACGTGAGTCACGCCGAGCGGCATCAGAAGGCCTAGGCAGTCGACGCACCTCCCGAGTTTCACGTGAATCACTTTCCGATGCAGAATTCCGAAAAGATCGCATCGAGCAAATCCTCGACATCCACCGCCCCCGATATCTTGCCCAAGCTTGAACCCGCGTCGCGCAGCTCTTCGGCCCTCAATTCAAGCGGTGCGGTCTCTTGCGAAATCGCGGCCTCCAATGCCTTCGCACACCGCTCGAGCAGTGCCACATGGCGCATCCTGGAGGGGAGCACGTCCCCCATGCCGCCGGTCGCCTCCTGCGCCCGTCTTTGGATTTCGTTCAGCAGCCCATCGATGCCGTGCCCATTCTTCGCCGAGATGACGAGGTCGAAGTCATCCGAGTGCTCGTCGCTTCCCACCAGGTCCGACTTCGTGCCGACACGCACTCTTGGTGTGGTTCCCGCTACAGTCACTTGAACAGCTTGATCCATCGCCTGAAGTTCGAGAACCAGATCGGCGCGCCCGGCACGCGCCAGCGCGCGCTCTATGCCGATGGCCTCGACCTTCCCCGCTCCTTCCCTGATCCCGGCGGTGTCGACCAGAACCACTTTCATGCCAGCAAGATCCAGAACGACCTCGACCAAGTCGCGCGTCGTGCCGGGCTCGTCCGTGACGATCGCCGCTTCCCGACGCGCCAGCGCGTTCAGCAGGCTGGATTTGCCTGCGTTGGGCGCTCCCATGATGACGACCTGATAGCCGTCCCGGATAATCTCCGCATTGTGGTATCCCGAGAGATGCGCCCTGATCTCCGTCGCGAGCGCCGCCATGTCCGCCCAGACCCTGTCCGACACCGAGCCAGGAACATCCGCTTCGTCGGAGAAGTCGAGTTCGGCCTCTATCATGGCGCGCGCGTGCACAATTCTCCGTCGCCATTCGCCATACAGCGCCGTCTGAGCACCTTGCGCGTTGGCAGCCGCGAAGCGCCGTTGCGCCTCGGTCTCGGCGCTGATCAGATCGGCAAGGGCCTCCGCTTCCACGAGATCGAGCCGGCCGTTTAGAAAGGCCCTTTTTGTGAATTCGCCCGCTTCCGCATGCCGGAAATCCTCAAATGACCCGAGCGCCTGAAGAACCGCCGAGACTACAGCCTTACCTCCGTGCAGCTGCAATTCGGCACTGTCCTCACCGGTGAAGGATCCGGGTCCGGGCAGGAAGAGCACGAGCCCGCGATCCAGCGGCTCCCCCGATGGCGCCCGCACTGCCCGGTAGCTGGCCCGCCGTGGCGCGGGCACAATGCCCACCATCTCCCGCAATGCCCGCTGTGTTCCCGGTCCGGAAAGGCGAATCACCGCGACGCCGGAGGGTAGCCTTCCGCTCGAAAGAGCAAAGATCGTGTCCTTGAAGATTGTCGACGACATCCCTGCGCCCTACTGTCTCAGTGTCAAGCCGGAGTACGACCTTGCCGCTTCCAGAATCGAACCTGCTTTCCCAGGAAACCAGCCCCTATCTGCGCCAGCATAAGGACAACCCGGTTCATTGGCGTGGCTGGTCCGTCGAGGCCCTCGCCGAAGCAAGGGAACTCGATAGGCCGATCCTTCTCTCCATCGGTTATGCCGCCTGCCATTGGTGCCATGTCATGGCCCATGAGAGTTTCGAGGACGACAATGCCGCGGCGGTCATGAACCGGCTTTTCGTAAACATCAAGGTCGACCGCGAAGAACGGCCCGACATCGACCAGATCTATATGGCCGCGCTGTCGGCCACAGGCGAGCAGGGCGGCTGGCCTCTCACAATGTTCCTGACGCCCGAAGGCAAGCCATTCTGGGGCGGCACATACTTTCCGAAAGAGGCGCGTTATGGACGACCGGGCTTCGTCCAGGTCCTTGAAGCCGTTCATCGTGCCTGGTCCGACAAGCGCGAGGAGATCGCCAAGGGTGCCGACATCTTGACCAGCCACGTCTCCGCCCAACTCGCGATAGGGCGTCAACCCACCCCGGTGGACCCGGAATCTCTCCCTGCCCTTGCCGAAGGCATCAATGGCATGGTCGACCGTGACCACGGCGGTTTGCGGGGCGCGCCTAAATTTCCCAATGCGCCGTTCATGCGCACCTTGTGGCTGAGTTGGCTTGCGACAGGCAATGCCGAACACCGCGACAGCGTTCTCCTCAGTCTTCGCAAGATGCTGCGCGGCGGCATCTATGACCATATTGGCGGAGGCCTCAGTCGCTATTCCACCGACGCCGACTGGCTGGTCCCGCACTTCGAGAAAATGCTCTACGACAACGCGCAGCTTCTGCAACTCGCCGGATGGGCTCACGCGGAAGCAGGCGAAGACCTCTTCCGCGTCAGGATAGAAGAGACGGTAGCATGGCTTCTGCGCGACATGCAGGTCGACGGAGGGGCATTTGCCTCGAGCTTGGACGCCGACACCGAAGGCGAGGAGGGGCTCTTTTACACATGGAGCCGCGATGAAATCGAATCGGTCCTCGGTGATAGGGCGACAACCTTCCTTTCTCTTTACGAACTCGCCGCCCCACAAGGCTGGGAGGGCAAGCCGCTCATCCGGATCGATCCATCCGTCCAGGACCTTGCGCCGACCTTCGAGCCGGATGCCCTGTCCATGCGCCGATCGCTCCTCGCGGCGCGCGGGGAGCGCGTCCCGCCGGGTCGCGACGATAAGGTCCTGGTCGACTGGAACGGCCTGGCAGTTGCGGCGTTGGCGCAGGTCGCCCGGCAATTCGATAAGCCAGACTGGCTGGACGCCGCAAAGTCCGCTTTCCGCTTTGTCCTGCAGGCGAGGGACAGGGATGGACGCCTGCCGCATTCCATCCTCGGGGACAAAAGGCTCTATCCGGCCCTTTCCTCGGACTACGCTGCGATGATCACCGCCTCGATCGCGCTCTTCGAGGCGACCCAGGATCGCGCCTACATCGACCACGCCGAGCAACTCGCGGACCTGCTCGACCTCTGGCATTCCGATGGCGCCGGGAGCCATTATCTCAGCGCTTCGGATAGCGGTGATGTTCTCGTGCGGATTCGCGGCGACGCCGACGAAGCCGTGCCCTCCGCGACGAGCCAGATTGTGGAGGCTTTGACCAGGCTCGCATCCCTGACTGGCGAAACGGCGCGCCAGGAGAAAGCTTGGGCCGCGGCCGAAGCCGCGGCAGGCAGAGCGGGGGGCCTGACTTTTGGTCAGGCGGGAATTGTGAATTCCTGCGCGCTGACGCTCGATCCCATCAAACTGGTCGCCATCGACAATCCCGAGCAAAGGGTTCTTGGCGAAGTTGCCGACCGACGACCGGATCCCCGGCGCGTCGACATCCTGTTGACGGTCGGGGATGGTACTTCTTTGCCCGCCTTGCCCGGCGGCGTGGTGCCCGATCCCAAAAAGGTCGGAGCATGGCTTTGCAGGGGCAATCTTTGCCTGCCGGCCATCACCGGTGCCGGAGAGCTCAAATCATCGCTGGCTGGCAGCGTATAGAACAAAGAGAAAGGCGCGCCGGCCGAGGCACGCCTTTCAGGAATTCGGTCTGCCTGATCTCCCTGGGAGATCAGGTATTCATCGAGTCGAAGAACTCCGCATTGCTCTTGGTCTGCTTCAGCTTGTCGAGCAGGAACTCGATGGCGTCGGTCGTACCCATGGGCGCCAGGATGCGCCGAAGCACGAATATCTTCTGAAGATCGGCGCGCGGAACCAGAAGATCTTCCTTACGCGTACCGGATTTGAGGATGTCCATGGCCGGGTAGATCCGCTTGTCCGCCACCTTGCGGTCGAGCACGATTTCGGAATTGCCCGTGCCCTTGAACTCTTCGAAGATCACCTCGTCCATGCGGCTGCCGGTATCGATGAGAGCCGTCGCGATGATGGTCAGGGAGCCGCCTTCCTCGATGTTGCGCGCAGCGCCAAAAAAGCGCTTCGGGCGCTGAAGCGCATTCGCGTCGACACCGCCGGTCAGCACCTTGCCGGAAGAAGGGACCACCGTATTGTAGGCGCGGCCGAGGCGCGTGATGGAATCGAGCAGGATGACGACGTCGCGCCCATGCTCGACAAGGCGCTTCGCCTTCTCGATGACCATCTCTGCGACCTGCACGTGCCGCGCCGCGGGCTCGTCGAATGTCGAGGAGACGACCTCTCCTTTGACCGAGCGCTGCATGTCGGTCACTTCTTCCGGGCGTTCGTCGATCAGCAGCACGATCAGGTAGCATTCCGGATGGTTCGTCGTGATCGAGTGCGCGATATTCTGCAGCAGCACGGTCTTGCCAGTGCGCGGTTGCGCGACGATCAACGCACGCTGGCCCTTGCCGAGCGGGGCCACCAGGTCGATGACCCGCGGCGAGATGTCTTTCGTCGTCGGGTTCTCCACCTCCATTTTCAGCCGTTCGGTGGGATAGAGCGGCGTCAAATTGTCGAAGTGGATCTTGTGCCTGATCTTCTCCGGATCGTCGAAATTGATCGTGTTGACCTTGAGAAGGGCGAAATACCGCTCCCCTTCCTTGGGGCTGCGGATCGGCCCCTCGACGGTGTCGCCGGTCTTTAGGGAAAAACGACGAATCTGCGAAGGCGAGATGTAGATGTCGTCGGGCCCGGGCAGATAGTTCGCATTGGCCGACCGGAGAAAACCGAAGCCATCCTGCAAGACCTCCACGACGCCATCGCCGATGATCTCGACGTCTTGCGCCGCCAGCTTCTTGAGAATCGCGAACATCAGCTCCTGCTTGCGCATCACGCTGGCATTCTCGACTTCAAGCGACTCGGCGAACGCGATCAGGTCCGTCGGTTTCTTGTTCTTGAATTCGGTAAGTTTCATTTCCTGCATAGTGCGGACTCTGAAGCTGCTCTGGAAAAAAATCGGCGATACGCGATGCATGCCGGCCGCGCTCGAAAAGGTAGAAAAAGTCGGCGCATGGCTAGGAGGGAAGGATGCCCTTTTATCCCTCCCGCCTACAAAGAGCAAGCTGCGTTTTTCGCCCGGACCGACTTTCAAACGTCTTGTCCGGCGCCAAGCGCATTGCCGTCACCTGCGTCAGAAGGGCTTCACCACGACCAGGATAACGATGGCTATCATCAGTAAAGTAGGCACTTCGTTCATGATTCGCCAGTGCCTGCCGGATTTCGTATTCCGATCTTCGGCAAACATGCGAACCGCGCGCGAATAATAGCCGTGCACGGCCGACATTCCCACGACCAGGCCGATCTTGGCGTGCAGCCAGCCGCCGGAAAACCCAAAACCGCGCCAGGCCAGCCAAAGGCCGAGGACCCAGACAGCCATCATGGCAGGATTGATGATGGCGCGAAGCAGGCGGCGTTCCATGACTTTGAAGGTCTCGGATGCGGCCGAACCCGGTTCCGTCTCGGTGTGGTACACGAACAGACGAGGCAGGTAGAGCATGCCTGCCATCCACGCGATCACCGCGACGACGTGAAGGGCCTTCACCCAGAGATAGAGATCGGCGGGGTCCAGCCAGAACAGGAGTACGGCCAGGATCGCAAAGACGACGATCGCAGCGGCTGCGCGCTTCGTCGCCGTTGCACCGCTGCCCGCCACATCCCGATCTGCATTTTTGCTCATGGCCTGCCTGCCCCGCGAATTCGAGCGAGCATCGCCTCGACGTTCCGGATCGGAGCTTCAGGCGTGATGCCGTGACCGAGGTTGAAGACCAGGGGTCCGTGCCCCAGCGCGGCCAGGATCGAGTCCACGCCATCCTCCAGGGCGCGACCGCCGGCAACCACACGCAGCGGATCCAGATTGCCTTGGACCGCCCCTGCTTCCTGGAGCTTCCGTGCCTGGGAAACAGGCACCGACCAGTCAAGACCGAGCGCCGTTACGCCTGTCTCGCGGCGATAGATGTCATAGAGGCTCCCCGCGCCCTTCGGGAAGCCGATTATGGGTACGTTGGGGAACCTCGCCCTCACGCGTTTGACCATCCGGGCGACTGGCGCAACGCAGAAGGCCCTGAAGCAAGCCTCGTCGAGTACGCCAGACCAGGAGTCGAAGATCTGCACGCCGTCGGCACCCGCCTCGACCTGCCGGATGAGATAGTCGGCCGAGCAGTCGGCCAAATGGCCCAGCAATTCCTCGAAAGCTTCGGGATGGCGATAGGCGAACAGCCTGGCGGGGGCCTGATCCGGGGTGCCGTGCCCGGCGATCATATAGGTCGCCACCGTCCAGGGGGCGCCGCAGAAGCCAAGCAGCGTCGTTCTTTCCGGCAGTTCCGAACGGAGACGGCGGACGGACTCGTAGACCGGAGAAAGATTCACGTGAAACGCCGTATCGTCGAGACTGGCGATCTCGTCGGGTTGGATCGGGGTCATCAGCGGCCCCTTGCCTTCAGCGAAACGCAAGTCCCGACCGAGCGCGTGCGGCACGACGAGAATGTCCGAGAACAGGATCGCAGCGTCGAAATCGAACCTTCGGATAGGTTGAAGGGTCACTTCCACGGCCAGGTCCGGATTGTAGCAAAGGTTCAGGAAGCTGCCGGCCTTCCGGCGCGTCTCGCGGTATTCGGGCAGGTAGCGGCCTGCCTGCCGCATCATCCAGACGGGCGGTGGGAATACCGCCTCGCCTTTGAGCACGTCGATGACGATCCGTCTCGAAGCCATGATTGTCGCGTTCTCCAGTCCGGTTCTCCCTTAAATCAATTCAGTGAGAAAGAGTCTTCTGATTCTACGACTCTGTAGGAATCGGGAATTACGGATTTTCGACTCCTGCGCCCCAGAAAGCCGGGGTATCGCTTGGCCGAGGAAAATATGACAAGCCTCTGTTAATATTGCGGATAGAAGCGGATTCGCCTGCGATTCCAAATCCTTGCCGCAAGCTGAACCGTCTCCTCCTGCGAGGCGCGGTTGTGACAAAGAGACGCTGACCACGATTCTATGCACAGGGCCGTTTCCCAGTTCACGGCAGTCCCGATTGTGGAAAGACTGCCCTCTGATACAGTCCCGTCCGACCCGGACCCCTGGCCAGCCGGGCTTATCCACATTTGGCCACAGCAGGGCGTGAATCGTGTGAACAAGCCGCAGAGCTTCTTCCATCTTCATCTGATTTCGGACGCCACGGGCGAGACGCTTCTTGCCGCCGGCCGGGCCGCTTCCGCGCAGTACAAGGATGCGCGGGCGATCGAGCACATTTATCCGCTGATTCGGACCGAGCGGCAGCTCGCGAAGGTTTTCGAGGAGATCGACCAGGAGCCCGGAATCGTCCTCTATACGGTTGTCGACCAGAAGCTGGCGCGCATGATCGACGACCGGGCGGCCGCGATGGGCCTGCCTTGCGTTTCCGTGCTGGAACCCGTCCTGACAGTGTTCCAATCCTATCTCGGCACTCCGGCCGGTCGCCGCGTCGGCGCCCAGCATGTGCTGGACGCTCAATATTTCCGGCGTATCGATGCGCTCAACTTCACCATGGAGCACGACGACGGCCAATTACCCCCGGACATGGAGGACGCAGATGTCGTCCTGGTCGGCATTTCACGGACCTCGAAGACGCCGACGAGCATCTATCTGGCCAATCGCGGCATCAAGACCGCCAACATTCCGATCGTGCTCGGCGTGCCGATGCCCGAAAGCCTGATCCGGGCGCGGCGCCCGCTGATCGTCGGCCTCGTCGCGACCGCCGAACGGATATCCCAGGTCCGCCAGAACCGCCTGCTGGGAGTCACGGCCGGCTACGATGCACAAAGTTATATCGATCGCGCGGTGATCACCGAGGAATTGGCGTATGCGAGACAGATCTGCACCCGCCATAACTGGCCGATGATCGATGTCAGCCGCCGCTCGATCGAGGAGACCGCCGCCGCTATCGTTGCGCTGCGGGGAAAGACGCGATAGGCCTTTGCAATGACTAAAGCCATCGTCCTTGCGTCGGGAAGTCCGTTTCGCCGTGCGCTCCTGGCCAATGCCGGGCTCGATTTCTCGACCGCCAAGCCCTCCATTGACGAGCGGGCTGTCGAAGCCGCCATTACCGGGGAGGTGACGCCCGAGGACGTCGCCTCGATCCTGGCCGAGGCCAAGGCGCTCGATGTCAGCGAGCGCTATCCGGAAGCGCTTGTGATCGGCTCCGACCAGACGCTTTCGCTGGGCGACGAGATATTCCACAAGCCTGCCGACATGGAAGGCGCACGGCGCCACCTGCTCAGGCTTTCCGGCAAGACCCACAGTCTCAACAGCGCGGTCGTCCTGGCTCAGGGCGGCGAGACGCTGTGGCGCCATGTCGGCGTCGCTCGGCTGACAATGCGCAAGCTGGAGCCGGGCTTTATCGGCCGCCACCTTGCCAGGGTGGGGGCCAAGGCGCTGGAGAGCGTCGGTGCCTATCAGATCGAAGGCGAAGGCATCCAACTGTTCGACAGGATCGAAGGCGACTATTTCACCATCGTCGGCCTGCCGCTTCTGCCGCTGCTCGCGGCCCTCAGGGAGCGCGGTGCCATCGATGGTTGATCCTGTGCGGCGGGCCTTCGTCTGTGGCCATCCGATCGCGCATTCGCGCTCGCCCATCATCCATTCCTATTGGCTCGACCGATACGGAATTGCCGGATCCTATGCGGCGATCGATGTTGCTCCGGAGCGGTTTCCCCTGTTCCTGTCGGGCCTGAGCGAGGCGGGTCTTGCCGGGGGCAACATCACGATCCCGCACAAAGAGGCGGCCTTCGCGGCCGTGGCGCGTCGGGATGCTGCGGCCGAAGCCATCGGCGCCGTGAATACCGTCTGGTTCGAGGATGGGCAGCTGCATGGCGGAAATACCGATGCCTATGGTTTCGCAGCCAATCTGGACGAACGTGCTCCCGGCTGGGAGCGAGGCCGCTCGGCCGTCGTGGTCGGCGCGGGTGGCGCGGCGCGCGCCGTCATCCATGCCCTGACGGAGCGGAGCATCGGCGACATACGGGTTGCCAACCGAACCGCGGGACGTGCGGCGGAGCTGGCGGCTCGTTTCGGCGCGCGGGTTTCGGCCCATGCGATGGGCGCCCTGCCGGAGATCTGCGCCGATGCCGACCTGCTCATCAACACGACCTCGCTGGGAATGGCGGGGGACATGGGCCTGTCTGCCGATCCGGCCTGGCTTCCCGGTCATGCCATCGTGACCGATCTGGTCTACGTGCCCCTTCGGACGCCGCTCCTTGCCGCCGCCGCGGCACGCGGGTTAAAGACGGTCGATGGTCTGGGCATGCTGCTGCACCAGGCCGTCCCGGGTTTCGAGCGTTGGTTCGGCCGCCGCCCGGACGTGACGCAGGCCCTGCGCGACAGGATCGTCGCCGATCTGGATGGAAAAACGTGATCGTCCTCGGCCTCACCGGATCGATCGGAATGGGCAAATCGACGGCGGCTCGCATGTTCGCCGATGCCGGCATACCGGTCCATGATTCCGACGAGGCCGTGCACCGGCTTTACGCGGGAGAGGCCGCGCCGATGGTCGAAGCTGTCTTCCCGGGAACCGTTGTCGACGGCGTGGTGGACCGGGCTCGGCTTGCCCAACGCGTGCTCGGCGATCCCGTGGCTATCCGAAAGCTCGAGGGCCTGATCCATCCGCTGGTCAGGGCCGATGCCGACGCTTTCCTTGAGAAGCATCGCAAGGCTGGGGCGGCTCTGGTGGTGCTCGATATTCCGCTGCTGTTCGAAACTGGCGGCCGCCAGCGCGTGGACAAGGTGATAGTCGTGACAGCTCCGCCGGAGATCCAGCGCGAGCGCGTCCTTGCCCGGCCGGGCATGACCGAAGAGAAGTTCGACGCGATCCTTGCCAAACAGGTGCCTGACGCCGAAAAACGCAAGGCTGCCGACTTCGTCATCGATACCGGCTCGGGACTCGAGCCGGCGCGAAGCGCGGTCCGGAAGATCATCGCTGAACTCGCCGGGGATAGCTGAGATGTCGGCTCATCGCCCGTTGCGGAGAAATGGCTTCGCCTGCCATTCTTGCGACCTGGAGTGATTCGGTGCGCGAGATAATCTTCGATACGGAAACCACAGGCCTCGATTCGCGGCTCGACCGCGTCATCGAGATCGGCGGAGTCGAGCTGGTCAACCGCTTCCCCACCGGCCGGACCTTTCATCACTACATCAATCCGCAGGGACGTGAGATCCATGCCGAGGCCGAGGCCGTGCACGGCATCAGCATGGCCCACCTCGTCGACAAGCCTATTTTCGACGCGATAGCGGAAGAATTTCTGGCCTTTATCGATGGCGCCCGGCTGGTTGCCCATAATGCGAATTTCGATATGGGTTTCATCAATGCGGAGCTGGAGCGTCTCGGCCAGCCCGCTATAGCGGCAGATCGCGTTGTCGACACCTTGGCCATCGCGAAGCGCAAGCATCCGATGGGCCCGAATTCGCTGGATGCGCTCTGCCGGCGTTACGGCATAGACAACAGCCGTCGCACCAAGCACGGCGCCCTGCTCGATTCCGAAATCCTGGCCGAGGTCTATATCGAGCTGATCGGCGGCAAGCAGGCCGCCTTGAGCCTGGAAGTGATGGAGGAAGGCCCGATCGTGCTCGGCGACGAGACGGTCGGCGTTGCCGTGCTGCCGCCGAGGCCACGGCCCCTGTCTCCGCGTCTTTCAGAGGCCGAGCGCGCAGCCCATGCCGAACTGGTCAAGAAGCTCGGAGAAAACTCGATCTGGGCCAAGCTGACGGACGCGCCGCTCGCCGCGGCGGGCTGAACTGACCGGCAACGAAAAACCCGGCCGAAGCCGGGTTCTCGAAGAGCGGTAGATACGGCGGCGGTGCGTCAGCTGACCTGCACCTTCGCCTTGGCTTGGTCCTCGGCGATCTTCTGCTGGAACATCTGCGCAAAGTCGATCGGATCGAGCATCAGCGGCGGGAAGCCGCCGTTGCGCGTGGCATCCGCGATGATCTGGCGCGCGAAGGGGAAGAGAAGCCGCGGGCACTCGATGAACAAGAGCGGCAGCATGTGCTCCTGCGGGAATCCTGCGATGCGGAACACGCCGCCATAAACGAGCTCGACGTTGAAAAGAACGTCCTTGTCGTTGCCGGCCCGTGCCGAGAGCGTGAGATTTACGTCGAACTCCGTATCCGAAAGCGGATTGGCGTTCACGTTGACGTTGATGTTGATGCCCGGTGCCTGGTCCCGGTTGCGCAGGGAATTCGGCGCATTGGGGCTCTCGAAGGAAAGGTCCTTCACATATTGGGCCAGCACGCTGAGGGTAGGCTGCGCGCCGTTACCGGCCTTTGGTGCCGCTGCATCGTTTTCATTGTTGGCCATCAGCCGATTCCTCCAGAAAAGGCCATCGGGGGCCTCGTTGAAATCGCGCGTTCGCTAGCACGGTGGCTCCGGCCTGACAAGTTACCCGGCGTTGTCCAAATCGGGCGGGCGATATGAACCAGGCGTCTTGATCTTACCGTGCCTGGTCCTGGCGGGTGCTCGGCGGAGCCGCCTCATCCACAGGGTTCTGGGGCTTGATCGCTCCGCCGTAGATTTCGACGGCCCACCAGGCGATCGCGGCAAGGATCAGGGCCACGACCAGCACAATCAGCACCCGGCCACCCCATCTTCCCTGGCGAGCCTTGTCCGTGGGCAGACTGGGTTCGCCGGCGTTGCCGCTGCGTTGCGGCCTGCGCGTATCTGTGCTGTCGTCACGAGACATTGCGTCGCCTCCTTTTCGCTCACGACTTGGAGGCATGCTCCGGCTTGCCCTTGCGTTTGGTGGAGGCCATCTCGTGAAGCTCCTTCTCGCTCATTGATTTTTCCATCGACTTCGACGACCCCTTCAACTCGCTCTTCTTGATCTCACCGCGCTTGGCCGCCAGGGCTGCTCCGGCAGCTTTCTGCTGGGCCTTCGACTTTGCCGGCATGGCTGTTCTCCCTTTCGGATCACAAGTGACGGCTGGTTGCCGTCTGGGTGCTAACGCGCAAGCCGAGGGTTGGTTCAACGATGCCCGGACCGTCCGAAATCGTCGCTAGGCTTTGGGGAAAGCTCTTCGTCTTTCTCCGCGTCGGTCTTCACGTGTCGGGTTTTCAGGAGGCGGACGATCGCACCCACGGATTCGTTTTCGGCTTCCACAGGTCGCGGCCGTTTCTCGAAGAAGTTCCACAAGAACCATCCGACCTTGGGCATGGCTCGACCCTCGACCAGCGCAAGCACCTCAACGCCTCGCCAGGCGAGTTTGTTCCCTCGTTACTCGATCTCCGGGCGGCGCCAGGGCGAATTCGCGTTCGGTGTCTTGGAATATTCGTCTTCGTCAAGATCGATCGTGCGCTCCCGATCTCGGAAGCCGCGCTGGCCGAAGCCCCGCGCTCCGGCGCTGAAGCCGGTCACGACCGTGATCCTGCTGCTCAGAAAACGCCAGGCCACGTCCCGCACCGCCGGAATGAAGAGCAACAGGCCGAACAGGTCGGAAATGAAGCCGGGGATGAGGAGCAATATACCAGCCAGCACGATCATCGCTCCATGGGCGAGTTCTCGTCCTGGTATCCTGCCCTGTTCGCTCTCCCGGCGAATACGCTGCATGGCTCCGAAGCCTTGCCAGCGCAACAGCAGGGCGCCCAGCACCCCGCTGAGGAGGATCAGCCCGATCGTCGGCAACACGCCGATCTCGCTGCCGACCATGACGAAGACGGCAATTTCCAGAAGCGGAAAGGCAAGCATGAGGATTGCGATGAGCGTTGGCACGGTCTTCTTTCGGCTAGTGCGGCGACGAGCGGATGCTGGCATAATGCCGGATAGATAGTTATGGATTGCCCGGATTTGAATGATAGCGCCGGGCGTTCTATATGAGAAAGGTGCGCATGGGCGACGTGGAGGTTGGACGTCGTGACTGCGCGGCGTTCGGGCCGCAATAGAGGTCACTTGGCGAAAGACATGGAATTCTTCGATTTCGGTACCGTATTCTTTCTTATCGCGGCCGTTGTGATCTTTTTCCAGCTGCGCAACGTGCTCGGTCGCCGCACCGGCAACGAGCGTCCGCCTTTCGACCCCTATAAGGCTGCGCGCACGCCCGACAATGGGAAGGATGCCGGCAAATCTTCGGAGAATGTCGTCGCCCTGCCCCGCAAGCGCTTGGCCGGCGAAACCAATGACGACGCTTATCGCGCCATCGATGCGGCTGCGCAGCCCGGAACGGACCTGAACAAGGGTCTGCGTGCCATCAAGGACGCCGATGCCAGCTTCGATCCCAAGGGGTTCCTCGAGGGCGCCAAGATGGCCTATGAAATGATCGTGATGGCCTTTGCGGATGGTGACCGAAAGACCTTGAAGAACTTGCTGTCACGCGAGGTTTTCGACGGCTTCGTCGCGGCCATCGCCGATCGCGAGTCCCGCTCCGAGAAGATCCAGTCGTCCTTCGTAGGCATCGACAAGGCGGACTTCGTTTCGGCCGAGATGAAAGGCAGCGAAGCTCATGTCACGCTGCGCATCGTCAGCGAGCTCATTTCCGCCACCCGTGACAGCGCGGGCACCGTCATAGACGGCGACCCCGAAACCGTGGCCGAGGTCAAGGATGTCTGGACCTTCGCCCGCGACACGCGTTCGCGCGATCCCAATTGGAAACTCGTGGCGACCGAAGCCGAGGATTGATCCGCTCCGGTGGCGCTCTCCCCGCTTTTCCGACAGATATCCTTCGACGAGGTGTCTGGCTGGCGACAGGACGATCCTGCTCCGGCCTTTGACGCTTTCAGGCGCTCCGCAGTTCGGAGCCTAGAGAAACCGTACCGCACCGGGGCGCTCGGTGTCGAAGCTGCGGCGTTCGACGCTGCCTTCGCCGAGGCTCGGACGGTGTCGGACCTCGGCCCGCAGCAGGCACGAGAATTCTTCGAGCGGCACTTTCGGCCGCACGCAGTGAAATCCGAGGGGCGGGACAGCGGCTTCGTCACCGGTTTCTACGAACCGGAGGTCGAGGCCTCCCCCGTGCCCACCGCCCGTTTCCGCTTTCCTTTGCTCGCGCGGCCAACGGATCTCGTCGATATCGATGACGCGAACAGGCCGCGAGGACTGGACCCGTATTTGGCCTTCGCTCGGGCAACGGGGAACGGGATCGTCGAGTATCACGACCGGCGCGCGATCGAGCAGGGCGCGTTGGCAGGAAGAGGGCTCGAAATCGCCTGGCTGGCCGACGCCGTCGATGCCTTCTTCATCCATGTCCAGGGGGCAGCGCGCCTCGTCATGACCGACGGTACGACGAAGCGGGTGACCTATGCCGCGAAATCCGGACATCGTTTCACCGGCCCGGGGGGCATCCTCGCCGAACTCGGCGAGATCCCGCGGCCCGACGTCACCATGCAATCGATCCGGCGGTGGTTTCGCGACAATCCGCACAGGACCGACGAGATCCTCTGGCGCAACCGATCCTATATCTTCTTCCGGGAGGCTGCGGTGGAGGATGACGGGCTGGGCCCCATCGCCGCCGCCAAGGTGCCCCTTGCTCCAGGCCGCTCGATCGCGGTCGATCGACTGCTCCATACCTTCGGCACGCCGTTCTTCGTCATGGCGCCGTCTCTGCACGCTTTCGGTGGCGAAGGCTTCCGGCGCCTGATGATCGCCCAGGATACCGGCTCCGCCATCACCGGGCCTGCCCGCGGCGATCTTTTTGCGGGCTCGGGCGCCGAGGCCGGTGAGATCGCGGGTGTCGTTCGTCATCCCGCCGATTTGATAGCCCTGCTGCCACGGCCCCTGCTGGCGGAGGGACGATGAGTCGCCGCGCCAGGGAACTCACCGAAGAGGACCGCGTCCTGTGGCACCTGGTGGCGCGCTCGACGAAGCCACTGGCCGGGAAAGAGGCGATAGCGCCGCCGCCGGAACTTCCGGCTCGGGAAGAGCCGGCTTTACCGGCGCCTCGCAGCGAAGCGCAACAGGGGCCATCACCCAGGCCCAAGTCGCTGAAGATTGCGCACGTCTTCGACGCCCAGACCCGGGAAAAGCTTGCCAAGGGCCGCCTTCCCATCGAGGGCCGGGTCGATCTCCACGGCATGACACAGGACGAGGCCTATTGGCTGCTGCTTTCCTTCCTGCGTCGCGCCCAGCAAGGCGGCGTGCGCTACGTGCTGATCATCACGGGCAAGGGATCGTCCTCGCGCGGCGAGGGCGTCCTGCGGCGCTCCGTGCCGCAGTGGCTGGCGACGCCTCCGTTCCGCGCCTTGGTCAGCGGCCATGACGACGCCTCGCGCCGGCATGGCGGAGGCGGCGCGCTCTATGTGCGCGTCAGGCGGGCCGCGGGATGACGCCGTTCGGCGAGAAGCTGCGAAAACTGCGGCGCGAGCGGGGGGTCTCGCAGAAGGACATGGCCGAGGCCATCGGCGTCAGCGCGGCCTATCTGTCGGCGCTGGAGCATGGTCACCGCGGCGTCCCGAACTGGGCCATGGTCCAGAAGATCATCGGCTATTTCAACGTGATCTGGGACGATGCGGAGGAGTTGCAGCGGCTCGCCGAGGCGTCCCACCCGCGAGCCGTCATCGACACCTCCGGCCTGTCGCCCAAGGCGACCGAACTCGCCAATCTGCTTGCGGAGGAGATCGCCAGGCTCGACGAGCCCGCGATCGAGAGCGTGCTGGCGGAGTTGCGGGCGGCGCTGCGCGATCCGCCGAAGCGGGAACCGTAGGCCATTTTGGGGGTCGACGGCGCAGCCGCAGATGCTGCGCCGAAGAGCTGCCCGGGATTCGATTCGGACACGAAGGGCCCCCCCGAGATCATCCTGCAAGTCCGCGGCAGTAGAGCCGAACAAATTTCCCATGCTCGCGGCATGGGAGGTCAGCGCGACTATGCCTTTTCCTCTGCTGCTACAAAGTTACAACAGACATAAATTTAAGACGTTATGCATTGACGGCCGTCAGCCCGGCGTCACACTGTCCATCATGACAGTGCATGGCGGAGCGGCGGAGCGGATGGTGGGGAACTCGGCGCAGGGCGGCAGCCGAATCGCTGTGATCGGCGGCGGACTGATCGGCACAAGCTGGTCGGCGCTGTTCCTGGCGTATGGTCACGAAGTGGCGCTCTACGAACCGGTGGAGGACGCGCGGGCCGGGCTTGCCGACAAGATTGCCCAGCTGTCGGCCCAGATCGGCGAACTGGAACAAAACCTGCCGGCACCCGGCCGGCTACGATTGGTGCCAAGCCTTGAGGAGGCGGTCGGCGGCGCGAACTGGATTCAGGAGAACGCGCCGGAAAAGGTGCCGTTGAAGCGCGAACTCTATGCCGTTGTGGAGGCCAATGCGCCGCAAGGCACCACCATTGCCTCCAGCACGTCCTCGCTGGTCTGGTCCGAGCTGAGCGCGGAGATGGCGGACCCCTCGCGGCTGATCACCGCGCACCCATTCAATCCGCCGCACCTGATGCCGCTGGTCGAGCTCTATGGCAGTGATCCCGAACGCATACAGGCTGCCGCGGCGTTCTTCCGCGGGCTTGGCCGTCATCCGGTGTTCCTGAAGCGCGAGGCCGTTGGACATATCGCCAACCGTCTTTCCTCGGCGCTTTGGCGCGAGGCCGTGAACATGGTGGCCGAGGGCATCGCCGAGGTCGAGGATATCGATGCCGCCCTCGTTTACGGGCCGGGACTCCGCTGGTCGGTGGTGGGTTCGCACATGGCCTATCATCTTGGCGGGGGTCCTGGCGGCATCGGGCACTATCTCGCCCATCTCGGCCCCAGCCAGGAGCGGCGGTGGCTGGATCTGGGCAGTCCCAAGCTCGACCAAGCAACGCAGGCGAAGCTGGTCGCGGGGATTGCCGCCGCGGCGCAGGGGCGCAACATCGCCGAATTGGAAGCGGCGCGCGATGCCGGACTGATCGCGGCGCAGCAGGCCCTGCGTGGACGGCGGCCCTAAGCAGGGTCAAAGTGTTCCACGATCTTGCGATGGGGTCGGCCGGGCAGGCCCGCCGCCGAGCCGAACGGAGCCGGACAAGGGCGCTTGTCGTCTTGTTCCTGTCGTGGGTTCGTAAGATCTGCCAGTTGGTGTGAGATTATCGGCGAGATGCACGAGGGAACTCGCCGCCCCCCTTCTATCATCGGATCTATGCGGTGATGGCGAGAGGATCGTCAATGGCTACTACCGTAGCGACGTCCCGGTTCCGAGCGAGGCCGAACTGGCCGAAATTTTTTCGGTCAGCCGCATCACTGTCCGCAAGGCGATGGAAATGCTGACCACGGAGGGCCTCATCACCCGCACGCGCGGGCGAGGCACCTTCGTCAGCGACCGCAGTCAGAAGAACAGGTTCAACCGTGCGGTGGTATCCAACATCAACGGCCTGTTCAGCTACCTGAATGCCGTCGGGCAGAGCACGCGGCTGAAAGTCATCAGCCTCGACCGCCGCGAGGCACCGCCGCTTCCGCGCTTTGGCTAGCGCGACAGGATAGGGTGGCGCAGGGCACGGCCGAGCCGGACCGGTAGATCCCCAAGCGTGGCGTTCTAGACGGTGTCGATCAATCCGCGGATGATGCCGCCATGGGGCTCGCCCCATGCGGCATCCAACAGGCGACCGGCCTTGTTGTCGCTGTCGGCCGCGTGAGCGTGCGGCAAGGTCGCTTTTCCCGGTAGGGGCGAACCATATTGCAGAGCGGTCCCGTAAACCTGTACGCGCACGCGCTCGATCTGCTCCGGGTGCCCCGGCCTTCATCATGGCCCGCAGCATGTCGAGCCTGGGCTCGACCGGAGCGGGTAGACCTCCCGCCCATGGCTCAGCCCCAATCGACATTCCGCTGTCGGACATGGTGTCGACGCAGATCGCGTCGAAGCCCTCGGCCTGCGCGTCGAGGCCGCGTAGGCTGCGGTTATCGAGCGCGACGCGGCCTTCGCTTGAGCGCTGCCTGTGGGCTTGGTCCGGCTTATTATTCCGCCGACCTACGAGACGCCTGTCGCTCCCGTGGTCGCGCAGCTGCCACATTCGCCGGCCGATGCCGGTCCTTTGCGAAGGACGCTCCGACAACGAGGCACGCGCCGTTCCGGGCCCGAAGGGCAGGCCGCCTTTTTAGAACAGGGCCCGCAATTCCGGCAGCTTCTCGTTGACGAGCCAGCCGTAATAGTTCTCTTCGGGAAGTCTCGGTTCGAGGCCCTCGGCCAACCTCGTCTCGTTCTCTACCGCCAGGGCACGCGCCCGCGCCTGCGGGTCGCCGACATTGTAGAGTGTCGCGGTAATGCCGGGATTGTGCGAAATGTCGAAGCCGGCAATGTCGCGATAGGCATCGATGGACTTCTTGAGCGTCGCCGCGACGTAAGCCAGCGTCAGGTCGGGATCCATGATGGTCTGGTAGACCTGTCCCGGTTTGGTGTGGCTGAGCTTCGGCAGGCCGGACACCTGATGCACCAGATCGCTCATCTGGAGCGCCGTCAGCGGATTGAGCTGGCCGAGGCCGAACGTCTGGCCGGCATAGAAGGGCTGGAAGAACGTCTGGCTGAAGCGCTGGTTCGGAAAAGCCTTGCCGTCGACGGTCTTGCCGCGAAAGGAACTGTTCCATACCGCCTCGCGACACGTCCAGGCCGCGTAGCTCCCGTCGGATTCGCGGCAGTGGGAAAATTGCGGCCGGCGGATGAAATCGCCGACATCCTCTCCGCCATACCCAAAGGACATGCCATTGTTCAGGTAGGCGACCGCCTTGATGTAGTAGGTCTGCAGCCGGTCATAGGCATCGACATTGTAGGTGTGCTCGCCGACGATTGCCCCGACGATGTGGATGGGATCGATACCGTAGACGGCGGCCGTCTTCACGATCTTGGCCCGCAATTCGCCGTCGTTGCTGAGGAGCTTGTAGATCTTGCGGTATTTCGCCTCATAGGTGGTCTTGAGCGCCCTGGTCCGGGCGGCCGAGGCGCCAGGCACCTGCGGCTGTTCCATGTGTCGGTTGCCGGGGGGGACAAGCGTGCCTGCGCCGGCGGCAAGCGTGCCCGACAGAACGAGGAACAGCAGAGTTGTCAGGCGCAGCTTCATCAATCGGCACCACGGGGCAGGTCGGCGGGCGCGCAAACTAGGGGATGCGCAGGGCGGCGTCGAGCGGAACTTTTGAGCCTGCGCCGCAAGCTCCGCTCATCGTCGCCCTCTGGGAGCGTCTCCTAAAGGATGAATCTCGACAAATCTGTGTTCTTGGCGAGATCGCCGACATGTTCGCGGACATAGTCGGCGTCGATGGTCACCTCCGTCCCGGACCGATCCGGCGCGTCATAGGAAATCTCGTCCAGGACGCGTTCCATGACCGTCTGCAGCCGCCGCGCGCCGATATTCTCGACATTGGCGTTGAGATCGACGGCTATGCCGGCAAGCGAATCGATCGCGTCGTCGGTGAATTCGAGTTTCACGCCCTCGGTCTGCATCAGTGCCACATACTGCTTGATCAGACTGGCTTCGGTCTCCGTCAGGATGCGGCGGAAATCCTCTTTCTCGAGCGCGCGCAGTTCGACGCGGATCGGCAGGCGGCCCTGCAATTCGGGCAGCAGGTCCGATGGCTTGGAGACGTGGAAGGCGCCTGATGCGATGAACAGGATGTGATCCGTCTTCACCGGCCCGTACTTGGTCGCGACCGTGGTGCCTTCGACCAGCGGAAGAAGGTCGCGCTGCACGCCCTCGCGGGAAACGCCGGCTCCGATGCCGCCCTCGCGCGCCGCGATCTTGTCGATCTCGTCGAGGAAGACGATGCCGTCATTCTCCGTCGCCTCGAGGGCCCGCCGCACGACCTCGTCCTGATCGAGCAGCTTGTCGGACTCGTCGTTGATGAGGAGCTCGTACGATTCCTTGACCGTCGTCTTGCGCGTCTTTGTGCGCTTGCCGCCCATGGCCTTCGACAGCATGTCGTTGATGTTGAGCACGCCGATATTGGCTCCGGGCATGCCGGGTATCTCGAAGCCGGGCATCCCGCCGCCGGTGTCGGCCACCTCGATCTCGATCTCCTTGTCGTCGAGCTCGCCGTCGCGCAGTCTCCTGCGGAAGCTGTCCCGCGTCGCGGGGCTCGCTGTCTTGCCGACGAGAGCCTCCAGCACGCGCTCTTCCGCATTGACATGTGCCCGTGCCTGGACGTCTTCGCGCATCTTCTCCCGCACCAGGCCGATCGCCACTTCGACGAGGTCGCGTACGATCTGCTCGACGTCGCGGCCGACATATCCGACTTCGGTGAATTTCGTCGCTTCGACCTTGACGAAGGGCGCGCCGGCGAGCTTGGCGAGACGACGCGAAATCTCGGTCTTGCCGACGCCGGTGGGGCCGATCATCAGGATGTTCTTGGGCATCACCTCTTCGCGCATCTGGCCCTCGAGCTGCTGCCGGCGCCAGCGATTGCGCAGGGCGATCGCGACGGCACGCTTGGCGTCCTTCTGGCCGATGATGAAGCGATCAAGTTCAGACACGATTTCACGAGGGGAGAATGTCGTCATATTACGCACCAATTTGCCACTGCCTGATAAACTCGAACGGATGCAGCAGCATGATCACGTTGAGTGTGAGATTATCGCGGATGACGGCGCCGACGCCGAATTCAAACACGATGGCGAGCACCACTACGGCCCATATAGGAAGCCTTGCCGCCATGACAAAGCCCAGCACCATCCACAAAGTATCGGCGACGGAATTTACTATGCTGTCGCCGAAATAGTCGTAGGAAATGGTTCCTTCCCTATAACGGTTGATGATGAAGTCGCTGTTTTCGAGAATTTCCCAGGAGCCCTCCAGCAATATGGCGACGGCAAGGCGGAACCAGATTGAGCGCCTGGGCAGAACCAGCCACGTGCCTGCGTAGAACAGGAAACCATGGATGATGTGGGAGAAGGTGTACCAATCGGCAAGGTGCTGGGAGTTCTCCGAACTCTTGACCACGCCGTGCCAGAGCTTGATCGTTCCGCATTCGCAAATCGGAATCCGGCCCATGGCATGAAGGATGATGGCCTGCAGGCCGATCAGGGCCACGGCCACCGCCAGGCCCGTACGCCAGGACAGCCGCCATCCTGTCGCCGTTTGCCCGAATGCCGGAGCCGTCATGCGGCGTCCCAGTCTTCGGCGTCGATCGCCATCATGAGCGCCGGGCCGTAGACGGAGGTGCGCGTGTCGAAGGCACGGAAGCCAGCTTTCTCGTAGGCGCGGATCGCCCTGGCGTTTGTCGGGTCGGGATCGATGATCACGCGCGGCGTGCCTTCGGCGAAGAGTTCGCCGACAAACTGCCGGAGCAAGGCCGACCCGTGGCCGATGCCGACAAGCTCGGCATCGCCGATCGTGAGGTCGAGGCCGATCGTGCCGAAGGGCTGGTCCTGATAGGGATGATCGTCCTCCAGATGCGGATCATAGGCCTGGAGATATGCGATAGGCTTGCCGTCGAGCTCGACGATGATGGGTTCCACGGAGACGCTGTCGATATGTTGCCGTATCTCGGCGATCTCCTCTTCCGGGTCGCCCCACCAAGCGGCGGCATGCGGGGCCGCTATCCAGGCGCCGAGCATGGGCAGATCGTTCTCCGTGACGGCGCGGAAATCGTAGCGGATCGAAGCCATGTCCCTCCCCTTCTATGCCAACCGGACAGCAGGCTTGCGGTTGCGCAGTTCCTCGACCAGCACCTTGGTGTTCTCCGAATAATCGATGGGCACATCGACGACATGGACACCTCCGCCGGCGAAGGCCGCCTCGAGCGTCGGCGCGAGCGCGGCGGCCTCGGTGACGCGGGAGCCCGTGGCGCCATAGGCTTCGGCATAGCGCACGAAATCGGGATTGCCGAAGGTCAGGCCGAAATCCGGAAAGTCGTCTATGGACTGCTTCCAGCGGATCATGCCGTAGGCGCTGTCGTTCAGGATGACGACCACCAGGTTCAGTCCGAGCCGGACCGCCGTCTCCAGCTCCTGCGAATTCATCATGAAACCGCCGTCCCCGCAGACCGCCATGACCCGGCGGTCTGGATAGAGCATCGCGGCCATCATCGCAGAAGGCACGCCGGCGCCCATCGTGGCCAGGGCATTGTCGAGAAGCAGCGTATTGGCGACATGGGTGCGATAGTTCCGGGCGAACCAGATCTTGTACATGCCGTTGTCCAGGCACACGATCCCGTCTTCCGGCATGACCTGGCGGACATCGTGAACGATGCGCTGCGGCGTGATCGGGAAACGGTCCTCGTCGGCGCGGTCGTTCAGCCTTTCGAGGATACGCGGGCGCAATTCCAGCAGCGCGGGATCGGGATCGAGCTTGCCGCCGAGCCGGTCGGCGAGCGCCGTCACGGTGGTGCCGATATCGCCGATCACCTCGGCGTCGGGGTGGTAGACCTGTTCGACGCTGGCGGAGCTGTAGCCGATATGGATCACGCGCGGGCCGCCCTCGCTTTTCATCAGGAAGGGCGGCTTCTCCACCGTGTCATGCCCGATCGCGATGATCAGGTCGGCCATGTCGATGGCTTCGTGGACATAGTCGCGCTCGGAGAGTGCGGCCGTGCCGACATAGAGGTTCGAGCCGCCGTGCACGGCGCCCTTGCCCATTTGGGTGTTGAAGAAGGGCACGCGCACGCGATGAACGAAGGCCGACAGCGCCTCCACCAGTCTCGGCCGGTTGCCGGCCGCGCCGATCATGATGAGCGGGCGCCTGGCTCTCAGGATGAGCTCGACCGCGCGGTCGAGAGCCGCGGCCGGCGCCACCGGCCGGTCGAGCGGATGGATGGGGACGACCGGCGCGTCGGGCGCCATCTCCCCGGCGATGTCCTCCGGCAACTCCAGATGGACAGGGCCGGGCCGCTCTTCCGTCGCCACGCGGAAAGCGTCGCGAATCATGGAGGGAATGCTCGGTGCGCTGACGATCTGACGCGTCATTTTGGTGAGCGGGCGCATCGAGGCGACGACGTCGACGATCTGGAAACGCGCCTGCTTGGCGGTCATGATCGGCTTCTGGCCGGTGATCAGGATCATCGGCATCGCGCCGAGATGAGCGTAGGCCGCGCCGGTGGAAAAGTTCAGCGCGCCGGGCCCCAGCGTCGCCATGCACACGCCCGGCCTGCCCGTGAGCCGCCCATGGGTGGCGGCCATGAAGGCGGCCGCTTGTTCATGCCGCGTCAGGACGAGCTCGATTCTGGATTTGCGCAGTGATTCGACGACATGCAGGTTTTCTTCGCCAGGCACGCCGAAGATCCGGTCGACGCCTTCGTTCTCGAGCGCCTCGACGAGGATGTCGGAACCTTTCTTCATGGTCTTCGGCCTTTCGTCACACGCAGCCAGCGGTCCGCCCGGCCGTACGCTGCCACAATAGCTGCGGCCGATCCAACCGCCGATCATGGGTTCGACATGCAACTCTGCAGCCAACCATGGATATCATTGAATGATGCCGAAGGAAGCGCCGGCATGGAGTGCGCCGGCGCTGACCACGATCAGGCTGCGTCCAGCGTTTCGACGACCACGTTGTGGTTGGTGTAGACGCAGATGTCGGCCGCGATCTCCATGGCCTTGCGGGCGATCGTCTCGGCATCGACCTCCGTCTCCATCAGCGCACGGGCAGCCGCGAGCGCATAGTTGCCGCCCGAACCGATCGCCATCACGCCATGCTCGGGCTCCAACACGTCGCCGGTGCCGGTCAGGGCCAACGACACGTTCTTGTCGGCCACCAGCATCATGGCTTCGAGGCGGCGCAGATAGCGGTCGGTTCGCCAGTCCTTGGCCAGTTCGACGCAGGCACGCGTCAATTGGTCGGGATACTGTTCCAGCTTGGCCTCGAGGCGCTCGAGCAGCGTGAAGGCATCGGCGGTGGCGCCCGCGAAGCCGGCGATCACATTGCCTTTGCCGATGCGACGGACCTTCCTGGCATTGCCCTTCATGATGGTCTGGCCGAGGCTCACCTGGCCGTCGCCGGCAATGACGACCTTGCCGCCTTTGCGGACGGTTACGATCGTCGTGGCGTGCATGCTCAATTCATTCGACATTATCGGCTCCGATGGCGCGCGGCCCCGAAGGCGACCGCACGATACGAGGGTTGTATGTGCCATATGTATGGCCCGACCCCGCATTTGCAATCCGCTTCGGGTCAACTGGAAATCCCGGACTCATGCTGTTAGAAGGCGCCGGCAACCACGCAGGTTCTGCAAAAAAACGTCTCACGGCTTTGCGACGAGAACCTGCGACAACGGAAGAAGCCAAGCGGGCGAAGCTGCGGGAACCTGCTGGAGGTGGAGATCGGGATGGCGTCCGGCACGGAAAAACGAGCGGCAAGCGTTAGCCGCAAAACGAAGGAGACGGAGATCGCCGTTTCCGTCGACATCGACGGCAGCGGTCGCTTCGACATCTCCACGGGTGTGGGATTTTTCGACCATATGCTGGAGCAATTGTCCCGGCATTCGCTGATCGATATCAAGGTCAAGGCAAAGGGCGATCTCCATATCGACGATCATCACACGGTGGAGGACACCGGCATCGCGCTCGGCCAGGCCCTCGCCAAGGCGCTCGGCGAACGGCGCGGCATCACGCGCTACGCCTCGATCGACCTCGCCATGGACGAGACCCTCACCAAGGCGGCGGTCGACGTGTCCGGCAGACCGTTCCTGGTCTGGCATGTCGATTTCTCCTCGCCCAAGGTCGGCACCTTCGACACCGAGCTGGTGCGCGAGTTCTTCCAGGCCCTTGCGCAGAATGCGGGGATCACGCTGCATGTCCTCAACCACCACGGCGCCAACAATCATCACATTGCCGAAACGTGCTTCAAGGCGGTGGCGCGGGCCTTGCGCGTCGCGCTCGAACCCGACCCGCGCCAGCCCGGCGCGATCCCGTCCACCAAGGGCACGCTGAGCGCATAAGGCATGTCGTTTCCCCAAGACCGCTGCACACTGTCGGGAGACATGCATTAGCCGACATTCGTGGATGCCGGAGAATGTCGCTTCTTTGTTGCTCGCCGCAGGTCCCTGTCGCAAAACCGTGGACAGTCTTGCGGAACCTGCTTAGGGAAAACCGATGGCAGTCTATGTAATCATGGAGCCGCGGCAGCAGGCGCGAGGGACGGTCGACGCGGTGTTCATCCGTGACGGCTTCACCTTTTTCGCGTTTCTGTTGCCTTTCGTCTGGTTGCTGTGGCACCGCCTGTGGATCGAGGCGGCGCTGGCGCTCGGCGCGGTGCTGCTGATCGGCGCTCTGGGGGAAGCCGGCGGCTACGGTGCCTACGCCTCTGTGCTGTCGCTCCTGGTCTCGATCTATGTCGGGCTTGAATGCGCCGTCTTGCGGGTCAACGCGTTGCGCCGGCGCGGCTGGCATGATGTGGCGGTCGTCGAGGCGGATTCGGCGGCCGACGCGGAAATCCGCTATTACGGCGAGGCGGTGGACATCGGTCCTCAAGCGGAGGCTCGGCCTGAGCCGGAGCCTGTGCGCCAGCCGGCCCGGGCGACGACCGCGCCTTACGGCCCGGCGCTCGGTCTTTTCTCCTATCCAGGCGGGCGCTGACATGCGTGTGGCGATCATCGACTACGGTTCGGGCAATCTCCGCTCGGCGACCAAGGCATTCGAGCGCGCAGCACACGAAGCCGGGATCTCGGCGCAGATCGAACTGACCTCCCGGCCGGAGCACGTGCGCGGAGCCGATCGCGTGGTGCTTCCGGGCGTCGGCGCCTATG
Organism: Rhizobiaceae bacterium; assembly: GCA_035556195.1. Classification (GTDB taxonomy): domain Bacteria; phylum Pseudomonadota; class Alphaproteobacteria; order Rhizobiales; family Rhizobiaceae. The sequence continues at coordinate 200,557 of DATMFK010000009.1, forward strand.
CCGATTGCCGTGCAGGCCTTGCCGCCGTGCCCGGCATGGAAGAGGCGATCGAGGAGGCGGTCGTCAGGGCGGGCAGGCCGTTTCTCGGTATTTGCGTCGGTATGCAGCTCATGTCCGAGCGCGGACTGGAAAAGACCGTCACCAGGGGTTTCGGCTGGATAGCGGGCGACGTGAAGGAGATCAGACCTTCCGACCCAGCCCTCAAGATCCCCCAGATCGGATGGAACACGATCGAGCTTCGGCGTGCCCATCCGCTGTTCGACGGGATTCGCACGGGGCCGGACGGGCTGCACGCCTATTTCGTCCATTCCTATCACCTCGATGCCGCCGATCCCGACGACGTGCTCGCGGTCGCCGACTATGGCGGCCCGGTCACGGCCGCGGTGGCGCGCGGCAACCGCGCGGGCACCCAGTTCCACCCCGAAAAGAGCCAGGCGCTCGGCCTTGCCCTCATCGCCAATTTCCTGCGATGGAAGCCATGAGGCTCCCCGAACCGCGGCGCAAGAGGAACCAATGATCCTTTTTCCGGCCATCGATCTCAAGGACGGCCAGTGCGTCCGCCTGAAGCTCGGCGACATGGACCAGGCCACCGTCTACAATGCGGACCCAGCCGCCCAGGCCGCCGCCTTCGAGAGCCAAGGATTCGAATGGCTGCACGTCGTGGACCTCAACGGCGCCTTCGCCGGGCATTCCGTCAACGGACAGGCGGTGGAGGCTATCCTGCGGGGCACGAAGAACCCTGTTCAGCTCGGCGGCGGTATACGCAGCCTCGCCCATGTCGAGAACTGGCTGGAAAGGGGCTTGGCGCGCGTGATCCTCGGCACGGTAGCCGTGCGCGATCCCGATCTGGTGAAGGAGGCGTGCCGGAAGTTTCCGGGCAAGATCGCTGTCGGCATCGACGCTCGCGGCGGCAAGGTGGCCGTCGAGGGCTGGGCACAGGCCTCTCAGCTCGGCGCGGTCGAGCTGGCGAAGAAGTTCGAGGGTGCCGGCGTGGCGGCCATCATCTATACCGACATCGATCGCGACGGCGTGCTGTCGGGCATCAACTGGGAAGCGACCATCGCCCTCGCCGACGAAGTCTCGATACCGGTGATCGCCTCCGGCGGGCTTGCCTCGCTGGCCGACATCGTGCGCATGACCATGCCGGATGCGGCCAAGCTCGAAGGAGCGATCTCGGGACGCGCCCTTTATGACGGGCGCATAGATCCGGCCGAGGCGCTCGCCATCCTGCGCGGCACGGCGAAACCGCCCCGCGGCCTGTTCGAGGGAGCTGGTGCATGACCTTGAAATCGCGCGTCATCCCCTGTCTGGACGTCAAGGACGGACGCGTCGTCAAGGGCGTCAATTTCGTCGACCTCGTGGACGCGGGAGATCCGGTGGAGGCGGCCAAGGCCTACGACGCGGCCGGCGCCGACGAGCTCTGTTTCCTCGACATCACAGCCTCGTCGGATGGCCGCGAGACGATCTTCGACGTCGTTGCCCGCACGGCGGAGCAATGCTTCATGCCCCTCACCGTGGGCGGCGGGGTGCGCCAGGTCTCCGACATTCGCAAGCTGCTGCTGGCTGGCGCCGACAAGGTGTCGATCAATACGGCGGCGGTGAAGAATCCCGATTTCGTGGCCGAGGCGGCCGACAAGTTCGGCAACCAGTGCATCGTCGTCGCCATCGACGCCAAGAAAGTCTCGGGCCCGGGTGAAACCGAGCGCTGGGAGATCTTCACCCATGGCGGCCGCGAGAAAACCGGCATCGACGCTGTCGAATTCGCGCGCAAGGTCGTCGCCCGCGGTGCGGGGGAGATCCTGCTCACCTCGATGGATCGCGACGGGACCAAGGCGGGCTACGATATCGCGCTCACCAGGGCTGTCGCCGATGCGGTGCGAGCCCCGGTCATTGCCAGCGGCGGCGTCGGCAATCTCGATCACCTGGTCGAAGGCATACGCGACGGACACGCGACGGCGGTCCTGGCCGCTTCGATCTTCCATTTTGGCACCTATACCATCGCCGAGGCCAAGGCCTACATGGCGCGCGCCGGGCTGGCGATGCGACTGGACAGTGGCCCGAACTAGGCGATATCCGATGACCGCATTCTCGCTGGCCGACCTTGAAAAGATCATTGCCGAACGGGCGCGCTCCGGCGATCCGTCCTCCTGGACCGCGAAGCTTTTTTCTGCGGGCATGGACAAGGCTGCCAAGAAGCTCGGCGAGGAGGCCGTCGAGACGGTCATTGCCGCCGTGGGCGCCGATCGGGACGGGCTCATCTCGGAAAGCGCCGACCTTCTCTACCATTGGCTGGTGGTGCTCGCCCTCGCCGGCATTCCGCTCGACGAAGTGCTGGCCGAGCTGGAGCGGCGTACGAGCCGTTCCGGCATCGCCGAGAAGGCTTCGCGCGCGCGGGACTGACGACACCAAAAGCATAAGCGGAGGTGGGCTTCCTTGATGGACCAGCTCATTAAGACCGAAAAATACTCTCCCTATCGCTTCTTTTCGGCCGAGCAATGGTCCGAGTTCCGGGCCGACACGCCGCTCACCCTGTCTGCCGAAGAGGTGCGTCGGCTGAGTTCGCTCTATGATCCCATCGACCTGAACGAAGTCCGGCGCATTTATCTGTCCATGTCGCGGCTTCTCTCGGCCCATGTCGAGTCGAGCCAGCTCCTGTTCCGGCAGCGCCAACTCTTCTTCAACCCGGACGATGGGGTGAAGACGCCCTTCATCATCGGCATGGCCGGTTCCGTGGCCGTGGGCAAATCGACCACGGCGCGTGTCCTGAAGGAGCTTCTCGCCCGCTGGCCGTCGAGCCCGAAGGTCGACCTCGTGACCACGGACGGCTTCCTCTATCCGAACGAGGTGCTGCGCCGCGAGAACCTCATGGAGCGCAAGGGCTTTCCGGACTCCTACGATGTCGGCGCGCTCCTGCGTTTTCTCTCGGCCATCAAGTCGGGCCAGCCCAATGTCCGGGCACCGGTCTATTCGCATCTGACCTATGACGTGACGCCTGGCGAATTCGTCACCATCGACCGGCCGGACATATTGATCTTCGAAGGCCTGAACGTCCTTCAGCCGCGCGAGCTGCCCAAGGACGGAAACTTCGTTCCTTTCGTCTCCGATTTCTTCGACTTCTCGATCTATATCGACGCGGATGAAGCACTGATCCACAACTGGTACATCCAGCGCTTCATGCGGTTGAGGCAAACCGCCTTCCGAAATCCGCAGTCCTTCTTCCACCGCTATTCGCAATTGTCCGAAGACGCTGCCCGCGCCATCGCCGAGGGCTTGTGGGGCAACATCAACCTGAAGAACCTCAGGGAAAACATCCTGCCGACGCGTCCGCGTGCCGACCTCATCCTGAAGAAGGGCCCCGACCATCGCGTCGTGGAGGTGGCGCTCAGGAAGCTCTAGTCACCCTTCTGAGCGTCAGGTTGATGCGCCCGCCTTTCTTCAGCAGGGCCGAGGTAGAAGGATAGATGCGATCCACGCCATGGAACGCAAGGCGCCCCTCTCGGCCGAGAATGACGACATCGCCACTATCCAGCCGGAACGAGGTCGTGCGACCTTCACGGCGCGTCTGCCCTACCCGGAACAGGCAGGAATCTCCGAGCGAAATGGACACGACGGGCGCCGCGAGCTCGGCTTCGTCGCGGTCCTGGTGCATGCCCATCCGGGCATCCTCCCCATAAAAATTGACGAGGCAGGCTTCGGGCTCACCAGCGTAGCCCGAAACCTCTTTCCAGATTCCCAGCAGCATGTCCGGGATCGGAGGCCAGGGCTGTCCGGTCACCGGGTGCTCGGCCTGGTAGCGATAGCCGCGGTCCCTGTCCGTAACCCAGCCGAGAGATCCGCAATTCGTCATCCGCACGCTCATGGGCTTGCCGGTGCGCGGCATGACCGGCGTGTAAAGCGGCGCGGCCTGCACCACTTTGCGGATGTCCTCGACCAGGGATTCCTGAGCGTCGCGGCCGAGATATCCCGGAATATGTCTCACACCTCTCGGCAATACCTGCATGCGACTGGCTCTCCCTTGGCACGACGGCCGCCTTGCGGCCGTCGTGCCATCACCATGCAGGAAATGGCAACCCGATTCAGGCCTGACCGATCTCGGGGATGCGCAGCACCTGGCCGGGATAGATCTTGTCGGGATGTGTCAGCATGGGCTTGTTGGCCTCGAAGATGACATTGTTCTTGGCGCCGTTGCCCTTGCCATAATGGTGTTCGGCAATTTTCCAGAGATTGTCGCCCTTCTTGACCGTGTAGAAGACGGGCTGCTTGGCGGGGCTCGCCGCCTGCACGAGCGCGGTCATGTCGGCACTGGCATCGAGCTTCAGACCCGATTCGGGCGCGACGACCTTGAGCTCGTCCGCCTCCACCTTGGTGACGCCGAGCGTGTTGCCGACCGCGATCACCGCTTTCTCGAAAATGGATTGGTCGGCGACGACGCCTTTGAGGACGGCCTTGTCGCCTTTGACCTCTACTTCGACCTTGTCCGTGCCGAGCTTGTAGGAATCGAGCTCTTTCTTCAGCGCGTCGGCCTTCGGCGCCTCGTCGTCGTCGCCGAATCCCAGTTTCTTGCCGACATTCTTCACGAAATCAAACACGCCCATTGGCTGTCTCCTCTTGCCGCATGAATGCGGGCCGACTTTTGCACCGGCCGGGAGAAATTGAAAGGCGGAGAAGGTTTCGCAAGGGCGCCGGACCGTTGCGCGACACAGCCTTGGTGAGAGGCGAGCCAGGCAGGGAAAGCGTGGACGAACCCCGCGACCTGTTCAGCGCGATGCGCCGGTCAATCGCCTTCGATCTTGCCGCGCAGGCGTTTGACGGTCGACCGGCCTGCCTTGGCCTTCAGCCGACGCTCTATGGCCCCCTTCGAAGGCCTGGTTTTCTTGCGGGGCGGCGGCGGCGGCTCCGCTGCCTTGGCGACGAGCGCGGCGAGACGCGATCGCGCATCCGCCCTGTTCTGCTCCTGGGTCCTGAAACGCCCGGCCTCGATGACGATGACGCCGTCCTTGGTCGCGCGCTGGCCTGCAAGCTTGATCACGCGCTCACGCACACGTTCGGGGAGCCCGACGGCGTTGCGGGCGTCGAAGCGGAGCTGGACGGCCGTCGCCACCTTGTTGACGTTCTGACCGCCCGGGCCCGAGGAGCGTATGAAGGTCTCCGTGAGATCTTCTTCCGCGATGGAGACCCCGGCGGCGATTTCGATGGCAATCATTCGAGTGTCACCTGATCGAGCTGCATCAGTTCTTTATCGGACGGTCCGATGACCCTCGCGAGGGAGGTGAAGGGTGGTTCCGCCCGCATTGATCCGGCGGGATGGCGGCTTGGTCGACCCCCTGAATGCTCCTTCCCCGCGCAAAAGAAAAGGCCCGACGTAGCGGGCCTTTTCTCGCAGGAGGGATTCACGTGAAACCGCCTATTCGGCAGCCACCATCACGCGGGGTGCCGCATCGCGCACGGAGGCGTCGACATGGGCTTCGAACTTGCCGAAATTGGCGACGAACATGTCGACCAGACGACGGGCCTGATTGTCATAGGCGGCTTTGTCGGCCCAGGTCGAACGTGGGTCGAGGATTGCGCTGTCGACGCCCGGCACGGATACCGGGACAGCGAAACCGAAATTGGGATCGGTGCGGAACTCGGCGCCGCTGAGCGAACCCTCCAGCGCCGCGGCGAGCAGCGCGCGGGTCGCCTTGATCGGCATGCGCTTGCCCGTCCCGTAGGCGCCGCCTGTCCAGCCGGTATTGACCAGCCAGCAATCGACCTTGTGCTGCGCGATCAACTCGCGCAGCAGATTGCCGTACTCGCTGGGATGGCGCGGCATGAAGGGCGCCCCGAAGCAGGTCGAGAAGGTCGCCTCAGGCTCGGTCACGCCGCGCTCGGTGCCCGCCACCTTCGCCGTGTAGCCGGACAGGAAGTGGTACATGGCTTGGGCCGGCGTCAGCTTGGCGATCGGCGGCATGACGCCGAAAGCGTCGGCGGTGAGCATGATGACGTTCTTCGGATGGCCGGCGCGGCCGGTCTCGCTGGCATTCGGGATGAAGTCCAGCGGATAGGCGCAACGCGTGTTCTCCGTCAGGCTGCCGTCGTCGAAATCCGGCACGCGCCGGGCGTCGAGCACGACATTTTCCAGGACGGTACCGAAACGACGCGTGGTCGCAAAAATCTCCGGCTCGGCCTCGGCCGAGAGACGGATCGTCTTGGCGTAACATCCGCCTTCGAAGTTGAAGATGCCCTGGGGCCCCCAGCCGTGCTCGTCGTCGCCGATCAGGGTGCGCGACGGGTCGGCCGACAGCGTCGTCTTGCCGGTGCCGGAAAGTCCGAAGAAGATCGCCGAGCGGCCCGCGTCGTCGACATTCGCCGAACAATGCATGGGCATGACCCCGTGCGCCGGAAGGATGTAGTTGAGCGCCGTGAACACGGACTTCTTCATCTCGCCGGCATAGGCGGTGCCGCCTATCAGCACGATCATGCGGGTGAGGTCCACCGCGATCACCGTCTCTGTGCGGCAACCATGACGCCCGGGGTCAGCGCGGAAGGACGGAAGGTCGATGATCGTCATGCTGGGCGCGAAGGACGCCAGCTCCTCGGCCTTCGGACGGATCAGGAGGTTGCGGATGAAGAGGGAATGCCACGCGAATTCGGTGATCACGCGGGTCGGCAATCTGTGCTTCTCGTCGGCGCCGCCCACCAGGTCCTGCACGAACAGGTCCCTGCCCTGGGCATGCTCGAGGAAGTCGGCATAAAGCGTGTCGAACTCGCTCTGGCCGATCGCGTTGTTGTTGTCCCACCAGACATGTGGCTCGGAGGCGGCGTCGCGCAGGACGAACTTGTCCTTTGGCGAGCGGCCGGTGTGCTGGCCGGTGTAGGCGACCAGCGCGCCATCGGCCGTCAGCTTGGCTTCGCCGCGGCGTACCGCCTCTTCGGCGAGTTCGGCGGGACCCAGATTGTAGTGGACCTTGCCGGGATTGCGAATACCCGCTTTGTCGATGCCGTAGGCGGGGTTGCGTTTGCCAATTTCGTTCATATTCGCTCCCGATGGCCTGTGAATGCGCCACGCGACAAAGTGCCCGGGCGCGAAAATGCCCTCCCGAGTTGGGAAGCATAACAGCTGACAAACAGAAAAGCTCAGCAATTTCAAATCATTAATCGATTTAAAATTTTAAAAATCGTTTAAACCGTTTATAATGGCGGCGAATCCGCGATCGCCGCTCAAGAGCGGGACCGAGAATGTTGCCCGATTGGGCGGGCGAATTGCGGCAGGTCCATGCGTGCAGGGCTTGCCCGCCGGCCGCCAAGTGGCATATGCCACATTTTGTACCTAATTTGTACGCCAGAAGCCCCTCCTTGACTAAGGAAGGGACGCCCGCTCATGAGGGAGCCGCTTGACATGGCAACAATCGCGCTTGTCGACGACGATCGCAACATTCTGACCTCGGTCTCGATCGCGCTCGAATCCGAAGGCTACAGGGTGGAGACCTTCACCGACGGCGCCTCGGCGCTGGAAGGGCTGTCGGCCCGGCCGCCCAATCTCGCGATCCTGGATATAAAGATGCCGCGCATGGACGGCATGGAGCTGTTGCGCCGGTTGCGCCAGAAGTCGGATCTCCCGGTGATCTTTCTGACCTCGAAGGATGACGAGATCGACGAGCTGTTCGGCCTGAAGATGGGTGCCGACGATTTCATTCGGAAACCGTTCTCGCAGCGCCTGCTTGTCGAGCGGGTGAAGGCCGTGCTGCGCCGGGCGAGTGCCCGCGATGCGGCCGCCAAGACCCCGAGCCAGCAATCCCGCTCGCTCGAGCGCGGGCAACTCGTGATGGATCAGGAACGGCACACCTGCACCTGGAAAGGCGAGCCGGTCACCCTCACCGTCACCGAGTTCCTCATCCTGCACTCGCTGGCGCAGCGACCGGGCGTCGTCAAAAGCCGTGACGCGTTGATGGATTCGGCTTATGACGAGCAGGTCTATGTTGACGATCGTACCATCGACAGCCACATCAAGCGCCTGCGCAAGAAGTTCAAGGCGGTCGACGACGACTTCGACATGATCGAGACCCTCTACGGAGTAGGGTATCGATTCCGGGAAGCCTGAGGTAGGCGTCCGCGGGCGCCATGCCGGGCGCACGGCGCGGAGGGAAACGAGTTTATATGGCAGTTGATGCAGAGCTGAGGAAAGCGACGACCGCCGCAAGGCGGCCGGCGCGTCGGCCTGCCTTCCTGGCACGCCTCACCGTTCCGCTGCGCCGCTTCCTTGGACATTACATCTTCTCCAGCCTTACGCGGCGCATCCTTTTCCTCAACCTTGCCGCGCTGGGCGTGCTCGTCGTCGGAATTCTCTATCTCAACCAGTTCCGCGACGGTCTGATCGATGCGCGCGTGGAAAGCCTCATGACGCAGGGCGAGATCATCGCCGGCGCCATTGCCGCGTCGGCGACGGTCGAGACCGATTCGATCAGCATCGACCCGGAGAAGCTGCTCGAGTTGCAGGCCGGCGAGAGCCTTGCGCCTGGGTCCGACCAGCTCGACAGCCTCGACTTCCCGATCAATCCGGAACGCGTGGCGCCGGTGTTGCGCCGGCTGATCTCGCCCACCCGCACCCGGGCGCGCATCTATGATCGCGACGCCAACCTTCTGCTCGACTCCCGCCATCTCTATTCGCGCGGGCAGATCCTGCGTTACGACCTGCCGCCCATGCAGGAGGAGGAGCAGAGCCTCTTCGAGCGCGCGCAGAAATTCGTCTTCGATTTCTTCCGCAACTCCGACCTGCCGGTCTACAAGGAGCAGCCCGGCGGCAACGGCTCGGCCTTCCCCGAAGTCATGAACGCGCTGACGGGCAGTCCCGCCACTGTGGTGCGCGTCAGCGAGCAAGGCGAGCAGATCGTTTCGGTGGCGGTGCCGATCCAGCGGTTCCGCGCCGTCCTAGGAGTGCTCATGCTGAACACCCAGGGCGGAGACATCGACAAGATCGTTGCGGCCGAGCGCAAGGCCATCCTGCGCGTCTTCGCCGTTGCCGCGCTGGTGAACGTGGTCTTGTCGCTGCTGCTCGCCTCCACCATCGCCAACCCGCTCCGCCGCCTGGCGGCGGCCGCGGTGCGTGTGCGGCGCGGCGTGAAGAGCCGCGAGGAGATCCCCGACTTCTCGAACCGTCAGGACGAGATCGGTAATCTGTCGATCGCCGTGCGCGACATGACCAATGCGCTCTACGCCCGCATCGACGCGATCGAGAGCTTCGCCGCCGACGTGTCGCACGAGTTGAAAAATCCGCTGACGTCGCTGCGCAGCGCCGTCGAGACCCTCCCGCTGGCGAAGAGCGAGCAATCGCGCAACCGGCTCATGGAAATCATCCAGCACGATGTGCGGCGGCTCGACCGCCTCATCACCGACATTTCCGACGCCTCGCGCCTCGATGCGGAACTGGCCCGGGACGACGCCGCCAAGGTGGACCTCAAGAAGTTCATCGGCGACCTCGTGAACGTCTCGCGCGACGCGGGACGACACAAGAGGTCCGTCGAGATCGAGTTCCACGCCGCCAAGCTGCCGCAGGGCGTGAAGGGCTACACGGTCGTCGGGCACGATCTCCGACTGGGGCAGGTCATAACCAACCTCATCGAGAACGCTCGTTCCTTCGTGCCGGACGAAACCGGGCGGATCACCATCACCTTGTCTCGCGCCGGAAAGCACAATGTGATCACCGTCGACGACAATGGTCCGGGCATACGCGCCGAGAACATCGATCGCATTTTCGAGCGCTTCTATACCGACCGGCCGGTGGGTGAAGCTTTCGGCCAGAACTCGGGTCTCGGCCTGTCGATCAGCCGCCAGATCGTCGAGGCCCATGGCGGCACGCTGACCGCCGAGAACATAGCCGGCACAAAGCCAGGCGACATCAAGGGCGCGCGCTTCGTCGTCACGCTCCCCGCTGAAGAATGAGCCACCTGCACGCAACGGCGCTGCTCCTCGGCGACAGAGGGCTCCTGATCCAGGGTGGCTCGGGGGCGGGAAAGTCGACCCTGGCGCTCGCGCTGCTCCGACGCGCCGAGCTTGCCGGCCGTTTCGCGAGGCTCGTCTGCGACGACCAGGTGGAGCTCGCAGCCAATGCCGGCCGCCTCGTCGCCAGCGCGCCGGCGAGCATTGCCGGACTGGTCGAAGTCCACGGGCTTTCGCCTGTCTCCGTCGCTTACGAAGCGCGTGCCGTAATCGACCTCGTGGTCCGACTCGTCGACCACTCCGAGGCGCCCCGTTTCCAAGAGCAAGATGAAGTCGCACTCGCAGGCTGCCGCCTGCCGGTGCTCGACCTGCCGTCCAGAAATGTCGAGGCCTCGGCCGGCATTGTCCATGCCAGGCTTGGGCTCGAGCCCTTTTAGCAACGGTGACCGGGGAGCCGTGTCAACCCGCTTGCCGAGGTGATATGCGTCAAAATGGCAGGACCTTGTCCAACTTTTAACTTGTCAACCGGGCGCGCCTGGACAAGATAGCGCTCCTGCCGCGCGGCACCGCCGCGTTCGGTCAAAGGAATGCGCCCTCGAAGGGGCGCTTGACGGGAGCCAAATCAGAAATGATCGGACTCGTGCTGGTCACGCACGGTCAACTGGCCGAGGAATTCCGCCACGCCGTTGAACATGTCGTCGGGCCCCAGGAGAGCTTCGAAACGGTCGCCATCGGTGCCGACGACGACATGGAGCAGCGTCGCCAGGACATCGTCGATGCGGTTGGCCGGGCCAATACCGGGGCAGGCGTCATCATCCTGACCGACATGTTCGGAGGAACGCCCTCGAACCTGGCGATCTCGGTCATGGAGGCCGGGCGGATCGAGGTCATCGCCGGCATGAACCTGCCGATGCTCATCAAGCTGTCCGGAGTTCGCAAGACCGACAACATGGCTCAGGCGCTCGACGAGGCGCAGACGGCGGGGCGCAAATACATCAATGTCGCCAGCCAGCTTCTGACCAGCAAATGAGCAACACGACCGCGCCATCGGCAAGCAACTCCCTCACCCGCGACCTGCTCATCGTCAACCAGCGTGGCCTTCACGCACGCGCCTCGGCCAAGTTCGTGCAGCTCGTTAGCAGCTTCCAGGCCGACATACAGGTGGAGAAGGACGGCATCTCCGTCGGCGGGACCTCGATCATGGGCTTGATGATGCTCGCCGCATCGCCGGGATGCCACATTCGCGTAACCGCCACGGGCCCGGATGCGGAGGACGCCATGGAGGCGCTCGAAGCGCTGATCGCGTCTCGTTTCGGCGAAGAGATCTAACGGTTCGGCCACGTCTTTCAGCGCGCGCGTTCGATATACACGCATAAAGATTTCTTTATATCCTGTATTGTCGAGTCGGGGGCGATCTGCTAGTCAATCGGCCATCTTGGGCCCGTGCATTCGTCGAAGGCATGAAGGTGTTCCTGGGCCAGTCCGGAAGTGGCAGGCACTTTCGCACCGACACCAGGACGAACAGATCGGGCATTCATCATGGGAGCATTGCCGTGACAGGTCACAAGGACTACGTCGTCGCCGACATTTCGCTGGCCGATTGGGGCCGTAAGGAAATCGAGATCGCCGAGACCGAAATGCCGGGCCTCATGGCCTGCCGCGATGAGTTCGGCAACGCCAAGCCGCTGAAGGGTGCCCGCATTTCCGGCTCCCTGCACATGACCATTCAAACGGCTGTGTTGATCGAGACGCTGAAGGCGCTTGGCGCCGATGTTCGCTGGGCTTCCTGCAACATCTTCTCGACCCAGGATCATGCCGCCGCCGCGATCGCCGCTTCCGGAACCCCCGTCTTCGCGGTCAAGGGCGAGTCGCTGGAGCAGTATTGGGAATATACCGACAAGATCTTCCAGTGGGCCGATGGCGGCACGACGAACATGATCCTCGACGATGGCGGCGACGCGACCATGTACATCCTGATCGGCGCCCGGGCCGAAGCGGGCGAGGACGTCCTGTCGAAGCCGGGCAGCGAGGAGGAGGAGATCCTTTTCGCGCAGATCAGGAAGCGCATGGCGGCGACGCCGGGCTTCTTCACCAGGAACAGGGACGCCATCCGCGGCGTGACCGAGGAGACGACGACTGGGGTCAACCGGCTCTACCAGCTTCAGAAGAAGGGCCTGCTGCCCTTCCCGGCCATCAACGTCAACGACAGCGTCACAAAATCGAAGTTCGACAACAAATATGGCTGCAAGGAATCGCTCGTCGACGGAATCCGCCGCGCCACCGACGTCATGATGGCCGGCAAGGTCGCCGTCGTCTGCGGCTATGGGGACGTGGGCAAGGGTTCCGCCGCCTCGCTGAAGGGTGCCGGCGCGCGCGTCAAGGTCACCGAGGTTGATCCGATCTGCGCGCTGCAGGCCGCGATGGACGGTTTCGAGGTCGTCACGCTCGAGGACGCCGCCCCCACCGCCGACATCGTGATCACTACGACCGGCAACAAGGACGTCATCACCCTCGATCACATGCGCAAGATGAAGGACATGGTGATCGTCGGCAACATCGGCCATTTCGACAACGAGATTCAGGTCGCGTCGCTGCGCAACCTCAAATGGACCAATATCAAGCCGCAGGTCGACATGATCAACTTCCCGGACGGGAAGAGGCTGATCCTTCTGTCGGAGGGCCGCCTGCTCAATCTGGGCAATGCCACCGGCCATCCGAGCTTCGTCATGTCCGCGTCCTTCACCAACCAGGTGCTGGCGCAGATCGAGCTGTGGTCCAAGCCGGGCCAGTACAAGAATGAGGTTTATGTGCTGCCCAAGCATCTCGACGAGAGGGTGGCGCGCCTCCACCTCGACAAGCTGGGCGCCAAGCTCACCACACTGTCCGAGGAACAGGCTGCCTATATCGGCGTCACGCCGGCGGGGCCCTTCAAGCCTGAGCACTACAGGTACTGATTTTTTTCCATTTGCCTACAAGATATTGATGCCGGGCGATTGACTTTTCGCCCGGCATCTTTTTTGAGCCTGCGCCTTCTTCACGTCGATTCGCCCAAGGTCTATTGTGCATTGATTCGCAAAGCCTTCGCTTCCGGGGTCCGGGGAAACGAGGGTCGCGCGTGGAGCGATCCGATTGATCTCATCGCGCTCTGCTCGGTCTCGCATTCAGGCGGCGGAGAGGAAAAAGACATGCCGGGTGAAGACCCGCTTCTGGCGGGAGGGGCCGTTACCGGCGGCCGCAACGATTCGACCGGCGGCGCCGGCCCGAGCTGGCGGCTGTCCATCCTCTCGCGCGCCACGGCCGGCCTTCTTCCGGCGATCGCCGGCGGCTTTGGCCTGATGCTGCCGGTCCTTGCCCACGCACAGCAGGGTGCTCGCGCGGTCCAGGCTTTCGGAACCTTCGAGATCATCCAGGGTGCCGTTTTTACAGGCGTGCTCGGCGCTGCGCTCCTCTCCGCGATCTGGCTGATCCGCGAGCGGGCAAGGATCGCAAGGGAGAATGTCGAGCTGCGCGGCCAGTTGGCCGATCTCGGCGCCTCGCTTCATCGCTCGAATGCGCTTCTCAACCTTCGCGACCAGCGCGTCGTGGCCTGGAGCAGCGATAACAGCAAGCCTGAACTGCTCGGATCGCTTCCCGCCGAGAGCGGTGCGCCCGACGATCGTGGCGCGTTCCTCGCCTTCGGCCGCTGGCTCGCGCCTCGCTCGGCCGCCGCACTCGAGCATGCATTGATCGGCCTGCGCGAACGGGGCGTCGACTTCGATCTGACGGTGGAGACGCAGAGCGGCGCACCGCTCGAGATCCAGGGTCGCAAGAGCGCGCGCCATGTCTTCGTGCGCTTCGTGTCGCTATCGGAGATCCAGCGGTCCCAGGCGCGGCTGAAGCTGGAGAACCAGCATCTGTCCGCCGAATACGATCTGCTGATCGGACTGATCGACGCGCTGAAGATGCCGTTCTGGCTTCGCGCCGCCGACGGCAGGCTGAAATGGGTGAACCGCTCCTATGCCGACGCGGTCGACGCGCCGAGCCAGGCGGTTGCCGTCGAAGACGGGCGCGAGTTTCTCGGTACCCAGGCTCGGGAAGGCATTGCCCAGCAGCATCTGGCAAGCGCCCTCTTCGAACAGAAGCTGTCGACCGTGATCCACGGCGATCGGCGCGTCTTCGCAATAACGGATTTCGCCAGCCGCGACGGCTCCGCCGGCATTGCCGTCGATCTGAGCGACGTGGAGGGCGTTCGCGAGGAATATGAGCGCACGGTGCGCAGCCATGCCGACACGCTCGACCAGCTGACCACCGCGGTCGCCACCTTCGATACCGGCCAGAAGCTGCGCTTCTTCAATCAGGCATTCCAGAAGCTGTGGGACCTCGACCACGGATTCCTCGATAGCGCGCCGGACAATGCGCTCCTGCTCGACCGCCTCCGCAGCGAAGGCAAGCTTGCCGAGCAGCCGGAATGGCGTCGATGGAAGGAGACGGTCCTGTCGGCCTATCGCTCGGTCGAACCACAGGAGCATTGGTGGCATCTGCCCGACGGCCGCACGATCCGCGTCGTCGGCAATCCACAACCCAAGGGCGGCGTTACCTGGGTCTTCGAGAATCTCACGGAAAAGTTCGCGCTGGAAAGCCGCTACAACGCCGCCGTGCGCGTCCAGGGCGAAACACTCGACAATCTGGCGGAAGGCGTCGCCGTGTTCGGCCCCGACGGACGGCTGCGTCTGTCCAACCCTGCCTTTGCCGGACTATGGGGCTTGAACCCGGAGACCCTCCAGCGCGACACGCATATCGCCGCGGTCCGGGCCGAGTGCGACCGGCTGGCGCTCGACAGTCCCTGGGGGAGTTTCGCCGCCTCGGTCACCGGCTTCGACGAAGAGCGTCGTGACCGACACGGCCAGACCGAGCTGAGGAACGGCACCGTCCTGCGCTACGCCGTGATCCACCTGCCCAACGGTCAGGTGATGTTGACCTTTGTCGACGTCACTGACAGCGTCAATGTCGAGCGCGCCCTGAAGGACAAGAACGAGGCGCTGCAGAAAGCCGACCAGCTCAAGAACGATTTCGTTCAGCACGTCTCCTATGAGCTGCGCTCGCCACTGACCAACATCATCGGCTTCACCGACCTGCTACTTCTGCCGGGCCCGGGCGCCGGTCCGCTCACGCCGCGCCAGCGCGAATATATCGACCATATCGGCTCCTCGTCCTCGGTGCTGCTCACCATCGTCAACGACATCCTGGATCTCGCCACGGTCGACGCCGGCATCATGGAGCTCGACATGGGCGAGGTCCCTGTCGAGCGCACCATCGCGGCCGCAGTGGAACTGGTCTCGGAACGGTTGCGCGAGCATGGCATCGAGTTGCGTCTCGAGTCCCTTCAAGCGCCCAAGAGCTTCAACGGGGACGAGAACCGCGTCCGGCAGATCCTTTTCAACCTCCTGAGCAACGCCGCCAACTATGCCCCCGAAGGCAGCACGATCACGCTTTCCTGCGCCATGGTGCGGGGCGATATCGAATTCGCCGTGCATGACGACGGGCCGGGCATGCCGCCCGAGGTGCTCGACACCGTGTTCCGGCGCTTCGAGTCCCACCCGAATGGCGGCCGCAAGCGGGGTGCGGGCCTCGGTCTCTCCATCGTGAAGAGCTTCGTCGAGCTGCATGGCGGCACCGTCGCCATCGATACCGGGGACGGTCGCGGCACAACGGTCATCTGCCGTTTCCCGCTCGCGCCGTCCGGTGTCAGGGTCGCTGCGGAGTAACCGACCCGATGCAGGTCATCGAACGCCGCGTTGCCGATGAAAGGGCGACGATACGCCTGGGGGAGGATATCGCCGCGGCTCTTCGACCGGGCGACGTGATCGCCCTCCAGGGTGATCTCGGGGCGGGCAAGACGACCCTGGCGCGCGGGCTGGTCCGTGCGCTGGCGAACGATCCCGAGCTGGACGTGCCGAGCCCGACCTTCACCCTGGTCCAAAGCTACGAGACGCGTATCCCCCTGCAGCATTTCGACCTCTATCGCCTGTCTTCGCCCGACGAACTGGACGAACTCGGGCTCGACGAGGCCGCTGCCTCCGGCGCCGTGCTGATCGAATGGCCGCAGAAGGCCGGAGACAGGTTGCCGGCCGATGCGGCAACGCTGCGGCTCGACGAGGAAGGCGCGGGTCGGATCGCCCGCATCGAAGGACCGAGCGCGTTCATGTCGCGCATGGAGCGCTCGCTGGCGATCAGGAATTTTCTCGAGGGCTCCGGTTGGGGTGAGGCGGTCCGCGCGCATCTGACGGGCGATGCGTCGGCGCGCTCCTATGAGATTGTTTCGCTGGAAGGCCAGCCCCGGCGGATCCTGATGAACTCTCCCCGCCTGGTGCTCGGACCGCCGGTGCGCGACGGAAAGCCCTATGCCGAGATCGCCCACACGGCCCAGTCCGTCCATGCTTTCGTCGGCGTGGCGAAGCTGCTCGGCGATGCCGGCATATCGGTGCCCGAGATCTTCGCGCGGGATCTGGAGCAGGGCTTCCTGCTGATCGAGCATCTCGGCTCCGGCAGCTTCCTGTCCCCGGCCGGCGAGCCCATCCGGGAACGCTACGAGGCGGCGGGGCAGCTCCTTGCCTTCATGCATGAAAGGCGCTGGCCGGATCGCGCCGAAGTGGAGCCGGGGCTGGTCCATGTCGTTCCGCCCTTCGATCGCGACGCCATGCTGATCGAGGTCGAGCTGGTGCTCGACTGGTACATCCCGGCTTTCAAGGGGCGCCCCGCGCAGGCCTCCGAGCGCGATGCATTCGTCGCTGCGTGGAACCAGGTCCTGGATCGTCTCGCCGGAACGGAGACGACGCTCATGCTCCGCGATGTGCAGTCGCCCAACTTCATCTGGCGGCCCGAGCGGCAAGGCCTGGGCCGGCTCGGCGTGATCGATTTTCAGGATGCGCTGATCGGTCCGTCAGCCTATGACGTCGCTTCGCTCGCCCTCGATCCGCGCGTGACGATCTCGCCAGAGATCGAGCGGGCTACGGTGGAGGCCTATATCGCGGCCCGGCCACCGGGCTTCGACAGGTCCGCTTTCGACGAGGCCTACGCGATCATGGGCGCGCAGCGCCACTCCAAGATCCTCGGCCTTTTCGTTCGCCTCGACCGGCGCGACGGCAAGCCGGCCTATCTGAGGCACCTGCCGCGCATCCGCAACTATCTCCGCCGTACCCTCGCCCATCCGGCGCTCCGCGAGGTCCGCGACGTCTATTTCAAGGCCGGACTGCTCGACGGAACCCCGGAATGACGGCATCAGTTCCCGACACGGCCATGGTCCTCGCGGCAGGCCTCGGCAAGCGCATGCGCCCCATCACCGACACCATGCCGAAGCCGCTGGTGAGGATCGCAGGCAAGGCCTTGCTCGACTGGGCACTGGACAGCCTGGCGGATGCCGGCGTCGGGCGCGCGGTCGTGAACGTCCACTATTTTGCGGAACAGATCGTCGCCCACGTCGCGGAGAGGCAGCGCCCGCGCGTCACGATATCGGACGAAAGCGCAGAGCTCCTCGATTCGGCGGGGGGGATCGTCAAGGCCCTGCCGCTCCTCGGCGGATCGCCCTTTTTCATCCTCAACGCCGACACTTTCTGGATCGACGGCGTCAGGCCCAACCTGACGGTCCTCGGGCTTGCATGGGATGCGGCCAGAATGGATATTCTGCTCATGCTGGCGGACATGCAATCGGCGACCGGCCACTCCGGCAAGAGCGATTTCCTCCTCGGTGCGGATGGGGGCCTGATGCGCTCGGGGGGCGCCCCGGAGGGGTTGATCTATGCCGGAGCGGCGGTCGTCCACCCCCGGATATTCAGTGGCGCGGCGATCACGCCGCAATCGCTGAACCTCTATTTCGACCGGGCCATCGAAGCAGGCCGCCTGTTCGGCTGGCGCATGGACGGCCACTGGATCACGGTCGGCACCCCCGAGGCCATTCCGGCGGCGGAAGCCGCCGTCAAGGTCGCCCGGGAAGGGCAATGACAGGCTCTTCACCGCGGGTCTTTTCCATCCCGCCGGGCGTCCGCTTCCTGCCGACGCTCGCCGAAGCGCTGCTCTCGGGAGAGATCGTGCCGGGCTTCAGGCCCGGTGACGATCCGCTCGAGCTGGCGGATGCCACGATCTATGTGCCGACCCGCCGCGCTGCCCGCGCGCTGCGTAGCGCATTCGTCGACCATGCCGGCGGTCGGGCGGCGATCCTGCCCGTGATCCGGGCGCTGGGGGAAGTCGACGAGGAGGAAGCGGCCTTCGACGAGGCGGACGCAACCGATCTGGACCTGCCGCCGCCCATCGATCCCATCGAGCGCCTCCTGCTCATCGCGCCGCTGGTCCGCGCCTGGAAGAGCCGTTTGCCGGCCCACGTCGCCGCGCTGTTTTCGGAAGAGGTCGTCATCCCGGCCTCGTCCGCCGACGCGGTCTGGCTGGCGCGCGATCTTGCCGCGCTGATGGACGAAATCGAGACCGAGGGCTCCGATTGGACGAAGCTCGCAGAACTGGTCACCGGCAACCTCGCTGGCTGGTGGCAGGTCACGCTCGATTTCCTGCAGATCGTCACGGGCGCCTGGCCGAAACTGCTTGAAGAGCGTGGCCGATCGAACCTGGCCGCCCATCGCACCGCCAAGATCCGCGCCGAGGCACGGCGGCTCGCCCGCAACCCGCCAAGAGGCCCGGTCGTGGCGGCGGGCTCGACAGGCTCCATACCGGCCACGGCCGAGTTGCTGTCGGTGATCTCGCGTCTGGAGCGAGGCGCCGTCGTTCTGCCCGGTCTGGATCGGGCGATGGACGCACGCTCCTGGGCGGCGATCAGCAAATCCACCCCGCCACCCTCAGTGCTGGGGCATCCGCAGTACGGCCTGTCGCGCCTGATCGCAAAGATCGGCATGGCGCGAGACGACGTCGCGGAGATTGGCGCGCCCCCATCGGCGCTGGCCTTGCGCGCAGCGATCGTCAATCAGGCGCTGCGGCCCGCGGAGACGACCGATCTCTGGGCCGAGGGCAGGGCTACGCTCGAGGGACCGGAAGCGATCGAAGCCCTCTCCGGCATCACGCTGATGGAGGCGGCCAATGAGCGCGACGAGGCGATCGCCATTGCGATCGCGCTGCGGCTTGCGGTGGCGGAGCCCGGGCGGACCGCCGCCCTGGTGACAGGCGACCGCGGCCTGGCGCGTCGCGTCTCCGCCGAGCTGCTCCGCTTCGGCATCCGCGCCGACGACTCCGGTGGCACGCCGCTGATCAATTCCGCGCCAGCGACCCTTGCCAGCCTCATGCTCCACGCCGTTTTCCGGCCGGGCGATCCGGTCCCGGTGCTCGCGCTCCTCAAGCATCCCCTGCTCGGCCTCGGCATGGAACGGTCGGCCGTGCGCGGCGCAGCCGAGACGATCGAGCTCGTCGCACTTCGAGGCGGAACCGGCCGGCCGGATATGGCGACCTTGCCGGAGATGTTCGAGGATCGGCTGGGTACCCTCTCCACGGATTCACGCCCGCCCTTTTGGCTGCCCCGGCTGTCCGCGCGGCGCATGTCGGACGCGCGCGAGATCCTTGCCCGCCTGCGCAAGGCCTTGGACCCGCTGATCCGGGAACGTGGCAATTCCTCCCTTCCCCTCAGCGATCTTCTGCGATCGACAGTGATCGCCTTGGAGGAGCTGGGGCGCGGGGTCGAAGGCGATGTCACCGAGCTCTACGCGGGTGATGCCGGCGAGAAGCTCGCGTCCATCCTGCGTTCGTTGCTCGCCGCCGATTCCGGATTTTCGTGCGGCGCGGACGAATGGCCCGAGGTGATGGCAGCCCTCCTGGCGCCCGAAATCGTCAAGCCTGCGGCCGGAGGCGATGGTCGCGTCGCGATCTGGGGCGCGCTCGAGGCGCGTCTGCTTTCCGTCGACACGCTGGTTCTCGGCGGGCTCAACGAGGGGTCCTGGCCACGTCGGGCGGAGGCGGATCGCTTCATGTCACGCATGATGAAATCGGGGCTCGAGCTGGAGCCGCCCGAGCGCCGCATCGGCCAGGCCGCCCATGACTTCATGATGGCGATGGGAACGGAGAAAGTGGTCCTGTCGCGCGCATCGCGTGCCGGGGACGCGCCCGCCGTCGCCTCGCGCTGGCTGCAGCGCCTGCTCACCTATATGGGACCGGACCATGCCGCGCGGCTGCGCAAGCGCGGCGAGGATTACCTTGCTCACGCCCATATGATCGACGAGAGCGGCAGGGCGGCGGAATTCACCAGGCCCAACCACGCGCCGCCGCTGGAAGCGAGGCCACGCAGGTTCTCCGTTACCGAAATCGAGACGCTTCGCCGCGATCCCTATGCGGTCTATGCCAGGCGGGTCCTCGATCTCGCGCCCATCGAGCCGCTGATCCGGGATCCGGGCGCCGCCGAACGCGGAACGCTGTTCCATGACATCCTCAACCGCTTCGTCCGGTCAGGCACCGATCCGATGGCGGACAATGCGGCGGACGCCCTCCTGGAGGCCGGACGGGCAGCCTTCGCCGAAGCCGCCCTGCCGGAGGATATCGCCGCCGTCTGGTGGCCGCGGTTCCTCGCCATGGCGGGCAATGTCGTGGCATGGGAGCGCGGCCGCGGCCACGACACGCTGAGCCGGCATTCGGAAGTACGGGCCGAGCCGACGCCTGTCGCCGCGACGGGCGTCACGCTCTCCGGTTATGCCGATCGCGTCGACCTGGTCACCGGCGGCTTCGCCGACATACTCGACTACAAGACGGGGATGTCGCCGTCCAAGGGGCAGGCGCACACGCTGCTCGCCCCGCAGCTCGCGCTCGAAGGGGCGCTGCTCCGGCGCGGTGCCTTCTCCGCGATCGGCGCGAGGACGCCGTCGAAGCTCGCGCATGTGCGGCTTCGCGCCAGTGGCGAGGTCGAGGAGGAATCGATCCTCGAATTCAGGCGCGAGATACGGACGGCGGGCGATCTCGCCGAGGAGGCCTGGCAGCGCCTCGAAAAGCTGCTCGACTACTACAATGTCGCCAGCACGGGATATTTGTCGCGCGCCTTGCCGTTCCGTGAGGGCGAGACGGACGGCGACTACGATCATCTGGCGCGTGTGCTCGAATGGTCGGCCGGCGGCGACGACGGCGAAGGGGGAGAGGAGGCGTGAAGAAACGCTATTCCGTTCCCGAGGAGACCGCGAGACGCCAGGCGCTCGCCGCGGACCCGCTCAACTCCGTCTGGGTTTCGGCCAATGCCGGATCCGGCAAGACCCATGTGCTTTCGCAGCGCGTCATCCGTCTGCTGCTCGAAGGTACCGATCCGTCGAAGATCCTGTGCCTGACCTACACGCGCGCTGCCGCCGCCAACATGGCCAACCGGGTCTTCCGCGATCTTGCCGCCTGGACCGTGCTCGACGAGGCGTCGCTTGCCGAGCAGATCGCCGTGATCGAGGGCGCCAGGCCGTCGAACGAGCGGCTGGCCCGGGCACGCCGCCTGTTCGCCGAGGCGCTGGAAACGCCTGGCGGGCTCAAGATCCAGACCATCCATGCCTTCTGCGAGGCAGTGCTGCATCAGTTTCCCCTGGAGGCGAACATTGCCGGGCATTTCGAGATGCTCGACAGCCAGATGGAGACGGCGCTCTTTGCCGAGGCGCGCCGCGACATGGTTACCGGCGCTTCGGGTGGGCATGATCGCAGGCTTGCCGAGGCTTTTGCCGACGTGCTGGAGCGCGGCGGCGAATGGGGGCTCGATGCTCTGCTTTCGGAGATCGTCGCCAAACGCGACGGGCTGCGCGGGGTGATCGACCAGATCGGTTCGGAGCGCTTGAACTACGCCCCGCTCTTCGAGGAGTTCGGTTTCGCCGCCGGCGACACGGCGGCCTCCCTGGCCGACCGAGCATGGCCCCTCCCCGGCTTTTCTCCCGGCGAATATCGCGAGTTCAGGCAGCTGGCGGAGGCTGTCGATGCCCGCAAAGCCTTGAACGACATCGTGCCTTACGCCGACGAAGCCTTTGCCGAGAGGGATTCCGTTCGGCGCCTGTCCCTGCTCGCCAAGGGCTTCCTCAAGTCGGATGGCGCCCCTTACGACCCTGCCAAGACCTTCAAGAAGGCGCTGCATGACCGCCTGCCCGACCTCGCTGACCGTTATGCCGCGGCGGCCGACGTCATCATCAAGACGCGCGAGCGCCTTGCCCTGTTCGGCATGCTGGAAGGCACTCGCGCCGCGCTGATCCTGGCCGATTGGCTCATTGCCCGCTACGAGCATCTCAAGAATGCGCGCGGCTTTCTCGACTTCAACGACCTGATCATGCGCACCGTGCGCCTGCTGTCGCGTCGCGATGCCGGCCCGTGGGTGCAGTACAAGCTCGACCAGGGCATCGATCACATCCTGATCGACGAGGCGCAGGACACCAGCCCGCCGCAATGGGAGGTGGTGCGCCGGTTGGCCGAAGAGTTCTTTGCCGGCCATGGAGCTCGGCACGGGGTTCATCGCACCGTGTTCGCGGTCGGTGACGAGAAGCAGTCGATCTATTCCTTCCAGGGCGCCGATCCCGATGCCTTCGCCGAAAGCGGCCACGCCTTCGCAGGCAAGGTCCGGGCCGCGGAGGGGCGTTTCGAGCAGGTCAGGCTGACCTGGTCTTTCCGATCGACCGGCGATGTGTTGGCCGCCGTGGACCGCGTGTTCGAGCGGGAGGCGGTGCGCAAAGGACTGACGCGCGATGCCGAACAGATCGACCACAAGGCGATCCGTTTCGATGCGCCAGGCTATGTCGAGATCTGGCCGCCGGTCGGCGCCGATACGGTGGAAGAGCCCGACGACTGGACCGTTCCCGTCGATCACGCCAGCGCGCCGGCGGTCAAGGTCGCCGAGAATGTCGCCAGGACGATCGAGGGCTGGCTCCGGCGCGGCGAAATCATCGAGGGGACAGGCCGAAGATTGAGGCCCGGCGACGTGATGGTGCTCGTGCGAAAGCGGGACCGCTTTGTCCACGCCCTGTCGCGCAGCCTGAAAAGCCGCAACATCCCCGTTGCCGGCGCCGACCGGTTGAGCCTGCCCGGACACATCGCGGTGAAGGACCTGATAGCGCTCGGCCGTTTCGTGCTCCAGCCGCAGGACGATCTTTCACTGGCCGCCCTGCTGCGCAGCCCGGTCTTCGGCCTCTCCGAGGATGCTCTGTTCCGCCTCTCCTGGAACCGCGGCAACGGGGTATCGCTTTATGCGTCTCTGCGCCGGGCGGCCGAAGACGACGAGGCCATGGCGGCGATCGTGCGCCGGCTCGAAACCTGGGCCGACGCGGCGGCCTTTCGACCCGTCTTCGAATTCTATGCCGGGGTGCTCGGCCGCGACGGCGTCAGGCGGGCGATGATCGCGCGGCTCGGTCACGAGGCCGGAGACATACTGGACGAGTTCCTGAGTTTCTGCCTCGCCCAGGAAAGGACGGGGCTTCCCGGTCTCGAAGCGTTCCTGTCGACGCTCGAGAATGCCGGCCCCGAGGTCAAGCGCGAGATGGATCAGACGCGCGACGAGGTACGGATCCTCACCGTGCACGCCTCGAAAGGCCTGGAAGCACCCGTCGTCTTCCTGGTGGACAGCGGCAGCGCGCCGTTCAGCGAGCAGCACCTGCCCCGGCTAATGTCTTTCGCCCCGTCGAAGCGCCTCTGGCAGGGCGAGGGCTATCTCTGGCGCGCCTCGAGCGACGTCGCCAACGATTTTTCAAGAGCGGTGGGGTCGGCGGTGCGCGAGAAGGCGGAGGAGGAGTATCGCCGGCTGCTCTATGTCGGCATGACGCGCGCCGAGGACCGGCTCATCGCCTGTTCCTATCATGGCAAGCGCCAGCCTGGGCCGATGACCTGGCACGCCATCGTCAGCTCGGCCCTGGTCGGAGCGCCGGAAAGCGAGACGCTCGTGGAGCCCTCGACCGGGCAGACCGTGCAGCGCTTCCGGGTCACGAAGCCGTCCGCCGCCACCGCTCCCGAGGAGGTCGGCTTGGAGCCGCATCAGCCGCCGCCGGCATTTCCGGCTGAGCTCCGCGCCCCCCTCCCGCCTGCGTCGCCGCTGCCGCGTCCTCTCGCGCCATCCGGCGCCTCCGTGCTGATCGACGAGCAGCGGGAGACCGTGATCTCCGGGAGCTCGCCGGTGCTCGATGCCGGAACCGAACCGGCCTTCGCGATCGCACGAGGCCTGGCCGTCCATCGCCTCCTGCAGATGCTGCCGACCTTGCCGGCGCCCGCGCGCCGTTCCGCTGGCGAACGCTATCTCGCCTGTCTCGGCGCCAACTGGCCGGAGGGCGAGAAAGAGGCCGCCCTGGCCTCGGTCGAGCGATTGCTGGGCGACGCGCAATTCGCACCGCTCTTCGCTGAAGGCTCGCGCGCCGAAGTCTCCCTCATGGGCACGCTGACCGTCAAAGGGCGGGAGCGTGCCATTTCCGGCCAGATCGACCGACTCGCGGCCACGCCGGAACGGGTGTTGATCGCCGACTACAAGACCAACCGGCCAGCCCCATCGTCGCTGGCGGAGGTGCCGCCTGCCTACGTCGTCCAGCTTGCGCTCTATCGGGCGCTCCTCCAGCCGATCTATCCCGGCAAGGAGATCGCTGCAGCGCTGGTCTTCACGGAGGTTCCGCTGCTGCTTGCCGTTCCGCAAGACGTGATGGACGACGCCCTTGCCCGACTCACGCGGCCGTGACACAAGGTCTGCTTGAAGGTCCGTATCGTGAATACCACATATTGTGGAACCTCAGATCACTCGAAAGGAATGACCGCATGGCCACCGTCAAGATCGACAAGAGCAACTTCCAGTCCGACGTGCTGAATGCCAAGGAGCCGGTCGTGGTCGATTTCTGGGCAGAGTGGTGCGGACCTTGCAAGATGATCGCCCCGGCTCTGGAGGAGATCGCGACCGAGCTCAACGGCAAGGTGAAGATCGCCAAGCTCAATATCGACGAGAATCCCGAGCTGGCCGCCCAGTTCGGCGTGCGTTCGATCCCAACCCTATTGATCTTCAAGGGAGGTGAAGTGGCCGACATGAAGGTGGGCGCGGCTCCGAAGACCGCCCTGTCCCATTGGATCAACGGCGCGGTCGCCTGACGCACATCCTATCGGATTTCCTGGAGCCCGGCCTCGTGCCGGGCTTTGTTGTTAGAGCGGGATCATGCTTGAGTGAATCGGATGAGGATTCCCGAATAGCTTGAAATGTGATTCATCATGTAGGCCGGAAGGAGGCTGGCATGAATGAGCAAACCATACTCGGTGGATCTGCGTGAACGGGTTGCGGCGCGCGTGCTTGCGGGCGAGAGCATTCGATTGGTGGCTTCGACCTTCATGGTG
>DATMFK010000010.1:0-385564 GCA_035556195.1 Rhizobiaceae bacterium
CCACACCGCGGGCAGGTCCTCCTTCTTCACACCGAACAGGTCGATGCGCTGGCCGCCGGTCACCTTAACCGTGGGGATGGCGAACTTGTCCACCACGTCGGCGATGGCGCGCAGCTCCTGCGCGCTGGTCAGCCCGCCCCACATGCGCGGGACGACGGAGTAGGTGCCGTCCTTCTGGATGTTGGCGTGGACGCGCTCGTTGACGAAGCGCGACTGGTAGTCGTCCGCATATTCTCCCGGCCAGTCGGCGACGAGATAGTAATTGAGCGCCGGCCGGCATTTGGCGCAGCCGCAGGAGGTCTTCCACTCCAGCTCTTGCATGACCGCCGGTATGGTCTTCAGGCCTTTCGCCTTGATCAGCCGGCGCACATCGTCATGGCCGAGCGTGGTGCAGGAGCACATGGGCTGGACGGCGGCGGGATTGTAGCTGCCGCCGAGGGTCAGCTTTAGCAGCTGCTCGACCAGGCCCGTGCAGGTTCCGCAGGACGCCGATGCCTTTGTGTGGGCGCGGACATCGTCCAGTCCCGTCAGGCCCTTGGCGACGATCGCCCCTGTAATCGTTCCCTTGCAGACGCCGTTGCAGCCGCAGATCTCCGCATCATCCGTCAGTGCCGCAACGGCCGCCAGAGGGTCCGCGAGGGTTCCTCCCTGGAAGGCCTGGCCGAAGATCAGCGTGTCGCGCATGTCGGAGATGTCGACAGCTTTCTTCTTCAACTCGTTGAACCATGCGCCGTCGCCAGTTTCACCGAACAGGACTGTGCCGATGATCTTGTTGTCCCTGAGGATCACGCGCTTGTAGATGCCGGCCGAGGCGTCGCGCAGGATGATTTCCTCGCGGTCGTCGCCATCGGCGAAGTCGCCGATGGAATAGAGCTCGATGCCGGTCACCTTGAGCTTGGTCGGCGTGTCGGAATGGACGAAGCGCCTGTCCTCGCCGCCCGAAAGCCTTGCCGCGGCCACCCGCGCCATCTCGTAGAGCGGCGCAACGAGACCGTAGACATGGCCGCCAACTTCCGCGCATTCGCCGAGCGCGAGGATATTGGGATCCGAGGTTCGCATGAGGTCGTCGGTGACGACACCACGATTGACGTCGAGACCTGCATTCCTGGCGAGGTCGACATTCGGCCGGATGCCGACCGCCATGACGACCAGCGTCGCTGGCACGATTGTGCCGTCGGCGAGTTCGATGCCTTCGACCTTGCCCTTGCCGACGATCGCCTTGGTGTTGGCCTTGGCCATGACCTTGATGCCGCGCGCTTCGACCGCCTTCTGCAGCAGGTAGCCGGCGGCGGGGTCGAGCTGGCGCTCCATCAACGTCGGCATGACATGCAGCACGGTCACGTCCATGCCGCGCTCCTTCAGGCCCGCTGCCGCCTCCAGGCCGAGCAGCCCGCCGCCGATGACCACGGCTTTTGCGCGCGACTGGGCGGCAAGCAGCATGGCGTTGACGTCGTCAAGGTCGCGATAGGTGAGGACGCCGGGAAGGTCGGCGCCGGGCACAGGGATGATGAACGGCACCGATCCGGTGGCGATGACGAGCTTGTCGTAGGGCTCCGTCACGCCCTTGTCGGACGTCACGGTCCGGGCTTCACGGTCGATGGCGACGATCCTGTGGCCCTTGTAGAGCGTGATGCCGTTCTTGATGTACCAGCCGTCGCCGTGGATGACGATCTCTTCGAATTCCTTCTCGCCCGAGAGCACCGGCGACAGCATGATGCGGTCATAATTCACGCGTGGCTCGGCGTTGAAGATCGTGATCCGGTAGCGGTCCGGCGCGGCTTCGAGCAGATGCTCCAGCATCCTGCCCGGGGCCATGCCATTACCGATGATGACAAGTCTTTCGGTCATGATCGTTCTCCTATTCCGCGGCGGGAACGAGGACGGGCGGGGGCGCCTGGCGCGTCATCCTGCGGACGGTGAAATGCATCCAGGCGAAGCACACAGCCACGGTCACGAAGAGCAGCATGAAGCAGCTCGACCAGATGCCGGTGAGGTCGTTGAGCACGCCGAAGGCGATCGGCAGGAGAAAGCCGCCCAGGCCGCCGATCATGCCGACGAGGCCGCCGACCGCGCCGACATTGCCGGGGTAGTAGACCGGAATGTGTTTGTAGACCGCGGCCTTGCCGAGGCTCATGAAGAAGCCGAGCACGGAGGCGAGCGCAATGAAAGCCACCGGCCCGATCTGGAAATGGAAGTCGATCGGCCCATCGATGCCACGCACCGTATAGTCGGCAGCGGGAAGGGACAGCACGGCGGTCGCGACGGCCGACACGGCGAAGGTCCAGTAGAGCACGGTGCGCGCGCCGATGCGGTCCGAGAGAACGCCGCCATAGGCACGGAAGATCGAGGCCGGGATCGAATAGGCCGCGCCGATCATGCCGGCGGTCGCGATGTCGAAGCCGTAGACGCCGATCAGGTAGCGCGGCAGCCACAGCGACAGCGCCACGAAGGCACCGAAGGCGAAGAAGTAGTAGAGGGCGAAACGCCAGACGCGGATATCCCTGAGCGGCTCGAATTCGGCGAGGAAGCTGCGTGGCTGCTCGGCACCGGACACGCGCCGGCGGCGGATCACCGGATCGTCCTCGGTCGTGAACCAGAACAGGACGGCCATCACGGCCAGCGCGGCGGCCCAGACCAGCGCGACGCTCTGCCAACCCCAGGCGAGCAGGACGAAGGGCGCCACAAACTTGGTGACCGCGGCGCCGACATTGCCCACCCCGAAGATGCCGAGCGCGGTGCCCTGCTTGCCCGCGGGGTAGAAGCGCGAGACATAGGCCACGCCCACAGCGAAGGAGCCGCCGGCCAGCCCGACGCCGAGCGCGGCGATCAGCATCTGGGTGTAGCTATGGGCGAAGGCGAGCAGGAAGGTGGCGAGCGCCGCCGCCAGCATGGTGGTCGTGTAGACGAGACGCCCTCCGAGGCGGTCGGTCCAGATGCCAAGCAGGATGCGCACCAGCGAGCCGGTCAGGATCGGCATGCCGATCAGCAGGCCGAATTGAGTCTCCGTCAGGCCAAGCTCGGTTTTGATCGTCACACCGATGATCGAGAAGATCGTCCACACGGCGAAACACACGGTGAAGGCTATCGTCGACATCGAGAGCGCCCGTGTCGCCGACGCGTCCGGACTCGGAACGATCGGGCTCGGGGCGGTTGGAAGGGGCTCGCTCATTTCTGGCTCCATGATCGGCTGGGAGGACGCCGTTCCGTTGCTGAAAACAAAAAAGCTGCCGGCCAAGCCCTCCGCGTCCGTACATCCGGGATCGCGACTGACCTGATCGGCAGCTTTGCCTTGTGCGCCCGCCTTTGGACGCAAGTCTTTGGCCCGGCATCGGGCCCTATGAACTACAATGCAGGAACCGTGCCAGTTTTGGCGCGGCCGGATTTTTCAAGGAGAATCAATCCGAGTCGCGGATCCGAGCACACCGCCATCTCGGCCTTGTCGAAGATGAAGGCGCGCCATGCACAATCTGTGTGCACTGCAAAAGGACGACTAGAGATTGGGCAGAGGCTTTCGCTGGCTTTCGATGTAGGATCCGACCTTCTCTGGATCGAAAACCGCTCCGTCGAAAAAGCCGTCCGGGCCGAGCACCAGGCTTGCGCCGGCCGAGCCGACCGGCGTCGGGACGGTCAGGGCGCCCTCGACCTTGGCATTCGCGCCGGGCAGCGCTACGCCGAGCTCGCGCAAGGCCGCGCGATAAAGGTCCGGGCGATAGGTCTCTCGCGCCGTCGCCTCGTTCCCTGTAGTCGCCTCGACCTGGCCCCAGCGGACCATCTGGCTGTAGAACCACAGCGCGTGGCTCTTCCAGGGGAAAGTGGCTGCCTTTGCATGGGGAACAAAGAAATCCGCCACGGCGACCTCATCGCCGTCTCCCGTCGCGACGAGACCGCGCAACGCCGGCAGCAGCCAATCGGCAGGGCAATCGAGATAGGCGCGGCCGGCCAGCAAGCTGGCCAGAACCTGGTGGTTGGTGTGGTCGCCGCACCATAGGGACGAGCGGTAGAGCGCGCGCAGCAGCGCCGCGAGTGCCGCCGGATTGGCTTCGGCCCAGTCGGCGGCGGCGCCCAGCACCTTCTCCGGACTGGATTTCCAGATCGCGGCCTTGACGGTGGCGATGCGCCCCGTCCCCTTCGCCACCGCCGCCGTGTTCCAGGGTTCGCCGACGCAATAGCCGTCGATGTGACGCGAGCCCAACGCATCCGCCATCAGCGGCGGCGGTACGATGACGATTTCGATGTTCTTGTCGGGGTCGATGCCGCAGGCCGAAAGCCAGTAACGCAGCTCGTAATTGTGCCCGGAATGGGGATGGACGACGGCGAAGCGCAGCGGACCGGCGCCCGTCTCGGCGCGCCGCCTGATCGTTTCGCGCAACGCCGCGCCTGTCGACGCGGGGTCGAACTCGCCGGCCGCCCCGTATTCGCGCATGGTCCTCCAAAGCTCGAGCGAGACGGTCACCGCATTGCCGCCCAGACCCAGGGCCATGGGCGCGATCGTACGGGCCGCAAGCGGGCTCAGCCCGAGATTGAAGGCGATCGGCATCGGCGCCAGCACATGGGCGACATCGAAATGGCCGACGGCCAGGCGGTCGCGTATGCTCGCCCAGGAATTCTCCCGTACCAGTACGAGATCGACACCTTCTTCCTCGGCAAAGCCTTTCTCCCGCGCCGCGACGAGCAACGCGCTGTCGAGAAGCGGCAGGAACCCGGCCGTGATGCGATGCGGCTCGCTCATTGCTTGTCTCCGGCGTCCAGCAGCCCGGCTGCGGTGATGAGGCTCTGGGCGATTTCGCTGATCTTGCGGTTCTGGCTCATGGCGGTCTTGCGCAGGAGCGCGTAGGCCGCCTCCTCCGAAAGCCCGCGCGAGCGCATCAATATGCCCTTGGCCCGATCCACCAGCTTACGGTTCTCCAGCTCGCCGCGTGCCTCCTCGAGCTCGCGCGCCATGCGCGAAAACGCGTTGAAACGGCTGATCGCCATTTCGAGGATCGGCCTCACGCGCTCCTTGCGCAGGCCATCGACGACATAGGCCGACACGCCGGCTTCGACCGCTGCCTCGATCGAAGCGGTATCCGACCTGTCGACGAACATCGCGATCGGCCGCTTCACCACGCGCGAGAGCTGGAACATGTTCTCCAGCATGTCGCGGTTGGGATTCTCGAGATCGATGACGATGACGTCCGGCTCGACTTCGGCGATACGCCTCGCGATGCCCGTGACGTCGTGGACGGTCGTGACCCGGTCGTAGCCGGCCTCGCGCAAGCCGTCCTCGATGACGCTCGCGCGGATGCGATTTTCGTCGATGACAAGGATTCGAAGCGGGCCGGCAGTCATCCCGGTATTTTGCCGCGCCCGGCCGATTGTGCAATGCGAAAAAGGCGGGACTGCCGAGTTGGGCGGCGGCGACTGTCACATCCCCCTCTCCCTCCCCGGCACCTCCCCCACAAAGGCTACGATGTTCTCACGTGTTGGGTGGACCTTTGGAGGGTGAAATATATCGCGCAATGCCTGGAAAGCTCGAAGAGCGGGATGGTTGCTGATTCCGGTTCGGCCACTTCGTTCTGCATCGTTGGGTGAGTTGCCGACACCTAACGGAGTGGATCCTCGGATCAGCTCGCCCGCTGGCGCGGGCTCCCGTCCGAGGATGACGACTGCGTTGAGGCCCTGCCCGAAATCGCCAACGTCGGCGAGTGGCATCACCCTCTCCACTCGTCATCCTCGGGCCGGCGCCGAGCGAAGCGATGGCGACGTGACCCCGTCCACGGGCTTGCCCGTGGACTCGATCCATTCCGTTACCTGTCGGCAATCCACCCACAGTGCAGAACGAAGTGGCGAACGGCAGTGACAGCAGCCCCAATCGACCAGCGGATCTGTGCTCGCTAGATGGAGGGAAATTGGCTCACTCCCCGCACCGAGTCGCATCATCACCGGTGATACAACGAAGGCCGTGCCATCCCGGCACGCTTGCCGCTCGGAGGCGCAAAGATCGAGATGGCCTTGGGGTGGACCTTGAAATGGGCGGGCGTGGCAGTGACGATCTCGCCGTCGGTGTTGACCGGCATGGGTTTCTTCGTCTCGATGTCGAACTCGACGCATTTGGCGGTGCGGACCTCGCGCCAGGCGCCGTGGGTTCCGGATCGGAACGAGCGCAGCATCAGCGCCAGCTTCCACAGGTTCTTCATCTCGAGGCTGTAGAGGTCGAGACGCCCGTCGTCGATCTCCGCATTCTCCTCCACCACATTGCCGCCGCCATAGTGCCGCCCGTTGCCGACCGCAATCTGGTAGGTCTCCACGTCGATCGTTCGGCCCTTCTCGGTTATCTTCGCGCGGAATCGCGACGCTCGGGTCAGGATCTTCATGGCAGCCAACGCATAGCCGAGCCTTCCAAAACGCCTCTTCAGAACCGGGTCGAGACTCTGCGCAAGCTCGCTGCTCAGCCCGATGCTCGCGACATTGAAGAAGGCATGCCCATTGACCGTGCCGACATCGACAGGGCGCGTTTCGCCGCGCGCGATGACGTCGGCCGCTCCCATCAGATCCGTCGGTATGTCGAGCGTTCGGGCAAGGTCGTTGGCCGTTCCCATCGGAATGATGCCCAGCGGCAGACCGCTTTCCATGGCGGCGAGCGCCGCCGAGGATACCGAGCCGTCGCCGCCGCAGACAATGACGAGATCGGCCATGTGCCGCAGGCGAACAATGTCACGGGCGATCTCGGGCAATGCATCGAAGGTTTCGACGGTGACGCCGATGCCGCCGCTTTCCAGACGCTGAAGCAGCGGTGTGATCGACTCCTGGCCGCGCCGCGCTTTGGGATTGCGCAGCAACAGGGCGCGCTTCGAGGGCAACTGGCTCATGAGGCTGACGGATCCTTGGCAGGCAGGTGGGGAACCCGCATGCCGATTTCAACCGCAGCTTACAGCAAAGTGCGCAGCGGTATTGGGACAACTACATGCGCAAAAGCAAATACCTGAAGCGTGTCGCCGAATCCGATCATCGGCAACACGCGTTAGCCAGTCCGATAGCGGGGCACCAGCATCAACCTGCGCTCGTCATGACTGGCCGGACCGGCTCGAACAAGGCGTCGATGAAGGGTCGGTATTGGTCAGCGACGATGGCGGCCGCCAAGAGAAGCGCCACGCCAAGCGCCAGTTTGTAGCGGGCTCTGTAACGGTGACGAAGCGCAATTTGCTCTTCGAGCGCCGACATCTCGGCCCTGAGCGTCTCGGCAATCGACCGGGAAAGACCGACCGCGACATGGGCTTCGAGAAGGTCGAAGGACCCTTTCATCGCGTCGAACTTGGTGTTCAGTTCGGCGAAGCCTTTGGTGATATCGATGCCGCGGTACGCGCGGTTTGTCATGTCCGCCCTTACGTCCGTGACGCGGGCAGATCCGGGGTCCGACCGCACGGGCTCGCCCCCGGAGCCTTCGGCCGATCGTGCGGAGAGAACCATTGGCACCGATTCCTGGGCGGAATCTAGCGCCGCCGGAGCGCGTCCGAGCCGAACCGGCCGGGGATCAGGCCGCCGCCCGGCTGTTGGCGTCGCGTCGTCCCATTCGGCCGGGCGAAAGAAGGGCACTGCGGCGCGAAGATCGCCGGACAGATCGCGATTGGTCTCCTCGAGCATCTCTCAGCTTTCCCTCATCGCGTGCTGGATTTGGTCGGCGATCGGCTTCACCAGATAGGATAGGATCGACCTCGTGCCGGTCGAGACGAAGACCTCGACAGGCATGCCGGGGCGCAGGTTCTCGGCGCCCACCTTTTCGATGTCCTCCTCGTCGATCCTGAGGCGCGCAACGTAGTAGCTCATTCCCGTGTGCTGGTCCGTGGTCAGGTCGGCAGCGACGTCCATCACGTCGGCATAGAGCTCCGGAGTGGTCCTGCGATCGAGGCCGGTCAGGCGGAGGCGGGCTTCCTGGCTGGGCGCGACCTGGTCAACGTCGTTCGGGGCGATCTTGGCCTCGACGATCAGTTCGTCGTCGGCCGGGATGATGCTGACCAGCCTGTCGCCAGGCGCGACGATGCCACCGATCGTGTGCAGCTCGAGCTGGTGGAGGTAGCCGCCGATCGGAGCACGGATCTCGAGCCTTTGCAGGCGATCCATCGCGGCGACCCGCTCCTCCCTGAGCTTGGCGATCTCGGTCTGTTTCTGGTCGAGCTCGACCAACACGGATTCGTAGAACTGCTCATCGACCTGCGCGAGCTGGAGCTTCGCCTGGCTGATCGCCTGGCGAGCCTCCGCGATCTCGGCAGCCAGCGACGCCATGTTGCCGAGCAAGGATGCGTTCTCGCGCCGAATGGAAATGAGTTGCGAATCCACGAGCAGGTTCTGCTTATGCAGGAACGTTGCGTCCTCGAGCTGCTCCCTGAGAAGCTCGACATTGTCGGCGACGGCGGCCCGCTCGGCCTCGAGCGCGGCGGCCTTTTCCTGGAATTGGCCGACCTGCTCGGTCAGCTGGGCTTTCTGGCCGTCGCGGGTAGCTCGGCGGGAGACATAGAGCTCTTCCTGGCCCTTCATGACAAGCTTGGCCCTGGGGTCGGGCGAGTCCGTCAATTCCTGCGGGAACTGAATGGGGACCGCGCCCCCAGCCTGTTCGGCAAGCAGGCGGGCCTCCTGCGCCAGGAGCTGTTCGAGCTGGGTGTCGACGATGCCGAGGCTTGCCTTGGCCACCGTGTCGTCGAGACGAAACAGCAGCTGTCCGGACTCGACCTTCTGGCCTTCCCTGACCAGGATCTCGCCGACAATGCCGCCGTCGCGGTGCTGGACATGCTTGGTGCGCCCCTGCACGATCACCATGCCGGAGCCCAGCACGGCGCCGCCGATTTCGGCATAGGCAGCCGCCGCCCCGATGCCGCCTACGAGCGCGACACAAATCGCCAGCGCCGAGACGATCTGCCGGGATGCCGACCTCGTGACCTTCCGCTCGATATCCTCATACCGCATGGCGAACCACCTCTTTCTCGCCCGGAACGGGCAGGACGCTGACATTTCCCAGCACGCTGTCGCGATGTCCGAACTGAGCCTGTTTGCCGTTCTGGATCACAAGCACATGGTTGACAGCGGCAAGGGCGCTGGTGCGGTGCGCGATCACGATGACGATGCTGCCGCGCCGACGCATCTCAAGCATCGCCTCGGTGAGCGCCCGCTCTCCTTCCTGGTCGAGGTTCGAGTTCGGCTCGTCGAGGACGATCAGGAACGGATTGCCGTAGACCGCGCGGGCCAGTCCGATGCGCTGGCGCTGTCCGGCGGACAGGCGCATGCCGCCTTCGCCGACCATGCTGTTGTACCCCTCGGGCAGGCCGGCGATCATCTTATGGATTCCGGCGAGCTTCGCGGAGGCGATGATGTCGACAAGCTTCGGATCGGCGCTGAAGCGGCATATGTTCTCGGCAACGGTGCCGTCGAAAAGTTCCACGTCCTGGGGCAGATAGCCGATGAACCGGCCGCGGTCGCCGTCCACCCACTGGTCGAGCGTGGAGCCGTCGAGCCGGACCGAGCCGCTGACCACGGGCCACACGCCGACCAGCGCGCGAGCGAGGCTGGTCTTGCCGGAACCAGAATGACCGATGACGCCGAGCCCGTCGCCAGCCTTCAGCGCAAAGCTCGCGCCCTGAAGCAGCACAACCGGCTCGCCCGGAGCCGTAGTCGCGAGTTGGTCGACGCGAAGCTCTTCGGATGGCAGCGGGAGGCCGGGTGCGCCATTGTCCTTGGGCACCTGGCGCAGCGTCTCGGAAAGCCGGCTGGAGGCCTGCCGCGCGGCGACGAAGGAGGGCCATTGCGAGACGGCCTGTTCGATCGGCGCGAGCGCGCGCGCCATGATGATCGAGGAGGCGATCATCACACCGGGCGAAATCTCCTGATAAATGGCGAGATAGGCACCGAGCCCGAGCATCGCGGACTGGAGAATGAGACGCAGGGTCTTGATGATAGTCGAATAGAAATTGCTCCTGTCGGCGGAGACCTGCTGCGCCTCGCAATGCGCGGCGACCCTCTCAACGAATTGTTCCTGGATGCGCCCGAGCATGCCCATGGAGGTCACGACCTCGGCGTTGCGGCGCGTCGATTCCATCAGCCTGGATTGCGCACCGCTGGCGCGGTTTAGTTCGCGCGCCGGCTCGCGGGAGGACATTTCGTTGGCCAGCACTAGAAGGAAGATCAACACGCCGCCGCCGAGCGACAGCATCCCGAGCGTCGAATGGAACAGGAACAGGATCACGAAATAGAGCGGCATGAAAGGCAGATCGAAGATCGCCGCCGGCCCTTGCGAGCCGAGGAATCGCCTGATCGCGTCCACGTCGCGCCCTGGCTGAAGCGCTGCGGCCTTCTGTCCGGCCACGATCGGCAGGATGGCGTGAGCGCGCAGCGCAGGATCGGAGAGCCTCGTATAGACCTTCATGCTCACGCGTGTAAGCGCACGCGAGCGCAGGAGGTCGAGAGCCCAGCTGAAGACGTAAAGCGCAAGCGCCAAACAGGCAAGGACCACCAGCGTCGGCACGCTGTTGCTGGCGAGCACACGGTCATAAACCTGCAGCATGAAGATTGGGCCGGTCAGCATCAGAAGATTGATGACCGCACTGATGAGAAAAACGCCGGTGAAGGCGGAGCGGCATGCCTGGAGCACGCCTTTCACCGCCGAACTGTTGTTACGCAAGAACATTGACCTACCCCCCGCATTTAGATTGCGTTGGCCTCGCAGCCATCGAGAGATCCCGGAAGGACTGCCTCCCGGGCCGATATGGTCGAACTCCCCACCGCCTCGCCACCGCTGGGTATATTCCTATGGCCACGACCCACGACGTAGGGCGGCCGGCCGCGCAGTAACGGAATGGATCTCCGGATCACCTCGCTTCGCTCGGGTCCGGGGATGACGACGGCGTTGAGGAACGACGCCAATCGCCAGCGTTTGCGATTGGCATCGACATAGGAGCTTCGTCATCCACGGGCCTGAGCCCGTAGGGCGAGGTGACCCGTGGATCCATTCCGTTCCCTGGCGGCCGGCCGCCCTACGGTCGCGGGCAATGCTGTAGCGATCAAACATCCCGACGCCTGGTATTAAGCCATCAGATCGTAGCCATGGATCGGATCATGAGGCAGAGGCGGCGTGCCGTTCTCGGGCCCCTCGTGACCGAAATGCGAGGGAGCGAAATCGAGCCAGTCGAAGGCTTGCTCCTGCATCGCGAGGAAGGTCGGCACCTGCCCATCCGTCTCGGGCACCGCCGAGGCCGCGGCGGCGGAAGCGGCGGGCTCGAGCCTGAAGGATTCCAGATCCTGCGAACCGCCATTGAAGGTCAGCCGCACGACCGTGGTGCCGGCAGCCAGGTCGACGAACGCATCCTGCGTGTCCTGAAAGTTAGTCCAGGTCCCGGTGCGCGGCGTGGCGATCGTCACCGTCTCGACATTGCCGCCATTCGTGAAGGTGGCCGTGACGGAACGGTTGGGACCGCCGGCTTCCCCGAGCGCCATCGACAGGTTGAGGACATACGGTCCCGCCTCGGCGACGTTGATGGTGTATTCCATCCATTCGCCATTGCCGATCCATCCGACATTGCCGCCGGCCGTGACCTCGACGGAGCTGCCGGCCCTGCCGCCATTGGTGCCGCCCTGCAGGCCCGGCGCGTCGTTGTAGGCAACGCCCTGGCCGCCATCGTCGTAGTCGACGGCATCGATCGTCAGCCCATCGTCATCCAGTACTGGCGCTGTGCCGCCGAAGGGCTGCTGTCCGCTCAGCTGGAGCGTGAAGGAGGCCAGGTCGAGAACATAGCCGTTGGCTGCGAGCGGCCCGTCGAAGGTGAGCCTCAGGGTCTGCACCCCGGCGCTCAAGGCAAGCTGGATCGACGGGCTCTGCGAGAATGCGGCGCTGTCAAAATTGCTGCCTCCCGCGTGACCGTCGGCGAGCGTCACCACGCCGAGTTGCGTCGTGCCGTTGAGCGACACCGAAATAGTGGCGCCGGTGACCGGCGTCTTGGCATTGGCCGAGAAGGTGTAGATCCCCGCTGTCGGAACGTTGATCGTATATTCGACCCATTCGCCGGGCTTGACATAGCCGATATCGTTGCCGCCGCCGACGAACTCGACATCGCGGCCCGGACGCGGCGTGGCGGCGCCGCCATCGAGGCCCGGATTGTCGTTATAGGCCACGCCCTGACCGCCCTCGTCGAAATTGGTCGCGTCGACGGTGAGCGTGCCGTTGGTGAAGCCGGGCGCGGTTCCGCCGAACGGCGTCTGGACGATCACCGGCTTCAGCGACAGCGAGCGGAAGTCCTGGCTGCCGCCGCTGAAGGTGACGCGCACGATCTGCTCGCCCTCCTCCAGGGTCACGGTGCCGGGCCGGTTGACGAAGGTCGTCCAGGTCGCCGTCTGCGGATTGGCGATCGTGCCGCTCGTGACGTAGGGGGTCGTTTCGCCTGGCCGGTAGAACGTGACCACCGCCGAGCGCCCTGCCCCGCCTCCGTTGGAGAGCAGCAGCCCGATATCGTGCACGCCCGCGTGGTCGACATCGATCGTGTATTCGAGCCATTCGCCCGGGTCGATCCAGCCCACGTCGCCGCTGCCGGTGACCTCCACGTCGCTGCCCGCGCGGCCGCCATTGGTGCCGCCCTGCAAGCCCGGCGTATCGTTGTAGGCAACACCCTGGCCGCCGGTGTCGTAGTCGTCGGCGTCGATGACCACGCCGTCGGCGTCGACCGCGAAGGGAGTGCCGCCGAAGGGCTGCTGCTGGGATTGCGGCGGGTTCGAGTTCGGATCGAAGAAGTTCACCGTGCCGTCATTGTCGGTGTCGTTCTGCAAGGCGTCGTTCACGCCGTCATCGTTGGCATCATCGGTCGACGTCAGCTCGTAGGGCTTGACGTTTTTGATGATGAACATGTGGTCGTTATAGTCGTAGTTGCCGGCGCCCGGATAATCCTGGATGCCGATATAGGTCCCCTCGATCACGTTGCCGTCGGCGTCGAGCGCCTGGAAGAAGCGGATCAGGTGCCCCTGATTGTCGCCGACCAGCTGGCCGAAGTTCGGATCGATCCTGTTCGCCTCCGGGTCCGACCAGGAAGAATAGGTTGGCCGGCCGTCGACAGAGATATAGAGGCCGAACGGGCCGTTCTGGGTGATGGTGCCACGCGCGACGGTCGCTCCGGCGCCGCTGCCCGCGACCAATTGATCCGGCAGCACGGTCTGGCCTTGCTGGTCGTCATTGGCGAACAGGTTCGTGACCGCGCTCGAATTGAGCTGGTGGTAGCCGAGACGAGCGACGTTCCCCTGGTTGAGGAAAGCGGCGATCTGGATCACCTGGATCGGCTGGCCGGTATCGAGCTTCTGCAGGTAGGGCATCAGCACTTCGTCGCCGATGGTCTCGACCACGCCGCCTCCGGCGAGCTCGCCTTGAGCCATATCGGTGCCGTAGCCGAAGGCTTCGACGATCTGCGCCACGGTCGGCTCGGAGTTGTTCTCCGAGAACTCCTGCGCGAGACCGGCGAGCTGGATCACCTTCGCGCCTTCGGCATAGTCGTCCGAATTGATGGTGAGCGTGGAAGTATGGAGGTCGGCACCGGCCGCCGTGCCCGAATGCGTGCCGATGTAGCGCACCGTGATCTGCGCGCTGCCGCCGGCCGCGATCATCGTCGGGATGGTGCCGACGATCTCGAAGTTCGCAGTGTCGCCGAGAACGATCGAGCTGATGTTGAGCGGGGCGAAACCGTCATTGGCGATGGTCAGGACGGCTTCATTGCGGAAGCTCTGCTGCGCATTGGCGGGATTGTCGATGTTGGTGAACACCAGACGCTCGTCCGCCGCCGCATCGTCGAGACCGGCGATGCGAAGGTCCTGGCCGAAGCCGACCGGCTCGACACCTTCTATGACGAAGATATTGTCGTTGTAGTCATAATTGATGCCGGTGTAGTCCATGATCCCCAGGAAGACGTTGGGGATCACGTTCCCGTCTTGGTCGAGCGCCTGGAAAATCTTGACCGTGTGACCCTGCTGGGCGCCGGGCACGATCACGCCGCCCGTCGGGTTGAGGCGAGGATCGCTCGACAGCCCGGCGACCGTGAAGCCGAAAGCGTCGTTTCCTGCCCACCCGTCCGGCACGTCCGCGCGGGTGAAGGTGCGCGTCGAGAAGGTGCTGTCATTGCCGCTGTTGGGCAGCAGTCGCTGATTGTCCGTCCCCTCGTGGTTCCAGAAGGTGACCCCCTGGCCCTTGTTGCCGGGGTTGTGGATGCCCATCGTGGCGCCGCCGGTGCCATGGAAGGCCGCGAGCTGAGTCATCTTGGCGCTGGTGTGGCCATCGGCGATGCGCCAGTAGGGCGACAGCACTTCAGTCGGGTCGGTCTTGGCAAATACGTCGTTGGTGCTAAGCGCCGAGTTCTCGCCGCCACCGCGCGTCGTCAGGTTCTCGATGACATTGCCGAAGCCGAAGATGCGCCAGATCTCGTTGACGTTCGGCTCATGGCCGCCCTCGTCGCGCGACTGCCAGAAGCCGGCGAGGTCGACGGTCGTGACCGGATTTTCCGCATCGTTGGTGACGAGCGTCAGTTCTCCGGTGAACACGGTCGAGGTCGCGTCGACATTGGAGGTCGGCGGCGTGTATGCGGCGCGGTTGAACAGCACGGTCACGTCGATCGACTGGCCCGGCGCCAGCGTCAGCCCGTCGAAGATCGCCGGATTGGCGAGCACGAAGGGACCGCTGAGCTCGGCCTCGGTGAAGGTGAGCGGCTCGGTGCCGGTATTGCTGATCCGTACGGTTCCGCTGTCCTTGAAGTCCCGCGGCGGCGCATCCGGGTCGACCGCGCTCGGGTTCTCCAGGAAGCTGAAATGCAGCCGGTCGTCGAGATAGGCGGGATCGAGGCTTTGCACCGCGATGTCGGCATTCGCATTCCCCGGCGCCGGGCTCACATCGAGGTAGTCGATACCTGCGGCTCCCGGAGCGTCCGACACGATCTTGATCTGGTACTGGGTACCGGCCTCGAGCGTGAGATAGACGGACTCCTCCCCT
This sequence comes from Rhizobiaceae bacterium, assembly GCA_035556195.1. Classification (GTDB taxonomy): domain Bacteria; phylum Pseudomonadota; class Alphaproteobacteria; order Rhizobiales; family Rhizobiaceae. Next base: position 14,978 of record DATMFK010000010.1, read on the forward strand.
GCCAGGCCGACACCCGGGAAATCACTCTCGTCGACCCTGACGCCGTTGAGATACCAGGTGAGACCCTGGCCATTCGCCGCGTTGGCGTTGGCCGCCGCGTCGATCTTGTAGACGCCATCGGCATCGACGGTGAAGTAGAACTCGACCGTACTGCCGTTGACGATATGCGCGGAGCCGTCCTGCGCTTCGAGCTCGATGCGGCCGCTGCCGTCGATCTCGGCGTAATCCGGCTCAAACGGCGATAGCGGCTCCTTCGTGATCCGCAGCAGATCGATGTTCGGCGCCACGCCGGCCGGAGCCGTGATCGTGATGGTGTTGACCCCAGCATTGAGTTGGAGCGTCGCCGACTGCGGGCCCCAGACGTCTTCCGCCGCAGAGCTGTTCGGCGCGAAGGGCAAGGTCTCGACCGGATTGCCGTTGATCAGAAGGGCCATCGGGCGCGCGGCCTTTGTGGAGGCGAGCGCATAGAGGATGTCGATGCCGTAGACCCCGGCTGCGGGCACCTCGACCGTCCAGGTCAGTGTCTCGTTGTCCGGGCCAAGGAAGTCGACGAAGTCGCCGGATTGGTTGCGGTCTTCGCTCACGATGGCCGGGCTGCCGGTCGACGCGGCGTTCTCGGCCTCGTAGAGGACGTATGTCACCCCATCGATCACGATCTCGCCGTCATTGGGCGTGCCGGGACCGGACTCGTTGGGCACGAGGACTTCCAGCTGATCGATGTTCGGACCAGTCGCTTCCACGGATCGCAGCGTCACCGTGTTCTGGCCGGCCACAAGCGAAGCCGGGATCTCCACGGTCGACCAGACCGTCCAGCCGTCCACGCTCGCGCCGGGCGACGTCGGCAGGAAGGACTGCACGTTGACGATCGTGCCGTTCACCTCGATCTGCAGGGGGCGGTCGGCAGTCGCGCCGTTGGAATAGCGGAAGCGAAGGATCGCCGAACCGGCACTGCCGGATGGCACGTCGAAGGTGAAGGTCAGGTAGTCGGCATTGGTGGAGCCGAAATCGGCGTAGCCGCCCGGCGTGCCGTCCGTATTGTCCGTATTGCCGTCGAGACCGACGGCGCCCGGACGCAGTCCGTTCACATAGCCGGGGCCGGTGCCGGTTTCGAGATTGCCGGCATCGCGGATCTGGATCTGCGCGGCAGAACCCGTGGGAACGGTGACCGCGGTCCCGTCGCCGGGCGTCTTGTCCTCTGCCTGGATGGTCAGCAAGGTGACGTATTCCGCCGGTTCCTCGCCCGGCGTGAAGGTCGTCGACGTTGACGCCTCGTTGAGATCGTCGTCGGTCACGCGGATCGTCGCCGTGACGGGGCCGGTCAGGTTGGACACGTCGATAGTGAACCGGTTCTGCGCATCGAGCGTGACTGTCGTCTCCGGCCCGTTGTTGAAGCGGACGCGGATAGCCGTGATGTCGTCGTCGAGGCCGTTGACCTGGAACACCGCCGCGGATGGATCCGACACGTCGAAGGCGACCAGCGCGAGATCGCCGCCCTCGTTCGCAGTGACATCCTCCGTCACTCCGCCAGGCGCAGGCGTCAGCAGGATGAGCTGGCTGGCGCCGGTTCCCCGGTTCAGCGTCATCAGATAGAGCTGGCCGGTCACCGGGTTCTGGATGATGTCGAGCGGATCGATGTAGTTGTTGATCACCGAACCGTCGGGGCGGCGCAACACATCGTCGCCGATGATGTTGCCGTTCGCGTCGACGCGGATCATGCGCACATTGTCGCCGGTCGAGAACTGGGCGAAGAGGATCGCGCCCTTCAGGTTCGACCCGAACGCATTGCCAGTATATTCGATCGCGCCGTTCGGGGACCGGTTGTAGCCGAGATTGTAGACGCCATCGAGGTCGTAATCCGGATCCGGATCCACACCGACCTGATAGCCGTCGGTTCCCGGATTGCCGTCATTGCCGCCGACGACTTCGTTCGGATCCAGCCCGGAGGTCGGGTTGCCGCCGTTCAGGATGTACTCGTCGCGCAGCACGTTCGGATGGCCGTAATAGCCGCCCTCGTCGATGTTGAAGAAATAGTCGTACTGCTTCGGCGAATTGGCGATCACCGTGTCGAGGCCGGGCTGCGTCGGATCGTTCGGCGTCTTGCCGCCCGAGGCGGTGCCGTTGGTCGGCACGTAGAGATGGCCGTTCGAATGCCAGACCAGATCGTAGGCGTTTCGAACACCGGTGGCGTAGATCTTGAGCACCGCGTCTTCGGCATACGGGTTGTAGAAGCCCGGATAGGTTCCATCCTCGTTGAAGGCCGAGGCCGGGTTCTGCGTCGTGGGCGTCGAGATCGGCTCCGTCTGCACGTTATAGCCGCCGGCCGGTGGTTTACGGGTGGGGTCGATCTCGAGGATCGCGGCGTTGAGCAGACGTTCGGGGCGATTGCCCCAGGCGCCGTCCGGCGCGCCGGCAGCCGAATTGGAGCCTTGGCTCATGTAGAGCAGATATTCGGGCTCTCCCGGCTCCCCAAAGTCAGGATTCCTGCGGAACTCCAGGCTGTTCGACAGATGGTCGGCGCCAGAACGCGGCAGACCACGTATATAGGTTTCCGCGGTTGCGTCCTCGAGCGAGCCGCCCGCCCCGAGGGTGATCTTGCTGACCCGCCCTGAGAATTCCGGCGTGTCGAAGGCCTTCTGCTCGCGAGGAATTGGAGCGTTGTCGGTGATCCAGATCGTGTTGGGATCATTGGGATCGAAGACGAAGCCGACGATGCCGCGCCGTTCGCCGCCGCCCGCGTCGAGATAGTCCAGCGCGACGGTCTCCTGCGAGTTCTTGTCGATCGTGCCGTCCGGATTGACGTTCCAGCGATGGATCTCGCCGGTGATCGTCGCGACATAGAGCTTGCCGTCGGGCCCGAACTCGATCGAGGTGTACCCCCCCGCGCCATCGGCAAAACCGTTGAGCAGGACGTCCGTCGTGAAGGCGACCTCGCGCGCGACATCCTCCGGCGCCTCGCCCGTGACGAAAGTCGTGGTGAGGTCCTGCATCTGCCGGAGCGGCGCGTCCGGATCGGTTATGGAGCCGAGATCCATGACGTCCTGGACCTTCAGCGTGTAGCTCGTGTTCTCCTTCAGCGGCTGCAATGGCCGGATCGTGAGCGAATCCGCCCCGCCGCTGATCTGGACGTCGATCTCGACCTCGATGCCGGTCAGCGTCTCGACCAGCTTGATGTTCTCGGTATGCGCGATGTTCGGTCCGCGATTGCCATCCGCCTGAACGGTGACGCCGATGACGAACATGGCGGTCGGGTCGATGCCGACGGGCAGCTCGCCATTGGGGCCGAGCGCGATCGACACCTGACCCTCGAGCGTATCGGCGACTGGCGCCACGAAGTAGGAATAGTCCTTGTCTGCGGTGCGACCGTCGCCTGGGGTCAAATCCTCGATCTTCTCGACTTCGAGATATTGGATCTCGGTGTTGGTGCCGCCGATGGAGTCGATGGTCAGCCTGCCGTCCGTGACCGTGACGATGCCGGTGACCAGCGTCGAGCGGAAGCCGCCGCCATTGGTGTTATCGGTCGGTTCGTTGGCCGGAACCCAATTGGGCATGAATTTCTGGCCTTCGACATTGATGGCATAGAGGCTGTCGAAGGCCCCGGCCGTGTCGCCGATCGAGAGGGTGACCTGATAGGTGCCGTCCTCCAGGCCGAGTTCCCAGGCCCGGGAAACGCCGCCACCAGGATATTCGAAATGGGCGTAGGTCTTCTGCAGGTCGGATGCGCCCGAAACGGTGTTCTTGTACCAGTGGGCATTGGCGGGCTGCGACGCGGCGATGGTGCCGTTGGCCGTGCCGTCGGCGACGCTCTCCTCCGTCACCCAACCGTAGCTGAAGCCGTTGCCGCGGTCGCCATATCCGGATCCCACGTCGGCGAGATAGCCTTCCGGGGTCTGGTAACCCGATGGCAATCCCTGCGTGGTCTGGGCAGCAGGCGGCTGGAAATTGATCTTGACGACCTCCTCGAAGCGGATCTGCTCGCGTGGGTCGACCGGATCGACCCCATCGCGGCTGACCGTGACGTTGTCGATGTTGGGGCCGTTGGCGATCGTATTGGTGAACGAGATTGTGTTGGTGCCGGCTGCGAGTTCGATGTCGATGGTGAACTCGCCCCACGTCGACCAGGCGACGTCCGTCGTTGCGCCGACCGGTGCGGTCGATGCGAAGGCGATCGTCTGGGTCGTGGATCCGACCGTCAGGGTCATCGGGCGGTCCGTCGTGCCGCCATTGGCGTAGCGGATCGTGAGCTGGTAGGTGCCGGCTTCGGGAGCATCGATCGTGAACGACGCCTTGTCACCGATATCGTTGCCCATATCCATGTAGCCGGTGCCTTCATAGCCCGGCCGCAGGCCGCTGGCATCGAAGGTGAGGCCCGGGCCGCTGTTGGTCGGGGTCGCCTGCGGTTCCGGATTTGCCGGCGTACGCGCCACCGTGTCGGGTGTCGCTTCGGAGTCGGTCGCGGAGAAGGTTTCGCCCTCGATCGTCACCGAGAAAGGTTCCGCTGCCCCGGCGACCGTGATGGCCATGGTCTTGCTGGCGACGTTGCCGGCGTCATCGGTCACAAAGGCGGTGACCACGTAGTCGCCAGCATTCAGCGCGGTGCCGTCGACCGTGAAATCGCCGTCGGCGTCGGGGAAGACCTCGACGCGGGTAGCCCCTCCGTCGAAGCTCAGCTCGACCTTGACGATATCGGAATCGATGCCCGCGAGCTGGAAGTTGATCGAATCCTTGGCCGCGCCCGACAGCGGACCATCCGGTCCGCTGAGGAAGAGCGGCTGCTCGTCCGCGTCGGCTGAAGTGTCGGGCACAGCGCCTCCCCCGACGATCTCCAGCGAATCCAGATTGGGGCCGGAGGTGAAGCCTGCGGGAATGGCCAGCGACAGGGTGTTGGTGCCGGCCTGCAGGACGACCGTGAAGGTCTGAATCCCCCAATTGTTGAAACCCTCGTCGGGTCCGGCAACGCTGGTGCCGGTCTCCACGAAGGGAAGCTGCTGCACCGCGCCGCCGTTAACGGAAAGGTCGAGGGGACGCGCGCCGTTGCTCGCGTAGCGGATGTTGACGGTATAGGTTCCTGCGGTCGGAACGTCGAAAGTGTAGGTGACCTTGTCGCCGACGGTATCGCCGAAGTCGACATAGCCCGAGCCAGTAAAGCCTGGGCGCAGCCCGTTGACCAGTTGCGGATTGTTTCCGGTCTCCGGATTGCTGGGATCGCGGATTGTCGTGTCGTTGGTGTTGGCGTCCGTGTCAAGGACGGTAAGTGCCCCGGTCTCGGCCTGGATCGTCAGCAGGAACGGCTCCGGCTCGCCCTCTTCCTCGATGGTGACCGTGAAGGAGACGGATTCCGAGTTCAGATCGCCGTCGGACGCTAAGACCTCGATCTCATAGGTGCCGGGCGCGACCTGATCGCCGATCTGCAGCGACGAACCCACGAGCGAGATGCCCGCAGGCAGTTGGCCGCCGCCGACCAGGGTCGCGTTGTAGGTGACGGCATCGCCGGCATCCGGGTCCGTGGCGCCGAGCGCCGCCGCGAGGTCGATCGCCTGCGAGCCGCCCTGCGTGAGCGTCACGTCTTCAATCGCCGCGCCCGGAGCGAGCACCGGCGCCTCGTTGACGTCGCCGACGACCACCTGGATGTTGGTGGTCGTGGAAAGGCCCTGCGCGTCCGTTGCGGTGACCGCGACCGTGACGGTTTCGCCGGCCTCATGGTCGAGGCTGACGCCGTCGGCGAGCCGCAACTCGTTGCCGACAATGGTGAAGCGGGAATCGGTCGTTGTGTAGACCAGGGCGGACTCGTCTCCGTCCGGATCGTTCGCCGAGAGCGTGCCGATCACGCCGGCGACGACATTCTCGTCGATCGCCGCCGGGCTGAGCGTCACGGCCGATGGCGGAAGCTCGGGAGCGGCGACCCGCGTGAAGGTCAGCTTGTCGATGCGCAGGTTCTCGCCCGCGTCGGCCTGCCCGGTGAGCAAGGCGATCGTCGTGGCATCGACGAAGACGGGCGTCGTGAAGGTGATCGTCTTGAGATTGCCGGCCTGGCCGGCATTGCCTCTCGGCTGATTGTTGTCGAAGATGCCTTCGGAGAAGCTCACATCCTCGGCAAGGAGCGTGTCGCCGATCTGGAGGGAGAAATGGGCGGTGCCGTCGGTCTCGTCATAGACGGTTATCGAGACCTCGTACCAGCCTTCGGTGAGACCGTTCTGGGCGAGGTTGGTCGAGATGACGCCCGCCTCATTGGCATCCGTGCGGATGATCTGGTTGCCGGAGGCGCCGGCGGTCGCCGCGAGATAGAAGTTGGTTGCCGAGGACAGCCCGGTGAAGTGCTCGGCCTCGATGACCGTGACATCGCCGACGCCCGCTCCCTCGATCTCGAGCTGGATCACCAGCTCGGTCCGCAGCCCCTCGGGATCCGTCGCGACGACCTTGAACGAACCCGTGCCGGCCTCCGTCGGCGTTCCGACGATCACCCCTTCGCTGTTGAGTTGCAGCCCCGCCGGCAGGCCTTCGACCGTGAGAGTGAGCGGATCGCCGTCGGGATCGGAAAAGGCGTCCTTGAACAGGTTCAGGTCTATGCCCGCGATCTCGGTGCCGATCTTGCCGAAATAGGGCTCGAAGGCGACGCCAGGATCGATGACAGGCGCTTCGTTGACGTTCTCGACCGTCAGATCGAAACTCAGGCTGGTCTGGCCGCCCTTGCCGTCATCGGCGGTGATGGTCACGACATAGGGAACGGCGCTCGGGGCCGCGTTGATCGGCCCGGCCAAGACGCCGCCCTCGACGCTCAGGCCCTCGAAACCGGCAACGGGGTTGCCGAGCGCATCCGTCACGGCGAAGCTATAGGTGAGCTCGTCGCCATTCTCATCGAGGAAGGGCAGGTCGATCTCGAGGCTGCTCCGCTCGTCGACCACGAGATCGGCTATGCCGCCGCCGACGATGTCCGGTGCGACGTTCTCCACCTCGGTGGGCGTTTCGGTAAGCTGGACATTGCTGAAGCTCGCCGAGCCTATGCCGTTGCCCGGCGTGTCGTCATCCGCGATGAAGACCAGCGAGGAAATGGTCTTGCCAGCGTGAGCGGAGAGATCGATCACGATCGTCGCCGTGGTGCCGGGAGCACCGGACACCCCGCCCCGCAGATCGACAAAGGCCGGCTGGGTCTCGGTGCCGGCGATTTGGTAGACCGACTTGTCGGCGCTCTCGAAAGGCGAATTGTCGTCGTCGAAACCGATCGCCACGATCTCGGGAAGGCTCTGGCCGATCGTGTAGGTGAACACCAGCTTGGTGTTTGCGGTGATCGTGTAGTCCTGGCCAAGTGCGGCACGTTTCCACAGATTGCCGTTCAGGTCGAGCGTGGCGCCGTCGTCGGAGATCGACGCCCCGGTGCCGACATCCTGAGGGCTGTAGGAGGTGAGCGCGGACGGGCTGAAGGCGACGTTGACCGGCCCCACCTGCTCGTCGATATCGGTGACGCCGAGCGTGACGCTATGCGTCTTGGCAAGCCCGCTCCCGTCGGTCGCGGTGATCGTGAGCGAGATGGCGGGCTCAGATTCGAAATCGAAGCGCGCGCCCTCCGCGATCACGATCTCGCCGCTGGCATTGACCGTGAAGCGGGGGTCGTCGACCGTGAAGGTCAGCGTATCGCCCGCGTCGGGGTCGATGCCCGACACGCTGCCGACCACGGTGCCTGCCGCCGCATCTTCGGCGAGAGTGAGCGTGCCGTCGACCGTGACGGAGGCCGGCGCCTCATTGACATCGGTGACTGTGACCGTGACGGTCTGCGTCACCGTCGAAGCGCCGTCCGTGACGGTCACCTCGACGGAATAAGCGTTATCGCCGCCCGTCTCGAAGTCGGGTGCCGCCTTGAAGGTGAGGATGCCCGTCGCGGGATCAATGTCGAACAGGGCATCATCGGCGCCATTGCCGCTCAGCCCGTAGGTAAGAGCCGTCCCGTCACCGTCGCTCGCCTCGAGGTCGAGCACGGTGCCGAGGCTGTTCTCGGCGAAACTCGCCGTGGCCGGGCCGGTGAAGACCGGCACGAAGAAGGACGGGGCCTCGCCGGGCTGCGTGATGGCGATGGCGTCGATATTGGGACCGGTGTTCGCGCCGGCGGGTATCGCGAGCGAAATCGTGTGCGTGCCCGCGGCGACGGTGACAGTCGTCTTCTGGATCAGCCAGTTGTTGAAGCCTTCCTGCGGGCCGGCCCCATCTGGGTCGGTGCTCGCGAAGGGAAGGTTCACGGCGCCCGCGCCGTCCAGCGAGAACGCCAGCGGCCGCGCGGTGTTCGAGGCGTAGCGGATGTGGATTTCGTAAGTTCCGGCAGGAACGGTGAAGCTTAGCGTCACCTTGTCGCCAGGCGTATCACCGAAATCCAGGTAGCCGGTGCCGGTGAACCCGGGTCGCAGATTGTTCGGCAGGTTGAGATTGCTGGCTTCTGGATTGGACGGATCGCGGACGGTCGTGTCGTTGGTATTGCTGTCGGTATCCAGAACCGTAAGCGCGCCGTCCTCCGCCTGAAGCACGATCGCGTCGAAGGGATCCGGTTCGGGCCCGGCCTCCGGCTTGGTCAGAGTGACGGAGATGGCGGAAGATTCCAGCGCGCCGTCGGTCGCGAAGACCTCGAGCTCGTACTCGCCCGCCGCCACCGACGAATCCACCAGGATGGCAGCGCCGGACACGGTGATGCCGGCGGGCAGCGCGCCGCCGCCCGCAAGGCGGATTCCGAATGTCGTCGCGTCACCGTCGGCATCGGCCTTGGTGAGAACCGACAGATCGATCGAGCCGCCTTCCGCAGATACGGTTGCGTCCTCCAGCACGCCGGCAATTGCAGGAGCATCGTTCACGGCGGCAACGTCGACCGTGATATTCGCCGTACTTGTCAGGCCGCCCGGGTCCCTGACGGTGTAGGAGATCGTGGCTTCCCCGTTGAAATGGGCGGCGGGGGTGAAGGTGATCACAGTGCCGCTGACACTGACTGTGCCTTGGCTGACGGGCACATCCGCCGATACAGTCAGCGCGTCGCCATCGACGTCGCCGATATGGTCCGCGACGTCGATGACGATTGTCGTGTCTTCATTCGCCGTCACCGCGAGAGCTTCGGCCTCTGGCGCGCTGTTGTCGGCGTCGATCAGAATGAATTCGATCTTGTCGATGTTCGGGCCGTTGGTGCCCGAGAGCTTGAAAAGGTTGGCTCCGGCATCGAGATGGACGCTGACCGAGAGCTTTTCCTTGCGCCAGCTTTCCCAGCCGGTCGGGTCCGGCACCGTCCCGGCATCGGACCCGTCGGTGGGGCGGAGGTTTGCGGGAATGTCGAGATAGTCGTCCAGATAGGCCGGCAGCGCCGCTGTCGGTGAGAAATTGAATGTTCCAAGCAGCGCGTCGTCCGACGCCAGCAGCTGAAGGTTGCGCGCCGCCGCGCCCCCGTTGGCATAGGTGATCACGATCTCATAGGTGCCCGCGGTCGCTGCGGTGACCGGTATCGTGACCTGGTTGGCCGCACTTCCCCAGTCGAGATAGGAATCCCCCTCGGCGCCCGCGCGGAACTGCTCGGATGCCGTGTTGGATGCCAGGTAGGGCAGCGTGATCGGACGATTGACGGTGACCCCGACGTTCGGCGCCGCCTCCGGCAGCAGGCTCTCCGCCTGAATGACGATGCGGCCGGGATCGGCCGGACGCACGTCGAGATAGTCGAGATTGGGGCCGCTGTAGCCGGTCGTGGTAAGCCGCACCGTGTTGACGCCTTCCTGAAGCGTGACCCTGGTCAGAGCTTCCGAATAGCTCGTGTTGGACGCGGTCGCCGGCATCTCGAACAGGCGATCCCAGAGCTGACCGTTCACCTTCAGGTTCATCGGACGGTCCACCGCCGCGCCGGAGTTGAAGGCATAGCCGAAAGCGAGATCGTAGACGCCGGCCGCGGGGACTTCGAAAGTCCATTCGATATATTCGCCCGATCCGCCGTTGAAATTGCTGCCCAGGCCGGCGAAATCGACATAGGTGTCTCCGCTCGCCGCGTCGGCGTTGGCGTTGTCGGTCGCGGTATTGCCAGGATTGCCGGCGGCAATGAGGTTCGGCGTCGTCGTCTGCGTGCCGCCGGAATTGCCACGTGTCGCAGTTTCTGCCTCGAGCCGCATAGGCTGGAATCCCTCATTTGGTTCAACGTCGGTCGGCGTATCGGTATCCGGCTCGTCGGTGCCGGTGTCGTCCGGGCCTTCGGGGGCGGCCGCGTTGGGCGGCGTGGTCTGCTGACCGTCGGGATCGTCCGAGTCGACATCAGATCCGAGCTGCATCGGCTGGACCCCTCCGTCATCGGAGAGGGCTCCGAACCGGCCCTGCATTTCGCCGCGGGGCGCTGGGTCAAGACCAGGAATTTCCGGATTCGCGACCTTGGCGAACACCATCGAGGAGGAGCCGGGGGAATTCGTGCCTGAAAGCGCGATGATGGGAGACGAGCTCCCCGGATAAAGGTCGGGGTCTTCCGACGAGCTCTCTCCCGGTGTTGAAATTGGGTTCTGATTCTGAGCGACCTGCGGGGTGTCCTGTCCGGCTTCAGGAGAGGCAAGCTCATCCGAGACCGCGCGACTTTCAGTCAAGTCCGCCTCCGGCTGCTTCGACTGGACCTCGTCCAGATTGAGGGCGAGCGCCAAGGCGGCGATGCCCGCCGTGCTCATCGCGGTGATCGCGTCATCGCCAATGGCCAAGCCACGGGATACGGCATTGCGCGCGTTGAGATGCACGCCGGCAATATCGGGACCGGACTCGTTCGTATTGACGATGGAAAGCACGATCTCGCCCGCCGGAAGTTCGACAGTGAACAGCCTGGTTTCCCAGTTGCTCCAGGAGCCCGTTGGAGGAAACTTCAGCTCGTTCGCACCAAGCCCGGCTATCTCGAGGATCGCGCTGCGCTCCTGCTTCCAGCCATTGGCGAACTTGACCAGCAACTCATGTGGTCCGGCGTCGGGAACGGAGACGGTGAACTCCGACGACCGCCGCAGGCTGCGCGAGCCGTTGCCGGTCCATTGAACGAGGTCGGTCACCGTCGTCGGCTGATCGTCCACAGAGCCGCCCGCGCCTGAAATTGTATCCAGTTCCATCACACCGCCCCTTCCCATGTGCTTCTTCGAGCACAGGCCACAACCCTGGGCCGGCCCACGAACAGACCGGCCGTTTACTATTCGTTAGCCATGGTGGCGTGGTTCCCGACCACTGGGGAGTCGCTAAAACCGGCGGTGGCGAGGTCAAATGTGGTAGGACCAGCGTGCGACATAAACAAAACGGGAAGGTTCGGCGCCGACGGCAAAGTATTTGACGCGGCTAGGCTATTCGCTGTCTGACGCGTTGCGCCGGCTGCACCCCCTCTGTCCTGCCGGACATCTCCCCCCAAGGGACCCCCAAGGGGGAGATTGGCTGTCACACATGGTGTCGCTAATCGTTGGCGTTACGGGAGAAGCGCCAACATCAAAGCTGCCAATCTCCCCCCTTGAGGGGGAGATGTCCGGAAGGACAGAGGGGGTTGCGACAGCCGCGACCGAAGGTCGAGTGCCAGGACCGTCGCGCTAATGCGCCGGACTCAGGCGGCCTGCATCGGAGAGGGACTGCCGTCCATGCTCGACCTGCATGAAGGGCGGCCTTTGGGCCCGCTTTTCGAGCGCGACGAGTGCTGCTTGCGTCCTGTTCTGAACGCCCAGCTTCTTGAGCAAAGACCTGACATGAACCCGAACCGTGCTGTCGCTTATCTGCAATCGGCGGCCGATGATCTTGTTGCTGCAGCCTTGGGTGATGAGGGAGAGCACGGAGCTTTCCCTTTGCGTGAGCGACGCCATCGTTTCGCGAGCCAGTCGTTCCGTCATATGAGGCCGTATGAGCATTGGCATCATCTGCATCGGCAGGATATGCAGGCCGTTGCGCACCATGCGCGCGGCCTGAGCTAGCTCCTCCAGGCTGCTCGAGTCCAGTATGATGGCACCGACCACGCCCACGAGCGGTGTCAATGCCTGGAGATCCTCGGCCTCCCGGATCAGGACGATGCAGCGCGTCAGCTTGTCGGCACCGAAGGCAAGGAGTTCATCGATGCCGCGCTGCGCATGCGCCATGTCGAAGATGACCACCACGTCCGACCAATCTTCAGTTGCACGAAGCAACGTCAGCCTACGGATTTTCCTGATATCTTCGAACTCGCCCTGGACGCCGCGTTCCAACGCGCTCAGAATAAACGTGCTTTCACTGACTATGATCGCGATCATCCCCCGCCCCATGCCCACGTTCCCCAAGGCGGTTGTATTCTATTCAGTGCTACGCTTGTAGTGGAACTACATCTTAAGATTAATGCAGACCGCTTTGTGAAGTATCGCAGGACTGTGTGTCGTGCCGGAGACTCCTAGTAGACCTTTCCACGCGCCGTTACAGGCCAAACAGCCTCGACCTGGTCTCCGCGAATCCCGACATACCAATCGTATAGATTGCAGGTGGGATCGCAGTGGCCGGGTATCAGACGTAAGCGCTGATTAATTCGGAGTTGTCCACGCGGGTCGTCAAGCTGACAATGCTCGTCTGAAAGGCCCTCGCACGTGACGCCCTCCATGTCGTGGACGACCGGAAGACCGCTGTCCACGGCGAACGCTTTCAGGCCCGCATCGGCCACGGCGCGGCGGGGAGCGAGGCTCATGACAGAAGTCAACACGAACAGCGAATGCTCGAATCCTGCATTCGGCCCGAGCACCCGGCGATAATCGGCATCCATGAAGATGTAGGAGCCGCACTGCAATTCGTTCCATGGGCCGCTGGCCGCTTCGCTCCTGAAGGTGCCCGTCCCGGCACCACCGACAATGTCGCACGTCAATCCTGCAGCGGCGATTGCCTCGACGGTCTGGCGTGTCGATATCTCGGCCGAGGCCACTGCGGCCTGGCGCTCAGCCTCGGTCGCGAGGTGCTGCGCCCGGCCATGATAGGCTTGGATGCCTGCGAACCGAAGGCCAGGCGATGCAGCGATCGCCAGCGCCAAATCGCAGGCAGCCGCGCCGGGTGCGATACCGCAGCGCCCTGCGCCGCAATCGATCTCGACCAGCACCTCCAGGGTGGCGCCGGCGCCCATGGCGGCCGAGGAAAGATCGGCCACCGCTTCTGGGTCGTCGGCGCAGACGATGATCCTCGCGCGCCTGGCCAGCCGTGCGAGCCGATCAAGTTTCACGCGGTCGCGTACCTCGTTTGCCACAAGTATGTCGGTTATTCCGGCCCGCACCATCGCCTCGGCTTCGGATACTTTCTGGCAGCAGATGCCGCAGGCGCCGCCTCGTTCCATCTGCAGGCGCGCGATGTCGGCGGATTTGTGCGTCTTGGCGTGCGCGCGCAGGCGCACACCATGCTCCTCGACGAACCGGCGCATCCGTTCGAGATTTCGCTCGAACGCGTCCAGATCGATCAGTAGCGCCGGCGTTTGAACTTCGTGTAAAGCCATCCCCGGCAGGGCGGGAACGTCGAAGCCCGGTTCAGCATCGCGCGGGAGCAAATCTTGGATCAAGGTGTTCACCGAAATTTCCTGAGGCGTCGAGCTATGCCTTGCCCGGCGGCCTCAACGCAACCTATTTTGTAAGGCATTGGAACAATATAGTGACGGATCGTTTGCGAAACAGTCCTTCATGGAGCCCGGGAGGTGCCCTCACCGCCAGCGCCAAGTCGATTTTCCGGCTGCTTGCCTCGCGGGGGCCGGCTACTCGTCCGCAACTCGGCGAAATGCTGGGCCTGTCGCGGCCGACAATGTCCGCGGCGATTTCCGAGCTTGAAGAAATCGGCCTGGCGAGCAAAGTCGGCGAGGTCCAAGGAGCTCTGGGCCGCAAGGCCGCGGTGTATCGCCCCGGCCCAACATCGGGCCATGTCATTTCGATCGACGCCGGATCGACGCACGTTCGGCTGCGGGCCTCCACTGTCGATCGGCGGAATTTGCACAGCCGAGTCTACCGGCTGCCATCCAGCCAACTTGTCCTTGGCGAAGAGATCAGCCGCGCCGTTACCGAGGAAGTGGCGGCGACGCTAGCGGAAACCGAGCCCGCCTGGGGACCTCTGCGCATGATCGGCATTGCGCTGCCGTCACGCGTGGTAGGCCCGCAAGGCGACCGTAGCGCAACCCGCCAACAGGAGATCTTCAGCTGCTTCGAGCCGCCGGCAGACGTGCCGATCCTGCTGGAAAACAATGTCAACTGCGCGGCCGTTGCCGAGCGATCCAACGGAATAGCCAGGGATGCCGACACCTTTGCCTACGTCCAGATCGGACTGAAAATCGGCATGGGGATCATGCTGGATGGCAAGTTGCTGCGCGGGCAAAACGGCGCCGCAGGCGAAATCAGCCACCTGGCGTTTCCGTTCGCCGATGGCGTGCGCCCGGCCCCCGGCGAGATCGAACGCTATATGGGCACCGAGGCACTGATGCAGCGCGTGGCGAACCACTGGCCCGCATCCGAGGGCGCGCCGCCCGTGGACGCCGCCGAGCTGATGGCGCGAGCCTCCGGCGGCAGCGCCGCAGCCCTCGAGCAGGTCACACGCCATGCAGAGGATATCGGGGCCATCGTCGCCAGTTGCGTCAGCATCGTCGATCCCGGCCTGGTCGTACTCGGCGGTGGGCTCGGGGCCAACCCGCTGCTCCTGCCTGTGGTGCGTGAGGTCGCGAATCGCCTGAGCTACCCGGTCGAAGTCCGGACGAGTTCACTCGGCCAGGATGCGACAGTGCTCGGCATCGAGAAGCTTGCCTGCGACAGTGCCGTCGATCTGATCCTGGGCGAGGGCCGCACCTGACATCCGGCAGCATGCCCAAGGGTCCTTCACGATTCTCGTTGCAAACCCGAATATTTTTGTTAGGCTGCCTAACATAATAGCGAGCCGAGATCCGGAGCGGCCTCGAGGGTGTTCTTCAACGGGAGTGAAAAATGATCTCATCGATCTGCCGCGCAGCGGTTCTGGCGGCCAGCGCAACGGTTCTGAGTTCCGGGGCTCTTTCCGCTCAGGAACTGCAATATTGGGTCTATTCGGACTTCGCTCAGGGCGACGCACTGAAGCTCCAGCAGGAATTCATCGCCGAGTTCGAAGCCGCGAACCCCGGCGTCAAGATCGTTATTTCCGGCAGGGGCGACGACGATCTGACCTCCGGACAGGTTGCCGGTGCGGCTTCCGGCACCTTGCCCGATGTCTTCATGAACGGCCTCGCGGTGGGCGCGCAGCTGGTGGAAGTCGGCGCCCTGGCCAACATCTATCCCGAATGGATGGCCATGCCGCAGGAGTACAGGGATCAGTTCGACGCTGATGCGATCAAGAGCTGCTCGCCCAAGCCGGAGACGATGTACTGCATCCCCTATACCGGCTTTGGAGAGATCATGTACCGCAATCTGACGGTGCTCGAGGCCGCGGGTGTCGACACCAAGACGCCTCCGGCAACATGGGAAGAGTGGTACGCCCAGATGCTCAAGGTCAAGGAGAGCGGCAAGTTCGCGATCCCGGACCAGACGCAGGTCTTCAATTCCGTAGCCAGCATGTACGCCGTGCGTGGCGACAAGGCGAAATGGGGCATCGATTTCGAGAAGCGACAGACGCTGATCGAGCCTGAACCCATGGCGCGCACCCTGCAGATGTTCATCGACATGGCGCCCATGCAGAGCGGCACGAGCCGCAACGACCAAGGGACCAAGGATCTGTTCATCACCAACCAATTGGCCTTCCACGTCGTTGGTCCATGGGTCAACCCGAGCTACGCCCAGGCGGCAGCCGAATCCGGGCTGAAATACGACTTCGTGCTGGTGCCGGGCAGCACCGCGGGCGACCACGGCGGCATCAAGAGCTACGAGTTCGTCAGTGTTTCGCCCGGTCCGAACCGCGAGATCGCGTGGAAGTTCGCCGCCTATATCACAGAGAAGAAGCAGATGGCCCGTTGGGCGAAGCTTCTGTCGCGCTACAACGCCAATGCCGCGGCGATGCAGGATCCGGAAGTCACGGCTTTGCCGCTGATCGTGAAGACGGTCGAAGCCGTGAAATATGCGATGGACGTGATGCCGCCCTATTTCGCCGGGGCCGTGCCGAACTGCTATCGTTCGATCATGACCGACATGGCTTCGGCCGTGGCCGATGGCGAGTACACCGCGGAAGAAGGCGCCGAGGAACTGATCGCCGAGCTGAACGACTGCCTCGCGAAGTAAGTGCACGGGTGAGACGGCGCGGCCTTGGTCAAGCGGCCGCGCCACTCTTTCCGCCTGCCCCGACCGGACATGTCATGAGTGCCAGACGACATTTGCCGCATTATGCGATGGTATTGCCATTCGCCTTGCTTTTCGCGGCGTTCTTCCTCTACCCGATCGTCAGCGGGTTCTATTACAGCTTTCACGACTGGAACGCGGCGACGGAACCCCGTTTCGTGGGATTGGCCAACTATGAGGCCGTGGTGAATTCGCGCGACTTCTCGCGCGCGATGACGAACCTCTTCATATACATCGCCATTACCGTGCCGCTGGGGATCTCGGTTGCGCTGGCGCTGGCGCTTCTGGTCGACAGCTTCACAGGCTTCTGGGCGAATTTCTTCCGAAGCGCCTTCTTTTTACCGGTGGTCCTCCCCGCCTTCCTCGCCGCGACCATCTGGCGTTGGATGTATGCGCCCAATTTCGGCCTGGTGAACATGGTGCTCGGCTGGTTCGGCGTGCCCTCGATCAACTTCCTGAATGATACCGGCACGATGCTCTACGCGCTGATCGCCGTCGATGTCTGGGTCTCCGCGGGCTTCAACATGGTCATCCTGCTGGCCGGCCTGAAGAACATCCCGCAGGACCTTTACGAGGCTGCGCGGCTCGACGGGGCAAGCCGGGTCCAGCAGGTCCGCTACATCACGATCCCGATGCTGGCGCCGGTCCTGTTCTTCGTCATCACCTACGGATTCATCTCGGCGCTTCAGGTCTTCGACGTGCCGTGGCTCCTGACAGGATCATCGTTCACCTCCTATGGCGGGCGGCGCAGCGCGCTTCTGTTCCCGGTCATGGACATGATGGGGCGGGCCTTTGGTTCCGTCCGTTTCGGCGAGGCCACAGCGTACGGATTCCTCCTGACCATCGTCATCATTCTCTTCACAGCCCTGATGTTCGGCCTGCGCGCCTGGAGGACGCCGAAATGAAGGACGCCTCTGTGACCAGTCGCGCCATGATTGCCGATCTGTGGACCTGGCGGTTCCTGAAGTGGATCGTCGCCATCTGCGTGACGATCGTGGCGGTATTCCCGATCTGGTGGATGGTCAACGTGGTCTTCGCGGACCCGGGCACGCCGGTGTCGATCAATCCCCGCCTCTATCCGACATCGCTTGGGTCCGGACTTGCCAAGATCCAGATGATCCTCACCGAGACTCAATATCTGCGCGCCTATTTCATAACGATCGCCTATGCGCTCCTGACCATCCTGGGCGTGCTGTTCATCGGTTCGATGGCCGCATTCGAATTCGCTCTGTTCAACTTCCCCGGGAAACGCCTGCTGTTCGGCCTGGTCATGCTGTCGCTGATGGTGCCCACCGTCGTGACGATCATCCCGACCTACCTGCTGGTGGCCGATCTCGGCTGGCTGAACACGATGCAAGGGCTGGTGGTGCCGGGTCTCGCTTCGGCCTTCGGGCTCTTCTTGCTGGTGCAGTTCATGCGGACGCTGCCCATGGAGATGATCGAGGCCGCGCGGCTCGACGGCGCCAGCCATTTCAAGATCTACTGGTATATCGCGCTTCCGCTCTCCAAGAACGCGATGGTGACGCTGGCGATCCTCACTTTCATGCGGACGTGGGGCAATTTCGCGTGGCCGCTGATCGTGGCACCAAAGCCGGAGATCTATACGGTCGGCCAGGTCGTCGGCCTCTTCAACGCACCCTTCTCGCATCAGACGGTGGACGTCGTGATGACGGCCAATCTCCTGGCCGTGCTTCCGCCGCTGATCTTCTTCCTGATCTTCCAGCGCAAGATCGTCGAAGGCATCGCCATGTCGGGTTCCAAGGGCTGAACGGACATTGTTGAAAAATGGCTGAACTAGAAATCACATCCGTCTCCAAATCCTTCGGCGCCGTGGAGGTGCTGCGGAACGTCAACCTGAAAATCGGCTCGGGCGAGTTCGTGGTGTTCGTGGGCCCTTCCGGCTGCGGCAAATCCACCTTGCTGCGGATGATTACCGGCCTGGAGACCGAGACGTCCGGCGACATCCATATCGACGGCAAGCGCGTGAACGATGTGGACCCGGCCAAGCGCGGCACGGCGATGGTTTTCCAATCCTACGCGCTCTATCCGCACATGACGGTCGCCGAGAATATGGGCTTCGGCCTGAAGATGGCTGGCGAGCCGAAGGCTGTGATCCGTGAGAAGGTTGCCCAGGCCGCGGGAATCCTGCGTCTGGAGAACCTGCTCGATCGCAGGCCCGGGCAGTTGTCCGGCGGCCAGAAACAGCGCGTCGCCATCGGCAGGGCGATCGTGCGCAACCCGAAGGTTTTCCTGTTCGACGAACCGCTGTCGAATCTCGACGCGGAACTCCGCGTTCAGATGCGCGCCGAACTGATCGACCTCCACCGCCGGCTGGGCGCGACGATGATCTACGTCACCCACGATCAGGTCGAAGCGATGACGCTGGCCGATCGCATCGTGGTCATGCATGGCGGTGTCGTGCAGCAATATGGACGACCGCTCGATCTTTACGACGATCCGGACAATCGTTTCGTGGCCGGTTTCATCGGCTCGCCCAAGATGAACTTCCTGGACGCTACCGTGAGCGAGGTCGAAACGGACCATGTCACCCTCGGCAACATCGGCGGCAGCGGCCGTAGCTTGCGCCTGCCGTTTCGCGGCTTCGACGCCGCGGTCAAGCAGGTCGTCCTGGGCGTGCGCCCGGAGCATGTCAGCTTGGGAGCGGGCCGGCCGGATGAGCTTCCCCTGACGGTGAGCTTCGCCGAGGAACTGGGCGATGTGACCTATATCCACGGCAAGCTGCCGGCTGGCACACCCCTGATCGTCCGCAGCGACAAGGGGCGTCATGACGGTCAGGACACCTGCGCCGTAACGCTCGATACTCGGGGGCTGCGGCTGTTCGATGCCGATGGCCGTCGTCTGCGAGAGAGCAGGATCTGACGGAAATGACGAGCATTCCTGTGGTGCCGCTGGCTCCCGATGCCGGCTTGGTCGGGGTCGATATCGGCGGGACCAAGACCCATCTGCGTCTGCGCAATCGCTCCGGCGAGCGCGACCTCGTCATTCCGACCAGTGAATGGCGGCACCGTGAATGGCATCGGGATGCGACGGCCCTGATCGAACTCGTCCGGCGCTTTGCCGAAGGGGCGCCGCTTTCGGCGATGGGTGTCGGCGCGCATGGCTGCGACGACAAGGATGAGTGCAAGGCTTTCGAAGACGCCTTCAATGCAGCAAGCCCTTTCCCCGTGCGGGTCGTCAACGACGCCGAGCTGATGCCGGCGGCTCTCGGGATGGAACAGCAGATCGGCGTGGTGGCGGGCACCGGCTCGATCGCGGTGTGCCGCACGGCAGACGGCGAGATGCTGGTCGCTGGCGGCTGGGGCTGGATCATCGGCGACGAAGGCAGCGCAGCCAGCCTCGTTCGCGAAGCCGCTCGCGCCGTGGCCCTGCACCTTGACCATGGTGGATCGCAGGCCGAACCGCTCGTGCGCCGCCTGTTCGCGGAACTGGCAATACCCTCGGCCGCCCGCATCGGTAGCAGGCTTGGAAGCCTCGGCGGCGCAAAGGAAGTCGGCCGTCACGCAAGTCTGGTCTTCGAGGCCGCCGAAGAGGGCTCGGCCCTCGCCGATGCAGTCATCCGCGAAGGTGGCCGCGCGCTGGCTGACCTCGTTACCCGCCTGAGGTTCCGCGGGTCCCAGGCGAGCGCGGTGGTGGCTGGCGGAAGCGTCATCGCATCGCAGCCGAGGCTGTGGGACGCGTTTCGCGCCAGTGTCGCCGATGCCTGCGGTCCGCAAATGTCCTTGCACCTGCATCAGGGGCCGCCGGTCGAAGGCGCGATCGTGCTCGCCGACCGGCTGGCGGCCGAGCATGCAAACCACTGATGAAACACATCCAGAGAGGTTAGAAGGATGAGCTATCGTTCCACCGTCGCGCGGCAACCCGAGGCGCTTGCCGACACTTTGACGGCCGCACAGGCCGAACTTCGGGGTCTCGACCTGAAGCCTCTGGCGTCTGGCCTCGCAGTCGTGACAGGCGTCGGCGCGAGCTACGCAGCCGCGGTCGTCGTGGCCGCTGAACTGCAACGTCGCGGGCGGCGGGCATTTGCCGTACGCTCGGGCGAAATGATGGCAGGCTACGATCTCGCGGATACGGTGTTCGCGCTGTCGCACCGCGGCCGCAGTGTCGAAACGGTGGAGGCCTTGCGGAAGTTGCCTCGTGCAAAGAGCCTGGCGATCACCAACAATCCGGAGAGTCCGCTCGCGAAGGCGGCGACCTATCACATCCGGCTCGACAACGGTTCGGACGCGACCCCGTCCAGCACGGGCTACACCGCGACGCTGCTTGCCGCGGGGCTGGCGATCGACGCCGTCCACGGCAGTGGAGGAGCGGATTGGAGCGCTTTGCCCGCCCTGACCGACGAAGTCCAGCGCCGAGCCTCCGAAAAAATGCCGCGGCTGGCCGAACTCTTCCGCGACCGCCGCGCAATCGACTGTGTGGGAGCCGGTGCTGCCATTGGAACCGCCGACGGCGCGTCGCTTTTGCTTCGCGAGGCCGCGCGCCTGCCGGCCTCCGGATACGAAACCCGGCATTATCTTCACGGGCCGATGGAATCGATGGATGCGACGACGGGCGTTGTCCTGTTCGGCGACGGCCGGGAGATAGCCCTTGCAGAGAACCTCGATGCGATCGGTTGCCCCACACTTCTGGTAACCAGCAACTCCGAGGTCCGCGACACCGGCAAGCTGACGGTGGTGAACGTTCCTGCAACCGAGGACCTGATCCTGCGCGGCATCATCGACATCTTCACGGCCCAGCTCCTGGCAGCCGAACTCTCGGATGCCGCAGGCCTGACGGACGTGAAGTTCCGCTACAAGCAGAGCGATACCAAGATTCTTGAACAAGCGGCCTGATATCGCCGCTTTGCTGCGGCGCGCCCTTGCTGCGAAGACGCGTGCGGTGAGTCCGTCCGCTTCTTCGCACGACGGGAGTCGATGTCGAGGTGGTCGGCTTCAACAAGGCGAGTGCCGACATGGCCGACAAGTTCGCGCTTCATGACAAGACCCAGCGTCAGGCCGCCGCCGCGTCTTTGCACTGAGGCTCGGTACAGCTACGAAGGTGCTTGCGGCGCCGGCCGCCGCTGCCGTCGCAGTGCCTGGGGCGGCAGGCCGAAGCTCCTGACGAAGGCACGCCGCATCCGGCCCGGATCGCCAAAACCGGCCTCCTCGGCGATGCGTTCGAGCGGAGCGTGCCCGGTTTCCACCGCCAGCCGCGCGCTTTCCAGCCGCAGGTGCTCGACCGCCTTGGCCGGCGTCATCCCGGTCTCCGCGCCGAAGGCACGCGCGAAATTGCGTGGGCTCATGGCGGCGCGGTCGGCAAGGCGCTCGACGGTGAGCGGCTCGGCCAAGTGCTCGCGCATCCACGCGATCAGCTGGACGAAGCGGCCCGTCCGCCCACCGAGTTCGACAAGCGCGGAGAATTGCGACTGGCCGCCCGGACGGCGATGATGGACGACGAGCTGCTGGGCGGTCCTGCGGGCCACTTCCGGCCCCAGATCGTCCTCGATCAAAGCGAGCGCCAGATCGATGCCGGCCGAAATTCCGGCCGAGGTCCAGATAGCGCCGTCCCTCACGAAGATGGAATCGGCGTCCAGCCTCACCTTGGGATAACGCCGGCCGAGATCGGCCGCGTTGCCCCAATGCGTTGTAGCGCGACGCCCGTCGAGCAAGCCGGTCTCGGCGAGCAGGAACGCTCCCGAGCAGACGCTGGTCATGCGACGCGCTCCGATGCGTTTCAGCCAGCCGACGATTTCCCGCGCAGCCGCCGTCGAACGGATGATCTCGCCGCCCGACACGACGATCGTGTCGACCGGATCGTCGCTCAACGGCTCGGCGGAAAGCTTGAAACCGGACGAGCTCTCCACCTGGCCGCCACCCGGCGCCATTAGCCTCATCCTGTAGCTCCCGGGGCGGAAACGCTCCGCGATCTCGAAGGCGGTCGCCGGACCGGCAGCGTCCAGGAGCTGGAAGCCTGGGTGGAGAACGATGGCCACCGCGCGGATCATGGCAGTTTTTGCCCGTTATATGTCATTTCGGACAGAAGACAGGAGAGATAGGCTCCTCGTCAAGCTGGAAATCCGGATCGCGGGAGCCGTGTTACATGAAGCGGAGGCTGGTGCTATGGAGCGGCCTGGGCGCTGCGGCGTTCTTCCTCGGAACGGGCGGAGCATGGCTCCTTTCGCTGCCTCCCACGCCGGCCGCGGCCGCCATGCCCTTGATCGGCAGGGAAGAAATCGATGCCGCAATCGAGGCCTTGAAACCACCGAAGCGCCCGCGCCCGCTGATTGCGATCGTCGGCATCAACGACGCCACCGAGACGACAGACTATCTCATGCCCACGGGCATTCTCCGACGCGCCGATGTGGCCGATGTGATGACGTTGGCCACGGCGCCGGGCCCGATGCAGCTCTACCCGGCCCTCAAGGTCCAGCCTGATGCGACGATCGCGGATTTCGACGCGCGGCATCCGGAGGGCGCCGACTACGTGATCGTTCCCGCGATGAGCCGAGACGACGATCCCAATGTGCTACAGTGGCTGAAGAGCCAGGCGAAGAAGGGCGCAACCGTCATCGGCGTCTGCGCGGGCGCCAAGATCGTCGCCGCAGCCGGGCTGCTCGACGGCAAACGGGCGACGACCCATTGGTACTATGTGGAAGAATTGCGCGACAGCTATCCGACGATCCAATACGTCCGGGATCGCCGTTTGGCGGTCGACGAGAAGGTTGCGACGACGACCGGCATCACCGCCTCCATGCCCGCGATGCTCACGCTCGTCGAAGCCATCGCCGGGCGCGGCAGGGCCGAGGCTACGGCGCGAGATCTCGGCGTACCGGAATGGGACGCGCGTCACGACAGCAGCGCCTTCAAGTTCACGCGCCCCTTCGCGCTGACCGCGATCGGGAACACGCTTGCCTTCTGGAATCGCGAGCGGCTCAGGATCGATCTCGAGCCCGGCGTGGACGAAGTGTCGCTCGCCCTTGTCGCGGACGCATGGTCGCGGACCTATCGGTCTCGCGCCGAGACCTTCGCTTCGGTCCGGGGCGCATTGGAGACGAAGCACGGAGTCCGCATCATCCCCGATCAAGTCAGGGCAGAACAGGACGAGGCCCGACGCCCGACGGCAGATTTGGCGAAACCGCCGGCGCCGGCGTTGGACGAAGCGTTGAAAGCGATCTCGCAGCGCTATGGCGAGGGCACTGCCGACTTCGTCGCGACGCAACTCGAATATTCCCGACAAGGAGGAGCACCATGAAAGCGCTGATCGCAGGGGCCGGGATCGGCGGACTGACCACCGCCCTCTTCCTCCACGAGGCAGGAATCGAGGTCGAGATTTTCGAACGCGCCGACGCAGTGCGGGAACTCGGCGTCGGCATCAACATGCTGCCTCACGCCGTCCGCGAGCTCGCCGGGCTCGGCCTGATGTCCGACCTCGACGCACATGGCATCCGAACACGCGCGCTCATCTACGCCAACCGGTTCGGGCAGACCGTCTGGCAGGAATTGCGAGGCATCGAGGCTGGCTACGACGTGCCGCAGATCAGCATCCATCGTGGGCGGCTGCTGGGCCTGATCCACAAGGCTGCGATGGAAAGGCTCGGCCACGACGCGATACGGACGGCATGCCGCGTCGAGGGGTTCGAACAGGCCGGAGACGGTGTCTCGATCCGCATCACGGGCCCCGATGGCAGGACTGGCAGCGCCCAAGGCGACCTTCTGATCGGCGCCGACGGCATTCACTCGGCAGTGCGAATCCAGCTCTATCCCGACGAGGGAGCGCCGATCTGGAACGGGGTGATGCTGTGGCGCGGCGTTGCGGAATGGCCGGTCTGGGGCGACGGTCGCACGATGGCCATTGCTGGCGGCAATTTCGCGAAATTCGTCTTCTACCCCATCGCGGCGGATCCGGAGCGTCCCGACACCCGGCTGACGAATTGGGCCGTGATGGCCACGACCGGCGAGAAGGGCGCGTCTCCCTCGCGCCGGGAGGACTGGACACGATACGGCCGCCTGGAGGAGGCGCTGCCTTTCGTGCGCGACCGGTTCCGCCTCGATTTCGTCGAACCGGCTGCCATCATCCAGGCGACCGACAGGTTCTACGAATATCCGAACTGCGATCGTGAACCCTTGCCGCGCTGGTCGTTCGGGCGCGTGACGCTGCTCGGCGATGCCGCCCATCCCATGTATCCGGTCGGCTCGAACGGCGCGAGCCAGGCCATCCTCGACGCCAAGTGCTTCGCGCTGCAATTGCGCGGGACAGGTACGGTGGAGGAAGCGCTTTCCGCCTACGACCAGGAGCGCCGTCCTGCCACATCCGGGATCGTGCTCGCAAACCGCCAGGGCGGGCCCGAAGGCGTCATCGACATGGTCGAGGCCCGCGCGCCAAACGGTTTCGACGACATAGACGCGGTGGCTTCACATGAGGAGCGACAGGCTGTGGTGCGCGGATACGCGTCATTGGCGGGATTTGCCAAGCCGGGAATGTAAATAGGCCGGTGATCGAGCGTTCGCGCGAGACACCCCCCTCTGTCCGGCAGGACAGAGGGGGGCGCCTCGCGCTGACGGCCAATCATCGAATGGCTTTGTTGATCACGCTCCTGAAACGCCCTGCCACCTTCTCGAAGCCTGCCGACGTGCCATGGATCTCGTCCGCCCATTCGCCGAGAGCCAACGTCCCGCGCACGTCGACCACGTGGACATGGGTCGACGAGCTTTTCCCAGCCACACGGCTCAACGTATCGTAGAGCGCATCGATCAGGATACGGATGATATCGCGCTGCAGGCCGGGGTCGACGATGCCCTTTTTCTTCATCGGGCCGCCGAGCCACTCATCTTGTTTGGCGTAGACCGGCCTGCGGCGGTCGCCTGGGAAGCCACCGGGAACCGCGTAGTCGTAGCCGTGAACGAAGATGGGCAGGGCGACGAACGAAGCGTCCCGGCGGATCGTGGAGACGACCTTGGCGTAGTCGTCCTGGAGCGTCGTCAGGATGGTGGCGAGTTGGGCGTTGTCGATGTGCCATGCGGCATCCTTGCCGGGGCTGTGCTGCTTCAGGAGCCTGCCGAGGACCGGCTCGCCCATCAGGTCCTCGCCGATCACGTCGTTTCCCGCGGCAGAGAACAGGAAGCCCGCGACACCGTTGGCCTTCTGCTTGACCAGGCCCTGCATGTATTCCGGATTGCGGTTGACCATGTTGTCGATGGTATCGCCGGCGGCGTCCAGGCTCCAGATCAGGAAATCGGGCCCGAGTTGGTCGATGACATCTTCGATCAGGAACGGAAACTGGAACCATGAATCGCCTTCCGAGACGAGCACGGGCTTCTTCTCGCCGATGGCGAGGCGGCGCTCGAAGCGGGCCTGGCGACGCCACCTGGCGATCGCGTTTCCCCAGCGGATCGCGCTCTCGACGTCGAAATCTCCCTCTGGAGTCATGTCGACCTTCGGAACGATCCTCGGGTCGAATGGCCCGCTTTCTGGGGGCCTACCGGTCAGATAGCCAGCGATCTCGGAATCCGGGACGTCCGGATCCATCAACAACTGCTTGAACTCGCCATAGGGTAGTTTCGCGGACATATCGGCCGAGGCCTTCGGTATTGACTTTGTCATGCCGATCGCCTCCTCGTGGCGCGCTTTCGGCCATTTGCCGGTTTCTCGGAAGCCAGAAGCTTGTCGATGATTGCGTCGATGTTTTCCTGAAGAGCAATCGTTATTTTCGGCGGCACAAAAATCGATGCTCACCCGGGGTCGTCCCGCGAGAAGCCGAACGATCACATGGGAACAATCCGCGCTCTTCACTGTTTCGGCCGACCGCATCGAATGTTCCGCCTGGAAAATTCCAGACTGGAGGGATCATGGCCCCGAGAAATGCCCTATGGTTCGCCGTGATCGCGATCGTCGCGCTAATCGTCATTTATATGGTCGTTACCGGCCAGAACAGGTCCAAGCCAGGACAGCCTCCGCCTCACGCGCTGGATCAATCGCAATGACGGCTCCGGGCCTTGTTCGCCGCAAGTAGGGGCTGCCTGCAGCGTTGGTTGAAGCCAAGCGATACGTTCCAACGGCAAGAATGGTCGGCGGCCGATCAATCTCCTTGTCGAAGAAGGCGTTCCCGCCCAGGTCGGCCTCCGCGATCAGCTCGGCAAACCACCTATATCATTGTTTATTGCGTGGGCCGGCTGAGAAGGTCATGATCGATCGTTGCCGGCCTGATGACACGGGCGCCGGCAGTTGGAAGAGAACACCTGAGCTTTCGCCCCGAGAAAAACATGAAAGGGCAAGGCCATGCTGGGATCTCCCCACGTCCTGCCGCCGACCTCAATTGAAGTAGCTGGATCGCTTGGCGAGTGGTTCGTCCGCGTAACAAGGAACGGTGCGAGTACCATCCACTCCTTCGAACGCCAGCGTCCCGCGCTTGCCTTTGCCGAACAGCAGAGGGCTCGATTGGGCATCGACCGCATTGTCCTGACCGAGGAAGGGAACGAAGGCTCCTCGCTTCGGAAATGAGGTGGCGTCCCGGTACCTCAAGGCTTCAGCGCGCCAGGAGAAATTCCCGGCCCTGCAATGCGCGGATGACCGCGCCCAGCGTTTCTTCCCGGCTCCATCCCTCCGTCGGGAGGGAGTGGCGCTCGAGATCTCCGAGCGAAGAGAATTGCCGGTGAAGCGCCGCGATCGGCACGGGATCGGACAGCGTATTCCCGCCACGCTCGCGGCAACGCCGGATAGCCTCGCCGAGCGGCGGGCGTAGCACGACATAATGCAGCGGCACCGTCGTTTTCTTGAACGGTTCGAGGAACCAGGGCCCGACAATGCCATCGACCACGACGAGATAACCGCCCCGGGCGTAGCCCTCCGCCGCCTGCGCCAACACGTCGATCACGACCGCATTCTGCGCGTCGGCCTCGGGCAGATAGGGCGGAATCGCCCCGCTCCTGATGAAATGCCAGAAGTCGTCGGCATGCAGATGCACCTTCGCCGCTCCGGGCTCCCTGGCCAGAGCTTGGGCGGTGGTCGTCTTTCCCGATCCCGGAGGACCGGTCAGGATGAGGATTTCGCCGGGCTGTTCCATGATGCGTGGGCGTAGCACAAAGCGGCGAGTCGCGGAACCTGGAGCGGTGGCACATCTTCCTTGGTTGGGAGAGGTTCGCGTCACATGCCCCTTGTATGGGGTAATCCATCAGCCCGCACACCGCCGTCCACCTGATCAGACGATCCGGTCGGCGGCTTCGATCAACTCATCCGGGCTGGGTCTCGCGAACATGCGGCGCCCTTCCTCCGGAACCTCGGTGAAGCTCCAGCGGATGACGCCGTCGCAATCGAGCAGAAACTGACCGAAAAGTTGACCGTCGCCGGTCGCGGCCATCTCCTTGTCGGTCTCGGTCATCTCGTAGCCGTCCTGGACATTGAGCAAATCGCCTGCGGTCCTGGGATCCATTGGGCGGGGCAATTCGCCGGGGATTTCGATCATCATGCCGCGCAGGGAGTCCATCCCTATCTTTTGGGGCCAGCGCGTCTCTTTTTCGGTGAATTCGAGTGTCGGAAGCCCGAAGGCGCGGTGCGAGCGTCGCTCCGGATCGGCCGCGGCAAGCAGGCCGGGGATGGGATGGTAGCGAAGGTAGAGCCGCGCCCGATCGATCGGCGTGTTCACGACGGAAAGGCACTCGACTCCCTTCTCGCGCAGAATCGCATCGGTTTGAGCCTGCGCAGCGAGATGGCGCCGGCAGAACGGACAATGGAGTCCCCTGAACAGCCCGACCAGCAACGGCCGGCCGCGATAGTCGTCGATCGCGATCCGCCCTTGGCGGGTGATGGCATCGAGAACGACATTGGGGGCCCGGTCGCCGGGCTGCAGGACTTCACCCTCGTGGTCTTCCAACATTCGTCCACCCTTGAAATCTTCGCCCCGAAAACCTGTCCGCCGTTCGCCGCGCCCCCGCCGGGCGCGGCGACAGGGCCGCCGGACGGACAGGGTAGGACAGGGCATCGAAACTTCAATCAACCCGCGGTTACTCCCGCGCCAAAATCCGATATTCTCCGTTCAACTCAACGCGACCCGCGGTTGATAGGCATCCGATTCCGCGGGCGATATGGCGGTAGGAAGAGCATGCTGAAATCCATGATCAATCTTGGCATGCTGGGCTTCGAGGCTCAGCAGGTTATGGTGCTTCGCAGCCTCAGGATCGCCGGCGACCTCGCCTCGGCCGGTCTCGAGATCCAACTCATGGTGGCCGAAAAGATGCTCGCGGCCGCAGAGGCGAACGTCACGATGGCACGCCGAGGATCCGTCGATAGCGTCGTCAGCGGCTACCGCAGGAAGGTTCGTGCCAACAAGCGGCGCCTGGCCCGGCGCCGCTCGTGAAGCTTGCCTCAGTCTCCTACGGCTTCGCCGGCGCGACACCCAGGACGCTCCGCGCGAAGCTTTGCAGCGTCCCGAAGCCGTCGCTCGCGCCGAAGATTCCCGCGACGGCCGGAATCAGCGTCGCCAACGTGCCGATGGTGGTCGGCACGGCGCCCAGGCCAAACGGCGTACCGATCACGCCGAGCGCCTGCAGGATCGAGCTGATGCCGAGCCCGGCGATGCTCAATTGCACGCTCGGCCTGGACATGGCCGGCTGTTGCGGCGATCGCGGCTGATCAACCGTGTGCGAGGCGGCCGGCTTGACGCCCAGCCTTTCGTTCACGATCGGCAGCAGGATGGCCAGCAGATCGTCGACGGTCCTGGACGGCTGCCACGCGGCGGGCCGCTCGGCGATCATGCCCGACGACGCGCCGGCCGCCTGCCTTTCCGAAAGAACCCGCAACAGCAGGCCGAGCAGCAATTGTTGAACGTCGGACGGCTGCCCCGGTCTCGTCTGGTCGGCATCCATCGAGCTCTCCCTCGCGCTGAGCCCCGCCTGGCGTATTGCCGAACGGCCGTCGATGGTTTCGCGCTGTCGCATCGCGCCCCCGACGTTGCGGACGGGTATGATCTCCTGCCGGGCGGGCTCGTCGCGGGCGAGCGAAATGCCGAGCGCGCCAGCCGTGTCCGGCCCCACCTCTCCGTCGACGACAAGCCCCTCGCTTTCCTGGAAATCGACGACCGCCGCCTGGGTCGACAGCCCGAACTCGCCATTGGTCGCGCCGGGATCATAGCCGTTGTCGAGCAGCGCGCGCTGGATGCGGCTGACGATGGCCGGATCCATGTTGGGAGCGCCATATTTGTAGATGCCGGCCGGTGGCTGCACCTCGATCGCGCGGGTCGCTTCATAATTGATCTCGGGGATCAGGATGCCGGCGTCCCAGTCCCTGCCCTGCACCGTGCCGGCGACGACGCCGTAGCGCCGTCCCTTTGCCTCGATGGTGCCTCCCTGGCCGTCACACAGCACGATGTGGCCCATGCCGCCGGAGCCGGGCGGATACCGCAGCAAGATCCCGCCGACGGTTCCGGCCGCCTGTTCGACGCTCACACGCAGACCGAATCGATCCAGGTCGCGCTTCCAAGCTCCCGTATAAGCGTCGGCCGTCGCGGGATTGCCGCCGTCGCCCTCGCAGCCATAGAGCACTCCGGCCTCCTGATAGACCAGCCAGGAAATGAACTCGGCGCAGTCCCAAGGGCCAGTCCAGCCCGGATCGTTTTTCGGCACCACGACATGACGGTATTCCTCGCCCAGATGCTCCCTAGCCCTCCTCACCAGTCCGGCACCCGTTCCGGCGCTCGCATCGAGGCGGATCTCCCGTTCCATCGAGGGGCCGCCCAGATAGGCGTCGGCGCTTCCCGCCTTGAACATTTGGTGGGCCTGCAGCCATTCGTCTTCGCTCAGATTGTCGCCCTGGCCCGACTCGCGACCTGCGATCGCTTTCAGGAGGGAGATAGCCGAGGCGGAGTCTTCCAGCATCTGCTTGGTCAAAATGCTGTTCGGATCGTAGCCGGGCACGCCGAAACCGTTCGCACCGGTCCACTTGCGTCCCGCCGCACCGATCGTCAGCCCGGTGTAGTTGCGATGCAGGAGGTCGAAATTCGCCGCGGCTCCGTTCACCGGCGAT
Source organism: Rhizobiaceae bacterium (assembly GCA_035556195.1). GTDB lineage: Bacteria > Pseudomonadota > Alphaproteobacteria > Rhizobiales > Rhizobiaceae. Next base: position 45,202 of record DATMFK010000010.1, read on the forward strand.
GGGAAGCGGGCGATCTTGTGCCCGCCGCCGATCACGCCATAGCCGGTCTGGCCAAACAATGCGGCCTTCGTGCTGGGATACTGCGCCCCGGGATTGTTGTAGCGAAACGATGCCGGTTGATCTCCGGCAACATCCGATCGGATTCTCGCCGTCGATGGACTCGTCGTACTGCCGATTGCCGAATTCATCTTCTTCTCCTACCCGAATTGACCCAAAGATTCCGAAGATTGATTCTGGTAGACATCCGTGAGTTGCGTTTTGCACTCCAGTTATATTTCATAATCCAAAAATCATTTTGTCAGTAAATCGTGATCTATATTAACTTATGTTTCGCACCGACACCAGATGAACAAAATTGATGGGAATACCCGATGAAATCATCCCAAAAGACTACGACGGCGTAAGCTTCCAAGGTTGGCCCGGTGCATTTCCTCCCGGCATGGATGCACACCGTCCGGATTTGAGCTATCTCCTTGGCATGACATTCGTCTGGGATTCCGGGATTTGACCGTCAATCGCACCACAGCACTGGTCCTGCTGGCGATCGTGGCCACGATCGCTTTCGCCATCGTTCTCTACGTGGTCTGGCAGGCGATCTTCTGGGCGATCGTTCTCGGCATCCTTTTCCGGCCGATCCAGAAGTGGGTCGAAGCGAAACTCCGGCTGCGGCCGGGCATCGCGGCCGCGCTGACGCTGCTCCTGACCCTGGTCTTCGTGCAGATACCGATCTTCCTGCTCGGATCGATGATCGTCACCGAAGGCGCCGCCGTCTACCAGCGCATCGAAAGCAGCCAGTTCGATCTCGGCGCGACGCTCGGCTGGCTCCAGCAACTCGTACCCCAGCAGGTCTGGCAATGGCTCGAGGGACTCGGCGTCGATTTCGGCGCGATCACGGAACGCATCCAGACGGCCGTGATGCGCGGGGGGCAGTTCGCGCTCTCGCTGCTGGTTGGCGCCGGCCAGAACGCCGCCAGCTTCGTCATGAACTTCTTCCTGATGGTCTATCTTCTCTATTTCATCCTGCGCGACGGCGACGCGATGTATCGGAAGCTGTTTGCCATCATCCCGCTCCCCAGCGACCAGAAGCAGCGCCTGTTCGCCAAATTCGCCGAAGTGTCCATCGCAACGCTCAAGGGAACCGTCGTCGTCGGCGTGACGCAGGGCATGCTGGGCGGCCTCATCTTCTTCCTTCTCGGCATCAACGGGGCCGTCTTCTGGGGCGCTGTGATGGCGCTCGTCTCGGTGCTGCCCGCGCTTGGCGCCGCCCTGATCTGGGTTCCGGCGGCCGTTTTCCTGATCCTCGGCGGGTCCTGGATCAAGGGAGCGATCCTCTTTGCTTATGGCACGTTGGTGATCAGCATGTCCGACAATGTGCTGCGGCCGGTCGTCGTCGGGCGGCAGACCCGCATGCCCGATTATCTCGTGCTTTTCTCGACCATCGGCGGGCTCGCCGTGCTGGGCATCAGCGGCGTCGTGCTCGGGCCCGTCATTGCCGCGCTGTTCCTGGTGAGTTGGGAGCTGGTCGCAGAGGAGCGTACCGGCCATGAGCGGGGGCCGGCGGAGATCGGCCGCAGCTAGAGCACGTCACCTAAAGTGCGCAGAGCTTCTTTAGGGTAACGCCAGGGGTAAAGGCCAATTTCTAAAGCATGCATCCCCGGGTCTCGCGCGACAGGAGGTCCGAGCGCATCTTCATCTCGGTTCCCGAGACAGATTGAGATAAAGGGGGTCGAATTCAGCGAACGTGCTCAGGCCCTCGAAATCATCGATCTGCACCGTGCTGCCGCGCCAACGGATGAGCCCGGTTGCGCGAAGCTCCTGCAGCATTCTGTTCACATGGACGTTGGAGAGGCCGAGCATGTCGCCGATCTCCGCCTGGGTCACGGGAAACTCGAACTTGCCGTTTTCCGCCCGGTCGACGATTTCCAGGCGCAGATAGAGTTCGCAGATCAGGTGCGCGAGGTGCTGGATCGCGGAACGCCTGCCCAGACAGGTGATCCAGGCCCGCTGGATGGCGCCGTCCACGACGGTGGAGAGCCAGAACATCCGGGTGAGGTGCGGATTCGTCTCGGTCACCGTCTTCAGGTTCGCATGAGGAACGAAGGCCACCCTGCAGGGCGACAGGGCAATCACGCCATGGTCCATCTGCTTCAGCAGGAGGCCATGCAAATCGACGAAATCACCTGCGACGTGAACGGCCGTAAATTGTCTCTTGCCGCTTGAAAGGTGTTGCGCTCTTGCCGCGAAACCTTCCAGGATCAGACAGCTCTCTTGCGGACGGCTTCCCTCCGCGATGATTTCGGCGCCGGCCCTGTATTCCTTCGTCCTTCGGGGAAGTCCCTCCAGGATCACTCTCTCTTCTTCCGTCAGCCGGTCGCGCCTGGAGAAAGCGGCGGCAAGTGGATCGACAGATCGCTGCACGGTTCGTACCCCGGATCACTGCAAGAGATTTCTGTTCATCCTGGCCAGGCCCTCGGCGGCGGCAGGCTTCGTGCTTTCTTTCTCTATACACGATTGGGACCAGCCATCGTGCCCAAATGTTAGATTTGCCTCCGAAGCCGAGAGCGATACCGCTGAAAGGTGCCCGCTTCGAGCTCAAGCCAGCCAAGGGGCATGGTGACGCGATTTGAGACATTCGGGAGGAGTCGCCGCACGCGGTGAAAGGCCCTCGAGCATTTTCAGCTTTCCTTCAAACCCGGGAAATGCTCCATCTCTTCACGTGCTAGGCGCTCTCGCTGCGAATTCCCGACATCTTGCCCGCCGCCGTCAACCAGCGCGGGTCGAACCACCGGTCAGCCGGTCCGTCATAGGGCAGGCGCGTGATGTCCCAGTGGCTGACGAAGCGGGCATAGGCGTCCCAGACGGGCGGCCCCCCGCCGATATAGACGATACGGCCGGCGAAGCGCCTGAGTGTCTGCTCGGGATCCATCGAGGAGCGCAGGACGAACAGCTCGCGATCGCCGCGTGCGAATTCGGGAATGGCGCCAATCGTTTTCGGCCCGGCGAGCAGCACATGCCCGCGCGTGATGTCGAAGAAACGCGCGACATCGGCGACAAATTCGGGAGACTTGTTGCCTTCCCACGGCAGGACGCCACCAAGCCCGAGCTGGCCCGATTGGCCGATGGCGCAGATTACCCTGACAATCGTCTGCTGCATGAACTCCCCCCCCGGGCTAGCCTTGGCGGACCGCTTGCCAGCACGCGCCGGCTACATGATCGGCGATGCTAACCGCGGAGACAGCCCATTGGAAGTCTCGGGATCCATGGATCTTCCGTCCTGACGCGTGATCAGGACCAATGATGCCGTAAAGACGACCTTGCCCTTTTCGTCCCGCACCTGGACCGAAAACTCGCGCACGGGATGACGCGGCAAGGCGTCTCTCGCCATGTCCGGCAAGGCGTCGAGCGCGGCCCACCGCACCTCCTCCATCGTGGCGAGGTCCAGACCGATCTGGTCGACCGCCAGCGACAGGCCGTCATTCGTGTCAAAGTAGTAGCGTGTCATTGAGAAGGCTCGGATCCATCACTCCAACCCTGCTCTACGGCTATTGTTCCGACACGCGCGACAGTCGACCGCCCTGGGCAGCGTTTCAACACCGTGCCAGTGTCTCGAAGCTGGGCGAATTCCCGAGCTTCATCCTGGCGGAGGAAACTCAATCGGTTTCGAAGGGCTCGGCGAAGACGCTCGGTCTTTTCCTGGTGGGCAGCGAAGCGACGATCGTCTCCAGCCGAAACGCCTCGTCTTCCATTCCCGCCCAGCGCAGCTTCCCGATCAGCTTCGCCCATTGCCGGGATCGGAGCACGAGGGTGTCCGTGCCTACCTCCGCACTCTTGCTTTCCAGCATTTCCGCCTCCTGTCATCGTTCCAATGGGCAGCGCCGCCACGCGCGACGGCTTCGCCGTAGACATCCGCCCAGCCGGGCTCCATCCCTGCCAGCACCGCGACCTGCATGGCTGCAAGCCCGCGCTCCAGGCGACGGCGTTCCCGATAGTCCTTGATCGATCCCAATGCTGCCTGCATTCTGTGCGATAGAGACGCCATCCGGGAACTCCAGCGGTTGTATGCCGATCTGCCGGCACTCCATGTGTAAACCGCCGCTGTTTCATCGGTTTTTCCGGAATGGCCCGGAAGTGTTTCGTTTGTTTCGAGGAGGAGGCCATGGCCTATATCGACGGATATCTCGTCCCCGTTCCAGCAGGAAACAAGGACGCCTATTTCGCGCTGGCCGCCAAGGCCGCGCTGGTCTTCAAGGATCACGGCGCGATCCGTGTGGTCGAATGCTGGGGCGACAGCGTACCCGATGGCAAGGTCACCGATTTCAAGAGGGCGGTGAAGGCCGAGGGCGACGAGAACGTGGTCTTCTCCTGGGTCGAATGGCCGGACAAGGCGACCCGCGACACCGGCATGGCCAAGGCGATGGAGGATCCTCGCATGCAGGGCGGCGAGATGCCCTTCGACGGCCAGCGCATGATCTTCGGAGGATTCGTCGCGGTCTTGGACGAGTAGGCGAGCGATCCGCGGACCTGGCGTGCGCCCCGGCGTCCGTTCGGGCGCTTGCTGCGATGCTCTCGCTGCCGGACCGCTTACGACAGGCCTTCTCTCCGTCTCGGCTTCGCCGAGCCACCTCAAATGTGTCGTAGCTTTTGGGGAGAATCTCTGGCAGGGAGAAACGGCGGCGGCCGATATGGTCGGTTGCCAAGACTGTCCTACGGGGACCTTGAGAAGGCAGCCGACTTGATTATGCTTCCCGCAAGAGAGGGAGGCATTCACATGGCATTCGAATACGTAAGCGTGGAGCAGGCCGTCGAACGACCGGGGCTCCGCATGGTCGTGGTGGGCGGAGTGCCGAGCCCCTGGACGGAGGCGGCGAAGGGTATCTTGCACGTCAAGGGGATCGACTGGGCAGCGGTCCGGCTGGTCTATGACAACGAGTTGCTGAAGACGTGGGTGGGGCAGCGCAGCGCGCCGGCCCTCGTCTACGAAAACGAACGCCCGCGCCATGGCTGGTCCGAGATCCTGCTCCTTGCCGAACGCCTCGCGCCGAGCCCGGCGCTGCTGCCGTCCGATCCAGCCGATCGCGCCCTGGTGTTCGGTCTTGCCCATGAGATCTGCGGCGAGGAAGGTCTGGGCTGGGCCCGCCGCCTGCAGCTGATCCAGGCGGGCTTGCAGGGAAGCGGCGGCTTCGTCGAGCCCGTCGCGCGCTATCTCGGCAGGAAATATGGCTACACGCCCGAGACGGGCGCCGCCGCCGGCGCACGCGTGGTCAGCCTGCTCGGCATGCTGGCAGCGCGCGTGAAGGCCCAGCGGGAAGCTGGTAGCCGTTTCCTGGTCGGCCACACATTCACTGCCGCGGACATTTACAGCGCGACCTTCATGGCGATGTTCGCGCCGTTGCCGGATCGTGATTGCCACATGGACGACCGCACCAGGGCGACGTTCGAGACGCTGGACGCACCGACCGGGACCGCATTCGATCCCATCCTTCTCGAACATCGCGACATGATCTACGCCGAATATCTGGAGCTGCCGCTCTCATTGTGAGGAAGTGCCAATCGAGCGACGTCGCTTGCCTACCGGGCCGGCATGACCCTGCAACCGGTTGCGCCAATCGCGAGCGCAGGCGACACGGATCGATCAGCCGGGCCAGCGGTTTCAATCACGTCCTCCGATCAAACGGGATAAACCGGCGATCGTCATAGACGTCCAGGTAGGCGGAATGGGCCGGCCGGGCGAGTTCACGTGACTTCATATAGATGAATGCGGATATCCTGGGCCCACCTGCCACCGGCTCCACTTCGACCGGTTCGCGGAAATTTCCGGGCTTGCCCACCGATTCCAGCCGGTCGAGTTTGAGCAAGGCAGAATCCTCGACTTCGTAGAGTTCGCCCCTGATTTGCTGTCCGACGCCGGGCTCGTTCAGCACCATGGGCGCGTACCAGGGCCCGGCAATAAGCATCGGGTAGCTCGCGCTTGTCCTGTAGTCTCCGAGGTAGCGCGCGCCCAGCAACCCCTGACGGTGAAGGGGAAAGCCCTTCTTCAAGGTACCAACCGCCAGGATCCTCTCGGCCATCGAGTCGAAACCCGCTTTCTTGCGGGCCTACAGCCCGAACGGGAAGGTGTCGGGCACGTGACCCGGCTCGCCGGCGGGCGCGAGCGGCGTGACCGCACGGGTCCTGTCGAACCAGACATAAGCGTCGAACTGCTTCGACATGGACGCTTCCGCATAATGGCTCGAGAGTTCGGTCTCAGGCCGATAGATCACCCCGATGAATCGCTGGATCCGCGGAAGCGCGAGTGCCTCGGCCACCGCCGGCCGGCTTTCGAAATCGATCAGGCAGCGTGGCTTGCCGGCCGCGTGGAAGCAGCGCTCGACACTTTCGGCATGTGAGGGCCGAACCGTCTTCACTTCCATCGCGCCATCCCAGTTCGTCGCCGCCGCGACGGTGCCGGAATGGGTTCCGAAGCCGATCAGCGCCGCTTCGTCTCCGAACCTCTCCCGACAGAGCTGGCCGATGTTCAGCTCATCGCGGATCAGGCCCATCTCGGTCAACCGCGCATCACCGATATGAGAATTGTGCGCCCACACGACAGCCTTCGAATTCGGGCCCTTCGAGGCCAGCAAATGTTCGAGCGTCTCGAACATATGGCGGTCGCGCAGGTTCCAGGAGTCGGCGCCGCCATAATACATGACCCGATAGTATTTCTCCGCCGACGCGACCAGGCGCGCATTCTGCGCCGCGTCCAGGAATGCCTCGCCGTCCCGCGACGCATAGTCGAGCCTTCTCTCGAGCAGCTCGCGACATTGACGGACGACCTCCTCCTCGCATTTGCGATAGCCGGAGGTGAGGACCGCCCGGCCATAGGTGGCAGGTTCGTGCTGCCATGGCGTGAGGCAGCCATAGCGTTCCCGCGCCACCTGGGCGGCCTGGGGGTCGATCCCGTCGAGATAGGCGAGAAGGGCCGCGATCGACCCGCTCATATTGTAGAGGTCGAGCCCATAGAATCCGGCCTTCGCGTCGTCCGCGGCCTGCTCGTTGTGCCCGCGCAGCCAGCCGACGAACTCCGCCACATCGGTGTTGCGCCACATCCAGGTCGGGAAACGCCGGAACGGTGGCTCTTCATCCTCGTGCCGCGCCAATCCGCGGACGTATCGGTTCACCGAGGCGGCGTCAGGCCAGTCGGCTTCCACCGCGACGATGTTGAAGCCGTGCTGCTCGACAAGCCGCCGCGTGATGGCGGCGCGTGCCCGATAGAACTCCGCCGTGCCGTGGGTCGCCTCGCCGAGCAGGACGACCCGGCGGTCGCCGAATCGGTCGAACATCGCCCCGAAATCGGGGCGGTCGGGGGTCGGCAGTTCCTCGGCGGCCTCCGCAATCAGCTCCGGCACCGAGCGGCGCGAACCGACCGGGCCGGCCGGAAACTCCGCCCAGCCATGTTCTCCAATCAGCGGGACGAATGCGACGCCGCCGAGATCCTCCTGCTCGAATTTGTTCGCGGCGGTCCGCGTGATACGCATCAGCCGCTGCGATCGCTGCTCCGTGCCGATCGGCATGATCAGCCGCCCCCCTATGTCGAGCTGTTCGGACAGCGTCGCGGGAACCGCATGGCCTCCGGCCGCCACGATGATCGCGTCGAAGGGCGCCCTTTCCGGCAAGCCTTTGCTTCCGTCGCCGACAAGCACTTCGACATTGCGGTAGTCGAGCTCCTCCAGTCGCCGCCGGGCCGCCTCGGCCAGTTCCTCGTGCCGCTCGATCGTATAGATCTGGTCGGCGACACGGCTCATGACGGCCGCGGCGTAGCCCGAGCCCGCCCCGACCTCCAGGACGCGGTCGCCCGCTTCGAGCTCCGCCGCCTCGATCATGTAGGCGACGATGAAAGGCTGGGAGATCGTCTGCCCTGCCAGGATGGGGAGAGGCGAATCCTCGTAGGCGAATTCCTCGAAACCCTCTTCGACGAATTTCTCGCGTGGAACCTCGCGCATGGCCGCGAGCACGCGTTGGTCGCTGACGCCGCGTCCGGCGATATGGGCTTCGACCATGCGATGACGGGCATGTTCGTAATCGAGCATTGGCTGCCTCCGGCATTCCAACGCCCTACCGGGCCCGCCTGTTCCACCACGCGGCCTGGCTTGCGCCCAATGTCAGGCCGATATCAGCTCGGCCGAGCCTGAACCGCCGCGTTCAGCCAATCGCGCCAGAGCGGCTCCCCGGCGCTGGCCGTCTCGTCGGCATCGTCGCCATAGAAGAACAAGCTCACGCTGGCATTGATCCGTTCGCCCATGGGGTAGATCCCGGCCAGCAGGACAGCGGGCCGCGGCTCGTCCACCCGGAGCATGACATAGCGTTGTTTGCGTTCCTGGTGGACACGCTCGACCGTGCCCGCCAATTGTTCGGGCGCCGAGGACACTGTCCGTTGCTCCCCGACATCGGCGCCGGCCAGCCCAAGCGCTTCGGTGAGGCGGGACCAGACCGCCAAGGCCTCGCCCTCAGCGGGGGCCATCACCTGGAAAGATGCGCCCTTCATCCCGGCAAAGTGCGCGAGATAGAGGCGCAGCACCTCGAAGAAGCCCGGCCAGCCCCCCTCGAAGCTCTCGAGTTGATCGTCCCATTCGTCCGTAGAGCTGAAGAGCGAGTGGACCATGCGCACCATGCATTGATCGCCGGAGCGGGCGGCGATGGTGATCTCCGTCGCGACGGGAGGCGCATCGCCGCTCCAGCCATGTTCGACATAGCTGAACCGATGCGGCGGTTCCCAGAACGTCACTTCCCCGGACGTGCTCATCCCATCACCGAATTCGAAGCGAAGCGCTCCGCCGATGTGCCCCTCAATCGTGGTCCTGGTGAACCACGCGGAGTTGCCGGGCCCCGTCGCCATGGCCTGCCAGATCTGCTCGGGCGTTCCGGGCGCGAGAAACTCCATTTCGACCCAACGCTTGCCCGTTTCGTCCTTCTTGATCGGCATGTTGCCTTCCTTTGAACCTGCGGGACAGGCGATACCCACGGATTGTCCGCCCGACGACCTGGCTTCGCAGGCCTCGCGCCCATGACTGGAACCCGAAGGACCTGCCGAACTGCGCCTCGTTCTTTCCCTGATGGCCGCTCAGTTCGACGGCACCGGTTGCGACTTCCTGTCGCCGGTCGCGAATTGCAGGGTGAAGACCTGGCCGCCGATGCCTTGCGCGAGATCGGGAGCAAGCTCGACGGGCGTACATTGCTCGATGGCTTTGGTTGCCGCCTCAATGAACTGCTTGCGCTGGTCCTGGTCGCCGGCAACATTGATGTCGGTGGGCCTGGGCGGGCCGACCAGCGATCCATCACGCTTGAAGCTGAAACGCATCGAGACGACGGAGTTACGGACACCGGCCGGGGGCTTCCAGCACGAAAGGATCTTCGCACCGACGTCCTGCATCGTGCCGAGGGGTTCGGCTCCCGCCGGCAGCATCAAGGCCGCCAGCGCCGGCAGGACGAGCAATCGACGATGAGGCATCATGGCATCCTCCTGAGCTATGATAGCAAAGATACACCTCGACCGGACTGTATAGGGTACGTTACGGTTGCGAAACCGACCTGCTCGGACCTTGAGCGGGAGTGTCAGCTGTGTTGCCCGGATGCCACGCTTCCGAACGGCCGATCGCCTGAGATGGTGTTCCATCGCCAGGGGTAGATCGTGTCATGGGCAGGCCGAGGAAGCCATGATCCGGTTCCTCAGGAAGCGGGCGCCGCTGCTGAAGGCGCGTTTCTTCTCGATGTCGTTGCCTTGCACGCGGGGAGGATCCTCGATGCCCCGATCAGCGGTCATCCGTTACCACCGGCGCGAATGATCATGTCGCTTGGCAAGAGCAGGGCGACGGCCTAACCTGTTCCATCCCCACCTTGCGGAGGGACTTCCATGCCGTCCAGCTTCAACGTGCATAGTGCCGCCGGCTACGAACAGCTCATGGGCCGGTGGAGCCAGAAGCTCGCGCCTCTGTTCATCGAGTTCGCCGGGCTCGAGAATGGCGAAAAGGTCCTCGATGTCGGCTGCGGCACCGGCAGCCTCACATTCGCGCTGCCGAGAGCGGCTGACGTCAGCGAGGTCGCCGCGATCGACTACTCGCCTGTCTTCGTCGAGGCCGCGAGGCGCCGCAACGAGGATACCAGGATCGCTATCCAGCAGGCCGACGCTTGCGCCCTTCCCTTCCCCGACGGTCGCTTCGACCGAGCGTTCTCACTGCTCGTCCTCCATTTCGTGCCGGAGGCAGGCAAGGCCGTCTCCGAAATGCGGCGTGTGGTTCGCGCCGGCGGTGTAATCGCCGCAGCCGTGTGGGACCATCTCGGCGGCATGCCCGCCATGCGAATGATGTGGGACACCGTGGCCATGCTGGACGAGAAGGCGCGTGAGCAGCGCAGCGTCTACTTCTTCCAACCGATGATGGGGCCGGGCGAACTGAAGCGGTGCTTCATCGAGCAGGGGCTTCTCGACGTCGACGACACGTCGCTGATGATCCGCATGGACTACCAGTCCTTCGACGACTATTGGCGACCCATTGCCGAGGGTGAAGGCCCGCTCGGCAAATATGTCGCGGCGCTGGCTCCGGACCTGCGGGCCCGCATCGAAACGGCATTGCGCGATGCATATGAGGGCGGCCGGCCCGACGGACCCAGGTCCTTCGCCTCGGTCGCCTGGGCGTGCCGGGGCGTTGTGCCTTCCGGTTGACGAAGCTTGTCGAGTTTAGTCTGGCGCGCGCTCGAGACCCTCGAGAACGACCACGCTCTCCTGCTCGTTGGGATCGGTGCGGGCGATCAAAGCCCTGACGGTTCGATCCGTCGGATTATAGGGCTGATGCGGCACCCCGGCCGGAATGTAGATGAAATCGCCGGCCTCGACGCGGTCTCGATGCTCGAGATTCGGGCCATGGAGGAAATCGGCCACGCCTTCCAACACGAACACCGCGCTCTCATGGCGTTCATGGTAGTGCGGCCTGGCCTTCGCACCCGGAGGCAGAACGACCAGGTGCATGCACAACGCTTCCGAGCCGGCACTCTCGGCTGAGACGCCTGCGAAATAATCCAGCCCCTGCTTGCCGTGAAATGCCTCGCCGCCGCGCACGATCCTGCAGGACTTCACCGCAGCTCTCCGTTCCCGCCCGGCTCAACTCGGCTGAAGGCTCGACGCGGCGCGGCCCCCGCAGCACCCCAGTTCCGCCCATCCTGCGAAGACGCGTGCCTCGGGACGGCTCGGATGTGCCGCGCGAACGCGCGCCTGCTTGATCAGGAGCCGGATCTCATCGGCGCTGCAGCCGTCGGCAAGCATGACCTTGCGAATGATCGGTTCTTCCAGAAGTTCATCGAGCATGGGCTCGCGCATTGCCTGCCTCCTCCACTGTCTATTGTCGGCGTGGTCCTTACACGACAGACGTGGCACCATGATTTCAGCTCTCATGGTTTTGTGTTTCGTTTGTATCATCTTTATGGGCTGTCCAAAAGGTCTGGTGCTCGAGCATAGCACCGCCGGCCAGACGGCAGCGCTTTGATGCGCTACGCCACCTCCACAGGGGACGACAGGCGAATGCCGGGAGACCGCGTACCTCTTGGGCGCTCCGGCAAGCGGATGGCTTGCCGTCAGGGTTAGAACCGAATGACGGCACCCAGTATCGGCCCGTGCTGGACGACGTCATAGATAAATCCGTCATTGTCGTAGTCGACGCCCAGCGCGCGGTAGCCGGCAACCAGCGAAAAGCTTTGGTTCCATTGGTAACCAACGCTGGCGAGCACGTCCCATGTCAAGTCGGAACCTGCGCCGAAACCGCCGATCATTCCCCATCCCGTCAGATACCAGGAAGGATTGATGTCGACGCGCCCCCTGATCCCGAGCATCGGATCGACCCAGGTGCTCCCGTCGCTGCCGCTGAGCGACCTGATCGGCGGCCCATCGAGAGCGAGGCTCACGCCGATGTCGTTGTCGACGCTCCATATGCGCGCGCCGGCCATGAGATCCACCGTTGCGGTCGGCTTTGCCACGACACGATATTCACCCAGGATGGTCGCCGTGAGGCTCCTGGTCTCGACATTGGCGGCGAGCGTCGCCGGGATGCCGGCAAGAGAGCGGGTGACCGATGCCTCGGCCTCGGTCTCGACATAGATCAGGTCGCCGAAAACGCCCCATGTCCCATTATGCGCCTCGGCGACCAGCATGCCGCCGAAGCGCAGATCGTCGAAGATGTCCCCAAAGCTCATGTCGATATGAACGGGCTGCACCCCGAAGACGCCGACATCGCCTTCCAGCCCTGCCGCCCAGAAATAGGGGGCGGCAGCGAAGGTCCATTCGCTGCCGGGTTGAGTGGGCTGCGGCGGCGCGGCTGCCACCCCGAGGTCTGCTGCCGTCGCGGCCCCAACGGCCGTCGAAACAAGCAAGGACGCGATAAGAATGCGCATTTGCATACCGGGATCCCTCCTCCACGATACAACCACCTGCCAGCGCGATACAACCGCCTGCCGACACGTTCATAGCATGCCGGCAGCCGCCGAACAGCCTCGCTATGTTAATTACCGTGCGGATTTACTACTGTGATCCCGTCAATTCCCCTGGAGGCCGGCGACTGCTATAGTTGGAACCACGCGCTCCGGTCGGCGGCACCGACCCTTCGGGGCAAGCCGCCCGTGCTACATGGGAGCGAGATCATGACTATCGAGCAGCAATTTCGCTCTATCGTTGCCGTGCGCTCCTCGATCCCGGAGGACGCCTTCACGGCCCCGACACTAGGAACCCGGAGAGAGGGCAGCGGGGTGATCATCCGCGATGGCGGCGTCGTGCTCACGATCGGCTATTTGATCACCGAGGCAGAGGAAGTCTGGCTGACGAGCCATGACGGGCGGATCGTTCCCGCTCACGTGCTCGGCTACGATCAGGAAACCGGCTTCGGCCTCGTCCAGGCGCTCAGTCCGCTCGGCATTCCACCACTCGACTTCGGCCATGCGGCGAAATGCAAGGTCGGTGATCCCGTCGTGCTCGCAGACGGAACCGGTGGGTTCGTCCGGGCGAACATCGTCGCCCGGCAGGAATTCGCCGGCTATTGGGAGTATCTGCTCGACGAGGCAATCTTTGTCGCGCCTGCCCACCCCGCATGGGGCGGCGCCGCTCTCATCGGGGCCGATGGGCGTCTGCTCGGCCTCGGCTCGCTGCTCCTGCAGATGAGAGGGGAAAGCCGGAACGAGGACATCAACATGGTCGTGCCGATCGACCTCCTGCCGCCGATCCTCGACGACCTTCTCACTCTCGGCCAGGTCGACAAGCCGCCGCGTCCGTGGCTGGGAGCGTTTTCGGAAGAGAGCAACGGTTCGGTCATCGTGATGAGCGTGGCCGACGGTGGTCCGGCCGCCCTGGCCGGCCTTCGCCGTGGCGACGTCATTTCCGATATCCGCGATGCGCGCGTCGACGGGCTCGCCGATTTTTACCGCAAGCTATGGCGCAGCGGCGCCGCCGGAGCGGAGATCCCGATGAGGATCGTTCGCCACGGCCGCGAGCGCTGGTTGCGCGTCAGATCGGCTGATCGGCGCGATTTCCTGAGGAAGCCCCAACTCCAGTAAGACTGAAGCGCAGCCCCGCTCGAGCTGATGCAGCCCGATGAGCGCCCGATCAATTGATGAAGCGGACGGCAAGCATCAGGCGGTCACCTCGGGTTGGCGGTGAAGCGCGGTGATAGCAGGATGTATCCTGGACAAAGCCTGTGCCTGCCGGGCCTTCGATGGTGATTTCGTTCTCGATCCCGAATTGCTTTCGAACCGCCTCTTCGCTCGCCACCGCCGACCCGAGAAGCATCCGGAGCGGTTTTCTGTTGTGGGATCGCTTCATCATCACATGCGCGCCCGAATAGCGATCCGTGTCGGTTATGTAGAAGCTCGCATAGACGAAGTTGAAGCCGCCGACGTCATAGTGATAGTCGATCACATGATGCTTCAGTCTTCGACGCTCTTCATCCTCCATCGAGGATCCGAAGCTCCAGTCAAGGATTGTCTTCACGGTGCGGGGCGTATGGTTGACGTAGCGGGAGACTATGTTGCGCAACACCGGGTCGTTGACGACCGCTTGCACGGCCGGGCACCGGGAAGGCTCCTTGATACCGCCGATGGGCATGGGCCTGCCGTCCGCGGCTCGCCCGTTGACCACATCCGCGTAGCGGAAAGTTGGCCCATCGGGGTCGTAGATCGCATGGAGCGGCTCGGAACGAGCGAATTCGAGGATCTCCGAGACGATGTCGGGCGGCAGCCGCAACCCGACATAGACGGCGTCATCCCTGATGGCCTGCACCACCTTGTCGATGTCGGTGCCGGGAAAAAGCGTCGGTCGCCTTTCGCCGCCATTGTGGTAGGCGGGCGGACCGCCCTCGAGAACCCGTCGCATGTTGCCATATGCCATGCGAACAGTCCTGAAGCGGCCAAGCATATATTGAACATCGGCCCTGCGGATTCGCCGGGCGACTCCCCCCAGTTTCATCTGGTTCACTCCGATAAAAACCCCACGGCGAGAATTTATTCCGCCCGCGGTTTCTTGTCGCTCATCAAAGAGATACATGCTTACTAATACTATAGGTGGTGCTACTTTACCTGTCGAGATCTGGTAAACTCCGCCCCCGTTCTCCAGGTCGTACACCGTTGCTTTCCAGCACATCTGTTTTGGGCGGGCGAAGCTGCACTGCTTCTTGGCGCGCCCTTCTGCTCTCGCGCCCAAGTGTCGGCGCTCACGACTTTGTTGACATGCCGGCTGCTTGAATAGAGCCGTGGGAACACGCAAAAGGTCAATCGCGTTGTGGGATTTCGATTCGCTTGTCCGGCGAATGAGGAGGCCAAATGTCGACAATCAGCCGCCGCAGACTTCTCGCGATGGCAGCGACCGGTGCGGCCGGTGCGGCTCTTTCAGCCTGCGCGAGCTATCGGCCCCGCGCCGAAAGGGCGTTCGCCGGAGCGCCCCAACTTGACCCGGCGCCACTGCCGCAGTTCAGCGCCCCCGCTTTCGGGCCGCCGGCGATGATGTATGCGGCGGTCGCCGACGAGGGGCACAACATCCCTCCCGTCCCCTACCAGCAGATCGACCCACGATACTACCGACAGGTCGTTCCCGACCCGACCGGCGAGGCGCCGGGCACGGTCGTCATCGATACCGGCGCCCATTACCTCTATCTCGTCGGCAATTTCGGGCAGGCGATCCGCTATGGGGTCGGCCTCGGCCGGGCCGGCTTCGAATGGGCCGGGCGTGGCGAGATCGATTGGAAGCAGAAGTGGCCGCGCTGGTTCCCGCCGGAGGAGATGATCGCTCGCCAGCCCGAGCTCGAGAAATACCGGGCGCGGCAGGTGCCCGGAAAGAATGAATGGCTGGGCGGCATGGAACCGGGAGTCCAAAATCCGCTCGGCGCGCGCGCGCTCTACATCTTCCAGGACGGGAAGGACACGCTCTATCGCCTCCACGGCTCTCCGGAATGGTGGTCGATCGGCAAATCGGTCTCCTCCGGCTGCGTGCGACTCATCAACCAGGACGTCATCGACCTGTACGAGCGCGTGCCGGACAAGACGCCCATCGTCGTGACGAGCGGGCTACCGGGTTCGGTGTAGGCGCGCCCTTTCGAGGCTTGCTTCGCTCACACCTCAGGATGAGGGATGCTGGCGCTGCGGTTCCTGAACCCTTGGGTGGATGCCGGCGAGCCACTATGTCCCATTGATCCCCGCACCCCTCAGGCATCAAATTCTCCCGTGCCCCGATGGTCCCGGCACCAAGGCTACCCGGTGGACGATCGCGTGGCGCGGCACGAGGCGAGGGATGCCAACGCCATGACGGAACAGGACTGCTGCATTGTTGGGGCCGGGCCGGCAGGCCTGATGCTGGGGCTGCTCCTCGCCCGGGCCGGAGTGAGGGCCACGGTGATCGAAAAGCACGGAGACTTTCTGCGCGACTTCCGCGGCGACACGATCCATCCGTCGACGCTGGAGGTGATGGACGAATTGGGCTTCCTGAACGAGTTCCTGCAGCTTCCTCACCAGAAAGCGCCGACGCTTCATGCCGAGATCGGCGGCAGGACCCGGACGATCGCGGACTTCTCGCGCCTGCCGACCCGTTGCAAATACATTGCCTTCATGCCGCAGTGGGATTTTCTCGATTTCCTGGCCCGCAAGGCGCAGGCGTTTCCCGGGTTCCGGCTGGAAATGGGTTGCGAGGCGGTGGGCCTGATAGAGCGCGCGGAAGGTGTTGCCGGTGTCGTCGCCCGTGATGGCGAAGGAAACGAGCGCCGCTTCGAGGCCGCCCTGGTGGTCGGCGCCGATGGGCGCCAGTCCATGGTGCGCAAGGCTGCGGAGCTTCCGGTCGAGGATCTCGGCTCCTCGGTGGACGTCCTCTGGATGAAGTTGACGCGACACAAGGACGACCCCGCCCTGGCAATGGGCCATGCCGGGCCCAACCAGGGGCTGGTGATGATCGACCGCGGCGAGTACTGGCAGTTGGGTTACGTCATTGCCAAGGGCGGCTTCCGCCAGACGAAGCAGGAAGGGATGGCGGCGCTACGCGCCAGGCTCGCTTCCGTCGCGCCGCTCCCCGCGAAACGCTTCGACGAGCTGACCGGCTGGGATCAGGTCCATCTGCTCAAGGTGCGCATGGATCGGCTGAGGCAATGGTGGAAGCCGGGCCTGCTATGCATCGGCGATGCCGCGCATGCCATGTCGCCGATCGGTGGGGTCGGCGTGAACCTCGCCATCCAGGATGCCGTCGCAGCCGCCAATATCCTGGCCGCTCCGCTCCGGGAGGGAACGTTCGGGGTCGAACATCTGCGCGCCGTGCAGGACCGCAGGAGTTTTCCGACGAAGGCAACGCAGAAGGTCCAGCTCATGATGCGGCGCCGCCGCCGCGGGGGCGGCCGCCCCTCGGCCAAGCCGCCGGCCTTCATCCGGCTCATCGCCCGCTCGCGCCTTCTGCCGCATCTCACGGGACGGCTGATCGGCATGGGCTTCAGGCCGGAGAGGGTGAGAGTGTAGGCCTTGCCCGGTTGGTATATCACTCCGTCGCCCCTCTATCCTGCCGTACGCGCCATGTTCATCTGCAAAGATTGGCCGCCAGCAACCGCGCAGGGTGGAATGAACAAACCGGGGAGACGTCCCGCAGGACAGAGGCCAACTGTGGCAAACTTGCCATGACGCGCCAACCGAACAGGTCCGCGACCATGCGCGGGGTCTATCTCGTCATCGGGCTGCTCTTTGTCGCGCTAGGCTTCGTCGGAGCGTTCCTGCCGGTGCTTCCGACCACGCCTTTCCTCATCCTGGCGGCGGCTTGCTTTGCCCGATCCTCGAACCGGCTCGAAACTTGGCTGCTCGGCCATCCGCGCTTCGGGTCGGTGCTGCGCGATTGGCGTCTGCGCGGCGCGATACCGAAAAAGGCGAAGCTCGCCGCTCTGGCGGGCACCGGGCTCAGCTTCCTCCTGTTCTGGCTGGGAAGCGATCCCGGACCGATGCTCCTGACGGCCGTCGCGGCATTGATGCTGACCGGCCTCGCCTTCGTGTTCACCAGACCTTCCTGAGAAGCAGGCGGAGGAGGGACGCTTTAGTCTAGGTGTTTGCTTTTGCGCACGTCGTTATCCCAAAACCGCTGCGCGCTTCGGGCGACATGCTGAAGATCCGAGCCTCAACAGCTTGTCTTTCCGCTGACCTAGGGAAGCTAGGCCGATCCTGCTGTGGCCACGAGCATTCGCGCAGCTTTCAGGTCCGGCAATGCCGCTCCCTCCGTGAAGCCCGAGCAAATCTCCGCAAGCTGCCGCAGACCATCGATCTGGGAGCCATCAGCGCGAGCGAGCCCGATGGCCGCGCGAAGCTCCCAGAAGCGAGCGCCCTGGGCACGCGCTGTCGACAGCGCGTCCCGGAAACGCTCCGCGGCCAGCATTCTTTGTTCGGGTCCGGATTGAAGCATGGCCTCGCCCTGAAGGCGGAGAATCTCGGCCGAGAACCAACGTTCATTCGTGTGTTCGATGTCCTCCTCAGCCTTTTTGAGCAGAAGCAGTGCGGCCGCCGGGTCGCCGGCCGTCATCTCGATCTGTGCCTGCAGGGCAGCAAAGTAAGGCGACATGTAATGCGCCCCTGTGCTCCGCCACTCATCGATGCCCCTTCGTAGATCGGCGAGGCCGCGATCCGTGTCACCCTCCTCTGCGACTGTCCAGGCTTGAAGGATGGTGGCCCCGGCTTGCCAGAAGCGGAATCCGGCCTCGCTCGATATCTGGAAAAGTTCTGCGGCGCGAAGCCCCACACCTTCGCGATCCGCAAGGATCTGGCGAACCACACCGCCAAAGAAAAGCGGCAAGGCAAGGCTGTTGCGGTGGCCGATCCTTCTTGCTTCGGCAGTCGCTTCATCGCTGGCAGAAAGTGCCTGATCGGGCAGGCCGAGGACAAGGAGGGTCCGTGCGAGATAATCGAGGCACACCACATGAGGATCGAAGGCGTATACGAAGGAGGGAGAGCGATGCTCTCGCGGATCATAAAGTGCCAACGCTTCCTTCAGATGGGCCCGTGCGCGCGAAAATTCGCCTGCAGGCAGGGCGCTGACACCTGCTGCCCGATGGGCGAAGAACGATAGCCCGCGATCATGACTGCTGCTGGCGAGCTCAAGCAGGCGATCGGCAGCCCGGCGCGCCTCGGACAGTTCGGCAGCATAGAGGTGATACAAGCAGAGGCCGTAGAGGACAGGGAATGCCTCCCGCACCTCGCCCAGCTCCTCACAAAGTTCCTTCGCTCTGATGTAGGCGGCACCCGTTTCCGGTGCCGCGAAACCATGCGCCGCCACCTGTGTGCTACCTATCGCCAGTTGCAGCGAGAGTTCACGGCGGGCACGCTCCGGCGAGGGCGGAAGGGAATTCAATCCGTTCAGCGCATCCCCGAACCGCAGCAGCGCTTCGGACAGTGACGAGCGCGACAACGCCCGCCGCCCAGCCTGCTCGTGGTAGACGATAGCCTGCTCCATCAGGCATGCCTGTCCGAAATGGTGGGCAAGCAATTCAGGCTCGGAAGCGACCGTTTCCGGAAACCGGTCTTCCAGGATTCTGGCGATGCGGGCGTGCAACTGCTGACGCCGGCTCAGGAGCAGGCTTCCGTAGGCTGCGTCCTGAACCAACGCGTGCTTGAATGCATAGCTGATCTGGCTGCCGCCGCCACGCCGGAACACCAGGCCTGCGGCCACGAGCTGTTCCGTAGCTCTCGCCAGTTCGGTTTCCGACATGTCCACAGCGGACGCCAGTAGTTCGTAACTGAATTCCCGCCCGATCACCGCGCCGACCTGGGCCACTTCCCTGACAGAGGCGAGACGATCGAGGCGGGCCATGAGGGAATCATGCAGTGTTGCTGGGACCGCGAGCGGCGGCAAGGGACCCGAGAGTTTGTAGTCCCCTCCGCTCTCCTTGAGGAGACCCGATTCCAGGATCACCTTCGTCAACTCCTCGACGAAGAGCGGCACCCCTTCGGTCTTGGAGAGAATCTGTTCGAGAACGGGCGTCGGAAGGTGTTTTCCAGCCGTCATCGCGGAGATTATCGAGGCCGCTTGCGCGCGGCTCAAGCGATTCAACGTGAGCAAGGTCGCATGAGGAAGACCGTTCCAGCGAACCGAGCCGTCTGGGCGGCAGGTGGCGACCAGCATCGCTGGAAGCCGCTGGATTCGGTCGACGATGATGTCGAACAGTTCGGCCGAGGCCGGATCGAGATGGTGAGTGTCTTCAAGAAGCATGAGCACCGGCTTGCTGCCGGCAAGCGCTTGCAATTGCTCTATCAAGACCTCGAAGGTGCGCGCCTTCTGCATCTGCGGCGTCAGATCAAGCTTCGGGTATCGGTCGCCGGTAGGAATTGACAGCAAGGCCGCGATCAACGGGATCGCTTCCTGCGGGTTTCGCGTCGTCGCAAGAACCTCTTCGAGGAATGCCAGCTGCCTTTCCGGTGGATCGGCGCGGTTGATATCGGCGGCGCGAACCAGCTGGTCGGCGACAGGGTATAGCGCGGTCTGCGTATGGTACGGCGAACAGAAATAGCGCAAATAGGTGACGGGTTCCTCTTTCAGCCGTTCTCGAAGCTCTTGAAGTATTCGAGACTTGCCGATCCCAGCCTCGCCGAACAGCTCCACCACTTGTCCTTCCCCCGATGCCGCCAGGTTCCATCGGTCGAGAAGCAGTCCGATATCGAGATCCCGGCCCGCCAACGGCGCAGTCGCTCCCGCATGGAGAGCGTCAAAACGGCCTTCAACCCGGCCTTCCCCAACCACCAGGTAGGAATTTGTGGGGGTGTCGAAGCCCTGCAGCTTCTGGGGTCGGATTCGCTGCACCTCGAAGAGCCTGCCTATCAGCCGGTATGTGAGTTCCGAAATCACCACCGCGTTCGGCTCCGCCAGCTTCTGCAAGCGGGCAGCGAGGTTGGGCGTCTCCCCAGCCACGGCGTTCTCCTGTGCCGCCCCCGTGCCGACCAGATCTCCCACGACGACCAGCCCCGTTGCCACGCCGATGCGGACGGAGAGTTGCTGACCGTCGGTCGTGGAGAGTCCCCTGACGGCCTCGACGACGGCAAGCCCTGCCCGGACTGCACGATCCGCCTCCTCCTCATGCGCCTGCGGCCAACCGAAATAGGCGAGGACGCCATCGCCCATCAGTTTTGCTACATATCCGTCGAAACGGACGACTTCGCCTGCAACCGCGTTCTGGAACTGGCGCAGAAGCGCGCCCATTTCCTCCGGGTCGAAACGAGTGGCCAGGCCCGTGGAATCGACCAGATCCACAAACATCACGGTAAGCTGGCGCCTTTCGGCCTCGCGTGGGCGGGACGCCGGGGATGGATGGCGGGAGCCGGCGGCTGAAATCGTCTGGCTGGCTGCCCGGTCAGTCTGGCTGCCCTCCAGCCTTGCGATCGCCTGAAGGATTTTCTTTCGATGGGCAAGAGCGGCGACGCCGATCTCCTTCAGATCCTCGGCGGTCAAGCTAGGGAGAATCTCAGCGTCGATCGCGTTGCTGTCGAAGGCAGCAGCGTATTGCCCAAGCCCCAAGCTCTCCAGCCAGGACGCAACGAGCATAAGGGTCACCTTCCCGAAACGACCCTAAAAATGCGAGTATACCGCATTCCTCCGCGGAGCGCACTGCACCGGCCGTCGTGGACGGCGGCCCGGGTCTCACCCCCGCCCCGCCCCTCCCAGCCCAAGCAGCTTCATCGCGTTCTGCTTGAGGATGAGCGGGCGCACCTCGGGCTTGATATCGATCTTTTCGAAATCGGCGAGCCAGCGGTCGGGCGTGATCACCGGCCAATCCGAGCCGAACAGCACCTTATGTCTCAGGAGCGTGTTGCAGTAGCGCACGAGGATCTCGGGGAAATATTTCGGCGACCAGCCGGAAAGGTCGATATAGACGTTGGGCTTGTGGGTCGCCACCGCCAGCGCCTCCTCCTGCCAGGGAAAGGAGGGATGGGCGAGAATGATGGGCATGTCCGGGAAGTCGGTCGCCACATCGTCGAGATACATCGGGTTGGAATATTTGAGCCTGATGCCGTTGCCGCCCGGCATGCCGGCCCCCACGCCCGTCTGGCCGGTGTGGAACAGCGCCGGCACGCCGGCCTCGGCAATCGCCTCGTAGAGCACATAGGCCGAGCGGTCGTTGGGATAGAAGCCCTGCATGGACGGGTGGAACTTGAAGCCCCTTATGCCGAAGCTCTCGACCAGGCGCCGCGCCTCGCGCGCGCCGAGCTTGCCCTTGGCCGGGTCGATCGAGGCGAAAGGAATGAGCACGTCGCTGTTCTCGGCGGCGAGCTCGGCCATCTCCTCGTTGTTGTAGCGGCGAAAGCCGGTCTCGCGTTCGGCGTCGACGGGGAAGATGACGCAGGCGATCTTGCGCTCGCGATAATAGGCGGCCGTCTCCGGTACCGTCGGCGGATGGGCGTGCGGCGACTTGAAATATTTCGCCATGGCCGCCTGGAAATCGTCATAGCCATCATCGGGATGGGTCCCGCAAGGCTCCTCGGCATGGGTGTGGATGTCTATGGCGACGACGTCGTCAGGATTGATCATCGGTCTCTCCTCATGGACTCAGGCGACCAGCACGCGCGCCGAATAGGGTTTCGCGTAGAGTTCCTCGACAAGATCGCCCCGGTTGGCGAGCACAGCCATCTGGCTGATCGTACCCTTGTCGGTGAGCTCTCCTCGGTCGATGTCGGGAGGCGCCGCAAGGAGCAGCGCGCGGGCGACACGGTTGGACGAGCCCGTCGCGGTACGCGCCACGGCGGCGAGCCTTTCCGAAAAGGCAGCGCGGACCCGGGGATCGGCGAGCAAAGGCTCTCCGGAAAGGCCCGGCGCCAGGCGCCCCAGGGCTTCGAGATCGGGGAAGATCAGGATGGCGATGTCGTCGCGGTTCATGCCGGCGACGATCACGTCGCGGGCAAGCGGTGCAAATCGGGAAACGAGGTCGGCGCGCAGCGGCCCGACGCTCACCCAAGTTCCGGAGGAGAGCTTGAAGTCCTCGTTGATGCGGCCATCGAAGACGTAGCCTTTCGCCGGATCCGTCTCGTCGACCAGCCGCAGGGCGTCGCCCAGGCGATAGTAGCCCTCCTCGTCGAATGCCGCTGCCGTGAGTTCCGGTTCGCGCCAGTAGCCCGGCGTGACGCTCGGCGCCCTCACCCGCGCCTCCATCTTGCCGTTGACCGGGGCGAGCTTCAGCTCGACCCCGGGTACGGGAAGGCCGACGCGCCCGGCGCCTGCATGGTCGAGATCGCAGACCATGGCGAAGGGGGCGGTCTCCGTGGAGCCGAGCCCTGTCAGGATCGGAACCTTGCAGCCGATCGTCTGGACGGCAAGATCCTCCATTGCCTTCCAGACCGCCGGCGAGATGCCGGCGCCGGCGAAGAACAGCATCTTGAGCCGGGAGAAGAAATGCGCGCGAAGAGTGTCGTCCGCCGCGAGCCGGGGCACGAGCTCCTCGAATCCCTTGGGCACGTTGAAATAGATGGTCGGCGCGATCTCGCGCAGGTTGCGAAGCGTCTCCGGAATACCGGCCGGCGTCGGCCTCCCGCCGTCTATGTAGAGCGAACCGCCATTGTAGAGCACCAGCCCGCAATTGTGGCTGCCGCCGAAGACATGGTTCCAGGGTAGCCAGTCGATCAGCACCGGCGGCTCGTCCTTCACGAAGGCGAGAGCCTCGCGCAGCATCACCTGGTTGGAGCAGAGCATGCGATGCGTGGTGACGACGCCCTTCGGATTGCCGGTCGAGCCAGACGTGTAGAGGAACTTGGCGATCGTATCGGGCCCCACCGTGCGATGAGCCGCTTCCGCCGCGTCGCTGGCTGGCGTTGCGAGGAGCTCGGCGAAAGGCGTCGCCGCGCGGTTGCCTTCGCCCCGCGAGACCACGATCTCAGTCTCCACCGGGACGACGGCCTCGAGCGCTCTGCCATAGGCCTCGGCGTCCGACGCGAAGACCAGCCCCGGAGTGAGCTTGCCCATGATGTAGCGGAGCTTGTCGAAATCGGCGGAGACCGTCGAGTAGGCGGGCGAGACGGCAGCGAAGGGAATGCCGGCATAGAGGCAGCCCAGCACCAGCATTGCATGGTCGAGGTCGTTGCCCGAAAGGATCGCCACGGGACGTTCCGCCGAGAGCCCGCGCGCCACGAGAGCCGAAGCAACGGCGCGTGCATGGGCCAGCGCCGTGGCATAGGTGATCGCACGCCAGCCGCCGGCAGGCTCGCGTTCGGCCATGTAGACCCGGTCGGGCGCGATCTCGGCCCAATGAAGAAGCCGTTCGGTCAGCTTTTCGGGATAGGGCGGCAAGGGCCGGGTCGGCCTGACATGGACGACGCCGCTCGGCTCATGCGTGAGGCCGACGCTGTTCCTGCCGAGCGGCACCGGCAGCCAGCCGGGATTTCCACCTTGCGTTTCCTTGTCCAGCATGTCGGCCCTCCCTGCCGCCCTCTGCCTGGGCTCAGCCCCTATGGGAGATCTTCGGCGCTCTTTTGGCGAGAAAGTCCTGCAGTCGCTGCTTTGCTTCCCGATCGTCCTGCGCGATGGACGACAGCAGCGCCTCCATGAGGTAACCGGTCGGGCGATCGGCATCGGCGATGCGTGGAAGCCCGTGGATCAGGGCGAAATTGGTCATGGACGCATTGCGTGCGATCGCCGCTGCGAGCTCCATCGCCTTGGCTTCCGCCTTGCCGGGTTCGACCAGATAATGCGACAGGCCGAGACGCTCGCCCTCCTCCGCCGAGAGCGTGCGCCCGGTCAGCATCATCTCCATCATGCGGGACGTGCCGATGAGGCGCGGCAGCCTGACGGACCCTCCCCCGCCCACATAGATGCCGCGCTGGCCCTCCGGCAGCGCGTAATAGACGCTACGATCGGCGACGCGCACATGGGTCGCGCTGGCGAGTTCCATGCCGCCGCCGATCACAGCGCCCTGTAGCGCCGAGACCACCGGCACCGGACCGAACTCGATCGCCTCGGTCACGCGGTGCCACATGCGCGAGTGCCTGATCGCTTCAGGGACCTCTGTCTCGACGAGTTCCGAGAGATCGAGGCCGGCACAAAAATGCTCGCCTTCACCAAGCAGCACGGCGACCTTCACCGCGCTCGGAAAAGACGCGAAAGCCTCTTCCAGGGCGAGCATCGAGGCCTCGTTGAGCGCGTTGCGTTTGCCCGGCCGGGCCAGGCGCACGACCGCCACCGTGTCCCTGATCTCGATGGTGACGGGTTGGTTGTCCGGTGCTCTCACGGCGCTTGCTCGCTTGTTATTGTTATATACTATAACTAAATTTCGTTCGGCGCAACCCGTCGGTCGACATGATCACCGAGCATACGCTGGAGCAGGCCGAGAAGCTGCTCGCGCTCCCTGGGCCGGAGCCGCGCGAGCACGCGAGCCTCATGCTCGGCCTGTATCTCCATGGCGTCCGCAAGCAGCCTTTCGCCCGCCTCGGTGAGGAAGAGGGCGTGGGAGCGCCGGTCGTTCGGGGCCGGCTCGCGCCGGGCAAGACCACGTTTCTCGAGCGCATCGATGATCGCCACCAGGTTGGTGCGCTGAAGCCCGAGCGCTTCGCTCACCGACGTCTGGGTGGAGCCCGGGTTGGCCCTGATGACGCAGAGCACGCTGAAGGAGGCTGGCCTGAGGCCCACGGCCGCCATGGCGCCGATGAAGTCCTCGAAGACGACGAGTTGGGCGCGCCGCAGCATATAGCCGACGAAGGACGGCAGGGGCGAAAGGTCGACCTGCGGCGATGACGCATCGCTCCCCGTCTGCTTCGGCTCGATTGCAGCCTGGTTCGCCAATATCGGATCCTCCTCGCTTTTGTCGCAAACAGCCTCTTGGCTTCGCCCGCAAGATAGTTATACGATATTACAATCCGAGGGGCTGCTTCAACCCCTTCTGCCACGGCCTCGGGAGGAGAAAGAGCGTGGACCCCATAGTCGTTGCTTTCCTGGTTCAGGACGGCGTGACGAACGGCGCGATCTATGCGTTGCTCGGCCTGGCGCTCGTGCTCGTCTTCGCGGTAACGCGCGTCATCTTCATCCCGCAGGGCGAATTCGTCACCTATGGCGCGCTCACCCTTGCCAGCCTCGATGCGGGCCGCCTGCCCGGAACGGCCTCCCTGCTCGTCTGCTTCGGCATCGCCGCCTTCCTGCTCGATCTCTGGGATGCGAGGCGCGGGCTGCAATGGACCACACTGGGGCGAAGCGCGCTGCTCAACCTG
Source organism: Rhizobiaceae bacterium (assembly GCA_035556195.1). GTDB lineage: Bacteria > Pseudomonadota > Alphaproteobacteria > Rhizobiales > Rhizobiaceae. The sequence continues at coordinate 70,888 of DATMFK010000010.1, forward strand.
GCTCTTCCCCTCGCGATCTACGGCATCGTCGTGCTGCTCGATCCCGCGGCGCTGGCCCCGATCGGCAAGGCGCTTCTCACGATCGCGCTCATCGCGCCGATGGGTCTCTATCTCTATCGCATCGCCTTTCGCCCGCTCGCCGACGCCTCGGTGCTGGTCCTGCTCATCACCTCGGTCGGCGTGCACCTTGCCATGATGGGGCTCGGCCTCTTCTTCTTCGGCGCGGAAGGCCTGCGCGGCCAGCCCCTGGCGCCCGGCACCTATACGCTGGGGTTTCTGCCCGTCTCGGCGCAGAGCCTGTGGATCTACGGCACGACGATCGCGGCGATGGCCGGGCTCTACATTTTCTTCGAGAAGACGATCCTCGGCAAGGCGCTCAGGGCGACGGCGGCCAACCGGCTGGGGGCGCGACTGGTGGGCATCCGCACCCAGCTCACCGGCGGCACGGCATTCGTGCTGGCGGCGGTAATCGGCGCTGTTTCCGGCGTCCTCATCGCACCCGTCACCACGATCTATTATGACACGGGCTTCCTCATGGGGCTCAAAGGTTTCGTGGGCGCGATCCTCGGCGGGCTCGCGAGCTTCCCGGTCACGGCACTCGCCGCTCTCGGGGTGGGGCTGGTCGAGGCCTTCGCCTCCTTCTTCGCCAGCAGCTACAAGGAAATCATCGTCTTCGCCCTGATCATCCCCGTCCTGCTATGGCGCTCCCTTGCGGCGGGCGGGCACGAGGAGGAATGAGATGCGCTCGCTTCCCGGGCTTCTCGCGATCGGCTTGCTAGCGGCGTTCCCTCTCCTGCCGGTGCCGCCCTTCTGGATCACACTTCTCAACAATATCGGCCTGGCATCGCTGGTCGCAATCGGGCTGGTGCTGCTGACCGGCGTCGGCGGGCTGACCTCCTTCGGCCAGGCCGCCTTCTGCGGCTTCGGCGCCTACACGACGGCAGTGCTGACGACAGCCTATGGCTTCTCGCCCTGGGCGACCCTGCCCCTCTCGCTCCTGGTCGGCGCCGCGGCGGCGCTGCCGCTCGGGCTGATCACAGTGCGGCTGTCCGGCCATTACCTGCCGCTCGGCACGATCGCCTGGGGGATCGCACTCTATTATCTGTTCGGCCAGATCGAGCTGCTCGGCCGCTTCGACGGCATTTCAGGCATTCCGCCGGTCGAGCTCGGCGGTCACCGTTTCATATCCGGCCAGTCGATCTATTATCTCATCTGGGCCTTTGTCATCGGCACAGCGCTGGCCGCCCGCAACCTGCTGGATTCCAGGGTCGGGCGCGGCATACGTGCGCTGCGGGGCGGCCGGCTCGCGGCCGAAGCGTTCGGCGTGGACATCGTGCGGGCCAAGCTGACGGTCTTCATCTTCGCGGCGGTGGTGGCCGCATTGTCGGGCTGGCTCTATGCGCATATGCAACGCACGGTGAACCCCACTCCGTTCGGCCTCAACATGGGCATCGAATATCTGCTCATGGCCGTCATCGGCGGGGCTGGCCATGTCTGGGGCGCCATCCTTGGCGCGGGCATCGTGCTCATCCTCAAAGAGGTACTGCAGCGCGTGCTGCCCGGCCTCGTCGGCGCCACGGGCAATTTCGAGATGATCGTGTTCGGTATCCTTCTGGTGGCGATGCTGCAATTCGCCCGTGACGGGTTGTGGGCATTCGTGCTGAGGCTTTTGCCCGGCCGAGTCCCGGCCCCCGCGCCGGTTTCGTCAAGGACGTTCCCCAAGCGGGAGCTGGCGCCCGCCGGCACCCCGCTCATCCAGGTGCAGAAGGCGCGCAAGGCCTTCGGCGGCCTTGTCGCCGTCAACGATCTGAGCTTCGAGGTGAAGGCTGGAGAGATCGTTGCCCTCATCGGCCCGAACGGCGCCGGCAAGAGCACGACCTTCGACCTCATCACCGGCATGCTTTCCCTCACCGGCGGCCGGATCGCCTTCGCCGGCCACGACGGCGAGTTGCGCCGGCCCGGCGCCATCGCCCGCCAGGGCATTGCCCGGACCTTCCAGCATGCCAAAATCCTGCCCGACATGACGGTCCTGGAGAATGTCGCGCTGGGTGCGCATCTTCGCGGCACGGCTGGCGTCCTGCGCAGCCTGCTGCGTCTCGACCGCGCGGAGGAGGAGGCGCTCCTGGCGCAGGCCGAGAGCCAGCTCGAGCGCGTCGGGCTCGCCGAGCACAGGAACCGGCCAGCCGGCGATCTCGCGCTCGGACAGATACGCATCCTCGAGATCGCGCGGGCTCTTGCGCTCGATCCGAGCGTGCTGCTGCTCGATGAGCCCGCCGCCGGGTTGCGTCATGGCGAGAAGCGGGACCTTGCGGCACTTCTGGCCAAGCTGCGCGGCGAAGGCATGGCGGTGCTCCTGGTTGAGCACGACATGAGCTTCGTGATGGGTCTCGTGGACCGTGTCGTCGTGATGGATTTCGGCACCCTGATCGCCGAGGGCGTGCCGGCCGAGGTGCGCCGGCATCCCGCGGTGATCGCGGCCTATCTGGGAGGCGTGGCGTGAGCGGCAAGCTCCTTCAGGTGAACGACATCCGCGTCTCCTACGGCCGCGCGGAAATCCTGCACGGCATCACCTTCGGCATGAATGCCGGCAGCATCGTCACGGTGATCGGCGCAAACGGCGCCGGCAAGACGACGCTGCTCAATGCGATCATGGGAATAATCCCCTCATCCGGCGCCGTGCTCTACGAGGGAAGGTCCGCGCCCCGCTCCGTCGAGGGCAGGGTTTCGGCCGGCATGTGCCTCGTGCCCGAACGGCGCGAGCTCTTCGCCACCATGACGGTCGAGGACAATCTGGAGCTCGGCGGCTTCCTGCGCCGCGCCGGCGACCGCAAGGAGACGCTCGGCGAGGTCTATCAACGCTTTCCGCGCCTGGCGGAACGCCGCCGGCAGCTCGCCGGCACGCTTTCCGGCGGCGAGCGACAGATGCTGGCGCTCGGCCGCGCTCTGATGAGCCGGCCGCGGCTGCTGCTGCTCGACGAGCCGAGCCTGGGACTGGCGCCGAAGATCGTCGCGGAGATCCTCGCGATCGTCTCGGAGCTGCGTTCCTCCGGCGTCTCTATCTTGCTGGTCGAACAGAATGCGCGGGCAGCGCTGGAGATCGCCGATGAAGGCCATCTCGTCGAGCTCGGGGAAATAAGGCGATCGGGCCCGGCGGCGGAGCTCGCCGTCGACCCCGCGCTGATGGCGAGCTATCTCGGCGGGGAGTAGGCTGCCACCCGGTATTTCCGCGCCGTGGCTGTATCTATGTCACGGAATGGATACTCGGATCACCGCGCTTCGCTCGGGTCCGAGTATGACGAAGCTTCCATGCCGATGCCAATCGCAAACGTCGATGGTTAACAGAGTATACGTCGACGCAGTTCGTCATACTCGGACCCGCAGGCGAGCGAAGCGAAGCCGGAGGTGATCCGGGTATCCATTCCGTTGCCTGGCGGCCGGCCTCAGCGCTGCAGAACCCGGCCGCCACTTGGGCACTTACTTCACCAGTTCGAACTTGCCGTCCTTCGCCGTCAGCAGCACCACGGCGCGTTCATCGAGACCGAAGTGATCGTCCGGCTTGAACTCGAAGACGCCCTGGCTGGCCGGGAACGGTCCGCCGCTTTCGATGGCTTCGCGAAGCGCGGCCCTGAACTCCGGCGTGCCGGGCCCGGCCTTCTTCTTGGCCTCGGGAATCGCCTTCTTGAGGATCGCCATGGCGTCGTGGATATGGGCGCCGAACTGTGTGCGCGTTCCGGGACCGAACTTCGCCTCGTAGGCGGTCACATAGTCGAGTCCCTCCTTCTTGGTCTCGGAAGTGTCCGGCTGGAGCTCCGCCACCATGACCGGCCCCGAAGCGAAGACCGTGTTGTCGACGGAAGCGCCGGCGATACGCAGGAAGTCGAAGGTCACGGCACCATGGGTCTGGTAGATCTGGCCCTTGAAGCCGCGCTCGCGCAGGGCGAGCTGGGGCAGCGCCGCGCCGGTGCCGGAAGCGCCGACGAAGACGGCGTCGGGCTGTGCCGCGACCAGCTTCAGGACCTGGCCGGAAACGGAGGTGTCGGGCCGGGCATAACGTTCCTCGGCGATGAGGTTCAGCCCATAATCCTTGCCGATCGCCTTGAACTGGTTGACCCAGAGATCGCCATAGGAATCGGAGAAGCCGATATAGCCGATATTCTTCACCCCGTCCTTCTGCATCTTGGCAAAGAGGGTACGGGCGATGAGGTCAGCGGCCTGGGGAAGGACGAAGGTCCATTTTCCGCCGGCGACATTGGGCGGCACCGGCGAGCAGGCGAGATGCGGCGTCTCCGCTTCGGCCGCGACGCTCGCGACCGCTATGGATGCCGGGGTGAGCGCCGAGCCGATAATGACGTCGACCTTCTCGTCATTGGTGAAGCGCCTTGCATTGGTGGTCGCGACCGACGGATCGCCCGCGTCGTCGAGCACGATCACGTTGAGCTTCTCGCCGTCGATCTCGCCGGGCCACAACTCGACGGAGTTCTTGAGCGGAATGCCGAGTGCGGCACCGTTTCCAGTCGAAGAGACGGTAACGCCGATCGTGACGTCGGCGCTGGCCGCGCCGGCCAGCATTGGAAGCAAGAAGGTGGCGGCAGCCGCCGCGCGAATGAATCTGTTCATGCCAATCCTCCCGATTGAGCGGACGGCGGGAAACCCGTGTCCGCATCGATTGTTATACTGTATAAGTAATATGCAGGTGTCAACGAGGCGGTTGGATCGCGGCGGTGGCGGCCTTGCGTCGGAGGAAATCGCCTTCTCCATGGACGGAACACAGCTCGTGCCCGCCAGTTGGGGACGCGACCATGGCTGAAACCGCATATTCAGACGTCCGGAAAACGCCGCGCGCGCCCGGTTTCGACAGCACGCTCGCTTTTTTGTCGGAAGGCTATGACTTCGTCTCGCGGCGCTGCCGCAGGCTCGGTTCCGACGTCTTCACCACGCGCATCATGCTGAGGAAGGTCGTCTGCGTCCGCGGCGCGGCGGCCGCCGAAATGTTTTACGGGCATGGTCATTTCACGCGCAAGGGCGCGATGCCGCAAACGGTGCTCCGCCTGCTCCAGGACAAGGGCAGCGTTCAGCTCCTCGACGGTCGCCGCCATCGCCATCGCAAGGCGATGTTCCTCGCCATGTTGCTGCCGCCCGCCGAGTTGGAGCGCATGCGCACACTGTTCCGGCGCGAATGGCTGCTTGCGCTCGAAGCATGGGAACACCGCGGCGACATCGTGCTCTTCGACGCGGTGAACCTGATCCTGACGCGCGCGGCCTGCGCCTGGGTCGGCATTCCGCCAGGCGAGAGGAACCCCGATACGCTGTGGCCGGAGCTTAGCGCCATGATCGAGAATGCCGGCAGCTTCGGACCCGGCAACTGGCGGGCCCTCTTTCTGCGCCGCCGCACGGAGCGTTTCATCCGCTCTCTGGTCGAGCGCGTGCAGAGGGGCGAGATGGAGATCCCCGAGGGAACGCCTCTGCGCGTGGTCTGCGAACACAAGGAGGAAGGGAACATTCCGATCGATCCCGACAGCGCCACCGTCGAGATCATCAATCTCATCCGTCCGATCGTCGCCATCGGCCGCTTCGTGATGTTCGCGGCGATGGCCCTCCACACGCACCCTGAATGGCAGGAACGTTTCAGGCGGGGCGAGGACGAGACGATCGAGCCCTTCTGCGAGGAGGTGCGTCGCCTCTATCCGTTCTTCCCCATCATCGGCGGCCGCGCGATCCATGACTTCGAATGGCACGGCCATGCCTTCCGCAAGAACGACTGGGTACTGCTCGACCTCCACGGCACCAATCACGACCCTCGCCGCTTTCCCGATCCCGACAGCTTCGAGCCTGGCCGCCCGATCGGCTGGCAGGCCCAGGGCTTCGATTTCATTCCGCAGGGGGGCGGCGAGGCGGCCATAACGCATCGCTGCCCCGGCGAGGCCATGACCGTGGAAGTCATGAAGGAGGCGGTCCGCCTGCTCACGCGCGCCATGTCCTACCGGGTTCCGTCCCAGGACCTGGAGATCGACCTCTCCCGAATGCCCGCGCGGCCCGCCAGCGGCTTCGTCATTTCGGACATTCAGGCGATCGGGCCGGAAGGCCCGGCTACGCCTCGTTGATGGCGTAGCCGGCGCCGCGAATGGTACGGATGACGTCGGGCGCGCGGGGCGTGTTCACCGCCTTGCGCAGCCGCCCGACATGGACATCCACGGTTCGCTCGTCGATGTAGATCGTCTCGCCCCAGACATTGTCGAGAAGCTGGCTGCGCGAGAAGACGCGGCCGGGATGCTGCATCATGAATTCCAAAAGCCGGAACTCGGTCGGGCCGAGCTTGATCTCGCTCTTCTTGCGGTAGACCCGGTGCGACTCCCGATCGAGCATGATGTCGCCCACCTTGAGCACGGTCGACAGCACCTCGGGCTTGGCGCGCCGCAACAGCGCCCGCACCCGCGCGATGAATTCCGGCGTCGAGAAGGGCTTGACCAGATAGTCGTCGGCGCCGGTGGAGAGGCCGCGAACGCGGTCACTTTCCTCGCCGCGCGCCGTCAGCATGATGATCGGCAGCCGCTCCGTCTCGGGCCGCATCCTGAGCCGGCGGCAGAGCTCGATGCCGGATACGGCCGGCACCATCCAGTCGAGCACCAAGAGGTCGGGCACGTTTTCCTGGAGCCGAAGCTCCGCCTCGTCGCCGCGCGTGACCACCTCGACGTGATAGCCCTCGGCTTCGAGATTGTAGCGCAGGAGAACGCAAAGCGGCTCCTCGTCCTCCACGACCATGATCTTGGGTGCAATCATCCGTCCGGGCCTCCGTGGCCTCAGCAGGTTCGGAAAAATGTCCCACGGTTTTCCGACAGAAACCTGCGACAAGAAAAGAGGCTAAGCAGGCGACGCGTGGGCGAACCAAGCCTGCTTAGCAGGGACTATTCGGCGAGCGCGATCTGCGACGTCTCGTCGAGCTTCGGGCGCTGCACCGGCAATTGCTCGCCGGTCATCACATAATAGGCGTTCTCGGCGATATTGGTGACATGGTCGCCGATACGCTCCAGGTTCTTGGCGCAGAAGAGCAGATGGGTGCAGGGCGTGATGTTGCGCGGATCCTCCATCATGTAGGTGAGGAGCTCGCGAAAGATGGCCGTGTACTGGATGTCGATCTTCTCGTCATCGGCGCGCAGCTTCACAAGCGCTTCCGCGTCCCGTGCCACGTAGTGCTCGACGACCGCGTTGACCTGGGCGAGGACCAGCGTCGACATGGCCTCGATGGAATGTGACAGCCCGCGCGGGGTCGCGCTCTGGCCGACTGCGCCCACGCGCTTGGCGATGTTCTTGGCGAGATCGCCGACACGTTCCAGATCCGCCGCCATGCGGATGGCGCCGACCACGGCCCGGAGATCCTGCGCCATGGGCTGGCGCTTCGCGATGATGGTGATGGCCCGCTCGTCGAGCTCGCGCTGCTTGGCATCCATCACCGCGTCGTCGGAAATGATGCGCTGGGCAAGCGCGGCATCGGAATCGAGCAGCGCCTTGATCGAGCCGCTGACCATCGCGCCACCGAGATCGCCCATGTCGCGGATCAGCCGGTCGATATGGCTGAGTTCCTCGTCGAATGACCTGACCGTATGTTGGGCCATGCTATGTCCTCGTAAGTCTGTCCGCCACCACCTGCCGCCGGCTCAGCCGAAGCGGCCGGTGATGTAGTCCTGGGTGCGCTTGTCGTCGGGGTTGGTGAACATCTTGTCGGTCGCCCCTTCCTCGACCAGATAGCCGAGATGGAACATGGCCGTGCGCTGCGAGACACGTGCCGCCTGCTGCATGGAGTGGGTGACGATGACGATCGTGTAGTTCTCGCGCAGCTCGTCGATCAGTTCCTCGACCTTTGCAGTGGCGATCGGGTCGAGCGCGGAGCATGGCTCGTCCATCAGGATCACCTCGGGCGAGACCGCGATGGCGCGGGCAATGCAGAGGCGCTGCTGCTGACCGCCGGAAAGGCCCGTGCCTGCCTCGCCGAGGCGGTCCTTCACCTCGTTCCAGATCGCCGCCCTCTGCAGGCTGCGCTCCACGATCTCGTCGAGCTCGGCCTTGTTCTTGGCGAGCCCGTGAATGCGCGGCCCATAGGCGACATTCTCGTAGATCGACTTCGGGAACGGGTTGGGCTTCTGGAACACCATGCCGACCCTGGCGCGGAGCTCGACCACGTCGATCTTCGGATCGTAGATGTCCTCGCCGTCGAGCGTGATCTTGCCGCCCACTTTGGCGCTGTCGATCGTGTCGTTCATGCGGTTCAGGCAGCGCAGGAAGGTCGACTTGCCGCAGCCGGAGGGCCCGATGAGCGCCGTCACCTGGTTCTCGCGCACGTCAAGATCGACATCGAACAGCGCCTGCTTGTCGCCGTAATGGACCGTGACCTTGTCGCCGCGGATCTTGATCGCTTCGTTCGGCGTCCCGGCCATCTTGTTCCTCACTGCCTCTTCCAGCTTGTTTTCCGTCATCACATTCATGGGGACTGCACTCCCTTCCTTACCAGCGCCGTTCGAAGCGGCGCCTCAGCACGATCGCCGTGATGTTCATCGCCATCAGGAAAATGAGAAGGATGATGATGGCTCCCGACATGCGCTCGACGAAAGCGCGCTCGGCCTCGTTGGCCCACATATAGATCTGCACCGGCAGCGCCGTCGCCGGATCGAGCGGTGTGGTCGGATAATCCGCCACGAAAGCGACCATGCCGATGAGGAGCAAGGGCGCCGTCTCGCCGAGCGCACGGGCAAGCCCGATGATCGTGCCGGTCAGGATCCCGGGTGCGGCGAGCGGCAGGACGTGATGGAAGACCATCTGCGTTTTCGAAGCCCCCAGGCCGAGAGCGGCCGAACGGATCGACGGCGGCACGGCGGCCAGCGCGGCGCGGGTCGCGATGATGATGGTGGGCAGGGTCATCAGCGTCAGCACCAATCCGCCGACCAGCGAGGCCGAGCGCGGCAGGCCCATGAAGTTGATGAACACGGCAAGGCCCAACAGGCCGAAGACGATGGAGGGCACCGCCGCCAGATTGTTGATGTTGACCTCGATGATGTCGGTCAGCCGGCTCTTCTTGGCGAACTCCTCGAGATAGATGGAGGCCGCCACGCCGATGGGCAGGGCCAGAAGCAGCACGATCATCATCATGTAGAAGGAGCCGATGATGGCGACACCCATGCCCGAGGTTTCCGGCCGGCTCGACGCGCCATAGGTGAAGAGGCCCGTGTTGAAGCGCTCGGCCATGCTGCCCTCGGCCTTGAGCTGGTTCATCCAGGCGATCTGCTGGTCGGACACCTTGCGGTTCGTTTCGGCGACCTCGAGGTCGATCTGGCCCTTGAAGGCGGAGTCGATATTGGCCCCGGCCAGCACCCAGACATTCCGCGTCGTGCCGATGATCGAGGGATCGGCGGTCACCATGTCGCGAAGCTGCGTGCGCACGCCGTCGGACAGGAAGCCCTTCAGCTTGGCGATGGCCGCCTTGTCGTCAGGGTCGATGCCCAGCTTGGCGGCAAGCGCATCGCGGGCGAGATTCGGATAGTTGGCCTTGACCAGCACGCTCGGATCGCTGTCGCGCTTGCCCTGGGGGTCGATGATCTTCTCGCTGAAGGTGACCGGCAGGTTGACCGAAGTCTGCCAGAACGCGGTGTAGCCCTTCGAGACGATCGAGAAGAGCATGACGGCCAGGAACAGCAGGCCGACCGAGATCGCCAGCACCCCATAGATGCGGAAGCGGCGTTCCGCGGCGTAGCGGCGCTTGAGACCGATATCGCGGCGTGGCTTGGCCGCCGTCCCGGCGAATGTGTCGAACGATATGTCGGTCATTCGTACTGCTCCCGGTATTTCCGGACGATGTAAAGCGCGACGATGTTCATGACGAGGGTGATCGCGAAGAGTGTGATGCCCAGAGCGAAGGCCACCAGCGTCTGCGGGCTGTTGAATTCGAGGTCGCCGGTCAGCTGGTTCACGATCTTGACGGTGATGGTGGTCATCGCCTCGAACGGGTTGAGGGTGAGATTGGCGGCAACGCCGGCGGCGAGCACCACGATCATGGTTTCGCCGATGGCACGCGAGGCGGTGAGCAGCACCGCGCCGACGATGCCCGGGAGCGCCGCCGGCAGGATGACGCGTTTGATCGTCTCCGACTGCGTCGCCCCGAGGCCGAGCGAGCCGTCGCGCATGGCGCGCGGCACGGCCGTGATGATGTCGTCGGAAAGCGACGAGACCACCGGGATCAGCATGATGCCCATGACGAAGCCGGCGGTGAAGATGCTCTGGGCCTGGATGAAGGGCGAACCGCCGGTCAGCGCGGCACTGAGATCGCGCAGGAAGGGCCCGAGCGTCACCAGCGCGAAGATGCCGTAGACGATGGTCGGGATGCCGGCGAGCAGCTCGAGCGCCGGCTTGACCAGCGAGCGGACGCGGCGCGAGGCGTATTCCGACATGTAGACGGCCGACATCAGCCCGATCGGCACCGCCACCAGCAGCGCAACGAGCGCGATGTAGAGCGTGCCCGCGAGCAGAGGGATCAGGCCGAACTGTCCCTCGGTGTTGCCGGCGCCCGCGGCTGCGAAGCGCGGATCCCAGACGGTACCGAAGAAGAAGTTCGTGATGGACACGCGGCTGAAGAAATGCAGCGTCTCGAACAGCATCGACAGCACGATGCCTACGGTGGTGAGGATGGCGATCATCGAGGAGCCGAGCAACGCGCCGAGCACGACGCGCTCGACCTTGTTGCGGGCGCGTCCGCGCGGCTCGATCTGACGGATGCCGACGGCGGCGCCCGCGATGGCGAGCAAGGCGCCCAAGCCGGCGCCGATCAGGCTGAGCCGATCGGTCGTGCGGTTCGCCTCGACGGCGATCGGGATCATGTAGTCCTGAATATCGGGGGCAAGCGCCACGCCCTTGACCGAAAGCAGCGGCTGCAGTTCGGCAAAGCTGTTCGGGAGCTTCGAAAGGGCCTCGCCGTCCAGTCGGCGCAATCCGTTGGCGAGGCTTCTGACCATGCCGAGTTCGAGCGATTGATTGGCAATCGGACTTTCCTCGGTGTGCACCGGTAGCAGGCCCTCGACATGGGTCCGCATATAGACCGACGAGCCGACGCTCCACAGCACCAGGAAAACGATCGCGGGCACGGTGGCGAGCAGGAATGCCCACCAGCCATGATAGTGGATGCGCGAGTGCTGCTTGATGCCGGAACCGGCCTGGGACACCGCGCGCTGCCGTCCGATGACGAAGGCGACGATGCCTATGAGCAAGACAATGGCAAAGGCGTAGATCAGCGGCATCCATTACCCCTGAAAGGATCGGAAAGGAATGCGGCGCGGACGTCACGTCCGCGCCGCGGCTTTCAGATTACATGGTCTTCCCGGCGGCGAAGGCGTCACGCTGTTCCTGACGCTCGGCGTCCGGAGCGGCAACGAGGCCATATTCGGCGAGCGGGCTGTCCGGGCCGATCATCTGGTCGTCGAGGAAGAACTCGACATATTCCTTGAGGCCGGGAACGACGCCGAGATGGGCCTTCTTGACGTAGAAGAAGAGCGGACGCGACACCGGATACTCTCCCGACGCGATGGTCTCGGTCGAAGGCGTGATGCCGTTGACCGTCGCCACCTTAAGCTTGTCGGCATTGTTCTCGTAGAAGGACAGGCCGAACACGCCGACGCCGGTCTTGTTGCTGTCGATCCGAGCGAGCGTCTCGGTGTAGTCGCCGTCGATGTCGACGGCCTTGCCGTCCTTGCGCACCGCCTTGCAGGCGGCGGCGGACGCCTTCTCGTCGAGACCCGAAGCCTTGGCCGCCTCGGGGCCACCCGCTTCCTCGCAGCCGGCGATCAGCAGCTTCTCCTCGAAGACCTCGCGGGTGCCGTGCTTTTCACCAGGAATGTAGGCGGCGATGTCCCAATCGGGCAGGTTCGGGTTGACCTGGTTCCACTTGGTGTTCGGGTTGTCGACCAGCTTGCCGTCGACAGCGATCTTGGCGGCGAGCGCCTTGTAGATGTCGACCGGGGTCAACGCCCAGTCCGGGCCCTTGATGTCGGTGGCGAAGACGATGCCGTCATAGCCGATCCTGACTTCCTGGATGTCCTTGACGCCGGCCGCGACGCAGGACTTCACCTCGTCGTCCTTGATCTTGCGCGAGGAGTTGGCGATGTCGATGGTGTTGTCGCCGACGCCCTTGCAGAATTCCTTGATGCCGGCGCCGCTGCCGCCCGACTCGACCACCGGTGTCTTGAACTCGGTGAAGGTCTCGCCGAACGTCTCGGCGACGATCTTGGCATAGGGCAACACGGTCGACGAGCCTGCGATCTGCACCTGGTCACGCGCTGCGGCGTAACCGGCGGACGCGGCAAGCGCGAAACCCGCCGCCGACGCCGTGAGGAGAAATTTGTTCATCTGGCCTACTCCTGTCCGGAACTTGATGCCGACGCCGACTGCAGCGTCCGGCATGGCCAATAAGGTCCTTATGTAACAGTTGGATGACAGTTTTGTGTCGGCCCGGTAAAGCCTCGCCGGGAGGTTTTCAACGACTGGGTGACGGTGCCGATTAAGTTATTGAGAATGCGGAGTATGGGAGATGGGCGACCAAGAAAGTCCACTCTCATGCAAATGCATCGGTCGCGGCCGTCCCACCGCCGCCACCCTCCGGAATCCGAATCCACGCCCTACCCCGACCTGCGTTCTCCCTTGGCCCCTGACCAGCGCTCGACCTTTTCCAGCAGCGCGCGCGGGCTGATGGGCTTCGGCAGGTAGTCGTCCATGCCCGCTTCCAGGCAGCGTTCGCGGTCGCCCTTCAACGCATGGGCGGTGACGCCGATGATCGGCACGCGCCCGCCGGAGACCGCCTCGGCTTCGCGGATGGCGGCCGTCGCCTGGAGGCCGTTCATCTCGGGCATCGATACGTCCATCAGGATCATCCGCGGCGCGAGTTCCCGCCACGCTTCGACGGCGCGGCGGCCATTGTCGACAATCTCGAAGGCAAGTCCGGTATCGATGAGGATCTGCGTGAAGACGAGTTGGTTCACCTCATTGTCCTCGGCCACCAATATGTCGAGGCGGCCGGTCGGCGCGGGAGACGGCGATGCTGTTGGCGTGGCGGGACGATCGGAACCCGCGGGAGCCTGAGCCAACCGCACGGGAATGGCCGGGGCACCGCCGGACCGGCGCTTCTGGATGACTGAGACAAGCGTCTCCAGCAGGATCGAGGCCCGCGCCGGCTTGATGAGATGCGCGTCGATCCCGAGGCCGCGATAGGCCGCCAGCGACTGGTCGACCGATGTGAGCATGATGATCGGCGTGGCCGAGATCGATTGCGTCTGCCGGATCAGGCGGGCAACTTCACCGCCCGTCATGTCGGGCATCTGGTAGTCGAGGATCACGCAATCGACGGCCAGGCCGAACCGTGCGGCGGCCTCGAGCACCTTCAGCCCTTCGGGTCCGCTCTCGGCCGCGCAGGCATCGAAGCCCCAGGAGGCCATCTGCTCGGAAAGAATCGCCCGGTTCACCTGATTGTCGTCGACGACGAGCACGCGGGCGCCGCTGACGTCGACCGGCGTCACGCTCGCCCTTGCCGGCTTGCCGGCATTGGGCAAGGTCAGCGTGAACCAGAAGGTGGAGCCTTCCCCCAGCCTGCTCTCGACGCCGATCTCGCCGCCCATCAGCGCGACGAGGCGGGAGGTGATGGCGAGCCCCAGGCCGGTTCCCTCGTGGCGGCGCGTCGAGGAGCCGTCGACCTGGCTGAACTTCTCGAAGACGAGCTGCAGCTTGTCGGCGGGAATGCCGATGCCGGTGTCGATGACCCGGACCCTGAGCCGCGTCGCGTCGCCCTCGCCGCTCTCGCCCGTCACCTCGACCAGCACGTGGCCGGCCTCGGTGAACTTCACGGCATTGCCGACGAGGTTGGTGATGATCTGCCGGATGCGGCCGGCGTCGCCGACGTAAAGCCCATTCAGCTTCGGCTCGACCCGCACGATGAGCTCCAGGTCCTTCTCCTTGGCGCGGGCCGAGACCAGCGTGGCGACGTCTTCCACCGCCTCGGCGAGGTTGAAGGGCGCAGGATCCAGAACGAGTTGGCCGGCGTCGATCTTGGAGAAGTCGAGAATGTCGTTGATGATGGTCAGCAGCGCGTTGCCCGACTTCACGATGATGTCGGTGAAGGTCTTCTGCTTGGGGTCGAGATCCGATTTGGCGAGCAACTCGGCCATGCCGAGCACGCCGTTCATCGGCGTGCGGATCTCATGGCTCATATTGGCGAGGAATTCGGACTTGGCACGGTCGGCGAGCTCCGCCCGGCTCCGCGCCTCCAGCAATTCCTGCTCGCGCCGCTTGAGCTCGGTGATGTTGGTGGTGGAGCCGATGAGATAGGGCGAGCCGTCCGACGCCACCATGGCGCTCTTGCGGGCGATTTGCCAGCGGATGGAACCGTCGGCCTCGGTGACGGTCTCCTCGATTTCCTGGGCCGCGCCAGTGGCGAGCACGGCGCGATCGCCTTCCATGAAGGCTTCGCCGTCGAGGCCGAAGATCTCGACATCGGTGCGTCCGATCGCTTGCTCCCGGGTGAAGCCGGTGAGATCGCACCAGCTCTTGTTGACATAGGCGAGCCGAAGGTCCGGCCGCTTGGCATAGATCGACACCGGCACATTGTCGATGAGGCTCTGGTAGAGCTCGTTGGCGCGCAGGCTCTCCTGCAAGCGGCCTTCGCGCTCCTTCATCTCGGTGATATCGTAGTAGCAGACCAGCCGTTTCCCGCCCGAAAGCGCCGTGACCGAATAGATAAGGGTGCGGCCGTCGGCACGGGCGAATTCCCGAGGCGCGACGTCGCCGGCCTGAATCTCGACGATCCGCGAGGCGACATAATCCTCCCAGTGTTCGTCTTCGATGTCGTAGATGCCGTTGTGCCGGTTGATGTCCATCAGCGCCCGGAACGGCCTCCCCACGCCGACATCTTCCGGCGTGACCTTCCAAAGATCGTAGAACGCCTTGTTGATGATCGTAGCCGTCATGTCCCTGTCGAGCAGCACAATCGCCATCGTCATGGCGTCGAGCGTGCGCTGGAGATCGGCAAGCAGCGCATCGCCGCCTGGATCGCTTTCCTTCAGCGCGGCGAGCTCCGTGGCGATGGCGACGGTGCCGCCATCTCGGGTTCGCGTCTCGCGCCAGACGATCGTACGCCCGTCGGCGAAGCGCGTCGTTGCCCGCGAGCGGGCACTGCGCCACCGCCGTGCCAGCGCCGCGTTCAGCCACTCGGCCTCGGACATGCCCTTGATGTCCCAGACGCCACGACGCAGCCCCGTCTCGACGAGATCCCGATAGGCGATGCCGGGCCGGATCACGTCTTCCAGGCCCTGGTGCATGCGCACCATCGCCTCGTTGTAGAGCACGAGCCGGTCGTCCTGGTCGTAATAGCAGAAGGCGTCCGACAGCCCGTCGAGCGCATCGGCAAGCAGCGCGGCGAGACCCTCCCGCCCCGTCCTATCTCCCCCCGGCATGACGGATGGCTGTTCGCCCGCCATCTCTCGCCCATCCCGCAATGCCACTGGCAGAGCCCCCTCGGTTGAGCCAAGTCTGGCAGCGGACTGTGCCCGAGAAGGCTTAACGATCGGCTAACCCTGTCCAATGCCTGTCACCAGGAGGGTGCAGCGGTTCAGGTGACGACATGCTGTAGCGGCGGGAAAAGAACCGGCCGGGACCTGCCCGACCGGTTGCCCCCGGGGAACGGACTGACGATTGGGGAGGGACAGTCCGTCCTCTATCGTGTCAGAACGAAGCCACGCCGGAGCGCTGCGTGGGCGTTTCGCCCTGGGTCCCATGCCGGTGGGACGACGCCACAATGAAGGTAAGCCGTGATGGTCCCGTGACGCCACCGTGAAAGGCCCGCCATCGCGCCCGCGAGACGGAACAGCCATGATGTTGAGGCGTTGAAAGCGATGCAGGCCCAAAGCAGCCCCATGGCACGTATTCGCGAAACGATCCGGCGCGGTGCCCCCCGGACGACGGATGAAGCACGCCAGCTCATGGCAATCGTGCGCGAATGTTTCCCCGGCGCGCCGTCGGAATGGGAGGGCCGACTGTCCGCCGCACTCACCGAAATCCTCGTCGGGACGGTGCTTCATCAGCCGACCTACGAGGCGCGAGCCCACGCGGTGGAGGCGCTCGACGCCATGGAGCGAGACCTCCGAAAAATGTGATCCCGAAGCGCCACGGCGCGTGGCGCGCCCATCCCGGCCGGGATGGCGGCTTATTGCCTTGAATCTATTGGCTTCGGCCCGGCACACCCCGATTTCCGGCGATCGGGCCGGTGTTCGAGCGCGTCCGGTGGCCCAATCGGAAGGCCCAAGTTTGCGCTGGCCAGCCGGAATGGTTTTTGCTTATGATCCCATCCAGGGACGTAAGGCGTTCGCGTTTCGGAGGTGCCGCCCATGGCATGTCTGGCGGAGAAGTCCTTGGCTGTGTCGGTCGAGAGCGAGACGGTTTCGTCGGTGCTCTCCGAATACGAGGCTGGCGACATCGTCTCCACCGCCGCGCTGCTGAGGGATATCAGGCAGCGCCTTCCCGGCAGCCGCATGGCGGACGAGGATTTGGTCGCGTTGATCCTGCAGGGATTATCGGCAAAGGCCCTGGGATTGATCTTCGATCACCGCGCCGCCTAAAGCACCACACAAGCTCGGCCGCTCGTCAGTCTCGCGGTTTCGGCCCACCGCTGATCGAAGTCGAGGTCACCGACACCGGATCGCTGGCGGGGAAGGTGTCTTCCAGCCCCTGCAGCAGTTGCTCGTCGAGAGTTTCCCGATCCTCGGCACGACCCGGCGTGCGGCGCTTGCCGGCTGCGGAGCTGGTTTCGGGGATGACCGGATGGCTCGGGCGACGTTTTGCCATTCGCCTCAATCTCCTGACCGACGATTTGGTTCCAGCCGCGCCGCCGCTCGGTGCAGGAGTTTTCATGGAAACACCACGCCGTCGAACAGTTTCCGCGCGGTGCGCAGGACTCCGGCGGACTGCACGGCGCCTTCGTCGTCGAGCGTGGCGAGAATGGTGAACTGGCCGGTCGGGTGCTCGATGGAGAGCGCCTTGAAGGGACCTTCCGGGATATCGGCGATCTCCCGTGCAGGCCCCTTCGGCAAGAGGCAGGCGGTGGCGACGCTCACCGCGCCGAGCACGCCGATGGCGGAATGCACGCGATGCGGGATCAAGGTGCGGGTCGAGATCGTCCCGCCCGCCATGGCGGGACTCACCAGCGTCATCTTGGGCACGGATTTTTCGCGCACATCGCCGAGGTTCATCAGCGGACCGGCCTGCTCCCGGATCGCTTCTACCCGCCGCTTGAACGCCGCGTCGGCTTCGATCTCCCTCGGGGTCTCGTTTCCGGCAAGTCCGAAATCGGCGGCGCGCATGACCACGCAGGGCATGCCGTTGTCGATCAGCGTGCATTGGACGCCGTCGATCACCTCGGCCGCATTGCCGGTGGGCAGGAGCGCGCCGCAGGTGGAGCCGGCGGTGTCCTCGAAGACGATGTTGATCGGTGCTGCCGCGCCGGGCACGCCGTCGATGCGCGCGTCGCCGTCATAGGTCACGCGCGCGCCCGGCGTCTGGATCGTCGCCACTGCGACCTGCCCTGTGTTCTCCATCAAGATGCGCACCATCGTCTCGCCGTCCTCAGCCTCGACCAGCCCGCGTTCGATCGCGAAGGGGCCGACCCCGGCGAGGATGTTGCCGCAATTCTGCGCGTCGGTGACGACGGCCTGGTCGACGAAGACCTGCAGGAACAGGTAGTCGACATCGATGCCGGGCCGCTGCGACTTGCGCACGACCGCGACCTTGGAAGTCAGCGGGTCGGCCCCGCCCAGCCCGTTGATCTGGCGCGGGTCGGGCGAGCCCATGACCCGCAGCAGGAGCTGGTCGCGCGCCGCCGCATCGGCAGGCAGGTCCTCGGCGAGAAAGTAACCGCCCTTGGAGGTCCCGCCGCGCATCCACATGCAGCGGACGCCATCAGACATATTTCAGTCCCTCCGCCTTCAGTCTGTCGCGCATGCCGTAGATGTCGAGGCCGAGTTCGCCGGCAGCAAGCCTTTTCCGCTTCTCCTCCTCGGCGGCCAGGCGCTTGCGCGCCGCCGCGAGCACCTGCGCCGCTTCCTCCCGCCGCACCACGCACACGCCGTCGTCGTCGGCCACGATCACGTCGCCCGGATCGACGAGCTGGTTGGCGCACACCACCGGCACGTTCACCGAGCCCAGCGTCGCCTTCACCGTGCCCTGCGCGAACACCGCCTTCGACCACACCGGGAAGCCCATTTTCGTGAGGTCGCGCACATCGCGCACACCCGCGTCGATGACAAGGCCCCTGCCGCCGCGCGCCAGCATGGAGGTGGCGAGAAGGTCGCCGAAATAGCCGTCCTCGCAGGGACTGGTGGGGGCAAGCACCAGCATGTCGCCCTCCTTCACCTGCTCGATCGCCACATGCACCATCCAGTTGTCGCCCGGCGGCGCCGAGATGGTCACGGCCGAGGCCGCCACCTGCGCACCGGAAAAGATGGGGCGCATGTAGGATGCGAGCAGGCCCTTGCGCCCCTGAGCCTCGTGCACGGTGGCGACGCCGCACTCCGCCAGCCCGGCGATGACGGCCGGATCGGCGCGTCCGATGTTCTGCACCACGACGTTCATCGGTGCCCTCCTTGTGGGGTGAGGATCAACTCAGGTCGCAGATGCACCGCCCTCACCTCCGCCCTTCCGTCGGCACGAGCGTCTCCACCACATGCGGGAAGACAGCTTCGTAGGCCTCGCCATAGGCGATCTTCTTGTCGGAGTTGCGGGCGGCCTGCACGCCCCGCTGCAGCGCCACGCGGGTATAGTATTCCCACAGGTGCTCCTGGCCGGCCATGCACTCGATCGCGGCGCGCTTCTTCTCCCAGACTGGCGTGATGTCGAGCAGTACGTTGGGCATCCAGCGACATTGCTCCGGCTGGTGCGGCTCGAACAGCATGACCGGCGGAGCGCCGAGCACCTTCTCGCCGGGCTCGTGTCCATGCGCCTGCGCGACGATGCGGGCTTCCTGCGTGAACTGACTGACCAGCGGATGGTCGCGGTTGTAGGGATCCTCCCGCGAGTGCGTCAGCACGACCGCCGGGCGGACCTTGCGGTAGACGTCAGCCAGCCGAAAAAGCGATTCCTGCGTGAGCTCGATCGGATAGTCCCCGAGGTCCCAGAACGCGATGTCGGCCACCCCGAGCGCCTTCGCCGCGGCTTCCGCCTCCTTCTTCCGCTCCGCTTTCACCCGATCGAGCGTCATGCCGTCCTGGCGCCACAGCTTCGCGCTCTCGCCGCGTTCGCCGTAGCTGAGACAGATCACCGTCACGTCCAGGCCCTGCTCGGTGTGGAGCGCGATCGCCCCGCCGGCACGCCAGACGAAGTCCGCCGAATGCGCGCTGACGACCAGTACAGTCTTTTTCGCCATATCCCTCTCCCTATTCCCCGCCCTACTCGGCGGCCGGCGGCGTACCTTGCGTATTTCTCCTCGAGCCTGTCCGCCGGATCCTCGATATGTCCGAGATGCGCGACGCAAAGCACGGTTCATTCATTCCACGGGCTCCACACTTCACCACTTGGCTTCCCTCGACACAACTGCCCTGCCGCGACACAATCACCGCGACCTGAACTTGTGTGTCGCCAAAACAAATCGCGGCTATGGAACCGGTAGGCTTCCCCAGGCATTGTGTATTTTCGGGGGCCGCGACTGGAGGGGGATCGAGCAAGGTTGCCTTACGATACCGTTGAACTTCGGTTTCTTTCCGGAGGCGGGGAGGCCGCCTCGCTCATTGCGCGACATGACTGGTCGAAAACGTCGCTGGGCCCGATCTCTTCCTGGCCTCCAAGCCTGAAATCCACTCTGTCCCTGATCCTGCGCTCGCCGGTGCCGATTGTTACGCTCTGGGGCGAGGACGGCATCATGATCTACAACGACGGCTATTCCGAATTCGCCGGCGGCCGGCATCCCGGCCTGTTCGGTTCCAAGGTGCGCGAGGGCTGGCCTGAAGTCGCCGATTTCAACGACAACGTCATGAAGGCCGGTCTCGCCGGCGGCACCCTCGCCTATCGGGATCAGGAAATGACGCTCTGCCGCAACGGCGAGCCCGAGCAGGTCTGGATGAACCTCGACTACTCCCCGCTTCTCGACGAGAGCGGCCGGCCGGCCGGAGTCATGGGCATCGTCGTCGAAACGACGGCCAAGATCCGCGCCGAACGCGAGCTTCGGGGCGAGCGCGAGAGCTTGCGCCGGCTCTTCGAGCAGGCGCCGGGCTTCATCGCCCTGGTCACCGGGCCCCATCACAGATTCACCATGGTCAACGAGGCCTTCCGGGAAATGGTGTGGCACCGCGACGTCATCGACAAGACACCGGAGGAGGCCTTCCCCGAGGCCCTGCGCCAGGGTTTCCCGCAGCTTCTCGACCAGGTCTACAGCACCGGCCACCCCTTTGTCGCCCGCTCCGCGCGCGTGGTGCTGCGGCACGGCGATCGTGCCGACGAGCGTTATCTCGACTTCGTGTGCCAGCCGATCGTCGCCGAGGGAGGCGACATCACGGGCATCTTCATCCAGGGACAGGACGTCACGGACCGGAAGCGCCACGAATTCGCATTGCGCGAGAGCGAAGAGCGGTTCCGCCTGGTGGCCGAGAACGCGCCGGTCATGCTTTGGATGGGCGACCAAACCGGACGTTGCCTCTACCTCAACAGGGCCCAGCGCGAATTTTGGGGCGTCGAAGCCGACGACGTGACCCGGTTCGACTATTCGGAGACGATCCATCCCGACGACCGCGCCCTGCTTGCGCCCTTTCACGAAGCGATGAAATCGCGTCGCAGCTTCTCCATCGAGACGCGCATGCGGCGCGCCGACGGTGTCTATCGCCTGGTGACCACCAGCGGCCAGCCGCGCTTTGGCCCTCAGCGCGAATTCGTCGGTATGATCGGCGTCAATGTCGACATGACCGAGGCGCGCCAGGCGGAAGCGGCGCTGCAGGCCCTCAACGCGACCCTGGAGCAACGGGTCCTGGACGAGGTCCATGAGCGGTCCAAAGCCGAAGACCAGCTGCGTCAGGTCCAGAAGATGGAAGCCGTCGGCCAACTCACCGGCGGCATCGCACACGACTTCAACAACATGCTGGCGGTCATTCTCGGCGGGCTGAATCTCTTGCAACGCAAGCTCGCCAAGGGCGATACCGATGTCGAACGGTTCATCGAGGGCGCGATCGACGCCGCGCAGCGCGCCGCCGGTCTCACCCAACGCCTGCTCGCCTTCTCGCGCCAGCAGCCGCTTTCACCCGAGCCGCTCAATCCCAACCGCATGGTGGCGGACATGAGCGAGTTGCTCGCCCGCACGCTGGGCGAGCCGATCGTCGTCCAGACAGTGCTTGGCCCAGGATTGTGGCAGATGAAGGCGGATCCCGGTCAGCTCGAGAACGCCATATTGAACCTCTCCGTCAATGCGCGGGATGCCATGCCGAATGGCGGGCGGCTGACCATCGAGACTTCCAATGCCGTCGTCGACGATAACTTCGCCAGGGAGTTCGCCATCACGCCCGGCGAATATGTGGTGATCGCCGTGGGCGACACAGGCGAAGGCATGACGCCGGAGGTGATAGCCAGGGCGTTCGACCCCTTCTACACGACGAAAGGCGTCGGCAAGGGTACCGGGCTCGGCCTGAGCCAAGTCTACGGCTTCGTTCGCCAGTCCGGTGGCCATGTGAAGATCCATTCGCAGGTTGGCGTCGGCACGACGGTGAAGATCTATCTGCCCCGGCATCGGGGCGGGCTCGAAATGCCTGTGCAGGCCGACCGGGCGAGCTCGCACCGCGGATCGGCGGGGGAGACGATCATGGTGGTCGAGGATGAGGACAGGGTGCGCGCCCTCTCGGCCGAGGCTCTGCGCGATCTCGGCTACAGCGTCGTGGAAGCAGCGCGCCCGACCGATGCGTTGCGCCTGCTGGAGGAAGGTGAGGATGTGTCGCTGCTCTTCACCGATGTGGTGATGCCGGAAATGTCGGGCCGGGACCTGGCCGAACGCGCGCGCGGCGCGCGGCCGAGCATCAAGGTGCTCTACACGACAGGCTACACGCGCGATGCCATCGTGCACGACGGCATACTGGACCCAGGCACGAGCCTGTTGACCAAGCCTTTCAGCATCGACGATCTGGCGGCGAAGGTTCGCTCCATGCTTGACGGGTAGGCACGGAAGGAAGACGGCTTATGAATAGTTGGGCCGTCCGAAAAACCGGCGCAACAGAATGCCCAGCGCTCCCATCAGGCGGCTGAAGCGGCCGCGCACGGCAGGCTCCCCGAAGATAGCCAATTGATCAGCGCCTTCGAGGCGACGGTATCTGTCCTGCATGAGCCTGCTCCTGTTGCGCGGGGAAGAACGGGCGCGAACCCGTAGAGTTCCATCCGGCGCGCATAGACGCAAGTCTATTCGCCATCGTTTCCAGGGGGCTGTCGGATTTCACTTCTCCGGCACGGTAACAGGCGGCCGATCTTTGCAGATGTGGCATGTGCGGCAGTTCCCCCTCTCCGGTTCGGCGAAGCCGAGACGGAGAGGGGCCCTGCCCAGCAATCAGGAAACCACCTTTCCATGTCGTAGCCCGAGGATGCGGCGGTTGACCTGGGGTGAGCGGCCGGGCGATGTTCTGAATTGTCTACCAATTCCGGGCTGCGGCCAGTTCGCTCACACGCTCGGCGGGTCCGCGGGCTACCACCTTTTCCTTTTGGGCCATCAGAAGATGTTCATGCGGTTGACACTTTTTGCCGGACCGCTGGCGATCGCCGCGGCGCCGCCGGCCATGAGGCTGTTCGGCATCGTCGGCCTCGCGGTAGTTATGGCCGTGGGAGACCCGTCATTCGGGGGCCTGAGGCGCTTGTGAAGAAACAGGAAAGGCCCGCCACTTGCTGCGGCGGGCCCCTAAGTCGCGTGAGAAGCTGCGAGCTCTACCAGCCCTGTCGGCCGTACCAGTCGTCGATGTCGCGGCGAATCTGGTCCTTGGCGATGCCGTAGCGCTCCTGGATCTTGCCTTCGAGCTGGTCGCGGCGGCCATTGATCTGGTCCAAATCATCGTCGGTGAGCTCGCCCCATTGCTCCTTCACCTTTCCCTTGATCTGCTTCCAGTTACCTTCGACGCGATTCCAATCCATGCTGGTTTCTCCTTTGGGCGACTATCGCCTGGGAAACTAACGTTCCACGGCCAATTTGGTTCGCACGCCTCGCGCAGCCCAGAGATTCCCCTTTTTGGAGACATCCCTCAAAACAAACGAACGGCACCCTCAGGAGATTAGAAATAACATTCCGACGATATTTTGATATATACTGGCTTCCCTCCCAATCATCGAGGGAACTATTTCCATCTGATACCAAGTTACAGGAGAGGGAAATGTCCGCTTATAGTATCGTTCGTTTTCGCGCAAAGCCCGACCAGGAAGAGGCCTTCAAGACAATTTTTATCGGGCTCGACCGTCAGTTCGATGGGCTGCGCAGGTTCGTGCTCATCAAGACCGGAGACAGGTCCTATTGCTCGATCGGGGAATGGGAAAGCTACGACCATCTGGCGGCGAGCCGCCCAAGGATGATCGCCAATCTAGACAGGTTCCGCCACACGCTGGAGGATTTCGGCGAGGGCGTGACCGACGCGGTATCCGGAGAAGCCGTTTTCGACAAGGTGCTGAAATCTTGACATGGCTCGTCCGGCCGCGGGCTACATCTCCCGCTCAAACCTCCTGATCCCTGACGCATTCCATGACTTCCGCATCGACACTGACCGACACGGCACGCTGGCATTCATCCCATGTGAGATCCTTGTCGATCGTATAGACATGGGCGCCAATGAAGATGATGAGGGCATAGAACATCCGAGTCCTCCAGCGACAAATCCAAGCGTAACGCGGGAGGAACTCCTGCGAGAGCTTTCAAGGTTTAGGGCTAACTGCTGTCTGTTCGACGCTATCCACCTGCTCGCCGACAGTCGGATCGAGCTTGCGTCGCGGGAGCGGTAGTTGAACTAAATTCCCTTGTGCAACGTGTCGGCAAGCGACGTCTTCTTGGCTATAAACGCCATATCAACTTTACTTACTAACCTAAATTAAACGACACACACTCAAGACCGTCAACTACGATTGGCGGAAGATCGGAGCGTGAATTAACGCGCCCAAAGGATTTCATTCGTTTCTTATTGAGAATTGCTTCAGAACTGGCGGTCATCCTTCTGTTCGCCCGGGCAGCATGAACAAGGCCAGGCCGATGTCCTATCTACAGGCTCGCGACATCCGACTTTGTCGAGGCGCACTATGATTCCCCGCGCACTAAGATCGAAAATCCACAGATTGTTCGGATGCTAACCAATTATACCCTAGATAACCTTTTTATAACTTGGATTAACATATAATTGGTTCAGCTCAATGATCCTCTAAATCAACGGTTGTACTTAAGATTCTATTTTTCGATGAGTCTCAATTTACCATCTTGACCGAATCAATTGCTCTCGCCATAGCTGCATCCGACTTCCAACCAAGTCCCGGGGGGCTAGGTCCAGAACAATCGACATTCTGAGCGGCGCGCTTCGCCCGAGCGCGCATTGCTGATTAAGCGGTTTGCTGCATCCCCAACCCAGCACGCCTGCCCGAGCCGGCTTTTAAGCCGGCTCTTCTTTTTTTGGACTTGCTCTTGGATTGCGGCATATCCTTTTCGCGCAGAGATGCATGATCTTCAGTCGGGTCACGCTCAGGCCTGACGCCGGTTCCCGCTGGAAGCTGATGGGCTGATTGGACACGTCAAAGACGCAGATCGGGCTTAGCTCCTGACCGCCATATGTCAGCAGACTGAGGCCCCGCGATCCCCTCCGTCTCACCGAACCTGCCATGCGGTGTTATGGTGGACCTCGCATGATCGGACAGCAGGACACGTGATATGCCCGCAATCACCCGCCGCACACTGCTCGCATTCACCGGCGCCGCGGCCACGCTCAAACCGGCATTCGCCGAAAAAGGGACGGTCTCTTCGGAGCTGCAAGCGTTGATCGCGGCGCATGGGGTTTCCTACGCCGCGCTCCATCAGGTGTTTCGTCGCCCGGGCAGCCTCCTGCACGACAGAGAGCAGGCGGACCGGCTCGAACAGGAAGCGCTGCTGGCAGTCTGCGCCTATTCGGCCAGCACTCCGTCCGAACGACGCGCTAAGGCGGAATATCTGTTGGCCGTCGAAGCCCGCGGCGAGCTCGACCGGGAAGAGCACATGCAAGCCATTCTGCAGTCGATGCTGCGAAGCTGATCAGGGAAAGCGGAAGCAATCCACCGCGAAAGCGGTCGCCGGATGACCAAGGCCGCCGCATTCTTGATCGCCGATCAGCCTTGCGCGCTCCGGATTTCGCGTCGACGCTGGGATGGGCTCTTGCCCGTCCAACGCCGGCAGGCGTGAGTGAACGAACTCGGGTGATGGAACCCGAGCAGCCAGGCTATTCTCGAAACCTGCAGCCCCTCGGCGAGATAGCGTTCGGCAAGATCACGCCTGAGATCGTCGAGGATCGATCCGAAACTCAAGCCCTCCCCCGCCAATCGCCGCGCAAATGTCCGTTCGCTCAGGCCGAGCTTGCCGGCAACCCTTTTCCCATCGGCTTCGGCGTGCGGCAGAAGCGGTGCGATGGCATTCTCCACCGCCGTTCGGAACGGGCTGATGGTCCCCGCGCGAAGGGCCAATGCATCCTCGCACATTTTCACCATCAGCTCGTTCAGAAATGGATCGTGGCTGACGACGGGAAGGTCCATCACAGCGGCGTCGAAGCAGATTTCGTCCGTATAGGCACCGAACTGCACCTCACATCCCAGGATGCGCTGCGCTTTACGAAGTTCGTCCGCACGGTGGTGGATGAAGTTCACACCCCTGGGTGTCAGCTCCCGCCCAACGATATGCCGGCTAAGCCGCAGGAGAACCAGCGACAGGAATTCGATGAAGTGGCGGTCCCGGTGGCGGGCCACGCCTGAGTAGGACACACAGACACGGTACAGGGTGCCCCTGTCCAGACGGACGACGAGCGCCTCATTGCCGACCGAGCAATATCTCTGGAGACGCGCGAGCGCGTCTCCCAGCCGGTGAGACGATGCGGCAGCGTAGTAAAGCATACCGGCCTCGCGGAGATCGACGGTCGCAGCGAGTGTGAACCCGATCCAGTCGTCCCTGGCTGCGCGCGAGACCTGTTCCAGGAAGTCGATCTGCAAGTCCGCGTTGACGCGCTTGTCGCTGGCCAGATCGCTGCGGGACAAGCCGGCTCGCGCCAGCAGGCTGGTCGGATCCAACCCAATTCGTTCAAGATGCGCCACGGCGAGCCGGGTTGCGATCCCCATCGACATCGGGGAAGCCGCAAGCGTTTGAAGGTTTCTTCGGCTCTGCCTCGACACCGGCGCTTCTTCACGCCCCCGCGTCCATGAACATTTACCAGCACATGGCAGCCAAACGCAAACGTTTGGCGGGAAGCGACAAGACAAATGCAACCTTGATCGATATCGCAGCTCCCCGGCAACGGCTTCATCGGAAGCTGGCCGTCAGTGGCTCTCTTGGATGTTTACGACATCGGAGCCGTTCGGCGGCATCGATTTCATAGCGCTCCACGGTTCGGTCGAGAGGGCTT
This sequence comes from Rhizobiaceae bacterium, assembly GCA_035556195.1. GTDB lineage: Bacteria > Pseudomonadota > Alphaproteobacteria > Rhizobiales > Rhizobiaceae. The sequence goes on from DATMFK010000010.1 coordinate 97,518, forward strand.
AAAGACTCTCCGACCGGGTGCCGCTGTCAGCCCCCGCCGCGGCGCGACAGCGGCACCACCCGCACCGCGATGATAGCGCTATCGACACGCGAAGAAAGTCGCGTACGCCCCGACCACGGAAACGCCCGCGTATCGCAGGTCAGGTCGAAGCAGGTTCCTGTTGTGACGGGCCGATCTCCTCCAGCCGGAAAAAAGCTGCTCTGCGTTCCGATAGTCATAACCGACGTTCTCAACGCAAATCCCGCTGAATCCGGCAGCTTTGGCTTGGGCCAATCTGCGCGCGTAACCATCGTGGCCGATCGCGCCTCGCGCAGCTTGATATTGGTTATGTTGCCGCGCCAAGGCCATCAAGGCGGCACGCGACGCCAAGGGAGGAAGCCCTCGGCTCGCCCTGTGGGAATTGATCAGGCCCAGCGTCTCGGGCCCGAAATCGACATTCCGGGGTTGCGGCCGTGCCGGGCTCACAAGGCCTGAAACCAGAAGCGCGGTTGCGATTGCATGGAGGGTTTTCATTTCCGGCATGACCAACGCTGACACGGTGAGGGGCCGCCCTGGAAGGTACAGTATGCCGCCAATCGGCACAAACCGACTGCCGGGAGGCCGGCAAGTTCGGGAAAGTCGATTCTACCCGACAGGTCCGACGCCTCGCCCGTCTTGGGCTGCCTGGGTGGATCCGGCCGCCCCCGGCGCGAAGCAGGTCATCGCGCCACCTCTCTCGGCCTCTCTGCATCGCCGATCGCCGACCGCGAGCAAAACTCAGTTCAATTCAACCCTGCTGCTTCAACAGGGCTGGATCCACAGGAAGTTTTCGCAGCCGCTTGCCGGTGGCTGCGAAAATCGCATTGGTCACGGCAGGAACGATGCATGACGTACCGGCCTCGCCCATTCCACCAGGAGCCTCGGAATTCTGCACAATGTGCACGTCAACTTCGGGCGCCTCGTCTATCCGCAGGATCCGATAAGTGTCGAAATTGGTCTGCTCGACGCGCCCGTCCTTCAGTGTGATGCCACCATAGAGAGCGGCGGTGATGCCGAACATGACCGCGCTCTGGATCTGCGCCTGGACGGTGTCCGGATTGACGACGGTGCCGCAGTCGACCGCGCAGACGACGCGCCGGACCCGAACTGCGCCGTCCTCCGCAACTTCCACCTCCGCCACCTGCGCCATATAGCTCGCGAAGGCGTACTGGACCGAAGCTCCGCGGCCGACCCGGGGCGGAAGCTTCTTTTCCCATCCGGCTTTCTCGGCTGCGAGCTTGAGCACTGCCTTGGCCCGAGGCGTCTTTTCGAGCAGGGCCAGTCGGTATGCGACGGGATCCTGTCCGGCCGCCGCCGCCAGTTCGTCCATGAAGCTTTCGGTCACGAAGACATTGTGCGACGGGCCGACGCTGCGCCAGAAGGCGGTCGGAATGCCGGGGGGCTCTACCCGCACATATTCAACGTGCAAGTTCGGAAGGTCGTAGACGAGGTCGATCGCACCTTCCGTCGTGTCCGGATCGAGACCGTTGTTGAAGGCGGGCGGCAGCCATCTTGCCAGGACAGAGGATCCGGCAAAGCGATTGCTCCAGGCGACCGGCATTCCATTCGCGTCCAGCCCGGCCGTCAGCCGGTCGAAGAACATGGGTCTATACATGTCGTGCTGGATGTCCTCCTCGCGCGTCCACACGACCTTGACCGGACCATCGACCTGCTTCGCGATTTCGACGGCGCGATAGACGCCATCAGCCTCGAGCCTGCGACCGAAGCCGCCGCCGATCAGATGATTGTGTACGACCACCTGCTCCACGGGCAGGCCCGCAGCCTTCGCGGCGAAGGTCTGGGCTCGTGCGAGCGCCTGGTTGCCCACCCAGATTTCGCACCCGTCCTCGCGCAGATGGACGGTGCAGTTCATCGGTTCCATCGTGGCATGAGCGAGAAAGGGGACCTGGTAGGTCGCCTCGACTTTGGTCGCCGCGCCCGACAGAGCAGCAGCGACATCCCCCACGGCCTGTGCCACCGCACCCGGCTTGAGCGTCGCCCGTTCGAGCTCGGCGGCGATCGCGTCCGTGGTGACTCCGGCATGCGGTCCATCGTCCCACTCGATCACCAGCGCTTCGAGCCCCTTCTTCGCCGCACCCATGTGGTCCCCTACGACGGCCACCGCATCGTCGAGCCGAACGATCTGGCGAACGCCCTTGACGGCTTTGGCCGCCGCGTCGTCCACGCTCCTCACCCGCCCCCCGAACACAGGCGCTTGCGCCAGCGTCGCGATCTTTACGCCGGGTAGGCGAGCGTCGATTCCGAAGACCGCGGTTCCGTTGACCTTCTCCGGCAGGTCAAGGCGCTTGGCCGACGTGCCGATGAGCTTGAATTCCTGCGCCGGCTTGAGGGCGACATTTTCAGGGATGGGCATCCGCGCCGCATCTGCGGCAAGCTCGCCATAGGCGAGTCGTTGCCCGCTTCCGGCGTGGACAACCTGTCCCCGTTCGCCTCGACAGCTCGCGGGGTCGACGTTCCATCGCGCAGCTGCAGCCGCGACGAGCATGATCCTTGCGGTGGCCCCCGCCTCGCGCAGGGGCTGCCAGGCCCCTCGGATCGCGTTCGAATTGCCCGTCGCCTGCACGCCAAGCAGCGGATTGACATAGAGCTTTTCGTCAGGCGGAGCGTGTTCCAGCCGCACCTGGTCCAGACCCACCTCCAGCTCTTCGGCGATCAGCATCGGGATGGAGGTGTAAGTCCCCTGCCCCATCTCGACATAGGGCATGGTCAATACGACCTGTCCGTCTTTCTGGACCCGCACGAAGGCATTGGGCGCGAATGTGTCGGCAACGGCGTCGTCCGCGTCACCTTTTGCGAGCGGCAAGCTGAGACTGAGCAAGAAACCGCCGCCCACGGCCGCGCTGGCCTGGAGGAAGCTGCGCCGCGAGAGAGTTCCGTCACCTCGCCCAGCAATTCGGGAATCCTGATGATCGGTGACCATGATGTCCTCCCTGTCAGCTCGCGGCGGCCTGCTTGATCGCCTCTCGGATGCGAGCATAGGTCCCGCAGCGGCATATGTTGCCGGACATCGCCGCATCGATGTCGGCGTCGGTCGGATGCGGATTTCCCGCGAGCAGCGCGGTCGCCGACATGATCTGGCCAGACTGGCAGTATCCGCATTGCGGCACCTCGCGATCGAGCCAGGCTTTTTGTATCTTGGCGCCGGGCGCGGTCTCGCCGATAGCCTCGATGGTTGTGATCTCGGCAGTGCCGATGCCCTCTATCGGGGTGATGCACGACCGGGTCGCTTCACCATCGATGTGGATCGTGCAGGCGCCGCACAAGGCGGCGCCACAACCAAATTTGGTGCCGGTCATGCCAAGCACATCGCGCAACACCCAGAGAACCGGTGTGTCACCCTCGACATCCACATCGTGCGTCTGACCGTTGACTTTGATGGTGAAGGCCATGGCGACTTCTCCCTCGCAACGATGGTGATCTCCAATGCTACAGCCGACCGGTCTGACGTCTACTATACGATGGTGTCGCCGGTATCGCTTTCTGCGGCACCTCAGCTTTCGGCTGAGACGTCGATAACGGCGTCGGCGAATGCCTGCGGCGCTTCCTGCGGCAGATTGTGGCCGATGCCGCCGGTGATCAGCCGGTGTGCGTATTTGCCCGAGAACATCTTGGCGTAGGCGCTCGGCTCGGGGTGGGGTGCCCCATTGGCATCGCCCTCGAGCGTGATCGTCGGCACGGTGATGACCGGCGCCTCCGCGAGCCGCTTCTCCAGCTCGTCATACCGGGGCTCGCCTTCGGCCAGGCCGAGCCGCCAGCGGTAATTGTGGATGACGATCGCCACATGGTCCGGATTGTCGAACGCAGCCGCGCTGCGATCAAAGGTAGCCTCGTCGAATTTCCACTGGGGCGACGCGATCTGCCAGATCAGCTTGGCGAAATCGCGCGTGTATTTTTGATAGCCGGCACGGCCGCGCTCCGTCGCGAAATAATATTGGTACCACCATTGCAGCTCGGTCTTCGGCGGCAGCGGCACCATGCCGAGCTGCTGGTTGCCGATGAGATAGCCACTAACCGAAACCATCGCCTTGCAGCGCTTCGGCCACAGCGCCGCCAGGATGTTGGCGGTGCGGGCACCCCAGTCGCAGCCGGCGATCGTCGCCTTGTCGATGCCTAGCGCATCCATCAGGGCTATGATGTCCATTCCGAACGCCGATTGCTGGCCATTGCGCGCCGCCTCGTTCGACAGGAACCGCGTCGTGCCGTAGCCGCGCAGATGCGGCACGATCACGCGATACCCCTTGGATGCCAGGATGGGCGCCACGTCGACATAAGTGTGGATGTCATAGGGCCAGCCGTGGAGCAGGACGACCGGAGGGCCGTCAGTCGCTCCCAGTTCGGCATAACCGACATCGAGTACACCGGCATCGATCTGCCTGAATGGGCCAAGCGTAGTTCGCGCCGCCTGCTTCGCGGTTGCTGCCAAAGCCGTGTCGCTCGCGGCCGCCCTTGCGGGCAGGTTCAGCCCTAGCTCGACCACGCCGAAAGCCGCTGCCGCAGCGCCAATTACCGACCGGCGGCCGCGATCTATGGCCTCGAAGGTGTTGTTACCGTCCATGATGACGTCTCCCGAATGAGATTAGGTTTCGCCTGACAGTTGCCCCGCGAACGCGACTTGCCCTCATGTGCCCTGCCTCGCTGGCGGCATCACATCGGCAGCGGGGCGACGCAGCCTCGGCTCAGCGCGGCAGCTCGCTGCCGCTCTGCTCGGCGACCATGTATTCGGCGTACCAGTCCGGCCAGTTGACATCGTGCTGGCCGCCGTTGCGCTTCTCGTGCTCGCCATGCGCAGCGGCCGCGCGACGAAGCGCAGCCGCAAGCTCGCTCGAGGAAGTGAACGTCGTGTCGGCCTCGACGCGACCCGGGAGTCGTGTCGTGACCTCCTGCAGCAGCCAGCCATTGCCGTCGGGATCGCTGAAGGTGGCGTAGGAGGCGTAGCTGCGCCCCTCCGGATCGCGGCCGCTGAGCGCGGGCTGTCCCGGCCCTGAACGGTGAGACACTTCACTCACCTGGATGCCGCGGCCGACGAGTTCGGAGCGCGCCGCCTCCACGTCCGAGACGACAAGGAAAAGTCCCGGCGCGGAGCCCGGCATGGCCGACGTCAGGCCCTTGCCGAAATGGATCGAGCTCGGCGATCCCGGTGGGGTGTACTGCACCACCCGGAAGCTGTCGCCGACGACGAAGTCGGCATCGAGCCGCCAGCCCAAGCTGCCATAGAATTTCTTTGCGCGATCGACATCGGAAACCGGGATGACGACCACTTCGAGCTTCATGTCCATAGGTCGCGCGCTCCCGGCTGCGATTGTCGTGTTGCTGGGCTCTTGCGTCATGCTCATGTCAATCTCCTTTGGAACGCGCTGAAGTTGAGTGACCACCGAGGTGCCCCGGATTGGTCCTTTTAGTCGCAACCAGACGGGTGTGGTCTGCCAGTCTTTCCGGAGGGGAGCGGAACGTGAGACTCCCGCTCGTTCAGGTCGACCGTAGCGGCCTGAAGGCTGTGCGGAGCTCTTCGGAAAAAATCTCCGGCTGCTCCCAAGCGGCAAAATGGCCTCCTTTGGGAAGCTTGTTGTAGTGGATGAGCTTGGGATACGCCTTCTCAGCCCAGCTCTTCGGTGCCTGGTAGATCTCGTCCGGGAACGCACTCACGGCCACCGGGATCTTGATCCCTCTTGGATCGAAGAAGCCTCCTGTCGGGAAATGGGCATTGTCCCAATAGAGGCGTGCCGAGGAGATGGCGGTGTTGGTCAACCAGTAGAGCGTGACGTTGTCCAGGATGTCGTCGCGCGTGAGGCCTTCGGGCTCTCCGTCGAAGACGCGGGCGATGAGGTCGTAGCTGCGAATGTCATGGTCGAGCATCCAGGCCGCCAGCCCGACCGGAGAGTCGACGATCCCGTAGAGCGTCTGCGGGCGATTGTTCATCTCGACGGCGTAGCCCAGCCCATTCTTGTAGAAATCATCGAGCTGATCCCAGGCGTGCTTCTCGTCCGGCGAGAGGCCGGCGGGTGGCGGGCCGCCGGCGGCGAGCGCCTTTGACACATTGGCAGGGACCGTGGCAGCCATGTTGGTGTGGATGCCGAGCAACCCCGGCGGCTCCTGCAAGGCCATCTGCTCGGAGACGGCGTTCCCCCAATCGCCGCCCTGCGCCACATATTTCGTGTAGCCAAGACGCTGCATCAGCACCGCCCAAGCCTTGGCGATGCGCACGGGTGTCCAACCGGGCGCCGTCGGTTTTCCGGAGAAGCCGTAGCCCGGCAGCGAAGGGATCACGACGTGAAAGGCGTCCGATTCGTTGGCGCCATATGCGGTGGGATTGGTAAGCGGCTCGATGATTTTGAGCTGCTCGATGATCGAGCCGGGCCACCCATGCGTGACGATCACGGGCAACGCATTCTCATGCTTGGAGCGGACGTGGATGAAATGGATGTCCAGCCCGTCGATCTCGGTGAGGAAATGCGGCAAGGCATCGAGCCGCGTTTCCATTTTCCCCCAGTCGTAATCCGTTGCCCAGTATTTCGCCAGCTTCTGGCTGGTCGAGAGTTGAACCCCCTGCGAGGTGTCCGCCACGACTTCCTTGTCGGGCCAGCGCGTGGCCGAGACGCGTCGGCGAAGCTCGTCAAGCTCCGCTTTCGGGAAACTGACCGTGAACGGGCGGATCGCATCATTGTCAGTCGCGGCGCGCAGCGTTCCGGGTAGCAGGCTGAGCGCCCCGGCGGTAGCCGCGGCAGTTACCAGTTCGCGCCGATTGGGCGATAGCGATATTGCTGACATGGCGGGCTCCTCAATTCGATCTGTAAGAATGCGCTTACACAGATCGAGCGTCAGCCGAGGCAAATCTATTACACGTTGGTATCGGGAATACCTTTGGATGAACCCGAAATAGCTTCACCGCTGAACCGACACGCAGATCAGACCGTTCGAAGGGGCTGGCGCATGGTCGCCCAATGTTCAAGCCGTTCAACGATTCGGGTCTTCAGGACGCGCTCAGTTCAGCCCTCGGCGCGCCGTGACCATCGCTTCTTGCCAATACACATCCTCAGGGAGATAATTGTGCGATACACGAACGACCGCATCGGGCGATGGGGGAGGTCGACAGCCATGTCGCACGCATCATCCGTCGTGTTCGTCGTCGACGACGACATTTCCGTCCGCGAATCCTTGGAGTTGCTGATCCGGTCGGCAGGCTGGTTGCCGGAGATGTTCGAGTCCGCGCGGGAATTCCTGTCTTACCCGCGGGTTCTTGTCCCGAATTGCCTGGTCCTCGATGTCAATCTCCCGGATCTCAGCGGACTCGACCTCCAAGAGCACGTGTCGGTCGAGCGAACCGACATGCCGATCATCTTTATTACAGGTTATGGCGATGTGCCGACGACCGTGAAGGCGATGAAAGCAGGAGCAGTCGAGTTCCTGATGAAACCTTTCGGAGAGGACGTGCTGCTCACGGCAATCGAGCGGGCGCTCGAACGCAGCAAGGCCGCGCTTGCGTTCGATGCAGACATGCGGGCACTTCGGGACCGCCACGCCTCGCTCAGCCGCCGTGAGCAGGAGGTGATGGCGCTGGTGGTCTCCGGCCTGTTGAACAAACAGGTCGGCTTCGAACTCGGCATCAGCGAGATCACCGTGAAGGCACATCGCGGCCAGGTGATGCGGAAGATGGGAGCACACTCTCTCCCCGAGCTGGTGAACATGGCTGGGAGGCTCGGCCTCGCAGACTCGTAATGCCCTGTCCATGCGCATGTGGCTGGGCACCACACCGGCGACGGGTGCGGAATCTGTGCCGGCGGCCTTCAGTCGCTGGGCCTGCCGTGGGTGTATCTCGCGTTCACCTTGTCGGCGCAATGCTGGGCCGAAGGGTGCGAAGGGTTGTCAAAGCTCATGTCTGCCTCCTGCCGTGATCGCCGTCACAGTCACTGTGCAGGCACGAGCGCCGGGGCGCCCTTGTCCTTGATCAAGAGCACCAGGAATTTCGCCGGCTGGGTGTCGCTTGCGTTCCGGTCGACGACATGAACATCATCAGGGCCTTCATAGAAGGACTGTCCTGGTGTCAGTGTCACCTGTTGTCCGCCCTTCAGCTGCATCACGACGGAGCCCTCAAGCACGTAGACAAACGCATGGGCATTGTGTCGGTGGATAGCACTCGACCCACCCGGCGCATGTTCGACTGTGATCATCAGAGCTTCCCTGCCGGGATTCTCCGGGAGATCCTTGGACATAAGTGCCGTGACCTTGGGTTCTTGAGCCCCCGCCGTGCGGCTCACGAGGCACAGAAGAACCAACGCGACGAATTTGACCGTCATAGTCGCCTCTTTCGTTCGTCGCCCGGGACCGCCCGTGGCAGACTGGGCGCATCTCCGATGCGGGATCAGACCGCTGCCTGTGAGCGGCGGAGCCATTCGTCCAAACCAACGCGGCCGAGGCGCGCTTCGCCCAGCGGCACCAGCGATTTCTCCTCGACCCGGCCGCCGAAGTATCGGGCCTCGGGGTCGCTCACGACCACGCGAGGGTCGCCGATCGCTTTCAGATAACGGGCGACGATTTCGTCGAACGGTGCTCGTTCTGGGCCGGCGATCTCGACGATCCCGTTTCGCGGCGCCGCAAGCGCCACCTCGGCAACGAACGCAGCAACGTCGTCCGCCGCGATGGGCTGGAACAGGCCGGGCGAAATCCTGACTGCGTTTCCGTCCGCGCCTGAAGCGGCGATGCCGCTGAGGAATTCCAGGAACTGGGTCGAGCGGATGATGGTGTAGGGGATGCCGGAGGCCTTGATCAGTTTCTCTTGGGCAACCTTGGCGCGGAAATAGCCATTGTCTGTCCGGTCGATTGCGACGATGGATAGCGCGACATGGTGTCGGACGCCCGCCTCAGCCTCCGCCGCGAGAAGATTACGGCCGGAAGTCTCGAAGAATTCCAGCACCGCCTTGTCTTCAAATGACGGCGAATTGGCGAGGTCGACCACCACCTGCGCGCCGGCCATCGCCTCCCTGAGTCCCTCGCCGGTGATGGTGTTGATACCGCTCTTGGGCGAGGCGGCAACGACCTCGTGGCCGCCCTGGCGCAGAATGGCGACGGTCTTCGAGCCGATCAGCCCGGTGCCGCCGATGACGACGATCTTCATGGTTAATCCTCCCTTGTCGACCATAGTCGGCAGGTTCGTTGGCCGCTGCGCTTCCGCTGTCACCCGCCACGCCGCTCGGGATGCCGGGCGCCTGCTTGTTCCCCTGATGGGCCTCGCGGTGGTCAGTCGGCGAAGACCTCACGCAGATATTGCGATGCCTGATCGACGGCACCACGCACCGGAGGCGTGCTCGCGATCGGGTTGAGCAGCATGAAGTCGTGGATCGTGCCATTGTAGCGGACCGACCTGACCGGGACGCCAGCTGCCGAGAGCTTGCGGCCATAAGCCTCGCCCTCGTCGCGCAGCACATCGTTCTCGTCGACCAAGAGCAGCGTTTGCGGCAGGCCGTTGAGCTGCTCCAAGCTGGCGTTGATCGGCGAGGCATGAACGTCGGCGCGCTTGGAGAAATCGGGCAGATATTGATCCCAGAACCATTCCATCCCTTTTCTTGTCAGCCACGGACCCTCGGCAAACTCCTGGTAGGAGACGGTTGACATTGAGGCGTCCGTGACCGGATAAAAGAGAAGCTGAGCCTTGACGTCAGGGCCTTTGCGCTCTTTGGCCAGCAGCGCGACCACGGCCGTCATGTTACCGCCGACGCTGTCGCCCGCGATCGCAATTCGACTGGCATCCGCGCCGAACTCGTCGGGATGCTCGGCCACATATTTGAGCACGGCATAACTTTCTTCGACCGCGACGGGATAGCGGCTCTCGGGCGAGCGATCATAGTCCACGAACACCACGACGGCGTTTGCTCCAACGGTCAGCTCGCGGACCAGCCGATCATGCGTCTCGCGGTCGCCCAGCACCCAGCCGCCGCCGTGGGTGTAGATCACCACGGGCAATGGGCCGTTGGCGCTCTCCGGCCGATAAATCCGGATCTGCGTGCGCCCCTTGGGGCCGACATTGAGAACACGGTCCTCGCTGCGCGCCGGTGCGAGCTTTACCGATACTGACTTCTGGGCGCCTGCGAGCACGTTACGAGCGTCTTCAGGCGTGAGCGTGTAAATGGGCGTTGTGCCGACGAGGCTGTCAATGAAGGCTTGTGTGGTAGGCTCGAGCTCACTCATGAGGTTCCTCCGTTCGTCCCCAGCCCTTCCCGAGGCGCTCTACAGTCGATTTTGCAAGTCATGTGCTTGGCCGGTGCTGCACGGAAGATCGGGCGCTAGCCGCGCTCTCAAGCCCCGCTCTCAGTTCGTGTCGTGCAAGAACACTTGGCATTCGCTCCTCCCGGCCGAGGGCTGCCTAGCGACAATAACCATAGCACGCCGAGCGAACATGCTGTCATCACGTTTGCGAAGGCGGATATCCTGGATGGACCGCCGACTGGTTCCTCAAGAGTGTCGCCGTCGCCGAACGCGATAGCGAGCGCCAGCGATCGAATGGTTGTGGGTCCTGGATCCGGCCCCATTGGATCGACGGCTCAAGCTCAGACTGGCGCCAGACTGTGTCTCAGCCTATCATTGCAAAGACAGGCACATGCTGGCCGATGAGCAAAGCCTTGGCCGAGAGGCTCAGAAATCGCTTCAAACTCGGCGACCGCAGCGGTACGGTCGAAGCAATGTCTCAATCGGCCGATCCCACAGTGATCGCCCGTCGCGATCAAATGTTCCCGCTGCTGGCGTCGGCAGATATCGATCGCATGCGCCGTTTCGGCGAGGCCTGCACATATGTTTCGGGCCAAATCATCGTGAAAGCCGGGGACGTGGCGCCCGGTCTGATCGTTGTCCTTTCAGGGCAGGTCGAAGTCACGCAGGACCGTGGAGATGACGGGAACGAGACCATCGTCACGCACGGACCGGGTAACTTCGTCGGCGAACTGGCGCAGCTCTCCGCGCGCCCGTCCCTTGTCAACGCGCAGGCGACCGAGCCAGTAGAAGCCTTCGTCATTCCCTCGCAGAGACTTCGCGATCTTATGGTTCAGGAAGCGAGCCTCGGGGAGCGGATCATGCGGGCGCTCATCCTGCGGCGTGTAGGCCTCCTCGAAAGTGGCGCAAGTGGTCCCATCATCATCGGACATCTCGGCAGCGGCGACGTGCTCCGGCTGCAGAATTTCCTGTCCCGAAGCGGCCAGCCGCACCGCGCCCTCGATTCCGACAGCGATCCGTGTGCGAGGACGCTGATCGAACGCTTCCATGTCGACCCGCACCATCTACCGATCGTGCTCTGTCCGAACGGCAAGTTGCTGCGCAACCCCGGGGAGAACGAACTGGCCAGAGGCATTGGCCTGGTTCGGCCCATCGATGCTGCGAAGCTCTACGACGTCGCTATCGTCGGCGCCGGACCCGCGGGCCTGGCGGCTGCGGTCTATGCGGCTTCCGAAGGGCTTTCCGCAATCGTCCTCGATTGCCGCGCCTTCGGCGGACAGGCTGGCGCTTCTTCGCGGATCGAAAACTATCTTGGGTTTCCGACCGGGATTTCGGGCATGGCGCTGATGGCGCGCGCCTACAATCAAGCCCAGAAATTCGGTGCGGAAATGGCAATACCCGACGAGGCCCGACTGTTGGGCGGCGACGCGGGCGACCACTTCCGGCTGAGCGTCGGGGACGACGAAACCGTGCGGGCCAAAGCTGTAGTGGTGGCGAGCGGCGTGCGCTATCGTCGCCTCGAAACGGCAAACCTCGCGCAATTCGAGGGATCGTCCGTGCACTATTGGGCCTCGCCGATCGAAGCGCGGCTGTGTGGCGGCCAGGAAGTGGTGTTGGTCGGCGCCGGGAATTCCGCCGGGCAAGCTGCCGTCTTTCTGGCCAGCCATGCAGGGAAGGTGTGGCTGCTGGCTCGCGGTGGAAGCCTGGATGCAAGCATGTCGCGCTACCTGGTCGAGCGGATCCAAGCGCAGCCGAACATCGAGGTGCTGACCCGGTCGGAAATCACCGCGCTGGAAGGCGAAGGAGGTAGTCTTGAAGCTGTGCGCTGGCGTAACCGCGCAAGCGGCGAAGAAACGAGGCGGCCCATCCAGCATCTCTTCCTTTTCATAGGCGCCGATCCCAACACGGACTGGCTCCTGCAAAGCGACGTCGCGCTTGACCAAAATGGCTTTGTGCGAACCGGAAACGATGCGGCCGGACACCCGCTGGAAACGAGCCGCAGCGGGGTCTTCGCCATCGGAGACGTACGTTCGGGATCCGTCAAACGTGTTGCAGCCGCAGTGGGTGAAGGCGCCCAGGTCGTGGCGGCTCTGCATGCCTATTTCGCGCGGGGGCGCAACGCTGCACCTGAACGGGTGAGGAGGAACTGATGGCCGACGAATGCAGACACGCGGCAGATATCCGGGACGTGACGCCAAGCGCGCTCGGTTGCGAGGAATGCCTCAAGACGGGGTCGCCATGGGTGCACCTGCGACTCTGCCGTAGCTGCGGCCATGTCGGCTGCTGCGACGACTCGCCCAACCGGCATGCCACCCGGCACTTTCAGGCTACCCGTCACCCGATCATCGAGGGCTACGATCCACCTGAAGGCTGGGGATGGTGTTATATCGACGAGGTTTTTGTGGACCTCGGCGAGCGCATCACTCCCCAGAACGGTCCGATCCCGCACTTCTACTGAACCGCGGCGAATGGCAAACGAACCTCCCTCGGCCCGCCGGGAGTCGGCGCTTCGGCGTCCTGTGGATCGGGCGCGCGATCACATACGCGGAGGCAACGCCAGGGGTGGCGTCATAAGCCTTGTCGTCTACGGCGACTTTCTGTGTCCGTATTGCCGGCGGCTGCGTCTCGTCATCGCTCGGCTGCGAGAGGCGCTCGGCGAGCGCCTGGCATATGTCTTTCGCCACTTTCCCAACGAAGCCGCGCATCCTGGTGCGGGCTTGCTGGCCCGGGTGGCAGAAGCAGCCGGAAGGCAGGGCCGTTTCTGGGAAATGCACGACTGGCTCTATGAGCAGGAGCCGCCGTTCAGCGAACAGCAGATCCGCGATTTCGCGCGGGAACTCCGGCTCGACCTGGAACAGTTCGACCGGGACGTCGAGAGCGACCAGACGCGGCGGCGGGTCGAGGAGGATCTGGCCGACGGCAGACGCAACGGCGTGACGGGCACGCCCAGCTTTTTCATCGATGGCCTGCCCTATGACGGGGCGTGGGACTTTCATTCCATGCTGGAGGCGCTGCAACTGCCCGTGGCGGCACGTGTCCAGCGCTCGGCGCGCGCCTTTGCGAACTTGCCGGCTTCGGGCGGCCTCGTCCTGCTGCTCGCCGCCGCCGTCGCGCTGATTTGCGCCAACAGCCCGCTTGCGCCAGCGTATCGGGTCTTTATCGAATCGGCATTCGGCATCGGACCACCGGGCAGCCTTCTGTCGATGACGGTCGGCGACTGGTTCTCCGAAGGCCTTCTGGCGATCTTCTTCCTTCTTGTCGGTCTCGAAATTCGGCGTGAGATAACGGCGGGCGATCTTTCCGATCCGCGGGCCGCGATGTTACCCGTTTTCGCGGCCATCGGTGGGGTGCTTGCGCCAGCGGCAATCTATCTGGCATTGAACAGCGGCCCGGCCGCACGAGGCTGGTCGGTCCCGACAGCCACCGACGTAGCCTTCACGCTGGGTATCCTGGCGCTGTTGGGGTCGCGGGTTCCCGTCAGCCTGCGCGTGTTCGTTGCGGCGCTTGCCGTCGTCGATGACGTCCTTTCGGTTCTGACGCTAGCACTCTTCTATTCGAAGGGTTTCTCGGCAGAGTGGCTGCTGGCGGGCGGACTTGCCGTTGCGGTCTTGTTCGCGCTCAATCGCTGGCGCGTCTACGCAACCTGGCCCTATCTCGTCGTCACGGCGATGCTGTGGGTTTCGCTGCTCGGCGCCGGAGTCCACGGTGCGCTGGCCGGGATATTCCTTGCAGCATTCCTGCCCACCCGGCCAGCGCCGGCTGCCGGCCCATTGCTCGCACAGGCCGCCACGGCGCTGGCCGCGCTTGAGCATGCGGAGAACGAAGCACGGCTGTCGGGAGCGGATGAACGCAGCATCGCGCAAGAGCCTATCTGGGAGTGGGCAAGCCGCAATCTCTCGGCCGCGAGCGACCGGTTGTCGTCGCCGGCCGATCGCGTAGAACGCGCAGTCGCGCCATGGAGCACCTATGTAATCCTGCCGCTGTTTGCGTTTTCCGCGACCGGCGTCAGCTTCCATCTCGATCTGTCCGTGCCCGACGCCTGGCGCATTCCGGCCGGCATCGTTCTGGGGTTGGTGATCGGCAAGCCACTCGGCATTTCGCTGGCGTCGTTGCTCGCCACCAAGGCGGGGCTCGCGCGCGGCCCCGCGGACGTCACGCTGCGAAATTTCATCGGCGCGGCGTGTTTGTGCGGCGTGGGCGATACCGTTTCGCTTCTTATGGCGGATCAAGCATTCCCCATCGGCCCCGAAGCGGCGCTTGCGAAAACTGGCGTACTGATCGGCTCAGTGCTGGCCGCAGCCTTGGGGGCCTCGATCATCGCCACCAACCCCTCGCCCATCGCGCGAAGCAAGACGGCCGAGGCTTGAGGTCGACTTTTTGGTTGCGGCTCGGGCCGGCAATTCTATCGCGCCATCGGCGCATCGCTGTAAGGAAAAGTCCCGCAAGGTTGCGTGCCGACGCGAGGCGGTTCGGCGACCGCATGCCCGGCCATCGACAGGTGTCTGGACTTCGCACCAGGCATTGGATGGCTGGTACGCCCAAGGGGAATCGAACCCCTGTTTGCGCCGTGAGAGGGCGCCGTCCTGACCGCTAGACGATGGGCGCGTTGGAAGCCGCTACATAGAGTGGGCGTTTTGAAAATGCAACTCCCTGCAAGCGAGTTTCTTTCGATCTCCGCAGATGCGCGACCGAGCCGCTCAGAGGCCCTTGGCCGGTTCGAGCAGATCCCACAGGTTCCCGTAGAGATCGGCAAAGACCGCCACAGTGCCATAGGGCTCGGCCCGCGGCTCCTCGCGGAAGCTCACGCCCCGCGCGAGCATCGCCTGGTGATCGCGCCTGAAGTCGTCGGTCTCCAGGAACAGGAAAACGCGGCCGCCGGTCTGATCGCCGATGCGGGAGGATTGTTCCGCCCCCGCCGCGCGCGCCATGAGCAGCCTGGCGCCGTGCGGGAAATTCCGGGAAGGCATCATCGTGACCCAGCGCTTGCCGCCGCCGAGATCGGTGTCCTCTTCCAGCACAAAGCCGAGCTTGTCCCGATACCAGGCGATCGCCTCGTCGTAGTCGCGCACGACGAGCGCGACGGTCGCCACTTGTCGCTTGCCGGCGTCGCTCACTGCGCCTTGATCGGGAAGCGGCCGATGATGCGGCCCTCCCCGATATCGAAGAGGAAGACCGTCTGGCTGCCGTCGGAAAGTTCGGCGAGCAGCGAGATGCGATTGCCGGACAGCGACTGCGACAGGAGCTTGGCGCCGACAGGCAGCAGGATATCGCCCTGCAGCGTCCCGCCCGTGGCGGGAGCCCGGATCTCGGACATCTCGCCGCGCGGCGGCTCGGAGGCCGGCGTGCGCGATTTGTAGACAATCGCCAGCGCCACGGCCATAAGGGCGAGGAACAGCAGGCCGAGATTGATGCCGACGAAGCGGACGAGCTTCCGCCTGACGCGCTCGACGGCGGGGTCGAGCGGCTTCTCGTCCTTGTCGTTCTCGAATGCCGGCCTGTCCATGAGTTCCCTTGCCCGGAAAGAAATGATGCGCGACCCTGATAACGAAGCGGACGGCCGAATGAAAGTGCTGCAGGCCGGACCCGACGCCGCAGGCGCGCGGCTCGACCAATGGCTCGCCTCCGCCCTCGGGCCCGATGTCTCGCGAAACCGTGTCCAGGCGCTGATACGCGACGGCAGGGTGGCGGTCGCGGGCACGGCCGCGACCGAGCCCAAGCGCAAACTTGCCGGCGGCGAGACCGTCGAGGTCGCGTTGCCCGAGCCGGAAGCCCCGGAACCACTTGGGGAGGACATCCCGCTCGACATCCTTTACGAGGACGCTTCCCTCATCGTCGTCAACAAGCCGGCGGGCCTCGTCGTCCATCCCGGTGCCGGCAACTGGACCGGCACCCTGGTCAACGCGCTTGTCCATCACTGCGGAGACAGCCTCTCCGGCATTGGCGGCGTCAGGCGCCCCGGAATCGTCCATCGCCTCGACAAGGATACGAGCGGGGTAATGGTCGTGGCAAAGACCGACAAGGCGCATCGCGCCCTTTCCGAAGCGTTCGCCGACCATGGCCTGACAGGCGACCTGCGGCGCGCCTATGCCGCGCTCGTGTGGGGCGTGCCCCCACGCATGACGGGCACGATCGACGCCCCGCTCGGACGGGCCGCCGACCGCGTGCGACGCGCCGTGGTTCCGGCCGGTCGCGGCGACGCCCGCCACGCCGTGACGCATTTCGAGGTGAAGGAGCGTTTCGGCGCGATGGCCTCGCTGGTCGAATGCCGGCTGGAAACCGGGCGGACCCATCAGATCCGCGTGCACATGGCTCATATCGGGCACCCGCTTCTGGGCGACCAAGATTACGGCCAGGCTTTCCGTACCAAGGCCAACCGCCTGCCCGAGCCGCTCCAGGCAGACGTGAAAGCGTTTCCGCGCCAGGCACTCCATGCCCGGCTTCTTGAATTCCGTCACCCGGATACCCATATGGTGATGCGGTTCGAGGCGCCGCTGCCGAGGGATATGGAGGCGCTGGTCGAAGGGTTCCGCAAGCTTTGAACCAAGCTTCGGGCTAGGCCTCACGGGCGTTCACTTCGACGTGACACACTGTTTCGTGTTGAACAAATGTGTGTCCTTTCTTGTTTTGTTCCTATATACAGGAGTTGGCGCGAAGGTCCTCGTGGCTCGCGCCTTATGCCCGCCGAATTTCGGGGGCACACCCAGAGAGAGGAGGGTGCTTTATGGCCCAGTCACTACCCAGTATCGTTTCAGGCGAAGGCGGTCTTGCCCGCTATCTTGAAGAAATCCGCCGTTTTCCGATGCTTCAGCCGCAGGAAGAGTACATGCTCGCCAAGCGGTATCAGGAGCATCAGGACACCAACGCCGCCCACAAGCTCGTCACCAGCCATCTGAGGCTCGTCGCCAAGATCGCGATGGGTTATCGCGGCTACGGCCTGCCGATCGGCGAGGTGATCTCGGAAGGCAATGTCGGCCTGATGCAGGCGGTGAAGAAGTTCGAGCCGGAGCGCGGTTTCCGGCTGGCCACCTATGCCATGTGGTGGATCAAGGCTTCGATCCAGGAATACATCCTGCGCTCGTGGAGCCTGGTGAAGATGGGCACCACCGCCAACCAGAAGCGTCTGTTCTTCAACCTGCGTAAGGTGAAGGGCAAGATCCAGGCGCTGGACGAAGGCGACCTGAAGCCGGATCAGATCAAGGAGATCGCAACCCGGTTGAACGTCTCCGAGGAGGAGGTCGTGTCGATGAACCGGCGCCTCTCCGGCGACGCGTCGCTCAACGCCCCGATTCGCGCGACCGAAGGCGAGTCCGGCGAGTGGCAGGACTGGCTCGTCGACGACCATGACAGCCAGGAAGAGATGCTGATCGAGCAGGACGAACTGGAGAACCGGCGCGGCATGCTGGCCGGCGCCATGTCGGTGCTGAACGACCGCGAGCGCCGCATCTTCGAGGCGCGGCGCCTGTCGGAAGAGCCGATGACGCTCGAGGAGCTGTCGTCCGAGTTCGACATCAGCCGCGAGCGCGTCCGCCAGATCGAGGTGCGCGCCTTCGAGAAGGTGCAGGACGCCGTAAAGGCCGCCGCCAAGCGGCAGGCCCAGGCGCTACGCACGATCGAGGCCCAGCCGGCGGCGTAAGGCCAGCATCGGATCAAGGTGAGAAGGGGCGCTCGGCAGGGCGCCCTTTTTGTTTGGGTGGAGCGCACCCGCGACGATGGGGGCGTTCTTCGCGCTCCGGTGGCCCGGCTGCGAGGAAACGGAATGGATCCGCGGGGCACGCCGCAGTCGCTTCGCTCGGCGGCGGCCCGAGGATGACGACGGCGCGAGGGGGCCTGCGCCAATCGCGGACGTGCGCAGTCGGCGTCGACGCGGTAGCTTCGTCACCCGCCTAGGGGCCGGGCCCGGATGACCACGCCGATGACTGCGGAAACCCTAGCCCGCGTTGGCGTCCTGCCAGGCCTTCATCGCCTCCTCGAAGACCTTGGCGCCGGGAATGCCCTTCTCCATGGTGATGAGCGCGCGGCGTCCGTTCTTGTAGGTGACCGGCACGTCGATCCAGTCCTGGTTGCGCAAGAGGTTCATGTTCGCATCCGCGTCGGCCTTCGACTCGTTGAGCGCGACAAGGAAGAAACCATCGGCGATCTTGGCCGGAATGCCCCTCACGGGGCTGCCGGGCGCCTCTTCGGTGCCCTTCAGCGCGAAACGCAGGATGTTGTCGATGCCGCCGCCGCCGAAACCGTCAGGCGTGAGGAAGATCAGCTCGATGATATGGCTGGCCGGCAACGTCTGGTCGGCGTTGCGCCGGATGGTCATGCGCAGCTGCAGGTCCTTGCTCGGAATGGTCGCCTCGCCGCGGATTGCGGGCTCCGGCGGCAGGTCGTTGCCGGGCGATTCCTGGACCACCGACCACACGACGGAGCCGGATTCGGCCGAACCGGGTGAGGAAGCGGTCCGCTCTTCGTAGAAGATGGCCTTTTGTCCCACGGGAATCTGGGCCGCCGGCGGCTGGACGGGCGGCGCACCCGGCGCCGGGGACGGCGAAGCTTCGCCCGGAGTCGGGGCCGTCTGGCCCCCGGTCACCGGTGCATCCGGAGACTGCGCGCCCGGCGCGGTCGCCGCGGCGACCGACGTACCCTCGCCGACATTGGCCTCGCCGCCGGCGGGACCGGGATCGGTCTCGGTGCCGTCCGTATTGAGGCGCTGGGTGAATTTCGGCGTTTGCGGCTCGCCGTTCGCTTGGGGCGCGGGAGGGGGCGTTTCGGGCGGAGGCAGCACGCTCGGGCTTTTCTCCTCCGCGGGCGGCGTCGCGGCGACTTTTGTCTCCCCGGATTGCATCAAAGCCGTGATTCGATCCTTGTTCAGCCAGGCGGCATAGCCGCCGCCACCGAGCACCGCGAGCGCGAGCACCGCGGCGATCAGCCTGCCGAAGCCGCGCCGGCGCGGCGCGGCATGATCGCCGGAATCCTCGCCGTTCGCACCTGGCTTTCCGAAGCTGCGCTCTTCTGGAATGTCGTCCGCGGAATCGGTCGGCAGCGACATCGGGTCGAATTCGTCATGCTCGACAGCCGGCTTCTTGTCTGCCGGGCCGGGACCCTCCTGCCGTGCCGCGGTCTCCTCGCGCTTGATGAACGGCGGCGAAGGCGGAGGAGGCGCGTTGGCAGTTTTCGCGGCCGGCGCCGGCTCGACCGTCGGCGCTGCAGGCTGCGGCGTCTCCGCTCTTGGCGGCTCGGGCACCTCCGCCTTGGGGCTATCGGCCACCGGTTCCGAGGTGTCGGCGGCCGGTTTGGGAGTTTCGGCAACCGGCTTGGGGGTGGCCATCGGCCAGGGCTTCGCCGGCTCCTCGTAACGGGTGCTCGCCGGTGACGGCGCGACCGCCGGTTTTGCCCTCAGCGACGCGAAGACACTCTCGAGCTCGGCCAGCGGATCGGACGGATCGGGAGCAGGCGGGGGCGGAGGCGGCGGGAAGCTCGCCTCGATCTCGGCGATCGCATCTTCCAGCGCCTTCTTCTGCCGTTCGGCAACGGCGGCCGGAGGCTGCGGATTGAGCGCTGCAAGCTTGGCGGCCACGGTCGCCCGGGCCTTGTCGTAGACCCTGCGCCGCATTTCCGGCGTGGTGTCACCGAGCCCGTCGATCGTTTTTCTTAGAACCGCAACGAAATCTGCCATGCCTTGCTTTCCTGGCTTCCTGTCCCGTGTCGCACCGGCCGGCGGAAGGCCCGGCGACAGGGAGGCGAAAGGAACGACTTCGCCGCGGTCGTCCTATCGCCGTGAATTGCTCTAGTCTTGAAACGGGTCCGTCACAAGTATCGTGTCGTCCCGCTCCGGACTGGTCGAGAGCAGCGCCACCGGCGCGCCGATCAGCTCTTCGACGTGCCGGACATATTTGACGGCCTGCGCCGGCAGGTCGGCCCAACTGCGGGCGCCCTGCGTCGTGCCCTTCCATCCCTCCAACGTCTCATAGATCGGCTCGACCCGCGCCTGCGCGCCTTGGCTCGCCGGCAGATAGTCGATGACCTCGCCGTCCAGCCGGTAGCCCGTGCAGACCTTGATCTCGTCGAGCCCGTCGAGCACGTCGAGCTTGGTCAGCGCGATGCCGTTGATGCCATTGACCGCGACCGCCTGACGAACCAGCACCGCGTCGAACCATCCGCAACGACGCTTACGCCCTGTAACTGTGCCGAATTCATGACCACGCGTTCCCAGGAATTCGCCTATGTCGTTGTCCTGCTCGGTCGGGAACGGCCCCTCGCCCACCCGCGTAGTGTAGGCCTTGGTGATGCCGAGCACGTAGCCGATCCCGCCGGGGCCGATGCCCGAGCCCGCCGCCGCCTGGCCCGCGACCGTGTTGGACGACGTCACATAGGGATAGGTGCCGTGGTCTATGTCGAGCATCGTGCCTTGCGCGCCCTCGAACAGGATGCGCTCGCCGGCGCGGCGCTTGTCGTCCAGCACCTTCCAGGTGCGGTCCATGAAGGGGAGGATGTCGGCCGCCACCGAAGTCAGCTCGTTCATGATCGTCTCATGCGCCACCTCGGGATGGCCGAGCCCGCGCCGGAGCGCATTGTGGTGGGTGAGCAGGCGGTCGACCTTGGTCGGCAGGGTCTCCGGGTCGGCGAGATCCATGACGCGGACCGCGCGGCGGCCGCCCTTGTCCTCGTAGGCGGGACCGATGCCGCGCCGTGTCGTGCCGATCTTGGTGCCGGAATTGGACGCGGCGTCCTCGCGAAACCCGTCGAGCTCGCGATGCAGCGACAGGATGAGCGCCGTGTTCTCCGCGATCTTCAGGTTCTCCGGCGTAATGTCGACGCCCTGCTGCCTGAGCTTGCCGACCTCGGCCACGAAGGCATGCGGGTCGAACACCACGCCATTGCCGATGATCGACAGCTTGCCCTCGCGCACCACGCCGGAGGGCAGCAGGGAGAGCTTGTAGACCTTGCCGTCGACCACGAGCGTATGGCCGGCATTGTGACCGCCCTGGAAGCGCACGACGACGTCGGCGCGTTCCGACAGCCAGTCCACGATCTTGCCCTTGCCCTCATCGCCCCATTGCGAACCGACGACCACTACATTGGCCATTCTTCTTCCCTTCCGTGCGCGGCACCGTCGCGCCGCCTTAAATGACAGGCCTCTATACCCTCAAGGAATCCCGAGCGCGACCTTTCTTTGCCGGAAAGGAATGTCGCAGGCACAATAAATTGCGGACGGCGGGTCATTTACTGTCGCCTCCGCGGGTTCTACCAGCGGCCTCTCGGTTTAGCACATGGCAGGATCCTTTATGCATCACGGCCGCGCCTACGCACTTCTTCTCGCCACCATGGTCTTCTGGGGCGGCAACGCGATCGCCGGCAAGCTGGCGGTCGGCCACGTCTCGCCGATGCTGCTCACCATGGCGCGCTGGGGCCTCGCCTTCGTCATCCTGCTGGCACTGGGCTGGCCGCGCCTCAAGGCCGACTGGTACGTTGCGCGAAAGCACGTCCTGCTGCTCTCCATGCTCGGCATGGTGGGCTTCACGGTCTTCAATATCGCGCTCTATTGCGCCCTGCTCTACACCACGGCGATCAATGTCAGCATCGAGCAGGCCGGCATGCCGATGCTGATCTTCCTCGCCAACTTCCTGCTCTTCCGCCAGCATGTCAGCGCCGCGCAGATCGCCGGCGTGGTGCTCTCGGTGGCGGGGATCGCGCTCACCGCGAGCCATGGCGACCCGATGCGTCTTCTCGCCCTCGACGTGAATTTCGGCGACGCGCTGATGCTGCTCGCGGCGATCCTCTATGCCGGCTATACGGTCGCGCTGCGCTTCAAGCCGCAGCTCCACTGGCAGAGCCTGATGATCATGCTGACCGGCTCGGCCTTCGTCACCTCCCTCCCCTTCGCCATGGGCGAATTCGCCTATGGCGCGGGCATCCTCCCCGACACGCGCGGCTGGCTGGTGATCGTCTATACGGTGATCTTCCCATCGATCCTGGGCCAGATGTTCTACATCCGCGGCGTCGAGCTGATCGGCGCGAACCGGGCCGGGCTCTTCATCAATCTCGTGCCGATCTTCGGCACGCTGCTGTCCATCCTGCTGCTCGGCGAAAGCTTCCATCTCTATCACGCCGTGGCGCTCGCGATGGTGATGGGCGGCATCTGGCTGGCCGAGCATAGCGGACGCAAGCTGGCGCGGCGGGCGTGACGAAAGCTTGGGGGCACGGCAATCCCATGGCATTGCCAAATGGCAGCGCATCCACTATATACTGCCATCATCGGAGACCTAACCATGTCAGCCCTTCTGCCGCTGGACACCGCCGCGCGGGATTTCACGCCGCAGCCCATCACGGATGAGGAGGCAGCGGCCATGTTCCGGGCCGCCGTCAATCTCTTCCGGCTGTGGGACCTCACCGACGAGGAGGCGGCGACGTTGCTCGACCTGCCGCTCAGGACCTACCGGCGCTGGAAGGCCGGCGAGATCGGCCGCATCGATCGCGACGGCAAGGCGCGGCTTTCCAACATCATGGGCATCCACAAGGCGTTGCGGATCATCTTCCGCGAGCCGCAGCGCGGCTATGCCTGGATCGGCGCGGCGAACGCCGCCTTCGGCGGTCGCTCGGCCCGCGAGGTGATGCTGGGCGGGGAACTGACCGACCTGATGCGGGTGCGCCGTTATCTCGACGCGGAGCGCGGCGGCTGGTGAACCCCGCCGAGATCCCGGTTTCGGATATTTCCTGGCGCGGCGCCGTGCGCATCATCCGGTCGAGCTTTCCGCCCATCGATCTCTTCGAGGACATTGCCGACCCCGCCGACTGGCCGCTCCTCATCTCGGCCGAGATGAAGACCAATCCGAGGCTCATGGAGACGATCGGAAATCTCGATCTCGTGCCGCCGGAAAGGCGCGTTTCCGGCCCGGGTGCCAGTTATCTGATGGCGCCCTTCACCCATGTCAGCACCGACCGGCCGAGCCGCTTCAGCGACGGAAGCTTCGGCGTGCTGTATGTCGGGAGGCATTTCGAGGTCGCACTCTTCGAGACCATCCATCATCATGCCCGTTTCATGGCGCGCACGGCGGAAGCGCCCGGCTGGACGTCGCAATTCCGCGAGATCGTGCTCGACGTGGACGCACGCCTGCACGACGTGCGAGGGGGCGACGCGCGCTACGCGCCGCTTCTCCACCCGGACGACTATTCGGCCAGCCAGGCATTTGGTGCCAGCTTGCGCCTCGCGGGCTCCAACGGCATCGCGTACCCCAGCGTGCGCAAGAGAGGCGGCGAATGCGTCGGCCTCTTCTACCCCGACTGCGCCTCGTCGCCGGTTCAGGGCCGCCATGTCGACTATCACTGGAACGGCTCGCGCGTGGATCTCTACCGCGATGCGAGCAGCGGCAAGGTGTACAGGATCGTGTGAGCCGGGCGGGGCTGAAGGAGGCAACGGTGCGGCCATGTCGCAAGCCGACATTCGCGCTTGGCAGCGATTGCATGCGCCGACTCCCCCAACGGCGCACTTATGAGGCCGGCATGAACCTTGAACCATACGTGGCGAACCACAGCCCGAACACGCCGACCACGATTGCGGCCACGGCGAAGATCGGCGCCGCGCCGAAGTCGTCGAGGAAGAGCGCAGCGCTGGCGACGCCGAGCGACTGTGAAAGGAAATAGAGGGTGGCGAAGAAGGAGAAACCGGTCGCACGGGCCTCTGGCAGGAGTTGGGTAGCGAATGACTGCAACGTGTTGTGCAGCATATAGGCGCCGAACCCGACAAGGCTGATGGCGAGCGGAACGAGCCACATGACCGGGGTGAGCGCAAAGCAGAGCAGCCCGGCCGCCGAAATGGCCGAACCCGTGACGATCAGCTTTGGCTGATTGAAATGTGGGACGATGCGCCGGGCACTCGTCGTGAACAGCATGCCGCCGACCGCAAAGAAAGCAAGCATCGCACCGATCAGGCCGTAACCGGCATCGAAACGCTCCCGCAGTTCGATTCCGACGAAGGTGATCGCAGCAAATACGCTGATGCCTTCGATGAAGACCGACGCCAGCACGATTCTCGACCACGGCCGGCGCAGCATCCTCGCGATCGCGGCGGTTGGCGAAAGCCGGACTTGCGCCTGTAGCGGCTGGGCGGAGATCAACGGATCCCGGCGCAATTGGACGATCAGGCCGAGACCCGCGACGAAATAGGCGAGCGCGACGAAAGCCAGCCCCACACGCCAGTTCCAGTACTCCGTAAGCAGCCCGCCTGCGATCTGTCCCGCGATCATGCCGAGAATCCCACCACTGGCATAACGCGCGAGCACGACGGGCCGCTCCTCATAGGGGAACATGTCGCCTATCCAGGCAAGCGAGACCGGAATCATGGCGGAAGCCGCGGCGCCGCAGAGAAAACGCGCGATGGTGAGCTGGCCCAGGGATTGCGCGAGCGCCGCTGCGAGGCATGCCAAAGCGCTGGCGAAGCAGAGGATCGCGACGAGCCGGACCTTGCCGAACCGGTCACCGGTAATGCCAAGGCCGATCTGCATGATACCGTAACCCAGCGCGTAGGCGGTGACGATCTGCGCGGTCAGTCCGACTGATACCATGTACTCCTCCGCGACTTGCGGGAGGACGGTATCCATGAGGCGGATGTTGATCCCCGTGGCGAAGCCACCGATCATCAGGAGCCCGATCGTCTGATCGCGCCCGCGCACGGCTTCCGGTTTCATACATTCGCTCCGCGTCAATCTGCTTCGCTGAGGCTTACTGGAATTTTAAAACGCGTCAATCTAACATTTTAGATTTTACAGACGCTGCCCGCTGGAGGGCGTTTGCCGAAAACAAGGGCGATCGGTTTGGATTTCCTGAAGCTGCCACCGTATTGCGCAACATGATGCGGAGTTAGGCGAATTTTCGGCCCTTTGGCGCGAAAGTGCACAACATTCGTCCTTGCTATCCCGAAACCGTTTGCTACCGTTGAAACAGAAATTTCAGTTTTAGAAAGACTGTCAGTGGGTAGCAAACTCGAACCCGCTTCGGACCTCGATCCGAAGAGCTTCTGGACCGCCGTCGGCTGCCGGGCGGCAGGCGTCGCCATCGTTACCGCGCAGGGCGAAGAAGGGCCGGAGGGATTTCTGGCATTGTCGGCGGCGCACCTCACGGCGTCGCCTCCGACGGTCACCGTTTCACTCGACAAGAAGACATCCGCCGGGCCGCACCTCCTCGCCAGGAAGGCCTTTGCGGTGAATTTCCTGTCCATCGAAGGGCGGCAGATCTTCGATCGCTTCGCCCTGCGCGACGGACCGAAAGGAACGGCTCGATTCGAGGGCCTGGCCATCTCGGAACTGGCGACGGGCGCGCCAGTGCTGCCGGAAATTACCGGCGTGCTGGACTGCCGGCTGGACGACGTGATCGAGCGCCACGGCGTCTACCTTGTCATCGGGCGCATCGTCGCGTTCAGCAATTTCAAGGACCGGCAGCCGCTGGTCCACTATCAGGGACAGGTGATGGCATGAACGAACGTGTCGACCTCTTCAAGCTGGGGATGCGCAGGCTGGCGGCCGGCGTCTCGCTAATCACCACGCGCGACGAGGCGGGTCATTGGCATGGCATGGTCGCGACCTCAGTGACTTCGGTGTGCCTCACCCCGCCATCACTGCTCACATGCATCAACAAGTCGGCCTCGAGCCACGACGCGCTCGCAAAGGCCGGCATCTTCTGCGTCAACTTGCTCGGGGAAGGCGCCGACGAGGTCGCGTTGCGCTTCAGCTCGTCGAAATTCCGCGACGCACGCTTCAGCGAAGGGAGTTGGAGCGAGCTCGAAACCGGCGCCCCGGTGCTCGACGGCGCGATCGCCAGCTTCGACTGCCGCGTCATGAACGCGATCGACGCGGCCTCGCACACGATCTTCATCGGAGAGGTCGTCGCGGTGAGGCTTCCCGAGCATCTCAATTCGCCGCTTCTTTATCTCGACGGCACGTTCACGAGATGCGCACCGGCCGCTTGAGCATCAGCCGGCTTCCAATGCCGTTGGTCTGGATGTGGACACATCCAGGGCGCCTCAGTCGCCGACGCGGCCCGTCCGGGCTGCTGGGCTTCGCGCCAACAGGCGCGGCGCGCAGCTATTGACCCTCGGCACCAGGACCGGTTGGCAGAGCGCCGGCCAGGGCTATTCTTTCCCAACGTGAAATGTTAAGAGCGACGGCAAGAGCAGCCGGCCGTCTTCGCTTTCAGAAGCTGAGACGACTGCAGAGGCCGATCGAAAAACTCTGGGAGAGAAAGTATTCATGGCACGGAAGAGCGCGCCGGCAAAGTCCAAAGGGCTTCTTCGCAACGATGCCTATGAACAGATCTTGATGGCCATCATCCTCGGCGAGCTCGAGCCCGGAGCGCGCGTGGACGAAAAACGGCTGATGAAGGACTTCAAGCTCAGCCTTGCATCCGTGCGCGATGCGCTCTTTCGCCTCTCGCTGGAGGGGCTGGTCGAACGACACGCCAGGATCGGCACACGCATAGGCGACCTCGGCCTGCGTGAACTGCAGGACGTTTTCGAAGCGCGCGTGCTTGTCGAAGGTCATGCGGCCAGGCTGGCTGCCCATCGCGCTTCACCCGAGGATCTGGCGGCAGTTCGAGCGGCCTACGATGGCTATGAGAAGGCCGTGGAAGCGCGTGATATCCGTGCCCTGGTTCGCATGGACCGGGCGTTCCACCGTGCCTTGGCGGCCGCCTGCAAGAACAGTCAAATCGAACAGACAGCAATCCGACTGCACAACAATGCGGCTCGCTTCTGGTGCTTCGGAATTCAGCGCACGACCGCCGAGCGCCATCGGGAGCAGGTTCAGGAACATCTGAAAGTGGTCGACGCCATCGAGAAGAAGGATTTCCCCGAGATCGACCGACTGCTACGAGGCGCGCTTGGATACTATCCCGACAGCCGCTTCGTTCTTGCCGATCCCGCGGACACCGGCTCTTCCCCGCAGGCCGCGGAATAGCAGAACAGCGCTCTGTCGCAACTCCATTCCAGCTGGATACCGACAGTTTCTCCTCCCCCGCTCGTAGAGCGGGATGGCTACCGGCAGCGGTTCTGCCGCTTCCTTCCGCCGCGCGCCCAATTCGTCCGCGCTCGTTTCGGTACGGCGTAATCGGCTTGCCCAACGCCAACGACCCCAACGATTTCACCCCAATGGTCTCGCGCGTCGTCCCCATCAAAAAAATTCCGGCACTGTGATATTGCATCGCAACATCTCCTATTCCAGACCGGCGCAAGCGCTGCGTAAACCATGAGCAAAAGCAACCAGGATATACTTGTATTGCTTCCGATTTGGGCAGGTTAATACTCCCTGATAGGCATTTTGCGTCGCAGCATAAAGTATTTGACAGTCGCTCGAAAACGTTCCCATACTGACCCATAACATGTCGGAAAGACGGGGAACTGAAATGTCAATGGTTGGGGACTGCGTCGTCCTCCGGTGAGCGCCTCAGTGCATACGGGGCGCCGCGGCAGGGCGAAATTCAGCCGGGACATTCATTCCCCATAAGGGGAACAGACCATGCGCAAGGTAGAACTCGGCGTATTCATGCCCGTGGGAAGCAACGGCTTCCTGATGTCGAAACGGACACCGCGCTACCATCCCACCTTCGAGCTTCACCGCTCGATCGCCGAGATCGCGGAGGATATCGGGCTCGACTATCTCTTCTGGATGGGCAAGTGGATGGGCTTCGGCGGCGCCACGGGTTTCTGGGAGGAGACGATCGAGCCGATGTCGATGGCGAGTGCGATCGCACCGCTGACGTCCCGATTGAAACTCTTCACCACGATCAACCCATTGCTCTTTCACCCCGCGGTGGCCGCGAAGCTCATCGCAACCATCGACAACATCAGCGGCGGCCGCTTCGGCATCAATGTCGTGACGGGCAATACGCTCGAGGAACTCGAGCAGATGGGCGTCGTGCCCGAGGGCTATGGCGACTACCGCTACGAATATGCCGACGAATGGCTGTCGGTGATGAAGATGCTGTGGACCCAGGAACGAACCAGCTACCAGGGCCGCTTCTTCAAGCTCGACAATTGCGTCTCCGCGCCGAAGCCGCTCGGCAAGCCCTATCCGAAGATCGTCAGCGCGGGTCTCTCGGGCGACGGCATGGCCTTCGCTGCAAAACACTCGGACTACCAGTTCGTCGGGCTTCGCGCGGAGGACGTGAAACGTATGAGGCAGGCGGCCGCGGACCAGGGACGAGAGGTCAGAGTGGTGACCTCGATGATGCTGCTGCACGGGGAAAGCGACGCGGCGGCGCAAAAGGAGTTCGATCTTATCCGGGAAGAACTCGACACGGACGCGCTGGACAACCTGATCCGCTCGTTCGAGCGTGACAACCGCGATTCCTATAAGGATCGCACCTCCTATCTGCGTCAGCCCAACACGGTCGGCTTCGGCTCCGGCACACCGGTCGTGGGTTCACCGGACACCATGGCAGAGAAGCTGTGCCAGATGATCGTGGAGAGCGGGATCGACGGGATCCAGTTCACCTTCGTGGACTATGTGAAGGACCTGAAGTTCTTTGGCGCGGTGGTTCTGCCAAAGCTCCAGGCGCTCCTTGCCCGCCACGACATCGTCGTGGCGGATGCCCCGGCCACGAAGGCGGTGGCCGCATGACCTGACGACGGACGCCTCGCGCCACATCACCTGACTGACCCAAGTTTCGACCGGCGGCCATAACCCCGCAACGCCTGGTCTTTGCCTGAACGGACCTTCGTCATGAAACGCATGATGCATATTGGCTACGACCTCTCCTGGATGCAGCTCGAAGGACGCTGGAGACTGCCCGGATCGTGGACGAACGCCACTTATCCCGACATCCGCATTTTCAAGGAACTCGCCCAGATCGCCGAACGCGGCCTCCTCGACTTCATGTTCTGGGGCGACGGAACCGGCATTCCCAGCACATGGAAGGGCGATCGCAACGACGCGGTGCGCTGGGGGGTGGGCTGGCCGCGCCAGGACATGAGTCCCTACATCGCCGCCCTGTCGCAGATCACTTCGCGCATCGGCTTCGGACTGACCTACTCATCGACCTACATGCACCCGTTCTACACGTCGCGGCTGCTGAATTCGCTCGACCACGTCACCAACGGCCGCATCGCCTTCAACGTCGTGGCGTCGTCGCGCCGCGCGGACGCGGCGAATTATGGCTTCGACGAATTGATGGAACACGACCAGCGCTACGAGCGCATGGAGGAGTTCATCGACGTCTGCAAGGCGCTATGGGCGAGCGTCGAGCCGGACGCGTTCTTTTGGGACCGAGAGTCGGGCCAGATGGCCGATCCGTCCAAGGTCAAGGCGATCGGCCACCGCGGAAAGTTCTTCAACGTGATGGGCCCGCTCGCCTGCGTGCCGTCGCCGCAGGGCAGGCCGGTTCTCGTCCAGG
The DNA here is from genome assembly GCA_035556195.1 of Rhizobiaceae bacterium. Lineage (GTDB taxonomy): Bacteria > Pseudomonadota > Alphaproteobacteria > Rhizobiales > Rhizobiaceae. The sequence continues at coordinate 127,119 of DATMFK010000010.1, forward strand.
CCGGCGCCTCGCCGCGCGGCATCAAGGCGTCCGCCTATTTCGCCGACATGGTCTTTGCGGCCAGCCCGGGACTGGAAAAACAGGCCAAGCATCGCAGGGAACTCGACGCAGCCCTGCTGGAGCAGGGGCGGGATCCCTCCGGCGTCGGTATCGTCTGGGACGTCGTGCTTATCGTGGGGGAAACCGAGGATGACGCCAGGCGCCGCCATGGACAGCTGCTGACCGCCGTTCCGCTGGAAGCGGTCGGTGCATTCATGTCACACCAGATCGGCTATGATCTTTCCAAGCTGCCCGACTGCTTCACGATCGAGGAGATCAATGAGCAGATCGTGAAGTCGAACGCGTCTCCCGTCGGCTTCCTGAACATGACGGCAGGGATCGACCCGAAGGCGAAGATCTCGAGGAAGGACTTCTACGAGGTCATCCGTCATCACACGGCAGGGTATGATCACGCGGTCGTCGGTTCGGCAGCCAAGGTCGCCGACTATCTGGAAGAGGTCTTCGTCGCGACCGGCGAACGCGGCGGATTCATGATCGCCCACCCTCCGGCAGTGCCCCGAGACCTTCTCAACGTTGTCGACTTCCTGATCCCCGAACTGCAGCGCCGGGGCCGTTTCAGGACCGGATACAAGTACTCGACCCTTCGCGAGAATCTCCTCGACTCCTGATCGAAAGGATACGGACCATGGCTTTGGTCACGGGTTACGACAATGCATCCGGCAGGCTCAGCTCCCTGGCATCCGCGCTTGTCGGCTCCGAGAACACCAGGAACATCGTCATTTCCACCCTGTCCGTCCTAACGCTGATCGGCATCTGGCAGTTCGGCGCCATGACGCTTCCATCCAGTGTTCTGCCGGCTCCCTATAGCGTCATATCGGCGCTGATCGCGAATGTGATCCAGGGCGACATCTTCATCGACATCGCCATCACGCTCAGCCGCATCGCGGCTTCGTTCCTGATCGCCATGTCGGTGGCGCTGTTTCTCGGTTTCGCGATGGCGCTGTCGCGCACGGCGGGCGTCTTCTTCCAGGTCTGGATCATCTGCGGCATCACTATACCCGCACTGGTGGTGATCCTGACGCTCTATATGGTCGTCGGTCTCAACGACACGGCTGCGGTCCTGGGTGCGGCCGCGCCAGTCATCCCTGTTCTGGCCATCAACATCCGCGAAGGCGTCAAAGGCATCGACACACGCCTGATCGGGATGGCCCGCGCCTTCCGTGCCAGCACGCGCCAGCAGATCCTGTCGGTGATGGCGCCGCAGGTCGCGCCGATGCTCCTCGCTTCGACCCGCTTCGGCATCGGTTTGATCTGGAAGATGGTGCTCTTCGTCGAGCTTCTCGGCCGTGGCAGCGGCGTCGGCTACAAGATCGAATTCTACTACCAGATGTTCAACATGACCGAGGTGCTGGCCTACGCGCTGAGCTTCGTCTTCGTCATGCTGTTCATAGAGGTGGCCATCCTTGGCACCGTCGAGCGCCGCATCTTCCGCTGGAAGAAAAACTGAGGTCGGCCGCCATGAACTTTCCTTTCCGTCCCCCAACCCAGACAGCGCCCGCCATGTCCCAGATCTCCTTGACCGACATCCACAAGCAATTCCCTGGAAGGGGCGGCAAGGGAGGCTGGAAGGCGCTGGATGGCGTTTCATTCGAGGTCGCGACGGGCGAGATCGTCGGACTGCTCGGACCGTCGGGCTGCGGCAAGTCCACGCTCCTCAACATAGTGGCCGGCCTGGACGACCATTACGAGGGCGCATTCACCATCCAGGGCAAGTCTTTCTCCCAGCAAATCGGCATGGGATTCCGCATCGCCTACGTCTTTCAGGAGGCGCGGCTGATGCCTTGGCGAACGCTGCGCCGGAACATCGAATTCGTGTTGGAGGCGGCCAGTTTCCCTCGCACCGAATGGGCTGGTCGCATCGACAAGGTGTTGGGGCTGGTCGAACTCACGAAATTCGCGGATTTCTACCCCCTGCAGCTTTCGGGTGGCATGCAGCAGCGCGCCTCCATCGCGCGCGCCTTTGCGATAGAACCCGACATCCTGCTGATGGACGAGCCGTTCAGCGCGCTCGACGAGCTGACGGCACGCCGCCTGCGACAAAGCCTGCTGAACATCTGGGCTGCGTTCCGCACGACAATCCTGTTCGTCAGTCATAACGCCTTCGAGTCCACCTTCCTCGGCGACCGCGTGCTCGTGATGAGCCAGGGGCCCGGCGGCAAGATCAAGGAGGAAATCGACCTCCGCCACATCGCACGGCCGCGCGACTATGAGGACACTGAGCTTTTCGAACAAAGCAAGCGCGTGGTGGAGAGCCTTCAGCGCCACGTGGGCAACAAGATGGAGGAGCGCTGACGGATGAACGGGAGGAACTTCAACGAACGAACAATCGGAGCACTCGCATGAAGATCACTCGCAGACTGGCAATGGCCGCCGCGATTCTCGCCGGCGCGTTTGTTGCAACCGGTGCCTCCGCCGAGGCGCCGAAGGGAGACGGCGGCACCATCCGCCTGATGTCGAACCCGGTTGGCACGCAGTCCTACCCACCCTTCGTCATCAAGAAGTTCGGGCTCGACAAGAAATACGGTTTCAACCTCGAAGTCATTCCCTTCACCAATCCGCAGGCGGCAATCGCCGCGTTGCAAAGCGCCAGTATCGAGTTGGTCGTGCAGGACTGGATTTCGATCGCGCGCCTGCGCAACCAGAACATCCCCGTCATCGGCGTCGCGCCGTTTCTTTCCTATGTGAACACGGTGCTGCTGCCGGCCGACTCGGACATCAAGACGCTTGCGGACCTCAAGGGCAAGCGCCTCGGTACGTTCACCAAGACCGGTTTCGACTGGATCATCCTGCAGGCCGTCGCCAAGAAGCAGTATGGTCTCGATCTTGCCAACGAAGTCACGCTGCAGGAAGGCGCCCCGTCGCTTTTGCGTGGTTCCCTCGAGCAGGGTCAGCTCGATGCGACACTGATGTACAACTCGCTGACCCCCGACATGATCTTGTCGGGAAAGGCCAAGCTGCTGATGAGCATCCACGATGTGGTCGCTGAACTCGGCCTCTCCGACGCGCCATTCCTGATGTACGCAATGCGCGACGAGTATGGCAAGGAGAAGCCGGAGAACGCCAAGGCCTTTGTTGCGGCCTATCAGGAGTCGATCGACATTCTGCTGTCCAACCCGGACGTCTGGAAGGAACAGGGCGAAAACCTGAAGCTGGCTCCCGAGGCGACCGAGATGTTTCGTCAGAACGCGAGCAAGGAGTTCATCAAGGCCTTCACCCCGGCCATGGGCGATGTGCTCGACAAGACTTTCGATGTCGTGCTGGGCACCGCCGGCGCCGAGACGATGGGCATGACGGCCATGCCCGACAAGGTCCTTACCCTGGACTACCAGCCCTAGCGCCGAGCGGGCGTGCGCAAGCACCGGCACGCCCGCCGTCTCCACGGCGACCTCATGCGCCGGATCCACCGAGCCCTTTCAGCCTTCAAGGATCGTCCAAATGTTCCTCTTCTTCCGCCTGGCCGCGGCGGTCGCCGCTGCATTGTCCTTCGTGATCGCGCCGCTTCCGGCCCACGCCGACAAGATCGGCGACGGCGGCAAGATCCGCATCATGGCGAGCCCCTACGGCACGCAGTCCTTCATTCCCTTCGTCATCAAGAAGTACAGGCTCGACGAAAAATACGGCTTCGAGCTCGAGCGCATCAGCTTCGCCGACTCCAAGGCCTCCTCGGCCGCGCTGCAGACCGGCGGCGCCGAGCTGGCAATTCTCGATTGGACCGGCCTGGCGCTGATGCGCAATGCCGGCATCGACGTCATCGGCGTGGCGCCGTTCCTCACCTATGTCAGCGTCATCGTCGTACCGACCGATTCGCCGATTGCCGGCATTCCCGATCTCAAGGGGAAGAAATTCGGCATCTTCTCGCGCACGAGTTCAGACTGGATCCTGGTCGATGCCGCGGCACGCAAGAAGCATGGCCTCGACCTTGCCAGGGAAGCCGAGTTGCAGGAAGGCGCGCCGACCCTGCTTCGCGGCGCGCTGGAGCAGGGCCAGCTCGACGCCACGATCATGTTCTCCTCGATCTCGCCGGACATGATCGCTTCGGGAAAGTACAAGGGCATCTTCACCATCCGCGACGTTACCGAGGATCTCGGCCTGCCCCTCGCCCCATATCTGATGATCGCGACCACCGAGCGCTACGCCAAGGACAAGCCGCAGAATGTCAGGGCCTTCGTCGCCGCCTACAAGGAAATCGTCGACATCCTGATGACCGACCAGAGCGTCTGGGACGAGCAGGGCGCCAATATGAAGCTCTCGGGCGAAGCGCTGGCGGTCTACCGCGACCAGATCCGGCGCGACCTGCTGAAGTCTTTCGCGCCGGAAACCAGCGACACTTTGAGGAAGACCTTCGAAATCCTCGTGGAAACGGCCGGCGCCGAAGCGCTCGGGATGCAAGCGATGCCCGAGACGATCCTCACGCTCGACTTCCAGTGAGCCAGCCATGATCGTGGAAGCGACGAACTACTACGCCAAGCCCGGAATGGAGGCGGCGGTGCTTGAACGCCGCCGCCAGGGCTCCAGGCTGCGCAAGCTGCTCGGGCTGCCGACGGGGCGCATCTTCGTAAACGCAGGCGGCCAGGGGCCGGACGTGCGCTGGGAATGCTCTTTCGCGGACGAGGCTGCCTTCCAGGCTGACCTCGCGGCGCGGGACGCAAGCCCGGATTTCGCGGCCCAGCGGGAGGGGATGGGGCAGCTTACCGAGCGCTTCGAGCGCCACGTCTTCCGTCTCGACACGATTGATCTTTGAGCCGGTCAGCCGGCACGCATCGCACATAGGGGAACAGCAATGGCTATCGCCAAGACCGGACCGGGAAAGAAGATAAGGATTGCGCATTTGGCCGGTCCAAACGCCACCATTCAGAACACGCCGCCTCTGGTCACGTCCAACAAGGCTCGCGCCGCCCACGGACTGCCTTTGCTGACCGACATAGAAGGCAAACCGTCGCGCTTCGACCCGCTGCGGCCGCAGAAGCTGGCTGCTCCCGTCGTGGTCTATGTCGAGCAGTTTTCAGCCCATCCGCTGGAAGCCGATGTGGCGGAGCTCTATGCCGAGCCGGACGGGTACCTGGATGCAGGCGGCAATTTTTCCCGTGCCCGAACCTCTCAAAGCGACAAGCCGGTCTTTCGTATCGAGTTGTCGCCCGAGGACGGCTACTATCCGATGCCCTATATGGCGCGGCAGGCCGACGGCAGCGCCTGGGAGACCGACGGCACCGGCCCGCGTGTGGAGCGGGCCAAAAGCCGTCAGCCTTTCATGCCGGATGGCACGCGCACCTTCGACGAGGTTGACCGGTTGGGCGTCGACGGCTTCGGCCTGGGCAACACGATCTCGAACGTTGCCGACGTCGACTTCTTCCGGCTGGCCCCTTCCGGCGGCTACACCAAGGGATTGCCGGCCGCAGATCGTCATGGCGGGGGCGATATCGCGCCGGAAGTCCCCGGCAAGGATTTCTTTCCCTACCGCCCCGCGCATCTCAACGCCTCGCCGCCACGCATGACGCTCGCGCGCATCACCAACATGGCGCAGGAGATACTGGGCTCGGGCGATTATGACGGAGCCATCTGGACACAGGGCAGCCCGCGGATCGAGGAGACGGTCTACTGGTTCAACCTTGCATTGGACATCACCGTGCCCATCTGCGGCAACGCATCGCAGCGCTATCACGGGCAGATCAGCAACGATGGGCCGAAGAATCTCGCCGATTCCGTCGATTGGCTCCATTCCAAGGTGTGGGCCGACGATAAGGGCCGCAACCGGGCTGGCGTCGTCATGGTACAAGACCAGCGCGTCTTTGCCGCGCGGGAAGTCACCAAGGTCGACGCGCGGCCCGGCGGTTACGCGGCTGCCGGCGGTCATGGCGGCATTCTCGGCGCGGGGGGCGGCGGAACCGGCTCGGTTCTGCGCTATGTGCCTGCCACGAAGCACACCTGGCAGTCCGAGGTGAGCATCACGAAGCTGCCGGCAAGCGTCATGGGCATCCGCGGCGGCGTCACCGGTATCGGGACCCTCGAAGTGACGATCAAGGATGCGCGGGGCAGACTGCTGGAGACAGCAATTCCGAAGGTCTCGATCGTCAAGGATGCGAGCTATATCGAGGACGACTACGAAAGCGATCCTGCTCAGGAGGTCGATACGATCGCCTTCATGGAATACAAACTCAAGAACGCGCCATTGTCGGGCTTCGTGCTGGAGGGCCTCAATCCTTACGGCAAGGCCGCGGCCAGCTCGAAGTCGCGTATCCTGCTCAAGGCCGTCTATTCAGGGTTCCCCGTTGTCAATGTAGGCCGCGGCACGACCGAGGGCTTTGCCATCCGCGGCGGGCCTTTCATCGCCGGCTCCAACCTCACCGCCGTCAAGGCACGCATCCTGCTGATGCTGTGCATCATGAAGTTCGGCATGCTGCCGCCGGCGAAAGACCCGCTGCGGCCAACCAGGGAAGAGGTCGCCGCCACGGAAGCCGCCCTCGCCCGGTATCAGGCGATCTTCGACACCCATTGAGGGAGCGGCAGGGAACGCACCAACGGTCGGCACCATGCCGACTTCTTTTGCGGCAGTCGGCGATCCAGACGTGAACGTCGATCCCGTTACCAACAGAGTATCACGAGCCCCAGCTATTGCCGTTCACGGCAGGATCGGGGCCGAACGGGTTTCCAAGGAGACATCGATCCAAAAGCCGGGAAATCCGGCCACGCTTTCTGGACAACTATCGCCGAACACTTCACGCTCGGGCCAGTCGTTCAAAAGCGGCGGGGCCGGAAAGACTCGATGTCACTGGGAATGCTTTCACGAGAAAGCCGCGAAACATTCGGCGCGCCGAGCCTTCCGCGCATGCGGCAAGCTATTGACGGCATGCCCGAAGCGCTGTCGCGCATCGGCAAGTACATTCTGGACAATCCCGAACGGGTCGTTCGCTCCTCGCTGGCTGAGCTTGCGGTGCTGGCGCAAAGCGGCGAGGCCAGCGTTGTGCGCTTCTGTAAGCACCTTGGCTATGCCGGCTATCGCGATTTCAAGATCGCCCTGACGGCCGAACTGGCGAGCCAGCGTACCGTGCGGCTCAAACGGGTTTCCAATGCCGGCGGATTCTCGCCCTTGGCGACAAGGCTCGGAAACGCGATCAACAACACCGCGCAGAACCTCGATCCGGATCTGCTGCTGCGACTGGCAACTCGGCTGAAGGAGAGCCGGCGGATCGACATATTCGGCGTCGGCATATCGGGCATCGTTGCCGAAATGGTGGCCTACCGTCTCATGCGCGAGGGGCTCATCGCGCAGGCATTCCAGGACGCCACGCTCGCCCATGAAGTCATCACCAGATTCGATTCGTCCTGCGTGGCGATAGGCATTTCGGAGATGGGCCTCACGCCGGACACGATAAGGTTTCTGAGCGGGGCTCGAGCCGCAGGGGCGTTTACCCTGGCAATCACCGCCCGGGCCAACAGTCCCCTGACCCAGAGCGCGGATGCCGTGCTCGTGGCCGTTGCGGTCGACCCGCCCCCGACAGGCGGTGAAATGGCGGCGGTTCCGGCCAAAATTCTGGTGGTCGAAGCCCTGGCCGGCGCGATCGCGACGGGATAGCTCGCCCGAGCACGGGCAGGCTGATGGAGTTTTCATCCATCAATGTCATCCTGCTGAAATAAAACTCCGACATGGTCGCCTTGATTTTGAGTGAGGCAGAACGTGACGGCGACCGTATCCATTTCCTCGATCGAGAAGAGCTTTGGCGCGACGAAGACGCTGAAGGGTGTATCCGTCGACGTCGCGGCCGGCGAATTCCTGACCCTTGTCGGCCCGTCCGGCTGTGGCAAATCCACGTTGCTGCGCATCATCGCCGGGCTCATTCCCCAGAGCGGCGGCACGATCTCGATCGACGGCGCACCCGTAGACCACCTGCGACCCAAGGCGCGCGACGTTTCCATGGTGTTCCAGAACTACGCGCTCTATCCCCATATGAGCGTGCGAGAAAACATCGCCACGCCGCTCAAGGTTCGTCGCCTGAGCCGTTTCGCTCGCTGGCCGCTCGTGGGCAGATTTGTCCCTGGCCAGGCGTCGGTCCGCTCCGAGATCGCCGAGTCCGTGAGGCAGGTGGCCGCCCAAGTGGAGATCGAGGCGCTGCTCGACCGGCGCCCGGCCCAACTTTCCGGCGGCCAGCGCCAGCGCGTGGCCCTTGCCCGCGCCATGGTGCGCAAGCCGCGCGTCTTCCTGATGGACGAGCCGCTGTCGAATCTCGACGCTCGCCTGCGGGTGCTTATGCGCGGCGAGCTATCGGAATTGCATCGACGACTCGGCGCGACCTTCATCTATGTCACGCATGATCAGGTCGAGGCTATGACGATGTCGAGCCGCGTGGCGCTGATGATGGACGGTGAAATCGTGCAGGTCGCGACACCCGGCGAGATCTACTCCAACCCGGCGGATGTTCGGGTCGCCCGCTTCATCGGCAGCCCGGAAATCAACCTCGTCGAGGCCCGGGCCGACCCGCAGGGACGGATCTCCATCGCGGGGCGCGCGACGTCCTTGCGGACGACCGTCACGGGTCGGGTCACGATCGGCCTGCGCCCGGAAATTCTCACCATCGGCGACATCTCGTGCGACATCCTCATCGACGCCCGCCTGCAGCGCGTGGAGCGCCTCGGGCATGACGTGCTGCTGCATGCCCATAGCGGCGACAAGATCGCGACTCTCCGCGTTTCGGCGGCGGAGTTCGAGGCGTTGCAGGCAAAGGGCCGGTTGGAGGAGAATTTCATCCTCGGCGCGCGTGCGGACGCGGCCTTGCTGTTCTCAGCCGAGGGCAAGCGGCTGCCTGTCATCCACGGCCCTGCGCCATCCGCCGCGATCACCTACACATCGGAACGCAAGCTGATGGGCGCCGGATCATGACCATGATTCTCGCACACGACCCGGACGCGCGCGGCGCGCGGCGCCGGCTCGGCGCCGACATCGGCCCGGCGACCGCCTATTGGTTCGCGGCCCCGTCCATCTTTCTGCTTGTCGGTACCATGCTGTTGCCGATCGTGGTGATGATCAGCATGAGCTTCACCGACTACGAGCTCGGCGCGCTGGATTTTTCGTTCCTGGGCTTCGACAACTACGTCACGCTCTGGGGTGACAGGGCCTTCTGGCGATCGCTGATCAACACGCTCTACTACGTCGCGCTGGTCGTCCCCGCTTCGGTCATCATCGGGCTTGTTCTGGCCGTCATGGTCAACGGGCTCAAGCGCGGACGCGGCTTCTACCAGGTCGCCTTCTTCCTGCCTGTGACGTCCACCCTCATCGCCATGGCGACCGTATGGAAATACCTGCTTCACGGCACGATTGGCCCGGTCAACCACCTGCTCACCGCCATCGGCCTGCCGGCCATGGAGTTCTTCGGCAATCCGTCCCTGGTGATGCCGGCCCTTGCCATCATCGGCGTCTGGTCTCTGGCCGGCTTCAACATGGTGCTGTTCACCGCCGGTCTCACCGCCATCCCGCACGAGCTCTACGAAGCCTCGGCCGTCGACGGCATCGACGATCCGATCGAGCGCTTCTTCACCGTGACGCTGCCGATGCTGGGACCGACCACCATGTTCGTGATCATCACCACCTCGATCACGGCTTTCAAGGTGTTCGACACGGTTGCGGTGCTGACTCGTGGCGGACCGCAGGGCGCAAGCGACGTGCTGCTCTACGTCAACTATCTCGAGGGCTTCCAATATATGCGCATCGGCGTGGCATCTGCCATCACCGTCGTCTTCCTCGGCATCATCCTGCTTTTGTCCCTGGTCCAGGCCAAAGTGCTCGAACGGAAGGTCCACTACTGATGCACCGCTCCCGTTCCCTCCTCCTGCGCGCGGGCCTGACGCCCGGCCAGATCGCGATGCATGTCTTTCTGCTGGCCTGCGCCTTCGCGATGCTGTTTCCCTTCTACTGGATGGTGCTGACGGCGTTCCGTCCGTCGCAGGAAGTGTTCTCGGCGACATTCCACTGGTTGCCGGAGACCTTCGCCGGCTTCGATAACTTCCGCGAGGCCTTCGCCAAGGCACCGTTGCTGCGCTTCATGGCCAATGGCGTGCTCGTCTGCGCCGGGATTCTCGCGGTGCAACTGCTGACGGCCATTCCCTGTGCCTATGCGCTGGCGAAATACGAGTTTCGCGGACGCGGCCTTCTCTTCGCGCTCGTGCTCTTTGCCCTTTGCGTACCCGTGCAGGTGCCGGCCTTGCCGCTCTACATGGCGCTTGCCTTCACCGGCACGCTCGACAGCTATTTTGCGCTGATGCTGCCGTTCTTCCTGTCGGTCTTCGCCATTTTCCTGTTCCGGCAGGTGTTCCGCTCCTTCCCGGACGAGATCATTCACGCCGCGAGGCTGGACGGCATGGGCGAAATGGAAATCCTCTGGCGCGTCGTCGTTCCGAGCGCCGGTCCGGCGATCGCGGCTTTTGCGGTCTTTTCCATCACCGCGCACTGGAACGACCTCTATTGGCCGCTGATCGTCGTCACCAGCCCGGAGCTCGCGCCTCCGCCGCTCGGCATGATGTATTTCAGCGACACCGACCTCGGATCCAGCTTCGGCGCCCTGATGGCGGCCGCCACCCTGCTGACTGCTCCGCTGACGATCCTTTTCCTGTTTGCTCAACGTCACTTCGTCCAGGGCGTCACCATGACCGGCGTGAAGTAATCCGGCCTTCGCCACGGGCCGGAGGGCCCGGCTCGTGACAGGGGCTGCGTCGTAAATACGGGACCCGAAATCCCCATCGGATCCCCAAGCCACCCCACCAAAACTCATCCAGCTCTCAAGGAGAAAATGATGAAAGCCCTCATGCAGGCCGCTTTGGCCAGCGCTGCCGCCTTGCTCGGTGCGTCCGCCGCCGGCGCGGAACCGATCACGATCGAAGTCGAGCACTTCATGCCGGCCCACAACGTCTTCCATGAGCAGGTCGCCGCTGCCTTCATGAAGGCGCATCCGGATATCGTCATCAAGTTCCGCAATGCGCTGCCGAGCTATGACGAGCAGCATCAGTCGATGCTGCGCCAGGCCATCACCAACAATCTTCCCGATGTGTATCACTCCGGCTACCACCTGCTGCCGGAAGTCGTCCATCAGCTCGAAAAACGCGGCCAGGTCATCGCCCTCGACGACTACATGGCCAAGGAGGGCGAGGCCTGGGTCAGCGCCAACTACGAGCCGTCGATCCTCGGTCTCGGCAAGGTCGACGGCAAGCAGTATGGCATCGGCTTCAACGCCTCCACGCCGATCGTCTTCTACAATGCCGATCTGGTCGAGCAGGCCGGCGGAGACCCCGAGAACTTTCCGACCAACTGGGCCGACATGATCGCGCTCGGCGCCAGGATCGATGCACTCGGCGGCGATGTCGACGGCTTCGCCTATGACATCCACGCCTGGCCGGACGACTGGCTGTGGCGTTCTTTGATCCTGCAGCAGGGCGAGCAGATCATGAAGGACGACAACAAGACCGTCGCCTTCGACAATGGTTCCGGCCTGAACGCCCTGAAGCTGGCGCGCAGCTTCGTCACGGAGGGCAAGATGGTGCTGCGCGACTACGAGCAGTCCCGCCAGCAATTCGCCGCCGGCAAGCTCGGCATCATCTTTTCCTCTCCAAACAGCGCGCGCGGCTTTTCCGATCTGATCGGCGACCGCTTCAAGCTCATGTCCTCGACCTATCCGGTTTCGAATCTCGAAAAGGGCGTCGTGCCGACAGGCGGCAACGGCATGATGATCCTGGCCAAGGACCAGGCGAAGCAGGACGCGGCCTGGGAATACATCAAATTCGCGACCAGTGCCGAAGGCCAGACCATCACCGTCCTCGGCTCGGGCTACATGCCCACCAACAAGGCTGCGCTGGCGCCAGAATATCTCGGCAAGTTCTACGAAGAGAACCCGAACTGGTACACCAGCATCAAGCAGATTTCCCGCGCGGCTCCCTGGGGCGGCTATCCCGGCACCAATGGCGTGAAGATCTGGCGCATGCAGCGCGACATCATCGGCCAGGTGATGAGCGGTGACGTGACCCCCGAGGACGGCATCGCCAAAATCACCGAGGAAACCAACGCGTTGCTCCCGAAGTAACCATCCGTCCCCATCTGCATCCGCCGCGCGCGGTTGGCGCGCGGCCATTCAATCCGGTTACGACATTGATAGAACTTGTAATTTTTGACTGCGACGGCGTCCTTGTCGACAGCGAGATCCTCGCGTGCGAGGTGATCTGCCAGACGCTCGACGACAGCGGACTGGCAATGTCGGTCGACGTGGCGCTTGCTGCCTTGGTCGGCCTCGATGCGACGGCAGGACGCCGCAAGCTCGAGGCCATCCACGGCGTCTCGCTGCCGGCCGACTTCGAGGCAAGCCTCGCGGAACGGCTCGACCGCGCCTTCACCACCCAGCTCAAGCCCATCGCGGGTGTCGCGGAGCTGCTTCGGGCTCTCGACCGGCCCTATTGCGTGGCGTCCAACAGCGGCCATGAGAGGCTTCGAAGCACCTTCTCCGCGACAGGGCTGGCTCCGCTGGTCCAGGGTCGGGTCTTCAGTGCCGACGATGTGGCACGGGGCAAGCCCGCGCCCGATCTGTTCCTGCATGCAGCCAAGACCATGGGCGGCTTCCCGCCCGAAAGATGCCTGGTGGTCGAGGATAGCGTTACCGGTGTCACCGCGGCGCGCGCCGCGGGCATGCGCGTCATCGGCTTCTGCGGCGGCGGCCACATCCTGCCCGGACACGACCAGCGACTGCTGTCGCTCGGGGCCGATTGCGTTCTCACCGGCTACGACCAGTTCGCCTACCTTCCATGGCTCGACGGACGCGCTGCCGCGGCCATCGGCGCCTAAATCACCGCGTATATCAGGACATCACCATGAGCAGCATCGCTCCCTTTTCCCTGCCCGGCCGCTTTCTGCGCGGCAACATCCACACCCACACGACCCGCTCGGACGGCGCACTTTCGGTCGAAGACGTGATCAAGGCCTATCGCAAGTCGGGCTATGACTTCCTGTCGATCACCGATCACTTCCTCAAGCAGTTCGGTTTTCCGATCACCGACACGCGCGCCTTCAGCGATGAGAGTTTCACCATGCTGCCTGGGGCTGAAATCCACGCGCCGCGCACCGAGGTGAGCGATATCTGGCACCTGGTCGCTGTCGGCCTGCCGCTCGATTTCGCACCGACCGCACCGGACGAAGACGGCCCTTCGCTTGCTCGTCGCGCAAAGGCGGCCGGTGCCTTCGTCGGCATAGCCCATCCCGCCTGGTACAGCCTGTCGCTCGCCGATGCCGAAACGCTTGTCGACTCCGCCCATTCCGTGGAGATCTACAACCACGGCTGCCAGGTCATGCACGACAAGGGCCAAGGTGCCTATCTGCTCGACGGCCTGCTGGACAAGGGCTACCGCCTGACGACCTATGCCTGCGACGACGCACATTTCAAGGCGGCTGACTTCGGCGGTGGCTGGATCGAACTGAAGGCTGAAAGCAACCGTCCGGAGCACATATTGGACGCGTTGAAGAACGGTCATTTCTACTCGACGCAAGGCCCGCGCATCGACGACATCGACCTGAACGCCGATCGTCTCGAAGTGCGCTGCTCTCCAGCCTCTCGCGTCCTGGTCGTCGGACAAGGCTACTTGATGAGCCACAGCAGCGGCATCTCGATGACCCGCACCAGCATCTCGACCGCACCGCTGGAAAGAAGCCCGTGGCTACGTGTCGTTATCATAGACGACACCGGACGCAGCGCCTGGTCGAATCCGATCTGGAAATAATCGGGCGGATCGGCGCAGGCTGTTTCCGGCCCGAGACGCGCACCGACCCGCCGGCTGTCCGCTCGCTCATCAGCCCGACGGACGATCGGCGGTCGCGGGCCGCCCGGGAGGCGCGTCTCGACCCAGGCGCACTGATCCGGCCCTGTCCACCCCGGCGCAAGGCTTCGAGCATGCCGCCGTCACGCGGAGCTAGATGCAGAAACGGCCCACAAGCATTTGTTATCAACTTTGTCACGATCACAAAAATTACATTCGCCGATAAATAGGACTTAGGAAAATGCAGCATATTTCAGCCATTGATTTGAGATCATCTAATCAATGACTGCTTACCCTCAACACAAAAGAGAGGTAAACTGAATTGTTCTTCGAGGGACAAAAGAGTGACCGCCCATGGAGCGCCGCCTGACAGCGATCCTCGCCGCCGACGTTGTCGGATACGCCGCGTTGATGGAGCGCGACGAGGCGGGAACGTTCGAGCGGCTCAGGGCGGGCCGGAAGGAATTGTTCGAGCCTGAAATCGACAAGCATCACGGCCGGATCTTCAAGCTGATGGGAGACGGGCTGCTCGCCGAATTCGCCAGCGTGGTGGGCGCGGTGGAGTGCGCGGTTTCGCTACAGCGCGGCCTTGCCGATCGCAATGCCGGGCTACCGCCGGAGGAGCGCATCCGGGTGCGGATCGGCATCAATCTGGGCGAGGTGATCGTCGAGGGCAGCGACTGCTATGGCGAAGGCGTGAACGTTGCCGCGCGGCTCGAACAGCTCGCCGAGCCAGGGGGCATCTACGTCTCTGCCAAGGTGGTGCAGGAGGTCGAGAGAAAACTGGCCTTCGCCTTCGAACCCATGGGCCACCACCGGGTCAAGAACCTGGCCTCGCCGATCTCCACCTTCCGCGTCGTCCTGGACGGTTCGGCCAGTGTCGGTCCCTGGCAGGAGCCCATAACGGTGCCAGGCAAACCTTCGGTCGCGGTGCTGCCCTTCACCAATCTGAGCGGGGGTGCCGAGCAGGAATATTTCGCCGACGGGCTCGTGGAAGACGTGATCACCAACCTCTCCAAGATTCCCAGCCTCTTCGTCATCGCGAGGAACTCGACCTTCGCCTACAAGGGAACGGCCGTGGATATCCGCAAGGTCGCCGGGGAACTCGGCGTCCGTTACGTGCTGGAAGGCAGCGTTCGCCGAGCCGCGAACCGGTTGCGCATCACCGGGCAGCTGGTCGAAGGGAGCACGGCCACCCATGTCTGGGCCGACAAGTTCGAAGGCCCTGTCGAAGACGTCTTCGAATTGCAGGACCGGCTCACCGAGAGCATCGTCGGAGCCATCGAACCCTCCATCCGTCGCGCCGAGATCGAACGGGCCCGCAGCAAGAGGCCCGACAGGCTCGACGCATACGACTTCTATTTGCAAGCGCTGCCGCACGCCTATGCCAACACGCCGGCCGGCAACGATCGCGCGTTGCGCCTGCTGAAGGAATCCCTGCGGCTTGACCCAACCTACGCAAGCGCGCACGCCTTCGCCGCCTGGTGCCACGAGCAGCGGTTCCTGCGCGGGGGCTTTCACCCCGAGGACAGGGCCGCGGCACTCGAGCATGCCCGGGTGGCGACCAGCGCCGGAACCGACGACCCGCAGGCTCTCGCTATCGGGGCCTTCGTGCTCGGCAACATCGCCCACGATTACGAGAGCGCGATCGTGTCGCTCGACCGGGCGATCGAGGCGAACGGAAATTCGGCCCTGGCCTACGGTTTCAGCGCCGTTGAGAACGCCTTCATCGAACGTTACGAGCGGGCGAGCGACCATGCCCTGAAGGCGCTCCGGCTGAGCCCATTCGACCCGCTGAACTATCACGCCTATCTGGCGTTGGCTCACGTCCACCTCTTCACCGGCCGCCCGGCGGAAGCGGTCGGCTATGCCAGGCTGGCGGTCCAGTCGAACGCCGGCTTCACCGTGCTCCACGCGGTGTTGGCAGTCAGCCAGGCCGAATCCGGCAGTCTCGACGCCGCACGCGCGGCCGCCGGACGGCTGCTCGAGATCGCGCCTGCCTTCACGATCGACGGCTTCGCGCGCATGGGCGTCTACCACCAGCGCCAGATGGAGATCATGGCAGCCGGCATGCGAAAGGCCGGACTTCCCGATTGAAGTCCCGCCTTTGCCGCGGTCAGCCGCGCCGCGCTGCCTCGATCGCGGCCACGTCGATCTTGTGCATGGTCATCATCGCGTCGAAGGCGCGCTTGGCTTCCGCGCCGCCAGCCGCCAGGGCCTCGGTCAGGACACGCGGCGTGATCTGCCAGGAAATCCCCCATCTGTCCTTGCACCAGCCGCACGCGCTTTCCTGGCCGCCATTGCCGACGATCGCGTTCCAGTAACGGTCGGTCTCCTCCTGATCGTCCGTGGCGATCTGGAACGAGAAGGCTTCATTGTGCTTGAACATGGGGCCGCCATTGAGGCCGATGCAAGCCACCCCGGCCACTGTGAACTCCACCGTCAGCACGTCGCCCTCCTGGCCGGATGGGAATTCACTCGGTGCACGGAAGATGGCGCCCACCGCGCTATCGGGAAATGTTTCGGCATAGAAGCGGGCCGCGGCCTCGGCGTCCTTGTCGTACCACAGACAAATCGTATTCTTTGCCATTGCGCTTTCCTTTCGCGGTCGAAGATCGAACCTGGCTGTCCCCTGCCCCCTCCAGCATAAACGAGCCGCTGTTTCCCGCCACCCCGCGGGACATCGTCTCAAGCGCGGCGTCACGCCTGCCGCGCGCGTCACGTCGTGCACGGAAAATCCGCGGTCGTCGAGATAGCGGCAAATCGCGCGGCGTAAAGACCTCGACGAGGTCAGGGCTGCCGAGTGCCCCCGGTCCGTTCTCCTACCGGATCATGCGATTGGGCTGGATACGCGAGAGGGCCGCCGACGGCATTCCGCGGGACAGACTTCCCGGACATCAGCTGTCACCATGCTACTCTCAGTCCAACACGTCCTTCCCAAACTTCGAGATCCTCGCCGCTGATGTCGGTAGAGTAATCGACATTGGCGTAAAGGCTGGTGGATTGATTGAAGTCGGCCGTCAATCCGAGGCCGACCTCCAGCGACGTGGACTCGCGCTCGGTGATCAGCGTCGTGAAGCTGTTGTAGGTTAGGGTATCGTTGCCGGAGAATGCGTGCCAGATGTTCGCCTTGGCGAAGGGCCGGAGCCGGACGTCGTTCACCAGATATTCGCCGACCAGTCGCCCGCCGATCCGCCCGGTCACCGCGTCGACATCATGGAAATCGATCGTGGAGAACAGGTCGCTCGCACGGTCGAAGCTCTGGTGTTGCCAGATCAACTGCGCCTGCGGCTCGATCTGCCAGGATTCCGAAATATCGAACGGGATGCCCGTTTCAATCGAGGCGGCTATTTCGGTGCCGTCGATGTCGACGCCAATCCCGCGGTTGGAGCGCGCCTCCGCGTCGAGCCAGGAGAACATCAGCACGCCGTCCACGTAAGCCTCGTTCGGCCAGTGATGCGTCCAGTAGCCACCAACGCTGTAGCTGTCGATCGACAGATGGCCGACGTCGAGGTTCGGCCGGCCCAACGCGAACCCCCTCACATCTCCGGTCGCGCGGCCGAAGCCGGCGAACAGGCCGAATACGTCACGCTGACCGTTCTGGTGTTCGCTCAAATACATCGGCAGGCCGGCCTGAAGGCCCCAGAGATTCCCGTCGAATGTGGGATCCAGATCGCCCTTCCACGACTGCTCGTGCAGCATGCCGAAACTGCGCAGCCAGGCTGCTTCGAAGCCGCCATTGCGACGCGACCAGACCTGTTCGCCTTCCCTTTCGTGGAAGGTTCCCAGAGTTGCGCGCGTCAAGGCGCGTCCCATGGCGGGCACCGGGGAGTGAATGGGGACTTCGGGTCGATAGAGCGGAATTTCGATGTCGGGATTGCCGTCGACATCGGCATCGGCGTCGCCTCCATCGCCGCCGGCGCCTCCATCGGCAGCGTCGTCTCCATCACTGGTGCCGTTCCCGTGGCCATCACCGTCGCCGTCGCCATCCGTGTCGGGGCTGGCGTTGTCCTCATCGTCGTCCCTATCGTCGTCGCCATCCTCGTCGCCGTCGCCATCGCCGTCGGTGTCGGTGGCGTGGGTAACGAGGTACCAGTTGTTCTCCGTGCCGGGCGACGTTCCTCCCTGAACGAGACGATACTCATATGCCCCGGCCGCGACGACGTTGCCCAGCACGAAGGCGCCGTCGCTGACGCCGTTTATGTCTTCATCGACAAGGATGCCGTCCCCACTGGTCAGGTCGCCCGAGCCGCCGACATTGGTCACGAAGATCCGGGTTATGCCCGTTTCGTTGCCGGTCACGATCAAGCGATCGGATGGCGCGCCGTCGCCGGCGAGGACAGTGTTCAGCAGGAGGGCGCCGTTGTCACCGTGATAATCGCCGACGATCGTCAGCGTATCCGTGACGGACGCGCCCCCACGTGTGAGGTCCATCGTGCCGGCATTGGTGACGGTTGTTCCCTGGCCGTTGACCGCAGGTTGGATCGTATATTGCCCTTCGCTGGCAAAGAGCGTGCTGGTGCTGTCGATCGTGAGCGCTCCGGTTCCGGTACCCGTGTCGCCTAGAACCAGATTTCCGCCCATGGTGAGTTGGGAGCCATTGGTCAGGCTGATCAGTTCCCAATTGACAAGCCGGTCCGGACGCGAACCCTGCACGTCCTGCCAGGTCAGGGTGTCGCTGCCGAGGCCGCCATCGATCTGGATCGCTCGCAGTTCCGTATCGGTCAATCCGATGAAGAGCGCCTGGTCGTTTTCGGTGCCCATATCGATGCCGCCGACCAGCCCCCCGGTCCACAGCAGATTGTCCTGGTTCGCCCCGGCCCGCACGAAGCCGGAGATCTCGCCCGCTTCGAGCCGCGCGATATCGTTCCCGTCGCCCTGCTGGATCTCTCCATTGACCCTGCCCCCGAGCATCAGGAACTGGTCGTTCGCACCGCCCTGGACAACGTTGGCGTTAATGGTCGCTCCGCCGTGGTTGGTGACGACATCGTCACCCATGTCGAGCGTGAACGTTCCCTGGATCGTACCGAAATTGTCGACCGTGGTGTCGGCGGCGCCCGTCACGGCGATCTGCTGGTTGATGAAGGAGCCTGTATCGTTGAGGATTGCCAGCGTCCCGTCACCGTTCACGACGATGCCGGGATTCAGGGTGCCAAAATTGGTGACGGAGTTGTTGCCGTTGCCGCTGATCGAAAAAGTCTGGTTGAGGTTGCCGCCGGCCTGATTGGTGATGTTGTGGTCGCCGTCACCGACAATGGTCACGCCGCTGTTGATGTTGGCGGAATTGGTGAAGGTGACCGCGCCGTTGTCCGTCAGCGTCATGGACTGAAGATTGCCGGCATTGGTGATGCCGAGGACCCCGGTATTTGACGCGGTGAGCGGCCCGTTGAGATTGGTCCCGGAGACGATGTTGACGGTCAGGCTGCCCAGCCCGTCGGTCGAGAACCCATTCGGGTTGCCGGTGCATGTAACGGTAGCGCCGGAGGATGGATTGGCAGGCTCGCAATCAGCCCAGGCCAGCGTCGGTATCGCAGTCATGGCCGAGAAGGCCGCCAGCATTGACGCCACCGACTTCAAACGCCCGTTGCCGGGGGAGAAGCCGCCGCGAAGCGTTGCCATCGCCAAGCGATCGAAGGGTAACGATTGCGGAGGGATATATATTGGATCAGGTGAATTTGGCGGAACGGCTGGACGCTTGATGCTTGCGTGGACCCGATCCGCCATCGCGAAAATCTCCGTGTCCCGCCCCTTGCAACGGCTAAGTCATGGTCTGACAACGGTCAACCTGCACTATATGAGGATTAGTTCCGCGCTTGACGCAATTCGTCGTTGTGTGTCTTCTTGGCAACAGTATGTCTTCGCGAACATCTGTTCCCAATTAAGAGCCAACTAAAGGAAGATGGAATCGCCCATGCCCAAGCCATGGCTGCATCGAATTGGCGTGCTTGCGGGCGCGGCATTGTTGGCTTTTCCTGGACATGCCGCGCGCGCTGCCGAGGCCTTCCCCGATAGCCTGTCCGACGACAGGCGGTGGAGCATCATCGTCAGCCCTTATATCTGGGCCGCTTCCCTGACGGGCGACGGCTCGCTCGCCGGGTTCAACACCGCAGTCGACGTGCCGTTTTCCGACGTCGTGGACCACCTCGATTTCGCCCTGATGGGCAATGTGGAACTCACCAACGGACAGTGGGGTGTGTATATCGACGGCCAGCACGTAAGAGCCAGCCAGGAAGAAAGCCTGTTCGAGCATCAGATCGGGCTCGGCATCACCACGACGACCATCACGGTCGGCGGCTTCTTCCGAATGTATGATCGCTATCTCGGCGGCGAAACGGCTTTCGGCAGGCCGCGCCGCCTCGGTATCGAACCGACATTCGGCGTCCGCTGGAATAGGCTCAAGGCCGATGTTTCCGTACTTGGCTTTGGCACGAGCAAAGCATCGGAATGGACCGACCCCTTCGTCGGAGTGCGGGCGAATGCCGATCTGACGGAGCGCTGGAACCTTTTCGCGGAAGCCGATATCGGCGGTTTCGGGGTTGGATCGGAACTGAGCGTCAACGCTCAGGCCTATCTGGGCTATCGGACGACAATGTTCGGTCTGCCCACCACGCTGCGTGCCGGCTATCGCTATCTCTGGAACGACTACGAAGCTGACGATTTCACCGGAAACAAGTTCAACTGGGATGTCAGCCAGCACGGACCCGTTGTGGGATTCTCGGTTCGCTTTTGACATCCACCAACGATGAAAGGGTGATCACCATGCCTGCTTGGGTGAACTCGACTTCCTCGGTTATCCTGGCGATAGCCATTGCTGCATCGGCGACGGTTCCATACCCGGCACAGGGATGCACGAGGCTCGTTTATCTTGGCCCGAACGATAACGTGATCACGGCTCGGTCGATGGACTGGAAGAACGATGTCGCCTCCAACCTCTGGATCTTCCCGCGGGGTATGAAAAGAAACGGCATGGCGGGGCCGAACTCGCTCGAATGGACGTCGAAATACGGCAGCGTCATCGCATCGGGCTACGACGTTTCGACCACGGACGGCGTGAACGAGGCGGGACTGGCGGCGAATGTCCTGTGGCTGGTCGAATCGGAATATCCGAAATTTGATCAATCCAAACCAGGACTTACCATAGCAGCCTGGGCGCAGTACGTCCTGGACAATTTCGCGACGGTGCAGGAAGCCGTCACCGCCCTCGAGGCCGAGCCCTTCACGATCGTTACGGACAATGTGCCCGGCGAGGATAGGCTGACGACCCTTCATCTGTCGATGTCGGATGCGACGGGCGACAGCGCGATCGTCGAGTACATCGGCGGCAAGCAGGTCATCCATCATGACCGGAAGTATCAGGTCATGACCAACTCCCCGATTTTCGAAGAGCAACTCGCCCTCAACGAATATTGGCGGCGCATCGGCGGCACCGTGTTCCTGCCCGGCACGAACCGCGCATCGGATCGTTTTGCCCGGGCGTCCTTCTATGTCGACGCCATCCCGAAGAACGAGAACCCGAACCGCGCGCTGGCGAGCGTCTTCAGTGTCATTCGCAACGTCTCGGTGCCGTTCGGCATCACCACGCCCAACGAGCCGAACATCTCCTCCACGCGGTGGCGTAGCGTCGTCGATCACAAGCGAAAGCTTTATTTCTTCGAATCCGCGTTGACGCCGAACACGTTCTGGGTCGACCTCAAGGCGATCGACTTTTCCCCGGAGACCGGAAAGGTGAAGAAGCTGGATCTCGGCGAGAACCAGGATCACACGTTTTCGGGGGACGCCACCGATCGCTTCCAGGATGCCAAGCCATTCGACTTTCTCGGGCTCTGAAGCATGTCATGCAAACTGAGATTTCCGTGACATGCTCATAAGCCGTCGTAGTTGCGGGTCGCTCACCCAAGACCGCCGCGCATTTCTGGGCGACCTGCACTGGCCGCATAGCGCAAGCCAGCCGTCATCGCAGCAAATTGTAGCGCCGGCATCTTGAACAGCGATCGCGGCCTTCCTAGCTCGATTTTGCCCAAGCCCACTTGGCCGCCGGTTCACTTCATCCTGCCGTGCCCATCGTGGATTTCAATGATTCCGCCAGGGGCACGACCACGGTCCCGGTCGGGGTGAAGCAGGCGACAAGTCGGTTTGCATCAGACGGAAAGTTTCGCCCGATGAAGAGGTCGTCATGAAGATTGCCCAAATCGCCCCGCTCGCCGAAAGCTGTCCGCCCAAACTCTATGGCGGCACCGAGCGGATCGTGTCTTATCTGACGGAAGAACTGGTTCGGCAAGGTCACGACGTGACCCTTTTTGCCAGCGGCGATTCCAGGACGGGAGCCAAGCTCGTTCGCTGCTCCACCATGGCCCTGCGGCTCAATCCGGCAGTCAAGGATTTCATTCCCTATCACATCATCATGCTGGAAGAGCTTCGACGCCGGGCGAGCGAATTTGATGTCGTGCATTTCCACATCGATTTCCTGCATTACCCGCTGATCCGGGAGTTCGCCGACCGGACGGTTACCACTTTGCACGGTCGGCTCGATTTGCCGGATCTGAAGCCTCTCTATGCCGCCTTTTCCGATATTCCGGTGGCTTCGATCTCCGACAGCCAGCGGCAGCCGCTGCCGATGGCCAATTGGGTGGGAACCGTCCATCACGGACTGCCGGGCAACTTACTGCCCTTCACCGAGGAGCCGGGAGGAGACTATCTCGTCTTCCTCGGGCGGATATCGCCGGAGAAGCGGCCCGATCGCGCCATCAAGATCGCGGCCTGCGCGGAGATGCCGCTCAAGATCGCGGCAAAGATCGACAGGATGGATCAGGCCTATTGGGATGAGGTCGTCGGCCCGATGGTGGCCGCCCATCCGAATGTCGAGTTCCTCGGCGAAGTCGACGAGCGGCAGAAAGCCGAGCTCCTCGGAAACGCCCGGGCACTGCTGTTTCCCATCGACTGGCCCGAACCCTTCGGCCTGGTGATGATCGAGGCCATGGCATGCGGCACGCCGATTATAGCCTTTGGGTGCGGCTCGGTGCCGGAAGTGATCGATGACGGCGTTACCGGCTTCGTCGTTCATGACATTGCCGAGGCGGTATCGGCCGCCCGGAAGGTCAACACGCTTGATCGAGCAACAGTGCGCGCGACCTTCGAGAAACGTTTTACCGTCGAGCGCATGGCAGACGACTATCTTTCGATCTATCGCAGCCTGCCCGGCGTGCGTCGCGACGCCGCACGGTTGCGCAGGGCGGCGGGCCAGAATCTCGGCCTTAAGGTCGTCTCGTGACGTTTCCGGGCATGTCGAAGGGCAGCACGGCCGAGTTCATCCGTCGAGGAAACTTGCCGTGACGAACTCGGGCCGGTGCGCGTTGTTGTATGATTGGTAGGGATCCGCGGCCTGGCGCGTTGCGGATTGGGCAGGTGCTTGTCGTGATATGCGGCCGGGCGCATCGCGCACCCGGCCGTCCCCGCGTTCAGCTATTTCACGTTGTTGATCGCAATGCGCTTGGCGCTGGTGCGCGCTTTCGCGCTCTTGGGCAGCGTCACGACGAGAACACCGTTCCTGAAGGTCGCGGTGACTTTGTCCTCATCGACTTCCCGGCCAAGGGCCAAACGCCGTTCGAAGCGCCCATAGGTGCGTTCGCTGAACTGGCGTCCCGCGTCTTCGGTCTCGGACTTCTTTTCCCCTCGGAGTGTCAGGACTCCGTCGTCCAGCAGGACCTCGACGTCCTTCTCCTCGATGCCGGGTATCTCCGCCATGACACGGATTTCCTTCTCGTTCTCCGAGACTTCGACGCTTGGCCAATAGCCGTTTCCAAGCGCCCCTCGGCCCAACAGAGAAGGCGTCCCGAAACCGCGGAAGACTTCGTCGAACAGACGGTTGACACCGCGATGCAGCCCCAGGAACGGATCCAATTCGTCACTGCGGTAAAGGCTCGGAGCCTGATTGTTGCCCCGGCTCCAGGGTACCAGGTCACGTACGCTCATCGTGGATCTCCTTTCCGGTTCGTATCTCCTTCTGTTGGAAGCGACGATGTGTCCGCCTGCCCATCACGGGCGGCGGTCCGAATGCGAGGTGTCAGGCCGCTAGGCCGCCTTCGATCTGCTTCGCGGCCGGTTTACTCGCGGTTTCAGCATCGATGGGAATCCGCCGTGGCTTCATCTCCTCGGGAAGCTCCTTCTTGAGGTCGATGATCAACAGACCGTTTTCCAGCCTGGCGCTCTCGACGAGCACGTGGTCGGCAAGTTCGAAACGCCGGGCGAACGATCTCAGCGCCAAGCCGTGGTGAAGATACTGGACGTCGTCGTTTTCCGTCTTCGCACCGTTAATCACCAGCAGGTTTGGCTCGTGCGTGACCGTCAGCTCGCTTTCGTTGAATCCAGCCACCGCGATCACGATCCGATAGCTGTCCTCGCCGAGCTTGGCGATATCATAGGGTGGCCAGTTGTCGGCATTTGCCGGAACGCTGGCGTTTTCGAGCATGTTGAAAATACGATCGAAGCCAACGCTCGACCGATAGAAGGGTGAGAAGTCCAGGTTTGTTCTCATAGCTACATCCTCCTTCGAGCAACATAGATACGAGGAAGCGCCAAGAAGCTGGCGCTTCCTGACAGAGCTGGTCCCATCAGGCGGCCAGCGACAAGGACGTGGGTATTCCCTTCCTTCGCGTCAAGATGTCTGAAGGCCTTGCGTAAAATCCGTCACACGGCCCTGATCGTTGGCAACATGGCCGTAAGTGCCCATCTATTGTCTGACAATCGACGGAGGAAACGATGGCTATGACACGAGAAGACGTCGTCTCGATTCTCGGCCCCGTTGATGAGGCAACGATCGCGGAAATCATCATGACGGGAGCCTCGGCCGACGAGTTGAGAGAAGCCTGGGCCTGGGCTTTCGGGGATGACGCGTTGATGAATGAAGGGCGCCCTCTGCCGGGAACCCGGATTGCCGCCTTGATCGACCTGATCGAACCTGAAGACGAAGATGCGGGCCCCGCCTGACCGGCCCGCATCTGTTCATCGTCGCTGTCCGCTCATGTGCCGTTCGGAGCGCCGGTGTCGCAGCGCGTCCGGGAGGCATGCCTCCAGAGGCGGCACTCAAGCATCCAGCGGCTGCGGTTCGCCGGCTTCGCTGCAGCTCGAACGTCCGCCGATCTGGGCACCGATATCGTCCAGCTGCCGCAACGCGTCCATCACTTCGTCGAACGAGACAGGTGCCGAGAGACCTGGCGGTCTCCTGAGCGCGGGCACCGATTCGACGGCACACGCATCCGAGGCCCAGGACGACAGGATCGCGCGCTTCTCCTGGACATCAAGAGTGCCGTCCCTCAGTACATCTTCAGGACAGCTGAAAAACCGCGCCGGATGGATCAGCCGGTCTAGGAAAAGATCAGAGGTTTCAGGGGTGATCGAGGGGATAATCGGCGGGACGGTTCGTTCCATCGATGGTCCTCCGTTCCAATCTCCATGCGCTTGGGTGGCTCTTGTGGTCGGTGGATCCGGCTAGGCTTCCACCTGCGCCAAATTTTGGCGGAACCCGACGAAAATTCAAGGGCGATTGCCAGCGTGCAACTCAAAATAGCTCCATGATTTCATCGCGGTAGCACTCCGGGCGACAGAGTGCCAATTTTTTTCGCCAGTCCTCTTGAAAGTCGAAAAATTGCGAACCAGATCGATTTGCGCCACGATACCGAATGGGTCGCGTGCCGCGTTCCGGTCTTTCCGGATCGGAGCGGAGGAGCCTCTCGAAATCTGTTGTCCAGGAGGAGAGTGACATGACGTTCCGCCCATTGCATGACCGAATTCTGGTTCGCCGCATCGAGGCCGAGGAAAAGACGGCAGGCGGCATCATCATACCGGACACCGCCAAGGAGAAGCCGCAGGAGGGCGAGGTCATCGCCGTCGGCCCTGGCGCACGCGCCGAGAACGGACAGCTCCAGCCGCTCGACGTGAAGGTCGGTGATCGCATCTTGTTCGGCAAATGGTCCGGCACCGAGATCAAGCTCGATGGCGAGGACCTGCTCATCATGAAGGAAAGCGACGTGATGGGCGTGATCGACACCGAAGGCTGGGCCAAGCAGGCCGCGTGACGAACGACCGATCGGAAACGCTGCCATCAGGGAAGGAGCTGGAACCATGGCTGCCAAGGAAGTACGTTTCCATTCAGATGCTCGTGAGAAGATGTTGCGGGGTGTCGACATCCTCGCCAATGCGGTGAGGGTGACGCTTGGGCCCAAGGGCCGCAATGTGGTGCTCGACAAGTCGTTCGGGGCGCCACGCATCACCAAGGACGGCGTCACCGTCGCCAAGGAGATCGAGCTCGAGGACAAGTTCGAGAATATGGGCGCCCAGATGGTGCGCGAGGTCGCGTCCAAGACCAGCGACATCGCGGGCGACGGCACCACGACGGCGACGGTGCTGGCGCAAGCGATCGTCCAGGAAGGCGCCAAGGCGGTCGCCGCCGGCATGAACCCGATGGACCTGAAGCGCGGCATCGACCTCGCCGTCAATGCCATCGTCGCCGAATTGAAGACCAACGCCCGCAACGTGACCAACAATGACGAGATCGCCCAGGTCGGCACCATCTCGGCCAATGGCGACACGGAGATCGGACGTTTCCTCGCCGAGGCCATGCAGAAGGTCGGCAATGAAGGCGTCATCACCGTCGAGGAAGCGAAGACCGCCGAGACCGAGCTGGAAGTGGTCGAGGGCATGCAGTTCGACCGGGGCTATCTCAGCCCCTATTTCATCACCAACCCCGACAAGATGCGCGTCGAGCTGGACGAGCCCTATGTGCTGATCCACGAGAAGAAGCTGTCCAACCTGCAGGCCATGCTGCCGGTGCTGGAGGCGGTGGTGCAGTCGAGCAAGCCTCTTCTGATCATCGCCGAGGACGTCGAAGGCGAGGCCCTCGCCACGCTGGTGGTCAACAAGCTGCGCGGCGGGCTGAAGGTGGCGGCAGTCAAGGCGCCGGGCTTCGGCGACCGCCGCAAGGCCATGCTGGAGGACATCGCCATCCTCACCGGCGGCACGGCGGTCTCGGAGGACCTCGGCATCAAGCTCGACAACGTCACCCTCAACATGCTCGGCCGCGCCAAGAAGATCGTGGTCGAGAAGGAGAACACGACGATCGTCGACGGCGCCGGCCGCAAGGAGGAGATCCAGGGCCGCATCACCCAGATCAAGGCGCAGATCGAGGAGACCACGTCGGATTATGACCGGGAGAAGCTGCAGGAGCGGCTGGCCAAGCTCGCCGGCGGCGTCGCGGTGATCCGGGTCGGCGGCTCGACCGAAGTCGAGGTCAAGGAAAGAAAGGATCGCGTCGACGACGCCATGCATGCGACCCGGGCCGCGGTCGAGGAAGGCATCCTGCCGGGTGGCGGCGTCGCCTTGTTGAGGGCGGTGAAGGGACTGGACGCCGTGCAGGCCGACAATACCGATCAGAGGCACGGCATCGAAATCGTCCGCAAGGCGATCGAGGCCCCGGCACGGCAGATCGCCGAGAACGCCGGAGCAGAGGGCTCGATCATCGTCGGCAAGCTTCGTGAGAATCCCGACTTCGGTTTCGGCTGGAACGCGCAGACCAACGAATTCGGTGATCTCTACAAGCAGGGCGTGATCGATCCGGTGAAGGTGGTCCGCACGGCGCTGCAGGACGCCGCGTCCATTGCCGGCCTGCTCGTGACCACCGAAGCCATGGTGGCCGAGAAGCCCAAGAAGGAAACGGCGGCGCCGGCGCCCATGCCCGGTGGCGGAATGGACTTCTGACATCAACGACGACCGTGCCGCGGCCAGGCACGGTCGTTCTCGTCGACGGGCAACGCCATGAACGTCATGAGCAAAGGCAATATTGGAACTGCCGCCTGTGTCGTTTTCCTGCGGCAGGAGGATCGGTGATGATCTCAGGACGCTTGAGAGAGTGCCTGAAAATCCTGAGATGGCGCGAAACAGACCTGGCCGACGCGTCGGGACACCCGCTTGCCGAAATACGGCTCTGGCTGGACGGGCGCGCCTGTCCGCCGCTCGCCGTCCAGGCTTGGCTGGAGGCCCTGGCCAAGGCGCACGCGTCGGTGCCCCCGCCCTTCGGCTCGGGGCCCGGAACAGCCGGGCTCGTGATTCAAGATCAGCGCGCAAAGGAGCAACCATTCAGACGCGTCGCGTGAACGGAGCAGAAAATGGAGCACGATCGGTTTGAACATCCTGTGACGGTCATTGTCGGACTTGGGGTCCCGGCCAACATCCGCAGCGTGAGGGAGGCCTACGCGATGCTCAACGAATGGCCACCTTCCAAGCGGAACGGAGCCCACACGGTAGCGCTCAATGCATGCAGGGCAGCGCTTGCCGGTGAGATCGATGCCGAAACCGCGCGCGGCGCCTTTGTCGCCTTCGCGCGTCGAGCGGATCTCCTCGCACCCGTGCCGGACGGCGTTGTCATCGGGCAAATGATCGGATCGCAGGCAGGGATTGCAGGCCGTGGGTGACCCCCCGCGGCTCATTCCGGGTGTGCTGCTCGCCAAGGCAACGTCTGCCTGACTCCCTTCAGCGACCCTTCCAGCCGAGGAGCCGCATCGCGTTGGCGGTCACCAGCACCGTCGCACCCGTATCGGCGAGTATGGCGGGCCAGAGACCGGTGATGCCCATGACGGTGGTCACCAGGAACACCGCCTTGAGACCGAGCGCGACGGCGATGTTCTGCCTGATGTTCGCCATCACGGCGCGCGACAGGCGGACCATGCGCGAGACGTCCTCGACGCGCCCGTGAAGAATCGCCGCATCCGCCGTCTCGAGCGCCACGTCCGTGCCGCCGCCCATGGCGATGCCGATGTCGGCCGCCGCGAGCGCGGGGGCGTCGTTGATGCCGTCGCCAACCTTCGCGACCTTGAGGCCCTCATCCTGCATCTCGCCGACGATGCGCTGCTTGTCCTGCGGCAGCAGCCCGGCGCGCGCCTCGATGCCGAGGCCGGCGGCGATCGCCTCGGCCGTCTTCCGGCTGTCCCCGGTCAGCATCACCGTGCGGATGCCGAGTTCCCCGAGGGCCGCCAGCCCGGCCTTGGCGTCTTCGCGCGGCTCGTCCCGCATGGCGATGATCCCCGCGACCGCATCGTTGGCCAGCAGGACGGATACGGTCTTTCCCTCGCCGTTCAGATCCTCGACCCGGGAAGCCTGGTCCGGGGATAGCGACACGCGCTCGGCGGCCGCCCGCGCCGAACCCAGGAACAGCGCCACGCCGCCCACCTTGCCTTCGACGCCCTTGCCCGAAACGGCCCTCGCGCCGAGCGCCGGAGGGATGGGAGCCTTCTCGGCCTTCGCCTTGTCGAGAACGGCAATGGCCAGCGGATGGCTGGAACCCTGTTCGAGCGCGGCGGCCATGGACAGGAGCTCGCGCTCGCTCCGACCGTAGGCGACCAAATCCGTGACGGCAGGCTTGCCCCTGGTGAGGGTGCCCGTCTTGTCGAAGGCGACGGCGTCGATCCGGCCCAGCCCTTCCAGCACCGCGCCACCCTTCATCAGCATGCCCTTGCGCGCGCCGGCCGCCAGGCCCGCCGCTACCGCCGCGGGCGTGGAGATCACCAGCGCGCAGGGGCAGCCGATCAGCAGGATGGCGAGTCCCTTGTAGATCCACTCGCCCCAGGGCTCCGCGAAGAAAAGCGGCGGAAGGATCGCGACGAGCGCCCCGACCACCAGCACCCCCGGCGTATAGTACCGGGAGAAACGGTCGATGAACCTCTCGGTCGGGGCCCTGCTCTCCTGCGCTTCCTCGACCAGCCGGACCACGCGGGCGATGGTGTTGTCCTCGGCGGTCGCGGTCACGCGGACCCTCAGCAGGCCATCGGTGCTGATCGTACCGGCGAAGACCGTGTCGTTCCCGGACTTCCGCGTGGGCGTGCTCTCCCCGGTGACCGGCGACTCGTCGATCTCGCTCGACCCCTCGACGATCTCGCCATCCGCCGATATGCGGTCGCCGGGCCGGACGACGATGATATCGCCGATCCTCAGCGCGGCGGCTTGCACTTCGACCATTCCGCCGCCCATCTCCAGGAGGGCGGTCTTCGGGACGAGATCGGCAAGACCCTGGATGCTCGCCCGCGCGCGCCCTGCGGCGACGCCTTCGAGCAGCTCGCCGACCAGGAAAAGAAGCACCACCATCGCAGCTTCTTCCGTCGCGCCAATCAGCACGGCCCCGACGGCCGCGATGGACATCAGCGTCTCGATCGAGAACGGGGTCCCCGCAAGGGCAGCATGGAAGGCGCGACGCGCGATCGGCACGAGGCCGACGAGCAGGGCCGCCAGGAACGGCCAATGCCCCGCCTCCGGAACGACCCGGCCGATCGCATAGGCCGCCACAAGGGCACTGCCCGAGGCCATGGTGATCCTGGCGCGCCCGGAGCGCCACCATGGCTGGCCCAAGGGAAGCTGTTCGTCATGATGCGAAGGATGGTTGCCATGCCCTTTCGCGGCGGCGCTGTCGACTCGGTCCCATGGCTCGGCGCCGTAGCCGAGCCGGGCGACCTGGCGCGCGATGGCCCCGCTGCCAAGGCTCTCCGCATGCATGACGGTGAGGCTGCCATTGGTCACCGAGACCGCCACGTCTTCCACGCCCTCCAGCCGCCGGACGGCCGTGTCGATCTTGCTCGCGCAGGATGCGCAGTCCATCCCGCTGACGCGGTAGCGGGTCTTTATCGATGTTTGAGCCATGATGGGGTCCTTGCGACGAATTCCTGCAGGGCAAGCTAATTGCTCTAGCGACTAGAGGTTCAAGAGCGAAAGGCGATTTCCGAAAAAATTCGATCGCCGGTGTCGAAATGGCTTAGGCTCGTTCGTCGTGGCAGCATGGATCGGCAGTCAGAAGGATGAACGATATGCCTGGAACCGTACGTTTGCACCGCGTTGTCACGACCAGCCCGGAGAAGGTCTATCGCGCATTCCTCGAAGCGGACGGGCTCGCGAAATGGCTGCCGCCCAACGGCTTCACCTGCACGGTTCATCATCTGGAACCCAGGGTCGGCGGTACGTTCAGAATGTCGTTCCGCAATTTCACGACGGGCAACAGCCACGCGTTCGGCGGCGAATATGTCGAGCTCGTTCCGGGCGAACGCCTGCGCTATACGGACAGGTTCGACGATCCGAACCTGCCCGGCGAAATGACGGTGACCGTGAACTTGAAGAAGGTGTCGGTCGGCACGGAGCTCGACATCACGCAGGAAGGCATTCCGGATCTCATTCCAGTCGAGGCTTGCTATCTCGGCTGGCAGGAGTGTCTGCGAAACCTGGCAAGACTCGTGGAACCAGAGATCGATCAATGAAGAGCGGACCCGCGAGCGGAAGCGAGGCGATTGTTAGGAATCCGGCTTGGACGTATAGTTGGTCATTGCTGGCTGGGATCTCACGGGCCAGCAACTGAGAGCACAAGACTCCCGTTTCAAAATTGAACGCGCTCCGACCTGCACTCGGTTCGGGGCGCACGAGACTGCGTAGCTCTGCCGGAACCTCTTTGCTGATTCCGGCCGGAATTGCCTATCTGCCAAAGCATGTCTCCCCGAAGTGGACACCGGTTCGGGGAGAAAGACATGCCTCAAATCAAAGTTCTAAAGCGCGGCAGCGAATCCAAGAGATCGCGACGCGCTTTAGCCAGGGCCGTTCCGATGCAGGTCATACAATATCGCCGCGCCTTCCCCAGCGGCCTTGGGGCCGCCGGTGGCGTGACCTGTTCACGACTCATCCATCCAGTGCCGCCGGAGAGCCAGCTCCGGAGACAGCCACGATCCGCTTGGAGCGGGGGGTTAGGCGCCGTTCCGTCGCCCTTTCACGGACTGGGAGAACGATCATGTCAACGCAATCTGCCGCAGCCGTCGAAGATGCCGCAATCCGCCCCTTCACCGTCAATGTTCCGCAGGAGGCGCTCGACGATCTCAGCCGACGCCTAGCCGCGACGCGCTTGCCCGAACGGGAAACGGTCACCGATTTCTCGCAGGGCGTTCCGCTCGCCACGATGGAGAAACTCGTGCGCTACTGGGAAAAGGACTACGATTGGCGCAAGGTCGAGGCGAGGATGAATGCCTATCCGCACTTCATCACCGAGATCGACGGGCTGGACATCCATTTCATTCACGTTCGGTCGAAGCATGAAAATGCCTTGCCGCTCATCGTCACGCATGGATGGCCTGGCTCGATCATCGAGCAGCTGAAAATCATCGAGCCACTCACCAATCCGACGGCCAATGGCGGCACCGCATCGAACGCGTTCCACGTCGTGATCCCATCGATGCCGGGCTACGGCTTTTCGGGCAGGCCGACTAGGGCCGGCTGGGGACCCCAGCGCATCGCACGCGCCTGGAACGTGCTCATGAAGCGCCTCGGCTACACGCGATATGTCGCCCAAGGCGGCGATTGGGGTGCGATCATCGTCGATACGATGGGGGTACAGGCGCCTCCGGAACTGCTCGGCATTCATTCAAACATGCCGGGGGTGATCACACCCGAAATCGACAAGGCAGCCGGGGCCGGCGCGCCCGCGCCGTCCGGTCTCTCCGACGAGGAGAAGCATGCCTACGAGCAGTTGAAATTCGTCTATGCGAAGGGCGTCGGCTACGCCTACCAGATGGGGCTGCGTCCGCAGACGCTTTACGGGATCGCGGATTCTCCCGTCGGCCTGGCAGCCTATCTGCTCGACCACGACGCGCGCAGTCTGGAGCTCATCGCACGGTCTTTCGACGGGCAAGTCGAAGGCCTGACAAGGGACGATGTCCTCGACAACATCACGCTTACCTGGCTCACCAATACCGGGGTCTCCTCCGGGCGTCTCTACTGGGAGCGTCTCGCCGAGGGCAGCGGGTTCGGCTTCTTCAATGTCAAAGGCGTCACGATCCCGGTTGCCGTGAGCGCCTTTCCCGACGACCTCTACCAGGCGCCGCGCAGCTGGGCCGAGCGGGCGTATCCCAAGCTGATCTACTACAACAAGCCCGACAAGGGCGGGCACTTCGCGGCCTGGGAACAGCCGGACCTGCTCGTCTACGACATCCGCGAGGGGCTCCGTTCACTGCGTTGAGAGTGCTCGGACGGCGCCACAGTGGCGCCGTCCGGATCGATGCCGGCAAGTTGCGACATTGACCGCCCTTGCTTTGCTGCCGCCGCGATGGTTTAGCGGCGGCTCGTTCCGTCGACGTCGGCGGAACCCGCAACGCATCGGAAAGTCATGATCCGCCTCGAGAATATCAGCAAGCAGAACGGCAAGCAGATCGTCTTCATCGAAGCCTCGGCAGCGCTCCAGCGGGGCGAGAAGATCGGGCTCGTGGGACCGAACGGTGCGGGCAAGACCACGCTCTTCCGCATGATCACGGGCCAGGAACTGCCCGACGAGGGACAGGTGTCCGTCGATCGCGGCGTCACGATCGGATATTTCAGCCAGGACGTCGGCGACATGTCCGGCAGGAGCGCCGTGCTCGAGGTGATCGACGGCGTCGGGCCGGTCAGCGCGCTCGCCGCCGAGATGGCGGAGCTGGAAGCCGCGATGGGCGATCCCGACCGCGCCGACGAGATGGACGATCTCCTGGCGCGCTATGGCGACGTGCAGGGCCGTTTCGACGAGCTCGACGGCTATGCGGTCGACGGCCGCGCGCGCGAGGTGCTCGGCGGCCTGGGGTTCAGCCAGGAGATGATGGACAGCGACGTCGCGAAGCTTTCCGGCGGGTGGAAGATGCGCGTCGCCTTGGCCAGGATCCTGCTGATGCGGCCGGACGTGATGCTGCTCGACGAGCCCTCCAACCATCTCGATATCGAGAGTCTGATCTGGCTCGAGAACTTCCTCCAGGGCTTCGACGGCGCGCTCCTGATGACGTCGCACGATCGCGAGTTCATGAACCGCATCGTCGGCAAGATCATCGAGATCGATGGCGGTTCGCTGACATCCTATTCCGGCGATTACGAATTCTACCGGCAGCAACGCGCCGTGGCCGAGGCACAGCAGCAGGCGCAGTTCGCGCGCCAGCAGGCCATGCTCGCCAAGGAGATCGCCTTCATCGAGCGCTTCAAGGCGCGCGCATCGCACGCCGCGCAGGTCCAGAGCCGGGTCAAGAAGCTGGAAAAGATCGACAAGGTCGAGCCGCCCAAGCGCCAGCAGACGGTGCGCTTCGAGTTTCGGCCAGCGCCGCGCTCGGGCGAGGACGTTGCGACGCTGAAGAACGTCCACAAGGGCTACGGCGCCCGGAAGATCTATGAGGGCCTCGATTTCCAGATCCGCCGGCGCGAGCGCTGGTGCGTGATGGGCGTGAACGGCGCCGGCAAGTCGACGCTGCTGAAGCTCGTGGCGGGCGAGTCCGAACCGGACGAGGGATCCGTCGCCCGCGGCCCGAGCGTCCGGATGGGCTATTTCGCGCAGCATGCGATGGACCTGCTCGACGGCGACCGCACGGTGCTGCAATCGCTGGAGGATTCGTTCCCTCAGGCGGGCCAGGCGCCGCTGCGCGCGCTGGCCGGATGTTTCGGCTTCTCCGGCGACGAGATCGAGAAGAAGTGCCGCGTGCTGTCAGGCGGCGAGAAGGCGCGGCTGGTGATCGCCAAGATGCTGTTCGATCCGCCGAACTTCCTCGTCCTCGACGAGCCGACCAACCATCTGGACATCGCCACGAAGCAGATGCTGATCGAGGCTCTGTCGCGTTTCGAGGGCGCGATGCTCTTCGTCAGCCACGACCGGCACTTCCTCGCCGCGCTGTCCAATCGCGTCCTGGAACTGACCCCGGACGGCCTGCACACCTATGGCGGCGGCTACACGGAATATGTCGCGCACACCGGCCAGGAGGCGCCGGGCCTGCGCAGCTGAACGAAGGCGCTGCGGCGCGCGTATGATGCCAGGGTCAACAAGGATGCCCCTTCGGGCCAGCCCCTCATCCGCCTGCCGGCAGGCGTCTCTCTCCCATCGTATGCGGCACGACGTTCACACATCTCGCGTCGTGTCGGCGCTTCCTGGAACACCCCTCATCCGACCTCGCTTCGCGAGGCCACCTTCTCCCGCAAGGGGAGAAGGGGGAGCTTTGCAGATGCGCTCGTGCCAATCGCAAACGCTGACGATTGGCATGAGCGTTGCGGCGGCCATCCCTTCTCCCCTTGTGGGAGAAGGTGGCCTCGCGAAGCGAGGTCGGATGAGGGGTGTTCCAGACGGCCCCTGTCGGATGTGTGAATCCTATCTCACGAAGGCCGTTTCGGCTTCCTGCCTTTGGGCTTTCCTGCCGACCGGTCGGCCTGGCCTCGGTGAAACGGCTTGCCCTCGCGCTTGAATTTCGGCTTCGCCTGCCGGGGCCTTTCGCGCATCTCGCCGGCCGGCGCGATGACGATGCCTCTTTCCATGCCGCCGGGACGCTTGATCTGTTCCGCGAAATCGGCGGCCTTTTCCCCGGAGATCTCGAAGCGGGTCTCGGTGTCGTCGATCCTGATCGAGCCGACGTCGCGCTTCGACACGCCGCCTGCCTTGCAGATCATCGGCAGCAGCCATTTCGGATCGGCGCGCTGCTTGCGGCCGAGGGAAAGGGTGAACCAGACGCCGCCTTCCATGGCCGGACCACGCGGCTCGCGCGCCGGCGCCGGGCCGCGCTCTTCCTCGAACCGCCGCTCGCGCTTGGGCTTCCTGGCCGCGAGCTCGCTGACCGGCAGCGGAAATAGGTCCTCCGGCACCGGCCGGGCGGCGAGCTGCTGACGCAGGAAGGCGGCGGCGATCCGCTCCGGGGCGACCTGGGCAAGCAGTTCCGCCACGAAAGCCGCTTCGGTGTCGTCGGGCTCGGCGGCGGAGAGAGCGGTGTCGAGGATCTGCCCGCGATAGCGCGCCTCGATCTCGCCGATCCCGGGTGCGGCGCGCACGGTGGCCGTCAGCTTCGCCAGCGCGAGCACACGTTGGGCGGCACCGCGCCTGTTCTCGGGGACGATGAGCACGCAGACGCCCTTGCGGCCGGCGCGGCCCGTCCGGCCGGAGCGGTGGAGCAGTGTCGCGGGGTTGCTCGGCACGTCGGCATGGATCACCAGGTCGAGGTTCGGCAGGTCGATGCCGCGCGCTGCGACATCGGTCGCCACGCAGACATGCGACCGGCCGTCGCGCATCGACTGCAGCGCGTTCGAGCGCTCCGACTGCGCCATCTCGCCCGACAGCGAGACGACCGAGAAGCCCCGGTTGGCGAGGCGCGCCGTGAGGTGGCGCACCGCCTCGCGCGTATGGCAGAAGACCAGCGCGCTCGTGGCGTCGGAATCGAGCAGCGTGTTGATGACGGCATGCTCGCGCTCGTCGCGCCGCACCAGCATCAGCTGGTACTCGATGTCGGCGTGCTGCTCGGTGGTCGCGGTCGCCGCGATCCGCACCGCATCCTTCTGGAACGTTTTCGCCAGCTCGGCGATGCCGCGTGGCACCGTCGCGGAGAACAGCAGCGTCCGGCGCTCTTCCGGAGCCGCGCCAAGGATGAATTCCAGGTCCTCGCGGAAACCGAGGTCCAGCATCTCGTCGGCTTCGTCGAGCACCACGGCGCGCAGCGCGCCAAGGTCCAGCGCGCCCTTGGTGATGTGGTCGCGCAGGCGCCCCGGCGTGCCGACGACGAGATGCGCCCCGCGCTCCAGCGCACGGCGTTCCCGGCGCATGTCCATGCCGCCGACGCAGGTCGCGGTCACGATGCCCGTTTCCGCGTAGAGCCAGTCGAGCTCCCGCTGCACCTGGATCGCAAGCTCGCGCGTCGGCGCGATGACGAGGCCGAGCGGCTGGCCGGCCGCGTCGAAACGCTCGGCGTTTCCGAGCAGCGTCGAGGCGATCGCGATGCCGAAGGCGACCGTCTTTCCGGAGCCGGTCTGCGCCGAAACCAGAAGGTCGGCCTCGCCCTGCCCTTCACGCGCCATCTCCATCTGGACAGGCGTCAGTTGGCTATAACCCTTCGCCGCGAGGGCGGAAGCGAGGGCGGGGTGGATCGCAGCCGGCAAGGATACGCGGTCTGCGTCGTCGATCGGTGTCATGGTCGCTGTCTCTGTGAGCGCGCCGCATAACACAGTCGGTGCCTGGGACCAACCATTGCTTCAGGGGCGGTGGGGAATATGTGCGGTGGTGCTCGCGCTCCTGAGCCGTTCTCGCCCTGCCGCTGTCGAGCTTGAAGGGGAGAGCTGACCCCTGAGCCGCCTTGGGATCGGGCGACGTGAATGGCAGCATTGCGCCGCAATCGGTCGTTCCTAGGCAGACTGGTCGCTCTCGAAACCTGCCGTTCATTCACCTGCCCGGTGAACTCTCCCGATCGTACAACATAGCCCGTTTGAGACCATGTCGACACTGGCGCTGGATGACTTGGGTGCCCAGATGGGAAACCAAGAAGCCGCTGAGGCCCATCGCGCCCATTGGTGGCGTGATGCCATTCCATCCGAAAATGCTCGGGAAAAGCCTGATTTACCTGTAGAGACGCCCCGCTACCGAATTTATGCTTTCCGCCATGGATCAAGGCTACATAGAACGCAGTCTACAACTCGGCGACATGACTGTCTCCGAGGAAGAATTGCTGCGGAAATATGAAATCGTGCTCGTCCTGGCCGAGCCCGGTGCTGGGAAATCCGAGCTTCTGCGCAGTCTCGCAACCCGAACGAGCACCGCGCCAATCCGGGCGAGTTTGTTTCGGCACCGGGAAATTCCGACGGGCGTCCATGCACTCGTGATCGATGCCCTCGACGAACTCGCAAAGATCGATCAATCCGCCATCGATCAGGTAATTGAGAAAGCCCGGTCGACAGGTGCCAGCCGCGTTGTCATGGCCTCACGGTCGAGCGAATGGGACACGCAGCGAACGCACCTTCTCAAGGAAGCCTTCGGAATAGAACCTGCCGTCATCCGGCTACAGTCATTCACACGAGAAGAGCAAAGAGCACTTTTCGAGCAGCACGTTCCAGGAGAGGACTTTGCCCGTTTTAGTGAGGAAGTCGAGCGGTTCGAGTTGTCGCCGCTCCTGGGCAACCCGCAGTTCCTAAAGCTGTTCGCAGATGCCTATGTCAGGCGCGGAAGACAGCTCGTCTCGAAACGGCAAATCTTTGTGGACGCCATCGAGAAGCTCGCATCCGAGTCCAGCTCGTCGGAATGGCAAAGAAGCCGCCCACCCATCGAAAGCATCGTCGCCATCGCCGAGGAACTCTTCGCGAAGACGATGCTCGCTGGAGCCAGCGGACTCTCCGTTGCAGACAGCGGCGATCGGGATTTTCCCTACCTGTTTTCGCTCAGCGCGGCAGACACAGGCACGGTAAGTCTCGCGCTCAATACACGCCTCTTCAAACCCACGAACGAATTGAGCAACCACGAGCCGGTGCACCGGATCGTCGCCGAGTACTGCGCCGCCAGATATCTGGTCCGCCGCGCAGAGGATAAGGCC
This sequence comes from Rhizobiaceae bacterium, assembly GCA_035556195.1. Lineage (GTDB taxonomy): Bacteria > Pseudomonadota > Alphaproteobacteria > Rhizobiales > Rhizobiaceae. The sequence continues at coordinate 165,302 of DATMFK010000010.1, forward strand.
GACAATCTCATGCTCAGCCGCGTCTTGTCGGTCGTTGCTCCCAGCAATGTCGTCCGTGACGAACTTCGCGGACTGCTTGGTTGGATGGCGTCGCTCGGCAATCCGCAGACACAGGAAGCCTGCATACGGATCGACCCCTATGCGGTGTTGGCCAACGGGGACCCGTCGCAGCTTTCCTACTCCTCCAAACGCCTTTTGCTGAAGGCGCTTCAGGAACTGTCCGAAGTCGACCCGTATTTTCGGCGAAGTGACGCGTGGCGTCGTTTCAGCGTGGCCGGACTGCTTACCCCGGAAGTCGCGGATGACGTTCGGACGGCGCTGTCAGGGAGCGGAACTTCATCGGATCTTCGCAGCCTCCTTCTAGAGTTGCTGGACGGATCGCCGATTGCATCGCAATTGGCCGATACCCTTCGCGATATCGTTCTTGATACGAGAATGGACGTATACGCCCGCATCAGGGCGCAGCGCATCCTGGTTGGTTTTGAATCCTATAACCACACTTCGCTGACCGACGCGCTGGTGAAAAAAGGTGATTCCGCCTCCCTGCGCATTGCTGTCGAAAGCGTGGAGATACACTGGAAATTGATTGAGCTGCCGACGATCATCGCCCTCCTGAGAGGGGTCGGCAAAAAGACGTCCAAGCGAGCGCACGAGGACAGCGAGTCTCAGTTCAACCTTCGCTATCAGACGAAGCAGATGACAGCCGGATTTGATCTGGCGACCACAATCGCGCTGCTCGATGACCTGACGAGCGATCTGCAATGCACATGCGGCAAGTCGCGATCCTACCAATGCGAGTGCCGGCCTGGCCCGAGCAAGATCGTCGGGTCGCTGCTCGATCGATATTTCGAGTTGGCTGATGGCCCCTACGATCCGCAGCGTGTCTGGCGCTGGACGCAGCACCTCATCTTTCCCGATCATCAGTCGCCCGAGAATAGCACTGCGATAAAGCGCCTTCAGGAGGAGGACGGGTTACGACGCGCCATCTACCTTATCGCGATGGCCGAACTCCCCGACAAGCAAGCGGTTTGGGAGGCGCGCACGCGCTTTTGGAGCAGCGATGGCCACGCCGGACTCCGGATGAAATCGGAAGACCTGTTTGCGATCACGTCGGAAGCATTTGCGACCGGAAATCTGGCTCTCTGGGCTGGATTCTACGCAAGTCACAATGTCTGGTCGGAAAACAAGGGACCCGATCCACTTAGGGCTCATCTGCGCAAACACGCACGCAGCGATCCGCGATTCTTAAGAATCTGGGCGGACCTTGAGAGATGGTCACGCAAGCATCGTTCCGAGCAGCAAGATCGATGGTCCCGTCGGCAGCGTCGCTGGCAACTTCGGGAAAGCGCCGCGAAAGAAAACAGGGCCAACTTCTTCCGCGAAAACAGAGCGCGCATCGAAGCCGGACAGCATTGGGGCGCGCTTCGTGACATCGCCGATTGCTACATGCTCGAACCGGACAAGCTGGCAGAGTTTCTGGATGATGCCGGAACGGCGGATATTGCGCTTTGCAACGCGTTTCCCTTGTTGGCTCCGCATACGCCACCCCTGGCGACGCTCAGTGCAGACCGGCTGGTGGTGACACGCGTGCTTCATGCTGCGTGCCTTGCGACTTTCCGCAGAGACCGAACTTTGGAGCGCGTCGATCTCGATGTCCTGAGGGCAGTCAAAACTGATGTGGGCGGTTATCAGGGCTATCGCGAGGGCGAGGGCGATGCGTTCGAGGCTGAAATCGATCGCATGATATTTTCAGGCGATGGCGATGTAGAGGAGTTTGCGCGCGCCTTCATCGAGCCCCAGCTATCACATTCATCGGATGCCGCCACGGATGCCGGCTGGCTGAACTACAAAGCGGCATTCCGAACGCTCCGATCGTATTTGCCGCTTGAGTGGCTGACGCGGTTTCCGTCCATGCCACACAACGCACGCGACACGTTGTTTAATCTTGCCGCCGAGCATGGCGACCGAGCTGCTCTCAACGCGCTTATTTTGTCGCGATGTGAAGAGGTTCAGTTAGAGCATCGCGATGAGAACGGCGACCGCCACGGACCCAGCGCATTCTGGTTGCTTCGAGGCTTCTTCTTCCTCTCTGATCCTCCCGAGCCAATCTGGGCATATATCAGGAGCGACCCCAACGTCCTCCTGTCCATCGAGCACTTCGCCGGACGAATGTCACGCGACGACCATCGCGGCTGGCCGACGCTCTCGGCGAACAAGGTATTCGGCATCCTTGATATCTTTATCGCTGCGTGGCCCAAGGTGCATCTGCCCAGCAGTTGGGGCTCTCACTCGCCGGACGGAGAAAGAGCGTACCGCTTTCTCACTGAAGTGATCTACACCATCAGCCGCGACGAACCGCAGAACGCGATTGCCGCGCTCGACGGAATTCTGGCTGATCCAAGATTCACGGCATTTCATGCCGAGGCGAAAAGCCTCAAGGTCGCCGCCCTGCGCAAGAGAGCACTCCAGGCCTTCGAGCCACCTTCGGCCGCTGCGGTGAATGAGTTGCTCAATCATAATCGCATCGCAACTGTCGAGGACCTTAGGACGGTGCTCGTGGAGGACTTTTCAGATTATCAGACATGGCTTCGGCATGCTGAAACTAATCCACTTTCCGTGTTTCATCCGGGGGGAAACCGACTTGATGAGAACGGCTGCCGGGACCGCATTGTCGACCACCTGAATGGACAGATGCGCAGTCGGAATTTGTCGGTGGTGATCGAGCAGCATTTCGCGGACTCGAACCGCTGCGATATTACCGCCGCAGCGATGATCGATGGAGCGCGGCGCCTGCTTGTTGTCGAGGTCAAAGGCCAATGGCATCGTGAACTCTTCACAGCAGCATCCGCGCAACTGCACGAGCGCTACAGCAGCCATCCCGATGCCGCACAACAGGGCATCTATCTCGTGCTGTGGTTTGGGCCTGGGGAATCCTTGGCGGGTCGTCAGACGCACGAAGTGCAATCACCGGCCGAACTGAAGGACGTGATCGAGCAGCGAATTCCGCCCGACATCCGAGGTCTGATCGATGTGGTCGTGCTCGACCTTTCACTAAAATCACGGCTTAATTCTGCTGGCCCGCTGATACAAACGCGGGCAGGACGGATGATATATCCCTAGCACGGTATTCGCCCCCAAACGCGAAGAGCATGACCGCTCCAGCGACGGAAACGACGCACTTACCCGCGAGGCCGTCCGGCAGTTGCGAGCCTTTGACAATCTTTCGCTGGCGAGAAGGACGCTGTGATTCACAGCAGCATCTTGATAGCGACGGCAGGTTTCAGCTTCCGGCATAATCGAACCGAACGGCGGGGTGGGGTCGAAAGCTGACCAGGCAAACTTTGCCCGATCACCCAGATCCAGAATGGCAGCTTACTGCCTAGCGCTTCCCAGAAGCGGACCGTCCGGAGACGGCCTCCTCTTCGGCCAAACCACGATTGAACATCTTGCGGGACGAATATCGCCCTCTCGTCGCGGCGCAGGCCCAAAACTTCGACACCAGTCCGCGTAACGGCAACCCTAATCCCGATCCCAGGGAACACTTCCGCCGAGTCCTTGTTCGAATGCGATGCCCGGGCGGCAACGTTCGAAGCTAAGGGGTAAAAGGATGTGAGGCAGGCGCTCTGGAGTGCGCCTCTGTTGGCGGCGGCCACGCTGCTTGCGGGATGTGCCGGCGGGGTTCTCGATCCACGGGGGCCGGTCGGGGTCGGCAACCGGCAGATCCTGCTGGATTCACTGGGCGTGATGCTCGTGATCGTGATCCCGACTATCATCGCGATACTGGCCTTCGCCTGGTGGTTCCGCGCCTCCAACCCGAGGGCGCAATATGATCCGGGCTTCACCTATTCCGGCCGTATCGAGCTCATCGTCTGGTCGATCCCGACGCTGACGATCCTCTTCCTGGGCGGGCTGATCTATTACGGGTCGAACGTTCTCGATCCGCGCAGGCCGCTCGGTCCGCCCGACCAGACGCTGGAAGTGCAGGCCGTGGCCCTCGACTGGAAATGGCTGTTCATCTACCCGGATCGACAGATCGCGACGGTCAACGAACTCTACCTGCCGGCCGGCATGCCCGTTCGCTTCCGCCTGACCTCCGCAAGCGTCATGAATGTGTTCTTCGTCCCGCAGCTGGGCACGATGATTTACGCCATGAACGCCATGGAGAGCACCCTCAACCTCCAGGCCGACCATCCCGGTGAACTCTACGGACAGGGCGCGCATTATAGCGGCGCCGGATTTCCCGGCATGAATTTCCGCGTCCTCGTTCTTCCGCCCGGGGAGTTCGATCGGTGGGCGACGCGACAGCGCGGCGCGGAGGCTGTTCTGAACGCCCAGACCTATGGGCAACTCGCCCGGCAAAGCAGCGATGTCGCGCCGCAGGTATATGGGCATGTGCAGCCGGGGATGTTCGACGCGATCGTCCACCAGGTGCTGCCCCCGTCGCGGGGGCCGGAAGGCGGCGAGCCTCAAATCCATCCGAAGCCGCTCGCGGCGGGCATATGCACCGGGCCGGTGGCCGCCGGCCGGATGGCGTTCGACTTCGGCGGAAGGGACTGAGCATGCTCGGCAAACTCGACTGGTCGGCCATTCCGTTCGAAGAGCCCATTCCGCTCATCGCGGCCCTCGTCGTCTTTCTCGGCATGGTAGGGGTGGCCGCCTGGATCACCTGGAAGGGATGGTGGGGTTACCTCTGGCGCGAATGGATCACCTCGGTCGACCACAAGCGGATCGGCATCATGTACGTCACGCTGGCCGCGCTCATGCTGCTGCGCGGCTTCGTCGACGCGATCATGATGCGCACCCACCAGGCCGCGACGCTGTTCGGCGAAGGCTACCTGCCGTCGGACCACTACGATCAGGTCTTCTCGGCGCACGGCACGATCATGATCTTCTTCGCGGCGATGCCGTTCATCATCGGGCTGATGAACTTTGTCGTGCCGCTGCAGCTCGGCGTCCGCGACGTGGCGTTCCCGACGCTGAATTCGGTCGGCTTCTGGCTGACGGCGACCGGCGCGCTCCTGGTCAATCTCTCGCTCGTGATCGGTGAATTCGCCCGCACCGGATGGCTTCCCTACGCGCCGCTTTCCGAATTGGAATATTCCCCCGGCGTCGGCGTCGACTACTATCTCTGGGCGATCCAGATTTCCGGCGTCGGCACGCTGCTGACCGGCGTCAACCTGGTGACCACGATCCTGAAGATGCGGGCGCCCGGCATGGGCTACCTGCGCATGCCGATCTTCTGCTGGACGGCTCTTGCCTCCAACCTTCTGATCGTGGCGGCCTTTCCGATCCTCACCGCCACGCTCGCGATGCTGACGCTCGACCGCTATTTCGGTTTCCACTTCTTCACGAACGAGGCGGGCGGCAACCCGATGATGTTCGTCAACCTGATCTGGGCCTGGGGCCATCCGGAGGTCTATATCCTCGTGCTCCCCGCCTTCGGGCTGTTCTCGGAGATCTTCTCCACATTCTCCTCGAAGCCGCTGTTCGGCTACCGCTCCATGGTGGCGGCCACGCTCTTCATCTGCATCGTGTCCTTCATGGTGTGGCTGCACCACTTCTTCACGATGGGGGCCGGGCCCAACGTCAACGCCGCTTTCGGCATAGCGACGTCGGTCATCGCGGTCGGCACCGGGGTGAAGATCTACAACTGGCTCTTCACCATGTATGGCGGCCGCATCCGCTTCGACACGCCGATGCTTTGGGCGCTGGGCTTCATCACCACCTTCACGATCGGCGGCATGACGGGGGTGCTCCTTGCCGTGCCGGCGGCGGACTTCGTCCTGCACAACTCGATGTTCCTGGTCGCGCATTTCCACAACGTCATCATCAGCGGGGTGCTTTTCGGCGCCTTCGCTGGCTTCACCTACTGGTTTCCCAAGGCATTCGGTTTTCGCCTGCACGAGGGATGGGGCAAGGCGGCGTTCTGGTTCACGCTGGCCGGGTTCATTCTCGTCTTCGCCCCTCTCTATCTCGTCGGCCTGCAGGGCATGACGCGGCGCCTGCAGAGCGTGCCGGTCGATGCGTGGGCACCCTACCTGCTCGTGGCGCTCGCGGGTATCGGCGTGATGATGCTGGGTGCCGCGTGCCAGGTCATCCAGCTCTTCGTCTCCATCCGGCGCCGCGAGGAGTTGCGGGACCTGACCGGCGATCCCTGGGACGGGCGCTCGCTCGAATGGTCGACCCCCTCGCCGCCGCCGGACTTCAATTTCGCACGCCTTCCCCATGTCGAGGACGAGGAGCCCTACTGGACCATCAAGCAACGCGCGATAGAGGGCCAGCCTCCGGAAGCGCCGGAAAGCTATGAGCCGGTCGAGATGCCGAAGAACAGCCCGACAGGCTTCGTGACCGCGTTCTTCGCGACAGCAATCGGCTTCGCGCTCATCTGGCACATCTGGTGGCTGGCCTTGATCGGCGCCATCGGCGCCTACGGCACCTTCGTGGTCTTCGCCTGGCGCGACGAAGCCGAGTACGAGATCCCGGCAAGCGAGGTCCAGCGCATCGACCGGGCGCGACTGGAAGCGCGACGGACCTGGCACGAGCGGCGGGAGGCGGTCGGATGAGTGAAGCGACCACGGGCGCTTTGCCAAGCGACATTTCCGCCCGCAGCGGAACCCACGATCCCTACCGCATCGGCCGTCCGCACGACGGCCTTCACGGCCATGGGAGCGAGGCAACCGGCCATGGCGAGGGAGGGCCAGCCTCGCGCTTTGTGATCACCGCCTACGGATTCTGGATCTTCCTGCTGTCCGACATCATCATATTCTCGGCCTTCTTCGCCAGCTACGCGGTGCTGTCGCGAGCCACGGCGGGCGGGCCGACGGCGCCCGAGCTGTTCGAGCTGCCGAGCGTTGCCGTCCAGACCGGCCTGCTCCTGACCTCCAGCTTCACCTCCGGTCTCAGCAGCCTCGCCACCCATCGCCGCGACATGGCCTGGACGCAGATCTGGCTCCTGACGAGCGGATTGCTCGGCGCGGGCTTCCTGCTGCTGGAAGTGCAGGAGTTCACCGCCATGATCGGCGAAGGCGCGGGGCCGACGCGGAGCGCCTTCCTTTCGTCCTTCTTCGCGCTGGTCGGCTGCCATGGCCTGCATGTGGGCCTCGGGCTGCTTTGGCTGGGAACCATGATGGCCCAGCTTTGGGTGAAAGGCTTTCGCGCTGACATCCGGCGGCGCCTGCACTGCTTCAACCTTTTCTGGCACGCGCTGGACATCGTCTGGATCGCGATCTTCAGTCTCGTCTACCTGCTGGGAGTGAGTTCATGAGCAGCCAAGACCACCCCCCTCGTCACCTGCGGGACTTCGACGATGCAGCGCCCGGCGAAGAAGAGCTGAACCAGCGGGAGCCGATCGGTGGACTTGGAGGCTATGTGATCGGCTTCGCCCTGGCGATCCTTCTGACCGCCGCCTCTTTCGCGACGGTGCAGACCGACCTTATCTATGGTCCGGCGGTCGTCTCGGCGCTCGTCGTGCTCGCCATCGGGCAGATGGGCGTGCATCTCGTCTTCTTCCTGCATCTCACGACGGGACCCGACAACACCAACAATGTCCTGGCCCTCGCCTTCGGCGTCTTCATCGTGGTGCTGGTGGTGCTCGGCTCGATCTGGATCATGTGGAATCTCGATTACAACATGATGCGTATGCACGAGGTGCCCCTGCTTTAAGTGGCGCGGACGACAGGCCCCCTCTCCGTCTCGGCTTCGCCGAGCCCCACTTCGTGGGGAAGAGGAAAGGCGCCTGATGTGCGGCCGTCGGTTCCTCTCCCTCACGATAGTCCTGCGATGGTCACACATTTTCGGAGAACACCTTGGATGGTGAATACATCGCGCGATGCATGAAAACTCGAAGGATGGGATGGTTTGCTGGCACCGGCTCGGCTGCTTTGTTCTACACCGTTGGGCCGATTGCCCAAACGGAACGGAGTGGATCCTCGGATCAGCTCGCCCGCTGGCGCGGGCTCCCGTCCGAGGATGACGATCGCGTCGAAGGCCTGCCCCCAATCGCCAAGCTTGGCGATTGGCATTGACGTCGACGTTTCGTCATCCTTGGGCCGGCGCCGAGCGAAGCGAGGCGGCGAGACCCGAGGATCCATTCCGTTCCCTAGCGGCAACCCACCCGACGGCGCAGAACGAAGCGGCCGAACAGCAGTGACTGCAGCCGTTATCCGATCCTGCCGTACCGCCCCCGATGTGTGAATCGGATAGCACGATGGTGGGGGAGAGACGGCTCGGCGAAGCCGAGAAGGGACCTTCCAAGCGATGAGGAAAGTCACCTTTCGAGATGTGTCGACGTCGTAGACAAGGATGGAAGCCGGTCACGGCCGCCTTCGCCATCGCCGTCCCGGCTACGCCGGACTCACAATCTGCCTTCCACCATCGCCATCTCGTCCCGGCGCAGGGTCAAGACCTCGACCCCAGTCCTGGTGACCGCGACCGTGTGCTCGAACTGGGCGGAGAGCTTGCGGTCGTGGGTGACGACGGTCCAGCCGTCGCTCTCGGTCGAGACCTTGCGCGTGCCCTGGTTGACCATCGGCTCGATGGTGAAGACCATGCCCTCGCGCAGCTTCAGGCCCGTTCCCGGCCTTCCGAAATTGAGCACCTGAGGTTCCTCGTGCATCTCGCGGCCGATGCCGTGCCCGCAATATTCCCGCACGACCGAATAGCCGTTCCTTTTGGCATGCCGTTCGATCGCGTAGCCGATGTCGCCCAGATGCGCTCCGGGCCGCACCTGCCTTATGCCTTTCCACATCGCCTCCTGGGCGACCCGCACCAGCCGCCGCGCGGCGGGCGGGGCATTGCCGACCAGATAGGTCTTGCTGGAATCGGCGATGAAGCCGTTCTTTTCGAGCGTGATGTCGAAGTTGACGATGTCGCCGTCCCGGATGATCTCGCGGGGATCGGGCACGCCGTGGCAGACGACGTGGTTGATCGAGCAGTTCAGGACATGTTTGAAGCCGTATTGCCCCTTGCTGGCCGGACGCGCGGCGAGGTCCACGGTGATGAAGCGGTCGACCAGATCGTTGACCTCTAATGTCGACATGCCGGCGAGTTCCTGCCTGTCCAGCATTTCGAAGACGGACGCCAGCATCCTGCCGGCCACGCGCATCAGCGCCAGCTCGTCCGGGGTCTTCACCATGTCAGGCGTCCGCGAGATCCGCGACGCGCACATGCGCCGCCGCGAACTGCATCTTCACGATCTCGTTGAAGGACAGGGTGGGATGGGCTTCGGCCAGCATGCCGATCTTCATCCAGAACTCGGCCTGCGCATTGATGGACCGGCACATCACAGTGCTTGCCCGGCGGGCTTCCTCATGAAGGTCGTCGTCGATTTTCACGATGCCCAAAACCGTCTCCCGAAGCAACTCGATGTGCGGAACATATATGGTTCGTATATAAATCGTCAATCCGATGTCACAGCGGATCCGCCGATGAGAACGAGCTTCGGCGAGCAACGATGGCCTCCCCATGGCAACCCGCGCGCGGCATACCAAAGCGCTGGCGTTTCTTGGAATTTTTTTCCGGAATATTCGCGAAGAAAGCAAATCGTTCCGGTTTGCTGGCAAACAGGCCGCTCTATAAGGTCGTGGAAGCGCCGATTTGAGCATGCAGCTTGCGGGCACTCAACAAATGCAGCTAAAGCGCGGGGCAGAAAATCCTCCCGCGGGCTGATGGCGGACCGGTGGTCCGTATCGATCAACGTCGGCGCTGTCGCGCCGGTATCATGTGGGGAGTGTCATGAAGTTTCTGTCGCGTCGTCTTGTCCTTGGCCTTGCGCTGTCGCTCGGCCTCCTGCCCTCGGCCGCGTCCTTCGCCGCGGACAAGCCCGACACCATCTCCATCGACTGGGCGACATACAATCCCGTCTCGATGCTGCTCAAGGACAAGGGCTGGCTCGAAGAAGAGTTCGCCAAGGACGGGATCTCGATCAACTGGGTGCAGTCCCTCGGCTCCAACAAGGCGCTCGAGTTCCTGAACGCCGGCTCGATCGATTTCGGCTCGAGCGCGGGGTCTGCCGCCCTGGTCAGCAAGATCAACGGCAACCCGATCAAGTCGGTCTATGTCTTTTCGAAGCCGGAATGGACAGCGCTGGTCACCGGAAAGGACAGCGGCATCAACAGCGTCGCCGATCTGAAGGGCAAGAGCGTCGCGGTAACCCGCGGCACCGACCCGCACATCTTCCTCGTCCGCGCCCTCCAGGGCGCCGGCCTGACCGAGCAGGACATCACGCCGGTGCTGCTGCAGCATCCCGACGGCGCCACCGCGCTGACCCGCGGCGATGTCGATGCCTGGGCCGGGCTCGATCCGATGATGGCCAATGTCGAGCTGAACGAAGGGGCGCGCCTTTTCTATCGCAACGCCGACGCCAACACCTACGGCATCTTGAGTACCCGGCAGGAGTTCCTGGAGCAGTATCCCGATGTCGTGAAGCGGGTGCTTGTCGTCTACGAGAATGCCCGCAAATACGCCCTCGATCATCCCGATGAGCTCAAGGCGAGCTTCGTGGCGGCGACGCAGCTGCCCGAGGCCGTGGCCGACAAGCAGTTGAACGAACGCACGGACCTGAGCAACGGCGTGATCGGCGAGGCGCAGCGCGACTCGATCCTGCAGGCCGGCCTTGCCCTGCAGAAAGCCGGCGTCATCGAGGCTGGCGTCGACGTGCAGAAAACGCTCGACGACCTGGTCGCCGACGGGTACGTGCCAGTCGGAAACTGATCTTGAGGCAGCGCTGCCCTACCCCGGATGGCGGTCGGCCAGCAGCGAAGACGTGAGCGTCCAATGGCGGTGGTGGAGAGTAGCGTAGCAGGCGAGACGGCGGAGCCCCGGCAGGAGCGACCCGGCAGCCAGCTCGATCGGCTCAAGGGGCCGGCGCTGGGGCTGTTCCTTCCCGTGATTGCGGCGCTCGGCTGGGAACTGGCCGTCCGGCTTGGCTGGTCCACGGGCAGGCTCGTTCCGCCCCCATCCGTCATCTGGGAGACGTTCGTGCAACTGGCGCATGGCGGCGCGTTGCAGCACCATGCGATCGCCACGCTGACACGCGTCGCAGTCGGTTTCGGCGCCGGCGTCGTGACCGGTACGATCGTCGGAGCCCTCACCGGCTATTCGAGCTTTCTCAGCCGCCTGCTCGACCCGACGCTGCAGGCGTTGCGGGCCATTCCCTCCATCGCGTGGGTGCCGCTGTTCATCCTCTGGTTGGGCATCTTCGAGGCGTCCAAAGTCACGCTGATCGCGGTCGGCGTGTTCTTTCCGGTCTATCTCGGCGTCATGGGCGCCGTGGCCTCCGTCGACCGGAAGATCGTCGAGGTCGGCCGTGTCTTCCGCCTCTCCGGCGCGCAGATGGTGCGCCGCATCCTCCTGCCCGCGGTTCTTCCGTCCTATGTCATCGCCTTGCGCTCGGGCCTCGGCCTCGGCTGGATGTTCGTCGTCGCCGCCGAGTTCATGGGCGCCTCGAAGGGCCTCGGCTATCTGCTAATCGACGGCCAGCAACTCGGCAAGCCGGCCCAGATCGTCACCGCCATCGTTGCCTTCGCTATCCTGGGCAAGATCACCGACTGGCTGATCGTCGCTGCGACAAGACCCTTCCTGCGCTGGGAAGACCGTTTCGCGCGTCACGGGGCGAACTGACATGCTCGTCCTCGACCGCGTCGGCAAGATCTATCCGAACGGCGTGCATGCGCTGGAAGACGTCAGCCTCTCCGTCGCGCATGGCGAGATCGTCGCGGTGGTGGGCGGCTCGGGCTGCGGCAAGTCCACCATGCTGCGGGCGATCGCCGGCCTGGACACGCCGAGCCGCGGCCGCGTCGCGCTCGACGGCATGACCATCACCGCGCCGCACGAAAAGATCGGAATCATCTTCCAGGAGCCGCGTCTGCTCCCCTGGCTCACCGTCGCCGGCAACGTCGCGTTCGGCATCGAGCATCTGCCACGGCCGGAACGGGACGAGCGCGTCGCCACGGCGCTTGCGCGCGTCGGCCTCGCCGACAAGGCGGACGCCTGGCCGCGCGAGCTTTCGGGCGGCCAGGCGCAGCGTGTCGCCATCGCGCGCGCCCTGGTGCCGGGACCGGAAGTGCTCCTGCTAGACGAGCCGTTCTCGGCGCTCGACGCCTTCACCCGGGCCGACCTGCAGGACCATCTGCTCGCGCTATGGGCGGACTCCAGGCCGACCCTCATCCTGGTCACGCACGACGTCGACGAAGCCATCGCGCTGGCCGATCGCATTCTGGTCATGCGTCCCCGGCCGGGCAGGATCTTCGAGGAGATAGCGGCTGGCCTGCCGCGCCCGCGCGACCGGCGCTCGGACGAGTTCGATGCCATCCGGCGGCGTGTTCTCGATGCTCTCGACCGATCGCTGGACCGCGCCTCCGCAACCGCGATAAGGGAACGGCTGGCCGAGGCGACCTACTCCATCTGACACGGCCCGCTCCGCTTGTGAACCGAACGAAAGGATGTTGACATGGATGCTGCCGAACTGCGCGCGATGCAGGCGCCGATCAAGGACCGCTACCGAAACGACCCCAACGCCGGGCTGGTGACGCTGAAGGCGAAGGGCACGCTCGACGACACGAACATCGCCTGCAAGGTCGAGACCGGTCGCGCACTTGCCGTTGCGGGCCTGCATCCGGCGACCGGCGGCAGCGGGCTGGAGCTCTGCTCCGGCGACATGCTGCTCGAAGCCCTGGTGGCCTGCGCCGGCGTGACGCTGAAGGCCGTCTCCACGGCCCTCGAAATACCGCTGCGCGGCGCGACCGTCTCTGCGGAGGGCGACCTGGACTTCCGCGGCACGCTGGGTGTGGCCAAGGACGCGCCGGTCGGCTTTGCCGAAATCAGGCTGCGCTTCGACGTCGAGACGGATGCCGAGCAGGAAAAGCTCGACCAATTGCTGAAGCTGACGGAGCGCTACTGCGTGGTGTACCAGACGATCAGGAGTGGCCCGAAGGTGGACGTCGTCCTCGCGCGAGCCTGATCACGCCGCTCGACATTTCGGCGTGCCCACGCCGAAAGGTCCTCGATCCGCATAAGGCGCGCCGGGTCAGTCTCCCGCCTCCGTCGGCTGGGCGCTGAGATCCATCAGATCGAGCTCTTCCTCGACGGTGCGATACGCATCGTCGCCGATCGAGCCGGCGCTGCGCAGATCTTCGATCGCGTGGCGCGCCGCGGCCACCATCCGCCGGCGAAGCGCATTGTCCGGGGTATCGCGCGGGTCCTTGCCGTCCAGGGCCCGGCCGAGGGCGCCGCGATACTCTTCGGCAAGACGCCGCGCGGTCGGCGTGGCCTCGCCCTCGACTTCCGCCATGACCGCCTCCAGCGCTGCCTGCCGGGCGAGCCGGACTTCGCTCTCCACCGTGTCGTCCTTCGGCAGATGGACCAGTTGGAGAAGCGGGCGAAGCGTAAGACCCTGGATCACCAAGGTGCCGAGCACCACCACAAAGGCGGTCAGCTGGATGAAATCGCGATACGGAAAATCAGGCGGCAGAGCCAAGGCCGTCGCCAGCGTGACGACGCCGCGCATCCCTGACCAGCCCACCACCAGGGACCCGGCCGTCGAGGGCACCGACATGTCGGATGCTCGAGACCGGCCAGCGAAGAGACGCGCTCCCAAGCGGATGATTGCCTCATAGGTGAACGTCCACGCCAGCCGGACGAGGATCACGACCGCCAGCACCGCCACGGAAGCGACCATCAGATGAAGGCCCTCCGGCGTGCCGATCCGTTCCAGGATCGGGCCGATCGCAAGCCCGATGAGCGTGAATGCGAGGACGTTCAGGACCATGGTCGCGGTTTCCCAGATCGCGAAGGAGTTCACCCTCACCCGCACGGCGGCAGACGGCCCCCCGCGCGCCAGGGTCAGCCCCAGCACGACGACCGCCACCACACCGGAGAGCCCGAGGCGCTCAGCCAGCAGCCAGACCCCGAATGTCGTCACGAATTGGAAGACCACGGCCTCGGGAGCGCTCGTGATCCGGGAGGTCACCTGACCGAGCGGCCAGGCGATGAGCCAGCCTGCAATGGCGCTGCCGAAGACGACGGCGAGAAAGGCGGGGAGCACGTCCACGGCGCTGAAACCTCCGGCGGCGACGGCGCCCAGCGCCAGACGATAGATCAGCAGGGCGGAGGCATCGTTGAGCAGGCTCTCGCCTTCGAGGATGAGACGGATGCGGTAGGGCGGCTGGACCTGCCGCAGGACGGCCAAGGCCGCGACGGCATCGGGCGGCGCCACCACGGCGCCGAGCGCGACGGCAGCCGCCCAAGGCATGTCTCCGAAAATCTGGCGGGCGGTAATGGCAACGGCAGCCGTCGTCAGCCCGACTGCGATCAGGACGAGCGAGCCGACGGGGCGCCAGTTGGCGCGAAGATCCCGCAGCGACGCGTCAAAGGCGGCGTCCAGCAGGATTGGCGCGACGAAGAGAGCCAGGATGAGCTCGGGCGGCAGTTCCAGGCGAGGTGCACCGGGAACGAAGGCGAGAATAGCGCCGCCGATGGCAAGCAGGGTGGGAGAAGGTACACCCGCTCGCCGGGCGAGCGATGAGAGGATCGTCGCGCCCAGGAGCAGCGCCAGCACCACTTCGAAGGCGTGCATCCCTCCTCAATTCCGATCCCATATTCGATTTCTTCAGGGTTGCCCTTGGCCGCCCCCGGCACCGTAGATGTTTCCAGTGGCAAAGCTTGCATCGGCAGCCGCGAGCTGGACGTAGATCGACGCAAGCTCCACCGGCTGGCCCGGCCTTCCCAATACGGTCTTGCCGCCGAATTGCTTGTATTTCTCCTCGGACGCGCCGCCGCTGATCTGCAGAGGCGTCCAGATCGGCCCGGGTGCCACGCCGTTGACGCGGATGCCTTTCGGCCCGAGCTGCTTGGCGAGCGATTTCACATAGTTCATGGTCGCGGCCTTGGTCTGGGCGTAGTCGTAGAGATCCGCCGAGGGGTCATAGGCCTGTTCGGAGGTCGTGCCGATGATGCAGGAACCCGGCTTGAGATGCGGCAGCGCGGCCTTGATGATCCAGAACGGTGCGTAGACGTTGGTCTTCATCGTGGCATCGAAGTCCTCGGTCGTGATGTCGAGGATCGACGGCTTCGACTGCTGCCGACCGGCATTGCAGACGACGATGTCGAGCCCGCCGAGACCTTTCACGGCATCTTCCACGAGCCTCTGGCAAAAGCCTTCGTCGCGGAGATCGCCAGGAATGGCAACGCCGGTCCGTCCGGCCTCGCCGATCAGCCGTATGACTTCCTGTGCATCCGGCTCCTCGGACGGATAATAGTTGATCGCCACATCGGCACCCTCGCGCGCATAGGCGATCGCGGCGGCTCTGCCCATGCCGGAGTCGCCGCCGGTTATCAGCGCCTTTCGGCCGGCGAGGCGGCCGGAGCCGCGATAGCTGGTCTCGCCGTGGTCCGGTTTCGGGTCCATGTCGCGGGCCAGGCCCGGCCATGGCTGGGTTTGCGTGCTGAATGGCGGCTTAGGGTATTTGGAACGCGGGTCTTCCATACTGGCCTCGCTACGGGTGATGGGGACGCCCTGGTCCGGTGACTTGGCGAAGCTCGTGCGAGTGGCGCTCGCCGCCAGTCCAACACCGACGGCGCCCACCACCTGCCGGCGAGAGAATGCAAGGCGACCGTCCTTGTCCATCTCCGAGCTCCGTCGCTCGCGTCCGAACCGCAGGAGGCCGTTATGGTTCCGGGACGAAAGCGAACGTCCTCTCGACGCGTGATCACCGCTCGGGCAGCAGGATTCGTCATGCGAGAATCCTTATGGATGTGAATGACATGAAGTCGCCCTTAGCAAGGTGACCGGTTTCCACCTTCGCTACCGTTGAGATGAGCGAAGCTGAGGGTCGCATTGGATTAGGTCACGACGATGCCCGCCGACCAGAATGTCCGCTCTTGATGATCGGCACCCTCAAGCGGCCAGTCTGTTCTCGTGAATGCCGCCAAGCAGCAATGCGCCGATGTCGCCATTCGATATGAGCATCGCAGCCTCCTGAAAGGAGACATTGTCGGCCCACATGCGGGACGGCCGGCGGCGCGCCGAAACTTCTGCTCCTCTCAGGTCTGGTTGGCGGTCTTGATACTGCTCCGGCAGGGAAAAGAAGCATGACTGCGAAGATTGCATGGCCTCGTCCTCGTCGATTCGTATTCACCGGTCGGCGAAGCCGAACGTGCCGCTACTTTCGCGAAAGACTGTAAAACCGCCGCCTGGCCGCAACCGTTTCGGAAGGACACTCGCCATAACGCTGCCGGTAACCCGCGGAGAACCGACCCAGATGCTCGAAGCCATACCGCGTTGCCACGTCGGTTACCCTCAGGCCTCCGTCCCCACTGAGTAGCTCGCTCCGCGCCCTCGCGAAGCGGATCTGGCGCAGATAGCTAAGCGGCGACATGCCGAAAAACATGTGGAAGTGATGCCTGAGCGTGCGGCCGGGGACGCCGGAAACCACCACCAGATCCTCCAGGGAAATAGAGGCGTGCAGGTTGGCGTGCATGTAATCGACCACCCTTCTTACGTCTCTTGGAGAGACGAAGCGATTGCCGCCCGCGAACCGGTCATCATGGTTGTGCTTCTGGGTGAGGACCAAGGTGGTGACGATAAGTTCCTCGAGATCCTTCCTGAGCATCGGATTGTAAAACGGCGAATCATTGCTGCTCAGTTCCTCCGAGGCAAAGGCGATGGCGTTGAACAGACTGCGGCTTGACCGCGTCCCCAGATCGATGGTCGGCTCAAAGATGATCGGCGCCGTCAGCGCCTCGCCCAACAGAGAAGTGACGATCCGGGTCACCGCCGCCTGTCCGATGGACAACCACAGGCGGTCGCAATTTCGCTCTGCTGAAATCCATTGCTCGCAGCCGGGCGGGCTGAGCGCGGCGTGCTGCGGATCGCAGATCACTTTCTTGCCTCCGGTTGTGAGTTCTGCAGCTCCCCGCAGGGGCAACAGGATCGTATAGGCCTCCAGCGAACCGTTTTGCCGGGTCTGGACGGGGGCGCCGGAGCGGACGAGAGCAAGCGTCGCTGCGCCGGCTTTCACTCCGTGGATCCTGAGGAAGAACTTGTCCCACCGAGATGGTGCGGCCTCGAAGCGGTCGTGCGAGGCGCGCAACAGGGTGCGCACTTCGTCGACATCACAGCTCGACAGGACGGGGGGCCGTTGCAGCAGGGGCGAAAAGACATTCGCGAGTTCGGTCATCTGGGCCTACATCACCACCGGGCGCGGCTTCGCAGGTTAACCAAGCATCGGCGCCTGCAACCAATCGCGACGGCGGCCGGCTACAAGCACAAAAAAGATACCACACAAGTGACTTGCCGTCTCCGGATAGATCTTGCCGTTGGTGGATAGTCCGATCGTTCACAACGAAGGAAAATCGACTTGCATGATGTTGGAGATCGCCGCGGGGTCTCCATTCCTGCTTGCCTCAGACACGGCGCAACGTGCCTCGCGTCGCAGATATACGGAGCACATTATGATTTTGGGGCGGACGACCCTCAGCGCCCTACTCGGATTCTTGAGTTTGGTCTGCGTCCAGGCCGAGCATCACGGGGCTGCCCTCATATTGGAGGCGAGGGCGCAAGATTTCGCGATTGCCCGTACGGCGCGGCCGGCGGTTTCGGAACTCGACCGCCTCGATCGTATGGTTCATGAGAGTCAGCGGCAGCTGTTTGGTTGGCTCCAGGATTCGGAACGCCTCCCGCAGCGATCCCTGACCGCGTATCTCGGGGCTGAGCGAGCGCTGAACAAGGCCCGCCACGAAACGTGGCGATCAATGTCGTTCACGCGCAGGCTGCCGGTGCAGATCTCGGAGCCGCTCGCCCTTGCCCTGCTCGACCTGCACGTCGAGGTCCGGCGCGCACTGGGCCCTGCCAACCACACACGCGTTCCGGCACTCAGCGAGGATGCGGGTTGTGCCGGGGACATCGTCGGCGATCGGCTTATCACCACCTACGCACGCGGCGTCACCGATCCGCTGCAAACGACGACGACCATTGCTGTTTCCGAGGCAATGGTGCTCGACCGGTTGGCACGGCAGATTGCATGCCTTGGTGTGTTCCAGCTGGCCCAGCTCGAGCAAGCGATTCTGGTTGGCTTCATCACTGTCAGCCAGCGCATGGAAAAGCATGGTGTCACTGCCCTGATCCCCGCATTCGCGCGCGCCGTCGCCCCACTCCAGCTCCTCGTCCTCGACGCTCGCAAGCATCGCGGGGAACGTTCGCTCGCGTGGCAATGGTTTCATCTCTATCGGGAGCCGCTCGAGGACGAGGTGGGCCGCGCCGGCTGGGGCGCGAACGGTGTCGTCTATCTGTGGGACCGCAAGCTCGCCCGCCTGGTCGGCTTCCCGAGCTGCCCGCAGGGTCGACCCGCTCCGGGTTGCGTCGATCCCGGCGCGTTGATCCGCTCGCTTGCCAGTCCGCAAGCAATAAGCCTTGGGGACTGCGCGCTGGCCGGCATGTTGGGGCGTGGCGTCACCGAGCTCAGCGGTGCTGCCCTCTACGCCTGCCCGCCCCTTCCCTGCAGTGCAGACGGGCTTCTCGAAACCGCAGAAATCCGCAGAATCGAGGAACGGCTGGCCGCCCGCTGGCCATCGACGGCGCCCGCGCAGCTGAGCCTGGAGCGCGACAGCCCGCTCGCAGCCCTGTGCCGGCCGCCCTCGGACCCCGTTTCCTTGCAGGGCAACGATCCCTCTGAATGCACGGACGCACTGTTCGAGCGCGAGGCGAACCCCTGGGACAGCTATGCCGCATGCATCGCCGAAGGGAGCGGAAGCGGATCTCCCGACGTCTTCGCCCGATTGCGCGGTGTGCCGATGGGCAAGGGATGCGGACGCTTCGCCGAAGGCTCGCAAGAGGTCCCTGTCGAGGAGATCGTGTTCGAAGAGGACGAGGTGCCTGTCATTACGGCGGACCGGCCCGGAGCGACGGGACCCAACGAGCCAGGTCGCGGAACCGGAATCTCGACCGGGGGAACAAGCACGTCGACCACGGGGACGTCGACCACTGGCACATCGAGCACCGCGGGGACAGTGACCTCCACCGACGTCGAAGCCTTCTTCGAGGCCTTGGACGAGCTGATCGGCACGCCGCCGCGCCCAGGCACACCCAGGCCAAAGCTCACCAAGGAAGATATCGACAGCATGGCATGGGACGTCATCGTGCAGATGCAGATGGGCATTCGCTCCGAAGAGGACGGCTACGAGCGCCTGCAAGAACTGCACGAAATGAGGAAAGGCCTGAAGAGCTGCCTCAGCCCGGAAGACTGCCCCGACGCGTGTACCGGCCTGGGCGCCCAAGTTGCCCGAGCAAAAATGTGCACAGAGGACCTGCTCGATGCATTCCGAGAGGCAGCGGGGCTTCCGGCGCGCGAGCCGGCGGCCGGCAGCGCCGGCCGGCCGCTCGACATCGTCTCGATCTGGGATCCCCAGAATGCTCCCGTGGACGAGAGCGATGCCGGCGTCTGTCTCGCCGGCGACGCGCCGGCCCGCCCGTCGCTCGGGTGCAGCCTCATGCTGTGCCCGCAGGGTGGCCTCGCTTCGACCGTTGGCGATCAGTGCCAGTGTGAACGGGACGCGGTGGGATTCCAGCCCGTCCGCGCACTTTGCCTCGCCGTTCGCTGTGCCGAAGGTCAAATCCTGACGGACGACTGCACGTGCCAAGCGACCGATGCGGAGCCGACGCCCAGCGTGCCGCCGGGCGACCCGGTCCACCGCGGCGGCGCGCCGACGGTGACCGACCGGGGATCGGTAAACGAGCCCGCAGTGAGGATCGGCCCGCCGGCCGGGCCGCTGCGTCCGTGAGCCTGCCCCGCTGGATGTCTCGATGGAGCCGGATCTGGAGGTGGATTATGCCGACCCGTCATTCGGTATGCCAGTGGCTGTTGGCCATGGTCATGGCGCTTGCCGCCGCACCATCGCCCGCCGAGGATGCTCCCTCGATAAACGGTCCGAAGCCTCAGCGAGAAGTTTCAGGCGCCGTCGATGGCGTTCTGACTGAGCTCCAAGCGGCACGGCAGCGCAAGGATGCGAACGCCCTGCGCCAGCTGACATTGAAGCATCACAGGCGGCTGGCTGAACTCGATACTGCCCAGCTCAAGGCAGAGCTCGAGGAGCTTACGGCGCGATCTGCGAAGCTCGATGTGTCCGGCCTGACCGCCAGCTATCTGATCGCGCTCGCCGATCGGCGCGAAGGTCTTGCGCCGACGGCGCGCGAGCAACTCGACGATATGCTCTCCAAATTGGCAATCGGGTCGTCTCCGGTCGCTTGCGCGCGCGCTTTTCAGCGTCTTGCCGAGGAGCTGGCTCGCGGGACTGGTCGGCCCATCGAGCAGGAACTCTGGCTCGAGAATCTTGCATGCGACAGCGCGCAGACGGTGGAGCCGGTCCGACTCACGGACCCGCTCGTGCTGGACACGGTCGACGCCGGCGACGCCTTCATCTACCTGCTCGACGCGCCGCAGGGCACCCCAACCGGATTCACCGCCGTGATCGATCCGCAACCGCCCATGCCGATCCGCTTCGCGACCGACGGCCGCCAATTGGTGCTGCAGACATTGCCGCTGCGCAAACTGAACGACGATGCCCGAACCCAGATCTATACGATCACGATTACCAGCGGCAGCACCAGCCGCCCCTATCGCGTCGTAATCCCGGTGAACCTCGGCATGCGCCTGCCCGTGCAGTTCCCGCCCTTGCTGCCCAGCGAGCCGCCCTTCGAGGTCCAGCTGCCGGCAAGCGGCGGGCCGGCAGATTGCGGGCTGCTGCCGGCAACGGTCCAGCTGCCGTGCGGGCCGTTGGGATGGGAGTGGGTAGGCGATGGCGGCGCGACACTTCCGGTCGGCCTGCACTTGGAAACGCTACCGGATGGCAACGGTGTTGTTGCGGGCCAGATCTCGCATGGAGCCATGTCAGCAAGGGGGAAGTTTCGGCTGTCGCAGGGTGGACGCAGCGTCGAGCGTGCGTACACGCTCGGAGTGCCGGTGCATTTCGCTCCCGGCGCCCGCGAGGCTGCACTCGGACCACATGATGTGGTCCGCGGCGAAGTCTTCAGCCTTCAGCTGCCAGTCAGCTTCGGCGGCGACGGGCGAAACTATTCATGGCGCGTTGCCTCCGGGACGAGCCTCCCTCCAGGGCTGCAGCTGGTCAGTCGGGATAGCGCCAACTGGATCGAGGGCCTGATCACGGACGATACGCCGCTCGGCGAAGAGCGTATCACCCTCGAGGTTACGTCTCCCCTGGCGCCCGCACCGACCCGTCTGTTCACCCACCTGAACGTCGCGCATCGCCTGCGCATCTGGACGCAGAACACTTTC
Source organism: Rhizobiaceae bacterium (assembly GCA_035556195.1). GTDB lineage: Bacteria > Pseudomonadota > Alphaproteobacteria > Rhizobiales > Rhizobiaceae. The sequence continues at coordinate 186,586 of DATMFK010000010.1, forward strand.
CTGCGGCCGGAGGATGCCTTCGCAACCAGCTTCTATGCCGAAGTCTCGGCCCAGTTGCTCAATCCTGTCACGGCGCCCACCGCCGGAACGCTCCTTTCGGCGGCCGGTGTCGTCGAAGCGATATATGACCTCCGGGTGAAGAACACGGATGAGGACAATTCCGAGCGCCTCCAACTGATCCAGGACCGTGTCGCGAGCTTCGACGTGATCGCACTTCAGGAGGTGTTCGACGACCACCGGTTCGATGATCTCCTCGATTTTGCTCCCTCTCAAAGCTATTTCGCTCTTCCCGGCCCCGAGGGTCGCAGGTGGAGCCTGCCAAGCGGGCTAAGCGAGGACGCGGCCCTCGCCGCGCTGCCGAAAAGCCGTTCCGGTCTCGTGCTCCTGGTGAAGGACGATCTGCATGTCCCGTCGACGCCGGTGGGAGGGGCGGTGGGCGAGGCGCTGCAGCTGGCCCTCAAACTGCAAAGACTAGACCATCAGACCGTGGGTTTCACCACTTGCCACGGTGTTCTATCCAACGCTTCGGATTGCCTTGCCAACAAGGGCTTTACATTGACGACCGTGCGCGTGGGGCCGGATCCGGATGAATTCCTTTTCGTCGTCAACACCCATCTGGACGCCGCGGGCGATGCCGGGGACATGACGGCGCGGACGGCACAGCTGATGCAGATAGGCGCATTCCTCGGCGCGGCGGCGGACACGGCCCACCCGACGCTCTTTCTCGGCGACTTCAATATCATCGGCGAAACTGGCGGCGCCGCGACTGCGGAGTACACGCGCCTGCTGGCTGGGATCGCCCCCTCCGGCGATCTCTATCGCAACCGATGGACAACCCAGGCCAAGGTTGGCTTTACCATCAACAGCCAGCACAATGCCTATGCGCACAATTGGGGCAACGACGACGACCTGAACCCGACCATGGAGCGCCTGGATTACATGCTCGTGCGGCAAGGCTCGCGTTTCCGCCTGGCATTGGACTCGATCGAGGTCATGGGCGATGCCCTTGACGGCCGCTGGCCGGAGCCGCGAACGGCAAACTGTTACGATCCGGAACTTCTTTCCGATGGGTGGGTCGAGTCCGACCAGTCGCTGAAATGCTATTTCTCCGACCATTATGGCCTCGAGGCGGTCCTACGGCTCGTTCGCGTGCTGCCATCAACGTAGTCGGGCCAGCCTCGCGTTTCACGAGGCTGGTCATCAAAGGCTTGAGCACGAACCTTTGCGTCCTCGGGGCGCTCGGAATGAAGCCCGCCGGGACATCCCCGGCGGGCTTCAAAGCTCGTGGCCAACAATCGGCGACACGCTTAAGTATTTACTTTTGCGCATGTCTTTATCGCAAAACCGCTGCGCACTTTTGGGCGACATGCTTTAACCCGGCGAAACGCGAGAGCGATTTACGACTACTGCGCCGCGCTCAGTGCCTTCAAGCGCTTGGCGAAGGGATCGACAGCGGCTTGCGATTCTTCGCCAAGGATCATGACTGCATGGCGGTCCGAGGTGAAGGCCGGCCATTCCGGCACACCCTCCCCTTGCGGATTTCCGGTCCGGGCGAAATTCGTCCAGGCTGCGCTCATGAGATCCGCAAGCGCCTGATCCTTCTCGTCCGGCTCTCCGACCAGCGCCTTCGCGAGCGCCAGATTGTCGAAGGCGTAGGCGATCTCCGCCGTATGCGGAACGTTGAGCGCGCCGTCCCGCGCGCCCTGGCGCATGGTGAATTTGTAGACATAGGTCGGCGCTTTGATCTCTGCCCGCAGATTTGCCACCTTGTCGACGGCGCGGGTCAGCCAGGCGTCCGACGCGATGATCTGGTAGATTTCGTGGTCGGGCGTTCCGGGTAGCTCCGCGCGATAGGCCGCCATCAGGTCAGGGATTTTTTCGGCGGCGATCTTCGCCGTGAAGCTACCCTTGGCGAACGCTTCCTTCAGACCGGCCTCATCGACCGCCGCGAGCGGCGTGGTGCCGAAGAAGGTTGCTTCCGTGAGGTTGGAGCCGATCATGAGCGGGATGTCCTTGGCCGCGGGGTCGGCATCCGGGTCAAAGGGACTGCGCGGCAGCGAGCGGCCGATCACCGGCCCCCAGGAACCCTTGGCCTTCGTCAGCGCGTCCGGGTCGGCGCTCTTCAGGGCGTCGATCGAATCCGCCTTCAGTTCCGCCATGACCGCCTTGGCCGTTTCGCCGGCCTTCTCCGCTTGTATCGCGGAAACATTGAGGCCGCTTTGGGCGATGGCCTTGTGGAACAGCCCCTTCGCGGCAGGCATCGAGAGCAGCGTCGTCGTCTTCCCACCGCCACCCGACTCGCCGAACACCGTCACGTTTTCCGGATCGCCGCCGAACGCCGCAATGTTGTCGTGCACCCATTTCAGGGCCTGCACGATGTCGAGCATGCCGGCATTGCCGGAGTCCGCGTAGGCTTCGCCACCGATGGCAGAGACATCCATGAAGCCCAAAGCACCAAGCCGGTGGTTGACCGTGACCAGCACGACATCCTTCCGCGACACGAGGTTGGATCCCTCGTAACGGATGCTTCCGCCCGAGCCGGAGGTGAAGCCGCCGCCATGGAACCACACCATCACGGGACGCTTGCCCGCGTCGGTCTTCGGTGTCCAGATGTTGAGGAACAGGCAGTCCTCGCTCATCGGAGATTTGTCGAGGTCGACGCCCTCCTCCTGCATCAGGAAAGGCGGATAGCCGAGCCCGTAGCAGGCATTGCCGTATTCCTTCGCTTCGTAGACCTCGGCCGCCTTTTCCGCAGGCTTCGGCGGCAGGAACCGGTTTTCGCCGCCGGTATCGGCGCCATACCGGATGCCCTTGAAAACCGTCACGCCAGGAACATGGCTGCTTTCGACACCCACGACCGGCCCGCTCGTCGTCTCCACAGGCTTCTGTTGCGCCGACGCCACGCCGGGCAGAACCAGCATGCCGCACAGGGCGGCGGCGGCGGTCAAAGACGTTTTCAAGATTCGATCCTCCCAAGCACAATCCGATCTCAAGCGCTATTACGCGTGGCGATTTCTGGCCTGCACGAAATCGCCATCGCGACGATCGGTTTGTGTCTATCCGTCATCCAGGCTTCGACTTAGGTTGCAATCGTGGAGGAGCTCACACCGGGGATGGCTTTGCCCGAGGCGGCTTGCGTTCGACGCAACCCCTGCCCGATGAGTTCGTCCAACAATCTCTTATGGTGAGGAGGAGAGAGTTGAGACTCAAAACAATAAAGGCGTCGATCCTCGCACTGGCCGCGGGAATGCAGATGCTCGCTTCGGCGCATGGCGCCGAATTCGTCGGCTGGTTGGACAGAGGCGATGGCGGCGAGGCCTGGACGCAGAACAAGGCCAAGCTTCAGGCTTTCGGCGAATCGTTCGAAACGTCCGAAGCCCTGTTCGAATTCCTGAAAGAGCATGCCGGCGGTGGTGACAAGCTTTCTTGGGAGGACATGAAGAAGCCGGAATATGACTGGTCCGGCATCTTCACGCGCACGCGCGGCGGTCTCTCCTTCGACCCGGACATCAAGGTCGACCAGATGACCGCCAAGCTCACGCCCGAAGGCGCCGCCGCCCGCCAGGCGAAGATCGACAATATGAAGAAGCACGGCGGCGAGTACGATCCGATCTCGGATTGCCGTCCGCCAGGGCACCCGCGCTGGGCCAGCGAGCCGTTTCTTCACGAATATATCGTGACCCCTGGCCAGACCTGGCTGATCAACGAGATGGTGAATGACGTCCGTCGCGTCTACACGGACGGGCGCGAGCACACGCCCGAGGAGGACGCCTATCCGAGCTGGAACGGCGATACGATTGGCTTCTGGGACGGCGACATGTTGGTCACGCATACCAAATACCTGATGCCGGGCCAATATCAGCGCGGCAGCCAGCCCAACTATTCGGACCAGGTGGAGGTCGTCGAACGCTATCGCAAGACCGCGCATAACATGCTCGAGGCGGACTACTGGGTGTTCGACCCGGTCAACCTCGCCGAACCCTGGTACACGCGCCAGAGCTGGATCGAACTCGAAAACGAGGATCATTTCCTCCGCATCCGCTACTGGGATTGCCGAGAGAACAGCAACAACGCGATCACGGCGACTTCTGACGGGTCCAGCCAGTTCACGGATTTCGACTTCGTCAACGACGATGCGGCGGTCAGTTCGGACCCGGCCATCAAGAACCTGAAGAAGTAGCGGCCGCCAAAGATGAGGAGCCTACCTATGAAGCTAAGATATCCGGTGATGAGCGCCGCGCTCGCAGTGCTCGTCGCCGCTCCGGCCATCGCGCATCACTCGGCCGCCATGTTCGACAATGAAAAGCTCGTGGAGGTCAAGGGCGTCGTCAAGGAGTTCCAGTACACCAACCCGCATTCATGGCTCCTGGTCGATGTGACCGACGAGACCGGCAAGGTGACGACCTGGGGCTTCGAGGCGGAAGGCCCGAGCACCCTGATGCGCGCCGGCATCCGCAAGAGCATGCTGCCGCCCGGAACGGAGATCTCGATCCGCGGAAACCCCATGCGCGACGGTCGCCCCGGAGCGGCGTGGGTGGACGCGGTGGTGAAAGGCCAAACCATCAATCCGCGCAATGGCTTCGCCGTGAAGCCGGCGGGGCAGTAATCATACCCGGGAAAGGGCGGCTCCACCGGCCGCCCCTCCCGCCATTCTCTGGTAAACCGGCATGATGGAATTCGCGACCTGGCTTTCTGAAACGGGGATGAGCCGCCAGATTCAGAGCCATTTGTGGGTGATCCCCGCGCTTCAGAGCATCCATATACTGGCGATAGCCTGCGTCCTCTCCTCCACGCTGTTCATCAATCTGCGACTTCTGCGTCAGGTCGACCGCGCCCATTCTCTCGAGGAGACGGCCCAGCGTTTCCTTCCGTGGATCTGGTGCGCGCTAGGCGTTCTGGTGCTGACCGGCGTCCTGCTCGTGATAGGCGAGCCGGTGCGCGAACTGACCAGCGTTCCGTTCTGGCTCAAGATGGTGCTCATCCTGATCGGCGCGGCGGGGACCTTGTGGTTTCAGCGCACGCTGAAAACGCCCGAGGCAGGGTGGGACCTTACCCGCTCGAAAACGCGCGTTCGGGTTTTTGCCTGCGGCACTTTCCTCCTCTGGTGCGCCGTCATCACGGCGGGCCGGCTTATCGCTTATGTCTGAACCGCTCAGCTCGGCGAGTTCTGCAATATTGGGAAGCCTCCAATGGACATTTGGACCATTCTGAGCTCGTTGGAGACGACGCGCATCGGCGAGTTCATCCAGCTATCCGACTGGGCCTTCCCGGCCGTGGAAGTCGTGCATGTCATCGCCATCGTGCTTGTCTATGGCGTCATCGCAATCGTCGATCTCCGGTTGCTGGGGCTGGCGGGCCGCACCCGTCGTTACGCCGATCTGGCGGCAGACAGCCTCCAGCTGGTCTGGATCGCCTTTGCCCTGGCTGTGGTCACCGGTACGCTGATGTTCATGGCGCAGGCGACCGCCTATGCGAAAAACCCCTTCTTCCTCACGAAGATGGTCTTCATCGCGCTGGCCGGCATAAACATGCTCGTGATGGAGTTCGTCATTTCTCGCACCCGCCATGAGTGGGGCGATGGCCAGCGAGGCATTCCGGTTGCTGCCCGGATAGCCGGCGCTCTGTCGCTCAGCTTCTGGACAGTGGTCGTCGTCTGCGGCCGCTGGATCGGATTCACGATGTTCAATGCGCCGTTCTAGGCGTTGGGCGGGAAAGTGGATCCGCTCATCCTTTCCTGCGCGGTTGCGTGGCAGCCGGCTTTTTGCGGATCAGCGTGTGACGTGCCCCCTCTCCGTCTCGGCTTCGCCGGGACGGAGAGGGGGATCTGCTAGGCAATTGAGGTTGGTCTGGGAGGGACTAGGATGAAAGCAAAGCGTGCATTGGCTGCGGCAGTGCTGGCCGGAGTGGTAGCGGTGCCGGCGCTGGCGCAATTCACCCAGCAGCGATCGGGTTTCGCGCCGGGGCAAACGGACCCGATCGATTCGATCCTGGCGCGTCGTATCGTGATGACGACCCTCGGCCGCCAGAACGATCAGGTTCATGACATCATCGATGGTCCAGGAGAAGCCGAAGAGGCCGCCGCCCGCTTGCGCCTCGACAATATCGGCGTGTTCCTCCTCGGCACGCCCGAGATGTTTCCCGAGGGCTCGTACATCTACTCGAAGGAGCTGGAAGAGGAGGATCCCTCGCGGGTGACAACGGCGCTGCCTCGGCTCTGGGAGAACTGGGACGACTTCTACACGCGCAGCCTCGTCGCCGCCGAAACAGCCTATCGCGCCGGACGGGCCGCCAGTTGGGAAGAACTCGTGCGCCTGACGGAAGACCTCGAGGGACAATGCGAATCCTGCCACAACGAATATCGGCAGAATCCGGAGCCGATCAAGTTTCCACCCGAGTAAAGCATGTTGCCACCGGCTTGGGCTAACGACATACCAAGAGAAAATACGCGATTTGAAGCCTGTCGCCGGATCGATATCGCGGAGGCGATTTAGACGGTCCGGTGAACTTCGCGGCCGGCGGCACGCATTGTTCAGATATACGCAAACGGATCGTCGGCCACGGATGTGAAGCCGATAAGGCGGCCCGCTACGATAACGCCAGTCCAGAGTAAGATCGAAACAAGCCCAGCCAGCTTGGCTTCCGCGGGTGGGTTTACGCTGTCCCAAAGCGAAACACCGCGCACCGTTATCAGCTCGAAGACGAGCATGTTGATGCCAGCGGCGGCCAGAAGCGCCATTTTCGTCAAGAAGGGGGCGTTGGTGTAGAGCTGGGTGGCGTTGGGTAGGAAAAGCAGCACGCCAGTAACGAGCGCGAGCGCGAATCCGCACCAGGTACAGCGCAGAAGGTCTCCCGCGACGCGGGTGAATGGCTGCGCCATTGAGGCGAGACCGAGCAGCCGGAGGTCAACAATGAAGATCGACCCGAACACCAACGCAATGGCGATCACATGCAGGGATTCGGCGATTGGATATGTCGCGCCGGCCGTGTTGACAAAATGAGCCAGCGACGATTCCTGCAGCGCCTGGAAGAAGCTGTGCAAGTCCATTGTATGGTAATTCCCTCATCCGACGGTGAGTGGCGACAGCCGGCCCCAGATCAGCGGATCGTAGGCAATGAATCGGCCAAGGAAGATGATTGCGATCCAAACCCCGACGGTAACGATCGTGACCCGCCGGGTTGAGGCATCTGCCTGTCCATTTTGGTCCTGGTAGACGGGACTGCACCTTACAGAGCGCGTGAACCGTAGCGAGATGATGATGGCGAGCACCAAGAGGGCCATCTTCAGCCAGAAGGACACCGCCATCAGTTCGCGGACCGGCTCGGCGAGGATGAGCACGAGACCGGTAAAAGCGAGCACGATAAGCGCGCCTAAAATCCACGGAGCGAACCGGTCTGCCGTTTGACGCACGGACTGACCGGCCCATGCAAAACCCAACAGTCGCATGGCCACGGTGAGGACCGAAAAGAAGACGACAGCGATGGCCATGATATGAAGGGACTGCATGGCTGGCACGACCCAGGAAGAACTGGCCATCGCCAGGCTGATTGGATTTTGCCCGAAATCGCTGAGCACCTTCATCATTGCAATGCTACCACCCCCAAGGAAAGACAAACCAAGCCCTGCGCCACACGGCCTCAATTCTTTCGCGCGGCCTTATTTGCCTGCTTCCGCCTCTGCCTTGGACTTGTGGCCAGCTTTCAACCAGTCAGTCCATTCTTTGATCCGCTGGTTCGCGCTGCAGCCCGCATCCGAGGGGTTATACACCGTGCCGTCGTCGGTGAAGAACAGGCCCGCAGCACCGCCGTTTCTGCCATCGCGCAGTGGACAGACGATCACGCTGACAGTCTGTCCGTTCTTGAAAGTGTCTCCGGAAATTGCCGGAGTGCGCGCAAGCAACGCGGGCGGCGCTGCGCCCTCGAACGCCCACAGCTTGCCTTCTTCGTCCTTGATCATCATGAAGGTGTGCGGGCTATTATACGCCCAGCGCGCCACGACGCCTTTAACCACGATCTCCTTGCTCGGATCGAACATCGAGAAGCTGTGGTGAGCGAGGGCGGCCGTAGCGACCAGCACGGTGGAAGCCGCGGAAAGTGCGATGGCCAACTTCTTCATGGCTGCTGATTTCCCTGGTTGGTCTGTCCGAGCATGTCGTCGAGGTCGAAATCGGTTTCACCGGGCGTTTGCGTCTGACCGGTCAATGTTGGGGGCAGATCCGGCGCGCGCATTTCGAGCCAACTGTTCTGGGATTCCCCCGGGAGGCGGATGGATGTCTCGTTGTTCTCGGTCTTGACCTGGACCGCAGAGTTGCAGTCCCAATGCCGCATCCGGTAGCCGGCCTGCTCCTGCTTGTAAGCGCGGGTCCAGGTGTAAACGGCGTTTATCGGTTTCGCTAAGCCGATCTTGTCGTAGAAAGTGACCTGCGCGACGATGCGCTCAAGCCCGTTGGGCTCGACGACCTTCTCATAAACTTCCACCGCCTCGAATTCATTCGACGTCGGAGGATAGCCACGGAAATAGTCCATCGGCCACACGTCGATCGTATGGACGATCAGCTTGTTGCCGGCCCAGAAGCCCACGCTGTCGCCGTTCGGTGAATGTGCGCCGTCGATGTTCTTATGATCCTGGTCGATGTAGATGCGCCGCGTGTCGTTGGCCAGATCATTCAACCACCACGACTGGTTGGGCGTGTTGACGAACTCGCGCACATAGGGCTCAAGCAGCCAGCGCGGCATGCCCGCGGGCTCACATGTGGTCAGCCGATCGTAGGGCTGTTCGTTGTATTTCAGCATGTTCTCGCGGCGCTGCTTGAAGGCAGCTTCATATTCCGGCGACAGCACGCCTTCCCTAACCTTGCCCCCGGCCTTCAGGCCGACCGGCATCGCGCCTTCGAAGAAGACGGAGGAGCCGCCGCGCAGAGCGACATTGTTGTAGCTGGGTTCCCACAGGCCCTCCCACTTCGGCACCGACTCCGATGTATGCCGGGTGCCGCGCTTGTGCAGAGCCTTCAAGAATTCGTAATGCTCGGTCGAGGTCGCAAAGGTTAGCGGCGCCGGCACGACCTCTGGCACCGGCTGCAGTGCCTGCGCCGTGGCGATCGTTTGCAAGCCGACGCCGGCAAGCAGACCGATTGCGCAGATTGTCAAAAGCTTCTTCAAATGAGCGCCCTCCTCCGTCAGACGGGACATTCGACTCCGAACCGCAGCCTGCGATCCGCCGGCCGTCCAGCTCGTCTCCTCCGAGCTGAGCCATTAAGCCCACGGAGCTGCGTCTCCGGCCTGCATGAATTGTCGCAACTGCTGTATAAAATGATCACTCGCACATGATCGAGATCAGAGGCCTTCTGCTCGAGACAAGAGCCTGAAGCGTTTAGTGCAGCCATTTGCAGGGATCGTGCAGGACCGAACGACGAACCCGTGTTCAGCTCCCCGGAATCGTCAGGGAGGAAAATCATGCGTTCGATCTGGGTCATCGCGGTCACTGTGGGAGCGGCGACCGCTACCATGTTTGCCGGGCAATCGAGTGAGGGCGCTGCGAGCCTGTCCGATACTGCCTTGACTGCGCAAACCGAAACGACGCTGGCACGCCGCCTGCTGATGGTCAGCATCGGCGCCAACAATGATGCGGTTCACGACATCCTCGATGGTGTCCTGCCGATGGACGACTACGAGTTGAGGACCCGGCTGACGTCGATTTCGCACATGCTCTACGCCTTTCCCAATCTTTACCGCGCCGAACCTAACCCTTGGACGGAAGCGGGCGCGCAGGCCGATCCTGCTCGCGTCTCCTTGGCCACTGCAGCCGTCTGGGACGATTTTCCGCAGTTCAAGGCCATGGCCGAGGAGGGCTATCGCCTGGCCCAGGAGGCAGCGGACGCTCCTCGCGAAGAGATGCTTCCGGTGGTCGAACGGCTGGAGGCTCTCTGCGAGAGCTGTCACGCGACGTATCGCGCCGAACTCAAGTTTCTCGACTATGACAATCTGGAACAGTCGCTTCGACCCTGACCAGCTGTCATCCCTCTGGCCTTGCACTTTGAAACGATCGAAGATCTCGTGCTCTGCTGTTGCAGAGTTGCGCGCTCGCCCTTGACGGATTTCGGCCTATTGCGGGAACCGCAGCGTTCAGTTCCGTGTCGACTTGCGGTATGCGGCTGGCGTGGCTGAGAACTCCCGGCGAAACAGCCGCGTCAGATGTTCCTGGTGCGTGAAGCCGCATTCGAAGGCGATCTCGGCGATCGATCCGTTTGTTTTCTCCAGAAGACGGCGCGCCTTTTCCACGCGAAGCCGAATGAGATAGCGATGCGGCGGCTGGCCGAGCTCCGTTCGAAACAGCCGCGCGATATGGCTCGGGCTTCGATTGGTCGCTTTTGCGATGTCGTAGAGGCTGATCGGCTGATCGATATTGTCGTTCATGTATTCGATCGCCGCCAATACGGGTGCCGACAGAGGCCCGCCCGCACCCTCGCTATGAATGGGACGCAGACGCCGTCCAGAATATCGTCGCACGAGATGGGACGCGATCGCACGCGCAAGATGGTCAGAAAACAGCTCCGAGCCGGCGCCAAAGTCATCGAGTGCGCCGGCAGCCGCTTCCAGGAGACCATGCAAACACAGATCGGAATCGAGGATTTCAGGCGGTATTTCGACGTGACACGGGTCACCTTCGACCATTTCCGAGGAGACTTCCTCCATGACCGCATTGCGGATGTAGACATGGACAGTCTCGAGCAGGCTCGCAAGCTGTAAGCCGAACCCCTGACCTGCGGGAATGAGGTGAAGCCCGCCTGGCGGAACGACGTGGCTACCGACAGCCCCGCAAAGCCGATCGATGCGGACGGGACCATCCCGGTGGAGGACGATCAACTGATCCTTCGCGGGGGCGAATAGGCCTTCGAACGGCGCTTCCTTCTGAACTGATACGTAGAGCGAGGTCCAGCGCAGATCGTCGCTGCTGGCGCGGATTTGTGCAGTGGGCTGCATCAGCATGCCATGCGTTTCGTTCACGCCGAATGGCTGCAATACAGGCATCTCGATTCCTCCTCTTCGCCTCGCTTTCGGCACCCCCCGGAAACTGCTGTCCTGACGAGCGATCATACATAGGGCTGTATCTTCGCCTCCTGAGACCTTGCGTTTCCTGCCCCCCTCTGCCCCTGCGAGATATGCCTTACGAATTGATTGCCGCCCGGTTCTTGCGGCCTTTCCCTATCTTGCCGGCACGAAGCCGCCCCTGACCTCCCGGAAATTGGAAAAGCACTTTTTCGCGCGGGCCGGTCATGACGGTCATCTGCCGCGGATGGATTTGAGCACCCAGCTCGGCTCGCCTGCCGGATCTGCGCCCAGGCCTCCGCGCCATCCAAAATGCTGAACGGAACGGACACGACCGCTCCCGAGCGGCGGATTTCCCGCACGCGTGCCCAAACCCCGTGAAATCCCGCCAGCGTTGCCGATCGTGTGGCACGTAATCTCGATGCCGATTTTTCTGCCGATCACTCTTGCGGTCTGATCCAACCCGAACCGGCTACGCGGCGCACCATCACGGGGTCGTCGGCCGGACTTCGCGCCCCGCCACGCGCGGGCAGCGCACCGCCGCAAGGGCGCCACGAAACTCCGATTCCGCACGCGACAAAGCCTCCAGCGCGAGAATGCCGGCTAAATCGTCCTCGTAAAATGTCTCTAGGATGGGCGTCATATTCCTCCCCGAATGACGAACATTGAGAAGCTAGCAGACGAGAAGACCCCGGTTGATGATTTCCGCGTGGATTAATATAGCAAATCGTTACATTGATGAGCGTCGCCTTCACCAGGCGCCCGAAACCTGCCTCCCCAAGATGCGTTTTTCAGGACTGATCGAGTGGGCGGAACGTTTGCCGCGCCTGCGGCCACCCAACGTCCCGGAGACGCCGGGTCATGCGGCGCATGTCCAGATAAGCCAAACGTGACCAAAGCGGACTGGCAGGTTTCGGCGAAAAGTTCCGTTGCAGGTACGTCCTGCAAAGGCCATTTTGTCGATACGGCGTTCCTGACTTGGCAGGGGCGACCAACGCTCTGGAGGGGCCTTATGAAGACTGCGACTGCCCTTGCGTGTGCCGCTCTATTCCTCGCGGGCTGCACCTCATCCGGCGACGCCACGAAGAGGCTCGCGGTGTCTTCCCCCTGGGCCGCTTCCCAAAGCGAGGCTGGAGCCGCCCAGGGCTCGGAAACGAGCGACAGCGCCCCCGATCAGGGTCGCCGAGAGCTGACGGTGGGGACTACGCCGATCAGCCCCAACAAACAGGCTGCATTCTGCCAGGACGAGGTGGGGTTCAGGTTCAACGCGGAGCCGCAACACGTTTCAACCCGCCAGCGCGTGGTCGCAGCGGATGGCTCGACGACGATTGCCGTCGCGATCGACGACGGAAACCGGCGCGCCAGGATCTATGACTGCCGCCTCGACGCCAGCAACCGCTTTATCGACGTGGTTTCGGGCGACACGGCGATCTAGACCATCGTGCCGCGGGGCGAGGCCGAAGCAATCTCGGGAAAGTGGAGGGAGAGGAGTTCCGTAATCGAAGAGGAACGGAACTGCTCTCGTCAGCGGCGCGGGAACGGACCGGATGGTGGGGCACCGAACCTCAAGGGCAAGGAACGGCGCCCGGCCAGTGTATCGTCACGTCACGGGCTCCCGCGCGGGCAAGACCGGGGAAGGGAAGTCCCCTCCCCTCGTCACGCCGCGGCGACGTCGAAGCGCAGCCGCTTGGCCGAGTCGATCTTCGGATTGGCGCGCAGCGCGGCAAGCGCATTTTCCGGGAAAGGCGCGTCGAGATAGAGCAGCGCGATGGCATCGCCGCCCGGCCGGTCGCGGCCGAGCTGGAAATTGGCGATGTTGACGCCGTTCTCGCCGCAGATCGTGCCGAGCAGGCCGATGATGCCGGGAACGTCGGCATTGGTGGTGTAGAGCATGTGCTGCCCTACCTCCGCATCGAGGTTGATGCCCTTGATCTGAATGAAGCGCGGCTTGTGGTCGGAGAAGCAGGTACCGGCGATGGACCGCGTCATGTGCTCTGTCTTGACCGTCAGCTTGATGTAGCCATCGAACACGCCCGACTTGTCGCGCTTGACCTCCGACAGGATGATGCCGCGCTCCTTCACCATGATCGGCGCGGACACCATGTTCACATCGGCGACCTGCGGCCGGATCAGGCCGGCGAGCGCCGCGGCGATCAGCGCCCGCGTGTTCATCGTGGCGGTCTGGCCGTCGAACAGGATCTCGACCTCCTTGATCGGATCCTCCGTGACTTGGCCGACGAAGGCGCCGAGCACTTCGGCGAGCTTCACGAAGGGCCGAAGCTTCGGCGCTTCCTCCGCGGTGATGGAAGGCATGTTGATGGCGTTGGTGACGGCGCCCTTGATTAGGTAATCCGACATCTGCTCGGCGACCTGGAGAGCGACATTCTCCTGAGCCTCCGACGTGGATGCGCCGAGATGAGGCGTGCAGACCACGTTCTCCATGCCGAAGAGCGGGCTTTCCTTGGCGGGTTCGACCTCGAACACGTCGATGCCGGCACCGGCGACCTTGCCGCTCTTCAAGGCCTCGACGAGATCGCTCTCGACGATCAGGCCGCCGCGCGCGCAGTTGATGATGCGCACGCCCTTTTTCATCTTGGCGATTGCCTCGGCGTTGATGATGTTCCTGGTCCTGTCGGTGAGCGGCGTGTGCAGCGTGATGAAGTCGGCGCGCGCGAAGAGCTCGTCCAATTCCACCTTCTGGATGCCGAGCTCGACCGCCCGGTCTTCCGACAGGAACGGATCGTAGGCGATCACATGCATCTTCAGGCCGACGCCGCGGGTCGCGACGATCGAGCCGATGTTGCCGCAGCCGATGACACCGAGCGTCTTGCCGGTGATCTCCACGCCCATGAAGCGGTTCTTTTCCCACTTGCCGGCCTGCGTGGAGCTGTTTGCCTCCGGCAACTGGCGGGCAAGCGCGAACATCATGGCGATGGCATGCTCGGCCGTGGTGATCGAATTCCCGAAAGGCGTGTTCATCACGATGATGCCTTTGCGGGATGCCGCCGGAATGTCGACATTGTCGACACCGATACCGGCGCGGCCGATGACCTTCAGCTTCGACGCGGCATTGATCAGCTTCTCCGTGACCTTGGTGGCCGAGCGGATGGCAAGGCCGTCATACTGGCCGATCACTTCGAGCAGCTTTTCCTTGTCGGCGCCCAGGTCGGGAAGATAGTCCACTTCGACGCCCCGATCCTTGAAGATCTGCACGGCCGTCGGAGAAAGTTTGTCGGAAACGAGAACGCGAGGCATGGGTCCATCCTTCACTTTGAGGATTCAAGCCCGCCGACCATAGCGATACCCTTCACCGTCCTGCCGGCATCTCTCCCCGTATGCGGAGAGATGCCGTCCTCCTCGGTTTCGCAAATCGGCAACCTTGGCGATTGGCGAAGACCGAGTTGCATCGTCTCTCTCCCCGCGTGCGGGGAGAGATGTCCGACAGGACAGTGAGGCCACCACGAACGGTCGACCATTGGGCCGGTGGTATTCGTCGGGCCAGTCTCAGGCAGCAGCCTGGAGCGTGGCCAGTTCCTTGGCAAAAGCCCAGTCGAGCCAGGGCATCAGCTTCTCGAGGTCGGAAGCCTCGACGGTTGCGCCTGCCCAGATGCGCAGGCCGGCCGGCGCATCGCGATAGGAGCCGATGTCGAACGCGACGCCTTCCTTCTCGAGCACCGACACGATCGCCTTGGCGAAGGCGGCCTGCTCATCGGCGGCGAGCGCGGTGACGGCCGGATCGACGATGGAGAGACACACCGAGGTGTTGGAGCGTGTCGCCGGATCGACGGCGAGGTGGCCGAGCCAGTGCGACTGCGCCACGAAGCCGTCGATGACCGAGAAATTGCGGTCCGCGCGGGCAACGAGCGCGTCGAGCCCGCCGATCTCCTTGGCCCAGGTGAGCGCGTCGATATAATCCTCCACGCAGAGCATGGAAGGCGTGTTGATGGTCTCGCCCTTGAAAATGCCTTCGATCAGCTTGCCATTGGAGGTGAGACGGAAGATCTTGGGTAGCGGCCAGGCGGGCTTGTAGCTCTCGAGACGCTCGACGGCGCGCGGCGACAGGATGAGCATGCCATGGGCGCCCTCGCCGCCGAGGACCTTCTGCCAGGAGAAGGTCACGACATCGAGCTTGTCGAAATCGAGACGCTGCGCGAAAGCGGCCGAAGTGGCGTCGCAGATGGTCAGGCCCTTGCGGTCCGCCGGGATGAAATCGCCATTGGCCACGCGCACCCCGGAGGTCGTGCCGTTCCAGGTGAAGACGACGTCGCGGTCGAAGTCGAGCTGCGCCAGGTCGGGCAATTCACCATAAGGGGCGTTGAAGGTGCGCACGTCGGCGAGCTTGAGCTGCTTGACGACGTCCGTCACCCATCCGGCGCCGAAGCTTTCCCAGGCGACCATGTCGACGCCGCGGGCGCCGAGCAGCGACCACAGCGCCATTTCGACGGCGCCGGTATCGGATGCCGGAACGATGCCGATGCGGTAGTCGGCCGGCACCTGCAGCACCTCGCGCGTCAGAGCGATGGCCTGTTCCAGCTTCGTCTTGCCGATCTTGGCACGGTGCGAGCGGCCGAGCGGCGCGCCGCCGAGCGCCTCGAGCGACCAGCCGGGACGTTTTGCGCACGGACCTGAAGAGAAATTGGGATTGGCCGGACGCTGGTCCGGCTTCGTAAGAGCAGTCATCGTGGTCTATCCTTCCAGATAGTAAGCCCCTCGTTGGGGAGGGGTGGCCCACGGACGCCATTACTTTAAAGCCATGGTCCGCGCAAGCGGGTCGAGGGCGCAAATTTTCGCTGCCTCGAGGTCATGCAAGCGAAAGCCCGCGCTTGAGGGGGAGCGCGGGCTTGCCCATCAGGGCGGGGAAGAACCGTGGAGGGGAGACGGTTCTGACACAAGAACAGCCTTCGGCAAAAAAAGTTCCAGTGCCGTTGCTGAGGGTCGATCAGCTCACGGGCGACGGCATTTATCAGCCAAGCGTCATGGCGTTGGCCGCTGCGTTTGACCGGCTGGGCGCATCGCGAACAATCGCTCAGGGAACAAGCTTTCGATGGCCCGTGCGATCGTTTCGAAAAAGGACGCCATCTCTCACGGCAACGTTTCCCTCGCACACTTATTTGTGATCGGGGGCCTACCCCTTTCTCGAAAGAAGCTATTGCCGGATCGCAAGGGAACCACAAAGCTATCTAATAGTTGATTCTCGACACGGCTTGCTCGTGAGGAGCCCGACATCCGGGCCTGCAGGAGGGCATTATGGGCGGGAACGGAACCGACGTCTTCGATCTCTTTTCGGAGATCTACACCAGCACCGCACAGGAGGAGATGAGCCTCCAGGAATATCTGCTGGCCTGCCGTGACGACCAGTCTCTCTACGCGACCGCACCGGAGCGCATGATCGAGGCGATCGGTGAACCGAAGCTGATCGATACCAGCTCCGACGAGCGGCTGGGGCGGATCTTCGCAAACCGCACCATCAAGATCTATCCGGCCTTTTCCGACTTCTACGGCATGGAAGACACGATCGAGCGGATCGTGGGCTATTTCCGCTACGCGTCGCAAGGTTTGGAGGAGCGCAAGCAGATCCTGTATCTCCTCGGGCCCGTCGGCGGCGGCAAGTCCTCGCTTGCCGAGCGGCTGAAGAAGCTGATGGAGAAGCGGCCGATCTATACGCTGAAGGTCGGGGACCAGATCAGCCCGGTCTTCGAATCGCCCCTCGGCCTTTTCCATCCCGACCGCATGGCCGACCTGCTGGAGGACAAGTACGGAATCGCCCGGCGCCGGCTGAACGGCCTGATCTCGCCATGGGCGACGAAACGCCTCGACGAGCTCCAGGGCGACATCTCGAAATTCAGCGTCGTCAAGCTGTTGCCCTCCAGACTGCGCCAGATCGCCATTTCCAAGACGGAGCCGGGCGACGAGAACAACCAGGATGTTTCGGCGCTGGTCGGCAAGGTGGACATTCGCAAGCTGGAGCATTTCAGCCAGCACGACCCCGACGCCTACTCCTATAGCGGCGGCCTGAACCGCACGACCCAGGGCCTGCTCGAATTCGTCGAGATGTTCAAGGCGCCCATCAAGGTGCTCCATCCCCTGCTGACGGCCACCCAGGAAGGCAGCTACAACGGCACGGAGAATCTCGGCGCCTTCCCCTATCAGGGCATCGTCGTGGCCCATTCCAACGAATCGGAATGGCTGCACTTCAAGAACAACAAGAACAACGAGGCCTTCCTCGACCGCATCCTGGTGGTCAAGGTGCCCTACTGCCTGCGCGTGACGGAGGAGAAGCAGATCTACGAGAAGCTGCTTCGCGAAAGCGAGCTGGCCAACAATCCTTGCGCGCCGGAGGTGCTCGAGATCCTGAGCCGCTTCACCGTGTCGACGCGACTCGCCGAGCACGAGAACTCGCCGCGCTACACCAAGATGCGCGTCTATGACGGCGAGAACCTGAAGGAGATCGATCCCAAGGCCAAGTCGGTGCAGGAATATCGCGATGCCGCCGGCGTTGACGAAGGCATGACCGGCGTCAGCACGCGTTTCGCCTTCAAGATCCTGTCGCAGACCTTCAACTACGACACCAAGGAAGTCGCCGCCGATCCCGTGCACCTGATGTATATTCTGGAACAGGCGATCAAGCGCGAGCAGTTCCCCAAGCAGACGGAAGCCGCCTATCTCGATTTCATCAAGTCGGAGCTCGCCACGCGCTACGCCGAGTTCATCGGGCATGAGATCCAGAAGGCCTATCTGGAATCCTACAGCGAATACGGCCAGAACCTGTTCGACCGCTATATCGCCTATGCCGACGCATGGGTCGAGGATCAGGACTACAAGGACCCCGACACCGGCCAGATCTTCAATCGGGAGGTGCTCGACAGCGAGCTGTCCCAGATCGAGAAGCCGGCCGGCATCGCCAACCCCAAGGACTTCCGCAACGAGGTCGTGAAGTTCACCCTGCGCGCACGTGCGAAGAACAACGGCCGCAATCCATCGTGGACGAGTTACGAGAAGCTGCGCGAGGTCATCGAGAAGCGCATGTTCGGCCAGGTCGAAGACCTGCTGCCCGTCATCAGCTTCGGCTCCAAGAAGGACAGCGTGACCGAGAAGCAGCATACGGAATTCGTACAGCGCATGATGGAGCGCGGCTACACGCAAAGGCAGGTCCGCCGCCTGGTGGATTGGTACATGCGGGTGAACAAAGCCGGCTGATACAGGCGGCGGAGAGGTATGCGTATCGACCAATGCCGAGTTTCATCGATCGGCGGCTGAACCCGCAGGACAAGAGCCTTGGAAACCGCCAGCGATTTCTGAAACGGGCTCGCGGGGAGCTGAAACGCAGCATCAAGGAGAAGATCCGGACCGGCAAGATCGCCGATGCCGATGCCGAGCACGCCGTTCCGATGCCGGCGCGCGGCACCGGCGAACCCGCCTTTCAGAACGCGCCCGGCACCGGCCGGCGCGACCATGTGCTTCCCGGAAACAAGGAATATCAGGCGGGTGACCGTATCCCCAAGCCGTCCGGCGGCGCGGGGGGCTCCGGCAAGGCGGCCGGGGATTCGCAGGAGACCGAAGACGATTTCCGTTTCGTCCTGTCGCGGGAAGAGGTGCTGGACCTGTTCTTCGAGGACCTGGAACTCCCCGACATGGTGAAGCTGAATCTGAAGGAAGTGGTGGCCTTCAAGCCCCGCCGCGCAGGCTTCGCCAAGACGGGAACCCCGACAGGCATCAATGTCGGGCGGACCATGCGCAACAGCTATGGCAGGCGCATCGCCCTCGGCCGTCCGAAGCAGGAAGAGGTCGACGCCATCATGGCGGAGATCGCCACGCTGGAGGCCGAGACGAAGCCGGTGGCCGCCACGCTCCAGCGGCTTGCCGGCTTGCGCGCCGAGTTGGAGCATTTCGAACGCCGGCGCCGGCTGATCCCCTATATCGACCCCATCGACATACGCTTCAATCGCTTCGACCCACAGCCGCTGCCCAACGCAAATGCCGTGATGTTCTGTCTGATGGACGTTTCCGGCTCGATGGGAGAACGGGAGAAGGACCTCGCCAAGCGGTTCTTCGTGCTCCTCCATCTTTTCCTGAAGCGTCGCTACGAGCGTATCGACATCGTCTTCATCCGCCACACGCACGAGGCACGTGAGGTCGACGAGGAAACCTTCTTCTACAGCACCCAGAGCGGCGGCACGGTGGTCTCCACCGCGCTCGAGGAAATGCAGCGCATCGTCGAGGAGCGCTATCCCAGCAAGGACTGGAACATCTACGCTGCCCAGGCCTCGGACGGTGACAACTTCGCCAACGATTCCGAACGCTGCGTGACGCTGCTCGACAAGACGATCATGCCGCTGTGCCAGTATTACGCCTATATCGAGATCATCGATGAGCGCGAGAGCCATATCTTCGGCTCGACCGACAACGGCACCTCGCTATGGCGCTCCTATCGGATGGTCGGCAACAAATGGCCGAACTTCCAGATGACGCGGATCGCGCGGCCGTCGGAGATTTATCCCGTCTTCCACGAGCTTTTCTCGCGCGATTCCAATCTGCGCAAGCTCGGAACGAAAGCGAGATGAAGCCATGGACGCCGCGATCCCCTCCCGCTTGCTGTTTACCGATTCCGACTGGGATTTCGCCAAGCTCTCCCGCACCTACGAGGCAATCGAGGAAATAGCGGTCGACGACCTTGGCCTGGATACATATCCGAACCAGCTCGAGATCATCTCGGCCGAGCAGATGCTCGACGCCTATTCCTCGGTCGGAATGCCGCTGATGTACCGGCATTGGTCGTTCGGCAAGCATTTCCTCTACGAGGCCCAGCTCTATCGCAAGGGGCTGCGCGGTCTGGCCTACGAGATCGTCATCAATTCCAACCCCTGCATCGTCTATCTCATGGAAAGCAACACCATGGCGCTCCAGGCCGTGGTGACCGCCCATGCCGCGTTCGGCCACAACCACTTCTTCAAGAACAACTATCTCTTCCGGCAATGGACCGACGCCGGCGCCATTCTCGACTATCTCGAATTCGCCAAGAGCTACATCGCCCGTTGCGAGGAACGGCACGGGCTGGAGGCCGTCGAGGCGGTGCTCGACGCCGCGCACGCGCTCATGGACCAGGCCGTCTTCCGTTATCGCCGCCCGCCGCGCCTTTCCTCCGAAAAGGAGCGGGAAGGGCTGCGCGAGAAGCTGGAATATGAGGAACGGACCTACAACGACCTCTGGCGGACGTTGCCGACGCCCAAGAACGAGGAGGAGGCCGAGGAAGCCGATCACGGCGCGGCCGAACGCAAGAAGAAGCTGAACCTGCCGGAGGAGAACCTTCTCTATTTCCTGGAGAAGAACAGCCTGGTGCTGGAGCCCTGGCAGAGGGAGATCCTGAGGATCGTGCGCGTGATCGCGCAATATTTCTACCCGCAGCGGCAGACGCAGGTGATGAACGAGGGCTGCGCCACCTTCGTGCACTACACGATCATGAATGCCCTGTACGACAAGGGCATGATCAACGAAGGCGCCATGCTGGAGGTTCTTCAGAACCATTCCAACGTGGTTTTCCAGCCCTCCTTCGACGATCCGCGCTTCAGCCGCATCAATCCCTACGCGCTGGGCTTTGACATGATGCGGGATATCTGCCGGATAGCCACCGATCCGACGGACGAGGATCGCGACTGGTTCCCCGATATCGCCGGCAATGGCGACTGGCGCGCGACCTTGCTCGACGCCTGGGCCAACCATCGCGACGAATCCTTCATCCTGCAATATCTGAGCCCGGCCCTGATCCGGAAATGGCGCATGTTCGTGCTGGCCGACAACGCCTCTGAGAGCCATTACGAGGTGGCCTCGATCCACAACGAACGCGGCTATTCGAAGATCCGCTCGGCGCTGGCGCGCAGCTACGACATCGGCATGAGCAGGCCCGATATCCAGATCGTCGACGTCGATCTTCTCGGCGACCGCCATTTGCGGCTCGAACACAAGGTCAAGGACGGGCTGCTGCTCGACGAGGCGACCCGCGACCAGACGCTGCGTCATATCCGCAGCCTTTGGGGCTATGCGGTGAGCCTGGCAGGCGTCGACGCCGAGACGGGCGCGATGCTCTACGAGCGCTCTTCGAACCAGATCACGGACTGATGGCCAAGGCGAGTGCCGGCTTGCTCGTCTACCGGCGCCGGGAGACCGGGCTCGAGGTGTTGCTCGTCCATCCCGGCGGGCCGTTCTGGGCAAAGCGCGATCGGGGCGCGTGGTCGATCCCGAAAGGTGAGTATGCGGAGAGCGAAGACCCTGAAGCCGCGGCACGCCGCGAGTTCGAGGAGGAGCTGGGCGTCGACGCGCCCGCATCGCCTCTCCGGCCGCTGGGCGAGATCGTCCAGGCCGGCGGCAAACGTGTCGTGGCCTTCGCGGCGGAAGTCGATCTCGACACCGCCGCGATCAGAAGCAACGAGTTCGAGATGGAATGGCCACCGAAGAGCGGCAGGCGGCAGAGCTTTCCCGAAGTCGACAGGGCCGAATGGTTCGGCCTCGCCGAAGCGAGGGAAAGAATCCTTCCCGGCCAGGCGCCCCTGCTCGACCGCCTGACCGCCGCAGCCGCAGCGGTTGGCCATTGAACCCGGCAACATGGACCGCGCTATTGAGGCCTGTCTCCCAACTGGGCATCGGGCAGACCGACATGTGTCCAATCGAAGTCCTGACGCGCGGAAACGGATCTGAATAATCGCGACGCTTTAGGCGTCCTTGAAATCGTCATTCTTGCCTTCTTGGATGAGGGCTGTTCCGTACAGGGCGTTGAGGCCATGTCCAAATCCTCGCCGGACCGCCGCGTGGTGCTCAAGGGAGCCGGCGCGGCGCTGTTGCTCGGACAGGCCGGCGAGGGTTTCGCGCTCCCGGCCGATCCTCCACTCATCGATCGCGACTATGCCGCCGACCGCAAAGCGTTCCAAACCCATATCCTGAAACGCGGTCCGGCGCCGGATGTGGGCGAATCCCTCGCGGATCCGCCGAGCGGTGCCCGGGTCGTGGCCTATCGGTCCGGGAAGCTCGAGCTTCTCGCCTGGCGCTCCTGGCCACAGGGCAAGGCGAAAAGGCCGGCCGTCCTCGTGCTTCACGGCGGCAACGCCATGGGCAGGGGCCATTGGGATCTTGCAGAGCCCTATGTCAAAGCCGGCTACGTCGCGATGATGCCCTCGGTCAGGGGTGAAAATGGCCAGGCGGGAATCTTTTCCGGCTTCTACGACGAGGTGGACGACGTGCTCGCGGCCGGGAAGGTGCTGGCAACCGAGGCTGATGTCGATCCGGAGCGGATCTTTCTGGCGGGCCACAGCGTCGGAGGCACGCTGACGATGCTGGCGGCGATGACCAGCGCCATGTTCCACGCCGCCTCGCCCTTGTCGGGCAGTCCGAGCGCCTTCGCCTTTTTCAGCCGCTTTCCCGAGGATGTGCGCTTCGACGCGACGAACCCGCGTGAATTCGAGATGCGCTCGGCGGTCTGTTATGCGACGAGCTTCAAATGCCCGACATTGATCCAGTACAGCAGCGCGCCAGCGCGGTCCGCCCCCGCTGTGGATCTGACCGCCGACCGGGCGCGCTCTGCCGGTCTCGAAGTCGAGAGCGTCGGCGTTCCCGGCGACCATTTCACTGCCATTCCCGAACAGATCCGCAGGAGCTTGGCGTATTTCGCGGAACGCGGCAGCGGCGCGAAGGGCTGAGTTCCGCGCTCAGGTCTTGAATTTCAGACCACTGGCACGCCGCCGGGATGCTTGGCTTTTTCCTCGGGCTCGACGTGGATCGTGATGATCGCGCCCTCGACGCCTTTGCGGAGGGCTCCTTCGATGCGGTCGCAGACGCCGTGCGATTCCGATACGCTCATGGTACCGGGTACGACGAGATGGAATTCGATGAAGGTGGCACGGCCGGCCTGCCTGGTGCGCAGGTCGTGCGCCTCGATGGCTCCCTCGGCGTTACCCGAAATGATTTCCTTCACCCGGACGAGCGTCTCCTCTGGAATCGCCTCGTCCATCAGCCCGCCGATCGATTCGCGCACCAGCCTCCATCCGGACCACAGGATGTTGACGGCCACGAACGAGGCGAGAATCGGGTCGAGTTGCAGCCAGCCCGTGATTGGCACCAGCGCGACGCCGACAATCACCCCGCCCGAAGTGATGACGTCGGTCCACAGATGCCGGGCATCCGCGACCAGGGCCGGTGAACGCCACAAACGTCCGTAGCGGAAGAGAACGAAACACCAGATCGCGTTGACGGCGCTGGCGCCTGCGTTGATCAGAAGGCCCTGCAGGGGGGCGTCCAGCGGTCGGGGGGCGATGAAGCCGTTATAGGCTTCACGCAGGACCAGCATGGCGGCGATCACGATGAGCACGCCCTCGAGCACCGCCGACAGATATTCGGCCTTGTGGTGTCCGTAGGGATGGTTCGCATCGGCAGGCACCGCGCTCCAGCGCACGGCGAAGAAGGCGGCAATCGCGGTCGCGACATTGATGACGCTTTCCAGCGCGTCCGAATAGAGCGCGATGCTGCCCGTCACGCGGTAGGCCAGATATTTCAGGCCGAGCACCAGGATGCCGATTGCGATGCTCCCGAGAGCGAGCTTCTGGGTCTTTTCCATGATGTTTCCACTGCCCCGGGCCCGCGGCCGGTGCCGGGACGAATCCGGTTTGGCGGTGCCATAGGCGGTCGCGAGGACCGGCGCAAACAATATGTTTGGGATTGAAAATCATTCGCAACAACAGGAGCTTATGCGAGCCAGTCGCAAGACGCTCGCGCTTTTCGGGAAGCACCGCTCACCGGCAGCCAGGCAAGGCCAAGCGCTTACCGGCGCCCGCCGACCTCGTCGATATGGTCGAGGAGATCCGCCGGATCCTCGTAAACGCGAATTGCTCCGGCCTGGCGCAGTTCCTCCGAACCATAGCCGCCGCTCAGCAGCCCGACGCCGAGGGCCCGGCATCGGGTCGCGGCCAGCATGTCCCAGATCGCATCGCCTACGACCATGGCGGTTTCGATGCGCGCCCCGAGGCGGTCGGCGGCGGCGAGGAACAGGTCCGGGTCGGGCTTCGCGTAGCGGACCTGGTCGCGGGTCACGACAGGCACGTGCTCCGGGTCCACGCCGAGCGCGGCGAGATTGACCGCGGCCGTCTCCATGCGGCCGCTTGTGGCGATCGCCCAGGGAATCCCCGCATCCGTCAGGAAGGAGAGCAGCTCCCGCGCGCCGGGTAGCGGCCGGATCCGATCGGCATATTGGCGATAGGCGGCGGCGTGGGCAAGGCGGAGCCGTTCGACCAGCTCCTCGCTGATGTCCATGTCGGTCTCGCGCAGGAGCTGGTTGGTGAACAGGCCCCCGCTCATCCCCACCTTGCGGTGTATACGCCAGACGGACAGCTCAATGCCCTCGGCATCGAGCGCCTCCCTCCAGGCGAGGACATGTTGGTAGACGCTGTCGACGAGCGTGCCGTCGAGATCGAACAGAAAGACAGGATCGATGCGCATGCCGGTTCTCCCCAGGCTGGTGAACCATGGCGGCAGTATGGACCACTTCGCGCCATCCGACAAAGCGGATGATGCGCGAAAGGCGCCAGCTGGCATGCGACGGCGTCGATCTCCGATCGGTCGCGAGTTGCCCCTCGATTGCCTGCCGGACATCTCTCCCCGTTTTTCGAACGGGGAGAGTTGTCCGGCAGGACAGTGAGAGGCAACCCGCGACCGGAATCGTTTGTTGCCGTCGGGATCAATCCCGGGAGCCCAAGCTCCTCGTGATCCGCGCAAGTATCTCTTCGCGGGGAAGCGTGCCGTCCAGGACGAGTGCATGCTCGTCGGGAGCCGGCGGCTCGAGGGTCGCGAACTGGCTGTCGACCAGGCTTGCCGGCATGAAGTGGCCCTTGCGGGAGCCGACGCGCAGGCGTGCCGTCTCCTTGTCGATCGCGACATGAACGAAGAGGATGCCGCCGCACCAACCTCGCAGCCGGTCGCGATAGATGCGCTTCAGCGCGGAGCAGGTCGCCACCACGCCCTCGCCCTGAGCGACGGCCTTGGCGATATCCTGCCCGATCGCGTCGAGCCAGCCTTGCCGGTCGTCGTCCGTGAGCGGTTGGCCGGCCGCCATGCGGGCGACGTTCGCCGGCGGATGCAACGCATCGCCTTCGATGAAGCGCCAGCCCAGCTTTGCGGCGAGTGCCTCGCCCACGAACGACTTGCCGCTGCCGGCCACGCCCATCAGGACGATTGCCTTCGGCGCCTCGATCCTGGATTCGCGCGCCATGTCGCGCTCAGGACTTGCCGAGCTCGGCAAGCCGGTCGAGCGCGCCGCCGAGGCCAGCGAGCGATATGGAGAAGCTGATGGGCTTGCCGCCATCGGCGACGGCCTCGAGCTGGAGCTGCTTGCCCTTGCGCAAGCTGGCGATGGTGGCGGTATCGAAAGAAACGGGCACGACGCAGCCGGCGGGAAGGCAGGTGCGGAAAGCGAGCGACGGCAGCGGCTCGCCGTCGTCGACGCGCAACACCACGCCCTTTTCCAGGGCCAGGCCGAACGGCAGCATCAGGGCCCCTTGCGCCTTGCCATCGCTCGACGCGCCGAGTTCGATGGCGAGCATGCGCTGGCGGCTCTGGGCATCGACCTGCTGCTGGGAAAGTGTGCAGCGCTTGTTGTTGTCCTGCACGACGCAGGCAACCGTCCAGTCGCCGTGGGTTTCGTTGAGCGAGGTGGCGCCGCCGGGCAGAGCCTGCTGGGCATGGGCGGCCAGTATGCCCGCGTAGCAGGCTGCGAGGAAAGCCGATATTCTGGCAGGGGTCCGGCGGTATGGTTTAGCGCGCATGGATCTCTCTGATTGAGCCAGGTGCAGCCGCCGCGTTTGTCATGGGGCCAGCCTGCTTCCTGCTCCGAAGCAGGTTGGTGCCGAATTTGCAAGGGACAAAGTGGTCGAAGCCAAGCAGGTTTCGGAAAAATGTGGGCGGTATCCGACGAAGGCGGCCTCGGCGGAATGCCTTGAACTGTGATCGGGACATCGGGCCACGTTGACCTCCCGGAGGCGAACTCCGATGTTCCCGCATATACCATAGCATCGAAAGCGGGGTGCCGATGGGCCTGTTGTCCAGCATCAATCTTGGCACGAAAAACTATCCGGAACGGGTCGCGAGACGCCTCCGGGTCATGAATATCGCCGCCTGGGTCGCCGCTGCCCTCTCGGCTTTCTTTGCCCTGCGTGGCTTCGCCGCGCCGCCGGGATACAGGCTGATCGAGGTGACGGCGAACGGCATCGCGGCCCTGTGCTTCGCGGCGCTTCCCCTGCTCCATCGTTTCGGGCCGCTTGCTGCACCGCTTGCTTTCGTAGGCTTTGCCTATGCGTTCATCTTCTGGGTCGTTCTGAGCACGGGGACCGGCGGCGGGGCCTGGGTCGGCTATCTCACGGCGGTGCCGCTCGTCGTGATCATCTTCGGCCCCCAGCATCTCCTTCTCAACGCTTCCTTGGCCGCCCTCGCGGCCGCGCTGATCGTCATCCTTCACCTGATCGCGCCGGCCAACACGGGCATGCTGCCGGACGATACGTTGTTTTACGGCAATTTCGTCACCAATGTCGTGGTTGGGATGGCGCTGCTGTTCACCGTCGTCAACTACGCCTCGCGCCAGATCGCGCGCGCCGAGAACGATGCCGAGCGCGAATATGCGAGATCGGAGAACCTGCTGCTGGAGCTTCTCCCGCGGTCGATAGCCGAACGCCTCAAGAACAACGAGCCCGTCGTCGCCGACAAATACGAGACGGCATCGGTGCTGTTCGCCGATATGGCGGGCTTCACCGCCCGGGCGAGCGATATGGCGCCGGAGGAACTCGTGCGTTTCCTGAACCGCGTGTTCACCGAATTCGACGCCCTGGTGGACAAGCACGGGCTGGAGAAGATCAAGACCACCGGCGACGCCTATATGGTCGTGAGCGGTGTTCCGAAACCGCGACCCGACCATGCCGAGGCGCTCGCCGACTTCGCGCTGGACATGCGCGACATCGGCGCGGCGCTCCGCGACCCACAGGGGCGTCCGGTGCGGATCCGCATCGGCATGGCCAGCGGTCCGGTCGTCGCCGGGGTCATCGGCACGACGAAGCTGTTCTACGACGTCTGGGGCGACGCGGTGAATGTCGCCTCCCGCATGGAAGAGACCGACGAGGCCGGAATGATCCAGGTCTCCCAGGGAAGCTATGAATTGCTGGCCGGCAAGTTCGTGCTGGAACAGCGCGGCCCTGTCGACATCAAGGGCAAGGGCAGGATGGTCACCTGGCGGCTGATGGGCCGCGCGGCGCGCACAGGCGCGGCCTGAGGTCGCCTGCGACACATCGAAGGGACTGGAGATCGCTTCTCACGGGGATTGATAGATGAAATCCTCGCTGGCCCTGCGCTTGCCGGCCACAGCCAAGCCGATGTCATCCGCAAGTCGCGCGGCGATGGGCAGCCGGTAATGCCGCGGGTCCCAAAAATTCCCATCCTCGACCGTGATCGGCGACCGTATCCAGAAATCGAGATAGTGCGCTCCGTAGTGGCGCGCCATCTCGGCAATTTTTGCCTTGCAAAGTTTTATGCGGCCGGCTTCCGGCGAGCCGGGTGCCGGCTGGATGGCGATGTGAGCGGGCATGAACGCCAGGACCTTCACGGTTTCCCTCGGCAGCGCAGTCAGGAGGCCTTCGAGCCAGTGCAAGGCCGGGAACGACCACGCTGCCAGATCCGCTTGGGTTGGCTGATAATCCGGTGCCGAGGGGGGAATCGAAGGCGTCCGACCCTCCCAGATATAGGCGCGGGCCTTCACGGCATCATATTGATCGTCCCGAGGAACGAACACACCGTAGCCGTCGCCGTCTATTTGCCGGGCCTTGAGCCCGGCAGCATATCTCAGGCGACGGATCGAGGCTTTCAAGGCATGTGTGTTCAGGACATAGAGCCAGTCGTTCCAGCGCGTGTCGTCATAGAGCCAGACGGGAAAGGTCTTCGCGCGTTTTGCTCCTTCCGCCACCGCGTCGCCATAGCACCAGACCCAGTCCAATGCGAAGACGACCGTGCGGGGAGACGGAGTGGCCCGAAGATAGACATTGGCAAGCTGAAGCTGCTCCCAGGCATGCCCGTCGTTCAAGGCGAAATTTGCGAACCGCCCGCCGAAGAGCTCGGACAATCTGGCAGGCTCGAGCAGCCTGCTGCTCGACGTGCCGAAGATGGCCGAATCGAAGGCTCCGGACGCGGCCATCGCGGGATAGTGATATCGTTGGTCCTGATCCAGGATCACGTGAGACAACCCGATGGAAACCGGCAGGTTTCCGAATGGATTCACCAGAGCGATGAAGCCGAATGCGAGCGCCAGCAGCGCCACGAATGAGATGAGGAACCATCGCAGGAACGGGAGCCAATGCTGCGTCATGCTCAGAACTGAAAATAGATGAAGGCGGCCGGCTGGCCCTTGCCGACCTCCAGCACGAGGAAAACGAGCGCGAGTGCGACCCCTGCGCCGGCGACACGCCAAGGACGCAGCCAGCTTTCGACGAAATCCTCCCCGTTTTGCGGCCACAGCGCAAGGACTGCCGCGATGCACAGGAGCGTCAGGAATTCGCTCTCCCAAGGCCCGCCCAACCCGTTCATCCCTAGGGCGCCCGACAGGAGCCTGCCTGCCGTGGCAAGATCGGGTGCGCGGAAGAGGCCGAACAGGACGACCGCGAAGGTGAAGGTAAGCAGCCACGCCGCCATGGCCGGAAGCCGCAGGCCGGCGCGTTTCCAATAACGGCATATGATCAGTGCAATGCCATGCCCGAACCCCCAAAGTATGAAATTCCAGCCCGCGCCATGCCAAAGCCCGCAAAGCCCCATCGTCGCGAGTGACGCCTGGACGTAGCGGACGTTGCCCTGCCGGCTCCCGCCAAGCGGGACATAGACGTAGTCCCTGAGGAAGCGCGACAGGCTCATATGCCAGCGGCGCCAGAAGTCTTGTATCGAGAGAGCGCGGTAGGGCTGGTCGAAGTTACGGGGCAAAGTGAGCCCCATCATCAGCGCGACACCTATCGCCATCTGCGTGTAGGCTGCGAAATCGAAGAATATCTGGAGCGCGAACGCCAGCATCCCTCGCCAGGCATCGAGAAACGAGGCGGGCGACGCCGCTGCAATAGCAAAGACCGCGTCGGCGTCGACGGCCAATCGATCCGCGACCAGCACTTTGATGGCCATTGCCAGGACGAAAAGCGAAAGCCCCCTTGCCAGCCGATTTCCCAGGCCGGGGCGCAACGGGTCCAGATCGAACTGGCTGATGATCTCGTTGTGACGAACCACGGGTCCGGCGACGAGATGCGGGAATATCGTGATGAAAAGCACAAAGCGGCGCAATTCATAGGCTGGCGCCTCGCCACGCCTCGCGTCCACCAGATAGGAAATGAGCTGGAAGGTGTAGAAGCTGATCCCGATCGGCAGGATCAATTCGCTACGCGCGAACGCGACGCCCGACAAATCCTCCAGGATCGAGACGCCGAAATCGAGATACTTGAAAAGGCCCAGTATCGCGAGATTGCCGACCACGGCCAGGAGAAGGAATGCCTTCCTGCCGGTCCGAAAATAGAATCGCGCCAGGGCCCAGCTGGCAAGGGTCTGCCCCAGCATGAGCGGCAAAAAACGGACATCCCACCATCCGTAGAAGAACAGCGACGCGGCGATGAGCCAGTATTCGCGAAACACGACATACTCTGCCAGCCGGTAGTAGACCAGAAGCGTCAGCGGCAGAAACAGGAGGATGAACACCTGCGAATGGAAAAGCACGAATCCCCGGCGATTGGCAGTGCGAATTCCTCACCGCAATACTGTGAGCCGCGATATTTGGCAATTCCATCGCCTAGTTCACCAAATTTTCAATTTGTGGTTTTATGGACCTTTACTTGGATGCGCTTCCGATAGATGGGCGAACCACGCTCCTTCGGTGCGCACCGATGCACTTCCGAAGAGCTTTTCCTGGTCACCCTCTGCGCAACTTCGCCATCCTAAAGGGAAGGTTTCCCCCTTTTCGGCGATGCGCCGGACGAAGAGAGGCTTGGCGGAAGGGGCGAAGCCGCGAACGGGTCCGGAGCGCAGAACTCACTTCCGTCTGAGCACGAGCACCACGAACTGCACCAATATCCAGAGCAGGCCGGCGATCGGCAGCAAGAGCGCCGCCATCTCCGACACGTCGGCGAGCGACGGCAGCCACCAGGGCGACATCACCGCGCCTGCCGCGACATAGTGGGTCGTCCGATCGATCATCTCGTTCATCGGCAATAGCTCTCGTAACCAGCGTTGTGACGGCGGATCTGGGTCACTGTTTCCGGCGTGTCCCGACTCGAGAAAGTTATCGGCGGGAAGATCGAGCAGACGGCCTTAGTCCCGCCGGTACTTGTCGTCTGGCACGCCGCCAGGACGGACAGCGCTGCGAGCATGGGCAGCGTCGGCGATTTCCCGCAGGTGCGTTTCATAGGCGTCGGCGTCCTTGGCGCGATTGGCGTTGCGCTCGGCATTGGCCCCGGAGAGGCGGCCTTGGATGAATGTGAAGAGGAGAGCCGCGGCGGCGCCGCCGGCCGCGAGAAGCCAGGAGCTCATGTCCGCCACCCCAGGCGTTTGGCGAGCGCGTAGGCGCTCTCGGTCGCCAGAGCGATGCCGGCGCCGATCGCCATTTCCACAAGAGCCGTGACGTCGGGGTCGGTAAGCAGCGTGCTCACATCGCCGACTCCAAGCAGCCCCTTCGCAACGAAGGCGCCGGCGACGTACCGGAGCATGATACGGGAAAGCACTGCGGACATGTTTCAGGCTCCCTTGCGGAACAGCGAGACGAGGCAACGGAGGAGCGTGGCAAGGATGCCCTTGCCCTCGGGCTTTTTGGGCTTCGATGCCGAGGGCGCGGGGCTGGCGTCATCGACGCCGTAGCGGGCGTCCTTCAGCGCCGCCTCGAATTCTCGGGCATGACCGGCAAGCAGATCCGCGCGATCAGTGCCATTCACCACCCGCCGGGCGCTGACGTAGTCGCTTTTGCGGAGATCGACGAAATCCTCCAGCTTCCGGCCGGTGAAAGTGCCGAGCGTCATGCCTTCGACGAGGATGCGGACGGCGATGTCGGGGCGTTCGGCAAGCTGCGGCTCTTCCAGCAGGTCGAGCCCGAGGCGACGCGACCAATCGGCATAGTTCCTGCGCCCGGTGATCTGGACGAAGCCTCGGCCCATGAATTTCTTGCCGTCGCCGGCTACGACATTGCCGAGATCCGTGCGGCCCTCGTATCGCTTCTGGGCGGCGGTCGGCCCCCAGATTTCACGCATGTACCGATACTGGCCGGTCTCGTGCCAGGCGGTGGCGAGGATGTAGGCGCACTGGTTGCGCAGGATGCCTCGCTTGAGGCATTCGGAGACAATAAGGGGTGTGTGGCCCTGTTTGAGGTCCATGAGGCCTTCCTTTCGATGAGGAGTCTTTTTTCCCGGCGTTCAGGCCGCGGGCGCAACGATGCCGGGGAGTTCGATCACCTGCATGCTTTCCCATCGGTGCTGGGCGGGCATCGTTTCCGCCACATGGGCGCGGATCGCATCGAGCTTGCTGCCCAGGGCGGCCGTGATTGCAGCTTCGACCTGAGCTTTCGTTGCGGAGTCTGCCCGAATTTCCACGCCCTCGGCCGTGATCCCCGAGGACACGATTTCAGTCCCCGGATAGTCCGGGTCCGTCCAGGTGATGGACCAGTCCACGGCGCGGATCATCCCGCCGTCGCCCTTGAGCCGGGTGAACTCCCACGCTGCATCGAGCGCCATGTGCCTGTCTCCTGATGTCATGGGCCGATGCGCGTCCGCCATGCCCCGTATTCGTTGATCGTATTCCATGATTGCGTTTGGTCGTTCCAGATCTGGCGGGGATGAGCGATGGATCCCCGATAGTAGGTCCAGACACCGGAGGTGTAGGAGTTCCCTTGAATATTCGTGCCGATGCGCGTGCCGGCCCAGGTCAAGGTCCAACTGGTGACCAGGGATGGGGACCAATTCGTGCCGGCATCAAAGATCTCCCCGCTCGCGGGTTCGCGCACGATGTTGGATTTGCCGCGGAGCTGGCTCATCGAGATCGCCCCTGATGGGACGCTGGCGAGCCGCCTGACCTCGGCGTCGTTCAGACTGATCGCTTGGGTCGCCGGCCGGCCCAACTCCACATTGACCTGAGAGAGGCTGATCGGCCCACTGGCAGGCAGCGTCATCGGCCAGCCTCCAACGCCTCCACCCGGGCCGCGAGCTCCTTGACGGCCTCGATCAGAACCGGCACGAGCTTGTCATAGGCGACCACGCGCCAGCGCTCGCCACCGTTGGCTTCGTCCTCGATCGAGCGGTCGACAATCTCCGGAAGGACGGCCTCGACCTGGTCTGCAAGGACGCCGATGTCGCGCGCGCCCGGGCGGCCGATGAGGGTCGTCTTCCCATTCCATGTAAAGCGCACGCCATCCAACTGGCTGACGATGGAGAGGGCATTCTGGATGCGCTCCACGTCATCCTTGAGGCGCGGATCGGAATAAGCCGTGATGTTGCCGGACGCGACGACATTGCCGCTCGCCTGCTGATAAAACCGCCAAGCTGCGGAAGACCACCCGCCCCAGCCGAAGGTTCCGTCGTTGCGAAGGTGGACTTTCATGCCAAAGGTGCCCTGACAATGGAACGCCAGGACTGCGAGGCCAGCGTCACCCGAACCTCCAACGTTCCGGATTTCGAAACCGGCATTGCCATCGGTCTGACTGGGATTACCGTTGTACGGCAGGCCGATGAGCTTGCCCGTCATCGTACCGCCGGAGAGGTTCAGCTTGGTCTCCGGGTTGAAGTTCCCCGAGTGCCACACGCCGCGCGACACGCCGTCATTGTCGATGTAGTAGATATTGGCAGCCAGGAAGGCCGCGCGCATCGTGCCGCCCAAATAGAAAGCGTGGCGTGTGTTTCCCGCCATGTAGTTCAACGTGCCGTCCGAGACGGAGAAACCATATGTCGTGCTGTAGAGTGCGATGTGTCGCGACACGTCCGTGGGCTCGGCGACTGTTTGGCTGCCGAAGTTGAGCCCCTTGGAGCCAATCGTAAGCTTGTCGGCAACGACAGTCCCGTCGGCCCGCAGGAAAGACGCGGCCTCGCTCCTGTCGACCTTCTGGTCGAGTTCGTCTGAAAAATCGACCAAGACATCGGCGATGGCCGCGTCAGTCTGAGCCTGGGTATAAGCGTCGGTGATGCCGTAACCGGCAAGCGATGTCGCCTTGTCGGCCTTGCCCTGCAGTTCCTTGTCGACCTCGTTGCGCCAATCGGCAGAGAAAATGGACGGCATGGCTCAGCCCTCGAGGAGCGGCGTGGCCACGCCGCGCATCCGCGCCAGCAGAACTTGCTGGTTCACCTCGTTGGCCTTCACCATCTCGTTGCGAAAGCTCTCGACCGCCGCGCCGGTCTGCCGCTGCTGCCCGCTGTTCTCGATCAGCAGAAGCGGCAGAAAGGCGACGGCGCAGTTCCACTCCTCGACATCCTTGCCTGTGTTGGTGTCCTTGCCCTGGATCTTGCAGAAGAACTTGCACTGAAGCTGAACACAGTCCTTGCCGATGAGCGGACAGAATTCTCCGACCTTGAGCTGCATGATCACGCCGCCTTTTCGCAGACGATCACGTCGACATACTGGACGGCGAGATCGATCGTGTGGGAGTGGGCGTCACCCGTGAAGCTGTGGGTGTGGGTCTGCCCGGAGCCTTGGGCGG
Source organism: Rhizobiaceae bacterium (assembly GCA_035556195.1). Classification (GTDB taxonomy): domain Bacteria; phylum Pseudomonadota; class Alphaproteobacteria; order Rhizobiales; family Rhizobiaceae. Next base: position 220,337 of record DATMFK010000010.1, read on the forward strand.
CTGTCGTGCCACCGTTAAGCGCCACGGTGTGATTGTGGTCGCCTGCCCCAGCCGTCGCGCCTGCGCTGACGACAACGGAGTGATTGTGGTCGCCGGCAGCCCTGATAGACGTGCCGAACATGACCTGTCCCTCAGTAACCCCCACGTTGCCGCCCGAACCTACATAGGTCATGACCGCCGCGTTGTTTGACATGGCGTGACTGTGGTTGCCATTTACCGACGTATTGCCAGTTAGGTTGCCCGGCCCGTGGGCATGATTGCCATTAGTCGAGGTAGAGCCTGACAGAGTTCCAGGCCCGTGAGCATGCGACGGCAGATGGGCCACAGCCAAGGCCGTTCCACCAACCGTGCCACCCTGAGTAACGATTGTAGTTGGGCGCGCGCTGGAAAAAACGGTCGTGAAACTGACCAAGCCTCCGGATGTCGCGCTTCCACTAACCAGGCGCAGCGCCTTGTTGTCCTGGGTCGTGTCTTTTGTCCATCCGGTAGGCGCAGTAGATTGCTGGAAGAGCATCCGAGTTCCCATCGGGAAGGCGTCGATGCGATCACCGCCGATGGCCTTGTTAGCACCCGCCAAAATCCATGCACCTGCGCCTCCGTTTCCAGATGCTGAGTACATGATAGTGTAAAGCCCACCCGACTTGAGGTCGCGGGCCACAAGGTCGACATCTCCAGCCGCGCCCATGGCTCGTATGGCCTTGGAACCAAGTCCATTGACGTTGAGAGAGACCGGCCCAGTGTTATCCATGACGACGCGGAAAGTAAGCATCCGCCCATTTGCTAGTGACGTGAACGCCGAATTTGCGGCCAGCGTCAGAGAGTTGGCCGTGCCGCCAGCCGTGAGCGTGCCGGTGATGTCGTCGCGCCATTCGGCGCTGCGGCTCATCATTTGGCGAGCGGAATCGTTGACCGTGTCGGGGAACTGTCCTTCCCGCCAATCGATGTTGGCATCAGCAACGTCATTTTGGCCAGCGACTTTGGACCAATCGTAAATGCTTCCGGGCATCGTGATCTCCTAAGCTGTGTTAGGTGCGCTGCCGCCGAGCATCGAGCCGGCAATGGTCGACGAGTATTGCGGCAGAGACTTGGGTGTCCGACGAAATAGCGAGGATTTTGGCCGTTCCTTCGGTGAGGCGAACGGAAACGCAGACCTGCGATCTTCCCGCCTCCCGCATTCGTTGGGAACCGAGGCGGCAGCCTCAAGGGACGCTCGGTGCAAGCGGCCGCGGCTTCCCCATAAGAAGCGATATATCTCTCGAGCCTTCCTGGCACTAATGCGAGTGCTCTCGCCGCCGCTGTTGGCTATGTTAGCGCCTACAGCCTCTCAGTAACTGAGATATGACGTAATAACCGGTGAAATTCGAGCGAAGCTATGCTCGCGCCGCCAAGACGAGGCCTTGTTCTTGGGAATTGTGATTGACCCAAGCCCTAAATCCCCATCTCGAAAGATCTGCATTAAACCGCTCAAGATCGTAATCGCCGTGGATCTCAGCCGCGATTATTCGCACCTTCGGGAGAAAAGAACCATCGCCAAAGAGCTCAACCTCGGCTCCTTCGATATCGACCTTCAGCAAATCGATATGATCGATCCCACGCTCTTCGCAGAGCTGATTAAGACTGATGCCCCTCACGCAGACACCGTCCCCATGAGAATTCATCTGGAAATGCGAGCCTCGCCCGCCGGTTGTGATAAAAACCGCTTGATTGGGTTTTGCGGTCACACATGCTTGTATAGGTACAATCCGGGGCTCGCTCGTCACGTTCTCCTGCAATAAAGCGAAGTTATCGGGGTTCGGCTCAATACTAAAGACGCGGGCATTCCTATAACGCCCCGCGAGATATTGGGACGTGATGCCGATGTTAGATCCAGCATCCACTATTGTCCGAACGCTTGAGGGCGGCAGTAAATCCGACGGAATGTCATAGGCCCTGCGAACGAAAATCTCGTGAAATACCGCTATGTCACCGTCACGAGGCCGCAACGTGATGGTGGAGCCATAGCCTTCAATGTCAAGATCAATCCGCATTCTGGGACCCGGATCAATCGGTGCCGCGCGCCAGTTGCGGTAGTGGAATGCTAGCGTGCTGCACATCAGTCGCAGCTTATCCCCGATAGACCGCGGTGCACGAAACGCAAATAGCATCTCGTCTGCGTAGAGCGACACCTTTCGAGCAATTCTATCCAAGACAATCTTTTCCGCGTTGAAATCGCGTTTGCATATCACACCGGGAATTGTTTCCAACCATCAACCGGCGACATCGTTGTCGCCGGCGAGCTTGCTCCGACGCTAGGAACTTCCCGACGTGACGACCTCCTACACTATCCCCTTGGTACCGCCCTCGCGCCGTCGACTCTCCAAGAATTTGGCGACCTGTTCGCCAAGAGGCGGCACGATTTGTGGCGCGGGCGGCATCGGTCGGGGTTCAGGTGGCGCGTTTCCCGCCGCAGGGGTCAATGCGGAGAGCAGCGGGCTCAATCTCTCGTCGGCGGTCTTCAGCAGCTCGAACAAGCCGTTCCGCCTGACATCGGCTTCCCGCAACCCGGCCCAGGGATCCCTGGGAGTCTGCTGGGCACGCGGCTCTAGCGGGCCGGTGTTCGCCTGTGTTTGTGAGCCCCGCGGGCCTTGGGGTGGAAAGGTCAGCAGAGACGTCATGTCGTTTCTCCGAAGGGAATGGTGGACAACTCTCAGAACTGCTGGCGACGCGGGGGCCTTATCGTGATTTCGAGCGGCTGGCGCCGTTGCGGCACCCCGCTCATCACGTCGCGAATGACGCGTTCTCGCCAATCGGCGGGAAGACCGGCCCGATGTTGCGCGGCCTCTATCAATGCCATGCGTTGCGGCATGCTCAGCGCAATACTCGAACCGGCCTGCCTGGGACCAAATCTCGCTGCCAGGGGATTGGCCGGCAGCCCAACACTTTCGGGAGTGTTCCGGGGTTGCCGGTTCGCCTCGTCGGGCGGCAGACTCGTGACGGCACGATTCGACGTTTCAGGTGGCGGCACCGGCTTCGCCCCTGCTTCGCCAGCGATAGAATTCATCCAACTGTCGACCCGGTCTCCGGCAACGTCCAGGAATGCGTCCCGGGCCGCGGGAGCCCACTTCTCGATCTTTTGCGAGACTTTCCTTCCAACCGGGCTCTTGTCCAGATCCATCTGGTTTTTGACCCGTTCCCAACCAGCTTTGGCCGGCCGTGACCCCGTTTCGCCGACGCTATTCCAGAAGACGCCTTTAAGAACCTCGTTCCAGGCATTCTTCGCACGATTCCCGAATCCGCCCTGTCCGCTCCCGAAACCGTAAAGAGCGTCGGCGAGTACGTCGCCTTTCCTTAGCATCATTTTCGCGAGGATCTGTCCGAACTTACGATAGGGATATCGGTGGTTTCTATCGTCCGCGTCGATCGCGCGTTGCCATTGCAGGTTATCCTCGTAGTTTCCATACAGATTTGGAGTAAGGCCGACGATAGAGCCGCTGCTAAGTGACGCCGCCAATTCATCCGCAGTGCCATATGAGGACTGGTCGGCCACGCCTCGCATGAAAGCGTCAACTTTCCCCGCCCGATTGTCCCGCTCTGGAAGGGGGCCGGGCTGCCTGTTCCTGAAGGCATCTTCAGCTTCTCGCTGCCGCTGCCGTGCCCTTAGCTCTGTCTCACTGGGAACAGGGACAGGGAAGGTGGAAGGGAACGGAAAATTGTTCGCCATCGCTCATAAGCCTTTGTGAAGTTTGACGAGAACACGCATGCGCCGCCTCCGGCGAACAATGAGCCGCCGGGGCGCCTAAGCCGTCCTTCTGGATGAAGGGGTGGACTGAGGCATCGGAGCGAACCGATGCCGGTCCAGCGCGTCGCTCTTGCCGGACCAGGGCTCAGCGCCACAAATCGGTGTTTCGGCGCGATGCTGAGCGATGGTCAGTCCTTGGATCCGCGGCCTACATCACCGCCATCTCGTAATTCACCGCCTTGAAGCCGCCCACCGTCTCCACCACCGCTTCCGGGTATACGAGCTCCACCTCGTCCGCCATGAGGCCGATCTGCGTGATCGCCTCGCCCTTGTAGCGGTAGGCGTAGACCGGCAGGCCGTTATCCAGCGTGCCGACGCGGCGAATGTCCTCCTTCAGCCGGCGATCGGACGCCTTCACGAGCTCGGCCAGCCCGCCGAGAATGCCGACGAGATTCAGCGGCTGCGTCGATTTCGTGGTCTGCGTCCCCCAATTCCCCGCCGTTCCCGTGCCCGTCGAGAGCAGCCCGCCGAGGCGCTGCCATGGCGTCGTGTCGGTCTGGGTCCACTGGTTGATCAGGTCGGTGAGCTGCTGCTGCGTGCGCTGGTCGATCTGGTTGCCGATGCCCATCTGCTGCTGCGCGTCGAAGATCTTGTTGTTCTGGATATTGCCGAGCTGTCCGATCATGCCCAGCATGTTGTTGAAGCCCTGGTTCTCGAGGCCGGCGGCGCCCATCATGTTGTTGAAGCGCTGCTGCCCGAGCTCGCCGAGTTGCCCTGCGGCGGCGAGCCGATTGGCGATGTTCTGCGACTGCGCGTTCATGCTGTTGCCGATGTTCTGGCCCTGAATGCCGGCGAGGCCCGACGCGGCACCGCTCTGCAGACCGAGCCGGGCCTGCTGGGCGTTCTCCAGCGCGCCCGCGGCCTGGATCTGGCGATCGCGCTCCTGGCTGTAGTTCTGGTTCCGCAGCTGGTTGGCATAGCCGGCGACCGAGTCCGACACGGTGCCCTGATGGGCGGCCGAGCCGTAGCGTCCGCCGGCCGCGAACATCTGGTTCGTCTGGGTCGCGACGTCCTGCGCCCCCTTGGCGATGATGTCGTCGAGATAGGGCGAGCCGCCCAGATACTGCCCCTGGGCGGTGCCCTTCAGATAGTGCTCCGCCGCGCCAGGCTGACCGGCCTGATTGTAGATGTTCTGGTAATTCTGCTCGCTCACCTGGCCCGGAACGGTGACCTGGCCGGGGTTCTGGAAATGGTTGGCCGCCTGGTTCATCCAGTCGTTCGAACCGCCGCCACCCATGATCTGGCCAATGACGTTCTGCATCGTCGCGCCCTGCCCGCCCTGGGCGAGCGTCTGATTGGCGACGGCCATCGGCCCGGTCTGGAACTGTTGGTTCATCTGCTTGTACGCATCGGTGCCCGGCTGGCTCCATGCCGGCTGGCCGGTGTTGGTGCCGGTCGCGCTGGACTTGCCTTGGCTGCTGTTCGTCGCGTTGCCCATCTCAGCGCCCATCCATCATGCCGCGGCTACCCGGCTGTTCCACGTTCCATTGCATCGGTGTCAGGTTCGGATTGTTGTAGTTCGCATCCATCCAACGCTGGGCCCCATGTTTCAGGAGCGGATTGTCGGACTGGAGGCCGCCCTTGACCCACGCCGGGATGAAGCGATCGAGATCCAACGACGACGGTTTCCCTTGTGCGGCCTGCACCTGCGCGTTGCGCTGTGCGGCCTGCTCGATCATCGGGCGGATGTCTGGGATCAGCGAATTGATGCCTTCGTTCGAGACCGGAGCTCCGGTGTATCCAGTGGCGGCCAGGAGCTTGTTCATACCGCCCAGGGTCGCATCCGAGAGGGGCGCCTGGGTCGGCCCGTCATAGACATTGTAGCCGACGCCGGCATCGTAGAGCCGCATCCCTTCGGAAGCGGCCTTCGTCAGCAGGGGCTTGGCCCATGCCGGCGGTTCGTTTGTCTGCTTGGAAGTGGTCGATTTTCCCATGTCACAATCCCTTGCGCCAGATGACTGCGGTTTCCCGGTAGCCGAGCGGCTGCAGCAGCCGTTTCCAGCCCTTGCGGCCGACGAGCTGAGCTTCCGTCGTCCCATGTTCCCGTGCCGCCCATTCCTCGATTTGAAGGAGAAGCGGCATGCATTCGGCGAGCCGCTCGCCGCCGACTTCCGCCAGCAGCAATTGTTTCTTGCCGGTGGCGTCGATCGCCACGATCTCCGTCACCGGCGTCAGGATCACCCGGCCGCTCTCATCGGTGACGATCCAGAGCTGGCGGCGTCCTTCTGCACATTGTTGGAGGATGTGCGCGACGCTCTCCTCGTCGGAGAAGCGGCGGCAGTATCTCTCCAGACAGCCCACGATGCCCGGCCACAGCGGGGCCATCTCCACCGCCGTCATGGTGGTGGAAAGACGGATGGTCAGCACGATAAGCCTCCCCTCTCGAAAGGATTTGGTTCTGCTAGGTTTCAGGATTCACGGAAGTGCCGTCCGTACCCTCAGGTTGACCGTCCCGCAGACTAAAGAATTGCTGCGCCTGTTCCTGTGTAAGTAGGCCGGCTGCGACAGCGCCACCGATGCCGTATTTCTGTCCTTCCGGACTCCTCAGAAAATTCATGATTCTGTCGAGCCACTGCTGATCGGCGAATTGCCAGACATTGCCCAACAGCATTGAGCGATCGGCATGGGCCCGGTTCTCGCGAACGGGGCGTGTCGCCGCCCAGTTGGAAAACATGATCTCGCGCGGGATCGGCTTCATGAAGCTGCCGAGATAAATCCCGGGTAACGTTGCGTTGTAGGTCGGATGCGGCACCAACGGGTTCGTGTTGATTCCGGCCCCCGGAAAGACTTGTGCTATGGCAGATCCCGAAGCTCCGGATAAGCGGTTGAGCAATTCAGGTTCTGTCAATGCGTACCGCGTCGAGGCAATGTCAGGGAAACCGAGTTTCTGGAACCTGTCCTGGGCCATCAATTGCGCGAGATAGGTTCGCGCGTCTCCCGGTTTTGCCATCCATTGGTCCGTCAAATTGTCAACACCCGGAAAATCGGGATATCTTAGCCGCATATGAGCATCAAACGATGTCTTGGCCAATTTTGTCACTGGAGCGAGCTTCATCTGTTCCCGGATAGCCTCCGTCATCATCCGGCTGTAGTCGAGTGAGCGCGGGCCCATCGATGTGTACATCAGATAAACCGGAACACCCGCCTCCCCCGCCCAATCGACACGGTCGGATAGCCTCGAAAGGGCGCCCGCTTCCGATGCCCACACATCCGGATTATCGCGCATGATTTTGAAACCGCCCTGCAAGTTGACCGGCTGTTCAAACCGGTAGTCATTGATGCCAACCAGTTCCTTTCCGGCGATCGTACGGTCACCAACGGCGGGGATGATGATGCCGCCCTGCAGCCTTTCCGGCCAAATGATCTCGTCAGGCTTCAAGATCCGCTCGCTGCCATAGGTCGCGTTCATCTCTTCCACGGGGCGCCTTAGCTTGGTTAGGCTGATCGGATGGCGGAATGTCTTTGCCGCTCCATTGCCCACTTTGCCGGCTGCGCGGCCAACGCCCGGGATTGAGCCGGCGCCAGAGAATATAGCAGTGAGAATGTCCCCGCGCTCCAGGGCGCGAGCCGACTCTTCTTTGGCGGTCAGTATCCCGAAGGGCGTCCAATCGAGTAGATCTCGCGTGCGCCGTCCGTAATCCTCGGCTGTGTATTTCGGTACACCCAGCGCCTTCAGCCCCGAACCGATTCCAACCGCGGCGTTCTCGGAAAGAGTCGGCATCCGCGAGTCGGCGCCATACTTCTGGCGATAAACCTCTTCCAAGGAAGTGGGGGCGAAGAATCGTTTGAACGCGGCAAGCACGCCACCGCCACTCTCCGACGGCCGAGGCTTGTTATTCCTCTCTATCGAGGCCGGGAGCCCCTTGCGCTGTTCGCCTTCCTCCAACAGGTTGAATATCCCCGCCATTAACCCGATCTCCCCGGTACTTCTGAAATGGACAAGATGACGTCGAGCGCGTTCGCCGTGCCCGCCTGAACACGGATCTCGTCGTTCTCGGCGAGCGCGAAGGCTTCGAGCGGCAGCCAGAGCTGGCCGTTGGCCGGCACCGCATGCTGGAAGAGCAACCGGTATTCCTCCTCGGCGCCGGCGCTGAACCAGCTTACGGTCGCGGCCACTGGGGTACCGGTCACGTTGGCGAGCCTGAGCCCGATCACCTGGATGTAGCCGACCGCCCTGAACACGGTGGTGTTGGTCGTCGCCGCGAGATGCGCGCCGACCAGCCGACAGGCATCGGAAACGAAGTTCCCGCTCATGAGCTCGCCCTCGAAATGTTGGTGAAAGTCGCTTCCGAAGCGGCCCTGCCGCGCCTGGATGGGCGAATGGGTGTGTCGTTCGGAGACTGTCCTTCAATGAAGAAGGGAGGACCGGAATCCTCCCGTCCGTCTTGGGCCGTCCAGAAATCGTTGAGTTCCCCCGCGCGTCCGGCGAATGAGGAGGCGCGCCGAAATCCGATCTACTGGACCCAGTCGACTGTCTTGGACGCGTTGATGTTGGGGATTGCTGTCAGATGCGCGCCACCCGCTCGGGTTGGACGTCTGCGCTATGCCCTCGCAAGAGCGACCGATGCCGTTGGTCGTTACGCCGATTCTGCGCTCGTCATACGAGCTCCTCGGAAAACCCAGAAAGTCGTAGGGCGCAACTCGTAGCCGGTACAGGGACACTCCCAACGCGCCGTTCTCGAAGCAAGGTTGCCTGGTGCGATGTCTATCCGCTCGCCGAGAGTCGGGCTGGAGGGCTTCAACTTCCCAAAACTTCCGGCCGGCATTGGCGCGGCAGGCTTGGCCGACTTCTTCAACTGGCCTGCCCCCACCATTAACCCGATCTCCCCGGTACTTCTGAAATGGACAAGATGACGTCAAGCGCGTTCGCCGTGCCCGCCTGAGCACGGATCTCGTCGTTCTCGGCGAGCGCGAAGGCTTCGAGCGGCAGCCAGAGCTGTCCGTTGGCCGGCACCGCATGCTGGAAGAGCAACCGGTATTCCTCCTCGGCGCCGGAGCTGAACCAGCTTACGGTCGCGGCCACCGGGGTACCGGTCACGTTGGCGAGCCTGAGCCCGATCACCTGGATGTAGCCGACCGCTCTGAACACGGTGGTGTTGGTCGTCCCCGCGAGATGCGCGCCGACCAGCCGGCAGGCATCGGAAACGAAGTTCCCGCTCATCGCTTATCCCGTTCGGCGAGGGTGCCCATCAGGCCAGCCGGCGCCAGCGCCGCGGCAAGGCTGTTCTGGATGATGTCCTTGAACAGCGGATGGGGATTGACACGCTCCCTCCACCATTTCGCGGCCTTGGGCGCTACCGTCTTGACGTAATTCGGGTCAGCCAGATAGGCCCGCCCAAATTCGGCCGCGAGTTCCCCATCGGCCTCAGGGCCGGCTTTGTAGTCGAGATCCTCCGGGTTGTACCCATTGTAAACCTTGCGAGGAGTGCGTTCGACGTCGGCGCCGCGCTGGCGGGCCATATTCAGGTCGGGATTGTTGAGGTCGTTGTAGACGAAATTGAGTTCCGATCTCGCACCCTTGGGAATATTGGCCTTCGGGTCCGATTTCCATTCGCGTGCGAGGCTGTCGAACATGTAACCCATCTCGTGAGCCACGACCATGTCCTTCTTCTCGGGGGGAAGTGTCTTGAGGACGTAAATGTCGCGTTCAGGATCGCCAGTGGGAGAATAACCCTCTACGTAGGTTCCGACTGACCTTCTTGGAAGCGCTTTTGCCTCGACCGCCGCAGGCCGCGAGCCAATCGCTGCCTCTGTGACGGCGTCATGTTCCGACGGTAGGAGGGGGACATCTTCTCCGCCCACCGCTCTTCGGCCGACAACTCTTTCGGCGGTGAGGGGTCGACCGTCAATGTCTTCGAGGAGTCTTCCGGTTTCATCCGCTTTGGCTCCGAAGGGGTAGTCAAGTTCGAATGCCCTGGCTGGTTTGATCGGTAGAGCGTAAATGTTCACCGAGCGACTCGCCAGCTTTTTCATGCCTTTGCCGGCAAAATCTCCGGCGACGAGCGCCAATCCAGCGAGCGTTCCCAGCCCGAGCAAACCGGCCTCGACATAGCTCCCCCTGTTCCACGCTCGCCTGGTTTCATCTGCCCCCGCCCCTTCGCCGACAAAGGGTATGAAGTCCACCAATTCACCGACTGCGCGCGAAATGTCCTGCTGGCCATATCGACCGACGCCCAATGCAGCCGCCAGATCGGACGCGCCCCAGCCGATGCGCTCGCGCAGAGACGGATTGTAGGGCTTCAACTCACCGAACGGCCTTGGCTGTAACTCTGCCATCTGTCGCTGCTTTCCTGTCATTGCTGGCCCTCGGGTTGCGCGTCAGGCTCGACGCCATGGACGGCCGTCCATTGCTGGCCGGATGGGATGGTCACCTCGAAACGATGGAAGCGGCCGCTGGAACGCATCGGTATGAGGCCGGTGCGTTCCGACAATGTGGCTGGATTGCTCCAGCTCGACGGGCCGCCTGCCCGGTCCTTGACCGCGATCCGGCCCGAGACGATCGAGGCGTCGCAAAGCGGCGTGAAGCCGTTGACGAAGCTTCGCCCGCCGGTCGTCAACTGGACGTCGCCCGTCTGCAGCGTCGCCGGCAGCGGATCGCCGGAGAAGAAGCCCAGGCGGAAATCGGTGTCGAAGGCGGCGATCGTCGGCGTGCCGCCGCTCCAGGCGCGGCTGTCCAGCGAGAAGGGCAACTGATCCAGCGGAATGCCGAGCGATCTCAGGCTCTCCAGCGTGTAGCCCGGCGTGGTCGCATCGATCAGCCCGGTCATGATCCTGTTGGGCTTGAGCAACGACCAGCGGTCGACGCCGTAGTGGTAGAGCAGCACCTTGTCGAAGGAGTTCTCGAGCGTGTTGCCGATCGAGCGATAGGCCCAGTAGACGATCTTCCGGTTGGGATCCTCGCTGCCATAGACGTTGTAGATCTCTTGGCGCGAGATGTCGTCGATGAAGGAATTGTCCACCCGCTCGATACCGATGCCGACCGGCGGCACGCCGTAGCGGTAGAAGCCGTCGTCCGACAGGTAGAAGATGCCGCCGCCGGTCGCAACGACCGACCGCGGCGCCATGCAGCCATGGTTGGTGAGCGTCTGCTGGAAGGTCATCACCATCGGCGTCTCCAGCGCCAGCTTGCCCTCCCGGACGCTTTCGGCGTGGAAGATCACGCAGCCGTTCACCCCACCGGCAAATCCCATGATTTCGCCGCCGTCGGGGAATGCCTGGAAGTCGGAAGACCTCTGCCGCGGCGTCCAGAATTGCGGCTGGTTGAGACCCGACCACTGCACCATTCGCTGGTTCGTCGCCAGATGCGCCAGCATGACGAAATCGCCCATCGAGCCGACGAACTTGGCGCGCGGCGCGTCCTGCGCGAGGTCGGCAAAGCGCACGGGCGAATTGAGGTCGATATATTGGACGGGATCGACGCCGTTGGTCGCGATCAGCCACGAGCCATATTGCGTGAAGGACCAGCGCTCGGAGGCCGGCGTCAGGTAGCCGCCCTCCCTGGAGACGTCGATCCAGCCCAGCGTGGCGCCGTCGAACCTCATGAGCTTCGTCGCCGTGCCGGTGAACAGCAGGTAGTTGCCGTTGACGACATAAGAGAGATACGAGCCTTGCGGCCGCTCCGGGAGGGGCTGCGACAGCGCCGTGAAGGAGGGAAACGGCCCGTATCCGCCATGGATCGGCAGGACGTTCTCCAGTGAATCGGCGACATCCGGATCGAAGGAGGAACGGTCCGGCGCATAGTTAGCGAAAGAGATCAGGGCCATTCGACATCCGCTGCGTTATGAATGGCCGATGGGAACCCATCGGTCATTCCAGCGCGCGACCGCGCGCCGCGCCTGTTGGCGCGAAAGCCAAGCGACCCGGATGGGTCGCGCCGGCGACTGAGGCACCCTGGATGTGTCAACATCCAGGGTCATAAGAACTAATGCTTCCGCGCAAGGGCTCGCCGATGCGCTGAAGCATGGGGTCGACGGTGAGGTTGCCCCGTTTGGACTGAGCGATGACGTTCTTCACCTCGGGCAGGCCGGCATTGAGCACGGCCTGGAATTGGGCGGCGTAGGGACTGTCCCGGATGAACAACCCGCCCCAGACGAGCACGGCGGCGAGATAGATGTCTGGATGATTGGCGAGCAGCCAGTTGGTCGGCGTCGTGTCCGACAGGCGGTGCCATTGCGAGAAATGCAGCCGGAAGGAATAGTTCTCGTCGAGGACCCGGTCGAAACCGATCGCCTCCCCCTCCCTCGCCCAGAAGCGGGGGCGGCCCGGGGTGGCAACCAGCGGAAACGTGCCGGAAGCCTTGGGCGTGAGCTCGACCTCGTTGACGCCTGGCCGCGCCAGGAAGAGCGTGATCGGGTGCTCGCAGGACAGCTGCGAGATGTCGACGACGCGCGATCCCGCGGCTCCGGATAACGAAGCCTCGAGCCGCACAGGATCGAGCTCCCGGTTGAGCCGCGCCTCGGCCAGCGCGACGAAGTCCGCCGCCTCGCCCGGCAGATCGGCGCGCGCCATCCAGTTGGCGACCGCGGCCTTCAGCTCGGCATAGTTAGTCAGCGCCATCGGGCATCACCTTGGCTGGGGTATCCACGAATCCGGCGGGAATGATCTCGCCCGCCTCGAACAGGCGCGCGCCTTGCATCGAATACATCCAGGTCGCGCAAATCGCCGTAACATTCGAGTTCATTGGCTCCCTGCGGGAGGGGCGGCCCGAAGGCCGCCCCTTTTTGCGCTCGGCGGTCAAGCTGGCGCCCCGCCGCTCATGCGCGTGGCCAGCCGCGGATCGACGGCCTTCACGCCGTAAAGCACGTCCAGACGCCATTTCGAAACGTCGTTCACCCCGTCATAGACGGGAATGACGCGCACGCGCGTGCCGTTATAGGCCCGCCGCGCCACCTCGACGGCGCCGGGAGGGCTCTCGAGATCGACCATCACCAGCGAGAACGCGTTCTTGTGGAAGGCGAGGTTCTGGCGATAGGTGTCGCCGCCCGCGCCCGCCACGGTGATCGCCGCATTGTCGGCCGGGGCGTTGCTCACCGTCTGGAAAGCGCCGCTGTCGATGATGGCCGGGCTGATCGTCAGCGAAGCGTTGCCGGCGCCGTCCGCATCGGCGTCCGACACCACCACGAACTGGCGCAGGAAGGGCAGCCGGGCCTTCGTCACCGGGTTGACGGCGAAGACGCCGGCAATGGTGAACACGTCGCCCGCCTTGAGGATGCCGTTGGCCGAAGCGGTCCAGCCGTCGGTGACGAGCGTCTGCTGGTTGCTGTCCTTCACCGCGGCATAGGTCGACCTCTGGTCGGCCCCGTTGACCAGCGGCGTGCCGGTCGCCACCCCCACCGTGTGGGTCGGCACGTTCTGCGACATATAGGTGTCGAGGCCGCCGATCGTGCCGAGCGAGCCGTTGCGGTAGGCGCCCTTCGCGGCATCCTGGATGTAGAGCGCGGTCTGCGAGCCGAGCAGGCCCCAATGGTCGGCCGGGGAAAGGATCGCGCAGCGCTCGTCGGTCGGCACCGCACCTTCGTCGAGCCGTTCCGGCGCGAGCGCGAAGTCCTTGTAGTTCTTCACGGTGGCGCCCGGCGTGCCGACCCAGGACGGCACGGAAGCGTAGAGCGCCATCAGGTCCCGGTCGATCTGGTTGGCGAGTTGGATCAGCGCCGGCTTGATGACGCGTTCGGACAGGTCCTCGATCCTGAGGGTCAGATCCTGCGACGTGAACTGGAAGTCCACGCCCTTGAGCTTGTTGACGACGATCTGGGTCTTGCCCTCGATCACGTCCTGGGTGGACATGACCGGGCCGTCACGCACGGTGAAGTCGGCCGGCTTGCGGATTGAGATCGTGTCGCCGACCTTGTAGCCGTTGACCCGCTTGGTGAAGTCCTCCTCGTAGCCGCGGAACACGTTCTTGGCCATGACGAGGTTGTTGTCGAGCACCATCACCGCTTCCTTGGCGACGATGTCCGCTGTCAAAGTGGTATTTGCCATTCAAGAGATCCTTTCAGCGAGGTCGCTTCCTCGCCGTGTGAGGTGCGAGATTTACCGTCCCCGGCGCATCTGCGCCGCGCGATGCTCGGCGTATTCCTCCATCGACATGTCGGCGAGCGACTTGCCGGCGGACGGGCTGGAACGGCCGCCGACCAGCGAAAGCGGCCGGACGGCGCGTCCTGCGGAAGCCTTGGGGGCGGTGGTTTTGTTGAGGGCCTGTTCGCCGATGCGGGCGAGGTAAAGGAGGTTGTAGACCAGGGGGGACATGGCATCCCTCAGGTTCTGGTCTGTCGCTCCCTTCGACCGCGCGAATTCGATGATCTGGAGGTCGAGTTCCGGCGACCACCCCTTGATGTGCCTGCGAGCAAAGTCCTGGGTTTCCTCGAAGCGCCTTGCAGTCTCCTGTTGCGCCATCTGGGTCCGCCAGCCCTGCCGGTGATGGAGATCTTCTGCGATCTGGCCGCGCTGTTCCTTCAAGGTCTGATAGCGCATCCAGTGCTGTTGGGCGCCGGTCGGATCATTGGCGGCGAGCTGGTCCCAATCGACATGGGCGTATTGCTCGAGCGCCGTGTCGAGAGCGACGAGCGCGGCGCGCGACGTGATCTCCTCCTCGCTCACCTGGGCCTGCTGTCGGACATGACTCGCCACATCCTCCAGTCCCCGGCGCTGCTCGGCAAGTTCCTGCGTCTTGCGCGTATAGTCCGCCTGCATGAGAAAGCCGCCCTTGAGGGCGGCCGGAACCTGGTATTGCCTGCCGTCATATTCGATGGTCTCGAACGCTTCGGCAGGCTCGGGTTCTGCAATCGTGTCCCCCGGCGCGGCAGCTCCCGCGTGGACGTCCATCGGCTCCCCCGCTTCGATTGCTGGATTGTCCAGTTCGTCGGCAAAAGGATCTTGCTCGTCGGTCATGACGATCATCACTCCGTTGGTGGTTGGTGAAATTTGGGAGGTCTAAAGGCGGCTCAAAAAGCGCGCCCAGGGGCTCAGCATAAGCCTGCATTCAGGTTCGCTCGATCGGCCGAGAGGGCCTGGCTTCGGCAATCACTGCAGCAGAGTCCCAGCGCCATCGACTTTGGCTACGGTGCCGCCGATGGAACGTCAGAGGGCCCTTCTTCGCGGGGCCGGAACTGTGGCGCCAGAGCCACGCCGCCCAAGGCAATCAAGGGTAATTCGGCACGGATCAGTCGCCTCAATACGTCCCGGGGGGCCATCCCTTTGTCGTTCGCCGTCAAGAGAAGTCGATCCTTGAAAAAACCCATGAGGTTCTTCAATGGATCGGAGCGGAGGCCGGTCAGTTCGCTGCCGCCAATCCATGCCGCTGCCTGCACCTGCGCGGGCGTCAGGCCCAACTCGCGAGCGATTTCCTGAAAGTAACGCTCCAAGGCGGCATATTCATTCCTCCCTGGTTGTGGCAACCAGAAATTGGGGTCTCTCAGTTCATCTGGTCCGATCAGCCCGGCTGTAAACTCCTTCCTGATGTTGCGCGGAACACCCGACTTCGTCGGTACGAACGTTGCGAGAAAGCGCGGGTCGCCCGACAGCATTGCCAGGAGTCGGTAGGCGTGCATGTCGATGGTCACCGGCAGATAGTTGCCTTTCGCGTTTGCGCCCATGCTTACTGATTTTGCATGAGTAAGTGGATTTAGACCCCCGCTCCATACCCGCTCGACGTTGCTGCGGTGCATCTTCTGGGCCAGATGACCGTAGGGTTGAGGATTCTTCTCAGGCAGCCGCCTACCGTTCAACGTCAGGTAGTATGAAGCATTGCGCACGTTTTCCGGCACTCTGGAACGTGCAGACGTGGCGGCAATGAGGTCCATGAAATGCTCGAACCGACTGTTACCCGCGACCTCGCCCAGTTCGTCGATGAAGGCCAATCTGAGCGGCTCGGCGTTGTACCAGTCCAAGCCGCCCATGCGGATACCGCGATGGATCGTCTCGATGACCTTCTGGCGCACATCGGGATTGACGATCAGATCGGCAACGCGCGGTGACACCCCCCGAGGAGGATCATATCGCGGGATCGGCGTTTGCGGCACATTCGGCTGAACACCTTCGCGGAATAGTCCTGCCAGTTCGTCAGGGGGCGATTCCGACGCTGTCCCAGGTTTCGCCTGCGCAGGTACGGACATCAACCTGTCCAATTTTTCGGGTGGCGTCGTGATCACGGGCACGTTCTGCGGCGCATTGTCCGCCGCGTTCGCCGCAGCATCGGCTTCGTGTAACGCCCCATAGGAATCGATGGCGGCCCGATCCGGTACCGTGTGGGTGAAGGTATTGCCCTGTGGGTCGACGATTACCCCCGGCTTGTTCTCGACCGGCTGCACACCACGAGCAGGGTGATCGGGCGGGATTGGGCTGTGGGGGACCGATGGCTGCACAGCTTCGCGAAGTATTCTCGCCAGTTTGCTATCGGGCGGCACCGAGGGAAAGCTCTGCTGCGGCTGGGCCGGCAGAAAGCTCACCCCTTCCACCGTGCTTTCCGGAATCGCATTGGGGAAGGAGGCGCCCTGCTCCGCAATTGCCCCAGGCTTGCCTTCGACCGGGCCTCCCCCAACATATCGCGGCCCCTCGCCACCAGTCATCGATCCAGCCACTACCGGAACATTCGGAGGCTGTAATGTCCCGACCGTTCTGGTTGGCGCGGGCATCACGTGCCGACCTGTAGCCATGCGCACGAAGCCGCCAGGCAGAAACTCCGCACCCAACCCCAATCCTAAGCGAACATGCGGCTCGTATTGTGGAATTGTCCGGCGTGCTATCTGGCCACCAGTTTCGGTAACAAGTGCCGGAATTAGCCATTGTGCGGCCTTTCGGACTGGACCGCCGGGGACAAACAGGCCCCCCAGGAATTCAGTCCCCGTTGCCACATATTCTTCGGGCACGTTTTTTGGCTCATATGGTGGCCCAATGACCTTTGTCGTTGCTGCGGTCACTTCCTCGACTGTCGGCACGGTACGGAACTGGCGCGCTTTGTTGATCCCGTCGATGGCGCCCTGCGCGCCCGGCGCATTCAGCCAACGCGCTATCGCTTGGGCGAGTGCAAACTGTGCTTCGCGGGCGCTCCCGGGGAAGCCGGTCGTACCCTGGGCTAAGCGCCGCAACCCAGTACCCGCAGCCGGCATAAGTCCACCGGCTTTCTCCTCCGTTGACTGGCCGCTTTGCTGTTCGGCGAACGCTTTCCGAGCAGCTGCCTCGTCAGGAGCTGTGATCCGGTGGCGGGTTCCATCCCTAGCGACAAGGACGAAATCGGGCATTCAAGCATCCTCTCGATTTTCATGGCTCTGTCGTTCGCCCGCATTCGTGTCGTCCATGCCGAGGTGCGGCACTGGGGAGACAACGCGGACAATATTGCTGCGAAGGGCCTGTTGAGCCGCTTCCTTGTCGGCTGCGGCTGACGCGGATCACTGTCACCGCCGGTGGTCGGCCCAGGCGGAACGGATTGGATACAGGATCAACCTCCCCCGCTCACGCGGGCTCGGGTCCGAGTATGACGGGTTGCATTGATGGGCTCCGCTGACCACCCGCGCTCCCGATTGGCATCGCCATGGAAGCTCGTCATACTCGGACCCGAGCGGCGCGAGGTGATCCGAGCATCCGTTCCGTTACGGTCCCAATCCGGCGCCGGCCCGGGACCAACGATCAATCGACCTCATGCATGGGCCGCAGGTTCTGCACCGTAGCGGGACCGCCCCCGAGGGAACGGAATGGATACTCGGATCAACCTCGCCCGCTCACGCGGGCTCGGGTCCGAGCATGACGAGTTGCATTGATGGGCTCCGCTAACCACCGGCGTTCGCGGCTGGCACCACCATTGGTGCTGTCGTCATACTCGGACCCGAGCGAAGCGAGGCGATCCGAGTATCCATTCCGTTCCCTGGCGGCCGGGTACCCGACGGTGCAGAACTCTCAAGACCGGCAGGGCAGCATTACCGCGATATCGCGGTTTAGATTGCCACGCCCAACTGGCTTCATCGACCGTCGTCCTTCGCTGGCGGCCGCTCCTCTCTCGTGCACTGCAGCTCATGCGAAATGCAGGCTATCGCAGGCGTTGAACAAGTGACCTCTCCCCACTGCCGCGTGCAGACGGAACACCCGTCCGTGAGATCGATGCACGTCTTGTTCTCATCGAAGAACTTCTCGACGATTTGGCCTACGGTCTGGGGAGGGGTCTTCTCGCTTTCGTCGGCGACGGCTCGGCCAGACACCGCAGCCGAAGCCAGCATGATCGATAATCCTACCCCGCGGATGCATCGACCCGTTGGCGCCGCCATCAGATAGTCCCGCCGCAACCAATTTGCTCTCGGCACTTTCCTGCTCCCAGCGGCCATGTTCAGCATGCAGCAGCAGCGATGTCTGACATCAAATCTCGAGTTGCAATCAATGATCGGCAGTCGGCACACTGGAATCCATCAGAACTGGCCCCCCCGCTTTTGCCCGCGCCGCCAGTTCCGCCTTGTAAGCTGCAATGCGCGCGTCCGATTCCGCCTTCATCACGGCAATCCTCGCATCGGCCTCGGCCTTTAGCGCCGCGACGCGCTCGTCGCTCTGGATCTCCATGATCTTCATCCGTTCCTGCGACTGGATGAAGGCCTGGCCCTGGCTCTGATCCGCTTTGAGCCGTGCATTCTCCTGCTCGAGTTGCTGAAGACGCTGCTTGCCGGCCTCGATCTGCTGCTGCAGTTCCGGCGGCAATTGTCCGCTCGCTTGCGCCTCCATCTTGTCGGCGATCCTGTCGGCGCCCGGCCAGTCTAGATTCTTCGCAAGCTCCGGCCCGACGATGGGCGCGGCCGGCGGGAACGCCCGGATGAGCTCGGTCATTGCCACTGCCGCTTCCTCGCGCCGGGTCGTGTAGCTCGGGCCGGTCGTCACCGTGAGGTCGTATTTGCCGGCATTGAGATCGTGGATGGCGAGCACCGGGTTGCCCGCGGGGTCCTGCAGCGGCTGCCCGGTGCGCGGATCGACCTGCGGATATTGCTGGTTCACCGGCCGGTTCTCCACCTTGCCGTTCTCGCCGAGAATGCGCACGATGCGCGGCCCGTTGTAGATATGCGGGATCAGGTCGATCAAGATGCGTCCCGTATGGCGGATTGCGCGCGCCAGATTGTCGATGAAGTGGAAGGTCGAGACATCCCCTTCCCTCTGGCGCGCCAGGATCGCCCGCCCGCTCGCCTCGTTGGAGCGCGCGCCGAGCGAGGCGTCATGCATGCCGATGATCGACTTGATGTCGTCATTGGCATTGAGCGCCTCCTGCAGGCTGCCGGCCGCGGCCCCCATGTCCAGCGGCTGGCGCTGCGGCATCTCCGGCCCCTCATATTCGAGATAGGCATGGCTGCGGGTATTGGCCGTCTGCCAGCGTTCCTGGTCGTGGTCGAAGGCGCCTTTCCTGCCGATGAACGGCACCTTCGGCGCCAGCGCCACGAGCTCGGTCGCGTTGGTGCGCCAGTAGTTGAACATGCGCTGCGCGTCGATCGCATTATGGATCAGCGAGCGGAAGTACCGCCGGCCCTCTATGTCGAACTCGTCGCCATAGACGGGCACGATCGGGATGTAGCGCCCCAGCCAGTCATTGTCCTCGAGCACCTCCAGCCCCGACATGATGCGCTGGCGCACCTTGTGCGATTTCGCCAGGCGCTCGCCGTGAACCTGCAGCGCGCCCGCCGCGGCGAGCGCCTGCAGGTCTGGATCGCCCTCCAGCGCCTCGCGTGACAGCACCGTCCCGTCCTGCAGAAGCACGATCGGCCGCTCGATCTCCTCGCGGGTCCAATATTCGGCCACCAGAACATGGCTGTCGGTACGCCAGTCCGTGCCGATCAAGCCATTCCACGCGTCGTCGTCCCAATTGACCCGCGTGCTGTTGCCATATTGCCGCTTGAACTGCCCCTCCGACAGCCGGTCCACCACGAAGGCGACATCCCAGTCCGATGAATCCGCCTCCGAGCTGTTCGGATCGCCATAGATAGAGAAGGGGTTGGCGACGCGCTTGACGGCGAGGTCCATGTCGAACGCGTCGTCGAACGAATATTGCGTCACGATGCGCCAATAGCCGAAGCCGCCGGTCACGGCGCTCTCGATCGCCGTGTCATAGGCGACGTCGGCATTGGACGTGTATTCGATGTTGCGGATGATGCCGTTGATCACCTCGGCCGTGCCGGGATCGGCCCGGCTGTCGGCCGGATGCACCTTGATCCCCGGCTTGTTCTGGCGGCTGTCGTTGACCACTTGGCGAATGAAGGCCGGCAGCTTGTTGATGGTCAGGCAGGGCCGTCCTTCGCGGATGCGCTGGGCGCGGATGTCGGCCGGCCATTGCTCGCCCTTGCGCGCAAAGAGCACGTCTTCCAGCGCGGTCCGGCGATTGTGTTGCTCCGCGCTCTTACAGTGCTCATAGGCCTCGCGCGCATGCCTGACGAGATCGTCTTTTTCAGCCATGATCAACCCATCCATGCTCCGGCGCCGTTGTGGAACGCCGGCCTCGGCCGCCTCTCGCGCGGCGCCTCATAGGCCACGCAGAGAAGCCCGAAGGCGTCGGCCGCGTGGCTCGACCAGTCATGCTCCGGCCCCAGCCCGATATTGCGCGCCTCGTCCTGCTTCTCGTGATACCAGCCCAGCGCATCGAGCCCGCCCGAGCATGTCGCCTCGTTGAAGAAGATCGCGGGGAAGAGGCGCCTCGCTGCCTCGACGCGTTTCAGCGCGGCGCCCTTGCCCTGGTTCGGAATGGTTTCCACCTTGAACCCGGCGCCGGCGATGTGATCCTCGAAGCGCACCGCCGTCACCGCGTCGCCGCGATTGCCGTCATGGGGCAGGATGCACTCGGCATTGCCATAGCCCTTCTCGCGCAGCCATTCGAGATGCGCCGCCAGCGGCTGGCCGGAGGCCTCGTAATAGTCCAGCACGCGGATCTCCCGACCGACGAACTGAGCGATCCAGACAGATGTCGCGTCGCGCACGCCGATATCCCAGAAGGCCTTCACCGGCAGCAGCGGGTCGCGCGGCACGAAGCCGATGCGTCCCTCGATTCGCGCCTGCGCCAGCGCCTCGGCGTAATAGGCGCCGTGCTGAACGGTGGCATAGCCGCCTTCCCAGATATGGTCGTACTGGTCCGGAGAAGCGCGCAGGCAATCCCTGCGCTCCTGTTCCAGCACGCCGGGAAACCACGGATTGTCAGACCAGTTGGCCCGCACAACGACGGCGCCGGTCGGCGGCTCCGCGCCGCGCAGCAGCCTGTCGATCGGATCTGACTTTCGTCGCGGATTCCAGCTCGCCCAGATCTCCGATCCCTCGGCACGGATCGTCGGGCGCAGCAGGCCGAGCGAGCGCGCCGAAAGCGTCTGCGCCTCCTCGATCCAGGCACGTTTGAAACCCTCGAAGGACTTCACCGAATCCGCGGTATGATCCTGCATGCCGTGGAAGGCGATGAGCCCGTCGCCCGGCGTCTGGATCACCTCGCGGAACACTTTGAAGCCGTCCGCCTCGCCCAGGCCGAAATCGGCAAGCTTGGCTTCGATCAGGCGCTTGGCCGATTGCTGGAGGCTCTTCTGCACCTCGCGAATGCAGAGGGAAAGCAGTCCCTTCTCGGCCAGACTGTCCTCGATCAGGAGGCCGGCGAAAAAATGCGACTTTCCCGAACCGCGTCCGCCATGCGCGCCCTTGTAGCGGGCAGGCTGCAGGAGTGGCCGGAAGATCCTGGCCGTCTCGATACGAAGCGTCGGGCGCGCGATGGGAGCCGGCTGCCCTCTCTCATCCCTGCTATTCGCCGGTGTCGCGCGGGTCGACGATTTCGCGGACGATTCTTTCGAAGGCATGGGCAAAGCTCTTCTCGGGCCCGCTGCCCAGCGAGACGCTGGCAAGATCGGGCAGGGTTTTCTTGAGCAGCATCTCGATGACCTTCAGCTTGGCGGCATCGAGCTCGACCGGGTTGCCGGCCTCATCATTCTCGCCGAGCACGTAAAGCTGCAACCGCTTGACCAGCCTCACCGTGTCGATCGCCGCGCGCGCCTGTTCGCCGGGATCGGCCCCGGCGCTCTTTTTCCTTGCCATCGGCCACCGGATGAATGGGGGAAAATACAAAACCCGCCGCGACAGTATCGGGCGGGAACAATTCTTCGAAAGTGAAACAATGTGTCAGAAATTCTCCCAACTCTAACGGTTTGTCAAGTACAATCTTTGCAATAACAATCATATCGGCAGAAATACCTGCGCCACCATCGAGCAGCGGTCTATGCCGCTGTGCTTGGCGGGTGGCGCTCGAACGGCTTGCCTGCCTCGTCATTCTCGCCCGTAGCGTAAAGCTGCAGCCGCTTGACGAGCTTCATCGTGCGATCGCCTTGCGCGCCTGTCCGCCAGGGTCAGCCCCGGCACTCTTCCTCCTCGCCATCGGCGACCGGATAGTGGACAGAAAACACAAAACCCGCCGCGATGGAGATCGGGCGGGCACAATTCTTCGAAAGTGAAGCGATAGGTCAGAAATTCGCTGACTTGACCCCGGTTGTCAAGCGGCGATCCAAGGTGGTCCGCACAGCTGCTGACCGCTCCTGCCATGGCTGAACGAATATGGCCCGAGAGCACGAGGGAGCTTGCTGCGGCAACCCGCAGATAGGGGCCGCGCGGGCAGCATCATTCATCGGCACAAGGCTCCGTTTTCAGCTGCATTCGTGGGAACGCTCCTTCTTTGGCCGCGTTTTTCCCACTCAGGGAAGGAGCAAGCCATGGAAAGGATCAAGCCAGAACGCAAACCGCCTCTGTCCTTCGTCAATCGCGGCGGCAAGCACGCATCGGGCATCGCCGTCGGCGACGAGGATCCCGATCATAGCCCGATGGACGATCGCAGGACGGCGCCCAAAGCCGGCCAAAAGATCAAGCCAGCCGAAAAGACGCTTGGCATTCGCAGCAGTCGTCTGTGACGCATCCTGCCAGCAAGCAAGTATCGACTACAATTGCGATTCGATCGGCAGCAGCCCGATCATCCAGGCCATCAGGCGGCGGGACCAGCCCGCCGCAGGCTCGCGGCCCGCAATCGTCGCGTCGCCGTCCTGCCAGACGAGCCTACCCTCCGCAGCTCTAAGGCAGTAGCTGGCGCCCGGTGAGGTTTGCCGGCGGAACTCCTTGCGGATCTCGGCCACGACATCGCCCTGCTCGAACAAAACGCCCATTTCCGTGTTGAGCGAGGCCGAGCGCGGGTCGAAATTGAACGAGCCGATGAATCCCAGCCTGTCGTCGACCGTGAAGGCCTTGGTGTGCAGGCTCGCACCCTTCGAGCCGATGACGGAGATATCGCCGCTCCCGGCATAGGGCCTGAGCTCGTAGAGGCGGATGCCGCCTTCGAGCAGGGGCAGCCTGTATTTCGAATAGGCGCCGTGTACCGCCGCCACGTCTGTGGCGGCCAGCGAGTTGGTGAGAACGGCCACGTCCACGCCGCGGTGGGCGAGCGCCTGAAGGCGGGCCGAACCCTCCACGCCGGGGATGAAGTAGGGGGAAGTGATTTCCAGGCTGCGTTCGCTGGACGAGATCGCCGGCGTAAGCTCGGACAACAGCCAATTTTCTCGCCCTTCCCCTGCCGCTTTCTCCGGCGGATCGGAAATCACGGCGGCGGACCACGTCCAGTGGAGTCGTCCCTCCATCATCTTTGCGACGGACATGTTGCGCCGTACCCGCTCGAAATAGGGACCGGCCGCGTTGCTGTCGGCGTGTTTCGCGAGCGATTTCCTCAGCCGCCGCAGACGATGCTTGCGCAGCCGGGCGAGCGCGCGGATCGGGATGACCGCGTCGCTGTTCCAGAACGCGTCGAAGATTGCCCGCGTCTGAGCCACCGTCTCGCCCACTAGGAGAACGTCGAGATCGCGGAAATTCGTCTCGGCCGCGTCGAAATATTCGTCGCCGATGTTGCGCCCCCCGACGATAGCCAGCGCGCCGTCGGCGATCCAGGCTTTGTTGTGCATGCGCCGCGTCACGGAAAAGGCCCGGAGCGCCATCTCGAGCCCACGCTGCAGCGCTCCTTCGCGCGCCCTGCTCGGATTGAAGATGCGCACCGAGATGTTCGGATGGCTGTCGAGCGAGAGATAGGCCGCATCACTGCCGCGCGTATTGATGTCGTCGAGCAGCAGCCTCACCCGAACGCCCCTGTCCGCCGCCTTCACCACCTCGTGGGCGAGCATGCGGCCGGTGAGGTCGTTGTGCCAGAGGTAATACATGAGGTCGAGGCTCGAACCGGCGTGACGCGCCGCCAGCGCTCGGGCCGCGAAGGCGTCCAGGTTCTCCGGCAGGAGGGCGAGGCCGCTCGCTCCCTCGCGGCCTTCCGTCAGACGCAAGGCTGTTCGGCCGAGCGCGCTTTCCTCACCGGCCGGCGGCAGCGCGAATGACGGTTCGCCTTTCGCATGGGCGACGAACAATCCATAGGAATAGACGGCGACAAACGAGGCCAGGCAGAAGAGCGCGATGA
The DNA here is from genome assembly GCA_035556195.1 of Rhizobiaceae bacterium. GTDB lineage: Bacteria > Pseudomonadota > Alphaproteobacteria > Rhizobiales > Rhizobiaceae. Next base: position 244,528 of record DATMFK010000010.1, read on the forward strand.
TCACTGCAACGACCAGAAGGATCAGCATGACACCGTCCGCCAAGCCGGTTTCGGAAAAGTCTCCCCCGGATTTGCGAAGAGAGAAGCCTTGAGAAGACAAACCATGGGCGAAGCCATGCCCCTTGGCCTGAAGCATGTCGCCCAAAGGAGTGCAGCGGTTTTGGGTAAGCGACATGCAAGAACAATAGCCAAAGCATGTCGCGCAAATTGAGATTTGCGCGACATGCTTTAGGACGGCGCGAGTTCGACGCGCGCCTTCAGCGGGAGATGGTCCGATGCCATGCGGGCCGTCGGCGTGTCATGGGTCTCGATGCTCGCAATGAGGTCGTGCGGGCTCGCCAGGATGCGATCCAGCGCCAGCAGTGGAAAACGCGAGGGAAAGCTCGGTATGGCTGCCTCGAGCGGCCCGAAATCGGGCAGCAGCGTTTCCAGCGACGAACGACGTCCGACGCGCCACTCGTTGAGATCGCCGAGCAGGATGGTCGGCCGATTGGCCGCGATCGCGTGTTCGAGCAGATGCGCGGCCTGCAGGGCGCGGGAATGCCGCAGCAGGCCCAGATGCGCCGCAATCACCCGGAACTCCACTCCCTTGCGCTCGATATCCACCACCAGAGCCCCGCGCGGCTCGACGCCCGGCAACTTCAGATGTTCGACGTTCCGGATTACCCCGTCGCGCACCAGGAGCACGTTGCCGTGCCAACCATGCCCATTGGAGTAGCGCGGCGGTTCGACCGGGACGAGATTGGTCTCGCGCTGGAGACGATGAAGGTCGAGCAGGCCGGCCCTCCGGCCGAAGCGCTCGTCGGCTTCCTGCAATGCGACGATGTCGGCGTCGATCTCGCCGATCACGGTCGCCACGCGCTCGGGGTCGAAGACGTTGTCGACGCCGACACATTTGTGGACGTTGTAGGAGGCGACCGTCATGCTGGCGTTCGTGGTCCCGGCCTTGGCATAGCGCATAGGCGTCTTCTGAAGCGCCGCGACCAGCGACTTCGGCAGGGTTCTCGGTCTTTGTTCGATATTCATGCGAAGCAATAGATAATCAATCCCCTCGAACCTGCCATAAGACTTTCCGGGTGGCATCCATCTGAAAGCACGCATGATGTGGCGGATTGTTGACCTCTCCTGCGAAGAAACGACGCGTTCGGGCGGAAGTTCCCTCGCGGCACCGGTCGCGCGCTCCACGAGGTCCGACGAGCGGTGTGTCCGCCCACAGCTTCCCTCCCCGCGATGCCGAAGTTCAACGCAGCCTACTCTTCCTGGACCAGCAGGCGCTCGGCGTCCTGTATGAGCGACTTGAGCTCAGGGTCGTCGATCAGCAGTCCCGCCTCTTCGGGCGCGAGCCAGCCGCGTTTGCGCTGGCCTTGCTCGCGAAACGCCTGCACTTCAGCCTCCACCTCCAGCGGAAAGACGGACACGGTGATCGGCACGAAGGCATCCGACAGCCGTTTCCAATAGCGGTACCGTCCGATCGGCTGCTTGCCCACCCGCCCCGTCACGCCGGCTTCCTGCTCGGCTTCCTCGGCTGCGGCATCCGCGTCGGACATGCCTTTTATCGGCCAGCCCTTTGGGAGGATGAATCGCCCGGTGTCCCGCGAGGTCACGATCATGAACTCCATGGCCCCGCTGGCGCCGCGGCGGTATGGCAAAGCGGCGACCTGGCGGATCGGCTTCCCTTTCCGCGCCCGTGTCTTTGCCTTCTTCTTTCTCATACCGCCGAACAACCCGAGCCGCCGAACCGTTCCCCGGCGCGGCACGCCACGGCAACTATATAGTCATTGCGACCAGCAGATAACAAAGCCCGGAGATCAAGGCCGCCACGGGCAGCGTGATCACCCAGGCCACCACGATGTTTCCCGCGATGCCCCAGCGCACCGCCGTGGCGCGCCGCGCCGCCCCGACGCCGATGATCGCCCCGGTGATCGTATGCGTGGTCGAAACCGGAACGCCGAGCCACGTGGCGGCGAAGAGCGTGAAGGCGCCGCCGGTTTCGGCGCAGAAACCCTGCATCGGGTTGAGGCGCGTGATGCGCGAGCCCATCGTATGCACGATCCGCCAGCCGCCGAACAGCGTTCCGAGCGCCAGCGCCGCCTGGCAAGCCAGCACGACCCACAGCGGCACATAGAATTCGGGGCCGAGCAGGCCTTGGGAATAGAGCAGAACGGCGATGATGCCCATCGTCTTCTGCGCGTCGTTGCCGCCATGGCCAAGTGAATACATGGAGGCCGAGACGAACTGCAGGACACGGAAGACTTTGTCCACCGCGAATGGCGTCTGCTTGACGAAGACCCATGACACTGCAAGCACGAGGAACAGGGCGAGCACAAAGCCGGTGAACGGCGAGAGCACGATTGCGGCCGTCGTCTTCAGCAGACCCCAGACCACCACGGCGCTGGGCCCCGCCTTGGCGATGCCCGCACCGACCAGGCCACCGATCAGCGCATGCGAGCTGCTCGACGGAATGCCGAACATCCACGTCGCCACGTTCCATACGATGGCGCCGATCAGCGCGGCAAAGATCACCGCAGGGTCGACGATGCCTGGATCGATGATGCCGGTGCCGAGCGTCTCCGCCACGTGGAGCCCGAAGAACAGGAAGGCGATGAAGTTGAAGAAGGCAGCCCAGCCGACCGCGTAATGGGGCCGGAGCACGCGCGTCGAGACGATGGTGGCAATCGAATTCGCCGCGTCGTGCTGCCCGTTGAGGACATCGAACAGGAGGGCGACGCCGATAAGCCCGAACAGGACCGGCAGCGAGAGCGCGACGTCCATCAGCGGCCTACACGTTCTCGATCACGATGCCATTGATCTCGTTGGCGACATCCTCGAAGCGGTCGACGACCTTTTCCAGCTCCGAATAGATCTCGCTGCCGATCAGCCAAGCCATCGGGTCGGTGCGGCCAACCTTGCGAAAGAGATCCTTCAACCCCTCTTCGTGCAATTCGTCGGCGCGCCCCTCGGCCCGGATCACCTTCTCGGTGAGATGTGCAAGGCGCGCGACATTCCGGCCAGGCTTGTCGAGAAGCGGGACCGCCTTGGCCGTCAGTTGAGCGGCTTCAGCGATGATATCGCCCATCTCGCGCATGCGCGGTTCGAAACTTTTCTGCTCGAACAGCAGCACGGTCTTCACCGTCCTGTGCATCATGTCGATCGCGTCGTCCATGGACTGGATGAGATCCTTGATGTCACCGCGATCGAACGGGGTGATGAAGGAGCGTCGGACCGCCACTATCACCTCACGCGTGACGTCATCGGCCTGGTCCTCGAGCTCGACGATGGCCCGGCCGTGCTTTTCGACGGCTTCGCCGCCCTCGAGCAGCGCTCTCAATTCGCTGGCACCGGACACAAGTATGTTGGCCTGCTTTTCGAAAAGTTCAAAGAACTTGTCCTCGCGGGGCAGCAACGCCCGGAACCAGCCCATCATCGGTCGTGCCTTTCGCGTGCGAAACTTACCCGGCTCAAAATAGGGCGTCGCAGATGAAAGTGGATAAGAGTTTAACGGGCGGCTGACAAGAACAGGGCGGCCGGCCCGCCCCCGCGGGACCCTTGCCGCCCTGTTCGGCGCCACCGCCCGGCCCGACTGCTGCCCCCAAAACCTCAGCGTCAGGGTTCGAGCGGACACAGCGCAACTGCTCATGCGTCCGACTGAACGAGGATACAAATGCAACAACAGGTTTTATTTGTTGCAAGAACACAACCTGATGTCAAGTCCCTGCGAATCCCACCCCGAACACTCCGCCCAGGTCCAAGGGCCGAATGCGTGCCGGCCAAAAATCTGCGGGCGGTTTTGAGTAAACGACATGCTTTAGCGTCTGAAATGCAATGCCAGTGCGTTGCAGACCGCGCGCGTCGCGCCGAGGAGATGGAAGATCGGCTGTTGCTGGATCACCACCAGGTCGAGCGCCGCCCACAAATTCTCCGACCGAGTCGCGTTCTGGGCCTCTTGCACCGCCTTGCGCGCGGCGGCATAGCGCGCCGTGGCATGGGCGCACCAGCGTATGTAGTCGTCGCTCACCGCGTCGCTCGGGCGCCCGGTCGACTGGTTGTCCACCACGGCATCCGGCGCCTTGATCGCCTTCAGATAGTCGTTGCGCACCTCACGGAATTCGAGCGCCGCCTCATATTGCGATTCCGACAGGCCATCGGCGCGGCCGAGCATGGCCAGATACCCGAGAAAGGATCCGGCACGCTGGTCCCTCGCCCTTTGCTCGGAGATTCCCAGCATCTTCGCGCGCACCTGGATGGCAAGCCGGTCGATCGGATCCTCGGCCCGGGAGGCACGGCCGTTCGGCTCGCGGAAGGGAACGTCCTTGCGCGGACGCCCCCGTTTCGCGGCGCGCTTCTGCGCCTGGCTGCGGGCCTTGGCCTTGGGCTCGGCCTTGTCCTTGTCCTGCTGCCCGTGCTGGCTGGCGAGCCCTTGGATCTCCCGGGTTTTCGTGCCGCTCGGACGTCTGGTCTTGCGATAGGCCACGGTGAACATTCTACGTCTCCTAGGATTGTCCGCGACGGCGCTGTTCGCGTCGCTGGATGAAGTCGAGCATGGCGGTCGAGACAGGGCGCGCATCCGCCTCGGGATGAAGGGCGCCTACTGGAGAAAGAGGTTTCTGTATTCTGACTCTGGATTCTGTATATGGGGATACATTTTGACGATTTTCATTGATTTCATTGAGTTTTTCGGCGCGATTTCGACGAGTTTCTTCCACTTTCGCGACGAGTTTCTCCCGCTTTTCGATCTCTTCCGAGACAGCTTTGGAGGTCAGGAAACCGGCTTCGAGCGAAAGTTTGCCGCGGGCGATGAGCGCATCGAGAGCCTTGCGAAAGGTGCTCTGGCGCATGCCGCATCGACGGGCCATGATCCGCACGTCCAGGGGGGCGAATCCATCGTGGTCGTAGAGTTCGCACAGCACCGTGATGTAGACCGCGATCTCGCAGGGCGAGAGACCCGTCGTGTCCTTGAACCAGGCGTCGATGTGGAAACGAAACCAGCGCTTCTTGCTCATGCGCAAGGCTCCTCGACAGACGATGGTGGTGGTGCTTCGCTGAACATTCCCTATCATTCATAGGAATGATTTCCTTAGTCAAGAGGAAATTTCCTATTTGACAGGCAGGAAGAACCGTGGGATGGATAGGACATGGACGAAATCCGCCAGCGCATCCGCGAGGCGGTCGACGCAAGGCTGACGACCTACAAGGATCTGTCGGCCGCGATCGGCCGGAACCACGCCTATGTTCAGCAATTCGTGGAGCGTGGAACGCCCCAGGAACTGCGCGAGCGCGACCTCGACACCATCATGGCGCTGATCGGGCGGGCGGTCGAAACCGGCACCCGCCGGCGATCTCAGGGTTTCGCGCCGGTGGTGATCCCCGGCTCCAGCCTCGTCAGGCCGGAGCGGACGCTACCGCTCTATGCCGCTGCGCGCGGGGGCGAGGGCCACGTCATCGTCAGCTTCGATCCGATCGAATATGTGAAGATGCCGACGATCCTCGAGGGCGTGAAGGGCGGCTACGGCCTTCTGATCACGGGCGACTCCATGGTGCCGGCCTATTGGCCGGGCGATACGGCGCTGATCCATCCCAATTTGCCGCCGCAGCGCGACACCGACGTGGTGCTCTACCATACGCCGCCCAAATCGCTCGGCGACGAAGAGGCCATCATCAAGCGCCTGGTCGGCATCAGCGACCGCGAGTGGACGCTCGAGCAATACCATCCGGCCATGACCTTCAAGGAGTTCCGCGCCGACTGGCCCATCTGCCATCGCGTGGTGGGCAAGTACAATTCGCGCTGACCGACCGTCGCGGCCCAGAAGACGACCGACACCCCTCACTGTTCCGCGCTGTCCAGGCTCCCATAACGCGCAATCACCACCGGCTCGTCGAAATCGCCCGTCGCCGGGTCGCCCGTTCGCGCGAAGGCGACCACGCCCGCCTTGCGGCGCGACAGCCGCTCGGCCATGCGCGTCGCCTGTTCGTATCCCTGCGTCTCGATCGGCTGATCCGCGACGAGAGAGCCCTTCCTGCCGCGCTCGAAGCTCTGGACGACGAAAAATGTATGCATCCTGCCTCCGCTGTCTGTCCCCGACATGTGACTCCAGATTGAGAACAAATCAAGAACATTTACGCGCGCGAGTCTCCTGGATAGGGAAATACCTATTGACAATAGGATAGGAAATTTCCTACGAAGCGGTGCAACGGGAGGTGGTGGAGTGCGGCTGTTCCTTCGCGATATCCTGGCGGAAAAGCGCCGCCGCGGCGATGCCGATGCGGAGCTCTTCCGTCGCGTTGCGTCCTACGAATTCGCCGCAGGACTCAACGCCACGGCGGAAGGGGCGGCCTCCGCCATGCGCCGTTGGGTCGCAACCCGCCCCGCCTGGGTGAGCGACGCCCAGCACGCCGGCCGCGTGGCGGTGCTGGCCGCTATCGAGGAAGCCTTTGAACACGACCGCCGCGAAGGAGGCAGTTCTGCGTCGTTTGGCCTACGATCACGGAATGGATCCTCGGGTCACCTTGCCCTTCGGGCTCAGGCCGGAGGATGACGAAGCTTCTATGTCGAAGCCAATCGTCAACGTTGGCGATTGGCTTCGCACTTCAAGGCAGTCATCATCCTCGGGCGCGAGCCCGCGCAAGCGGGCGAGCTGACCCGAGGATCCATTCCGTGCCCCAGCGGCCGAACGCCCCACCTTCCAAACTCCCCCCCACACTCAAACCGCCGTATAGCCGCCTTCGATCATGACCGTCGTGCCGTTGATCAGGTCGGAAGCCGGCGAGGCGAGATAGAGGGCGCAGTCGGCCACCTCGACCGCCTCGCCGAAGCGCCCGGCCGGCGTGCGTGCCAGCATGGGGTCGCGCTTTTCCGGCGCGCTCCAGATCTCGCGGCCCATCGGGGTCAGGATCACGGTCGGGCAGATCGCGTTTGCCTGGATGTTGTGCCGCGCCCATTCGGCCGTCATCGACTTGGTCAGCGCATTGAGCGCTGCCTTGGAGCTCGCATAGGCGGCATGGTCCTCGAGCGCGATCACCCCTGTCTGCGACGAGATGTTGATGATCTTGCCGCCGCCGCGCTCGATCATGCCCGGCGCCAGCGCCTGCGCAAGCAGGAAAGGCGCACGCGCGTTGATGGCCATGCTCCTGTCCCAGTCCTCGACGCTGGCCTCCGCCAGCGGCGCGACCAGCGCGACCCCGGCGCAATTGACCAGGATGTCGATGCCGCCGAAGCGGGCGAGCGCCGCGGCGGCGGCCGAAAGCGGCCCTTCCACCGTGGCGAGGTCGGCCTCGATGGCGAGAAAGGATCTGCCCGCCCCGGCCTTGTCGGCAAGCCCCTCCAGGCCGCCGGCATGGAGGGCGACACCGGCCACGTCGGCGCCCGCATCGAGGAACACCTCGACGATTTCGCGGCCGATCCCGCGCGAAGCACCCGTCACCAGGGCGCGTTTGCCCTCGATCGAGAAGCGCTTCTGCCAGGCAGCCATGATCCCGCCTATTCCAGGTTGGTGTGGCGGGCGCGCATCGTCTCGGCGGTCTCGCCGAGCTTCTCGCGCAGATGGAGCACCAGGAGTTCGAAGGCGACATATTGCACGCCCTCGAACAGGCTGCCCATCGGCAGGACGGAAGCCTTCGCGCCCTGATCGTCCGCCCTCGGGTCGTCCGCCCCCAGGTCGTCCGCCATCGTTTGGGCGGGCAGCACCAGCACCGCGTCGCAAGCCCTCGCCACGGCGCCGTCGTCGCGTGCGCTCACACAGAGCGTGCGGGCGCCCGCCTGCCGCGCCACGCCGACGAGGCCGGCAACCGTCGAGAAATAGCCCGGCCCGGCGCTGACGACGAGCAGATCGCCCTGGCCGATCGCCGGCGTCGTCATGTCGCCCACGACATGCGCGTCGAGTCCGAGATGGAAGAGCCGCATCGCCAGCCCTTTCATCATCAGGCCTTCGCGGCCCACGCCGTAGAGCGCAATGCGCCGGGCGTTGGCGATGACAGCCGCAGCCGTTTCGATGTCAGCGGGGTCGACACGCGCCAGCGCCGCCGCGATCTCCGCGGTCGCCTCCGCCCCGAGCGTCGAGAAATCCTTCATGCCCTCTCTCCCCTCCCCGCATAGAGCGGATGCCCGTCGGGGAAGCTCTCCGTCACGGCACGCTCCAGAAGCCCGGCTTCGGCTAACAGGTCGAGCAGGGTGTAACGCTTGCGGATATAGCGCGCCTTCAGCACAGTGGCGCGATGGCGCGCCGCCGACAAGCCGATTTCTCCGACCGCGACCGGCGCGCCGGCCGCGGCGAGCAGGTCGCGCATCTCGCTCTCGCGCATGAGATGATCGGCAAGACGCTGCCGGAGCGCCGGCCAGGTCTGCTGGAAGCGGCGCAGCCGGTCGGCCAGTGCCGCCCGCTCGATCCGCTTTCCACCCATCTCGGCGATCGTCCGTTGCGCGACCTCGCCCCTGCCGAAAGCGGCGCGGATCGCCTCCTCGGTCTGCGCCCATTCCGGCGCCGCCCGGCTGGCGGCAACGGGATCGAAATCCGAGAAGTCCCGCGCGATCAGCCAATCGAACAGCGCCAGCATGCTGAGGCAGCCGATCGCCACGCAGGCGCCATGCGAGGATTTCTCGCCGCGATGCATGAGATGCTCCATCTCCCAGATATGTGCGATCTGGTGGTCGGCGCCGGAGGCCGGGCGCGAGGAGCCGTGCAGCTCCATGGCAAGCCCGGTCACCGTGAGCCCGACGAACAGGCCGGCAATGGCGTCGGCCTTGCCCTCCCGCACCCCGTCGGGGTCGGCAAGCCAGCCCCTGAGGTTGTCCTGAACCAGTGGCCAGGCCGTGTCGTCCACCGGCTCGACGTCCAGCGCGTCGGCCACCAGCCAGTCGCCGCCGGCCGCCATCTTGCCGGCGAGATCGCCATAGCCCCAGCCGCTCATCTCCGCCGGGGCCGCCGCTATCGTGGCGAGATCGGCGAGGATCACGCGCGGCGGCGCGCATTGCAGGGTGATCTTGAAGCCCTTGTCGGAGAGCGGTGCCCCGGCACTGGTATAGCCGTCCATCGAGGCGGCGGTCGGCACGCTCATGAAACGCGTCCCCGCGTGGAAGGCGGCGTAGCGTGTCAGATCGTGCACGACGCCGGACCCGACCGCCACCGCGATCGGGGTTTCCTCCCCGGTCGCGCGAAGCCGCTGCGCGAGTTCGTCGCCGGTCGTACGCTCGGGCTGCAGGCGTGGCTTTGCCGGCAGGATATGCCGGCCGACGTCGATGCCCGCTCCTGACAGCGCAGCCGATACGCGCTCGCCTGCGATCGCGAAGGTCGTCTCGTCGGCGATGATGAAGGCTGGGCTGCCGCCGAAATGGCGGCGGTAGACGGCGCCGGCAGCCTCGATGCAGGAATGGGCCAGGATCACCTCGTCTATCGAGGTCGATCGTTCGAGCGCCGGCAGCACCGTGCGTCGAAAGCTTTCTTGCCAATCTGTCATTGTCTGCCCGTATTGCCGGTGGCCTACTGGATGAGCGCCTTGCCCGAGGCGTCGAAGACGTGGAGCTTTCTGGCCTGCATCGACAGCGAAACCGTGTCGCCCGCGTCGATCGGCGTCTCGCTTTCGACCCGCACCGTCCACCGGTCCGCGCCGATATCGACGTAGAGGATGGTCTCGTCGCCCAGCGTCTCCTTGACGGCAACGGCGCCCTCCACCATGCCGGCAGCCGCTTCCCCGCCGCCCGCCTTGGCCGCCTTCACATGTTCGGGCCGTACGCCGATGGTGATCGTCTCGCCCTCGGCCATTGGCCCGGCCGCCGGCAGCGGCACGACGAAGCGCCCGTAGCGGGCAGCCCCGCTCTCATGCACGGCGCGGAAGAAGTTCATCGCCGGCGAGCCGATGAAGCCCGCCACGAACTGGCTCGCCGGGCGGTGATAAAGATCGAGCGGCTTGCCGACCTGCTCGATCCTGCCTTCGTTCAGGACGACGATCTTGTCGGCCATCGTCATGGCCTCGACCTGGTCATGCGTCACATAGATCATTGTGGCGCGAAGCTGCCGGTGCAACGCCTCGAGCTCCACCCGCATCTGCACGCGCAGCTTGGCGTCGAGGTTGGAGAGCGGCTCGTCGAACAGAAAAACCTGCGGCTCCCGCACGATCGCCCGTCCGATCGCGACGCGCTGGCGCTGGCCGCCGGACAGGGCAGCCGGCTTGCGGTCGAGATAAGGCTGAAGCTGCAGGACGCGCGCGGCGTTGGCGATGCGGGCGTTGCGCTCCGCCTTGTCGACCTTGTTGATGCGCATGCCGAAATCCATGTTCTCGCGCACCGTCATGTGCGGATAGAGCGCATAGGACTGGAACACCATGGCGACGCCCCTGTCGGAAGGCGCCGCGCGGCTCACGTCCTTGCCGCCGATCGCGATCGAGCCGCTGAAGCTCCCTTCCAGCCCGGCGATGGTACGCAACAGCGTGGATTTTCCGCAGCCGGACGGGCCGACGAACACCACGAATTCGCCGTCGGCGATGTCGAGATCCACCGCGCGCAGCGCCTGGAAGCCGCCGTAGAACTTGTCGACCTTCCGCAGTGTCACAGACGCCAAAGCGCGGTCCTCCCCCACTTGCTGCCGGCCCGCTTCCTGCCTGGCCGTGCCGGTTCGCCGGTTGCCGCCCCGAAAGGAGCGCCGGCGGGCTCCTGGCCGGCCGCGACCGGATTGACTTTTACAAATGTAAATGAAACGATATAAATGTAAAGGCGAGTTTCGAACTGCTCTGGGAGGAAAGACATGAGCATGCGAACGACCGTGAAGGCGCTGCTTGCCGGCGCCGCGATGGCCTGCGCCCTGTGGTCCGCGCCGGCCTCTGCCTGGACGCTGGAGGAAGCCGCGAAGCCCTATGCCGGCACGACGCTGGACGTGGTCTTCCTCACCCGCCCGGGCTACGACGCCGCCAAGAAGATGATCCCGGAATTCGAGGAAAAGACCGGCATCAAGATCAACATCACCGACCTGCCCTACGAGAACGCGCTGGCCGAGCAGGTGCGCGACTTCGTGGCCGGCGGCGATATCGACATCGCCTTGATCGACCTCGTCTGGATCGGCAATTTCGCGGAGAACGGCTGGGTCGTGCCGATCGACACCTTCACCGCCAAGCCGGAGCTCACCGATCCCGATCTCGACCTGAAGGATTTCTTCCCGCTGGTGCTCGATGCCTTCGGCTCGTGGAACGGCAAGGTCTACGGCCTGCCCTTCGACAATTATTCGGGCCTGCTCTTCTACAACAAATGCATGCTGAAGGACGCCGGCTTCGACGGCCCCCCGGCAACCTGGGCCGACCTGAAGGACAAATACGGACCGGCCCTTACGAAGGACGGCAAATACGCCTTCGCGCTCCAGTCCAAGCGCAACGAAACGCAGTCGGCCGACAGTTTCGCCCGCATGCTGTGGCCTTTCGGTGGATCCTTCCTCGACAAGGACTTCAAGTCGAACCTGATGTCACCGGAAAGCCAGGCCGGCCTCAAGTTCCGCCAGGACCTGATGAAGTACATGCCCCAGGGCATCGTCGCCTATGATCATTCGGAAGCGGTCAACGCGCTTGCCCAGGGCGACGTCGCCATGATCACCGAATGGTCCGCCTTCTATCCCACGCTGATCGACCCGGCGACCTCCAAGCTCGGTGATTGCCTCGGCGTTGCGCCGGAGCCCTCCGGTCCGGCCGGCCGCAAGCCGGCGCTCGGCGGCTTCTCGCTCGCCGTGGCCTCGCAGGCGGACGAGAACGAGCAGGCCGCCGGCTGGCTCTTCATCCAGTGGCTGACCTCCAAGGCCAATGCCCAGCGCTACCTCGAGCTCGGCGGCGTGCCCGCCCGCCAGTCCGTCTACCAGATCCCCGGCATCGCCGAGAAATACGCCTACGTGCCGGCCCTGGTCGAAAGCTGGAAGGAAGGCGTGCCCGAATTCCGCCCACGCTTCGCCGAATGGCCGGAGATCACCGAGATCGTGCAGGAATGGGGCACCAAGATGATGCTGGGCGAGGTCTCCACGGAGGAGGGCGCCAAGCAGATCGGCGACAAGATGGAAGCCGTCCTGCAGAAGGCCGGCTACTACGACGGCAAGAAGCCGCTGGCGCAGTAGGGAATCGTGCCGGCGCTCCGATGAGGAACGTCGCTGAAGCCCCCTCACTGTCCTCAAGGACGGTGAGGGGCGTTTGCCCCCGTCCCGCAAGAGTAAGCACGAGCGAGATGCCATGGCCGAAAGCGTCGCACCATTCACGGCTGAAAGCGCCGAGCGGATCGTGCCGAAGGGCACGGTCACGCCGGGCGTGATCCTGAGCTTCCTGCTTCCCGCCACGCTCGCGCTGGCGGTGATCGGCATCGCGCCGCTCCTCTTCGCCGCCTGGACCTCGCTGCACGACTACAATCTCACCAAGCTCAGCAGCTCGGCCTTCATCGGGCTTTCCAATTACGGCGCGGTGCTGACCGACCCCGTCTTCTGGCAGGCCATGGGGCGGACATTCGTCCTGCTCGCCATCGCGCTGCCCACCCAGCTCGCGCTCGGCCTCGGCATCGCGCTCCTCCTCCATCAGCCGGGCCTCGGCTTCCTGCGCACGCTCGCGCGGCTCTCGCTCGTCCTGCCCATGGCCACCACCTACGCCGTGGTCGGGCTGCTCGGCCAGATCATGTTCAACCTGAAATACGGCGTCGTGAACCAGCTCATCGGCTTCGTCGGCTTCCAGCCCGTCGACTGGATCGGCGATCCCTTCAACGCCTTCGCCGCGATCGTCTTCTGGGACATCTGGCAATGGACGCCCTTCTGTGCCCTCGTGCTGCTCGCCGGCCTCACCACCGTGCCCGGCGAGATCGAGGAGGCTGCCCGGCTGGAAACCAAGAGCTGGTTCACCATCCTGCGCCATGTGCAACTACCCTTCCTGTGGCCGGGCCTGACCGCGCTCCTCATCCTGCGGACGGCCGATACGCTGAAGCTCTTCGACATGGTCTTCACCATGACGCGCGGCGGCCCCGGCTCCGCCACGGAACTGATCAGCCTGCTCATCCAGCGCATCGGCTTCCGGGTCTTCGACCAGGGCCTCGCCTCCGCCCAGGCCATCGTCCTCCTGGTCATCACGATCGCGCTCAGCCGGCTCTACATCCGCGTCTTCTACAGGGAGGTTTAGCAGGATGCGCGTTCCATCCGCCCGACCCCCCCTCATCCAACCGCGCGAAGCGAGGTCGGATGAGGGGTTGTTCGCATACCCTTGCCACCACAGGCCCGCGCCATGACTCGCGGCGACACCACCTCCCCCGCGTCGCTCACGGCGCAGGTCGCGCTCTTGGCCCTCATCATCCTGTTCTGCCTCTTCCCCTTCTACTGGATGGTCTCGACCAGCCTGAAGGATCAGATCGTGGCGCTGCAGGCCCCGCCTGCCTGGATTTTCGACGTCACCTTCGCCAACTATTCCGACGTCCTCTTCAAGGACAAGGTGGGCACGAGCCTCGTCAACTCGCTGATCATCGCCGTCTCCACCACGATCATCGCTCTCGCGCTCGGCACGCCTGCCGCCTACGCGCTCGCCCGGTTCGAATTCCGGGGCAAGCGCGATCTCTGGTTCTGGTTCATCACCAACCGCATGGTGAGCCCGATCGTGCTGGCCCTGCCCTTCTTCCTGATCGTGCGCAATGTCGGGCTGCTCGACACCCATATCGCGCTGATCCTCATCTACCTCACCTTCAACCTGCCGATCGTCATCTGGATCTGCACCGACCAGTTCCGCTCGATCCCCCGCGAGATCGACGAGGCGGCGCTGCTGGAAGGCGCTTCTCACTGGCGCATCTTCCGCTCGATCTGCCTGCCGCTCGCCGCTCCCGGCATCGCGGTCTCGGCCATCTTCTCCTTCATCTTCTCCTGGAACGAGCTGATGTTCGCGCTGGTGCTCACCCGCAACAACGCCAAGACCGCGCCGGCCATCGCCGTCTCCTTCATGGAGGGCTACAACCTGCCCTACGGCAAGATCATGGCGACTTCGACGCTGATCGTCGTGCCGGTCATCATCTTCGCGCTGATTGCCTCCAAGCAGCTCGTGCGCGGCCTCACCATGGGGGCCGTCAAATGATGCAGCCGCTCCGCGCCTTCCCCGCCGACGAGCGCTCCGCCGTCACCTGCGTGCTGACCGACATCGACGACACGCTCACCACGGACGGCCTGCTTCCGAGCACCAGCCTCGCCGCGATGGAGGCGCTCGCCGCCGCCGGCCTGGCTGTCGTGCCGGTGACGGGACGTCCGGCCGGCTGGTGCGATCACATCGCCCGCATGTGGCCGGTCGACGCCGTGGTCGGCGAGAACGGGGCCTTCTGGTTCTCCTATGACCGCGAAGCCCGGCGCATGCGGAGCGGCTTCGCCAAGCCGGCCCGCGAGAGGCATGCCGACCGGGCCCGCCTCGACCGGCTGCGCGAGACGATCCTGGCCGAAGTCCCGGGCGCCGGCGTCGCCTCGGACCAGGATTACCGCGTCGCCGACCTCGCCATCGATTTCCGCGAGGATGTCGGGCCGCTCGAGCAGGACGCCATCGACCGCATCGTGGCGCTGTTCGAAAAGGCCGGCGCCACGGCCAAGGTCTCCTCCATCCATGTCAATGGCTGGTTCGGGCGCTACGACAAGCTTTCCATGACCAGGAAATGCCTCGCCGCGGTCCTCGGCCTCGACATCGACGATCCCCGGACCGCCCGCCGGATCGTCTTCGTCGGCGACAGCCCCAACGACCAGCCCATGTTCGCCTTCTTCCGCAACGCCGTCGGTGTCGCCAATGTCGCCGAATACGCTTTGGAAACGCCGCCGCGTTGGGTTACCAGAGCGAAGGGGGCGGCAGGGTTCAAGGAACTCGCCGACAGCCTTTTGGAGCATCGCGCCGAAAACTGGACGCCGGTTTCCGGCGAGAGCGATGCGAAGACTGGAGGGGCGCGATAGATGAGTGAAGTGGCGGCATCGGATCTGTTGGCTCTGGACGACGAGGCGCATTTCGTCGCGCGCGTCGCCTGGCACTATTATGTCGAGGGCATAAACCAGCAGGCCATCGCCGACCGGCTCGCCACCAACCGGCTGCGCATCAACCAGGCGCTGCGCGATGCGCGCCGCGACGGCGTGGTCCGCATCAACATCGAGTCGCCTTTCCTGCACGCCGTCGAGCTGGAAAATGCCCTGCGCGAAAGGTACCGCCTGCGGCGCGCCCGCGTCGTTCCGAGCCCGCGGGACGCCACCAAGGTCCAGTCCACGGTCGGCGCCGCCCTCGCCATGGAGCTCGCGCCGATCCTCGCCGATGGCCGGATCAAGCGTTTCGGCCTGACCTGGGGCAACACCATCTACAACGCCTCGCGCTACCTGAAGCCCGTCTCGCGTTCCGACCTCGAATTCGTCTCCATGCTGGGCGGCATTTCGCAGGGCTCCGACGTCAATTCCTTCGACATCGTCAAGGCCTTCGCCTCGCAATACGACGCCCGGCGCACCTATTTCACCGCGCCGATCTACGCGCCCTCCAAGACGGCGCGCGACGCCATCATCGAGACCGAGTTCTTCGACGATCTCTTCCGCAAGATCCGCTCCGTCGACGGCTGCGTGCTCGGCGCCGGCGACATGTCCAAGGATTCGCTGCTGATCCGCTATGCCGTGCCGTCCGATGTGGACATTGCCGAACTCGTCGAGGCCGGCGCCGTCGGCGACATCCAGGGCCAGTTCCTCAACGCCATCGGCGAGGTGATCGACCATCCCGTCAACGAGCGTGTCATCGGCATCGGGCTCGCCGACGTCCGCGCGCTGTCCGGCGCGATCCTTGCCGCCGGCGGCCCGGGCAAGCGGCCGATCGTGCGCGCCGCGCTGCTTACCGGCGCCTTCGAATGCCTCGTCACGGACGAGGGCACAGCCGAGGCCCTGCTCGCCGAGGCCACCATATGATACCAATGGTCAATCCTATTGACCGTTGGAGCGCGCGACTGCGCGTCGCGCCTCGCAGAGCGCCGCGCGTCCCTTGGACGCGCAAAGGACGCTCTGCCACTGAGGATTTGCCGCATCGTGCTTTCCGAACCTTCGGTTCGGGCCGATGCGGTGGCGCGAAAGCCAAGCAGCCCGGATGGGCTGCGCCGGCGACTGAGGCGCCCTGGATGTGTCAACATCCAGGGCCACAGGGATGAGGACAACATGTACGCCGGGATCGATATTGGCACTTCCGGCGTCAAGACAGTCCTCGTGGACGAGGATCGCCGCCTCGTCGCTTCCGCCACGGCGCGGCTGACGGTCAGCCGTCCGCACGACGGCTGGTCGGAACAGCACCCGGACGACTGGTGGCAGGCGGTCTTGGCCACGCTCGACCAGCTGGCGGCGGAACACGGCCATGCGCTTGCCGCGCTCAAGGGCATCGGGCTTTCCGGGCAGATGCTCGGCGTCGTTCTCGTCGACCGCGCCGACAGACCGCTCAGGCCGGCGATCCTCTGGAACGACGGCCGTGCCGTTTCGGAATGCGCGATTTTGCGCGCGCGCCTTCCGGATATCGGCAAGCGCGGCTGCACCGATCCCGATCCGGGCTTCGGCGCGCCGAAACTCCTGTGGCTCGCACGCCACGAGCCTGAGGTGATCGACCGCACCGACTGCCTGCTGCTTCCAAAGGATTATGTGCGCCTCAGATTCACCGGCGAACGCGGCAGCGAGCCGAGCGATGCCAGCGGCACGCTGCTCTTCGACAACGACGCCCTCGATTTCGCGGCCGACATGGCCGATGCCGCCGGCTTTCCCACGGAGAACCTTCCGCCGCTCGGCCGTGCCTGGCAAGCCATGGGCATGCTTCGTCCGGAACTCGCCCGGCGCTGGGGCATCGCAGGTCCCGTCGTCGTGGCCGGCGGCGCGGGCGACAACCTCGCCTGCAAGCTGGGCGTCGGTGCGGCCCGGCCGGGCCGTGGCGTGCTCACGCTCGGCACGTCCGGCGTGCTTTGCGTCACCACCAGGGATTTCCGACCCATTCCCGGGCGGGGCGTGCAGACCCCGCCCCATGCCGCACCCGGACAATATTCGTCGCAGGGCGTGGTGATGAGCGCAGCCAGTGCGGTGGAATGGCTGGCCGCGCTCACCGGTGTCGCGGCCCAGGAGCTCGACGCGGAGGCCGCCGCGCTTTGGGACGATCCGGACGGGCGTAAAAAGGCGGCCGCGGCCCCGGCCTTCCTCGCCTATCTCGACGGGGTGCGCACGCCTCATGCCGATGCCGGCCTGCGCGCCGTTGCCGACGGCCTCTCGCTTTCGACGACGCGTCCAATGATGGCCTGGTCGATCTTCGAAGGCGTAGCGCTCCATCTGGCAGAAGTGGCCGAGACCCAGCGGGCCCACGGCATCGCGCCGGAAAGCCTCCAGCTTGTCGGCGGCGGCGCCCGTTCGGCGATCTGGCCACGCATGATCGCCTCGCTGCTCGGCTTGCCCCTCACGCTTTCCAGGGGCCGGGACAATGCGGCGGCGACCGGCGCTGCCCGCCTCGCCATGACCGCCGTCCAGGGCGGCGACCCCTTGGCGATCCTCCAAGTCGAGCCGGAGAGGGAAAGTATCGTGGAACCCGACGATGCGCTGTCCGCCTTCCTCAACGAGCGCATGGCACGCCAGTCGGCGCTACGGGCACATGCCATGAAGGGCAGATAAAGGATGGCGGCACGCAGCTTTCCACTTCGTCATCATCGGGCCTGAGCCCGAAGAGCGAGGTGACCCGAGGATCCGCCCGTGACGTCTTCGCGTTCGGAGCGCGCTCGAAGAGATCATCCCTGCCAATCGCCAACGCTGGCGATCGGCCCTGGGCCACTCGCGACCCTCGTCGTCATCCTACCACAGCGCGTAGCGCAGGCCGATGCGGACCTCGTGGGTGCGGAAACCCGGATCGTTGCCCTGCACGCCCGTCGCTCCGGCGAGTTGCGAGGCAGGGTCGAACTCGAACATATCGCCGCCTTCGATGTCGCGGAAGCGGTAGCCGAGATCGACCTTCAGATTCTTGGAGATGTCGTAGGCGAGGCCCGCCATGAGCGCCCAGGTGAAGCGCCAGCTCTTTGCGCCGTCATATTGCGTATTCGCCGCGAAAGCTCCGGGCGGCGGGCAGGTCGCGCCGACGCAATAGGCGTTGCTGCCGAGCGTGTCCCAATTCACATAGGTGGCGCCGAGGCCCGCGCCGATATAGGGCGTGAAGCCGACATAGGTGCCGAGATCGACATAGGCATTGGCCATGACGCTGTAGGCGGTCGCCTCCGCGGAATCCTCGGTGCGGCATCCCGTTCCGGCGAAATCCGGGCCGGGAGCGCAAGGCAGCGGCGACGAGGTCGTGCCGCCGAACGAAGTACGGAAAACGTCGAAGGTCGCGTCGGCACGGAAATAATCGGTGAAGTTGTAGCCGAAGCCGATGCCTCCCGTGACGCCCGTGCCCAGCGAGCCGGTAGCGAAGCTTTCCGCATTGTATGTGGCCGTCAGCGGATCGAAGCTGCGGTAGGTGAAGTCGCCTCCGGAGTCGACCGAGAAGTTGTAGCCGACATCGCCGCGCAGGTACCAGCCGGAGCCGACCTCCACGGGAACATATTCCTCGATGGGTTGATCGGCATAGATGGGCGGCTCGTAATCTGCCGCGAGTGCCGAAGCCGAGACCAGCGATGCAACGCCCGCCATGGAGAGAAAACGTAGGAAAGACATGCGCGGATAACCCCCAACGGTTGATCGGCGAACCGCCCGCCTTGCAAGCAACCATTAACCATGGCGGTTAACCTTCGGTTAATGATGATGGGTGCTGGCGCGTAAGCGCCCCCCTCTGTCCTGCCGGACATCTCCCCCACAGGGGGGAAGATTGGACTTCATCTTCGCTTTCGCCAGTCGCCAAGATTGCTGGATGGACGCCGCCATCGCTGCCAGCCAATCTCCTCCCTTGTGGGGGAGGTGTCCGGCAGGACAGAGGGGGTGCGACCGGACTACCGCCTAGTAGAATGAATACCGCACACCCACCTTCAGGTCGTGCGAGGTGAGATCGTTGAACCGGAAGCCGTCATTGGGCAGCGTGAAGGCCGGATCGTCATTGGTGAGCGGCCCTGTCTTTGCGTCGCCCAACGACACGAAGCTGTAGCCGAGATCGATGGTGGTGCGATCCGTCACAGCGATGCCGAGGCCGGCATGCAGCGCCCAGGCGAGGTTCCACTCCGAGGCCTCGGGGGCCCAGGCCGCGCCATTCCTCAGTTCGTTGACGTCCCGGAAGCCGGAGATCGTATTGCGCGAGGCGCCGATGCCGGCGCCGATATAGGGCGTGATGCCATTGAAGTTGCCGAGATCGGCATAGGCGTTGGCCATGATCAGCCATTCCGACTTCTGCGCACCGTATTCATTGGTCTGGAAGCTACCGTCGGTGAAATTGATCCAGTCGAGCGCGCGGAAGTCCGACTTTCCGCGATATTCGGCCGTCACGTCGGCGCGAAACCATTCGTTGAACTGGTAGCCGATGCCAGCGCCAAAGAGGGGCGAGGAATCGAAATTGCCGGCATCGTGCCAGCCATGTGACGCGATGCTCGGATCCCGGTAGAGATCGATATCGAGATTGTCCAGCGCCTGGTTGGTCATGCCGATATGACCGCGCAGATACCAGCCGCCGAAAGCCGGCGCCGGCTGGACCGGTATTGGATCGGGAATGATGTCGGCGGCAAACGCCGGCAACGCAGTGAAAATCATCATGGCGCCGACGAGCGTCGGCTTCGCAACCCCAAACATGCCCCTTGCTCCGTATGACCCTGCCAAGTGACCGGAGAATGCACGGGAATGGTTAAAGGCAACTTAACCGTGTTTCTTAACCACGTTTCGCGTCAAGCCAGGCGTCGATCAACCTGTCGGTAGCTGACGATCGCGGTGTTGCGCCACCCTCTGTCCTGCCGGACATTTCCCCGTAAGGGCGGAGATTGGCAGCTTCGACGTCGGCGCCTCATCCGGCACGTCGACGACGATTGGCGAGGACATGCGCGACAGCCAATCTCCCCCCTTGTGGGGCAGATGTCCGGCAGGACAGAGGGGGTGAGGGGGCGCCGGGCGATCCGGTCTTTTGCCAGGACCGCTAGAGCATTTTGCAGCCAAGTGAAGTCAGTTGGCGTCGCATAAATGCAGGCCAGACAAACCAATAGAGCGCATTGCGCGTCCGAATGGACGCGACGCGCTCCATATCGGCCGAACGGTCCAGTCCCTCAAGCGGCCGACTTGGCTTCCCCGATCACGCCGACGATGTCGTTCACCACGGCCTCGACGAGTTGGGGATCGTCGGCCTCGGCCATGACGCGGATGAGCGGTTCGGTGCCGGAGGGGCGGATCACCAGCCGTCCCTTGTCGCCCAGCCGGCTGCGCGCCTCCTCGATCGCTGCCTTCACCGGCGCGCTCTCCAGCGGCTTGCCGCCGGCGAAGCGGACGTTCTTGAGGAGTTGCGGCACCGGCTCGAACTTCTTGGCGACTTCCGAGACCGGCTTGCCCGCGCGCTTGACGCAAGCCAGCACCTGGAGCGCGGAGACCAGCCCGTCGCCTGTGGTCGAGAAATCGGAAAGCACGATATGCCCGGACTGTTCACCCCCGACGTTCAAGCCATGCGCGCGCATGTGTTCGACGACATAGCGGTCACCCACCTGGGTGCGGTGGAGCTGCAGGCCGATGCCGGTCAGGAACCGCTCGAGTCCGAGATTGGACATCACCGTCGCCACGACGCCGCCGCCTGCCAGGCGTCCGTTCTGCAGCCACGCCTCGGCGATCATCGCCATGATCTGGTCGCCATCGACGATCTCGCCATGCTCGTCGACGATCACCATGCGGTCGGCGTCGCCATCGAGCGCGATGCCGACATCGGCGCGCACCTCGTGCACCTTCTTCTGCAAGGCTTCCGGATGGGTGGAGCCGCATTCGCGGTTGATGTTGAAGCCGTCCGGCTCATTGTTGATGGTGATGACTTCGGCGCCGAGTTCCCACAGCGCGAGCGGCGCCACCTTGTAGCCGGCGCCGTTGGCGCAATCGACGACGATGCGCAGGCCCGCAAGCGACATGGAACGCGGCAGCGTCCGCTTGGCGAATTCGATGTAGCGGTCGTGCACGCCGTCGATGCGCTTGGCCCGGCCGAGCCCTTCGGCGTCGGCGAGCTTGATGTCGATCTCGCCGTCGATCAGGGCCTCGATGCGGGTCTCGATCTCATCGGAGAGCTTGTAGCCGTCCGGGCCGAACAGCTTGATCCCGTTGTCGTGATAGGGATTGTGCGAAGCCGAGATCATCACGCCGATGTCGGCGCGCAGCGAGCGCGCGAGCATGGCGACCGCGGGCGTGGGGATGGGGCCGAGCAGGAAGACGTCCATGCCGGCAGCGCAGAAGCCCGACACCATGGCGTTCTCGATCATGTAGCCGGAAAGCCGCGTGTCCTTGCCGAGAACGACGCGATGGCGGTGGGTGCCGCGCTGGAAGGACATGCCCGCGGCCATGCCGACCTTCATGGCCACTTCGCCGGTCATCGGAAATTTGTTGGCGCGCCCGCGGATCCCGTCCGTTCCGAAATAACGTCTCGACATTGCTGTTCAGGTCCCCGAAAACTTCAGGCTTTCTCACCCCACAGCTGGTTTTTGCCACAATCGCGGGGAAGAGCGCATCACTTTCTGTAAGTCATAATTACGAATTCTTAGGAATCCGTTCAATTCCGCAAATTTGGGCATTGGCCAGGGTGCGGCTGCCATTTGGAAGCCGGCTATCGCATAGCGGCGATCCATTGCCGAAGCAAGTCCACCGCCTGGGGGTCGCCGATATGGCGGCCGAGCTCCGGCATCATCACGCCCGGCTCGGTGCTTTCGACGCGGTAGGGCAGGATGGAAGCGTCCGGGTCGCCGGGCAGGATGTCGAACTCCCGGCCCCCCGAGCCCTTGCCGGCCGCGACGGGGCGTTTGCCCACGCCGATCTTGACCGGGTCTTTCTCGCCATAGGTGAGCCACAGGCCCGAATTGCTGGCCGCCCCCTCCCCGCGATGGCAATGCGCGCAATTGACGTCGAGCCATGCGCGCGCCCTGGCATCGAGCGGAGCGCCGGCATCGCGCCAGTCGGGCGCGGCCGGGGCGGAGCCGGGCGCCGGCGCGTCCGACAGAATACCGGCCGCCGCCCAATGCGCGATCTGGTTTTCCGTCCCGCTATCATAAGGGAAGTCGTGGTTGAGGTTGCGCGCCTTGGGGCCGAGGGGCACGATCTCGCCGTTGAAGGCATGGCAGGCCTTGCACTGGTTCTTGTTGGGCACGGCATAGGCGAAGGCGAGCGGCTGCCCGTCCGCCGCGATCGTTGCGATGTCGACCTTGGCGCCGGCGATCTTCAGCGCGGCGTCGGTCTGCTCCTCGTTCCAGAGATAGGCCCAGGCCTGCCATCCCCCGGCATTGCGCAGCAGCACGCGCGTCTCGATCAGGCGGATAGCCTTTTCGGGCGCGCGCTGGTCGGCCGGAAAGGCGAACGTCTTGATGAGCGCGGTGCCTTCCGGGAAATCGAACGCCTCGCTCTCGCGATACGCGGCGGCCTTGCCCTTCGGCACATGGACGAACCGGTACTTCAGCGCGCCATCGGAAAAGAGCGGCGTGGCGAGGTCGAACGGGACCACTCCCTCGGCCGGCCTTTGGGCCCTCGCGTCCTCGAAGAAGCCGAACCCGGAAAGGAGCTTCGGCGGCGTCTCGGCGAGGATCGCCTCGTCGGAGACAGCGTGGGCCGTGCGGGCGCTTCCGATCAGGACGACGCCGAAGAGAAGGAAAATATGAAGGGCAGCGCTCCCCAACCCGGTGGCAGCCATCAATCCCTAAGCCCCACTCTCCTGCGGCAGCTTCACCGGCTCGGGCTCCGGCAGGCTGCCCTTGTAGGCGGAGATGTCCGTGTCGGGCCACCATCCCCACGGCAGGATCAGCTGCGAGATCATCTTGAGGTTGACGAAGCTCGTGCCTTCGGCCTCGTCGATGTAGACGCGGTTCTCGGCCGAGGCCCAGGAGAGATATTCGGGCATGGTCGTCACCCCGTCCCAGACGATGTCGGGCACCGGCGTGCCTGAAACATCGGAGATGGTCTTGCCCACTTCGCCGTCCGGCGCCCCACCGCCTTCGCCATAGCTGTTTCCATGCACGAACACGCCGCGCGGCACGAACATGTACTTGTCGTCCTCGTAGTCGTTCGGATAGGCGGCGATCAGCACATGCGTCGTGCCGTTGCCGTCGAGCTTGTTGTTGAAGACATGGACGTTGCGGTTGGCCATGACCATGATGCCCATGCCCTTCGGCACGATTGCCACCATGTTGCCTTTCGGCGCGAAATTGGGCGTGTCGTTGTCGACCACCTCGTTGTCGAACACCCTGATGTCGTGGCCGCCCTGCACGGGCAGGTTCGGCAGATCGAAGACCAGGATGCCGCCGGTGTTACGGGTGGCGACATTGTTGTAGACGTCCGCCTTCATCGAATTCTCGATCTCGATGCCGGCGACGTTGAACTCGGCGCGCGAGTTTCGCACCACGATATTTTCGCTCTGGCCGACATAGATGCCGGCGTCGGCGGCGCCCTTCACCGTCACGCCGTCGATCAGCACGTTCTTCGAAGAAACGGGATAGACGCCATAGGCCCCGTTCTTGGCGTCCGGCCCGTTGGTCCATTCGACCCGGAGCTTTCGGAAGGTGATCTGGTCCGAGCCCTTCGACTTCACACCATCTCCCCTGCTGTCCTCGACGGCGAAGTCTTCCAGCACCACGCGGTCGGAAGTGACGAGCAGCCCCTCGCCCGATCCGGTCTGGCCCTTGAAGGAAAGCACGGTCTGGTCCATCCCCGCGCCTTTCACCACCACGTCGTCGACGTCGAGCGACAGGCCTTCCGTAAGGTCGAAGCGGCCTGGCCCGATCCGCACCGTGTCGCCGGGCTCGGCCATGATGAGCGCCTCGGTCAGGCGCTCGGCCGCTCCCTCGCCGGCTTCGACAGTGATGTCCGCGGCCGAGGCCAGCCCAACCGCCGACACGCCGAACAGGCCGGCCCACAATATGCGTGAAACGATGCTGCGCATGCGACGTCTCTCCTCCCGCCGATAGCGTTATGTCGCGACGATGCGCCCACGCACTTGGCCCTGTCAACGATCCCGCCATTCGGGCCGACCGGACCCGACCGAACTCACGGAATGATCAGGCCCTCGGCCGAGCCGAGGACGGGATCATCTTCGCCTAAAGCATTTCGCAGCCGACCGGATTCGGTCGGCGTCGCGAGAATGCGGCAAAACAAATATCCGATTGCGGGAGACACGCTTTACGGTTCGCTCGCCTGCGGGCTCGTGGATGACGATTGCATTGAGGGCCTACCCTCGCCAACGTTGCGATTGGTGTCGACTTAGAAGGATGCTCCCGCCCGCACAAAAAAGCCGCGGCGTTTCCGCCGCGGCTCGATGTTCCAGAACCCAGTCCGCTCAGCCCTGGGGCTGGGGCTCCATGCCGCCTTCCGGCTCGGGACCCTTGCGCTTGCGGCCGCTGGCGCCTCCTGCCTTGGGCACGGTCGAGCCGCGCGAGGTCGGCGTGTCGTCGCCGAGGTCGCGCGACGGCTTGGAGCCGGCGAGCAGCTGCCGGATCTCGTCGCCCGACAGCGTCTCGTATTCGAGCAGTCCCTCCGCAAGCGCGATCCAGTCCTTCTTCTTCTTGGTCAGGATCTGGCGCGCGGTCGTGTAGGCATCGTCGATCAGGCGGCGCACTTCCGCGTCGATCAGCTGCGCGGTCTCTTCCGAGACGTTCTGCGTGCGTGCCACGGAATGGCCGAGGAAGACCTCTTCCTGGTTCTCGCCATAGGCGACCTGGCCGAGCTTGTCGGAGAAGCCCCAGCGGGTGACCATGGCGCGCGCCAGCTTGGTCGCCTGCTCGATGTCGGAGGCAGCCCCGGAGGTGATGTTCTCCTTGCCGAACTTCATTTCCTCGGCGACGCGGCCGCCCATCATGATGGCGAGACGCGAGATCATGTATTTGTAGCTCATCGAGTAGCGGTCGCCCTCGGGGAGCTGCATGACCATGCCGAGCGCGCGGCCGCGCGGAATGATGGTCGCCTTATGCAGCGGGTCGGCAGACGGCACGTTCAGCGCCAGGATCGCATGGCCGGCCTCGTGGAAGGCGGTGAGCTCCTTCTCAGCCTGGGTCATGGCGGTGGAGCGGCGTTCCGCGCCCATCATCACCTTGTCCTTGGCGTCCTCGAATTCCTGCATGGTGACGAGCCGCTTGTTGCGCCGCGCCGCCATCAGGGCAGCCTCGTTGACGAGGTTCATGAGATCCGCGCCGGAGAAGCCGGGCGTTCCGCGCGCCACGACCTTGAGATCGACATTCGGGGCCAGCGGCACGTTGCGCACATGCACCTTGAGGATCTTCTCGCGGCCGTTGATGTCGGGATTCGGCACCACGACCTGGCGGTCGAAACGGCCGGGACGCAGCAGCGCCGGGTCGAGCACGTCGGGCCGGTTGGTCGCGGCGATCAGGATGATGCCTTCATTGGCCTCGAAACCATCCATCTCGACGAGGAGCTGGTTCAGCGTCTGCTCGCGCTCGTCATTGCCGCCGCCGAGGCCCGCGCCGCGATGGCGGCCGACCGCGTCGATCTCGTCGATGAAGATGATGCAGGGCGCGTTCTTCTTGGCCTGGTCGAACATGTCACGGACGCGGGAGGCGCCGACACCGACGAACATTTCGACGAAGTCCGAACCGGAAATGGTGAAGAAGGGCACATTGGCTTCGCCCGCGATGGCACGCGCCAGAAGCGTCTTGCCGGTTCCGGGAGGGCCCACCAGAAGCACGCCGCGGGGGATCTTGCCGCCCAGGCGCTGAAATTTCTGCGGGTCGCGCAGGAATTCGACGATCTCCTCGAGATCTTCCTTGGCCTCGTCGACGCCTGCCACGTCCTGGAAGGTCACGCGGCCATGCGCCTCGGTCAAGAGCTTGGCCTTGGACTTGCCGAAGCCCATGGCCCGGCCGGATCCCGACTGCATCTGGCGCATGAAGAATATCCACACGCCGAGGATCAGGATCATCGGCAGCCACGAGATCAGGTAGCCGAAGATCGAATTCGTGCCGTCGGTCTCGGGACGCGCGTTGATGATGACGCCCTTGTCCTCCAGACGGCTCACCAGGCTCTGGTCGCCCGGCGAATAGGTCTGGAAGCCCGAGCTGTTGTCGACATAGGTGCCGCTGATGCGCTCGCCCGCGATCGTCACCGATTTCACGCGGCCGTTCGACACGTCCTGCAGGAATTCGGAGTAGGCAATCTCACGCGAGGCACCGCGCTGCTGCGGCGTCTGGAAGAGATTGAAGAGCGCGATCAGGAGAACGGCGATGATCGCCCACAGCGCGAGATTACGATAGTTCGGATTCATCGAGAGTCCTGTTGGTGTCCGTGGCTGGACACGAAGTCCGCAGGGATTGTCCCGGCTAACATAGGGAGAGCGCGTGCCATTGCCAAGCACGACCCGCCTTCTCGGTTAAGCTTCTATGGCAATGTGGCCGCCAAAGGGCGGCCCCGGAATTTTCTGCGCGCCGACAAGTTCAGCGAGAGCCGCGGCGGCGGCAAGGTCGAAGCAGGGCAGGAAGCGGGCCCAGGGTGAAAGCAGCGGCGTCGCCGACGGCCCTTCGTTTCCGACCGGGAGCCCGAGCGGCACGGACCCGCCCTCCTCGGTCCGAATTGCCGGCCAGGCCGCGAGCGCGCAGCGCGCCAGGCTTTGCGGCGGTCTCATGCTTTCCCTTTGTTTTTGCCGCATTCGTCCAACGCCAGCTGTCTCCACATGGCTGTAAAATGTTTCCGGCATCGACGCCTGCGCCTGCTCCCGGCCCAGCGGCTCCAGCATGCCGCCCTCGCCCGAGACGAGGAAGCGACGGTCCCAGACCGTGGCGTGCCGCAGCGGCATCGGTGCAGGCAGGCTCCGTCCCTCGCGATAAAGGAAGATGCCGCCGCGCCGGACATCCGCCACGCAGCGCGACAAAGTGGCGCGCAGCGGTTGATGCAAACGCGCGAGGAGGGCTGCAGTCCGGCCGGCGTCGGCGAGATGATCGGCGCCGCCTATCACCGCGAGCAGGGTGCGCAGCGCCTCGATGGCCGTGTCCTTTTCGGCCGTGGCGAATTCCGGCGCGAGACGCACCAGGCCGGGCGCGACGAGCGCCGCCTTTTTCCTGACAAGGGTCGCCACACGTTCCGACAGAGCGACCCGCTCCCGCGCCGCATGCGCGATTTCCTCCTTTTCGATCGCGACGCCCGCCGCGCGCGTGCGGGCCCGCTCATAGGCCATGTCTCGGTTGGACGGGTCGTCGACCCAGCCCATCCCGCGGCCTCGCAGGAATGCGCGCAGCTCCTCGCGGCGATTGCCGAGCAGCGGGCGCGCGATCCAGATCCTGCCGTCGTAAAGCGTGGCGGCCGCCATGCCGGCAAGGCCCCGCCCCTCGCCGCGCTGGCGACGCATGGCGATGGTCTCCGCCTGGTCGTCCTCCGTATGGCCGGTCAGGACGAGGTCGGTGCGGGCTGCGTCCGCAGCTTGCGCGAGCAGCCGGTATCGCGCCTCACGCGCGGCAGCCTGGACACCGGTCTGGGGCTTCGGCCCGCTCCAGCGGAGCGTGCGGTGCTCGATCCCCTCGGCGGCGCAGAGCCGCGCCACGCCTGCCGCCTCCTCGGCCGATTCCGCGCGCAGGCCGTGGTCGATCGTGATGGCCACCAGTTTCGTCCCGGTCCGCCCGAGATGAGCCTTGGCTAGGAGGAGAAGGGCGAGCGAATCGCTACCGCCGGAGACGGCCGCAATCACGGCGCGCCGGCCGATCAGGTCCAGTTTCGGCAGCAAGGTCGGAAATGGCGGCGGGCTAGCCATCGGGATCAATTCAGATACGGTCGGCGGCAATGGCCGGACCGGATGACCGCATGTGGATTGACCCCAGGGCTAGCAAGCCGCCGCTGCCTGTTCCTTCTTGACCCGCTCCTTGAGCTGGGCGGAGGCATTGGGGTAGCGCTTGCCGACCTCGCCGAACGTCGCGCAGGCAACGTCGCGCTGCTTCAGGCCCGAAAGAGAGATGCCGAGCTTCAGCAGCATTTCCGGCCCCTTCTTGGAGGAAGGATACTCCTTGCTGGCGGCGAGGAAGACCTCGGCGGCGTCGCGATATTTCTGCTGGCCGAGCAGGGATTCGCCCAGCCAGAAATGCGCGTCGGCCGCCTTGGGATCCGCGGGGAAGCGCGCGATATGGTCGCGGAAACCGGCTTCGGCGGTCTTGTAGTCGCCGGAAAGGATGAACTCGTAGGCGTTGCGGTAGAGCTCGTCGGGGTCGTCCGTGGACGGAAGCGCCGCCACCTGGTCGCCTCCGGCCGCGGGCGCGCCGTCCTGGCTCGCGACGGGTGCGCCGGCCGACATCTGGTCGCCGACACTGCCGCCCTTCACATTGCCGTCGGCGTCGAAGACGATCGTCCCGAAGGTCTTCGGCGGTTCGCCGCGTCCGGCGGCGGCAGCGGCGGGAGCCGCGGCCGAGCTGTCCGGCCGAGCCGCTTTCGGGCTCGCCGCCTGATCCGCCGCGCCGCTGCCCGGCGAGGGCTGCGCCGTGGCCACGGACCGGTTGGTGTCCCCGGTCCGCGCGCCCGACTTCTTCTGCTCCAGCTCCTGGAAGCGGAACTCGTTGTCTTCCTGCATCTTGCGCAGTTGCTCCTGCATCTGCAGGACCTGGAAATTGAGCTCCTCGATGGTTCCGCTCAACTGCCGAATCTGCTCCTCCAGCGCGCTGACGCGCGGATCGCCCGCCTGGGCGAGGCGAATTCCGTCACTGTCGTTGCGGGCGCCGAAGACGCCGGGCAGGCCGAGCTGCGGCGCCGGAACGGTGCGGGCGGGGTCGGGCACGCCGCTCTCCTGGGAAAGCGCACCGCCTCCCGACAGGAGCAGCAACGCGAGCGTGCCGCTGATGATGGTTCGCAAACGCATGTCTGTCTCGCTCTGGATTGCACTGCGGGCGTCCTCACGCCCCGCCCGCTCATATCAGGACGTGCGACTTCGGCCAAATTTTGTTTGTAGGCGGACAACGGCCAGTTCTGGACCGCAGGGCGGCCGGCCGGGGAGGTCACGGAATGGATCCACGGATCACCTCGCTTCGCTCGGGTCCGTGGATGACGAAGCTTCTACGTCGATGCCAATCGCAAACGTTGGCGATGAGGATAGGCCCTTAACGCAATCGTCATCCACGGACCCGCAGGCGAGCGAAGCGAAGCCGAAGGTGATCCGTGGATCCATTCCGTGACCTCTCGGCCGGCCGCCCGACCGTGCAGATTCCGCGCCTCGCAGGCACCATAACGCAGAAAGGCGGCCATCTGGCCGCCTCCCATGCCGTATCGGGTGCCGGTGGAGCCCTGTCAGCTTCCGGCGCCGCCGAGCACCGTCACGGCACGACGGTTCTGCGACCAGCAGGAAATGTCGTCGCAGACCGCGACCGGACGTTCCTTGCCGTAGGAGATGGTCCGGATGCGGTTGGCCGGAACACCGCGGGCGACCAGGAAGTCGCGGGCGGCGGCGGCGCGGCGGGCGCCGAGCGCCAAGTTGTATTCGCGGGTGCCGCGCTCGTCGGCATGGCCTTCGACGGTGACGGCGTGGTTCGTGTACTGGTTGAGCCACTGAGCCTGCCGCGAAAGGATCTGCTGGGCATCGGCGCGGATAACCGAGGAGTCGGTATCGAAGAAGATGCGGTCGCCGACATTCACGGTGAAGTCCTGGGCCGAGCCCGGGGTCGCGGCTCCCGCGCCCCCCAGGCCGAGGTCGGCGGCGCTGTTCGGCGTCTTCTTGGATGCGCAGCCGGCGATAGCCAGCGTCGCCACCAGCGCCAGGGCGATCGAGTTGATCTTCAGTTCTGCGATGCGGCGCATCCCGCCTCTCCTTCGCAAATTCGAGTGATTTCGTTGATCCCCAGTAACCACGTTTAGGTTAATGGAGCACCAACGAACACGGTTAAAAATCCCTTGCCGGCTTCCGTCCCCGGTCCGGCGTCCCTTTGCCCGGATTAACCCGGAATTGCAGGCGCACCGTAGGCGGAAATACGGCCAAAACGCGGCATTTCAACCGTTTCTTGGCAAGTTCTGGCCGCGCGATCGGCACAAAGGCCCCGGCAAAAAGGGGCCGCTGGCGGCCCCTTGAAGCATGAAGGCGATGGCTGCCCCGCTACTCGAGCAGTGGCGACCAGGCCGGGTCGGACGCGAAATTCGAGGTCGGGATCGGCTGTTCGTTTCGGCCGGTCAGGTCGATCGAGTAGAGGCGGGGTCCGCCGGAGCCGGCCGCCTCGCGGAAGAACATGAGCACGCGCCCGTTCGGCGCCCAGGTCGGGCCTTCCTGCTGGAAGCCCGAGCTCAGGATGCGTTCGCCCTGGCCGTCGGTCCTCATGACGCCGATCTGGAATTCGCCGCCCGATTGCTTGGTGAAGGCGATCATGTCGCCGCGCGGCGACCATACCGGCGTGGAGTAGCTGCCATTGCCATAGGAGATGCGCCGCTGGTTGGAGCCGTCGGCATTCATCACATAGACCTGGGGCTGGCCGCCGCGATCCGAGGTGAAGACGACCTGGCTGCCGTCCGGGGAATAGGAAGGCGAAGTGTCGATCGCGTTCGAGTTCGTCAGCCTCGTGGTGGTGCGGCTGCGCAGGTCCATGGCGAAGATGTTGGAGTTGCCGTCGTCGCGCAGCAGGCTCATGATCACCTTCTGGCCGTCCGGCGAGAAGCGCGGCGCGAAGGTCATGCCGGGGAAGTTGCCCACGAGCTCGCGCTGCCCGGTCTCGATCTGCAGGAGATAGACCTGCGGCTGGCCGCGCTCGTAGGACATATAGGTGATTTCCTGCCGCGTCGGCGAGAAACGGGGCGTCATCACGATCGAACGTCCGTCCGAGAGGTGGCGCACGCCGGCGCCGTCCTGGTCCATGATGGCGAGGCGCTTCTTACGCTGGTTCTTCGGACCGGACTCGTCGACGAAGACGATGCGCGTATCGAAATAGCCCTTCTCGCCGGTGATCCGCTCATAGATGGCATCGGCGATGATATGGGCGACGCGCCGCCAATTGGCCTTGTTGGCGAAGAACTGCTCGCCGATGAGCTGCTGCCCGGCGAAGCTGTCCCACAGCCGGACCTCGGCGCGAAGACGGCCGTCGGCTTCTTGGGTCACGCGCCCGGTGACCAGCGCCTGTGCGTTGATCACCTTCCAGTCCTCGAAGCGCGGTGACACGTCCGGATTGGTGATCTTCTCGATGAATGCCCCCTTGTCGATCGGCGCGAAGAGGCCGGACCGCTTCAGGTCGGCCGCCACCACGCCGGCGATCTCGGCGCCCATTCCGTCCTGCGACACGAAGTCGGTGATGGCGATGGGCAGCGGCTCGACCACGCCCTTGTTGATGTCGATCACCACCTCGGCTTTCGCCGGCGCCACCGCGAAAGCGGCGACCCCGGACGCGAACGCGCCGAGCAGGAGAAAGGTCGTCATCAGTTGTCTCATGCGTAAAACCTCGTGGTCCCTTGGGGCGAAGGATCAGAACATCTCGCTGGGGTCGAAATTGACGGTGACGTCCGCCCATGTCTCGTATTTCTCGGCGGGGAGCGTGTAGGGCGCGCAGCGCACCACGGCGCGTCGGGCGGCTTCCGCGGCCGCGCGCTGGACGCCGCTCGCCCCGCCGCCGTCGACGACCTGCGGACTGCCCTCGACCTCGCCGGCCGGTGTGAGCTTGAACTTGACGGAAACCTTGAGCGTCTCGCCGTCCATGGCTCCGGCCGGCACGTTCCAGCAGCGCTGGATCTGGCCGCGCAGCGCGTCCATCTCGCTCTGGGAAAGCGAGGTGCCGCTGGTGGTCTTCTTGCCGCCCAACGCCGCCTGCTCGGTCGAACGCTTGGCGCCCCCGCCGGCCGCCTTCTCCTTGTTGAGGAGGGCCGCGACCTCGTCGGCGTTGAATTCCTTCTCTTCCGATTTCGGCCGGCTCGCCTGCTCCTTGGCGGGCTTTTCGGCTTCCTTGCGATCGGGCGCCTTGGCGGTCTGGGCCTGCGGCGGCTGCGGACGCGCCTGCGGCGAGGGCACGCTGTCAGGCAGCTTCACGCTCTCGGCCTCGGCCATCTCCGACACCGCCGTCTCCGGCGCTGCCTCAGGCTTGACTTCCTGCTTGGGCTGAGGCTGCGGCGTGACTTCCGTCGCCGGGGCCGGCTCGGGCTTGGACTCCGCCTGCTTCGCCGGCTCGGGTTTCTTCTCCTCGACCGGACGGGGCGTGGGCTCGGGCGCCGGTGCCGCGGCGGCGGCGGTCTCGACAGGCTTCGGCTTTGCCTCCGGCGTCGGCGGCTTGTCCGTGTCGATCATGTTGTCGCCCACCTTCTGGGCGTTCTCGACGATATCCGGTTTCTTGGTCGGCACGGGCGCCGACTTTTCAGCCTTCGGTGCCTTCTTGTCGCCTTGCTGGATCTGGGTGAGCGACTCGATCGGCACGATTTCGACAGGCATCGCCTCGGCGTCGCCGACTTCCAGGGCACGCGGGGACGACAGCGAGACCAGGCCGAAGCCGATCAGCGCCGCATGCAGGACGACCGATGTGGTGAGACCTGCTTTCATCTCCATCTCGGCTTACTTGTCCTGCTCTTGCAAGGTGATGAGGCCCAGATTGCGGTAACCGGCGGCCGAGATGCGCGCCATCACCTGCATCACCGTGCCGTAATCGGCGGCCTTGTCGCCACGCACGAAAATCCGCTCCTCATAGCCCGTCTTGGCGATGGCCTGGAGCTTGGGCACCACTTCGTCGAGCGGGATCTCGGTTTCCTGCAGATAGATCTGGCCGCCCGGATTGACGGAGATGGTGATCGGCTGCGTTTCCGTGTTGAGCGCCTTGGCCTGGGTTTCCGGCAGGTCGATAGGCACGCCGACCGTCATCAGCGGCGCCGCCACCATGAAGATGATGAGCAGCACCAGCATCACGTCGACGAGAGGCGTGACGTTGATTTCCGAGATCGGGCCGTGATGGCGGCCCCTGCGCCGGTGACCACGGCCGCCGCGGCCGCCGGTCTGGCCGATTGACATTCCCATAGCGCTAACCCCTCAGGCCTTGGCAGCTACTTTTTCATCGATTTGGCGCGAGAGTATGGCGGAGAACTCGTCCGCGAAGCCCTCCATCCGGAGCGCGAGCTTGCTCGCGTCCGACGACAGCTTGTTGTAGGCCATGACGGCGGGAATGGCCGCGAGCAGGCCGATGGCCGTGGCGAGCAGCGCCTCGGCGATGCCGGGCGCCACGACCGCGAGATTGGTCGATTTGGAGCCGGCGATCGCCTGGAAGGAGGTCATGATGCCGACCACCGTGCCGAAGAGGCCGATGAAGGGTGCGGCGGAACCGACCGTCGCGAGAAAGCCGAGCCGGCCCTCCAGCGCTTCCATCTCGCGGGTAAGCGCGAGGTCCATGGCCTTGTCGATGCGTGTCTGCAGGGCAAGCGGCGACTTCGCGCCCTTCTCGAAGCTCTTCTTCCATTCGCGCATCGCCGCCACGAAGATCGAGCCCATGCCGCTGGTCTTGCGTTCGGCCAGCGTGCGGTAGAGCTCTTCCAGCGACTGTCCGGACCAGAACACCTGCTCGAACCGGTTGAGCGCGCTCTGCATGCGCCGGTACGCGATGGTCTTGTCTATGATGATGGCCCAGGTCCAGATCGAGGCGCCCAGCAGCCCGACCATCACCAGCTTCACGATCCATCCGGCTTGCCAGAACAGGGCCCAGACGGAAACAGCTGCGCCGGGCTCGGCGAGAGGTAGGTTTTCCATTGCAACGAATTCCCTAAAAGACTCCGGGCTCTCGCTCGCCGCGCGCCCTTGCGCATCATCCCTTGTCGCCCGCGGGGCTTTCAGCCTCGGAACGCTCCGAATGCGCCTTTCCCGGCCTTTTCGGAGCCAAATTTGGTGAAAGGAAGGCGTGTTCCGCTTTCTTCGAACTCTCACCCGGCTCCTTCATGGACCGTTAAGGTTAAGGATGGGTTAGAGATCCTGGTAGAAACGCTTCGGCGGCAAGGGCTATGCCGCCGCCTGCGCCCCTACCGATCTCCGCCCCGCGGCATGAACACGTCCAGCCACTCCCGGGGAAAGCGGCGCGGCCGGCCATTGGCGCCGATGATCGCCGCCTCCACGCGCGCCTCGATCAGCACGTCCTCGCCGCGACGGATCTGCTGAGCCATGTAGATGCGAGCGCCGGAAATGTTGTCAGTGCGGGTATCGATGGTGAGCACATCGTCGATGCGCGCCGGCGCGCGGAAGTCGATCACCATGCGCTTCACCACCCAGACCAAGGCCTCGCCGTGCTTTCCGTCGGCGAGCTCGGTGTGGTGGACACCGGCAAGCCGCAGGAAATCGGACCGCCCGCGTTCCAGGAACTCCAGATAGCGGGCGTGATAGACGACGCCGGAGAAGTCCGTGTCGGCATAGTAGACGCGGGCCATGATCCGATGACCGAAGGGGGTCAGCGCCCCGGAGAGCCCAGCCACCAGAGCATCGGATTCACCATGATCGGCCATCGCGCTTTCCTTTTCGCCGCCGGACTGACACCTATTCCTTCCCGGGCTATGGGGATGGCATCAATGGGGGCGGCGATCAAGAACTGGCTTTCGGGGCTGGCAGCATTGTTCCTGCTGGCGGGCGGCGATGTGATCGCACAGGCCGCGGAATTTTCCGTGAACCGTGGCATCAATCTCGACCAATGGACCACCTGGCCGGACGAAAGCCGCTGGGACGACGCCCGCGTGCTTCTGCCGTTCCCGGAGTGGCGGCGCACGATCCGACAGCCGGAGCTCGAAGGGCTCCGGGCAGCAGGCTTCGACTTCGTCCGCATGCCCGTCGACCCCTCCCCTTTTCTTTCCGCCCGAGCCGGGCCCCTTCGCGACCGGCTGTTCCACGAAGTGCTCGAATCCGCGCGGTTGATCCAGCGGGCCGGCTTGAAGGTCGTGGTCGATCTTCATCTCATCCCCGCCGGCGGCAATCGCTCGATCGGCATGAGTCAGGTGATGGACGACCCGGACCTGTTCGACCGCTATGTCGATCTCGCTGCGCGCATGGCGCGCACCCTCTCGGGGGAGGATCCCTCCCGGCTGGCGCTCGAGCTGATGAACGAGCCCGTGACGGAATGCGAGGGGGCGGCCGCTGAAAGATGGACGGAACGGCTGAAACGGCTCCATGCGGCGGCGCGCGAAGGGGGCCCGAAGCTGACGCTGGTCCTGGCGGGCGGCTGCTGGGGCAGCGCCGAGGGCCTCGTCGCGCTCGACCCCGCCGAGTTCGGCGATGCCGATGTTCTGTGGACCTTCCACTCCTACGCCCCTTTCCTCGTCACCCACCAGGGCGCGACCTGGGCGGGTGACTTCATCCGCTACGTGACAGGCATCCCCTATCCGCCGAACGCTGTGCCGGCGCCGGAGATGGCGGAAGCCGTGGAGCGGATCCGCCGGCGCATCCGCGACGAGGCGCCCTGGTCGCGACGGTCCGGCATGCTGGCCTATCTCGACGAGGAGGTGGCGAAGATCGACACGGCGGAGAAATTGCGGGCCGCCCTGGATGAGCCCTTCGCCCTCGTGTCGGCCTGGGCAGAGCGGCACGGCATCGCACCCGGGAAGATCCTGCTCGGCGAATTCGGCATCATCCGACAGGAATATGGCGGCGACTTCGTCATGCCCGCCGCTTCCCGCGCAGCCTATGTCCGCGACATGATCGGCCTCGCCGAACGCCACGGTTACGCCTGGTCGGTCTGGTCCTACGGCGGCGCCTTCGGCGTCGTGGAGGAATTCGAGGGCCGCAAGGCCGAGCCCGACGTGCTGGAGGTCGTGCGTGGGCTGAGATGAAGCGGGAGGTCGAAGGGGGGCCTCAACTCGTCGGACGCGCCGCTCTCAATCCCCCTCCTCGAACAGATTGATCTGCTGCTGCGCGAGCTCGCGCGGCGCTTCGAGGCCGAGGTGCCGCCACGCATTCGCGGTCAGCACGCGGCCGCGCGGCGTGCGGTTGATGAAGCCCTGTTGGATCAGATAGGGCTCGATGATGTCCTCGATCGCGTCGCGCGGCTCCGACAAGCCGGCCGCGATGGTCTCGATCCCGACCGGCCCGCCGCCGAAATTCAGCGCGATTATGGAAAGATACCGGCGATCGAGCTGATCGAGGCCGAGCGCGTCGACCTCGAGCCTGGACAGCGCCTCGTCGGCGACCGTCCGCGTCACGTGGTCGGCGCCGGCGACGGTCGCGAAATCGCGCACGCGCCGCAACAGTCGGCCTGCGATGCGCGGCGTTCCGCGTGCCCGCCGCGCGATCTCCAGCGCGCCGTCGTCGCCCATGGGC
This sequence comes from Rhizobiaceae bacterium, assembly GCA_035556195.1. Classification (GTDB taxonomy): domain Bacteria; phylum Pseudomonadota; class Alphaproteobacteria; order Rhizobiales; family Rhizobiaceae. Next base: position 280,798 of record DATMFK010000010.1, read on the forward strand.
AGGCCCAGGATGCGCGCGCCGCGCCGCACGATCAGCTCGAGCTCCTCGACCGTGTAGAAATTGAGCCGCACCGGAATGCCGAAGCGGTCGCGCAGCGGATTGGTGAGAAGGCCGAGCCGCGTCGTCGCCGCGACGAGCGTGAAGCGCGCCAGGTCGATCTTGACGGAGCGCGCCGCCGGGCCCTCGCCGATGATCAGGTCGAGCTGGTAGTCCTCCATCGCCGGATAGAGGATCTCCTCGACCGCCGGATTGAGCCGGTGGATCTCGTCGATGAAGAGCACGTCGCGCTCTTCCAGATTGGTGAGCAGAGCGGCGAGATCGCCCGCCTTGGCGATGACCGGGCCGGAGGTGGAGCGGAAGTTCACGCCCATCTCGCGCGCCATGATCTGGGCGAGCGTCGTCTTGCCGAGGCCGGGCGGCCCGACGAAGAGCACGTGGTCGAGCGCCTCGCCCCTGCCCTTCGCCGCCTCGATGAACACTTTCAGGTTGGCGCGCGCCGCCGCCTGGCCGACGAAATCGTCCAGCGTCTGCGGCCGCATCGAGGCGTCAACGTCCTCGCCGCGCTTGTCCGGGGAGATGAGACGGGAGGGCGAAATCACGAAAGCGGCTCCATGGAAGGAATGTGGGCGAAGCTCGAGTCGGAGCCGTCGGCTACCCGCCAGTATGTCACGGAATGGATCCTCGGAGCACCTCGCCTTCGGCCCGGCTCCGAGGATGACGAGGAGGGACCGTCCATGTCAAACACAAGCGTTCGCGATTCGCGGAACGCATTTCCATGGTCGTCATCCTCGGGCGCGAGCCCGCATAAGCGGGCGAAGCTGACCCGAGGATCCATTCCGTGACCGAGCGGACGGCCGCGACGCCGAAGAACGACAGGGGAACGATCCCCGACGCCCTTGAGCGAAAGTCCTGGACCGTCAGCCATCGGCCGGAGCGTCACGGAATGAATCCGCGGATCACCTCGCCCTCCGGGCTCGGGTACGAGGATGACGACAGCACGAAGACCAGCATCCCTGGTGCGCAAGCCGCACTGAGCTGCGGCGGATAAATCCCTCACCGCGCCAATTCCTTCAAGCCCAGCCGGATCAGCTTGGCCGAATCGGCGTCCTCGCCCGCCGTCTTCATCGCGGCGGCGACCGCATTGGCCGCGATGTCGCGGGAATAGCCGAGATTGGTGAGCGCCGAGACCGCATCGGCCACGGGGGCCGGCGCGACACCCTCGCCGATCTCCTGCTTCAGCCCGATCGTGCCGGAGGCGGCACCCGCCAAGGCGGGCGCCTTGTTCTTCAGCTCCGTCACGATGCGCTCGGCGACCTTCTTGCCGACGCCCGGCGCCCGCGACACCATGGCGATGTCGCGCAGCGCGATCGCGTTGGCAAGGTCGGGCGGCGAAAGCGTGGATAGAACGGCGAGCGCAACCTTGGCGCCGACACCCTGGACGTTGTTCTGAAGCAGCCTGAACCATTCGCGCTCCAGAGCCGTCTGGAAGCCATAGAGCCGGATCATGTCCTCGCGCACGAAGGTCTCGATGAAGAGCACCACCGCCTCGCCCTCGCCCGGCAGCAAAGCCAGGGTGCGCGCCGAGCAGTAGGCGACATAGCCGACGCCATGGACGTCGACCACGCAATGTTCTTCGCCGATCTCGTCGATCGTTCCCTTGAGCTTGCCGATCATGGGTGCGTATCCGGTGCGATGAGTTCGAGGCTTGGGAAGTAGGCACGATAACGGGCAGCATCGCGCGAGAGGAGCCGGTATGCCTTAACGGCGGCATGGGCTCCGATATAGAAATCCGGCAAGGGCGAGCGGCGGTCTCCACCTGCCCGCCGGTAGCTGAGATAGGCCTTGCCCGCAAGAAAAGCGGCGTCCCAAGGCAGGTCCTCACGTTCCACCAAAGCTGGCGAGAGCGTTGCGTTGAGCAGCTCCAGATTGGGGAAACCGGCGGCGAGTTCAGCCAGGATGATGGGGTTGATGACGACCGGTCCCAGACGCTTGGCTTCCTCGAGACGCCGATCGCACCATCGTTGCCATGGAGAGGACGGTTGAAAGAAATCGACCAGAACGTTGGTGTCGACGATCGTGGCCTTCATGTCAGTCGCGCAACAAGGACATGAACTCATCGGTCGAGAGACCGCCGAGATCCATGACGCCGACAAAACTGCGCATATGGTTCATGAAGGCCGCCACTTCCCTTTCTCGTTCGTCAGTCTCGGGCTCGACCCGCCGCAGCAATACTTCGCCATCACGAAGGACAAATTCCACTTCGCTGCCAGGCTCGATGCCGAGGCTGCGGCGAACCGGCTTCGGAATGGTCACCTGGCCTTTTTCGGTCACCCGCATAGTAATACCTCTCTGGTATTACCTATCGGCCCACACGGAACAAGTCAAGAACGAACGGCCGACCTATCCAGCCAGCGCCAGCCTCGCCGGAGCCGATTGCCTGTGATGGGCATGGCAGATCGCAATCGCGAGGGCATCCGCCGCATCATCCGTGTCGAAGGCGGATTTCGGCAGCAGGACCTTCACCATCATATGGATCTGCTTTTTGTCGCCATGGCCGACGCCGATCACCGTCTTCTTCACCGCGTTGGGCGCGTATTCGGCCACGACCAGGCCGGCCCTGGCCGGCACCAGCATGGCGATGCCGCGCGCCTGGCCGAGCTTCAGCGTCGCCGTCGCATCCTTGTTGACGAAGGTCTGCTCCACCGCCGCCTCATGGGGCATGTGGGCGTGGAGCACCTCGGCGAGCCCATCGTGCAACTGGCACAGCCGCTGCGCCAGCGGCGCCTTGTCCTCCGAGCGCACGGTGCCCGAGGCGACGAAGCGCAGCGAATTGCCTGATGTCTCGACGATGCCCCAACCGGTGCGCCTCAGCCCCGGATCGATGCCGACGATGCGAATCGTGTCCCTCATTTGCTCCACTCTAACCGCGCCGGCCTACGAAACCAGCGGAAAGTGAACAAAAGGGAAACGAGCCTCAACAGAGACGCCGTTGAGTCGGCGAAAGGGGACTTCCTACGCCCGCGCGAAGGCCGTGTTGAGCAACCTGATCTGGTCGGAGACCGGGTTGGAGCGGCGCATGGCCTGCGGAGCAAGGGTGCCGTTGCGGCTTTCGCCGTAGATCTGGTCGTCCATGCGGCGCACGAGGCTCTGCAGGCGGAGCGAGCGGGTGACGAGGTGACGGAACGTTTCGGGCAGGTCCACCCAGCCTTCCGCGTTCTCGCTTACGGAGGCGGTGTCGAGCCGCACCTTTGATTTCTCGGAGGCGACCTGGTCGCGGGTCATCTCGCCGGAATTGGCCGCGCGCTGCAGGAGCAGCCATGACGCGATCTGCATCAGCCGTGTGGTGAGTCGCATCGATTCGGCGGCATAGAGGGTCGCGGCGAGGCGCGGCAGCTTCTTGGCCTCGACCCGGCCCTGGCCGTCCAGATATTCGGCCGCTTGCTCGACCAGGCCCATGCCTTCATTGTACAAGGGTTTGAAGGAATTGGAGAAAACCCGGCGCTCGGCCAGACTGATCGTTACCGCGCTTTCCCTCGACGGCTCACTCATTTCATACGCCCCTGCACTGCCACCCGACTGCCAGGCCTTTCCGGCCTTGTTCGATGTCGCCCGCCCTATACGACAGGGCCCGAAAATGCTCCATGGCCCCGGCGAAGGCAAGCTTATGTTTAACAGAAGGTTAATTTGGGCGATTTCGAGCCGCAGACAAAAAAAGAGCCGCGGAAAGCGGCTCTCAGAAGTTTAACAGGGAGGCGTCAAACAGAGTGGCTCCAACCACTCGGTAAGAATCCAGATCACTGGATGCCCACAGTAAACACCTGTAAAGCTTAATGAATGGTTAACGCGGTGGGCCATTTCGAACCACCCGGCCCGTTCCGTCCCGTGAAGACACGCCGAATCACCATCTCTCTTACGGTTGCACCCAAGGCGATTGAGCCTTCTTGAGCTTGCTACCATGGGAGCGATTGTGGATACCCGGATCACCTCGCTTCGCCCGGGTCCGGGTATGACGAAGCTCTATGTCGGTGCCAATCGCAAACGTCGGTGATCGGGTGCGCCCTTGACGGCGATCGTCATCCTCGGGCCGACGCCGAGCGAAGCGACGGCGGCGTGACCGAAGATCCATTCCGTTACGTGTGGGCAACCCACCCATCCGCGAGAACGAGGCGCCCTTCACACCCGCCCCACGGAACAGCTCGAAATCGCGGCGCCGCGGCTGCGCGGCGACGTCACGGAATGGATACCCGGGTCACCTCGCTTCGCTCGGGTCCGAGAATGACGAAGCCGGAACGTTCACGCCAACCGCAAACACCGGCGATTGGCCACCCAGCGCTCACCGCTGCTTCGCCATCTCCCGCAGCACGAATTTCTGGATCTTGCCGGTCGAGGTCTTGGGGATCTCGGCGAAGATCACCGCCTTCGGCACCTTGAAGCGGGCAAGGAGGGAGCGGCAATGCTCGATGATCTCCTCTTCCGTGGCGGTCTTGCCCGGCTTCAGCTCGACATAGGCCACCGGCACCTCGCCCCATTTGTCGTCGAGGCGTGCCACCACGCCGCAGGAGGCCACGGCCGGATGCTTGTAGAGCGCGTCCTCCACCTCGATCGAGGAGATGTTCTCGCCGCCGGAGATGATGATGTCCTTGGACCGGTCCTTGAGCTGGATATAGCCGTCGGCATGCATCACGCCCAGATCGCCGGAATGGAACCACCCGCCGGCGAACGCCTCTTCCGTGGCGGCCTTGTTCTTCAGATATCCCTTCATGACGATGTTGCCGCGGAACATGACCTCGCCGATGGTCTCGCCGTCTGCCGGCGTCTCCGTCATGGTCGCGGGGTCCATCACGGTCAGTCCCTCCAGCGCGGCATAGCGCACCCCTTGCCTGGCCTTGCGGGCGGTACGCTGGCCCTTGTCGAGTTCGTCCCACTCGCCATGCCATTCGTTCACCACCGCCGGCCCGTAGGTTTCGGTCAGGCCGTAGAGATGGGTGACGGCGAAGCCCGCATCGGCCATGCCGGCCAGCACGGCCTCGGGCGGCGGCGCGGCCGCCGTGTTGAAGGTGACGACCTGCGGGAAGCTCCGCTTGTCCTCCTCCTTGGCATTGATCAGCGTCGACATGACGATCGGCGCGCCGCAGAGATGCGTGACGCCATGGTCGGCGATTGCGTCGTACATGGCCCTGGCACGCACCCAGCGAAGGCAGACATGCACGCCGGCCTGCACGGCGAGCGTCCAGGGGAAGCACCAGCCGTTGCAGTGGAACATCGGCAGCGTCCAGAGATAGACGGGATGCTTGCCCATGCTCGCGTGGATGGTGTTGGTGTAGGCCATCAGGGCCGCGCCGCGATGGTGATAGACGACACCCTTCGGATTGCCCGTCGTACCCGACGTATAGTTGAGCGAGATCGCGTCCCACTCGTCGTCCGGCATGGACCATGGGAAGGCCGGATCGCCCGCCGAGACGAATTCCTCATAGTCGATCGTGCCGATGCGCTCGCCTTTCGGGTAAGGCGCGTCGGCGTCATATTGGGGATCGTCGAAATCGATCACCAGCGGCTTGACCCTGGCGATCGCCAGCGCCTCCTTCACCACCTTGGAGAATTCGCGGTCGACGATCAGCACCTTGGATTCGGCATGGTCGAGCTGAAAGGCGATGATCGGCGCGTCGAGCCTGGTGTTGAGCGAATGAAGCACCGCCTTGACCATAGGCACGCCGAAATGCGCCTCGAGCATCGGCGGCGTGTTGGAGAGCATCACGCTCACCGTATCGCCCTTGCCGATGCCTTTCGCGGCAAGCGCCGAGGCAAGCTGCAGCGACCGCTGCCAGAACTGTCGATAGGTGGTGCGCTGCTTTCCGTGGATGATGGCGAGACGCTCGGGATAGACCCTTGCCGTCCGTTCCAGATAGGTTAGCGGCGTCAGCGGCTGGTAGTTGGCCGGGCGCCTCTCCAGATCCTGTTCATAAGCGTTTGTCATCCGGTCCTCCCGTTCTGGAGCTCCCAAGTTCTTTCACCGCTCAACGCATTACAAGATCGAAGATTCCGTCATAGACGAGCTTCACGGCAATGAGCCCCACGGTGATATAGGAAAAGGCGTAAAAGACATCCGGCCGCATGCGCCGCACCACCCAGGCGCCGGCCAGCGTAGCGAGCGGCGCGAGCGGCATCAGCACGGCCGAGATGGTTAGATTCGTGGCGTCGAACTGGCCAAGCGCGAAATAGGGAATCAGTTTCACGGCGTTCGTGACGGCGAAGAAGACGACGCTCGTGCCGGTGAAGATGCGCTGGTCGAGCTTCAGCGGCAGGGCATACATCTGGAAGGGCGGCCCGCCGACATGGGCGACGAAGCTGGTGAAGCCGGCGAGCGTTCCCCAGAAGGTCGCCGCCGCGGCGTTCGGCTTGGCGACATGGGTCTTGCCGTGTCGAAGCTTCTGATAGAGCCAGCGTCCGACGAAGGCGATCGCGATGACGCCGACGATGAAGCGGATCATGCCGACCGTGACCAGCGCCGCGGTCAGCCATCCAAGTCCGATGCCCAGCATCGCGCCGGGCAGCATCGCCTTGAGCGTCGGCAGATGGTAGTAGCCCCGCCAGGTCCAGAGCGACACGATATCCATCAGCACCATGATCGGCAGCAGGATCGCCGCCGCCTGCACCGGTGACATCACCAGCGCCATCAGCGGCACGCCGACGAATCCCATGGCGCCGCCCAGCCCACCCTTGGACAGGCCGACCAGGATCACTGCGGTGACAGTGACGATCATGAACCCGGTGTCGGAGAAAAGCGTGGGGATCAAGGCGAGAAGGCTCTGGTCGGAACTGGTCCTCTATACTTGAAAGCCTGTTCTTGGCGAGGGGATTCTGGCGCCGCCGCCGGACTTCACCTGTTCAAACGATCGCCGGTGGTCTATGCCCCATTCCAACCAAGATCGGCCTGCATAGGGCATCGGACCCCAAAAAGGGTCCCGCTCTCGGGAAGATCCGATGCGAAGCGAGAAGAGCTGAAGCTGGACGACAGCCTGATGAATGAACAGAGCCCACCCAATCGCTGCCGCCTCGTGCTGATCGCGCCGCCTGGCGCGGAGCCGGAACGCTTCGAGGCGGATCTCGGCGCGGCACTGGCCGCCGGCGACGTCGCCTCCCTCATCCTGCCGCAATACGCCATGGACGAGGACCGCTTCCAGGCTTTCGCCGAACGGGCCGTCCCGATCGCGCAGGAGCGCGGCGTTGCCGTGCTCATTGCCGGCGACAGCCGGATCGCAGGCCGCGTTCACGCCGACGGCCTCCATATCGAGGCTGGCAAGCAAGAGCTCGCCGATGCGATCGTCCGGCTGCAGGGCCGCATGATGGTCGGGGCCGGTGGCGCCAAGACACGTGACGACGCGCTGGAGCTGGGCGAGCTCCGGCCCGATTACCTGTTCTTCGGCCGTTTCGGCTACGACAAGGATGCCGAGCCGCATCCGCGCAACCTTACTCTGGGCCGCTGGTGGGCCGAGATGATCGAGATCCCCTGCGTCGTTCTCGGCGGCACCGAAGTCGCCTCGGTGGAGGCAGTCGCCGCGACCGGCGCCGAGTTCGTCGCGCTTTCCGCCGCCGTGTTCGATCGCGACGCCGGCAAGGCCGTGGCCGAGGCCAACGCCATCCTCGACCGGACCGCGCCGCGCTTCGAGGAGTGACGCCGGTGACGTCTCGCCCGTTTGTCGCGGCTCTGGTCGCCGCCTTGATCGCCACGACAGCCAACGCCGCCATCATCGCGACGGCGGCCAGCGCCACCGACGGCGATCGTCCGGGCAATGCGGCCGACAAGGTCGACCCGCAACGTTTCACCAAGAAGCTCGACCCCGCTTACGGCGCCTTCCAGCGCGGCCTCTATCGCACCGCCTACAATCTGGCGCTGGAAAAGGCCAAGCAGGGCGACGGCCCCTCGCAGGTGCTTGTCGCGGAGATCCTGGCGCGCGGACTGGGGATCGCCCGCAACGAGAAGGAGGCCGCGGACTGGTATCGCCGCGCCGCCGAGCAAGGCATTCCCGAGGCGCAGTTCCAGTACGCCCTGCTGCTCATCGACGGGCGCTACGTGAAGAAGGACAAGAACGAGGCCTTCGCGCTGATGGAAGCGGCCGCGGAAGCCGGCAATGCGCTGGCGCAGTTCAACTTCGCCCAGATGCTGGTCGAACGCGACCGCGGTCCCAAGGGCATGGCGCGGGCGGTGGACTATTACGAGCGCGCCGCGAAGGCCGGGCTGCCCGACGCGCAATATGCCATGGCGCAGATCGACGCCGACGGTGTCGGCGGCCGGCCGAAAGACGAAGCCGAGGCGCGGCGCTGGCTTGCTCTCGCCGCCCGGCAGAATTTCGATACCGCGCAGCTCGATCTCGGCACCTGGCTCGTCCAGGGCCGCGGCGGCGCCAAGGACGAGAAAGGCGGCTTCCGTATCCTGAAGCGCGCGGCGGAAAGCGGCAATGTCGCTGCCCAGAACCGCGTCGCCAAGCTTTATCTCAACGGCATCGGCACGGATCCCGACTCCACCTTCGCCGCCGCCTGGTACATTCTGGCCCGCCGCGCCGGTCTGATCGATCCGCTGATGGAAGATTTCATGAACGGGCTGACCGACGCCGAGATCAAGACGGCGGTGGTGCGCGCGAACAGGCTTCGATGAAGGCGCGAAGAGCCAGCAGCGAGTAGCCGATCGGGGAAAGCGAAACAGGCGCTCGGCCTTTTCACTGGCCCGGTTCGCTCTCCGCTACGCCCTCTTCGCTTCGACCATTTCTCCATTCACCATTGACCATTCACTGCATTTTGTGGTCTTGGAGGCCCGATATCGCCGTCTCGGCGAAAAATCTTTTCCGGAAAGAAATCATGGCCAAGATCAACGGCAACGAAATCCGTCCAGGCAATGTCATCGAGCATCAGGGCGGCCTCTGGGTGGCGGTCAAGACCAACGCGGTCAAGCCCGGCAAGGGCGGCGCCTACAACCAGGTGGAACTGAAGAACCTCATCAACGGCACCAAGCTCAACGAGCGCTTCCGCTCGGCCGAGACGGTCGAGAAGGTGCGGCTCGAGCAGAAGGACTTCTCCTTCCTCTATGAACAAGGCGAGTCCCTGGTGTTCATGGACACGGAAACCTATGAGCAGCTCGAGCTCAACAAGGACTTCGTCGGCGAGCGCGCGGCCTTCCTGCAGGACGGCATGATGGTCACGGTGGAGCTCTACGAGGAAAAGCCGATCGGCATCTCGCTGCCCGACACGGTGGTGCTGACCATCACCGAGGCCGACCCCGTCGTGAAGGGCCAGACGGCCGCTTCCTCCTACAAGCCGGCGGTTCTGGAGAACGGCATCCGCGTCCTCGTCCCGCCCTTCATCTCGTCGGGCGAGCGCATCGTCGTCGACACCAACGAGATCACCTACATCCGCCGCGCGGATTGATGGCAAAATCAGCAAAGAGCGAATGGCATTTCGCTCCTTGCCCGACAGGAGACCCCCGCAATGGCGCGTTCAGCGATCCTCAACGTGATGGTGCAGGCCGCCATGAAGGCCGGGCGTTCGCTGGCGCGCGACTTCGGCGAGGTGCAGAACCTCCAGGTCTCGATGAAGGGGCCCGGAGATTATGTCAGTCAGGCCGATCGCAAGGCCGAGGAAATCATCCATAGCGAGCTCGCCAGGGCACGACCGGGCTATGCCTTCCTCATGGAGGAACGCGGCGCGGTGGAGGGCGAGGACGCCCAGCATCGCTGGATCGTCGATCCGCTCGACGGCACCACCAACTTCCTGCACGGCATTCCGATCTTCTCCATCTCCATCGCGCTGGAGCGTCAGGGCCAGATCGTGGCTGCCGTCATCTACAATCCGGCGATGGACGAGCTCTATACGGCCGAGCGCGGCGGCGGCGCCTTCCTGAACGACCGGCGCCTCAGGGTCGCGGCGCGCTCCAAGCTCACCGACGCGGTGATCGGCACCGGCGTGCCGCATCTCGGCCGCGGCCATCACGGCAACTATCTGATCGAGCTGCGCCACGTCATGGGCGAAGTCTCGGGCATCCGGCGCATGGGTTCGGCCGCGCTCGACCTCGCCTATGTCGCGGCGGGCCGCCTCGACGGCTTCTGGGAAAGCTGGCTCTCGCCCTGGGACATGGCGGCCGGCATCCTCCTGGTCCGCGAGGCCGGTGGCTTCGTCAGCGACCGCGAAGGCGGACAGGGCATGCTGGAGAACGGCACCATCGTCGCCGGCAACGAGCTGATCCACCGCACCCTGTTGAAGACCGTCAACAAGCCCCTGCCGGTGCGCTGAGCATCCGCGCACAACCCCTCATCCGACCTCGCTTCGCGAGGCCACCTTCTCCCACAAGGGGAGAAGGCGGAGCTTTGCATTTTGCGCTCCTGCTCATCGCAAATGCCGGCGATCGGCATCAGCGTCGCGGCCGGTTTTCCCTTCTCCCCTTGTGGGAGAAGGTGGCCGCGCAGCGGCCGGATGAGGGGCTGCCCGCACCAACGTTGCAAAGCCGAGCCTCATGAAATCGCCTCTTTCCCCTGCTGATTAGGAATGAGGGACCGAAGAGACGGTAATCGTGATGCGTGAGACGGGGGCTCCCGAAATTCCATTCGTAGGACGTTATTTCTGTTCGCGGGCCGAACTGATCGCCGACGGCATCGTGCATGCGGTGGGCATCGTGCTTGCCATCTCCGCCGGCTCGATCCTGCTCGCCTTCTCGGTCTTCCACGCGGGCGTGTGGGAATATGTCGCGGCCGTCTTCTACGTCGTGTCGCTGCTCACCGTGCTGTCGATATCCTGCGCCTATAATCTGTGGCCGATCTCCCGCGCCAAATGGATCCTGAGGCGCTTCGATCATGCCGCCATCTATCTCCTGATCGCCGGCACCTACACGCCCTTCCTCGCCCAACTCGACGAGCCCGCGACGGCGTGGCTGATGATCGGGCTGGTCTGGGGCGCGGCGGCGGCCGGGATTGTGATCAAGCTTGCGCTGCCGGGCCGGTTCGACCGGCTGGCGATCGTCTTCTATCTGGCTATCGGCTGGAGCGGCCTCGCCATCGGCCACAGCCTGCTCGACACGCTGCCGGCGTCGACCCTGTGGCTGATCGTCGCCGGCGGCGTGGTGTATTCGAGCGGCGTGGTCTTCTTCGTCTGGCAAGGGCTGAAATTCCAGAGCGCGGTCTGGCACGGCTTCGTCGTCGTCGCCGCCGGGCTGCATCTCGCCGCCGTCATGGATCTCCTTGTCATCAACCGCATCTGAAGACCAGTGGCAACAAGGATCGACCATTTGGGCAAGCCCCTCATCCGCCTGCCGGCACCTTCTCCCCGTCCCGGACGGGGAGAAGACCGATGCCGCCTCCGCTTTCGCCATTCGCCCACCGTTGGCGACTGGCGAAACCTAAGCGGCCGTCGTCTCTCTCCCCGTTCTTCACGGGGAGAGATGTCCGGCAGGACAGTGAGGGGCAACGCACGATCGGTCAAAGACCAACGCTCGGTCTGCGTCCTGCTGAAATCGCAAGGGCGACCGCCCGTCGCGCAAGCCAGGCGCGTGGATGCGGGCGTCGGCGCCTGAGGCAAAGAAGAAACAGCGAGCGATCGCCCTCTGTCTTTCAATTTGGGCATAATTCCGTTTAGAGTCCTGCTTCAATCGGGAAGTGGGATCGCTCGAGGCTCAGGAATGGCATTATTCAAGACTTACGGGTCGGACGTCGGCGGCGGGGAAAACGGCTTCGATCCGCAGAAGCTATCGAGTCCCCAGGTCTTCCTGCTCTCCATGCTCGTCTTCCTGGCCATCGTCGGCTTCATCGCCGCCATCCTCTACCGCCAGATATCGGCCGCTTTCGCCACAAATCCGGGCCTTAACGGGCTGATCCTGGGCGTTCTCGTCGTCGGCGTCCTGCTCGCCTTCCTCCAGGTCATCCGCCTGTTCCGAGAGGTTCGCTGGGTCAACTCCTTCCGCGCCGGCTCAGAGACCACGGAACCGGTGCTGCTCGCGCCGATGAAGGCGCTCCTCAGCCGTTCCTCCACCATGGCGCTGTCGACCAATTCGATGCGCACCATGCTCGATTCCATCGCCAACAGGTTGGACGAGACACGCGACATCACGCGCTATCTGACCGGCCTGCTCGTCTTCCTCGGCCTGCTCGGCACTTTCTGGGGCCTGCTCCACACGATCGGCTCGATCGGCGATACGATCCGCGCGCTCGATCCGGGTTCGGGGAATGCCGCCGATGTGCTCGAGGCGCTGAAAGCCGGCCTGTCGGCGCCCCTCGAAGGCATGGGCACCGCCTTCTCGTCCTCGCTCTTCGGCCTTTCCGGATCGCTCGTCGTCGGCTTCCTCGACCTGCAGGCCGGCCGCGCCCAGACGCGTTTCTACACGGAGCTCGAAAACTGGCTCTCCTCGGTGACGGACCTTTCCTCCGATCTGGCCGTCGATGCCGGACGGGCCGGCTCTGAGGATGTGCGGCTTCTTTCGGAGCGGCTGAGCAACATGCAGGAATCCGGCGGCTCCAACCAGCGAGTCGCGACCGCCATGGCCAATCTCGCCGATGGGATCTCCGGGCTGGTCAAGAACATGCGCAACGAGCAGCAATTGATGCGCGACTGGGTCGAGGCCCAGTCCGAGGAGCAGAAGGCGATGCGCCGCACGCTGGACAAGCTCGCCGAGGCGCTCAAGAGATCGGAGCCGACCTGATGCAAGCTGAACGGATCCTGCTCTGATGGCCCTTGCCCGTTCGCGGCGCGACCGCCGCATCGACTACTGGCCCGGCTTCGTCGACGCGCTTTCGACGCTGTTGCTCGCCATCATGTTCCTCCTGTCGGTCTTCGTGCTGGCGCAGGCCCTGCTCAGCCGCGAGATCTCAGGCAAGGACGAGGTGCTCAACCGACTGAACTCGCAGATCAACGAGCTCACGCAGCTGCTGGCGCTGGAGCGCAGCAACAACCAGGATGCGCAGGACGAGCTCGCCAACCTGCAGGCCTCGCTCAGCGCGGCCCAATCCGAGAAATCCAGGCTGGAACAATTGCTGGCGCGCGGCGCCGGCTCCGATCAGGCGGCACAGGAACGCATCGGTACGTTGAGCGGCGAACTCGAGAACGAGCGCCAGCTCAGCCAGCGCGCCATGTCACAGGTGGAGCTCCTCAACCAGCAGATCGCGGCGCTCAGGAAGCAGATCGCCGCGCTGGAGGACGCCCTCCAGGTTTCCGAGCAGCGCGACCGCGAATCCAACACCAAGATCGCCGATCTCGGCCGCCGGCTCAATGTCGCGCTCGCCCAGCGGGTCCAGGAGCTCAACCGCTATCGTTCCGATTTCTTCGGCCGGCTGCGCGAGATCCTGTCCGACCGCGAGAACATCCGCATCGTCGGCGACCGCTTCGTGTTCCAGTCGGAAGTGCTCTTCCCTTCGGGCTCCGACATCATCAACGCCGCCGGCCGGGTCGAGATGAAGAAGCTCGCCGACGCGCTGCTCGAGCTGCAGAAGGAGATCCCCCCGGAGATCAACTGGGTGCTGCGGGTCGACGGGCACACCGACGACCGGCCGCTCTCCGGCGCCGGCCGCTACCGGGACAACTGGGAACTGTCGTCCGCCCGCGCGATCTCGGTGGTGAAGTTCCTGATCGAGAACGGCGTGCCGGCCAACCGTCTCGTGGCCGCAGGCTTCGGCGAAAACCAGCCGCTCGACAGCGCCGACACCGACGACGCCCGCGCCAAGAACCGTCGCATCGAACTGAAGCTGACGGAGCGGTAGGGCGTACCGCAGCGCGGTGCGTCCTTACCTTTGGGTAAGCCCCTCATCCGCCTGCCGGCCACGCTGCACGACAGTGGCGATGAGGGGTTGCCAGGCAAACGCCTCGATATGCAGGGCGAGATGTCCGGCAGGACAGTGAGGGGCAACCCTCGACCGGTCAAAGATCGAGGTCCGTGGTTATCCCGAGGCGCCCGCGAAGCGGGCCTATAAAGCCTACTCCGCCGCCAGGGCCGGCCGATCGAGTTCGGGGCGCTCGTCGCTGACGGCGGTCTGCTTCTCCGGCGCCGCCTTCTTCGGCTCCCTGCCGAAGAACAGCGCGTAACCGGCGGGCAGGACCAGGATCGTGAGCACCGTGGCCACGAGGATGCCGCCCATCATCGCATAGGCGAGCGGGCCCCAGAAGACGCCGCGCGATATCGGGATCAGCGCCAGGACGGCCGTCAGCGCGGTCAGCATGATCGGCCGGAAGCGTCGCACCGTGGCTCCCACGATCGCCTCGTGGCGCTCGATGCCTGCGGCGACATCCTGGTCGATCTGGTCGACGAGGATGATCGAGTTGCGGATGATGATGCCAAGCAGCGCGATCACGCCCAGGATCGCGACGAAGCCGAACGGCGCTCCGCTGATGAGCAGGGCCGCGGCGGCGCCGATGATCCCGAGGGGACCCGTCGCCAGCACCAGCATCGATTTTCCGAAATGCTGGAGCTGCACCATCAGGAGCAGCACGATCGCGAGCAGCATCACCGGCACCTTGGCGGCGATGGAGAGCTGGCTTTCGGCCGCATCCTCGGCCCCGCCCTGGACTTCGATCCTGTAGCCGGCGGCCAGGCCGGCGCGCAGGTCCGCCATCTCGTTGTAGAGCTTCATCGTCACGTCATTCGCCTGGATGCCGTCGGGCAGCGTGCCCCGGACCGTGATCGTCGGCAGGCGGTCGCGCCGCCATTCGATTCCCTGCTCCATCTCGGGGACGACGCGGGCGATCTGCGAGACCGGCACGAAGTCGCCGAAATCGGTCGGAACATAGACCGAATTGACGGCCGAGAGCAGGGAACGGCTCGCCCCCGGCTCGCGGGCGACGATCGAGACCGTCTCCTCGCCGTCGCGGAAATCGTCGAGCGGCGCGCCGGACATGGCGGCCTGGAGCATCTGGCGAACCCGCTGCGAGGTGACGCCGAGGGCGCGGGCGCGGTCCTGGTCGATGACCAGCTTCATCGCCGGAACGGGCTCGAGCCAGTCGTCATGGACGGCGCCGATAAGCGGATTCCGGTGGAATCGCTCCTTCACCGCGTCGGCGATGCGGCGCACTTCCTGGCGGTCGGGACCCATCACCCGAAGCTGCACCGGCCAGCCTGTCGGCGGCCCGAGGAACAGCCGGTCGACCTTGGCGCGGATCGAGGGGAAGTCCTCGGCGAGGATCGTCCGCAGCTTGCCGATCAGCCTTTCGCGCGCCGGCTCGTCATTGGCCATGAACAGAAGCTGCGCGAAGTTGGGATTGCGGAGCTGCTGGTCCAGCGGCAGGAAGAAGCGCGGAATGCCTTCCCCGATATAGGTGGCGATGAACTTCTTGTCGGGGTCGTCCATCATCCGCGCCTCGAGCGCCTGGGCCTGCGCCTCGACCTCCTTGATGCTGGTGCCTTCCGGCAGCCAGAGATCGACCAGGATCTCGGGGCGCTCCGATTGCGGGAAGAAGTTCTGCGGAATGAACTGGAAGCTCCAGAGGCTCGCGGCGAAGACCGCGAGGGTCGCGAAGAGCACCAGCACGCGGCGCCTGACCGCCCAGCCCACCGTCGCCGCGAGCCGCCGGTAGAAGGGCGTATCGAAGACGTCGTGATGCTCGCCGGCATGCTGGCGCTGCTTCAGGATCATGTTGCCGAGCCATGGCGTGAAATAGACCGCCACGAACCAGGAAACGACCAGCGCGATGCCGACGACATAGAACAACGAGCGGACATATTCACCGGCTGCCGACTGGGCGAAGCCGACCGGGATGAAGCCGGCCGTGGTGATGAGCGTGCCCGTCAGCATCGGAAAGGCCGTCGAGGTATAGGCGAAGCTGGCGGCTTCGATCCGCACCAGCCCCTCCTCCAGCTTGCGCTCCATCATCTCGACCACGATCATCGCATCGTCCACGAGCAAGCCGAGCGCGATGATCAGCGCGCCGAGCGAGATGCGCTGCAGGTCGATGCCGAGTTGGTACATGATGGCGAAGGTCGCAGCCAGCACCAGCGGAATGGTGATCGCGATGATCAGGCCCGAGCGCCAGCCGATCGTCAGGAAGGAGACCACGAGCACGATGACCAGCGCCTCGCCCAGCGCCTTCATGAACTCGCCGATCGCCTCAGTGACCACGTCCGGCTGGTTGGAGATCTGGTCGACCGATACGCCGTAAGGCAGGGATTCCTCGAACCGGTGGTAGACCGCCTCGACATCCTTGCCGACGTCGGTCACGTTGAACCCCTTGGCCATGACCACGCCGATCTGGACGCTTTCACGCCCGTCGAAGCGGTACTTGCGCTGGTAAGGGTCCTGCAGGCCTTCCGTCACCGTCGCGATGTCGCCGAGACGGGTCACCTGGTTTCCCGCACGCAGGCGCAGCTCGCTGATATCCGCCGCGCTCCTGACGTCGCCCTCGACCGAGATGCGCACCGAGCGCGTGCCGGTGTCGACGGAGCCCGCCGGATCGACATTGTTCTGCCCCTTGATGGCGCTCTGCAGATCGGCGAGCGTCAGCCCGCGTTCGGCGAGCGTCTTCGAGGAGACGTCGATATGGATCACCTGCGGCTGGTCGCCAAGCACGACGGCCTTCTCGACGCCGGGCGTGGTCAGCAGCATGTCGCGCGCCTGGATGGCGAAGGCCTTCAGCTCCGGATAGCTGTAGCCGTCGCCGCTGATCGCATGCATGGTGATGAAGGTGTCGCCGAATTCGTCGTTGAAATACGGCCCCATCAGCCCGGCGGGCAGCTCGCTGCCTATGTCGCCCACCTTCTTGCGGACCTGGTAGAAGGCGTCGGCCACCTCGTCGGGCGTGGTGTCGCCCTTCACCTGCACGGTGATGATGGCGCTGCCGGCGCGCGTATAGGAGCGCACGAAATCGAGATGCGGCGTCTCCTGCAGCTTGCGCTCGATCTTGTTGACGACCTGATCCTGCATGTCCTCGAGCGAGGCGCCGGGCCAGACCGCCTGGACCACCATCACGCGGAAGGTGAACTCGGGATCCTCGCGCTGGCCCATATTCACCAGCCCGAGCGCGCCGGCGACCAGTATGAGCCCGAAGAGGAAGCGGGCGATGCTGGGATGACCGATCGCCCAGCGCGAGAGGTTGAACGGTCTCTTCGCTTCGGAGGAAGTCGTCATGGGACGCCTCGATCTCATTGGGTTGTGGCCAATCGGCGGGTTGGTCTCAGCGGGCCGTCTCGGCGCTTGCCAGCGAGGCGGCCCCGCTGTCCTCCGGCAATTTGACCTTGAGGTTCTCGGCCATGAACTGCGTGCCGGCCGCGACCACCATGTCGCCCGGCCGCAATCCTTCCGTCACGCGCACGCCGTTGGCGGTGAAGTCGGCAACGGCTATTTCGCGGGAATGAACGGTGGCGGTGCCGCGGTCCACGATCCACACGATCCGCTTGCCGTCCTTTTCGGCGAGCGCCTCCAGCGGCACCGAAACCAATTGCCCTTCCGTGTCGATCGTCGCCCTTACCGTAGCCGTCATGCCGAGGAGCACGCGCGAGTCGTCGGGCAGGCTGATACGGACGGAGAAGGTGCGGGATCTCGGATCGGCACTGCCTGAGACCTCGCGCACCTTGCCGTCGAGCCGCAACCGATCGTCGGTCCAAAAGCCGACGGTCACCGGCTTGCCCGGCCGGAAATACGCGACGTCGCCCTCGGGCACGGCGATCTGGATCTCCTTCTCCTCGTCGACGGCGACCGTCACCACCGGCGTCCCGATCGCCACGACCTGCCCGCGATCGGCGGCGAGCGCCGTCACGATGCCGTCCCGGTCCGCTTTCAGCTCGCTATAGGCGACCTGGTTCTTCGCCTGCTGCAGCGACGAACGGGCCGCATCGCGGCTGGCGACGGCCTGCTGGTGGCTGAGCAGCGCCTCGTCGACATTGGCCTGCGAGGCGACCTTCTTCGCGAAGAGCTGCTCGACGCGCTGCTTCACCAGCCCCGCCGTCTCGACCTGCTTCTCGGCGGCGGCCAGATTGGCCTCGGCGGTCCTGACGGCCAGCTCGTAGTCCGTGGCATCGATCCGCGCCAGCACGTCGCCCGGCGTCACCCTGTCGCCGATGTCGACCAGCCGCTCGGTGATCTTCCCTGCGACCCGGAAGCCGAGATTCATCTCCGTGCGGGCCTTCACCGAACCGGAATAGTCGAGTTCCCGTCGTTCCCCCCCAGTGGCGATCTCCACCACCTTGACCGGGCGGACGGCCTCGCTGGCGGTCTCCGTCTTCGCCTCGGAACAGGCGGAAACGGCGAGACCGAGACCAGCGACCAGGGCGAGGGTTGCGACAGGACGCAAGGTCCCCTTGAAGCTCTTGAACGAATTCATCGTTCGCACTCCTGAAAAACTTCGGCTATCGAAAGACGGCCCCGCGGCCGCCGCTATTTCTTCAGCGCCCTGATCGCGAAATCGATCAGTTCGTCGGGTGTCGCGCGATTCTCCTTCGCGAGGCACTGCGCCACCATCTGCGGGTGGCAAAGGATGACCGTGCTGGCGCCGTAGCATCTCGCCGCGACAACGGCATCCTGCTCGGCGAACTCGCCGGCCTTCACTCCGTCGCGGATGATCTCCGCGAAGACCTCGTTGATGCGGTCGATATACTTGTCGATCACGTGCCAGTCGCGCTCGAGCGCCACGACCACCATCTCATGCACCTTCTGCTCGTCCAGCATCTGTTCGAGCGTCATGTGGTGCAGCGCCAATGTGCAGCGGCGCAGGCGGTCGGAAGCGCTCGCGTCCTCCCTGGAAATGGCGACGACGAGCTCATGGCTCGCTCCCAATATCCGGCCGCAGATCGATTGGTGGATTTCCTCCTTGGAGGAGAAGAAACGATAGACATTGGCAGGCGACATGCCGAGATCGCGCGCAATGTCGGCTACCGTGGTCTTGCTGTAGCCATAATGACGGAAGAGCCGCTCAGCGGCCTCCAGGATGCGCCCTACAGTCTCCTGCCGCGCGTCACCAACATTGTGTTCGACTGCGTCGCTCATGGCTTCATCTTACGACTGACGATTTTTCATTTTCGTCATTCGTAAACCGTAACTCGCGTAAGGTCAATGCGAGAATGCAGTTCCTCTGAGTGAACCTCCTCACGAAACGCCCGTGCGAAAGAACCGGCGGGCTCGAGGCCTAGGCCGCGCGCCTCGAGCTTATACGTTCCTGCACGGTCGCCTCGCGGCCCACTCTCGAAGGCGGCCGAGACGGAGAGGGGGAACTCGTAGGGCGCCGAGAGACACCTATTGAGAAGTGTAGGCGGACGGAGACACCGTTCGTCATCGCGAGACGGATTTCTTGAACGGCGTCGCTGAACTGCATTGTTCAAACGGCGACGTGTCCACGCCTTCAGCTTGCACTAGCGCGGCTTCTTACGCTTTCCAGCCGTATCAAAGATTATCTTTTCGTAATTAGGCCACCCTGTCGGCCTGTCGTATTTTCCCGCCGCGGGCCGGGAATTGCCGGCGGCGCCTGCCTTCCAGCGCCGCGACGCGACAGGACCTGACGGCCTGGAGTGGGAAGGTCCTCCTCCTTCCCGACCAAGGAGATGCGATCATGCACTCTTTCACGATGAAGACGGCGTTCGCCGCGCTGTTGATCTCCACCGCTTTTGCCGGAGCCCAGGCGGCTTCCTCCAACGCGGGACCAGGTGCCAGTGGCAGCCACGGAGCAGGGGCAGCCGCAGCGGCCTCGAGCCGCGGTGTCGGGCCCGGGGTAGGCGCCACACCGAACAGCGGCGTCGGACCCGGCGTCGGACCGGGCATCGGACCAGGCGGGGAAGCTGCCGCGGCCGCGAGCACCGGTTTCGGGCCCGGCGAGGCCGCGCGTGCGGAGCGTAGCGCTGCAATGAACCATAACAGGGCGGATCTCCCGAACGAGTTCACTGAAAGCCAGGGTCAGGGTTACGCAACCGCACCCGTCATGACCCGTCGCATGGAATCGCAGCGGCTGGCCCATGTCGTCGCCGAGCTGGATAGGGCGGGGCATCGCATCAATATGGACCGTCAGCGTGGCCACCTGACCGCCGCCGAGGCTTCGAGGCTTCGCCATCAGGAGGGAATGATCCGCAGGGCAGCCTATGCAACGGCCGAAAGGCACGGCGGCAGGCTGCCGAACGCGGGCTACGAAAGGCTGCAGCGCGAGGTTCACGCGCTCGATCGGTCGATTCACCGCTACGCCACCGCGTAGAGGGTGAAAGGCGGCGGCTCCCATCCGGAGGGCGAGGGGTGGTGGAGCCGCCGCACCGTCTTTCCAGCTTCGCCTTCCATTGGCTGAAGATTCCGCTTGATCGCGTCATGCGGCCCGGTCGATCCTGCCCCCCGGGAAAGATGAGGGGAGGATGGGAATGGCCAAAAGCGCCGATGCGATCGTCGTCGGAGGGGGACTTGCGGGCCTGGTGGCGGCGGCGGAACTGGCCGACAGGGGCCGGCGCGTCATCATCCTGGAACAGGAAGGCGAGAACTCGCTCGGCGGACAGGCATTCTGGTCGCTGGGCGGCCTGTTCCTCGTCGACAGTCCCGAACAGCGGCGCCTGCGTATCAGGGACAGCCGCGAATTGGCGCTTCAGGACTGGCTGGGCTCGGCACAGTTCGATCGGGCCGAAGACCATTGGCCCTGCAAATTCGCTGAAAGCTTTGTGGATTTCGCGGCCGGCGAGATGCGGCCCTGGCTCCACCAGATGGGCATGCGCTGGTTTCCCGTCGTCGGCTGGGCCGAGCGTGGCGGCGCCCAGGCGCATGGTCACGGCAATTCCGTTCCGCGTTTCCACATCACCTGGGGCACCGGGCCCGGTGTTCTCGAGCCCTTCCTGCGCCGCGTTCGCGATCATGTCGCGAAGGGCCTGGTCACGCTCGAGTTCCGCCATCGCGCAAGCCGGCTCGTCAAGACCGGCAATGCCGTCACCGGCGTTGCCGGCGAGATCCTGGAACCCTCGACCGTGGAGCGCGGCCAGCAGTCCGGCCGCGGAGTGGTCGGCGCGTTCGAGCACGCGGCCGCCGCGGTGATCGTCGCTTCCGGCGGCATCGGCGGCGATTTCGACCTGGTGCGTCGCAACTGGCCGGTCGAGCGCCTGGGGCCGCCGCCGAAAACGATGGTCTCGGGCGTGCCGCACCATGTCGACGGACGCATGATCGGCATTACGCAACGGGCCGGCGGCGCGGTGATCAACGGCGACCGCATGTGGCACTACACGGAAGGCGTGCGCAACTGGGCTCCGATCTGGCCGAACCACGGCATCCGCATCCTGCCCGGCCCCTCCTCTCTTTGGTTCGATGCCCAGGGGAATCGCCTGCCGCCGCCCTGCCTGCCGGGCTTCGACACGCTGTCGACGCTCAGGCACATCTTGTCGACCGGCTTCGATTACTCCTGGTTCGTGCTCACCCAGAAGATCATCAAGAAGGAATTCGCCCTTTCCGGTTCCGAGCAGAATCCGGACTTCACCTCGAAGCAATGGCGTGCGGTGCTCAAAAGCCGGCGCGGCGCAGGCGCGCCCCCGCCGGTCGAGGCGTTCAAGGAAAAGGGCGAGGATTTCATCGTGCGCGACAATCTGCGCGACCTCGTCGCGGGCATGAACGCGCTCGCCGGGGAGGCGCTGATCGACCACGACCGGCTGCTCGAACAGATCGCGGCGCGCGATCGCGAAATCGACAATCCCTTCGCCAAGGACGCCCAGATCACCGCCATCAACGGCGCCCGCAACTATCTCGGCGACAGGCTGATCCGCACGGCGAGGCCCCACAAGATCCTCGATCCGGCGAACGGCCCGCTGATCGCCGTCCGGCTCCACATTCTCACCCGCAAGACGCTGGGCGGTTTGCACACCGATCTCGAGGCGCGGGTGCTCGACAGCGCTGGCGAGCCCATCCCAGGCCTCTATGCGGCGGGCGAAGCGGCCGGTTTCGGCGGCGGGGGCTATCACGGCTACAACGCGCTGGAAGGCACCTTCCTGGGCGGCTGCATCTTCTCCGGGCGGATCGCGGGTCGGAGTGCGGCGGGCTAGTCGTTGCCCTACTCCGCCGCCCCCTTGAACGCCGTCGCCCCCGTCTCGAACTGCAGCCTGGCGAGGCGTGCATAGACGCCGTCCTTCGCGACGAGGCTCTGATGGGTGCCCTCCTCCACGATGCGCCCGTCCTCCATCACCAGGATGCGGTCGGCCTTGAGCACGGTCGCGAGCCGGTGGGCGATGACGAGCGTGGTGCGGCCCTTCATCAGATCCTCGAGGGCCGTCTGCACCAGCGTCTCGCTTTCGGCGTCGAGGGCCGAGGTGGCCTCGTCCAGCAGCAGGATCGGCGCGTCGCGCAATATGGCGCGGGCGATCGCGATGCGCTGGCGCTGCCCCCCGGACAGGCTCACGCCACGCTCGCCGACTTGCGTAGCGAAACCCTCCGGCAGTTTCTCGATGAACTCTTCGGCATGGGCGGCCCGCGCGGCGGAAGCGATCTCGGCCGGGCCCGCTTCCGGCCGGCCGAAGCCGATATTCTCGGAGATGCTGGCGGCGAAGATCGACACGTCCTGCGGCACGATGGCGATTCGAGAGCGCAGGTCGAGCGGATCGGCCTCGCCGAGGTCCACGCCGTCGATCAGCACCGCGCCGCGATCGGCGTCGTAGAAGCGCAGGATCAGGGAGAAGACCGTGCTCTTGCCGGCGCCGGACGGGCCCACGATCGCCACGGTCTCGCCCGGCTTCACGGTAAAGCTCAGGCCATGGAGGGCTGGCCTGTCGGCACGGACGGGATAGGCAAAATGCACGTCGCGGAATTCGATCAGGCCGCGGGTCTTGGCCGGCAGCGGCTTGGGGGCGGCCGGCGCGGCGATCGCCGGCCGTTCCGCCAGGAGGTCGGTCAGCCGCTCTGCCGCCCCGGCTGCCTGGGCGAGTTCGCCCCACACTTCCGACAATGCGCCGAGCGCGCTGGCCGCCAGCACGGAATAGAGCAGGAACTGGCCGAGCGTGCCTGCCGAGAGGGTGCCCGCAAGCACGTCGCGCGAGCCGAACCACAGCACCGCCACCACTGAGGAGAAGACCGTGAGTATGGCAAAGAATGTCAGGAAGGCACGCGCGAAGGTCGAAGCGCGCGCCGCCCGGAAGGCGCTCTCGACGGCCGCGGCGAAACGGCTCGTCACCAGCTTCTCGTTGGTGAAGGCCTGCAGCGTGCGCACGGCGCCGATCTGCTCGCTGGCATAGGCGTTGGCGGCGGCAAGCTCGTCCTGCGCGGCCCGCGACTTCCTGCGCACCGAGCGGCCGAAGGCGACCAGCGGCAGCACGACGACCGGGATCGCGGCGATGACGAGGCCGGAGAGCTTGGGGCTCGTCACCACCATCATGGCCATGGCGCCGAGCCCCATGATGAGGTTGCGCAGGGCCTGGGACGCGGTCGAGCCCACCGCGGCCTTGATCTGCGTGGTGTCGGCGGCGAGCCGCGACACGATCTCGCCCGAGTGGGCATTGTCGAAGAAGGCCGGCGACAGTGTGGTCACATGGGAGAAGACGTCGCGGCGCAGATCCGCGACGATGCGTTCGCCGAGCGTGATGACATAGTAGTAGCGGCAGGCCGATGCGAGCGCGAGCACGGCCGCGATCACCACAAGCATGGCGAAATAGTTGGCGATGAAGGTCGAATCGGCTGCGGAAAAGCCGTTATCGATCATGCGCCGCACTGCCAGCGGCAGGGTCAGCGTCATCGCCGCGGCGAGCAGGAGGAAGAAGAGCGCGGCCAACACCAGGCCGCGATAGCGCCCGACATAGGGAGCAATTCTCCGCAGGGGGCCGATTGAGCGCCTCTTCGCTCTGTCTGGTTCCGTGAAAGCTTCGGCCATCTGCTTTTCCCTAGCCGCACCGCGGCCCTGTCCGTGAGCGCTGCCCGGAAAATGCGGACGGCGCGGCCTTGTGCTTCAATGCCGGCTGATGTATAGGCACGCCGACCGTTTTGGAAGCCGTGGCATCAATAGCTGCGGCTTCGCCATTTCAAAGTGGGCGCATCGCCGCAGGCTTGGCGCCGCTGCAGGCAGGAACAGACCGATGAAGACCGATATCCATCCCGACTACCACATGATCAAGGTCGTCATGACCGATGGCACCGAGTACATGACTCGCTCGACCTGGGGCAAGGAAGGCGACACCATGAATCTCGATATCGATCCGACCACCCATCCGGCCTGGACCGGCGGGCAGCAGACCCTGCTCGACCGCGGCGGCCGCCTGTCGAAGTTCAAGAAGCGCTACGAAGGCCTCGGCATCTAAGCCGGCTTTCTTGCCAGGAATGCGAAAGCCCCGCCTTCGGCGGGGCTTTTTCTTACCCCAACCGCCGACGCCCATCGACAACTCTCCATCGGTGCGGCTGGCGGCAAGTTTCACCTCCGCCAACGCCTTGTCGGCGTGAATGCCCGACCAGATGTCGCGGAGGGCTACGAATCCGGGAAACCTAGCCAGGGCTCCAGATCCTCGAACGTCCGATCCATGGCGTAGTTGGCGGTCACCGGCAGGGAAATGTGACCGTAACGCAGCGAGATTTGGCTTTCGGCGGCCGCTTCGCCGAGCTTGCCCACGGCGGCGACATAAAGGGCGGAGGCCAGGCCCGTGCGGTCCGCCCCCCAATTGCAATGGATGAGCAGCGGTTTCTCCGCATTCGCAAGGATCGCGATGAGCTCGGCCGCTTCGGCCTGGGAGAGTTCGCGCCGCGCCGACATGCGGAAGTCCACATGGGCGATACCGAGTCGGTCGGCCGCGGCGACCTCGGCGTCGTACCAGCCGGCTCCCTTGTTCCCCCCACGCAGATTGACGATCGTCTTGATGCCGTAGAGGAGCTTGTAGCGGGCGATGTCCGCCGCGCTCGGCTGAGCCGACCGGTACACCTCGCCCGCGACCACTGTGCTGAAATTGCCGTTGAGGTGCAGCACGCCGAGATAGAGACCGAATGCCAGCGCCAGGCTTCCGAGCCCGTAGCCGAGCCGCCTCAGCGCCCGCAACCTTCCGACCTGTGACGGAACCATGAGCATGACCGCCTCTGCCGCCCACCCTCCGGCGGCTTTCTTGTTTGATATCTTGTATAATGAAATCCGATCGAAACCAATCGGGGTTTGCATTGACCGCACTGGCCAAACTCAGGAACTGGGCTCGAATGGCCAAAAGAGACGTGATGGCGCTCTGGCTGGCAGCCCGGGATCCCCGCGTCCCCTGGCTTGCCAAACTCGTCGCCGGAGCGGTTGCCGCCTACGCGCTCAGCCCTATCGATCTCATTCCGGATTTCCTGCCGGTCATCGGCTACCTGGACGACCTTGTCATTGTTCCCCTGGGTATCATGCTGGCCGTCTCCCTCATCCCTGCGGAACTGATCAGCGAGTTCCGTGCAGAAGCTGCTCGCCGTGCATCCGGGCCGTCGAGCAAGGGAGGCCTCGCCTTTGTCGCCGCCATCTGGCTCGCTGCCGCGATCGGCTTGGCTTGGCTCTTCTGGCCGCTCGTTTCACGCTAAAGCGTGTCGCCAGCAATCGGATTCGGGCGCCACGCTTTAGGTATTTGTTTTGCCGCATTCTCGCGACGCCGACCGAATCCGGTCGGCTGCGAAATGCTTTAAGCACGTCGCGATCCTTCAGCTTCGCTCTCGCGCTTCAGCGCCTTGATTCTGCGATTTAGGATGCTGCCCGTATGCTCACCTGACTACGAGCCGTCCGACCGCTTCGGCGAGGCTTGCGGCGTCGCCGACGATGCGCAACGTCTTGAGCCGCGACGTCCCACCGGTCACGACGCGGACATCGCCCGCCGGCACTCCGAGCGTCTTGGCGACGAGCCTCTCCAGCGCCTGGTTGGCCGCGCCCTTCTCCGGGACGGCGCGTACGCGCGCCCTGAGATGGGCGCGACCGTCCGCCGTCTGTTCGCTGCCCTCGATGGCGTCCTTCGCGGCCTTCGGCGTCAGCCGGACGAAGAGATCGATCCCTTCGGCGTACGGACGAAAGACCTCGGCCATCTCGGGAGCGGGATTACAGCACGAGCGGCGCGACCGTCGTGAGAAGGAACTGCCGGATGAAGAAGATGATGAGCAGCAGGATGATCGGCGAGATGTCGATGCCACCGAGATCGGGCAAATAGCGCCGGATCGGCCTCAGCGCCGGCTCGGTCACGCGATAAAGGAAATTGCCGATCGAGCCGACGAACTGGTTGCGCGAGTTGACCACGTTGAAGGCATAGAGCCAGGAGAAGATCGCCGCGGCGATCAGCAGCCACCAGTAGATATCGAGCGCCAGAACGAGGGTCTGAATGAGCGCGAGCATGCATGATCTCCGTTCGAGTCCGCGACATGTAGCCATTGGTTGCGGGGCGGGCAAGTCCATTGCAGTTGATTGCCCGCGTGAAGCGCCACGCGACCGCTTGACAGGTCCTGCGGGCGGCCCTAACTACGCGCATCCGCTGGACGGGGCTGTAGCTCAGCTGGGAGAGCGCGTCGTTCGCAATGACGAGGTCAGGGGTTCGATCCCCCTCAGCTCCACCAGCGGCATATGGGCTGCCGCGACTTCCCCAGTGGCAGGCAATTTCAACGCGCCCGACCACCTCACGAAGCGCCTATGGGCGGCCGCGCTTTTCCTTTCCTGGCAATGGCTGCACTTGCTTCGGGCGCAATTTGCGCCACAGTGGTAATCCTCGAATATGCCGGAACACCTTCAGGGGATACCGCCATGGTCAAGCTAGGCGAGGTTCTTGACCCTATTCGCAAGCAGGCCATCGACCTGAAGGATGCGCTCGCACACGCTCGTTATGTCTACGATGCCCTCGACCTGCTGCTCGAGAATGTCGCGGACGACAAGCTCCGCGGCGCTTCGCAAGAGATCTTTGCCGTGGCAACCGAAAGGATGAACGCCATCGACGACATGCTGGACGAACTCTATCGACAGCTGTCCGCGACCGATCGCGTCCTGGAGGGCCAGGAGGCATCGCTGAAGCGCGGGGACGCCGATCGGGACTGAAGGGATGCCGAGGCCGGCAATTCCCTTGCCGGCCTCGGCTCGCCCATGGGGCTCGGATCCCGGAATGGCGAGGCCGGCAGGCTTGCGGGCCGGGTCTCGCCGCTGCTGATCCGCCCGATCACCCCTGCACGAAAGATTGCCAGCCCTCTTCGTCCGAGCCGACCACCTTCAGGGCGGGGCTGCCGCGGCGCGCGGCCCGCGTGGCGGCGAACGGCGCCACGTCGGAACGGCTTCGTCCCGCCTCCCCGCCAGCGACGGTGAACTGGCCGACCAGCCGCGCCAACGCGTCGGCTTCGCGCGACAGATTGTGGTTCGCGGCGGTCGTCTCCTCGACCATGGCGGCGTTCTGCTGCGTCACCTGGTCCATCTGGCCGACAGTGACGTTCACTTCGCGCAGGCTGTTGGCCTGCTCGTTGGCCTTGGCGGCGATCTCATCGACGATGCCGTTGACGTCGTTCACCTGCGACACGATCTTGTCGAGCGCCTCGCCGGTTCCGGCGACCAGCTTCACCCCGGCGTCGACCTGCGCCGTCGAATTGGCGATCAGTTCCTTGATCTCCTTGGCGGCCTCGGCCGAACGCTGCGCAAGCGAGCGCACTTCCGATGCCACCACGGCGAAGCCGCGGCCGGCCTCTCCGGCCCGGGCCGCCTCGACGCCCGCATTGAGGGCGAGCAGGTTGGTCTGGAACGCGATCTCGTCGATGACCCCGATGATCGAGCCGATCTCGCGCGAGGATTTCTCGATCTCCGCCATGGCGTCGATGGCCTGCCGGACGATCTCGGCGCTGCCCAACGCGTCCTCGCGCGTATTGGCGACCACGGCGCGGGCATGGGTCGCCCCCTCGGCCGTCTGGCGCACCGTGTCGGTGATGTGGTTGAGCGCGGCGGCCGTCTCCTCCAGGCTCGCGGCCTGATGCTCGCTGCGCCTGGACAGGTCGTCCGAGGCCGAGGTGATCTCGCCGATGCCGGTGCGGATCGCGTCGGCGGCCTTGCGGATGCCGAGCATGGTCTGCTGCAGCTTCTCGATCGACAGGTTGAAGTCGAGGCGCAGCTTGTCGGCATCGTCGCTCAGCCTCGTCTCCAGGCGCTGCACGAGGTCGCCCTCGGCGAGGCGGTGCAGCCCCTCCCCGATCAGGCGGACCGCCTGCTCGGAGGCCCGCTGGTTCTCGAGCGTTTCGGCCTCTCGCGCGGAGCGCTCGATATCGATGGTCCGGCGCGCCTCCTCGGTCTCCCCTTCGAGCCGCTGCTTTTCGATGCCGGCGGTCCGGAAGAGAGCAAGTGCCTTGGCCATGTCGCCGATCTCGTCGCGACGGTTCCCGTAAGGCACCTCCACGGCATAGTCGTGATCGGCGATCCGCCGCATGACGCCTGTCATGCGGCTCACAGGTTTGGCGATCGACGCGCCGAGCCAGGCGAAGGCCACGAGGCCGAGCGCCAGCACGACGACGCCGCCGATGAGCATTGCGTTGCGTAGCGCCACCGAGTCGGCAAGAAGCGTCGTCTCAGGAACGCCCACCAGCACCGTCCAGGCTATGCCGTATTCCGGAAGGTCCAGGGCGATCGAGGTCACCCTCCAGTCGGCGCCCTGGACATCGACGGTCTCGTGGAAGTCGCCCCGGGCGGCACCCGCGACGGCTGCCTGCGCGGTCGAATCGGCGGCCGGTTTGCCGATCTGCTTGGGATCCGGCGGAACGACCCAGTTCTTGTCCTGGTTGATGACGCCCACCCAGCCCGTCTGGAGGGGACGGTTGGTCCCGATCAGCGTGGCAAATGCCCCGCCATTGAAGTCGACGCCGACGAGACCGATCGCCTTGCCCTGGCGGTCCCGCACGATCGACGTGCTCGAAGTGTAGAGCATGTCCTGGTAGAGATAGGGCCCGATCAGCGATTGGCTGCCTTTGGCGAGAGGGTCGAGGAACCAGCCCTGGAAGCCGTTCTCCATAGACGTGTCCAGGTCGGAGAACTCGACCTTTCCGGTCTTGATGTCACGGACGATGCTCGGGCCGAAATAGCCCTCCCCACGCCCGAAACGGGAATTCACGAGCGCCGGATTGGAAGCCGTCGGGGAATCCTTGTTGAGCAGGATCCAGATGCCCACCGCATTCGGCACGATCGCGATCTGCCGCTGCAGCAACTCCCCGTAAGCGTCCGGTCCGATCATCGGGTTCGAGACCATCGCAGTGACGGTCTGGGCGACAGATTCCGCGACAGCGGAGTGCTCCTTGAGCAGGACGGCGATCCTCGCCGCTTCGGTCTTTGCAAGGGAGGAAAGCAACTGGTCGGCGCTGGCGAGGTCGCTTTTTTCGGTCGAGTGCACGACATAGGAGAGCATGCCGGCGATGGCGACGGTGAAGACCGCCGCGGCGGCGAGCACGATCGTGCCTCTGAGCTTCAGGCGAGGCAGTTTGATGGGAGATCCAGCAGGCATTTCGGTGGAGGGTCCTCTGAGAAGAAAGCCCCCTCGCAAAAGCACGAACAAGGTTAAGAGCTGGTTCCTTTCTCCCGCTTTACGCAAACCCGCCATCGCGTATCTTGGTTCGTCGCTGATGGTCTTGGGGAGAACAATGCCGTTTCGTCTTGCCGCAGTCGTGACTTTCCTCCTCCTCGCCTTCGCCGGCCCTTGCGGGGCACAAGCTCCCGCCACCCCCTCGACATCGGCACAGCCTGCGCCCATGACCCCCGAGGCGATACACGATCTGGCCAGCCGCATGAGCGAGACCGAGTTCCGCCAATTCGTGCTCGAGCGGCTCGGCGTGCCGCAGCCGGCCGGCGCGGCGGCGTCGCAGCCCGCAGCCGAGGCCGATTTCGCTTTGACGGTCAGGCAGTTCGCCGATGGCCTGGGCGATCGGGTGGAGGCTGCCATCGTGGGCCTGCCCATCATGTGGGAGCGGATGGGAGAGGCGACGGTCACCTTCCTCTCGCATCTTGGCTGGCGCGGCCTGGGGCGGTTCCTGCTTGGACTTGGCGTCGCCATCGCCGCCGGCATCGTCGTCGAGCTCCTGGTCGATCGGGTCGCCTCCCGTCTTCGCCGCCTCGCCACCCGGTCGACCGAAAAGGGCACGGTGCGCGAGACGTTGTCGATCCTCGGCGCACGGCTGGCGCTCGACATGTTCGGCCTGATTGCCTTCCTGGTGGTGACCCGCGCCGTCGGCCGTGGCCTGATCGAGCCGGAGCTGCGGCCGATGGCGGCTCAATTCTTCTTCTACTGCGTGGTCGTGCCACGTTTTCTCGCCGCCTTCCTGCGCTTCCTCCTTGCCCCCAGGCGGCCCGCCCTTCGCCTGGTCTGTACCGACGACAAGAGCGCGGTCTATCTCTATCGCAACATCGTCGGCATCGTGGTGCTTGCCGGCGCCGCCGTCTTCCTGACCAATTTCATGATCGCCAACGGCGTGTCGCTCGACGGCATCGCGATCGGCTTCTGGTCCAATGTGATCGTCTTCGGTTGGCTGGGCTGGACGATCTACAGGGCCCGAGCGGGTGTCGCCATGATGGCAAGAGGCTGGGAAGCCGAGGTGACGCCGGCGGAGGCTCGTCTGGCGCGGGCGTATCCGTGGCTGGCCCTTGCGCTGATCGCCGCCAGCTGGTTCATCTTCGAGATCATGACCGTCGCGGGCAACACCGACGTCGTGCGCAGCGGCAAGCAATATCTGACGCTGGCCATCCTGCTGCTCTCGCCGGCCATGGACACGATGATTCGCGGCCTGGTGCGCCATATGGTTGCGCCCATGCAAGGCCAGGGGCAGGTCGCGGAAAAAGCGTATCTATGGACGATGCGCAGCTATGTCCGCATCGGCCGGGTCATCGTCTTCGGCCTCGTGGTCGTGGTCATCGCGCTGATGTGGGATCTCAGCCTCTCCTCCTTCACCTCCAATCAGATCGGCCTGCGTTTTGCCGCGCGCATGTTCACCTTCCTGGTGATCCTCGCCGCCGGCTATCTCGTCTGGGAGGTCGCGACGCTGCTCTTCAACCGGCGCATCGCGCAGGAAACGTCCCCGGAAGGCATCGACCTCCAGCAGGAGGACATCGGCGAGATCACCGGCACCGGTGGCTCCCGCCTGACCACCGTACTGCCGCTCCTGCGCATAGCCACCCAGGCGGCCATCATCGTACTCACCGTGCTCGTGGCGCTCAGCAATCTCGGCATCAACATCACGCCGCTGATCGCCGGCGCGGGCGTCGTCGGCCTCGCCGTCGGCTTCGGCGCCCAGACCCTGGTGCGCGACATCGTGTCGGGCATCTTCTTCCTGGTCGACGACGCCTTCCGGGTCGGTGAATATATCGTCGTGGGCGACATCGCCGGTACAGTGGAGAAGATCTCGGTGCGTTCGCTGCAGCTTCGCCACGATCAGGGAGCGGTGCACACCATCCCATATGGCGAACTGAAGCGCGTCACCAACAATTCGCGCGACTGGGTCATCATCAAGATGAAGTTCACCGTGCCGTTCGACGCCGACATCGACAAGATCCGCAAGATCTTCAAGCAGATCGGCACGGACATCCTGACGGCGCCCTATGCGGCCGACATCATCCAGACCTTCAAATCCCAGGGCGTGGGCGCCGTCGACGACGTCGGCATCGTCGTGCGCGGCAAGTTCATGTCGAAACCCGGAAAGCAATGGGTGATCCGCAAGGATATCTATGCCCGCGTCCAGGCCGCCTTCGCCGCCGCCGGCATCGAATTCGCGCGCCGGGAGGTCCGCGTCAGCATGTCCGGCAAGGCTTTCCATGATCTCGACGAAAGCGAGCAGCGGGCCGTCGCCGCGTCGGCCGTGCAGGCGGCAATGCCGAAGCTGTGAGCTTCCACGCCGCTATTTTTCCCGCGCCGCCGGACAGACGCCCTCCGGGATCCTGTCCTCGAACGATGGTCCCTTCTCTGCCTCACAGCTTCCGGATCGAGCGGAGCTTGTTGTCGGCCCCAAGGATCAACTCGTATTGGGCGAGATGGCGAATGTCGTAGCAGGTGACCAGAACCACGCGCCGCTCCGGCGTCGACTGTCTTTTATCTTCTCTCATATCGGTGACGCGGTCGCACCAATGGCCGGCATTGCGGATGGCCCTGGCGGTCTGCCGCTCCAGCATGTCGGCCTGGGCCATGGCCGGGAAAAGCATGGTCGCCAGAAGCAGGGTCAGAACTTTCATCTCGCCTCCATCCCCCTCCGCCCGCAGTATCGCCGCCGCCCCCAGGTCTGTCGAGAGCAAGCCCTCGCGCCCCATGCTTTCGGGCTCGTCACCTCTCTGCGTGGAAGCGTCCTCGAGCAGACGAGCCGGCTGGAACAGGAAGGATCGTTTCGGGTTGGGTTTCACCCCTGTCGCTCGGCCAGGCCAAGGCAAGATCGCAGCGTGAAGATGGACGCCTTGGCATTCGCAACTCTTACCGGCGGCGCGGATAGCGAGGATGTATATGTCTGAACAGCGACGAAGTGATCCCTCGTTTCCCGGCAGCCCCACCTACCCACCACCGCCTCCCGAGGGACTGACCCCCGTCCTGGAGCGAAACATCGAAGCACTCTACGAGCGACGTAAGAGGGAGGCCGAAGCCGCCTCTTGGCAGGACCGGGCAGCCGACGCCATAGCCCGCTTCACCGGCAGCATGAGATTCGTCTACCTGCATCTGCTTGTGTTCGGGTTCTGGATTGCAGCCAATCTGCATTGGATCCCGGGCATTCCGGCGTGGGACGAATCCTTTGTCGTTCTTGCGATGGTCGCCTCCGTCGAGGCAATCTTCCTGTCGACCTTCGTCCTCATCACCCAGAACCGCATGGCCGCGGCTGCCGACAAGCGCGCCGACCTGGACCTCCAGATAAGCCTCCTGGCAGAGCACGAAATCACAAAATTGACAGAGCTGGTCTCGGCCATCGCCAACAAGATGGATGTCGAGACCAAGGCGCAACATGAGCTCGAAGAGGTCACACGGGATATCGCCCCTGACGCTGTGCTCGACACCATCGAGAGCAAGAACACCCAATAGCGTCTCATGATCAGCACCGGCGGTCCGAGCTCGCCTTGGGGCGTTGCACTGTCCTGGCAGGTCCAAAGCGTTCGACAGTATCGCGCAGCAGACAAATTCTACCGCTGCCGGCAGTTTAGAACCTTGGAATATATGTTTTCAGCCCTACAGTTATTGGAATTCGGATCGCGTCCTCGCTTCGCTCACCAGATGACACGAACTGTAGACGCCTTTCGCGCTCGGCCCAAAGGGCTCTGAAGCCGACAAAGATCCGGCGGAGAAACATCATGAGCGACTATTCACCCTCTCGAACGTCCGACCGCCCCCCGGTCGAACGAACGGCGATCACACCTGCGGAGGACGCAAGAACGATCGCTCTCAACAGGATCTCGTGGGGCGCGGTTCTGGCCGGCGTCGTGCTCGCGCTGGTCGTTCAGTTATTGCTCAACCTCCTCGGCATCGGCATCGGGGTGGCTACGCTGGACCCGGGTTCGGCGGATAACCCGGCTGCGCGCACCTTCTCGATCGCCGCGGGGATCTGGTACGTGGTGGCCGGCATCATCGCTGCCTTTGTCGGCGGCTATTTCGCAAGCCGGCTCTCCGGCCGATCGCTGAAGACCGTCGGTGCGCTGCATGGCGTCACCACATGGGCGGTCACCACCCTCGTTGTCCTCTATCTGCTCACGACGGCGGTCGGCAGTCTGCTCGGAGGCGTCTTCAGCACTGTGAGCAGTGCCGTGGGCGGGCTCGGCCGCGCGACCGCGACGGTTGCCGAAACGGCCGCCCCTGCCCTGACGGAGGTTGCCGATCCGTTCGGCACCATCCAGCGCCAGATCGAAGGAACGGTCGGAGGCAATGATCCGCGGGCCATGCGCGATGCGGCGGTCGCTGCCGTACGTGCGGCGTTTACCGGTGATCAGGCTCAGGCCGAACAAGCCCGGGAAAGAGCAGCACAAGTGTTGGCACAGGCCCAAAGCATACCGATCGAACAAGCGCGCACGCAGATCCAGCAATACGAGCAGCAATACCGGGCAGCCGTCGATCAGGCGCAACAACGGGCGACGCAGGCGGCCGAGGCAGCCACCAAGGTCGTTTCGCGAGGCGCCCTGTTCGGCTTTATCGCACTTGTCCTCGGCGCCATCGCGGCCTGGTTCGGCGGGAGCTTCGGGACTGTGGCTCCGCTCGCGACCACCGGAAGCGTCGCCTATCGGAGCTGACCGGCAATCATAGATCCTGCTTGATGCTCGGCGACGTTTTATGCGCGAGCACATGGCATCCGCACAGGTGCAAACATGAAACAAAGAAGCAGCGAAACCAGCAGAGGCAAGGAGTCGGGCGAGGCCCTCCGGAAGAGCGCACGAGAGGACGAACGCAAGACAGAGGCCCGCAAAGGCAGCGATCTCGCCAAAGGAGCCGAACGCTTCGAGGAGCGTTCCAGGAGTTCGGACGGAAAGAGCGCCGGATCGAAACAGAGATAGCCGCTGAACTGATCCTGCGGCGGCGACCTGTCGACATCCCGCATCCCGAACTGGCGCTGGGCCACCTACGCCGCGCCGACCATCTGCACGCCTCCTCGATGAGCGCATGGACATTCGCGGTTAGGTGCGCGCCGCTCCTGCGGTCAGTTGGTTTCGCGGGTTCGAGATCAGTGGCCCATCACTCCACCGCTCACCAAGCCACAGGATGAGCATCAGCAGAAAGGGATTCACCAGTTGCAGCAAGACGACCACGGCCGCGCTCAAGCCAAAATGGAGGAACAGCAGCAGCGGGGCCGCCAAAACGATATGACCAATGATCCCGCCAGCCACAAGAAGCGCGAGCGCGCCGTAGCTCATTCGGCCTGGACCGAAGCAGGCGCGGATTATCCACGCGGCCACAGCCGCGAAGAGCAATGAAGTGAGAAATCCTCCACCGAAGTTACCCCCAAGCGCGGCCACCATATGGACCAGGGCGTTGATGATTATGATGCCGTAGACAGAAAGCCCGACAAGCGGGTGTCGTCGGCTCAACAGGGCTGCAATGGGAGCCGCGACCCAGAACGCAGCTACGTTGACCGCGAGGAAAAACACCGGTGGGATCGGGCAGTTCGGATAAGGCGGCAAACCGAGCTGTGCGCAAATCATGCCCGGAAATGCATGGAACGTTCCGAACAGATCGATGCCGTATTCTTCGAAGTTGTGGAGCAGATAGGCCGCCATCCCGAGCCAGGATAACCACACCCAGTCATGCCATCGCGAGCGGCTTGGATCGCTCCGGAGACGGTCAGTTGCAAAAAGCAGGACCACGAGGACGATTGCGCCGACGCCGCCAATCCAGGGAAAGGCGATGTCGAACCAGTGCCAGTAATGCATGGCGGCCCTCCCGGGAACAACAGACCGAATCCAACTCCAGTGGTCCCAGAGCGTTATCGGACCTGGGACCGAAATTAGATCGGGTCAATACCTGACAGGTGAATTGCGATCTGCGGAAACCCGGCTTTCCCCAAGGCAGACTGAACAGCAAACGTATTCTGAGAGCTGAAGCGGCCACCCGAAATGGATCGGGTGACCGCTTCAATGTCAGATTTCAGTTCGTTCGGCGTGTCGCTGAGTGTTGACAGGAGGAAGTCACCGCATCTCCCATATCATTATGTAACCGAGACGGACCGCACGTCTCGTTGAACTCCTGATTGGGCCCGCCCAGAGCGTGCGTGCAGCGGCACCGATCAGGGAGCCATTGAAATCCCGTCACACTTGTAACTCCCACCCGACCGTTCGCACGAGATAGCGTCTTCGTGACGCGACCTTTGGAAACGGCGAATTAGATGAGAGGACCGGACATGACGATGCTTACAGCAACAGGGAAGGTCGATCCGTTGCCCGGACTGGCGATCGATATGGCCGGCCGGCTCAGGCTCGCCGCAGCCCCGACCTTTGCAGTGGGGGCCTGGATTTCCGCCGTCGGCTCGCCGGGCATGACGATCTGCTCTGCCGCCTCGGCTTTCGCGCCGATCAACGACATGGCCTTGATGTACTTGCTGATGAGCCTCTTTCACCTATCGCCATGGATGACGCTCCTGTCCGCCCGTTCGCGGCGCGCCAATACCTCCGTCGCCCAAACCGAAGGAGACTGACAATGCAACACGCTGTTGTTTCACGCGATGACTGGCTGACCGCCCGCCGGAATCTCCTGAAAGCGGAGAAGGAACTCACTCGAATTCGCGACAAGGTCGCCCGAGAGCGGCTCGCTCTACCGTGGGTGCGCATCGACAAGGAATACGTGTTTGATACGCTGGATGGCCCGCGCACGCTCGCCGATCTCTTCGACGGTCGATCGCAACTTCTGGTGCAACATTTCATGTTCGCGCCGGGATGGAAGGAAGGCTGCCCGAGTTGCTCCTTCATGGCTGATCACACCGACGGCATGAACATGCATCTGGCGCATCACGATGTCACCATGATCGCCGTCTCGCGCGCGCCGCTCGGTGAGATCGAGCGCTACCGCAAACGCATGGGCTGGCAGTTCAAATGGGTGTCGTCCTTCGGCAACGACTTCAACTACGATTTCCGGGTCAGCTTCACGCCCGAGGAGGTCGCCAATGGGCACATCGACTACAACTTCGGCGAATGGCGGGAGACTGGCGAGGAATGGCCTGGCGTCAGCGCTTTCTTCAAGGACGACGCGGGCGAGGTCTTCCGCACCTACTCCACCTACGGACGCGGCGTTGAGGTGATGATGGGCACCTACGCAATGCTCGATCTCGCTCCGAAGGGCCGCAACGAGGAGGCGGGTATGGACTGGGTGCGCCGCCACGATCGCTATGAATCGCCGCTCCCGGGAGCAGTGGCATGATGACTGGTGGCAAACGATAGTGAGGTGATTGCCGGGAGCCTCCAGCGTCCCGGCGATTTCCCTATCGCTTCTTCAAATCGCTGGCTCAGCCTCGCGCCGGGGCAGACAGAATCATGATCTGGGTCCTGCGACACGATCAGCAACTGACATCGGGCAAGACTTGCCAGACGTCAGGAACATCGAATGATCCCTCGCCCAGTCGTCGTGTCAGGTTTCAGGAACCGCAATGCCGATCTCTGCGCCCAACATGGGGCGCATTGCGGTCACCCGTAAAATCTATCCTCCCTGCCAGCATGCTTAGGCTTGCTTCGGCGCCGGCGCCTCGATCGCTTCAGCACAACGCATGTCGAAGCGTTTGGCGAGTTCCGCCAGGCTGACCTCCCCGAGACGGCCGATCAACAATGCCTCGGCCTCACGCATGGCGCCTTCGACCGCCTCGTTGACGACCTTCTCGACGGCGCAGTCGGGGTTGGGATTCTCGTTACCGATGGCGAAGATGCGGGGACCTCCCACTGCCCGATGAATATCGAGCAGCGACACTTTCGTCAGGTCCATGGCGATCGACCAACCGCCGCCGTGCCCTTTCTCCGATCGCACATAACCCGCTTCACGCAGGCCTGCCATCGTACGGCGCACGACCACCGGGTTGGTCCCAAGCATGCGCGCGATCGCCTCGGACGTCATAGGTCCATCATGGCGTGCCATGTGGAGCAACACATGGAGCATGCGGGAAAGGCGGCTGTCGTTGCGCACGGCTTGATCCTTTGCACGGTGGTGGATTGGCAGCATCGGCAATTCACGTTACATGATATGTTACATGATTCTAAGAGGCGTGACATGCGTGAATTCGAGAACCCCGATCATTGGGACACTACCGCTCGGCACTACGAGAAGACCGCGCATCCCTTCACTGCGCGCTATGCCGAAGCGGCGTTGGCACGCGTGCCGCTGACCTCGAAGGCTCGAGTCCTGGATGTCGCGGCCGGCACTGGCGCACTGGCACTGGCTGCGGCGCGCACTGGCGCTCAGGTGCTCGCGACCGACTTCTCGCCCGGCATGGTCGCCCGCATCGCGGCTGCCCGGCTGCCCAATGTAGAGGCGCGCGTCATGGATGGGCAGAAGCTCGACCTTCCCAGCGCCGGCTTCGACGCAGTCTTCTCGATCTTCGGCGTGATCATGTTTCCCGACTGGCGCAAGGGCCTGGCCGAGATGGCGCGCGTGACTCGTCCTGGTGGATATGGCGTGGTCGCAACCTGGCAAAGTCGTGGCGCGGCGACGTTTCTGCTGCTGGGCCAGATCCGCCAGACGCTGTTTCCTGGCCGTCAGGGCATGGCGATGCCGGAAGCCGTCCAGGCGCTCAACGATCCGAAGGATTTCGCGCAGGAACTGATCGATGCAGGCTATCGGGATCCGCAGATCGAGCAGGTCACACATGATTATGAACTCGCGGTGGCCGCGCTCGACGGGCCCGACACATTGTTCGGCATGTCTCCGGATTGGACTAGCCTTTCCGATCAGGAGAAAGCGGCAGTCGTCGCCGAGGCACGCAGAATGGCTGCCGATCGAGCTGTTCTGCCGATACCATCGACCGCGCTCATCGGTGTAGCACGCCGCTGAAAATCTTGTGGCGGCGGCTGAAGGGACGACTGCTTTCAAGATGGGGCAAGTCGTCCTGACCGTTCATGTCGCGCCATGCGTAAGGCGGCCTTAAGCATCTTCCCGTCGCTCATACCGCTGCCGCCCCGGCCGCGACGTTGCGGCTCAATTCGGGAGAGGCTAGACTTAGGTCAGGCTGCATATGCCGAGGAGCACCTGACATGGCGGGGCGCGCGACGATCCGCTGGGTGGTTCGCCTCACACCGATCGCGGGCCGCACAATCGACGACCTCCTTAAGGCTCCGCTGAGCCTCGATGTTTGGGAACGGCAAGCCGGAGCCATCGTGGCGGCTGCCTCCGAGCACACGATCGTGGAGCTCGAGCGCCGACGAATAGCTGGCGTCGAGCGCCTACGTCCGATCACTGACGTGGAAAGTGGCGCACCCGGCTCCGGTCGCCGCGACGGGCAACCGGAGGGTCACTGATCAGACCGGCTTGTCGAACGAAGGAGCGGTCGCATGAACGTCATCGCCAGGGTCACATCTTCGGAGCCGCAGAAGCCACTCGGACACGTCCTTCGAGTGCCGCTGGGCATAGACGTTTGGGAGGTCAAGCCGGATCACCTGATCATTCGCGGAACCGAGGCTCAGTTGGATCGCCTGTCCAGCATGGGTTACCGCATCGAGCAGCTCGAGGACGTGGAGCGGCACCTCGCCACCTTTGCAGCCGCCGAAGCGGCCGAGCAATATCATTCGGCAGCCTCGCTGGAGGAGGAACTGCGGCAGCTCGCCAAGACGAAGCCGGACGTCGCCGAGCTGATCGAGATCGGCCGAAGCATCGAGGGCCGGCCGATCCTGGCCTTGCGGATCGGAGACCGTCGCGGTGGCGTTCCCAAAATCCTCTTCATGGGCTGCCACCACGCACGTGAGTGGATCTCCGTTGAAGTGCCCTTCCTCCTCGCGAAGGAACTCGTCGAGCGGGCCGACGAGGCGCCGATTGCAAATTGGCTCACGAGTGGAGAAATCTGGGTCGCCCCGATGGTCAACCCGGACGGCCATGAATACTGCCGGGTGCAAGACCGACTTTGGCGCAAAAATCGCCGGAAGAACGATGACGGCTCCTTCGGCGTCGACCCGAACCGCAACTATGGCTACATGTGGGGCATTCTCGACGTGCCCACTTCCAGCCACGTGCCGAGCGACGAGACCTATGTCGGCCCGCGCGCTTTCTCCGAGCCGGAGACCCAGGCCGTCCGCGACCTCGTGGGCCGCGAACTCTTCGCCGGCCTGATCACCTATCACAGCTATTCCCAGCTGCTGCTCTACCCCTGGGGCTACACGGACAAGCCCGTGCCGGACGTTCAGCATCGGGAGCAGATGGTGGGGATGGCCGAGGAGATGCACACCCTGATCCAGGGGGTGCATGGCAAGATCTACGTCCCGCAGCAATCTTCCGAGCTCTACCCGACGGCGGGTGACACGACGGATTGGACCTACGGGACCTACGGCATACCGTCACTGACCATCGAACTCAGGCCGCGCACCTTCGAAGAAGGCGGCTTCATCCTGCCGCCGGACCAGATCCTGCCGACCTGGGAAGAGAACCGTCCGGCCGCGTTCCGGTTCATCGAACAGCTGCTGGCGGCACCTGTGGCATAGAGGCGGAGATAGACGGGCGGCCTCGTCGCCGGCTGGGCTCGACATAGAGCCGGCACTGCAGAGGGGCTTGCGGGAAACGGCGGCAACGCTTCCAACCACGGGTCGAATTTGCGGTCCTGTGCTGCTCTCGCAAGCCATACACATCAGTTCGTGCTAAAATAAGCGGCTCCATCTCAGTGGGGAACTCCAGCTATGGTGACCGCGAGGGAATACGCCAGGAACGCTACGGCCGCGCTCCATCACGTCCTGCACATTCCGTCGGAGGCGTTCGACAACGACGCTGCCGCCATCATCGAGGAGGCGATCAAAGGCGCGACGCGCGAGCGCGACGGCCGGGTGCGCCTGCAATTGAGGCATACGCGGGAGGCAGCGCAGCACCGCCTGGAACAGCTGCTGGGCTCGTCACCCGCCGTCATCTACAGCTTCAAGGCGACGGGCGATTTCGCGCCGACCTTCGTCAGCGAAAACATCAGGACCATATTCGGCTACGCCCCAGAGGAATACCTCGAACACCCGTCATTCTGGCGGGCCAGGGTCCATCCGAAGGATTTGGCCCGGGTCGAGGAAACGATTTCCAAATTCTTCCAGAACGGAATCCATTCCGTGGAATATCGGTTTCGGCGCAGGGATGGCTCCTATTGCTGGGTCAGCGACGAGCAGCGGCTCATCAAGGACAAGCACGGCAAGCCGTTGGAGATCGTCGGATCATGGAGCGACATCTCGGCGCGCAAGGCGGCCGAGGTTGCGCAGGCGGCCGAGCATCAGCGCCTTACGGAGTTGCTGATCGGCTCGCCGGCCGTGATCTACAGCTATCGCGCAACCGGAGACTTCGCGCCGACCTTTGTCAGCGAGAACATCAGGAACTGGTTGGGCTACGAGCCCCAGGAATACCTCGAGAACGCGGATTTCTGGCGGCGGTGCGTTCACCCAGATGAACTCGCCGCGGTGGAAGCCGAATCCGCTCACCTGTTCAAGAAGGGACGCCACACGGTCGAGTACCGGTTTCTCAAGAAGGATGGCGCCTGGTGCTGGGTGAACGACGAACAGCACCTGATCCGCGACGCTGACGGCCAGCCGGTCGAAGTCGTCGGCTCGTGGAGCGATGTCAGCGCCCGCAAGGAAGCAGAAGAAGCCGTCAAGGCAGCTCAGGATCGCCTCGAATATCTGCTCGCACGCTCGCCGGCGGTGATCTACAGCTTCAGTGCGAGCGGCGACTATGGGCCGACCTTCATCAGCCGCAACGTCAAGGATTTGCTCGGCTACGAGCCCGAGGAATATCTCGAGAGCCCGGATTTCTGGCGCGACCGGGTGCACCCCGAAGATCGGACGCGTGTCGAGAAGGACTTTGCCAGGCTGTTCCAGGAGGGGCGTCTCACCATCGAGTACCGCTTCCGCAAGAACGACCACAGCTATTGCTGGATCAGCGACGATCTGCAGCTGGTGCGCGACGCCGCCGGGGAGCCGATCGAGGTGGTTGGAGCCTGGAGCGACATCACCGCCCGCAAGCAGATGGGCGAAGCCCTGGTCGCCGCGCAGGATCGCCTCGTGCGCCTGATGTCGGCCGCGCCGGCGGTCATCTACAGCTACAAGGCGAGCGGCGATTTCGCGCCTATCATCATCAGCGAGAACATCAACACGCT
Source organism: Rhizobiaceae bacterium (assembly GCA_035556195.1). Classification (GTDB taxonomy): domain Bacteria; phylum Pseudomonadota; class Alphaproteobacteria; order Rhizobiales; family Rhizobiaceae. The sequence continues at coordinate 322,362 of DATMFK010000010.1, forward strand.
GCTCGGATACGAACCTCGCGAATATCTGGAGAACGCCGATTTCTGGCGCGCGCGGGTGCATCCGGACGAGCTCGCCGCGGTGGAGGCCGAGTCCGTCCAGCTGTTCGCGAAGGGTCGTCACACCTTCGAGTACCGGTTCCTCAAGAAGGACGGTACCTATTGCTGGGTGAACGATGAGCAGCAACTGATCCGTGACAAGGATGGCCAGCCTCTCGAGGTCGTCGGCTCATGGAGTAACGTGACCGCGCGCAAGCAGGCGGAGAGCGCACTGTGGCGGAGCGAACAGCGCCTCACGGACGCGATCGAATCCATCTCGGAAGGGTTTTCATTGTACGACGGGGATGATCGGCTGGTCGTCTGCAACAAAGCCTATGGCGATCTGCTCTATCCTGGGCGTGGCACGCCCGCCACGGGCACCCCCTATGAGACGCTCATCCGCAACGCTGCGGAACAGGGTTATGTCCAGGATGCGAAGGGGCGGGTCGAGGAATGGATAGCCGAGCGGCTGGCCAAGCACAGGCAGCCGAGCCGGCCACACGTGCAGCAACGTGCCGACGGCTGTTGGGTCCAGATCAACGAGAGGAAGACCACGGAGGGCGGCACCGTCGCGGTCTACACGAATATTACGGAAATCAAGCGGGCCGAAGAAAAGATCAACAAGGCCAGGCGCAAGGCGGAGCGGGCGAACGAGCTCGTGACCGAGAAGAACAGGGCCCTGGAGGCCCTGTCGAACAAGCTCTCGAAATATCTGTCGCCGCAGGTCTTTTCGTCGATCTTCTCGGGTTCGAAAGAGGTGAAGATCGCCTCGCATCGCAAGAAGCTCACCGTGTTCTTCTCCGACATCGCGGACTTCACGGCGACGACGGACGACCTGGAATCGGAGGAGCTGACCAACCTCCTCAACCACTATTTGACGGAAATGTCGAAGATCGCCCTCGAGCACGGCGCGACCATCGACAAATACATCGGCGACGCGGTCCTGGCGTTCTTCGGCGACCCGGACACCAAAGGCGTCAGGCAGGATGCCATGGCCTGCGTCAACATGGCTGTCGCCATGCAAAGGCGGATGCGGGAACTGCAGGCCGAATGGCGCGATCGCGGGCTGCAAAAACCGTTCCAGCTGCGGATCGGCATCAATACCGGCTATTGCACCGTGGGAAATTTCGGCAGCGAGGACCGGATGGAATACACCATCATCGGCGGCGAAGTGAACCTGGCGTCCCGGCTCCAATCACATGCCGAACTCGGCAGCATCCTCCTGAGCCACGAGACCTATTCCTTGGTCAAGGACATGATCGTGGCGGAGGAGCAGCGACCCATTCACGCCAAGGGCATCGGCAAGCCGGTGCGCAACTACAAGGTGCTCGACAGGATCGACGACATGGTGGTCGAGGGTCGGGCGATCCGCGAAGAGCAAGCCGGACTGAGAGTTCTGGTCGACCTGTGCAAAACCGACAAGGCAACCGCCGTCAGGACGTTGCAGGACATCATTTCGCGCATCGGAACCTGAGGCGGCAAAGGTCAATTCGCCGCTCGCAGCCCGAGCATGTCGCCCCAAATGCGCAGCAGTATTGGGACGACGGCATGCGCAAAGCATCTCCCGATGGCCGCGCAGCATCGGAGCGCGCTCACTTCGGTGCGTCATCTGTCAGATAGACCTCGATCAGTTCGTCGACCGAGTTCTCCGCGGAAAAGCCCAGGCCGATGGCCCGCTCGGGCGAGAAGGATTTCGGCCACCCGGCAACAATGGCCTCGATTGTCTCGTCGGGCTTGCGGTCGATCAGCGTCTCCGCCTGCGGCCCGGCGACGCGGCGAAGCGCTGCGATCTGGTCGGACACGGTGGCGGCGACGCCCGGCATGTTCAGCGTGCGTCGAGCGCCCAGCGCGGATGAATCGAGCGTCGCCGCATGGACGAGGAAGGCCACCGCGGAGCGCGGGCTCGCCAGCCAGTGCTTCACCGTCTCCTTGACCGGCAGCACGGATCTTTGGCCGGCAAGCGGCTCGCGCAATATGCCGGAAAAGAAGCCGGAGGCCGCCGCGTTGGGGGCGCCGGGCCGAATGACGATGGTCGGCAGGCGTATCCCGACGCCATCAAGGAACCCGCGGCGCGAATAGTCCGCAAGCAGCAGCTCCGATATGGCCTTCTGCGTGCCGTAGCTGGTCAGCGGGGCAAGGATGTAGTCGTCGGGAATAGGCTCGGGCAAGGGCGCGCCGTAAACGGCGATGGAAGAGGTGAACACCAGCCGGGGGACATATTCTTGCCGGGCCCCTTCCAGCCGGATCGCTTCGAACAGGTCGCGCGTGCCGTCCAGATTGATCCGGTATCCCTTCTCGAAGTCACGCTCCGCTTCTCCGGACACGATGGCGGCCAGATGGAAGATGACGTCGGCCCTGAGCAAGGCGAGCCCTTCGGCGGCTCCCGCGACGGAGATATCGGCGGCGATGGCTTCGATGGTCTCGACGTCACCGGTCGGCACGGGCGGCTTCGTCACGTCCGCGAGCGTCATCCGGGCGATCTTGCGGCCGCCGAGCGATCCCGTGCGGGCAAGCTCCGTCGCCAGCTTTCGGCCGATCATTCCGGCCGCGCCAATGATGAGAATATGCATGGATGCTCCGTTCATTTCAGGGACTGGCTCTCGTGACGATCAGAGCTGCTTGAGGGCGCGTACCACCGCGTAGGCGTCGAGCGACAGCGATTGCGCCCCGGCGGGCGACAGCCGGTCGAGCAGATCGGGTTGGCGGGCTGCCTCGACGAAGTTCGAGGCGTCCAGCACCGCGGCCGCCTTGAAGCCCGGCGGAAGGCGCACCTCGAGCGGGTTGGGCGACGGATTGCACAGCCACAGCTCCGTGCCTTCACCCGTATCCGCCGCGATCCCCCTCACCGCCCCTTCGACCGAGGAACGCAGCGGCAGGATCGGGCACCCGCGAAGCTTCGCCAGCCCCCGGACGATGTGCCAGACCGGGTAGAGCCCGCCCTCGCCCTCGAACCACGGTTGCGGAAAGGGCGTCGGCACGGACAGGACACCGAACGGGCCGACCGCGCCGCCAAGCGCGATCGCCTCGGCCCCGCCTTCCGCGAAAGCCGCGAAGTAGCCGAGGTTCCAGGCTGCGCCCATGATGCCGCGCTGGCGCGGATCGTTGAAATTCGCGGCCTGCCTGATATTCCCGGGATTTGCGACAGGCGCCTCGCCATAGGGATTGTCGCGCAGCCCGATTGCCGAGGGGCCGACCGAATAGGGCAAGCCCTTCGCGATCACCGGCACCGTCCTGACGATATGCGGCAGGCATTCCAGCGTCTCCATCATGGAGCGGTCGTCGCCGGCATGGAAGATCGCCGCCGTGGTGAACGTCACGAGGTCGATCGCCTCCGTCGGTGGGCGTTTGCGGTTGAGCTCCGTGAAGAAGCTGAACATGCCGCCGCCGATGCGGGAACCGGGGAAAGCCGCGCGCGTGGCGGCATAGAGCTTCGCCGCATCCGGCGCCGGCGGCCAGACGCTGCCGGGGAGCGTGCATTTGAGATCGGGCGCGGGCGACACCAGAACCGTCGTGAAGGGATGGCCGAGCCCGGCCGCGACCTTGCCGAGGGCTGCGATCTCAGACGCCGCACCGGCATCGTCGACCTTCTCCACCACGGCCTCGAGCCAGGGCTGGGCGCCGATCGCAATGGCTGCCTTCAGCTGCTCGGCCAGCGTCTCGGCGTCGTGTCCGCGGCGCGGATCGTGATGAGCGATCACATGAGCGACGCCGAGCTGGCGAAGCGTTTCGGCGTGCCGCCACGCCGCCGAAGCATCCTCGGGCTGGAGTCCGACGCCCAGGCCAGGCATCTGGCCCTTCACATCGCCGAGCGTCAGCACGATGGCGCCGCCGCTCTGGCTCGACCGGGCCTTGGGAGAACCCTTGACGGTCAGGGTGATCTTCTGCTCGACGACTTGGCCGGGCTCGATCCGATATGGCCAGGGCAGCGCCAGCGGGCGGACATAGGTCTTGTAGGAAGCATCGGTCCAGTTGCGCTGGTCCTCCATCTCGAAGGCATCGCCCTCCATCAGGCAACTGACCTCCAGTCCGCCAGGCGTCCGGTGCGAGATCTCCCGCAAGTCCATCATCGGCTGAACCGGATCGATCTCCACGGGGAAGCGGGTCTCCACCTTCTCGCCGTTGGTATGGGTAATGGTGGCTGCCGAGCCGCTCACGCCTGCGATCGGATGCAGCACGACGAAGCCGGTCCGATTGGTGAGAAGGCCGGTCGGTGACACTCCGCGACCCGAATAAGTCAGCACGCCGGGGGCCCCTTCGATGACCACATCATAGTCGAAGGTCTCGCTCTTGCTGACGACGCCTGCGCGATAGCCGATCCGGAAGCGATCCCCGCCGTCCTCCACGACCAGATCCGTGATTTCCGGGATCAGCGTCGCCCAATCCTTGTCGCGCACGACGAAGGAGATCGCGCGGATCACCTCCTCGCCATGCATGCGGACGTCGCGCAAATTGGCTCCGTCGAAGAGGACACTCAGCGGTCCCGCTCGGAACAGTCGTTCCTCGGCCGGCGGTTCCTCGGTGCCGTAAAGCCGGATGGCGCGGGACGGATCGGAATGTGTCATCGGCATTCTCCAGTCTCAGACGCGTCGCGATTTCCAGGTGATGAGGCGCTCGGCGAGCAAGGCGAGGATGATGATCGCGCCGATGGCGGTGCCCTGCCAGAACGGCGAGACGCCGAGCAGGTTGAGACCGTTGCGGATCATCACCATGATCAGGACACCCATCAGCGTGCCCAGGATCGAGCCTCGCCCGCCATAGAGGCTGGCGCCGCCGATCACCACCGCCGCGATGGCGTCGAGCTCCAGCTGGTTTCCCCCGATCGGGTCGGCCGACATGATCTGGGCCAAGGAGAACGTCATCGCGGTCGCCGCGAGGGCGCCGGATGCGACATAGGGAAATATCGAGTAGTAGAGGGTGTTGAGGCCTGCGGCGCGGGCGGCCTCGATGTTGGAGCCGACGGCATAGATCGTGCGCCCGCCCTTCGAATAGGTCAGCCACGCCCAACTGGCCGCATAGAGCGCGACGAGGAAGATGACATTCGTGGGTATGCCGAGCACGGTCGTGTAGACGATGTCCTGCAGCCCCATCGGCAGCCCCGAAATCGAACGCTGCCCGGAGACGATGTAGGAGAGGCTGCGCCCCATGGCCATGACCCCGAGCGTCACCACGAAGGGCGCCAGGCCGAACACCGCGATGAGCACGCCCGAGAAAAGCCCGATCAGCGCGCCGCAACCGACCGCCAGCGCGATCGCCACGGGAATGGGAAACTCCTTCAGGAGCAGCGCGAGCACGATCCCGGTCAGACCGGCGACCGAGCCGACGGAGAGATCGATGCCCCCGGTGAGGATCACCAGGGTCATCCCGACGGCGACGATGCCGAGCACCACCGACTGGTCGAGGATGTTGAACATGTTCCGCTCGGTGAAGAAGTGCGGCGATATGAAGGACAGGATCACCGCCAGCACCACGGCAAGGCCGAGCATCCTGAACTCGAGCGTGCCGGCGAATTTTGGCATGGCGAGGGATCGGGTGGGCGCGCTCATGCGTCGATCTCTTCGTCTTGAGGTGTCTCGAACAGGCCGGCCATCCGGGCCGACAGGAACTTGGGATCGGGCAGCGTCCCGCCGGGCGGCAGGCTGAGGCCGATCCATCCGAGATCGTGGCCCCGGCGGTTGGAAAGCCGCGTGAGCAGGGTGGATCGGCCGTCCTTCTCTGTCACGACGCCGGTCTGGCGCCGTTCGAGAGCGGCGGGGATGGCCGTCTCGTGCGTGGGATAGACATGCCCGGCGGCGAAACCCATGGCGGGACTTCCCTCGGCCTCGGCGACGGCCAGGCAGACGAACTGGCCGCCGTCGATCAGGCCCCAGAATGCCGTGCCGCCATGGCCGGCGACGAGGTCCCGTAGGAAGGCCGCATTGCGCTCGGCGGAGCTTCGCGGGGCGGCGAGCAGCGTCAGGCTCTCCTCGCTCAGCCGCGAGGCGGGAAGGTCGGCGATCGTGTAGCCGTCGCTCACCACGACGATACGCTCGCAAATTCCCAGAAGCTCCTCGAAATCGGAGGAGATCACCACCACCGCTATTCCCCTTTCGGCGACCTCGCGCAGCAGTTCGTAGATCGCCTGCCGCGTTCCGATGTCGACCCCCTTGGTCGGCTCGTCGAGAATGAGGACTTCCGGCTCGATCAGCAGCCAGCGCGCGATGATGACCTTCTGCTGCATGCCCCCGGAGAAGTGCAGCAGGTTTGCATCCATGCGGTCGGCCGGAAGCCCGAGCCGCGAAATCAGGTCGCGGGCCCGCCGGCGACGCGCCGCGTGACCACGGCCGAAGCCCTTGTGCTTGCCCATCTGCGCCAGGAAGAGGTTCTCGCCGACCGTCATGTCCGGCACGATGTTCTGGGCGCGCCTGTCCTCGGCGACCATGCCGAGCCCGGCCCGGATCGCCGCGATGGGATTGTTCGGCGGGATCTCCTTGCCGCCGACCTGGACCTGCCCGGCACTGCGGCGGCGCAGCCCGAATATCGCCTCGGCGCTTTCCGAGCGGCCGGCGCCGACAAGGCCGCCGAGGCCGAGGATTTCACCCTTGCGCACCGTGAACGAGACGTCGCGCACCATCGGCGGGGCCCTGAGCCCGGTCACCGTGAGCGCGACCAGCCTCTCCTTTGCGGCGGCTGACACCGAAGGCCTGCTGTAAACATGTCCGATGTCTCGTCCGACCATATGGCGGATGATGTCGGCCTGCGTGAGCCCCGCCGTCGGTACGCCTTCCGCCACGGTCCTGCCTTCGCGCAGGATCGTCACGCGATCGGTGATGGCGAACACCTCCTCCAGCCGGTGGGAAACGAAGGCGAGCGCCTTTCCGCTGGTCTTCAGCCGTGTCATGACGTCGAACAGCCGGTCGACTTCAATTGGCGAAAGGGAGGCCGTGGGCTCGTCGAAGATGACGAGATCGGCATTGAGAGCCAGCGCCTTGGCGATTTCGACGAGTTGCCGTTGCGCCGCCGAAAGCCGCCGCACCTCCATGTCGAGCGGCAACACATGGTCGTGGCCGAGTTCCGACAGGATGGCCTGCGCCTTCTGCCGCAACTGGCCGAAGGAGAGCCGGCCGGGCATCGCATAGCTGGGCAGGAAGATGTTCTCCAGCACGCTCATGTCCGGCGCCAGGCTGGTTTCCTGGGCGACGAGGGCGATGCCGGACCGCAGCGCGTCGCGCGCCGATCCCACGGCCAGTGGCGCATTCCGGAACAGGATCTCTCCCGACGAAGGCGACAGGTGCCCGCAGACGATCCGCGACAGCGTCGACTTGCCGGCGCCGTTCGCGCCGAGCAGCCCGCAGATTTCATTCCGGCGAAGCGTGAGCGTCGCGTCCTGGAGCGCGTGGGCGCCGCCGAAGACGCGGGTCACGCTTCGGGCGACGAGCAGAGGCTCTTGAGGCATGCTGTCAGGCATCGGCCGGGAACTCTCCGGACTCGGGGAAAGTGTCCGGGGAACGCTCCCCGGACAGCGACGGTCGGCAGCGCTTCGCCATTACATCTCGTTGGCGAAGACGGTCTCCTTGATGACAGGAAGCTCTTGCTCGATGTTCTTGCTGGTCACGATCTTGATCGGCACGAGAATCTCCTTCTCGGGGGTCTTTCCACTGAGATGCGCGACCATGGCGCGGGCTGATTCCTGACCCATCAAGTAAGGCTGCTGCATGCCGGAGACGACCAGTTCGCCCGATTGCAGCAGCGGCACGAACTCGGGCACGCCGTCGAATCCGGCCACCAGGACTTCGCCGTTCAGGCGCGCAGCCTTGATCGCCTGCAGAGCACCGAGGGTCGGCCCGTCGGTCTGGATGAACATGCCTTTCATGTCCGGGTTCGCGGTGATCATGTCCTGGGTGAACTTGAAGGTCTCGTCGGCGGTGTAGGTCTGCATCTGCTGCAGGCCCGCCTCCTTGGTGATGCCGGCCTCGGTCAGGGCGTCCTTGAAGCCCTTGGTGCGGGCCTGGCCGTTGAGCCGGGCCTGGCTGATGCCGACGATCCCGACGCTGCCGTCCTGCTTGCCGGCAGCCTTCATCGCGTCGGCCAGCGCTTTGCCGACGCCGTTTGCCCCCTGGTAATTGTCGGAAATGATGAAGGAGACATAGTCGCCGCTGTCGGTGCCGATATCGGCGATCACCACCGGGATCTTTGCCTGCTTGGCGAGGTCCAGCACGGCGGGCGCCGTGGAACTGTCGGTCGGCGAAATGATGATGCCGGCGACGCCGCGGGCAATCGCGTCCTTGGCATTCTTCAACTGGGTTTGCGCATTGTTGCCGGAGTCGAGCGCCTGGTAGGAATAGCCGCCCTCCTTCGCGACATTCTCGATGCCTTTCGACAGATAGCGCCAGAAGGCAAGGTCGAGGCCGGGCGTCAGATAGACCAGTTCCTTGGATTGGGCCAATGCCGTCGTCATGGTGCCGGCGAAGCCGGTCATGGCGGTCAACCCCGCCAGGGCGGCGGCTGCAAAAAGTCGTCTCGTCAGCATTTTTCACTCCTCCTGTTTTTGTGTTTTGGATTCCCGACAGTGCGCCCCTTTCATTCCTCCTGGGCGGACTGCACGAAAAGCTGTTTGGTCGTGTTGTAGATGCGCGCTTCGTGGATGGCGAAGGCCCTGGCAGCCTCGTCGGGATCGCGCGCCTCGAGGCCGGCGAGGATCGCCCGGTGATCGGAAATGCTTGTGGCGATGCTTGACGGCTGGGCGACCGCGCGGCGCCTGTGATCGAGAAGATAGGAGTAGAGATCGGCAGCCATGTCGGCCAGCGCGGCGTTGCCACCTGCCCGATAGATTACCGTGTGGAACTCCCGGTCGCAGATGAGGAAGCGGACGGGATCGTCGATTGCCGCCTCCTGTGCTTCGATGGATCTGCGCAGGGTATGCAATGTCGGCGCTTCGATCCGGATCGCGGCCGCCCGAGCCACCTGGTCCTCGATCAGCAGCCGCGCCTCATGGACGTCGTCGAGACTGTACCGGGAGATGTCGCGATAACGGGCCGACTGGACTGCGAGATCGCCGACCTCGGTGGCCGCCACGACCGTCCGCGTCCCTTGGGCAACGGAAAGGATGCCCCTCGTCGACAGAATGAGGATCGCGCCGCGCACCGTCTCCCGACTCACCGACAAAGCGGCTGCCAGCTCGCGCTCGCCCGGCAGCGGATCGCCGACATCGAGAATGCCGGTGGCGATCAACGTCGCGATCTTCTGGACGACGAAGTCCTTCATGGATTGCTTGGGCACGCCCGCCAGAGCGCTCCCGTCGTCGGTCAGGATCGTCCGTAAATCCATTCCTCCCCCCGGTTTCCGCCCGCCTGCACAGGTCTGCTGGTCCGGTAAATGTACCAGTAGGCCACCAGAAGGAAGTCGTCAACTTCAGTGAGGTTACGTCGATGTTTGGCTGCGTGGGACAGTCAGTCGACCTGTGCCTCCTCATTGCTTTGCAATATCTCGCCCACACTGGCCTTCCCGGTGGATTCTGGACGCTGTTCGATCATGTCGAGCGGCGCTGATATGGATTTTGCGGCAACAGTTCCGACCACGTTGGCGGTGCCGAGCACCATCGCGCCAACCGTGCTGCCCAAGCCTGCATTCGTCGCGGTCATAGCCTGGCCGGTAGCGATCCGCTTCCCGATCAGTTGTACGATTTCCGGACTCTCAGCAAACTTGCCATGGTTGAGCTTGTCGCCGGTTTTGAGCTTGGTCAGATCTATGACCGTTATTCCGGCTTGCTCGATGGCGCTGCGGTAGGGCTCTTCCGCAGGATTGATGGCGCCGACGCGGGTGATGCCGCCCGACAGGAGGCGGGAAGCCGCGAGCGCTTTGTCGTCCTGCGAGACAAAGATGGTGAACTTCGGCCGCTTCGTGCCCATTTCGGTCCATTGCCGGGCGAAGACGTCGACATCGAGATCGGGCGACGCAAGGATTACGTTCTTGATTTTTGACGGGATGTTGCCCTCCCGGATCGCCATCTGCCTCAAGGACTCGACTGTCAGCCAGGTTCCCATGGAATGGGCAAGGATCGTTATGTCCTTGACGTCGGGATCCAGGACGAGCGCCTTGAGCCCGCGTTCGAAGGCGGTGCGAGAATAGTTCGCGCTTTCCCTGTCGTAGACATAATCGAGCAAACGGCCGCGTGACGGCCACGTGAACAGGATGGGCGCAACATCGGCTTGGGAATCATGGACAATCTGGGCGAAACGGAACACGGCGTCCGAGAAGCGGTTGTTGAACCCGTGGACGAAGACCAGAGCGCGGCCATGGTGAGGGTCCTTGCGAAGCCATTCCCGCACCTGCGGAACCGACATCGCCTCGACGCGGGTGACCGCGAAATCCTTGCGTGGGTCGGGTGGAAGTCTTCTCGGCCACTGAACGGTTCCCGAGTGTCGCGTCGCATCCGGTGGGATCGAGACGTCGATGGCGGCCAGGGACAGTTGCCGACCTCGCTCGCCGGAGAACAATGTACCCGGATCGCCCGACGGTTGGCGGCTCGTCGCCACGAGCATCGAAACGTGCGACGCGTCGGCCGGCACCGTACGCTCTGCCACAGGCGCCAGGACCTCGACCGGCGTTGCGCAGCCCGCCAGAAAAAGCGCGCACAATAGAATTGCCCGCCTCTTCAACGCATGCACGAACGTGTTCGCATCGATCATTGGCGGCCGATCTCTCGTGCTTCACGATTATTGCCAATCTGACAGTAAATACTTTCCCTGAACAGGCAACGCCTCCAAACGGCGGCGAGGGCAATAGTAGCGATGCGCCGGTCGGGGCCGCCCGCTTGCAAGACGGCATCAGACATCGCAGCAAGGGCGCGGCGGCGGCAGGCGGCAATTCATCCCGGCCGGAGCAGCGCTTCCTGTCGCGACGGTAAGGGCGGGAAGGCGAGCGCGATGGCGACAGCGGCAAGGCCGATGCCGAACGACCCGATGAACAGCCAGTCATAGACCCCGAACCTATCGAACACCCAGCCGCCGGCCCATGGGCCGAGCGCCATGCCGATGCTGGAGGCCATGGTCGCCGCGCCGAACACGGCGCCCATGGCGCTCTGCCCGAAATATTCCCGCGCCAGCACGGCATAGAGGGGCATCACCCCGCCATAGGCGGTGCCGAAGATCGTGGCCAGCAGATAGAATTCGCCGAGACTGCTGACGGCGAGATAGGCGGCAATCACGAAGGCTTGCACGAGGAGGCCCGTCACAAGCACGGGCTTGACGCCGATCCTGTCGGCCAGCACCCCGAGCAGCAGTCTGCCGGCGAGGCCGGCAAGCCCCTCGACGCTATAGATGCTGACAGCCGCAAGCGCCGGCACGCCGCAGGCCATGGCATAACTGACCATGTGGAAGATCGGCCCGGAATGCGCCGCGCAGCACAGAAAGAACGTGCCGGCGAGCACGGCGAATTGCGGCGTGCGGAAGGCGGCGCCGGCGGAGAACGCGCCACTCTCCCCGGCCGGATCCCGAGCCGCGCCGCCGGCGGTGGCGACCTGCGGCTGGCGCACCAGAAGTCCTGCCGGCAGGAGCAGCACCCAGGCAGCAATGCCGATCGTGAGCATCGCCATGCGCCAGTCATAGGCCGAAACAAGCCACGCCGCGAAGGGCGACACGGTCATGGGCGCCACCCCGACGCCCACCGACACCAGTGAGACGGCAAGCCCGCGATTGGTGTGGAACCACGCGGTGGCCGAAGCGATCATCGGCGGGAAAAAGGCTCCGGCGGCGAGCCCGACCATCGTGCCGTAGATCAGCTGGAACGAGGCGAGTGTGGTCGTGCGGCTGGCGAGAATGAGGGCCAGGCCCAGCAGCGCCGAGCCGGCGAGCACGACGGTGCGCGCGCCGATGCGGTCGCTGAGCGCGCCCCAGCCGAAGCCGGCCGCGCCCATGACCAGGAAGTTCAGCGTCATTGCGCTCGAGATGCCGGCGCGGCTCCAGCCCGTGTCGGCCGAGATCGGCTGCAGGAAGATCGCCAGCGAAAACATCGCGCCGATGCCGACGCAGGTCATAAGGGCTCCGACGGCGACGATGACCCAGCGATAGGGACTTTCCCCCGAGGTTTGCGACATGGGCTTCTCCAGCACAGCGCCGACTCCGCATCGCGAAGAGGCCTATCCTCTCCATGGCCGGCTTCCATATTAGAGACGTGCGGGGCCGGCGGAAATCGACAGACCGGCAAGAATATTCTGGCGGGACGGCAATCACGCTTATGAGAATATCTGCTCGGGCACATGCCGCGATACCGCAAGCCGGGTCAAGCGGAGCATCGGTTGCATGGCAGAACCTGTCGAACAGCCGGTCAATGTCAGGAGGTCGACATGAGCATTGCCACCCTATTCGTCCAGGATGATCGAAAGGCACGCCAGCGCGTCCTCGACTATTACGCAGCCCAATCGCCCTTCACGGCGCCCGGCCGCCATGCCGCCTTGTTCACCGGGCTGCCCGCCGATCCCGCTGGTGTTGCCCGGGTCGTGCAGGGCCTTCTCATCTACGAGCACCTCACGGAGGCCTTTTACGGCTATCCGCTTCCGGAGGCGCGCCGGGCGGAGAGCCACATCCGGCCGGCGGAGAAGATCATCGACACGCTGCTGGCGCTCGACAGTCAACGGCTCGGCATGGCGCGACCGCCTGAACGGCGACTGGCCGGCATCTGCCGCCACTTCATGTTGCTCGCGCTTACGATCCTCCGTCACAACGGCGTGCCCGCGCGGGGCCGTGGAGGCTTCGGCGCGTATTTCAATCCCGGCAAGTTCGAGGACCACTGGGTCTGCGAATATTGGAACGCGGAGGAAGGCCGCTGGGCGCTCCTCGACAGCCAGTTCGACGAGGTCTTCATCCGTAATCTCGCCGTCGATCACGACATCCTCGATGTCCCGCGCGACCAGTTCCTGACGGCGCCAGACGCGTGGCGGAAATGCCGGAGCGGCGAGCTGGATCCGGCGCTGTTCGGGATCGAGTTCTCGCAGCTGCGCGGCCTTTGGTTCATCGCCGGCAGCCTGATCCGCGATCTCGCAACCCTCAATGGCTGCGAAATCCTGCCATGGGATGTATGGGGCGCACAGCCGCCCGCCGACATTGCGCTTTCGGACGAGGAACTCGACTTCTTCGACGGTATCGCTTCGCTGACCGCCGATCCCGACGGCAGCTTCGACGCGATGCGGGAGCGCTTCGTCGAGGATGCTCGGCTGCGCTTGCCAGACACCGTCTACAATGCGCTGCTTCATCGCAAGGACAGGGTATTCGAGGGTTGAGGGTGACGGTCGCGGGTCGAGGCGCTGCGCCCCTCTGGCCTGCGCCAACCTTCAAAGCGGCTTCCGCAGCCACTTCGACAGCACCCCGACGACACCCTCACGGAAGAGCAGCACCGCGACGACAAAGATCGCCCCTTGGATGATCGTCACCCAGTCGCCCGCCGTGGCAAGATAGTTCTGCATCGTCACGATGATCCCCGCGCCGACCATCGGCCCGAAAACGGTGCCCATGCCGCCGAGCAGCGTCATCAGCACGACCTCGCCAGACATCGTCCAATAGACGTCGGTGAGCGAGGCGAGCTGGAAGACGATCGCCTTGGTCGCGCCGGCAAGGCCGGCGAGCGTGGCGGAAAGCACGAAGACGCCGAGCTTGTAGCGGTTGACCTTGTAGCCGAGCGAGATCGCGCGCGCCTCGTTTTCCCGGATCGCCTTCAGCACCTGTCCGAAGGGCGAGTGGATGATGCGGTAGATCAGGAGCACGCCGAAGAGGAAGATCGCCGCGACGACGAAATAAAGGGTGAGCGGGTCGGCGAGCGAGAACAGGCCGAACAGATTACCACGCGGAACAGCCTGGATGCCGTCCTCGCCGCCGGTGAACGGCGCCTGCACGGAGAAGAAATAGACCATCTGCGCGAAGGCGAGCGTCACCATCGCGAAGTAGATGCCCTGGCGGCGGATGGCGAGCGCGCCGATCGCCAGGCCGAGCAGCGCGGCGATCGCCGTGCCGGAGAGGATCGCGAGTTCCGGCGTCAGCCCCCAGACCTTGGCGGCATGGGCCGAGACGTAGCTCGCCATGCCGAAATAGGCCGCATGCCCGAAGGAGAGCAGCCCGCCATAGCCGAGCAGCAGGTTGAAGGCGGAGGCAAAGAGGGCGAAGCAGAGGATCTTCATGACGAAGATCGGATAAAGGAAGAACGGCGCTGCAAGCACGAGCGCGCAGAGCCCGCCGAAGATATAGACGTGATGCCGCGGCATGCCATGGGTGCCGGACTGCACGACGGCGGGCGCGGCGATGGTGCTCTCTGCAGTCATCATGCCGTCCTCCCGAACAGACCCGCCGGTTTGACCAGAAGGACGATCGCCATGATCACGAAGATCACCACGGCCGAACCCTCGGGATAGAAGACGCGGGTAAGTCCCTCGATGAGGCCGAGGCCGAAGCCGGTGACGATCGAACCGAGGATAGATCCCATGCCGCCGATCACCACCACCGCGAAGACGATGATGATCAGGTTCTCGCCCATGACCGGATTGACCGAGTAGATCGGAGCGGCGAGCACGCCGGCGAAACCGGCGAGCGCCACGCCGAAGCCATAGGTCAGCGTGATCAGCAGCGGCACGTTGATGCCGAAGGCGCCGACCAGCGTCGGGTTCTCGGTCGCGGCGCGCAGATAGGCGCCGAGGCGGGTCTTCTCGATCAGGAACCAGGTCCCGAAGCAGACCACGGCCGACGCCAGGATCACCCAGCCCCTGGAATAGGGCAGGTACATGAAGCCGAGATTCCGGCCGCCCGCCAAGAGCGGCGGCGGCTGGTAAGGCAGGCCGGAAACCCCGTAATTCTGCTTGAAGACCCCGGTGATGATCAGCGCGAGGCCGAAGGTCAGGAGCAGTCCGTAGAGGTGGTCGAGGTGGTAGAGCCGGCGGATGAACAGCCGCTCCATGACGATGCCGATGATGCCGACCAGCACCGGCGCGATGATCAGTGCCCACCAGTAGCCGATGCCGAGATAGTTGAGCAGCATCCAGGCCACGAAGGCGCCGAGCATATACTGCGCGCCATGGGCGAAGTTGATGATGTTGAGCATGCCGAAGATGACGGCAAGACCGAGGCTCAGCACCGCATAGAAGGAGCCGTTGATGAGGCCGAGCAGCAGCTGGCCGAACAGGGCCTGCGGAGGGATGCCTAGCAATTCGAACATGGCGCGGCCTCTCGTCGAGGAGAGCATCGGGCCGACAAGCCGGATGCCCGGTCAGTGCTCTTGGGATCACCCCTCATCCGACCTCGCTTCGCGAGAGCACTGACGATCCGCCCGCGGGGAGAGAGACACCTGCCGCCAGACTTTCGCCAATCGCAAGCGGCAGCGATTGGCGAGGCGGAGACGGCAGCGCCCTTCTCCCCGACGGGGAGAAGGGCCGGGAGGCGGATGAGGGGCCTTGCACCGACCGATCCAAGTGCTTGTTTCTCTACTCAGCCTTCACCAGCGGGCACCCGCCTTCCGCCATCGGACGGAACGCCTGGTCGGCCGGGATCTCCTGCAGCTTTTCGTAATAGTCCCACTCGCCCTTCGACTGGTCCGGCTTCTTCACGCGGAAAAGATACATCGGATGGATCTTCCGGCCGTCGGCGCGGATCTCGCCCTTGCCGAACAGCGGATCGTCGGCGGGATTGGCCTTCATCCACTCCATGACCTTCGCGCTATCCTTGGAGTCGAGCGCGTCCACCGCCTTGAGATAGTGCAGCACCGAGGAATATACCCCGGCCTCCACCATGGTCGGCTTTTGCCCGTCATTCAGTTTCTGGAAGCGGGCCGACCATTCGCGGGTGCCATCGTTGAGGTCCCAGTAGAACGGGCTCGTGAGCACCAGGCCCTGGGCCGTCTGGAGGCCCAAGGCGTGGACGTCCGTGATGAAGAAGAGCAGCGCCGCCAGCGCCTGGCCGCCCTGGGTGATGCCGAATTCGGCGGCCTGCTTGATCGAGTTGATCGTGTCGCCGCCGGCATTTGCCAGGCCGATCACCTGGGCGCCGGAGGACTGGGCCTGCAGCAGGAACGAGGAGAAGTCCTGTCCCGGGAAGGGATGGCGCACCGCGCCCAGCACCTGGCCGCCGGCCTTCTTGACCACCGCGCTCGTGTCCTCTTCGAGCTGATGGCCGAAGGCGTAGTCGGCAGTCACGAAGAACCAGGTCTTGCCGCCCTGCTCCACCATGGCCTTGCCGGTGCCATTGGCGAGCGCCCAGGTATCGTAGGTCCAGTGGATCGTGTTGGGCGAGCAGGCCTTGCCGGTCAACTCCGAGGTGGCCGGGCCGGAGGCCAGGAAGATCTTGTTCTTCTCGCGGGTGATCTCGTTGATGGCCAGCGCGACCGAGGAGGTCGGCACGTCGAGGATGACGTCGACGCCTTCCGTGTCGTACCACTTCCGGGCGATGCTGGAGCCTACGTCCGGCTTGTTCTGGTGATCGGCCGAGACGATCTCGACATTGATGCCCTTTTCCGAGGCCTTGTAGTCCTCCGCCGCCATCCGAGCCGCGATCACCGAGCCCTCGCCTGCGATATCGGCATAAATGCCCGACCGGTCGTTGAGCACCCCGAGCTTGACGTCGACAGCCCAGGCGGGCCCGGCAAGCAGCACCGCCGCGACCGAAGCCATGAGAAAACGCTTCACCTTCATTCGCCACTTCCTCCCAGATTCGTGTCCTAGACACCGAGATAGGTTTTCAGCCTCCCGACATTCTCCTCCAACTCGTCGTTCGGGATCGTGTCCACCACACGGCCCTGCTCGACCACGTAATGCCGATCCGCAACGGACGCGGCAAAGCGGAAATTCTGCTCGACCAGCACGATCGTGAAGCCCTGCTGCTTGAGCCGCGCGATGGTCGCACCGATCTGCTGGACGATGACGGGCGCAAGCCCCTCGGTCGGCTCGTCGAGGAGCAGAAGCCGGGAGCCGGTGCGCAGGATGCGGGCGATGGCGAGCATCTGCTGCTCGCCGCCCGAGAGCTTGGTGCCCTGGCTCGAAAGCCTCTCCCTGAGATTGGGAAAGAGCCCGAAGATCTGCTCGACCGAGAGCCCGCCCGGCGCGATCCGAGGCGGCAGCATCAGGTTCTCCTCGACGGAGAGCGAGGAAAAGATGCCGCGCTCCTCCGGGCAGAAAGCGATACCGAGCCGCGCGACCGCCCGCGCCGGCAGGCGGATCGTTTCGCGGCCGTCGAACCGCACGGAGCCGCGACGTTTCGCGAGAATGCCCATGACCGCCTTCAGGGTCGTCGTCTTGCCCGCCCCGTTGCGGCCGAGCAGCGTCACCACCTCGCCCTCGCGGACCTCGAAGCCGATGCCGTGCAAGACGTGGCTTTCGCCATACCAGCCGTGGAGATCGCCCACCGCAAGCAGCGGCGCCTGTGCCGACGGCGCGCGCGGACGTTCGGCGACAAGGGTCTCATGCATGACCGGCTCCTATATAGGCCTCGATCACGCGGGGGTCGCGCGACACTGCCGCGTAGTCGCCCTCGGCCAGCACCTGCCCTCTCGCGAGCACGGTGATCCTGTCCGACAGGGAGGCGACGACGGAAAGATTATGCTCGACCATCAGGATTGTGCGCTGCCTTCCGATCCGCTTGATGAGGCCGGAAATCCGTTCGATGTCCTCCTGCCCCATGCCGGCCATGGGCTCGTCGAGGAGCAGCATGTCCGGGTCGAGCGCCAGGGTGGTGGCGATCTCCAGCGCGCGCTTGCGCCCATAGGGAAGCTCCATGGCGGGCAGATGCGCGAATTCGGTAAGGCCGACTTGGCCGAGGAGTTCCCTGGCCTCGTCGTCGAATTCGGACAGCACCTTCTCCGAGCGCCAGAAGTCGAAGCTCTCCCCCCGCCGTCGTTGCAGCGCGATGCGCACGTTCTCCAGCGTGGAGAGATGTGGGAAAACCGCCGAGATCTGGAAGGAGCGCACCAGCCCCAGGCGCGCGATGTCGGCGGGCGGCATGGCGGTGATGTCGCGTCCGTCATAGACGATCTTGCCGCTGGTCGGCTGCAGGAATTTGGTGAGGAGATTGAAGCAGGTCGTCTTGCCTGCCCCGTTCGGTCCGATCAGGGCGTGGATGGTGCCGCGCTCGACCTCGAGATCGACATTGCTGACCGCGAGGAAGCCCTTGAAGTCCTTGCTCAAGCCCAGGGCTGACAGGATGACGTCCCGCGCCATGATCCTCCCGCTCTCGTCGTGCCAGGTCTACCGCCCGACTTTCCCGGAACGGTAGCCAGCCCATTCCGTCGAGTCAATCTACTCACTGCGAAGCAAGGAAGTTCAAATATATAAACAATTGAGAAGGCGAAGCCCGGAGGACTCCGATGCGCGTCCGCCAAGTCGATGATGTGCTCAATCCTTTCGAGATCGACGCTCTCAATTGATCGACAGGCTGCGGTTGCGTGGCGGGCCAATCTTTGAAGGTGGCGCGTACGACAGGTCCCCCTCTCCGTCTCGGCTTCGCCGATCCACCTCTCCCCACTTCGTGGGAGGTGGCTCGGCGGAGCCGAGACGGAGAAGGGGGCGTTCCCAGCTGAAGGGGTTGGACATGGACCCATTTTGCTGGTTCGGGCAAGGGCACGATGGTCGGAGCCGGCAGCGCCCTGAACGAAGCTGCGGCGATTAAACCCCGTCGGCATTTGCCAGGATAGTCGCCGAAGTGGTCACGCCTTGGACCTGGCACGACGTGTCGGCGCGCCCTTCTTGGGATCAGGCCTGGCCGGTGTCGTGGCGGCCATCTTCTTTTCACTGTCGAGCCGCTCCTGCCTGAGTCTCGCGGTCTTCGCCTCCCGGCGCTCAGCTTCATCTCTGACGATCGCCCGCGCGACGTCACTCGTGACATCAGCCTTGGTCTCGGCCTTGGAAGCCTTCGGTTTGAACAGGCTGTGTTGTGCGATGGAACGACCCATGTTTCTCTCCTTTCGGTTCGGAAAGCAAAAAGGCCGGGCGAACCCGGCCTCTTCTCCACGCCTCCATGATCAGTGCCAGTACATCCGTGGTCAAAGATCAGAAGCGCAATCTCGTTATGCTGCTTGCAGGTTTTCTGCCGCGCTCTTGCCGTTACGGTTGTCCCGAACGACGTCGAAGCTGACCTTCTGGCCCTCGACGAGCGAACGCATGCCGGCGCGTTCGACCGCGGAGATGTGGACGAACACATCGGTCCCGCCATTCTCCGGCGTAATGAAGCCGAAGCCCTTGGTCGAATTGAAGAATTTCACGGTTCCAGTATTCATGACGATTTCCTTTCAATCGGTCATAGATGATTGCCCGCCGCGCAATGCTACGCGGCTGACGGTTGAGCTCGATTTTGAGAGAGGAAGATCGCAGACGGCGCGTTGGCGCCAGAAACAAAGTTCTACAAGCAAGATCGATAACGTCGATATAGGCGACGAGGGTGTCCGAAACAAGGCACGATCGGAAATTGAATGCTGCGCTGCAAGAAGAACGAGGCCGTGTCGCAGGCATGTCCGAGCTGCCGTCAGGCCAGGTCGGCAGCGCCGATGACGTAAATGGTTGGCCGGCGTCCTTTGTATATCTTGAGCGCGGCTGCGCGGATCGAGGCCCGGGCAGCGTCGAAGGCCACCAGGCACGATTCTTCCGAAGCAGTAGGATGGCTATCGACCAGCGCGCCAGCCTCCACGAGGAACGGTACCTCGAACATGCCGTCATAGGCGACGAAGCGAATTCCTTGCCGCTCCCGGTCGAAGCTGCGGCACCCGTTCGGGAACATGAGCGTCACGACCGTGCCCACTCATGCGGCTGCGCGGAGGTGCAGGGTGAAGAGCGCGTCGGGCGACGCAAGTCCGAACGGCGATTGAGGGACATCATCTTGTCCGTCGCGTCCTCGCGGTTCAGGCCCGTCATCGCGCCGGAGCCGAGATCCGCCGGAACGCCTGTGAAAACGTGGTAGACGGTCCAACTGCGATCCATCTCCACACGGCGCCCATAGAGGGTTCCGTGCCACACGTTGCAGGTGCCTGGGTGGTTGTGGCTGTGGAGGTGCATGTCGATCCTTTCGGCGTGTCTGTCAGGGGTTGCGCCGTCTCGCCGCGTCGGCCTGGTCGCTGGCCCGCACTATCGCATGCAAGCCAGCGCGACCTGCTCGTGGCCAGCTTGCGTTCAGCCGGCCAGCGGATACGGTGCGTCCTCGACGCGGGCTGAAGCAAACCGACATCGGCCGCCGGGAGGGTGGCCGCGTGGCTCCCGCCTGACGAGACGAATGCAGATGGCGGAACGGAAATTTCGGCAAGCTGGATCGAGCGGGTTGCGGCCAGCGCGACATAGCTTTCGCTAATCGTTCTTCCTGGCGAGGACTTCGAGGGCTGGAAGATCACGGAGCATGAGGCTGCCGCCACGCCTTTCGATCAGCCCTCTTTTGGCAAGTGCGCTCATCTCGCGCGAGACCGCCTCTCTGTGGGTGCTGATCTTTGCCGCCAACTCGAAGTGCGTCGGGGCCGGGTCCACGACGACCTGGCCATTGACCGGCCCGATCTCCTCCGCCCGTCGAAGCAATTCAAGAATCAAACGCTTGCGCACGACCAGAGTGCTGAACTCGTAGACGCGCTCGGTCATGCGTCGCAGTTGGGCCGACAAATGCTCGAGTAACAGCCAAGCGAAGGTGGGGCGATTGATCACGACGTCGCGAAAGGCAGGCCCGGGCAGTCGCGCCACGCGCGCTGGCCCAAGCGCAACGATGCTGGCAGATCGCGCTTTCCCGTCAATGCCGGCAAGCTCGCCGAAGATTTCCCCTGGCCCTATGTCGCGGTAAGCGATCTCTCTGCCGTCTTCCGAAAACAACGTGACGCGCGCCCGTCCTTCCAGCAAGAAGAAGACATCGCGCCCGCTGTCGCCATGCGCAATGATCAGTTCGTTGGGCAGGTAGTTGCGTTCGCCCCATCGCTCAGCCAGTGCGGCGAGATCGGCGTCTCCCAGTTTCGACAGAATGGCCGGGGAAGCTGTCACGGCGGTATCTCTCATCTTCGGCCCAATCTTTAGCTCGCCTGGCTTCCAAAAGGAAATTGGTGACCGCTGTAGCGCTGCCGGGGCCTCGCGCCGAATGAGCCGCGGCTTTTTCCAAAGTTGTGCGAATTGTCACAGACGCCGACCCGGCCCGCTACTACGACATGATCAGCAGGCTGAGGCCTTTCGGTCCTTGTTCCGGCCGGCCACGAAAAGGGGAAGTGTCGTCATGGAACTCTTGGCTCCCATCACACAGCTGGCATGGGCGTTTCGCGAATTCGTCGCACCTCATTATCGGCCGGAGCTCCACTACATGCGCGGCCCGGGGCCTGCCTACGCCCGCCGCATGCGCACACTCGAAGCACGGCTCCAAAACCTGCCGCCCAAAGAGGATCCCGCGGGGATAATCCGCGGCTGAGGAAAGACCTGCCATCGACGCCGTCTCCAAGGAGAGTACTGCATCCATATGGATCGGCGGCAGCATGTTCGGCTCCCCTGGAAGCCCGTGCAGCGGTTTTGGGAAAACGACATGCATGAAATCAACAGCCTGGAGCATGTCGCGCGAATCCCAATTCGCGCCACATGCATTTAGCGCACGCGTAGGCCGTCGATGAAGATGTCCACGAGATGCAGGGCCCTGGGCAACCAGCCCGGCTGGTCATGCATGTAGCACATGCCGACCAGCGCGCGGAGCAGATCTTCCGGCGTGATGTCGGCGCGGACCTCGCCGGCGGCGATGGCACGCTCCAAGAGCAGGCCAGCAGCCTTGGACATACGCTCGAAGGAGTAGGCATAGAGCTCCGACGGGCCGTGCGCGGCCAACGCCAGTGCCGCCAGCATGCCCTTTTTCGTCGCGACCACTTGCACATGGGCATGCGCCCATCGTCGCAGCGCTTCGACGGGAGCTGCTTCCCGCGCCAACTGCTCCGCCAGGTCGCCGAGGTGATCCACCTCATGGCGGTAGACGGCTTCGAACAGGGCTTCGCGCGTCGGGAAGTGGCGATAGAGCGTGCCGATGCCGACGCCTGCCCGCTTTGCCACGGCCTCCAGGCTGGCCTCTGGACCGCCCGCGCTGAAGACGGCCGCCGCCGCCTGCAAAAGACGCTCGCGGTTGCGGACCGAGTCCGCGCGCGGCCGCCGCGTTGCCTTGCCGAGATTGTCCGCCATCAGATGCCTTCTAACCGTCCTTTCAAAAAATAACCGGAGGACGCCTCCGTTTCCACTTGAAAACGGAGGCACCCTCCATATAATTATCTCATCGGCGCTTTGCCAGGCGGCCGCCCTTTCGGCGGGCGGCTCCCTTCCGCGCCGCTCGTCCTTATCACAACCATAGCACTGATCGGAGCATCACATGAACTTCTCCATCAGCCTCACCGTCAATGGTGAGCGATGCGACGTCGAACTCGACGACCCGCGCATAACGCTCCTCGATCTCTTGCGCGAGCGTCTCGACCTAACCGGAACGAAGAAAGGATGCGACCGCGGCCAGTGCGGCGCCTGCACGGTGCTGGTCGATGGGCGCCGTGTCAATTCCTGCCTCGCCCTTGCGGTAAGCCATGACGGGGCGGAGGTCGTCACCGTCGAAGGGCTCGCCAGGAACGGCGAGCTTCATCCCGTCCAGGCCGCCTTCATCGAGCATGACGGCTTCCAGTGCGGCTTCTGCACGCCCGGCCAGATCATGAGCGCGGTCGGGCTGATCAGCGAGGGGCAGGCCGGCGACGATCCCGAGCGCATCCGCGAGGCGATGAGTGGGAACCTGTGCCGCTGTGGCGCCTACCGCGGCATCACCGAGGCCGTGCTCGACGCGCAGAAGAAACTGATCGAATCCGACCGGAGGAACGCAGCATGAAAAGCTTCGATTACATCCGTCCCACGACCATTCCCGAGGCGATCGCCGCCGCGGCCGAGCCCGGCTCGGCCTATCTCGCCGCCGGGACCAATCTTCTCGACCTGATGAAGGCTGGCGTTTCGCGGCCCGACCGGCTCGTCGACGTCACCCGGCTGCCCGGTCTCGACGGCATCAAGCGGCTGGCCGATGGCGGCGTTCGCATCGGCGCGCTGGTGCGCAATGCCGACCTCGCCCACGATCCCTATTTCGCCAGGACATATCCCTTCCTTGCGGAGGCGCTTCTGTCGGGAGCCTCGGCGCAGTTGCGCAACGCCGCGACGGTCGGCGGCAATCTGATGCAGCGCACGCGCTGCGGCTATTTCTACGACGTAGCGAGCGCCTGCAACCGGCGTGAGCCGGGTTCCGGCTGCGACGCGCGCGAGGGCGAAAACCGGCTCCACGCCGTGCTCGGCTGGAGCGACGCCTGCATCGCCACCCATCCCTCCGATTTCTGCGTGCCGCTCGTGGCGCTCGACGCCGTCGTCGAGATCGAGGGCC
Organism: Rhizobiaceae bacterium; assembly: GCA_035556195.1. Taxonomy (GTDB): domain Bacteria; phylum Pseudomonadota; class Alphaproteobacteria; order Rhizobiales; family Rhizobiaceae. Next base: position 345,725 of record DATMFK010000010.1, read on the forward strand.
GGTCGGGCCGGCGCGAGATCGCTCTCGAGGAGCTCCACCGCCTGCCCGGCGACACGCCCGAGCGGGAGACCGCGCTGGAGCCCGGCGACCTGATCGTGGCGGTGCGCCTGCCCGGCACGGCCGCGGCCTTCTTCAGGCACGCGCGCTATTTGAAGCTCAGGGAACGCACCTCCTACGCCTTCGCCGTCGTTTCTGCGGCCGCCGCCTTCGACTTCCAGGGCGACACCATCCGGCAGGTGCGGCTCGCGCTGGGCGGGGTGGGGCCGAGGCCGTGGCGCGCCCGACAGGCCGAAGCGATTCTGGCCGGCGCCAATCCCGGCGAGGCCGCCTTCCGCGCGGCCGCCGAGGTCGCTCTCGCCGATGCAAGGCCCTCCGGCGACAATGCCTTCAAGATCGAGCTTGCCAAGCGCATCGTCGTGCGGGCGCTGGCCGCCGCGGCGGCGGGAACACCCGGGCGGCTTCCCGCCCTTCCGGCCTCTCCCTTCTCCTCCGTTCCCGGAGTTCAGCCCCATGCCTGAGACCACGTCAATGCTCGGCTCCGCCCATCTGCGGCACGGTTCGAACGCCGGCCAGCCGCTCACCCGTCGCGACGGGTTCCTGAAAGTCACCGGCGGCGCGCGTTACGCCGCCGACAACCATCCCGCCGACATGCTCTACGCGGTGACGGCCGTCGCCACCGTTGCGCGCGGCCGCATCGTTTTCTTGGACGTGGAGGCGGCCAAGGCGCATCCCGGCGTGGTCGAGGTCATGACTTCGGCCAACCGTCCGCCGCTCGCGACAGATCCCGACGCGAAGACCAATCCCTTCATGTTCCGGCTCGACGTGTTGCAGAACGACAATGTGCGTTACGCGAACCAGCCGATCGCCGTGGTCATCGCCGAAAGCCTCGAAGCGGCCACGGAGGGCGCCGCCCTTCTCGCCCCGCGCTACGAGGCCGAACCCGCCCGGATCGGCCTCGATGCGGCGGACAGCTTCGTTCCGAGTGCCGTGAGGCTGATCAGCCCCCCGGACGAACATGTCGGCGACGTCGAGGCGGGACTTGCCTCGGCGTCCACGACGATCGACGCGACATATGAAACGCCGGCGCAGTATCACAATGCGATGGAGCCCCATGCCATCGTTGCGTCGTGGGACGGCGACACCCTCTCGATCGACACGCCGAGCCAGGGACTGGCCATGGCGCGGGGCCGCGTCGCCGCACTGTTCGGCCTACCGCCGGAGAACATTCATATCCGCAGTCCCTTCCTCGGCGGCGGCTTCGGCTCGAAAGGCATGCTGTCCGGGCCGCAAGTGCTCGGCATCCTGGCGGCCAGGCTCGTCGGCAAGCCGGTGAAGCTCGTGCTTCGCCGCGACCAGATGTACGGGCCGGTCGGCCATCGCGCGCCGACCCGCCAGAGACTCCGCCTCGGCATGGACGAGGACGGCAGGCTTACGGCGCTCGAGCACCAAGTCACAACGGTGACGAGCGCCTTCGACGATTTCATCGAGCCGGCAGCCGAGGCGTCGCACACCCTCTATGCCAGCCCGGCGATCGCGACCTCGCATCTGGGGGTGCGCAACGACATCGGCACGCCGCTGTTCATGCGGGCGCCGGGCGAGGCATCGGGATCGGCCGCGCTGGAAAGCGCGATCGACGAGGCGGCGTGGGCCTGCGGCCTCGATCCGCTGGAGTTCCGGCTCCGGAACTACGCCGAGGTCGAGCCGATCTCAGGCAAGCCCTTCTCGTCGAAGGCGCTACGCGAATGCTATGCCGAGGGCGCGGCGCGCTTCGGCTGGTCCGAACGCCCGCTCGAGCCGCGTCGCATGCGCGACGATGCCGGCTTCCTCGTCGGCTGGGGCGTCGGCACGGCGACCTTCCCGGCCATCATGTTCCAGGCCGAGGCGCGTGCCGTCCTGCGTGGCGACGGCACCGGCCTCGTCGAGACGAGTGCTGCCGATATGGGCCAGGGTGCCTGGACCGCCCTGGCCCAGCTCGCCGCCGACAGCCTGGGCCTCGACATCGACCGGGTCGAGTTCCGGGCGGGCTCGTCGGACCTGCCGGACGCGGGAATTGCCGGCGGTTCCGGCCACACCGCGACGGCTGGCACGGCGATCCACAATGCCGGCAGCGACGTGATCGCCAGGCTGGCGGAGCTCGCCACGGCCGACGAGCGCTCGCCTCTCTTCGGCGCCGGCAATGCCGGCGTGATCGCCCGCAACGGCCGGCTCCATCGTCGCGACGACGAAAGCCGCAGCGAAGCCTATGCCGACATCCTGGCGCGCGCCGGGCTCGTCGAGCTCGAAGGGACCGGCACGAGCGCACCCGACCAGGCATCGCGGGAGGCGCTCGCCATGCACGCGCATGGCGCGGTGTTCGCCGAGGTCAAGGTGGACCCGGACCTCGGCCAGGTCAGGGTTACCCGCCTTGTCGGCGCCTTCGCGGCGGGTCGCATCGTCAACCCGCGGCTGGTGCGCAGCCAATATTACGGCGGCATGATCTGGGGCGTGTCCTTCGCGCTCCACGAGCACGCCCTTACCGACAAGCGTTCGGGCCGCGTGATGAATGCCGATCTCGCCGAGTACCACATCCCGGTGAATGCGGACGTTCCCTCGCTCGAAGCCCTGCTCATCGAGGAGCACGACCCGCATGTGAACCCGCTGGGCATCAAGGGCGTCGGCGAAATCGGCATCACCGGCACCGTCGGCGCGATCGCCAACGCGGTCTGGCACGCCACCGGGGTAAGGGTCCGCCGCTTCCCGATCGCCGTCGAGGATCTCGGAGGGCTCGCCGGGTCGTGACCTCGCGGCAACTACAAAACCCGCCGCGGGAAGCATCGTCGCGCTGCTGACAGCGGCGGCGACAAGGATCGACGGTTGGGCAAGCCCCTCATCGGCCTGCCGGCCACTTCTCCCCGCATGCGGGGAGAAGATCGATGTCGTCTCCCGTTTCGCCAATCACCGCCGGTGGCGACTGGCGCAACCCAAGCGGCCGTCGTCTCTCTCCCCGCTTGCGGGGAGAGATGTCCGGCAGGACAATGAGGGCAACTCGCGATCCCTCAAAGATCAATCCGATCGTATGATCATCCCGCCGTGCCGGCGCACTACTTCTTCGGAAACAGGAAGGTGAAGGTCGTCCGGATGCCCCATTGAGGAGCACCCTCGGGTGCCTCCGCGTAGTATTTTCCCCCGACCTGGATGCTCACCGGCTGTTCGCCGAGTTTGAAGACCTGCTGGACGCCCAGATTGATCGGCACGGTCCATTGCTCGGAGACCCAGTCGTAGGTCGACTCCGTGTTGAGGGTGATCGAGGTGCCGTGGCCGAGCGCATAGGACAGGAAGGGCTGGAGGAATGTGCTGTTGACCTCCGCCCGGTCGTCGTCTCCCGCAACGGACCAGATGTGGTTGGCGAGAATGCCGACCGTCCATGGGCCCTTCTGCACCAGCCCGACGCCGGTGGGACCGAGCCCGAACTTGCCGGAACCCAGGAAGTCGTCCGTGGCGGTCGGGATGAGGAATGCCGGCCCGACGCCCCAGATCAGCCCGTTCGACGTAGGCGCCTTCGGCGAGAAGAACAGGCTCTGGGTGATGTCGCCCAGCCCGAACGTATTGCCGTCTGGCGGCGGCAGATAATCCCGGTAGGCGACAGGCAGGATGGTGCGCGAGATCAGATTCCAATCTTCGTTGATCGAGAAGGGAATGACAGGCTGGATGTTGAGCGTATAGGCGAAGCCATCACCGCTGCCGGCGCCGAATTCGAAATTGCTTTGCAGCGGCACGCTGATCAGGCTCGCGACCGGATTGGCCAACTGCTTCGATAATTCGTCGGCGTCCTGGGCCGTCGCCCGCCCGCCCGCCACGGTGGCGCCGAGCGCGGCGACCAGGAAAAAATGCGAGCTCCAGGGCACACGCGTCCCGCGGTTTGAATTGGCCAATTCCCTATCTCCACGCTTCCAGCTTCAATCGAACAACATTCGCGCAGACCGTAAATCGCAACAGGATACACTTCTGGCTGCGTTTGCGCATGGTCGGTCTCCTTGCCCTCCTCGGGACCGAACCGCTTCATCGGCCAATCGATCAGTTGCGACCGTATCGCGAACTCCCGCTACGGGAAGCGGCGGCATGCCGCCAGGAATCCAGCACGTCCGCCTGATCTGTATTGGATGCCTATATTGCGTAACGTCCCGCGCCATTTACTCACCCCATGCTGCGCAACGCCATGAAGAACGTGTAATTTACCAGCATTGTTCTTGAAAATCTCTTGATGGCAGTCCCCCCGGAGAAGCCACAACTTCGATGCCACGGCGGTTGAGCGCGATTTCCTTGCCACCGAGGCGGCGCTTGGCATCGTGGCCAGCTCCGGGCTTCCTGATGATCGGGACGCCATATAAGCTCCCGCGCCGAATGGTTGCGGAGGTGTCGGTGCGCGGCATGGATTTCAGTTCCTGGCAGGGTCTGCTGCTCACGCTGATCGGGATCTCGCTGATCACGCTCATCAGCATGGGCATCCGTCTGATCATGATGTTCACGATCCAGCAGCGGCGCGAACGGGCGAACAGGCAGATCAACGAGCGCTTGAAGACGCTTATCGCGGCATACAAGATCCTTGGCGGCTCGTTCACCGGAACCCTGACGGTCGACCCGACCCACCTCAAGGATCTGCGGGAGCGGGCGCGAGCAGACGCCGAAGGCAACGAAGGCCTGCCCCTGTCGAGCGGCTCCGAACGATCCAGGCGGATACGGGATGCCGTCGAGGCGGCTCTTTCCGATGTCATCCTGCTCGGGACCGAAGAACAGGTGCGCCTTGCGGAGCGGGCCGCGCGTGAGCTGGTCGCCGGCCAGCCGGTGCGAACGCACCAGCTTGTCGTCTCCCTCCGCAACTTCATTCGGGAGGCGCTGGACCTCGCGCCGGTCCCGCCCGATCTCGAAATTCCCTTCCAAGGCCCTGCCCGCCCCTCCAGCTCGAGCGCGCGCAAAGGCGAAGGCGGCGCGGGCCGCGGCAGCGGCGGGATGGGTGGAGGCGGTGGCGGGATGGGGGCGGGCGGCGGAGGTCTGGGAATGGGCATGGGGCATTCCGACAGCGATGAAACCATGTCCAATCATCGACCATAGCGCCGGCGCTCTGGCGCCTATCACCGCGCGACGCGCTACGCAGGAGGAGGCGGCGGCGTGTCCGGGACGCGGCTCCAGCGACCCTGCGAGATAGCGGCCAGCGGCGGAATCCATGGCTCCACCCCGCCCCCGAGACGGCCACGCGTGACATTTTTGCCAGTCGCAAGCAAAATTTAACCATATTTGTCCATCCTTTTTCGATCATTGGTTCAGTAAGGGGACATTCCGGAAACCACGCAGTCGCGGTCGCTCGACGACCCCAGGCCCCTTGCGGGGTTCTCCGGTTTGATATGTTTTGGTGAGTAAACCCGCTCGTGCAGGGCGCCGTTTGGTGCGCCCACTGCTGATCGCTTCCGTTGGCACCGCGTTTGCCGGGGCTGCCGTGTGGTCCGCCGCTGGTATGGTCGCGATGGGCAGTTCCTTTGCCCCGGGTTCAGGCTCGGCCAAGCCGGAACTCTACTTCGTCAAGAGAACCCAGGCACAGCCCGCGGACCAGCATTCCGGCAAGGCGCCGAGGTTGGCCGCTGCGGCAGCGCGGCCTGTCATCGTCGCGAGCCTTGCGGTCGACGGCAAATCGGACCGTCTCCCCGACATCGGGGCAGCGTCCGGGTCAAGCGGCAACGAAGCGCGCTTCGAAGCGATCGTGAAGCAAGCCTCACTCACATCCGAGAAACTCGCCCAGCTTTTCAACAGCGCCGGTGCCGGTGCCGCCAAGGCGCGCCAACCCGCCGCGAAGGCTAGCGCTCCGGCCCCCGAGCGCTTCGCGTCGCAAGCCGGTAATCGGCCGCCGATGCTGCTCGCCTATGCCGATCCTTCTCCAAGCGGCGCCGGCGCGGCCCTGTCGGCGCTGCTGACAGCGCCGGTGGAGGAAGATTCCGACACCCCGGAGGAAACGGACGAGGCCCTGGCTCTGCCCCTGCCAGATTTCGAGTCCACGCCGTCCGACGTTCCCGTGCCGCAACTTCGTCCGCGCAGCGATCAGACCCGCAGGCCCGCCGCGGCGGAGACCCGCGAGCCGGAAGCACCCCGGGCGGACAGGCCCGCCGAAAAGGCCGACGGATCACGCAAGGCCGTCGAAGCCGAGAAGCCGAGGCAGAAGCTTGCCTATGCGCGTCCGAACGACCCGTCCAATTCGAACGGCCTCGGCCGGACGCTGCGCAACTTGTTCGGCGGCGGCGGAGCCAGGGCCGGAAACGGCGTCGCCGTCTACGACATCAGCGCCGCGAGGGTCTACATGCCCGACGGCAGCGTGCTGGAGGCGCATTCGGGGATCGGCAAGATGGCTGACGATCCGCGCTACGTGCACGTCAAGATGAACGGGCCCACCCCACCGCATACCTATAATCTCAGGATGCGGGAAAAGCGCTTCCATGGTGTCGAGGCGATCCGGATGCTGCCCGTCGACGGCAAGAACAAGCATGGCCGCGACGGTTTCCTGACCCACAGCTATCTGCTGCGCGGCGGCCGCGCCGAATCGCATGGCTGCGTCGCCTTCAAGAACTACGACCGGTTCCTCAATGCCTTCAAGCAGGGCAAGGTCAAGCAGCTCGTCGTCGTCCCGAGCGGCGGACGGGCGACCATGCTCGCCTCCAACGGCAGCAGCACCTGAACGGCGGCGCGAGGGGAGAGGCCAATCGCAGACATTCGCGGTTGGCGCTGATCTCCATGCCGTTCGTCAGGCTCGAACCCGAGCCTCAGCGGGCGAGAGATTGATCCGACCATCCACTCCCTGACGGTTCCACCATGACAGCGGTGACGAGCTGCGCGATTTCGCCGTCGCCTACCCTGGACAAGTCGTCGGCGCGCATTTAACATATTCGTTAAATAAGGGGGCATGCCATGGGTACGGATCCGCTGAGCGTCCAGTTCGCTGCTCTCGCAGACCCCACGCGCCGTGCCATTCTTGCCCGGCTGAGCAAGCAGGGAGAGACGTCGGTGAACGATCTCGCGGAACCATTCTCAATGAGTTTGCCGGCAATCTCGCGCCATTTGAAGGTTCTGGAGAATGCCGGGTTCGTCAGCCGCAGCCGCGCCGCGCAATGGCGGCCGGCCAAGTTCGAGCCCTTGGCCATGAAAGGGATCGCCGACTGGATCGATCATTATCGCCACTTCTGGGAAGCGAGCTTCGATCGTCTGGACGGATTTCTGAAGAGCATTCAGTCGCGGGACGACGATGGCTCCCGCCACTGACAGCGCCGCGCCGCGCGAGCTGAGCCTGCGCCGCATCTTCGATGCGCGGCGCGAGCTGGTCTGGCAGGCCTGGACGCGGCCGGAAATGCTGATCGCATGGTTCGGGCCGCCGGAGTGGCCCGCCGTGGAGACCATTCAGGACCTGCGTCCAGGCGGTACCTGGCGCGCCTGCCTGCGCTCGGCGACAGGCGATCGCGTGCTCTGGCAGGGCGGCGTGTATCATGAAGTGGTTCCGCCTGAACGGCTGGTATTCAGCTTCAAGTGGGAAAGCGACGATCACGAGGACGGCACGCCCGTCGACACGCAGGTCACCCTCCTTCTGGCCGAGATGCCGGACGGGCGGACACGGATGGATTTCACGCAGCGGGGGTTGAAGTCCGAGCAAAGCCTTGCCGGGCACCGGCATGGCTGGACGGGCACCTTCGTCCGGCTCGACCAGTGGCTGCGCCTTCACAGGAGAACGACATGAATGCACAGACGATGCTTTGGACAGGCCGGGTTCTGACCGGGCTCTTCACCCTGTTCATGCTTGGCGCCTCGATCGCGCCCAAGCTGCTCCACATGCCCGTGGCGGAACAGACGATGACCGAACTCGGCTGGCCGTCCGGCTATGCCTTCTTCATCGGCGTCATCGAACTGGCCTGCCTCGTGCTCTACCTGATCCCGCGCACAAGCGTGCTCGGCGCCGTCCTCATGATGGGGCTCCTCGGGGGCGCGATGGCGACACAGATCCGGGTCGGCAGCCCGCTCTTCAGCCACATCCTCTTCAGCCTCTATCTCGGGCTGTTCATGTGGGGCGGGCTCTGGCTCCGCGACCGGCGCCTCAGGGCCCTGTTCCCGATCGCGCATGACCGTTCGCAGGCAGCCGACCCCCAGCCGGCCTTGCAGGCTTAAAGCATTCCGCAGCCGACCGGATTCGATCGGCATCGCGACAAGGCGGCAAAAAATATCTAAAGCGCGTCGCCCGAATCCGATTGGGGCGACACGCTGTAGGGTCGGGAGGACTGGCGGGCGTGTAGCCCGAAGCCTGCCATCCGAGCATGCGTCGCCGAAACAAACGAAACATTCCGGCGGCCACAGTGAAAAACTGCGGAAATGAAAGCGTCGTATGACAGGGGGGCCGCGGAGGCGGCGATTCAACCGGCGACGCAAATGCCCATGGCCCGCGACGGATTTCAGTTGGACCGTGCCCTGACGCGTCTGCCTCGAAACCCGAGAGCGAACTATGCAGAAAGTCATAACGTCTCACGACTTTCCAGAGCGGCTCCGCGCGGCCCTCATCGACCAGGCTCATCCGGCCTATGACGAGGCTCGCGCTCTCTACAATGCCATGATCGACAAGCGGCCGCGCTGGATCGTTCCTTGCGCCGAGACCGCCGACGTCGTCGCGGCCGTCAACCACGCCCGCGAGAAGGATCTGGTTGTTGCCGTCCGTGGCGGCGGCCACAGCGGACCAGGCTTCGGCAGTTGCGACGGCGGCATGGTCATCGACCTGTCGCCGATGAAACGCGTCGATGTCGATCCCGCGACGCGCACCGTCCGTGTCGAAGCCGGCTGCACGCAAAGCGACGTCGATCGCGCCACCAGCATTCACGGGCTCGCGGTGCCGGCGGGTCTCGTCTCGACCACCGGCATCGCCGGGCTGACGCTGGGAGGCGGCACCGGCCATCTCACCCGCAAGTACGGCCTCACCATCGACAATCTGCTTGCGGCCGAGGTCGTGCTGGCCGACGGCAGGGTGGTGACGGCGAGCGAGGACGAACATCCCGAGCTGTTCTGGGCGCTGCGCGGCGGCGGCGGCAATTTCGGCGTGGTGACACGCTTCGTCTTCCGGGCTCATCCGGCCACGCATGTCTATGGCGGACCGATCTTCTACGACATCGTGCATGCCCCGCAGGTCATGCGCTGGTACCGGGACTTCCTGCCCGGTGCCCCGCGGGAGCTCGGCATGTTCTTCGGCATCAAGACGGTGCCGTCCTGCGATCCGTTCCCTCGCGAGATCTGGGGACGGCGCGTCTGTGCATTGATCAGTTGCTACAACGGCTCGGCGGAAGACGGCATGGCGGCCATGCGGCCGGCGCGGGCCGCTCTTCCCGAGCCGCTGCTGGACGGCATGATGCAGATGCCCTTCGTCGCCCTCCAGACGCTGTTCGACCCGCTGCTGCCGAAGGGCCTGCAATGGTACTGGAAAGGCGACTATGTCGACGAGCTCTCCGATGCCGCCATTGCCGCCCATGCCGAGTACGGTTCGAAGACCCCGAGCGAATTGTCCCTCATGCACCTCTACCCCATCGACGGAGCGGTGCAGGACGTCGCTCCGGACGCGACCGCCTGGGGTACCCGCCAAGCGCGTTGGTCGATGGTCATCGCGGGCATCGACCCCGACCCTGGGAAAGCATCCGAACTCAAGCGTTGGGCAAGCGACTATTGGGCCGCGGTGCACAGACACAACGCGCATGGTGGCGCCTACATCAACTTCATGATGGACGACGAAGGCGAAGCGCGCCTGCGCGCCGCCTACGGCCACAACTACGAGCGCCTCGTCGCGGCCAAGCGCAGATACGACCCGTCAAACCTTTTCCGGGTCAATCACAACATCCGGCCGTAAGCCGAACCCTGCCCGTCCCCGCGCCGCCGCAAGGCGACGCGGCGGGCAGCGGAGGCGCCGGGCTGCAGCCCGCGTCGGCGGCCGTTCGAAGGAAATCTCAAGAAGCGTCTTCTCGGCGCCTTGCAGGCACCCTCTCCGTCTCGGCGAAGCCGAGACGGAGAGGGGGACCTGCCGAGCAATAAGGAAAGACACTCTCCACCGTGTGGAATGTCGTAGGTGAAGAACGGGAAGTGAGGCGACGGACGCCAGGAATTCGTCAATCGTCGACGGGAGGCGATTGGCGAAAGCAAAATGAAGGCGCTCTTCTCCTCGTTTCACGGGGAGAAGTGGCCGGTAGGCCGATCGGGCGCTTACAGCTCAGATGGCCGACCCCCTGACGCTCCCTTAATGCCTGCCCTACTCCGCCGCTTCCGCATAGGACGCCGGCACGTAGTTGAGGATCGGGCCGAGCCAGCGCTCGACTTCGCCGATCGCCATGCCCTTGCGCCCGGCATAGTCCTCGATCTGGTCGCGCTCGACCTTGGCGACGCCGAAATAATAGCTCTCGGGATGCGAGAAATAGAGGCCCGAGACCGAGGAGCCGGGCCACATGGCGAAGCTCTCTGTGAGCTTCACACCGACCTGGCTTTCGGCGTCGAGCAAGGCAAAAAGCGTCTTCTTCTCCGTATGATCGGGCTGGGCGGGATAGCCCGGCGCCGGGCGGATGCCCTGATAGGGCTCGCCGATCAGGTCCTCCGGCGTGAAGCTCTCGTCCGGCGCATAGGCCCAGAGCTCCTTGCGCACGACCTCGTGCATGCGCTCGGCGAAAGCTTCCGCGAAACGGTCCGCCAGAGCCTTCACCATGATCGAGGAGTAATCGTCATTCGCACGCTCGAAGCGTTCGGCGATCGCCACCTCCTCGATCCCCGCCGTCACGACGAAGCCACCGACATAATCGGCCTTGCCGCTATCCTCCGGCGCCACGAAATCCGAGAGCGCCATGTTGGCCTTGCCGTCCCGCTTGACGAGCTGCTGGCGCAGCGTGAAGAAGGTGGCGAGCTCCTTCGAGCGGCTCTCGTCGGTGAAGAGTCGGACATCGTCGCCCACCGCGTTTGCGGGCCAGAAGCCGACCACGGCCTGGGGCCTGAACCATTTCTCGTCGATGATCTTCTTCAGCATCGCCTGTGCGTCGGCGAAAAGCTGACGCGCCGCCTCCCCCTGCTGCTCGTCTTCAAGGATCTTGGGGTAGCGCCCCTTGAGTTCCCAGGTCTGGAAGAAGGGCGTCCAGTCGATATAGCGGGCGAGCTCGGCCAGATCCCAGGTCTCGAACACCTTCGTTCCCAGGAAGGTCGGCTTCGGCGGCTGGTAGGCGGCCCAGTCCACGCGATGCGGGTTGGCGCGCGCCCGTTCGAGCGGCAGGCGCTGCTTTTCCGCTTCGGAGCGCGCATGCGCATCGGCCACCTTGCGGTATTCCTCGCGCAGCTTCTCGACATAGCCGGGCTTCATCTCCGCCGACAGCAGGGAAGACACCACGCCGACGGCGCGGCTGGCGTCGGTCACATAGACGGCCTGGCCCTGGCTGTAGCGCGGGTGGATCTTCACGGCCGTGTGCACGCGGCTGGTGGTCGCGCCACCGATCAGCAGCGGGATGTCGAAGCCCTCGCGCTCCATCTCGGCGGCCACATGCGCCATCTCGTCGAGCGACGGCGTGATCAGGCCGGAAAGCCCGATGATGTCCACCTTCTCCGCGCGCGCCGTCTCGAGGATCTTCGTCACCGGCACCATGACGCCGAGATCGATGATCTCGTAATTGTTGCAGGCCAGGACGACGCCGACGATGTTCTTGCCGATGTCGTGGACATCGCCCTTCACCGTCGCCATCAGGATCTTGCCGGCGCTCTCGCGGTCGCCGCCGCCATTGGCCAGCTTCTCGGCTTCCATGTAGGGCAGGAGCACGGCCACGGCCTGCTTCATGACCCGTGCCGACTTCACCACCTGCGGCAGGAACATCTTGCCCGCGCCGAAGAGATCGCCCACCACGTTCATGCCGGCCATCAGCGGCCCTTCGATCACATGAAGCGGACGCTCGGCCTTGACCCTCGCCTCTTCCGTGTCGGCCTCGATGAATTCCGTGATGCCGTTGACCAGCGCGTGCTCGAGCCGCTTCTCCACCGGCCATTCGCGCCAGGCGAGATCCTTCTCCTTGCCCTCCCGCGCGCCGGCGCCCTTGTAGCGCTCGGCGATTTCCAGCATGCGCTCCGTCGCCGTGCCGCCCGCCTTGGGCTTGCGGTTGAGCACGACATCCTCGCAGGCCTCGCGCAGCTCGGGATCGATCGATTCATAGACGGCGAGCTGTCCGGCATTGACGATGCCCATGTCCATGCCAGCCTGGATGGCGTGGTACAGGAACACGGCGTGCATGGCCTCGCGCACCGGCTCGTTGCCACGGAAGGAGAAAGAGAGGTTCGACACGCCGCCCGACACGTGGACGTGAGGCAGGGTGCGCACGATCTCCCGCGTCGCTTCGATGAAGTCGACGCCGTAATTGTCGTGTTCCTCGATACCGGTGGCGATGGCGAAGATGTTGGGATCGAAGATGATGTCTTCCGGGGCGAAGCCCGCTTCTTCCGTCAGCAGCTTGTAGGCGCGGGTGCAGATCTCGACCTTGCGCGCCTTGGTGTCGGCCTGGCCCTGCTCGTCGAAGGCCATGACGACGACGGCCGCGCCATAGGCCCGGCACAGCCTGGCGTGATGAAGAAAAGCTTCCTCGCCTTCCTTCATCGAGATCGAGTTGACGATGGCCTTGCCTTGAACGCATTTCAGCCCGGCCTCGATCACCTCCCATTTGGAGCTGTCGATCATGATCGGCACGCGGGCGATGTCGGGCTCGGCGGCGATGAGGTTGAGATACTCGACCATCGCCTTCTTGGAGTCGATCAGGCCCTCGTCCATGTTGACATCGATGACCTGCGCGCCGTTCGCCACCTGATCGCGGGCCACGTCCAGCGCGGCGGCATAATCGCCGGCGGTGATCAGCTTGCGGAACCTCGCCGAGCCGGTGACGTTGGTGCGCTCGCCGACATTGACGAAGGGGATCTCGTCGGTGAGCGTGAACGGCTCGAGGCCGGAGAGCTGCATCAGGGGCTTGTGCTCGGGCGCGGCGCGCGGCGCCCGGCCCTTCACGGCCTCGGCGATGGCGCGGATATGGTCCGGCGTCGAGCCGCAGCAGCCGCCCACCACATTGACCAGGCCTTCCCTGGCGAACTCCTCGACCTGCCCCGCCATATAGTCGGGGCTCTCGTCATACTGCCCGAAGGCATTGGGCAGGCCGGCATTGGGATAGGCGCATATGAAGGTGTCGGCCGCGTCGGACAGTTCGGAAAGATGCGGGCGCATGGCCGCGGCGCCGAGCGCGCAGTTCAATCCGATCGTGAAGGGCTTGGCGTGACGCACCGAATGCCAGAAGGCGGTCGGGGTCTGGCCCGACAGGGTGCGGCCGGAGAGATCGGTGATGGTACCGGAGATCATGACGGGCAGGCGCACACCCTTCTCGGCGAAGATTTCCTCCGCCGCGAAGATCGCCGCCTTGGCATTCAGCGTGTCGAAGATCGTCTCGATGAGAACGATATCGGCGCCGCCGTCGATCAGCCCGCGAAGCTGCTCGCCATAGGCGATCCTGAGATCGTCGAAGGTGACGGCGCGGTATCCGGGGTTGTTGACGTCAGGGGAAATCGAGGCGGTGCGGTTGGTCGGCCCGAGCGCGCCGGCCACGAAACGGCGCTTGCCGTCCTCCTGCTGGGCCCGCAGCGCTGCCCGGCGCACCAGCCGCGCACCGTCGCGGTTGAGCTCGTAGACCATGTCCTCCATGCCGTAGTCGGCCTGGGCGATCGAAGTCGAGGAAAAGGTGTTGGTCTCGATGATGTCGGCGCCGGCGATGGCGTATTTGTAATGGATCTCCTCGATGGCCTTGGGCTGGGTGAGGATCAGGAGGTCGTTGTTGCCCTTCTGGTGGCAGGCGCAGCCTCCGAAACGCTCGCCGCGGAAATGGTCCTCGTCGAAGCCGAGGCCCTGGATCTGGGTGCCCATCGCGCCATCGAGAATGAGGATGCGCTCGCGGGCGGCGGCCCGCAGGGCGGCGAGCACCTCCGAACCGTCGGGCCTGGGCGCGACCGCGCCGAAGAGTGCATCGAGCGGCGACGGTGATTGCGACATCTTCAATCCTTACTGCGACAAGCCCTCTCCAATCACATAAAGACATCTTTATGTCAATATACGCGGCATTCACGCTTTGTGGCGGAGCGCCCTGCCATCGCGTGAGATCCGTTGCACGCGCTCTGCTTGGCGCGGCGTCAGCGAGACGCCTTACGGACGTGTGAGCGTCGTAGCCGCCCCGAGAAAAGTGGCCATATTGACACCCGGCCTCCCATGCTGTCGGTTGCGGGGGCCGCTTGTCGCCAACGCTGTCGTTGCGGCGCGCATTCCGTCGGAGCATGCAGGGAGGAGATGCATGACCAGCCGCAAGGGGCCGCTCGCCGGTCTCAGGCTTATCGAAATCGCGGGCATCGGACCGGCGCCCTTCTGCGGCATGCTGCTGGCCGACCTCGGGGCGGACGTGGTCGTCGTGGACCGGCGCCAGCCCAACCCCGAGAACATCGCGCTGGGAACGGCAGCCCTCACCAACCGCGGCAAGCGTTCGATCGCGGTCGACCTCAAGTCTCCGGAAGATGTCGCGACCGTCCTCGACCTCGTCGAGAGCGCCGACGCGCTGATCGAGGGTATGCGTCCGGATGTCATGGAGCGGCTGGGGCTTGGCCCGGAAGTCTGCCTGGCGCGCAATCCGCGCCTCGTCTACGGGCGCGTGACCGGCTGGGGTCAGGAGGGACCGCTCGCCCACGCGGCAGGCCATGACCTCAACTATGTCGGGCTGTCCGGCGCGCTCTGGTATTCGGGCCAGCCCGGCGAGCCGCCGCTCTCCCCGCCGACCCTGGTCGGCGATATCGGCGGCGGCGCGCTTTATCTCGCCGTCGGAGTCCTCGCCGCCCTCATGAGCGCGCGCGAGACGGGACGGGGCCAGGTGGTCGATGCCGCCATCGTCGACGGCAGCGCCCATATGATGAACCTGCTCCTGAGCCTCAAGGCGGGCGGCCAGTTCGTCTCGGCGCGCGGCGAGAGCATATTGGACGGACCGCACTGGTATTCGACCTATCGCTGCGCCGACGGCCGCTTTGTCTCGGTCGGCGCGCTCGAACCCAAATTCTACCGGCTGCTGTGCGAGAAGCTCGGCCTCGCCGACGATCCCGATTTCGCCAATGGCTACGACGTCGCGGCCTGGCCCGAGCTCAGGCGCCGGTTTGCGGTGCTCTTCGCCATGCGCTCGTCGAACGAGTGGTGCGCCCTGCTCGAAGGCACCGATGCCTGCTTCGCGCCCGTGCTCGATCCCGACGAAGCGGCGCGCCACCCGCACATGGCCGCCCGCGGCGTGTACCGGGAGATGGATGGCGCGCTCCAGGCGGCTCCTGCCCCGCGCTTCTCCGCCACGCCGACCGCGGATCCGGGTCCGATCCCCCAAACGGGAGCGGATATGGAATCGGTGTTGCGGGATTGGCTGGGCTGCCGGGACACGACTGAGCGTCAGGGGACCTCGTGACGCTGGGCGATCGCACAAAGAACTCGCCCAGGCGGCCAGTTCGGCTGGCAAGGTAGGAAGAGGGGGACCCATGGCCATCGAGTTGAAGTCGACATCATCCGAGCCGCTGCCGGCCTTGAGCGAGAAGCACCGGGATCCGCTGCTTTACCCGGCGGGTGTGGCGTATATGGACGGTCAGTACCTCCCGATCTCGGAAGCCAAGATCTCGGTTCTCGACTGGGGGCTGCTCCACTCCGACGCGACCTACGACACGGTCCATGTCTGGAACGGCCGCTTCTTCAGGCTCGATCTGCATCTCGATCGCTTCTTTGCGAGCGTCGAGCGGCTGCGCCTGAAGGTGCCCTATAGCCGCGACCAGGTCGCCGCGATCCTCTCCAATTGCGTCGCGTTGTCAGGACACAGGGCGGCTTATGTCGAGATGATCTGCACCCGGGGGACCTCACCGACCTTCAGCCGCGACCCGCGCAACGCGATCAACCGCTTCATCGCCTTTGTGATCCCGTTCGGCTCGATCGCGAATGAGGAGCAGATGAAGCGCGGCCTCGCTCTCGTCGTCAGCGAAGTCGTGCGCATATCGCCGAAATCCGTGGATCCGCATGTCAAGAATTATCATTGGCTCGACCTCGTGGGCGGGCTGTTCGAGGCATATGACAGAAACGCCGAGAATGCGGTGCTCCTCGACACCAATGGGAACGTCGCGGAAGGGCCCGGCTTCAACCTGTTCGTGGTCAAGGACGGAGGACTGAAGACACCGGCGTCCGGAGTGCTGCTGGGGATCACCCGGCAAACGGTGTTCGATCTCTGCGGGGAGATCGGCATCGACTGTGCGGCGACGGACGTCGCGGTGAGCGAGCTCGCCAATGCGGACGAAGTGTTCATCACCTCGACCGCCGGAGGCATCATGCCGGTCACCCGCGTCGATGGAGCGCCTGTCGGTTCGGGCCGGCCGGGACCGATCACGACACGGCTGCTCCAGCTCTACTGGGAAAAGCACGACGATCCGGCCTGGACCACGCCCGTCGCCTATTAGCCCGGAGGCGCTCATACCAACGGTCAGCATTGTTGACCGTTGGAGCGCGCGACCGCGCGCCGCGCCCGTTGGAGCGAAAGCCAAGCGGCCCGGCTGGGCCGCGCCGGCGACTGAGGCGCCCTGGATGTGCCAACGTCCAGGGCCAAGGTATTACGTCCGCAGCTCCGTTGCGCCGTTCCACAGCAAGCGTCCCGCGCGCGTCAGGACGGTGGCGATCGCCTCTTTTGCATCGCAGGGATGCTGGAGCGTCAGGCACTGGTTGAGCCAGGCGCCCTCGATCAGGGTGGCGGCACTCGTGGCCAGATGATTGACCGAAATACCCTTCCTCAGGCGCATTCCGAAGTGGTCGATTGCCCCCGCGAAGAGCTGCTCGAGCTTTTGGACCCACTGAACGAACTCGTCAACGCTCGGCCCGCTGACCCGCTCGCTCCAGATCCCATACGGCACGGCGCTGAGCCACAGCGCCCACAAGAAGGCGTAGTTCACCGCTGGTTCGGCCGCGTGTCTTGGCCCGCGCGCCGATTCCGCCGCGAACAACGCGTCGATCCATGCGTCGGGCGATTGAAATGCACTGGGACTCGGATATTCGATCATCTCGATCCACTCTGCCGCGTTGAGGGCGAGTTTCATCGTCTCGGCCTGGAAAACCGCCTGGCTGCCGAACAGGTTCGTCACGGCGCCGCGTGTCTTGCCGTCACGGGCGGCGACAGCCGCGGCATCGAGACGGCCGAAGGGCCCGACGGCGATGGCGTTGTCGTCGAGGGCCTTCGAGTCCTTCTCGATCTGCTGGAGCACCGCCAGCTCGCCGATTTCGACATAACGACGACGAGCCTCCGGCTGCGACAGCTTCGATCGCGATCTTTTCTTTCTCAAGGGCTTTCTCTCCGTACATACCGTTCGTACCTAATTGACTCCGTTAGCAAAAGCAAATATAAATGAGGATACGTACCGTCTGTACGCAGAACTCGATGAATGCGAGGCAACATGCCCGCCTGCGACACTCGACGGCCCGGAAATGCGGCCCCCGATCGCTCTGCGAGCGACCGGCGTCGCGGCAGCCCCTCAGACACCCAACCAGGCATCGGCCGCGAGCGAAGCGGTTTCGGTTGTTCCGATGCTCGAAGAAGGAAACGACGAGATGACGATCACGCTCTATGAGAACAGGAACTGGGACGGACGATCGCTGGACATCACGCGCAACTACCGCTCCCTGAAGGATACGACGCTGGGCAACCATCCCTCCTCGATCAAGATGACCGAGGTGGACGACGCGATCCTGATGTTCAACAAGGAGGACTGGAAGGGCGGCGTCATCTACTTCAGGGGCGTTCGCAACATGGCGAACCTCGGTGACCTTTCATCCGGCGGCGAACTCTTCAAGGGCAACTCGGTGACCTCGGTTCGGGTGGAGCCCTTCGAAGTGAAGCTCAACGTCACCTTCGTCACCTCGAATGGCCGCCTGCCCGGCGACTACGATGAGAGGACCCATGTCGAGGCCGCATTCGGCAAGGCGGTGCTGTTCGCCAACGACTTCTTCGATCGCGAGAAGGCGATGATCGAGATGCAGGTGGCGCGCACCTCCTTCCGGGACAAGCCGAAGAAATTCGATCTCACCCCTGCCGAGGCCGCGAGCTTCCCCGCCGACTGGACGAATCCGGGCGAGATCGACGTCGTCGTCTGCAACAGTCTCGACGGCGCTTACGGCCAGGCGAAGATGCCGTGGTGGGGCAAGGCGATGGTGGTGATGCTAAAGGACCGCAGCGTCGGCCAGGTCGCGCGGACGCTGGCGCACGAGCTGGGCCATTTTCTCGGCCTTGGCCACGGGTCGGGCGACGGGCAGGCGGCCAACATCATGACCACGTCCGACAATGGCCTCACCATCGACCAATCCGTGCTCGAACCCGAGCAGATCGAGGAGATGCAGACGAAGCTCGCAAAGAACCTCTCGCGCAAGGGCAACCGCATCGAGTGAGGGGAGATGAATGCTGCCTCGCAAGCGCCGACCGCCTCGGCCGACGCTTGCCTGGCTCGTCGACCAGTGAGCATCAGGGTTTCTCCAATGTTGACTGATTGGTCCGACACGATCGGCTACGTCGCGGCCGCGCTGGTGCTCACGACGTTCTACATGCGCTCGATGGTCGCGCTGAGGGCGTTCGGCCTGACAAGCAATATCGCTTTCGTTGCCTACGGGATCCAGGCGGATCTTCTGCCCATCATACTCCTTCACCTTGCGCTGCTGCCGTTGAACCTCATCCGCCTCGGCGAGGCGGTAGCGCACAGCGGGCGGTCTGAAGGAGATGGCGGGGCGAAGGAGGGCTCATGAGCAATTGGCATCGGCCGCGCTTCGCTCGGCGCGGGTCCGAGTAGCCATTCCGTTCCGGTTCCGCTGCCGCGACGCTTCAATCGAGTACTGCCCGGTAGGACAGGGCACTTTGGCGGGCGGAACGCAGGTCCTGCACCGTCGGCCACACGGCCGCTTGGGAACGGAATGGATACTCGGATCGACCTCGCCCTTCGGGCTCGGGTCCGAGTATGACGAATGCATGAGCGGCATCCGCTAACCACCGTGGATTGCGATTCGCATCGCCATGGAAGCTTCGTCATACTCGGACCCGAGCGAGCGAGGTTGATCCGAGTATCCATTCCGTTCCGTGGCCGCTGCCGCGACGCTGCAATCATGCGCTGAGAGTGGCATCAGTACGGGGATCTGGCCCGGTGCCTATCGCTGGCGGGGCACCTCAACGCAATTCAAGGCCCACCCCTCGCCTTCACGCCAGCCAGCGTTTTCGTCTGCGGTAGTGCTTCACCGCATGGTAATCGACCTGCGATGTGCCGCCGAGATAGGCTTGCTGGATGTCGGGATTGGCCTTCAGCGCCTCGGCAGTGCCGCTCATGACGACGCGCCCTTGTTCGATCAGATAGGCTGAATGCGCCACATCGAGGGCGGCGATGGCGTTCTGCTCGACGAGCAGGATGCCTGTGCCCGACTGCGTGTTGATGCGTCGAATGATGTCGAAGATCTCGTCGACCAGGAAGGGCGCGAGGCCGAGCGATGGCTCGTCGAGCAGGATGAGCTTCGGCTTCGTCATCAGCGCCCGTGCGATCGCCAGCATCTGCTGCTCGCCGCCCGAGAGGTAACCGGCCTTGGCGCCGGCGCGCTGGGCAAGCCGCGGAAAGAGCGTGAACATCTCCTCCGAGAGCCGCTTCACCTCGGCCCGGTCGGAATGCATGGAGGTGGCGGCAAGGAGGTTCTCCTGCGGCGTCAGGTGCTCGAAAACACGCCGCCCTTCCAGTACATGCACCAGCCCGCGGCGCACGCGCTCAGGTGGGTCCATGGCGAGCACGTCCTCACCCTGGAACAGGATCTGGCCCCGCGAGACGTTGCCGCGCTCGGCCTTGAGCAGCCCGCTGATCGATTTCAGCACGGTGCTCTTGCCGGCTCCGTTGGCGCCGAGCAGCGCGACCAACCCGCTTTCCGGCACCTCTATCGAGACGCCCTTCACGGCCAAAAAGACGCTGTCGTAAACGACCTCGACATTGTTCAGCGAAAGAAGCGCCATCCGATCGTTCCCGTGAAGAAGGGCGTGACGCGGACCGCGTCGCGCCCGTCGCCTTTACTTGCCGGTTTCCTTGAACACGGCCGACGACTTCTTGATCTCCTCCCAGACAACGTCCTGGTTGGCGGTGAAGAAGTCGGAGTCCGGCGCGAACTTCGAGCCGTCCCAATGGGCGATACGCGCCTTGCCGCCGCCCTGGTGATCCTCGGGCGTCACCGTCGTCGGCGGGATCAGCCCCTCGGCCTCGAAGTTCGAGATCGAGGTCAGTCCGGCGTTCAGCCATTCGCCGGTGATCGGGCCGTCCGGCGCTTTTTCGAAGGCCTTGCGCACGCCCTCGACCATGATCGCCGCCAGCATGACGCCGTAATTGTAGTAGGCCGTGCCGACCTTGTTTTCGGGACCGGCGCCCTTGCCAGGCCCCACGACCTCCTTGAGGATGTCCTGGATGAGCTTCGGCTCACGCCCGGAGACGCAGGGCTCGACCTTGAGCACGCCGGTGGCGGCAGCGGCGCCCACGACATCCATGTCGGACTCCGACAGCCATACGCTGGAAGAGACACGGTCCATCGGAAGCCCGTTGCGGATCGCCTCTGTCAGCGCCACCGTCTGCCCGACCCCCGCGCCCCAGAACATGGTCCAGTCCGGACGGGCGCGGCGCACCTGCGGCCAGATCGCCGACTGATCGTTGCCGGGCGGTGTGTAGGGGAAAGCGACGAGCTCATAGCCTTCCTTCTCGGCCAGCTTCTCCAGGATGGGCAGCGGCTCCTTGCCGAATGGCGTGTCGATATGGACGAAGCAGATCTTCTTGCCTTGCAGGCTGCCGCCGTCCTTCTGCTTGAAATGGTCGATGAGGAGCGCCGCCTGCGTCCAGTAATTCGGCGAAAGCGGCAGCACGTAAGGGAAGACGGAACCGTCGGCAGCGTCGGACCGGCCCGAGAAGGCCGTGATCAGGTTGATCTTGTCTTCCAGCGCGCGCGGCACCAGCGCGCGGGCGACCGGCGTCGACAACGGATCGATCAGCACCGCGCCGCCGGCCTTGGCGCGCTCATAGGCTTCGATCGCGCGCGGCTGATCGTTGCCGTGATCCGATACATCCGCAACGATCTGGTAGCCGTTGATGCCGCCGCGGGCGTTGACAAGGCTGATATAGTCCCGCTGGCCCTGGTTGTATTCGGCGGTGACGAATGTGTAGACCTTGGTGAAGTCCTGCGGCATGGCGAACTTGATCACCTTGTCCTGGGCCGCGGCGATGCGGATCGGCATCTGCGACATCAGGGCGGCGGCGGCCGTGCCTGTCAGAAATGTCCTTCGTTCCATCGAAAAAGTTCTCCTCCACTTGTGCTTCTGTCGTTCAGTGCCTGGCATGACGGAACGGCCAGACCAGGAAGTAATTGCGGATGTTGGCGTATATCTTGGCCAGTCCGAGGGGCTCCCACAGCAGGAACCCGATGATCAGCGCGCCATAGAGCATCAGCGGCAGATGGGCCCTGAGGTCGGCGGAGATGGCGAGCCCCAGCGCGACCGCGAGCGAGCCGATCAGCTGGTTGATGACAATCGGCGCGAACATGATGAGCGCGGCTCCGAAGAAGGAGCCGAGCACGCTGCCCAGTCCGCCGACGATCACCATCGCGACGAGTTGGATCGACAGTTCGAGATGGAACTGGTCGGGCGAGATGGTGCGGTAATAGCAGACCGCAAGAACGCCGCCGACCACGCCGGCGATGAAGGACGACACCCAGAAGGCGGTGAGCTTGAAGCGAAAAGTATTCACGCCGATGACCGCCGCCGCGTAGTCCTTCTCGCGCACGGCCGCCAGCGCCCGCCCGAAGCTGGATCGCTTCACGTTCAGCATGAACAGCGTGACGATGACGCACACGGCCAATGCCACGTAGTAGCTCGGCAGGTCGCCGACGACGGGAATACCGAGGAACCTGACGCGCGGCACGGTGAGCGCGGCCTGCGTGCCGCCGCTGATCGCCGGGAACTGCACGATCACGAAGTCGACGATGTACTGCATGGCGAGCGTCGCCATGGCGAGATAGATGCCCTTCACGCGCAGCGCCGTTGCGCCGAAGACGATGCCGACTGCCGCGCTCAGGAGCCCGCCGCCGATCAACGCGATCTCGAAGGGCATGCCTGCCCGCGTCATGTGCACCGTCGTATAGGCTCCGATGCCGATCAGTGCCCCGTAGCCGAGGTGAATCTGGCCCGCCCCGCCCATCAGGAAGTTGAGCCCGAGCGCCGCCGTCGACCAGATGATCCATGGCAGCAGGTAGCCGACGAGGTGCAGCCGGTCGAGCAGGAAGGGCGCTGCAAGGGCGAACAGGAAAAGCAGGATGGCCAGGCGGCGATCGAAGGGCAGCGGCCAGATCTGCCGCTCGCTCTGGTATCTCGTGTGGCGGATGCCGGCGCGACGGAAAAACATCAGACCCGCTCGATATGTTCGCGGCCGAACAGACCGTAGGGACGGATAAGCAGCGTCAGCACGATGATGACCGAGGCCACCACGTCACGTGTGCCGCCGCCCACGATCGGGTCGAGGATGCCGGTGGCGAGGCTTTCGGCGAGCCCCACCACGACGCCCGCGATCAGCACGCCCGGCAGCGAATCCAGCCCACCCAGGATGGCGATCGCCAGTGCCTTGATGAGCAGGAGCGAGAGCGACCAGTCTATGCCCTGCGTCGCGCCCCACAGCACGCCCGCCGTGGTCGCCATGACGGCGGCGAGGCCCCAGGCGATCGCGATGGCGCGCTCGACCTTGATGCCGACCGACCAGGACGCCGTCTGGTCATCGGAGACCGCTCGCATGATCACGCCCAGACGCGAGTTGAAGAACAATATGGCGAGCAGGATCAGACCGAGGGAGATGCAGCCGCCGATCAGGGTCGCTTTGTTGATGAAGATGTCGCCCAGGAAAAGCGGCGATGGCGAGATGCCGATATCGAGCTTCTTCACCGCCGCGCCGAAGAAGCCGGGCAGCACGCCGCGCAGCATGATCTCCAGCCCGAGCGTGAGCATGATCACCATGATGATCGGCTGGCCCACCATGCGGCGAAGCGCGAAACGCTCGAGCAGCGAGCCGAAGATGAACATGACGACGAGCGCGATCGGGATCGCGAGCCACACCGGCAGGCCGACCAGCGCCGTGAAGGCCCAGGCGGCATAGCCGCCCGTCATGGCGAGCGCGCCCTGGGCCAGGTTGGCGATTCCGGAGGTCTTGTAGATGAGCACGATGCCGGCGGCGACCAGCGCGTACATCAGGCCGATGAAGATGCCGTTGATGGCGAGTTCGGCGACGAGGAGCCAGTCCATCAGTCACGGACCTCCCGGATCTGCAGTTCGCGCCTCAGCGTTGCGCGCGTGCCGTCCTCGTAGACGATCGGCGCATCGAAGGTGACGCTCGATTGGGTGGAATGAAGCGCCTCGATCAGCGCGGCGTAGTTCTGCTCGATGACGTTGCGGCGCAGCTTGCGGGTGCGCGTGATCTCGCCGTCGTCGGCGTCGAAATCCTTGTGCAGGTTGACGAAGCGGCGGACGCGCAGCCCCTCCGGCTGCGTCTCGTTGACGTGGCTGACTATATCCGCAACGAGGTCAAGCACTTCCGGCTTCTGCGACAGTTCCGCGTAGGAGCCATAGGTGATCGCACGCCGCTCGGCCCAGTGGCCTACCGCCTCGTAGTCGATGCAGATGATCGCCGTCAGTTCGTCGCGCCCCGCACCCGAGATCGCGACGTTGCGGACATACGGGCTGAACTTGATCCGGTTCTCGATGAAATTGGGAATATAGCGCTCGCCCTGCGCGGTGCGTACGACTTCGCTGACGCGGCCGAGCACGACCAGCGCGCCATCCTCCTCCAGGTAGCCCGCATCGCCGGTGCGCAGCCAGCCGTCGACGAATGCCTTGGCGCTCGCCTCCTCGTCGTCGAAATAGGCGTCGACGACGGAGGCCGAGCGCAGCAGGATCTCGCCGCTGTCGTCGATCCTGACCTCGACGCCCGGCATGGCGCGGCCGACCGAATGGAGCTTCACATTGCCCTCCGCCTGGGCGGCCGACAGCGCGCAAGTCTCGGTTTGCCCGTAGAACTGCTTCAACTTGATTCCGAGCCCGCGGAAGAACAGGAACGTCTCCTCGCCCATCGCCTCGCCCCCCGTGAAGGCGCGTTCGGCGCGAGACAGGCCGAGGAAGTCCTTGATCGGACCATAGACGAGCAATTCACCGATGCGGTCGATCAGCTTCTCGCCCAGCGAAAGCGTCTCGCCGGCAAGGCGGCGGCGCTCGAACCGGATCGCGCGCGGCATGAAATAGTCGAAGAGCCGGCGCTTGAGCGGCGTCGAATCCGCCATGCCGACCTGGATGCGGGTGAGCATGTTTTCCCAGGCGCGCGGGGCGGCGAGATAGAAGGTCGGCGCCACTTCGCGCAGATCGTGCAGCGCCGTCTCCTGGCGCTCGGGGATGTTGATCGTCGCCTGCAGAAGGACGCCGGCAGCGAGCGTGAAGACGAAGTCGCCAACCCAGGCCGTCGGCAGATAGGCGAAGAGTTCCTCATGCGGCTTGAAATAATGCCCGGCCGTGGCATTCAGCATGCCACTGACCACGTTTCTGTGGCGCAGCGGAATGCCCTTGGGCAGGCCGGTGGTGCCCGACGAGTAGAGCAGGACGGCAATGTCGTCGCCGCTCGCCCGACCGACCAGTTCCGCCGCCAGCCCGGGTTCGGCAGCGAGCCGGGCCTCACCATCGGCGCGGATCGTCTCGATGGATACGATGCCTGCATCGCCATAGGCGGCCATGCCTCGCCGATCGTCGAAGACGATGCGCGCCGGCTTGCCTGTGCGATTGCGCAGGTCGATCAGCTTGTCGACCTGCTCCTGGTCCTCGGCGAGCGCCAGCTTGGGGTCGCCGAAGCGCATGTAGCTGTCCAGCTGGTCGACGGGCACGTCCGGATAGACCGGAGAAGGGAAGGCGCCGAGCGCGTTGGCCGCGAGCATCGAAAAATAGATCGAGGCGCGGTTGTCCCCCACCACGGTGAGCGCATCGCCGCGCTTCAGCCCGGCCGCCTCGAAGCCCGCGGCCAAGGCCAGCACCTCGCCCAGCACGTCGGCCCAGCTCCATTCGCGCCAGATACCATATTCGCGCTCGCGAAACGCGACGCGCGTTCCGGCCTCGGCGGCATTGCGGGCGACGCTCGCCACCAGCGTCGCCGGATGGCCGTCCTCCCGCATCGGCCAGGTCGAGACCTTGGCGTCGATCCTGACTGGCGCATTCATGCCGCCACCCCGGCATGCCGCTGCGCCGCGCGCTCGCCGAGATAGGCCTTCACGACCGCGGGATCGGCGATCGCCTTGCGCGGCTCGCCCTGTGCGATGATTTCGCCATAGGAGAGGACCACGACGCGGTCGCAGATGGCGGTGACCACATCCATGTGGTGCTCGATGATCAGGATCGAGACGTTACGCTCGTCGCGCGCGTCGAGGATGAAGCGCGCGATATACTCCTTCTCCTCCTGGTTCATGCCGGCCATGGGCTCGTCGAGGATCAGGAAGCGCGGTTCCGAAACCAGCGCGCGCGCCAGCTCGACGCGCTTCTGAAGACCGATCGGGATCACGTCGACGGGTTCATCGCGAATGTCCTCGAGCTGCATGAACTCGATGATCTCCTCGACGACACGACGATGCGCCAGCTCCTCGCGCTGCGCCCAGACCCAGTAGAACAGCGAGGCAAGGGCGCTCGGTCGCATGTGGACGTGGCGGCCGAGCAGGATATTGTCGAGCACGCTCATGCCCTTGAAGAGCGCGAGATTCTGAAAGGTTCGGGCGACACCGCGCCCGGCGATGCGATGCGGCGAGACACGCGTCACATCCTCACCGAACAGCTCGACCTGGCCGGCATCCGGCGGATAGAACCCGGTCATCACGTTGACCATGGTCGTCTTGCCCGAGCCGTTGGGACCGACCAGGCCGAAGATCTCGCCGCGATCGACGTGCAGGTTGACGCCTTTCAGCGCCTTCAGGCCGCCAAACGAACGCTCGATCCCACGACAAGTGAGAATACGCCCCTCGCCGCCATGCTGTGCCGAATGCTCGGTCACGCTTCCTCCCTTTGCAACCGCGTCAGCCTTTCGCGGCCGTTCAGCGCCTCGGCAGCGCTTCCTTCCCGACGCTGTAGTGAATGCTCCTCATTAACCCCGCCGGCGCGATGGCGTGGTTTCGCCCGGCCGCAGCCCCCACCTCCCTATATACTTGCGCCTCGGCCTCACGGCGCTCAGGCCGGGCGCACCTTGGATCGCGCGACGTTCCAGCTTCCCGCGCATGGCGGCACGCTCCTCGCAGCCCAGAGTGAAGGATATTCACTACTGTGTGTCAAGGCGGGGCGAGTGGCCTGTGGGGATTGCAGCGCCCGGCGCTTCTTTCACCGACGAGAACTGGCCGGAGAAAGCCTCGCGGGTTGCGGCGCGATCGATCAAGCCGTTGATGCCCCTCGGTAATTTGTCGGCGAAAACGATGTCGCGCGGCCGCTTGTAGGCCGCGATGCGGCCGCCGATGAATTCCCTCAATTGGGTTTCACCCCAACCGGCGTCATCGCGCAGCACGACGGCCGCGACGACCCGTTCTCCCCATTTGTCGTCGGGCACGCCGAACACCATCGCCTCGACCACGGCGCCGGAGTCGAGCAACGCCTTCTCGACCTCGGCCGGATAGACGTTCTCGCCGCCGGTTTTGATGAGCTCCTTCGCCGGCAGCCGTCCCGCATAGGTGAGCCGGCCCTGCGCATCGAGCTTGCCGAGATCGCCCGTATGGTGCCACCCGTTGCGAAAGACGACGGCGTTCTCCTCCTCGCGGCCCCAGTAACCCGCCATGACCGCCGGGCCGCGCACGACGATTTCGCCGACCTGGCCCGTCGCGACCGGGCGGTCGGCGCCATCGACCACGGCGATCTCGGTGAGTGATCCGGCAACGCCCGCGCTGCCCGGATTGTCGCTGCCCAGCCCCACCGTCACCAGCCCGCTGGTCTCGGTCTGTCCGAAACCGGCCCAGAAGCGCGAACGCGGCCACGCGCGCTCCAGCCGCTCGATGACCGCAGGCGCCTCCAGCCCGATGACCGACTTCAGCGAGGAGATATCGGCACCCGAGCTCTGCGCCGCGTCGAGAATGCCGGCAAGCATGGGCGGGAAGCTGCCGAGCAGCGTGACCTTGTGCTTTTCGATGGCGGCGGCGGCATCCGTCGCGTCGAAGCGCGGCCGCACCACGGTCGCGCCGCCGGCGAATTGCACGGCAAACGCAAAGCTCTGCGCCATGATGTGGAACATCGGCAGGTTGCCCAGGAACCGATCGGCTTCGGTGATCCCGACGGCGTCGACGAGTTGCACGGCCGAGGCGACGAGATTGGCGCCGGTGAGCGTCGCCGCGCGCGCCACGCCGTCTACCGCCGCGGTGTAGATCATCAGGAGTGGCGCATCGCCATCGGCCGTGTCCGGCAGCGCGCCCGCGTCGCCGGCCTTCACTGCCTCGTAGGCGAGGAACGCGCCGCCCGGTGCGCCGAAGGTCGCGCGCAGCTTCGCGCCCGAACCTGCCGCGAGCGAGGAGGCAACCGTTATCGTCGCGTCGTCCGCGATGATCGCACTCGGCTGGCAGTCGCTGATGATCGCGGCGAGTTCCGTCTCGCGCAGCCTCCAGTTAAGCGGCGCCAGGATGGCGCCAAGACGCGCCGAAGCACCGAGCAACGCATGGATGGCAAGCCTGTTCTCGGCCAACACCGCGATGCGTTCGCCCGGCCGGATGCCGCCAGCCAGCAAAGCCGCGGCCAACGCCTCGCAGCGATCGCGGAACGCGCCGTGGGTTTCGGCGACATCACCGTCTATGAAGGCGACGCGTTCCCGATGAATCGCGGCGTTCCGGGCGATCGCGCTCCAGACACCGAAGCTACGCATAGGGGCGGCGGGAAACATCGAGCTCGTCCTTCTTCAAGACATCTGACGTTCAAAATTCATAGGCCCGGGACCGACCGATTGAATGGCGACCGATCCGTCCGCTGTAGATTGTCATCTCTTTGGCCGAGCCTGCAACCAGGACGATGCGCCGTTGGCAGATTCCCCCTCTGCGTCTCGGCTTCGCCGAGCCAACTCTCCCCCACTATAGTGGCTATCTTGGGCCGTACGGTAGGAACGTATGATGGCTGCTGTCACTGCCGTTCGGCCACTTCGTTCTGCAGCGTTGGGTGGGTTGCCCCATACGTAACGGAATGGATCCAGTCCACGGGCAAGCCCGTGGACGGGGTCTCATCACCTCGCTTCGCTCGGCGCCGGCCCGAGGATGACGGAGCTTCCATGTCGATGCCAATCGCCAACCTTGGCGATTGGGGCAGGCCTTCAGCGCAGTCGTCATCCTCACGACAGTGGGGGATTTCAGCGGCAGCGTCCCGAATGGATCGGGCGGAAACCATCGGCGCGCGCCAGGCAAGCATTGTCGAAGGTGAGCGAGAAGTTGCCCCGCCGGGCACAGACAGGCGCGAATTCGCGCGTGCATGCGACCGGCCTGCCGGCAACCGGGCCGCCGCTTGCACGGCACTGGCCACGATGCACGATCTGGAATCCGGAGGCGCGAGCCAGGCAAGAATTGTCGAAGGTCCGCTCCCGCCCGCCACGCCGGGCGCAGACCGGCGCGAATTCGCGCGTGCAGGCGACCGGCCCCCCGGCGATCGGACCGCCCGGACGACATTGGCCACGATGAAGGACCCGGAACCCGGAGGAGCGAGCCAGGCACGCATTGCTGAAGGTTCGCTGCTGGCTGCCGCGCTGGGCGCAGACCGGCGCATGCTCGAAGGTGCAGGCCTGTGGAAGCGGCCGAACCGGGCCCTGTTCGGCCTCGACCGTACAGGCCGCCGCGGCCGCGAGAACGAAGATGAGGGCGAGGACCTGACGTGCGCCGAACGACATTTTGCGTCACCTCTGTTGATGCGGAAAGATTATCAGTCCCTTATGAGCGCTCTGAGGAAGCCAGCCAAGGCGACCAGGATAACGCCCCCGATCACCCCTGCTATTGCCGCCCCGATCAGCACGGTTGGCGTCAGAGCGTTCGCGGGATGTCCGAGGAAACGCCCGACGCCCGGTATGCGCGCCGAGGGCCATACGAAAAGGAGTCCCCCGATGCCGCCGATCAGGCCATTGGCCAGCCGGCCCCAGCTCAGGCTGGGAACCCGGCGGCCAAGTGCGATGCCCGTGGCTGCGCCGCAAAGGAATTCGATCACCGACGCAATGGCGAGCGCAAGCCCGGACATGTTCTAGACCCCTTTGTGGTTGCCGCGCTGTATCATGATACCTTCGGCAATCATGGGAATGGACATGGGTCGGCCCGCTTTGAAGTCAAGTTGCTGCGGGCAATCTATCTCGACTGTCGCGAGAAGAAATGAGCTGGGAATCCCGATATTTGTGCTGGGCGTTCCTCAGCCCTTCTTTCGCCTGGCGATCTCGGCGCGGATCTCCTGGCCGTGCTGATCGAGCACCGGCGGCGGCACGACCTCCAGTTCCGGCTCTCCGTCGAAACTGTAGGGCGCCCGCACCGTCCGGAACGGGCCCATCGTGGGATGCTCCGCCTCAACGGCGATGTGGAGGTGCTTCGCCTGCGGATCCTCCAGCGCCTCGTCGGAATCATAGGCCGGCGAATGCGGCACCTCGTTGGCCAGGAGGATCTCGCACCATTCCGCGCGGCTGCGGGTGGCGAAGATGGGCGTCATGATGTCGATCAGATCCTGCTGGTTTCGGATTCGGTTCGACCGTTCGGCGAAGCGCGCGTCGGTCAGGAGATCAGGCCGGCCGACCGAAGCGGCCAGCCCTTCCCAGAATTTCTGAGGCGACGAGAGGTGGATAGCGATCCACTTCCCGTCGGAGCAGGCGAATGTATAGGACTGCGACACCATCGGCCGGCTGAGCGGCCCCATGACCTCGCCGACGCTGAAATAATGGGTGAAGCTGTCGAGATTGAAATGGCACATCGCTTCCAGCATCGAGATGTCGAGCCGGCGGCCTTTGCCTGTCTTCGATCGTTCGAGAAGCGCCGCGGTGATGCCGAGCGCAGCATAATGGCCGGTCACGGCATCGGCGATTGCCGGGCCGATCACGCGCGGGCTGGCCGGCGGCGTGAGCAGCCTGAGATAGGCGCTCGCCGCCTGCGCCACCGTGTCGTAGGCGGGCCGGTCCCGCGCCGGCCCGCTCTGGCCGAACCCGCTGATCGCGCAATAGACGAGGCGCGGATTGATGCGCCTCAGCTCCTCGTCGCCGGCGCCCAGCTTTTCGGCCACCCCCGGACGGAAGTTCTGGATGAACACGTCGGCCGTCGCGATGAGCTCGTGGAAGACGCGCCGGTCCTCGGTGTCGGCCGTATCGAGGGCAATCGAGCGCTTGTTCCGGTTGTAGGTCTGGAAATGGGGCGAATAGAGCCCGCCCTTGAAGGCGCGGAACGGATCGCCGGAGCCCGGCCGCTCCACCTTGATCACATCCGCGCCGAGGTCGGCCAGATGCATCCCCGCCGCCGGCCCGGTGATGTAGGTGCCCATTTCGACGACGCGGAAATCCGCAAGAAGTCTGGTCATTCCGCGCCTCCCGAAGTCGGCTTGGCGATCTCGCCGTCATAGGCGATCGCGAGATCAGCGTGATGCGACAGGATGAAACCGATGGAGCGCTGGGATTCCTCGTAGAGATGGGCGACGAGCCCTGCCGCGCGCGCCAGGAGCGGTACGCCCTTCAACGCCTCGACCGGCCAGCCGGCATCCAGCATCACGGCGGGGATCGCGCCGGAGATATTGATCGGAAGCGGTCGCTCGATGATCCCCGGCGCCAAATCGGCAAGGACCCGGAGCGTCCTGACATGGTCGCCGGAGACGCCGAGATCGTCGGCGAGCTTGAGCAGCACGTCGGCGCGCGGGTCGCCGGCGCTGTGCTGGGGATGGCCGAGGCCCGGCACCTTGCTCCGGCTCGCCTTCAATTCCCCGAGGCTGCGCCGTGCCGCCTCCTTGAGCCCGACGCCCGGAGCGCGGCTCTTGCCGAGCACGTCGACGATATAGCGACCGGCGATTTCCGAGCTGCCGGCGACCACCGAGCCCATGCCGAGCAGGCCGGCGGCCATGGCGCCCTGCCAGGATTCCGGCCCCGCCGCCAGCGTCATGCGCGCCGCCTGCACGCTCGGCACCAGCCCATGTTCCGCGATCGCCACCAGGCAGGCATTGGTCACCGCGCGCTGCGTGTCGGTGGGTCGGCTACCCGTCACCAGCAACCAGAAATAGTCGGTGAAATCGATCTTGCCGATGAGATCGCCGCACAGATCGTGTCCCCGTACGGTTATGCTGTCGGCATCCGAGGTGGCGATGGCCGTGAGAGCCTTGTCTTGTTTTCCGATCCGCATGGGCACGCTCGCCGTATATTTCGCATTCCGAAAAGATTTTCTCTTGCCGCAAGCTACGGTAGGGAATAGGCTTCTGTCAACCGGCCGATGACCCGGCAGGCGCAGCAGGCCGCGCATCGGCCCGAGAACCGGACGCGATTTCGGAAAGCGCGGGACGCAGACTACAGAGGGAGGGATTGCATGAAGGATATCAATCAGTTCACCATCACCGAGGCGGTCAAGAAGAGCTTCCGGACGGAGGAAGGCTCGCGCTTCAAGTTCCTCCTGGAGAAGCTGATCGATCATCTGCATGACTTCACACGGGAGACCAACCTCAGCCACGACGAGTGGATGCGGGTGCTCAACTTTCTTTATGACTGCGGCAAGATCTCCACGCCCGAGCGGCACGAATTCATCCTGCTTTCCGACGTGCTGGGCTTCTCCGCCTTGGTCGACATGATCAACACGCGCGGCGGCGCGACGGAGGGCAGCAATCTCGGACCGTTCTACCTCGACAACGCTCCCCGCAAGCAGCTTGGCGCGGATATCGCAGGAGGGCGCGAGGGCGTATCGGTGCTGTGCCACGGCATGGTTCGCGATACGCTCGGACACGCCCTGCCCGGCGCGATCATCGACACCTGGCAGGCCGATGGGGCGGGCACCTATCCGATCCAGGAAGTGGGCCAGGACAAATACGACCTGAGAGGCATTTTCGAGACCGACGCCGACGGCCGCTACTATTATACCACCGTGCTGCCCAAGCCCTACACCGTGCCTTATGACGGACCGGTCGGCGACCTTCTGCGCGCCGGCAACAGACATGCCTGGCGGGCAGCCCACCTTCACTTCATGATCCGGTCCCCCGGCATGCGCAGCATCGTGACCGAGCTCTTCTTCGAGAACACGGAGTACCTTGACAACGACGCCGTGTTTGGTGTTCGCAAATCGCTGGTGGCAAAGCTCGAACCTTACAATCCCGGCAAGGCTGGCGGCATCGAACTGGAGCGCCAGCCCGACGCGATGATCGGGTTCGATTTCGTGCTTGCCCCGGCATGAATGTTGACCAGACGCATTTGTGCGAGACCGAGCGGAGCCGCTCGGCGGCAGAAATGCTCGAGAATGGCCTTGTCCCGGAGCCGCGATGCTTGACGTTCCCAGGAAAGACGACCGTCCGGCGGAGTTTGTCGAGGCCCTCGCGAAGGGCCTGTCGATCCTGGAGAGCTTCGGTTCCGATCATCCCGAGATGACGTTGAGCGAGGTCGCTCGCCGGGTGGGCTTGAGTCCGGCGGCGGCACGCAGAAGCCTGATCACGTTGCAGGCCATGGGCTATGTCGGCCAGACCAACAAGCGCTTCCATCTGCGCCCGAAGGTCATGGGCCTGGGCTCGGCCTTCTATTTCTCGGCGCGTGTCGACGAGGTGCTCCAGCCGGAGCTGCGCCAGCTGGTCGGGACCTTCGGCGACGCGTCCTCGGTCGCCACGCTGGAGGGCCATGACGTGCTCTACATCGCCCATTACTCGGAGCAGCGGGCGCGACGGCCGACCGCCGTGGTCGGCGCCCGCTATCCCGCCCATGCGACGTCGCTCGGACGCGTCCTGCTCGCCGCTCTCTCCGACGCCGAGTTCAACAACTATCTCAGGGCCGTCAAGCCGGCGGCGCTGACCGCCAAGACCGTCGTCGACAAGGAGGAGCTGCGGCGCATCGTCGAAGACGTGCGCCAGCAGAATTTCGCCACCACCGTCGACCAGCTCGATTACGGCATCACCGCGCTCGCCGTGCCGATCCGCGGCAGTTCGGGCCGCACCATCGCCGCGCTCAACACGTCCGGCTACAGCGGCATGACGACGGCGGAGGATCTCGTCGCCCACCGCCTCCCCGCCCTGCGCGCCTCCGCCGCGCGCCTCGCCCAGACCCTGTCGCGCTACCCCGTCATCGAATCCATCATCGCATCGGGGTAGAGCGCCTGGGCCTCCGATTGTCCTGCACCGTCGGGCAGCCGACCGCTTGGGAACGGAATGGATACTCGGATCAACCTCGCCCTTCGGGCTCGGGTCCGAGTATGACGAGCTGCGTTGATGTGCTCCGCTAACCGCCAACGTTCGCGATTGGCATTTCGCACAGCAGCTGTCGTCATACTCGGACCCGAGCGAAGCGAGGTGATCCGAGTATCCATTCCGTCGCGGCTCTGCTGCCGCGACGCTTCAATCGGCCCAGGTCCGTGAATCAAGGCCTGATGAACCTTACTCGGGCCGGCCGCGAGTCCTGCGCCGTCTGGCAGCCGGCCGCCCGGGAACGGAATGGATACTCGGATCAACCTCGCCCGCTAGCGCGGGCTCGGGTCCGAGTATGACGAACTGCGTTGATGTGCTCCGCCAACCGCCAACGTTTACGGTTGGCATCTACCACAGCAGCTTCGTCATACTCGGACCCGAGCGAAGCGAGGTGATCCGAGTATCCATTCCGTTCCCGGGCGGCCAGTCGTCCTATGGTGTAGAAAATGGGACCTATCCTCGCTCACGCCCTCCGACGACGACAGGTGCCGCTCCCATCCCGCGCCCCAAAGCGTTTGACACGGATCAAGGTTACGGATTACCCTTGGTTTCCGAAAATATTTTCGCATACCGAAATACATAGTCTTTGGGAGGAGACGTCATGTGCCGTTACTGCATGGAATGGCGCCCGCAATCCGGCGCCGGCCCGCATCGCGATTTCCTGCTGGCTTCCGGCGCCGCGGGCGTGGCGGCCCACGCGTCGAACTACCTGGCAGCCGGCGTCGCCGGCGCGCATGAGGCTCCCGCCGAGACCGGCAAGGCCGGACGCAGGATGCTGATCCGGGGCGGCGCGGTGCTCAGCATGGATCCCGCTGTCGGCGATTTCGCGAAGGCCGACGTCTTGGTCGACGGCCGGACGATCGTCGCCGTCGGCCCCGATCTCAAGGCAGGCGATGCCCAGCCCATCGATGCCGAAGGCATGATCGTCATGCCCGGCTTCATCGACACGCATCATCACCTTTTCGAGACGGCGCTGCGCAGCTTCCTGGCCGACGGCATCCTGGTCAATGACGGCCAGCCGCACGGCGCGGTGAACTATTACGAGTACATCCTGCAGAGATTTTCGCTGGCCTACCGGCCCGACGACGTCTACGTCAACGAGCTGTTCGGGTCCTTGTCCCAGCTCGACGCCGGCGTCACCACCGTCATGGATGTCTCGCAGATCCATCATTCGCCCGAACATTCCGATGCCGCCGTGAAGGCGCAGGTCGACGCCGGCCGGCGCTCGGTGTTCGGCTACTTCGAAGGTTGGGGCGACAAGTCGAAATATCCCGACGACGCCCACCGCCTGAAGTCGCGCTACTTCTCGTCCGACGACCAGCTGCTGACGATGGTGATGGGCGGCGAGATCTACATTCCGGGCTACGAGAACTCCTGGCGCATCGGGCGCGAGCTCGGCATCCCGATCGCGTTGCATGTGGTCGGCACCTTCGGCATGGCCCCGACCTTCGACGAGCTGGCGCGCTCCGGCCAGTTCGGCCCGGACAACATCTTCATCCACATGACCGGGATGACCGACCTGGCCTGGAAGGCTGTGGCGGATGCCGGCTCGCACATCTCGCTGTCCGTCCCGATCGAGATGACGATGCGCCACGGCACGCCTCCGATCCAGAAGGCGCTTGGCCTCGGACTGCAGCCGTCGCTCTCCACCGACGTGGAATGCACCATGACCGCCGACCCATTCACCCAGATGCGCTCCGCGCTCACTTTGCAGCGCGCTTTCGTCAACGAGGCGGCATTGCGCGGGGAGGAGAACCTTCCGCCCCTGCTGACCTCGCGCGATGTGCTCCGTTTCGCCACTGTGGAGGGCGCGAAAGGGCTGAAGCTGGACCACAAGGTAGGATCGCTGACGCCGGGCAAGGAAGCCGATATCGTCCTGCTCGATGCCCAGGCCATCAATGTCACGCCGCTCAACCACGTGCCCGGCGCCGTGGCCACCCTGATGGACCGCAGCAATGTCGACACGGTGATGGTGGCCGGCAGGATCCGCAAATGGAAGGGCCGGCTGCTCGACGCCGACCTGCCCAAGCTGCGCGGCGAGCTGGAAGCCAGCCGCGACTTCCTGTTCGAGGCGACAGGCGTGCCGAGGGACCTGTTCAAGCAGTAGCATTGGCGGATCCACACGTCCGGGACCGACCGCGGACGTCACGCCTGGGACGCATCTGAACGAATGGAGGTGACAACGCGGCGCGAGGGCATGTAATCCTCGCGCTGTGTTCATGACTGGAGGCAAGCAAATGTGGCCTGACGATCGGATCAGGGATCTGTTCGGGATCGAACTGCCGATCATCCTGGCCCCCATGGCAGGGCCGGTCCTCTCCGACATGGTGGTCTCGGTGGCCGAAGCGGGCGGGCTCGGTTCACTGCCATGCGCGTTGCTCAGCCCCGACCAGTTCCGAACCGAACTCGGCATTGTCAGGCAAAGGACGTCGAAGCCCGTCAACGTCAACTTCTTCTGTCACAAGCCGCCGAAGCAGGATCCGGACCGGGAAGCGGCCTGGCGGCACCGGCTCGCCGGCTACTACGACGAACTGGGAATCGATCCCCAGGCGCCTGTCCCGACGTCGAACCGGACCCCGTTCGACAGCGAGCTCTGTGAGCTTGTCGAGGAATTCAGGCCTGAAATCGTCAGCTTCCACTTCGGGCTGCCCGAAGAGCCGCTACTCGATCGCGTGAAGGCGACCGGGGCAAAGGTGCTGTCGTCGGCAACCACGGTCGCGGAGGCTCGCTGGCTCGAGGACCGGGGCTGCGACGCGATCATCGCGCAGGGCTCCGAGGCCGGTGGTCACCGTGGCATGTTCCTCAGCGACGACATCGCCAGCCAGGTCGGCACGATGGCCCTTGTCCCCCAGGTTGCCGACGCCGTGAAGGTGCCCGTGATTGCAGCCGGTGGCATCGCCGACGCCCGCGGCATCGTCGCCGCCTTCGCGCTGGGCGCGTCGGCGGTTCAGATCGGGACTGCGTATCTGTTTTGTCCGGAAGCCAGGATCTCGGCGCCGCATCGACAGGCACTGAGGGATACGAGGGACGACGAGACCGTAATGACCAACGTGTTCACCGGGCGACCAGCGCGTGGGATATTGAACCGTGTGGTGCGCGAGGTCGGGCCGATGTCGGCGCTTGCGCCGGCCTTTCCGCTCGCCGGGGGCGCATTGGCGCCGCTTCGG
This sequence comes from Rhizobiaceae bacterium, assembly GCA_035556195.1. Lineage (GTDB taxonomy): Bacteria > Pseudomonadota > Alphaproteobacteria > Rhizobiales > Rhizobiaceae. The sequence continues at coordinate 382,410 of DATMFK010000010.1, forward strand.
TCTGCGTCGGAACCCACCGGATCGGGCGACTTCATCCCGCTTTGGTCGGGTCAGTCCGCCCGCCTCGGCCGTGAACTTCCCGCCGGCGAGCTGACCAGGCGCCTGGCCGCCGAGGCATTGGCGAGGCTCGGCGGCGCCTGACGGGACCGCCGTTGGGGGCGGCACCCTTCCCGAGGGTGCCTGATCTGCGTCGCCGGGCAGCCGGCCGCCAGAGAACGGAATGGATATTCGGATCACCTCGCTTCGCTCGGGTCCAGGTATGACGAAGGCTTCCGCGGCCACCCCAATCGCAATGGTTGGCGAGTAGCGCAGCCCTCAACGCAGTTCGTCATACTCGGACCTGAGCCCGCGTAAGCCGGCGAGGTGATCCGAGTATCCATTCCGTTACCTGACCGGTCCACGAAGACCGCCAGCATTGCGACCCGTTGACTCCTCGCCAAAATTCCTTCACCGTCAATTGGTCAGGCCAATTGACCAGCCTGTGGGGAGGTCTTCACTTTTGCCCATCGAGGCCATCGTTCCACGCCGGCTCTATCGCCAGGTCGCCGACCAGCTCCGTCAGCTGTTCGACAGCGGCGAATATGCCGTGGGCGACCGGCTTCCCACGGAGCGCGAGCTCGCGGAGAAGATGGGCATTTCGCGCCCGACTATCCGCGAGGCGCTGATCGCGCTGGAGGTCGAGGGCCGGGTGCGCATCCGCGTCGGCTCCGGTATCTATGTCACCGAGCCGCCCGGAAACGCGCCGCAGCCCGTTTCCGGCGAAGGTCCGTTCGAGCTGCTGCGCGCCCGCGAATTCATCGAGGCGGCGATCGCCGAGGAGGCGGCACGCCACGTGACGCCGCAGCATCTTGCCGAGATGGACGAGGTGCTCGACCGCATGGCGGGGGAAGACCATCCCAGCCGCGCCACCATCGAGCTCGACCGCCGTTTCCACACCTGCGTTGCCGCCATGCTGGACAATGCCGTCCTGGTGCGCGTGGTAGGCGAACTGTTCGACCAGCGCATGAACCCCTATTTCGAGCGGCTCTCCAGCTATTTCGAGGACCATGAGACGTGGCGGGCGGCCCTGGAGGAACACAGGGCCGTGCGCGACGCCATCGCCGCGGGCGACCCGGTTGCCGCCCGCGCTGCCATGAAGGAGCACCTTCATCGCTCGCAGTCGCGCTTCTCGGAGGGAGGCTTTGAAACGGGCGCCGCCGTCGGGGGGTGGCGGCGCAAGGAGGCAACGTCAAGACGGACGAGGTGATCACCCTCGGCGCAAGCACAAGGAGGAAGTGCATGAAACGACTGACCACCGCAATTCTCGGCATCGTCGGGGCGCTCGCCCTGCCGATCTCCGGAGCGCTCGCCCAGACCGCGCTCAAATGGGCCCATGTCTACGAGACATCGGAGCCCTTCCATACCGAATCCGTCTGGGCCGCGGAGGAGATCGCCAAGCGCACCAACGGCCGCTACAAGATCGACGTCTACCCTGCCTCCCAGCTCGGCAAGGAAGCCGACATCAACCAGGGCCTGACGCTCGGCACGGTCGACATCATCATCTCCGGTTCGAGCTTCGCGGCGCGTGAGTTCCCGCCGATCGGGGTCACCTATTTCCCTTACATCTTCCGCGACGCCGACCACCTGCTCGCTTACACCAAGAGCGACACCTACAAGGACCTGACCAAGGGCTACGAGGAAGCGTCCGGCCATCACATCACTGCAACGACCTATTATGGCACGCGCCACACCACCTCGAACCGGCCTGTCGAGAAATGCACCGACATGCAGGGCCTGAAGATGCGCGTGCCCGACGTGCCCGCCTATCTCGCAATGCCGCGCGCCTGCGGCGCCAACACCGCGCCGATCGCTTTCGCCGAAGTCTATCTCGCGCTCCAGAACGGCACTGTCGAGGCGCAGGAGAACCCCTTGACCACGATCGAGGCCAAGAAGTTCTTCGAGGTCCAGAAGAACATCGTGCTCACGGGCCATATCGTCGACCACCTGAACACCATCGTGTCGCAGTCGCGCTGGTCGCAGCTCTCCGACGAGGACAAGCAGATCTTCACCGAAGTCATGCAGGAGGCCGCCGCCCGCGCCACCGGCAAGATCGTGGAACGTGAGAAGGAACTCGTCCAGGGGTTCAAGGACAAGGGCCTGAATGTCGTCGAGGTGGACAAGGGCGACTTCGAGAAGGCCGTGATGGAGAAGGTCACCTTCGAGGAGTTCGGCTATCGCAAGGCCGACTGGGAAGCGATCAAGGCGATCAAGTAGCGGGGGAGAAATTACCCCTCATCCGACTCGCTTCGCGAGGTCGGATGAGGGGTTCCCGCCGAAAGTCCAGCCCAACACTGAAAGCCACGCCGATGACCCAACCCACCGAAGAACACCACACCCAGGTCACCGCCGAAGAGCTCGCGCATGCCTTCGAGGAGGACGCTCCACCCGCCGATCTCTCGCGCTACGCCGTCGAGGACTGGATAACGCTGGCCGTGTTCTGGGCCATGGCGGCCTGCGTCTTCCTGCAGTTCTTCACCCGCTACGTGCTGAACAACAGCTTCGCCTGGACGGAGGAGATCGCCATCAACTGTCTCGTGGTGGTGGTTTTCCTGGGCTCCGCCATGTGCGTCCGGCTGTCCCGTCACATTCATGTCGACGTGATTTACCACTATGTGTCGAAGAGAATCGGCCGCCTGCTGGCGCTTGCCGTCGACGTCATTCGCGTCGGCTTCTTCGCCTATATGTGCGAGCTGATGTGGCGCTACGTGTCGATCGTGTCGCGCGAGCGCATGACGACCATCGACCTGCCGCGCAACGTCTTCTTCTACGCGGTGTTCGCCGCCTTCGTCCTCATGTTCCTCCGCTCGATCCAGGTCTTCGTCGGCAATTGGCGGCGCGGCTATTCCGTGCTGGAGCGTCCTGAAGCCTTCGACGGGATCGACTGACCCATGCTTCTCCTCATCGGCTCATTCCTCCTTCTCATGCTGGTCGGCGTGCCCGTGGCGGTGGCCATGGCCGTCGCCTCGGTGCTCTACCTCGTGCTCTACGGCGTCGCGCCCGACCTCATCGCGGCGCAGCGCATGATCGCCGGCGTCGAGAGCTTTCCGCTGCTCGCCGTGCCCTTCTTCATCCTGGCCGGCAATCTGATGAACATCGCCGGCGTGACGAGCCGCATC
>DATMFK010000011.1:0-255785 GCA_035556195.1 Rhizobiaceae bacterium
GCGAAGGCCCTGGCTGCGCTGGAGAAGCTGAAGGGCGCGTCGGGCCGGCTCGAGCTGGTCGGCACCACGCGAAGCGGCGCGCCGGTCTATGTCGACTATGCCCACAAGCCGGACGCGCTGGAGAACGTTCTTGCCTCGGTACGGCCCTTCACCACCGGACGGGTGATGGTGGTCTTCGGCTGCGGCGGCGACCGCGACCGCGGCAAGCGCCCGATCATGGGCGAGATCGCGACGCGCCTGGCCGATGTGGCGATCGTCACCGACGACAATCCGCGCTCGGAGGTGCCCGGCGAGATCCGCGCCGCCATTCTCGCCGCCGCCCCCGGGGCGATCGAGATCGGCGACCGGCGCGAGGCGATCCGCAAGGCCGTGTCGATGCTCGAAGCCGGGGATACGCTGATCGTCGCCGGGAAGGGGCATGAGGAAGGCCAGACGATCGGCGCCGAGACCTTCCCCTTCTCCGATCACGCGGAAGTGCGCGCGGCGCTGGCGGAGCGGGCGGCATGAACCATCTCTGGACGTCGAAAGACCTGATCGAGGCAACCGGTGGCCGGCCGCTCGGCGGCATGCCCGCCGGCATATCAGGCATCTCCATCGACACGCGCACCCTTCAGCCGGGCGACGCGTTCTTCGCCATCAAGGGCGACGCGCTCGACGGGCACGATTTCGCGACGGCCGCCGTCAAGGCAGGGGCCGGCGTCCTGGTCGTGGCCGAAGGCAAGCTGCCGGCGCTCGGCCGGCTCACCGCCCCGATGATCGTCGTGCCCGACGTGCTGGGCGCGTTGGAGAAGCTGGGCGCGGCGGCACGCGCGCGCAGCCGCGCCAGGATCGTCGCGGTCACCGGCTCGGCCGGCAAGACCTCCACCAAGGAAGCGTTGCGCCACGTCCTGTCGACGGTCGGCAAGGTGCATGCCTCGGACAAGTCGTTCAACAACCATTGGGGCGTGCCGCTGACACTCGCCCGGTTGCCGGTGGATTGCGACTATGCGGTCTTCGAGATCGGCATGAACCATTCCGGCGAGATCCGGCCACTGGCGAAGCTGGTGCGGCCCGAGATCGCCATCGTCACCCTGATCGCCGCCGCCCATCTCGGGCACTTCCGCGACCTCGACGAGATCGCCCGCGCCAAGGCGGAGATCTTCGAAGGCGTGGAACCGGGCGGCGCGGTGCTTCTCAACCGCGACGACAGCCGGTTCGAGCTTCTCGCCGGTCTTGCCCGCGCCCAGGGGATCGAGCGCGTCCTGGGCTTCGGCGAGAACGAACAGGCCGACTTCCGGCTGCTGGCGTGCAAGCTCTACGCCGAGGAGTCCACGATCACCGCCAGCATCGACGGCCAGGAGCTGAACGCCACGGTCGGCGTGCCGGGCCGCCACACGGTGCAGAACGTGCTCGCCGTGCTGGGCACGGCCCATGTCCTCGGCGCCAATCTAGACCCCGTCGCCATGGCGCTGGGCAACCTCTCCGCCGAGAGCGGCCGCGGCAAGCGCCATCTCCTTAGCCTGCCCGGCGGCGACGTCACGCTGATCGACGAAAGCTACAACGCCAACCCTGCCTCGATGCGCGCGGCCATCGCGCTGCTCGACGCGACGCCGGTCCAGGGCAACGGCCGGCGCATCGCCGTTCTCGGCGACATGCTGGAGCTCGGCGGCCATTCGGCCAAGCTGCACCAGGCGCTCGCCGACGTCCTCAGGGAAACCAGGACGGATCTCGTCTTCCTGGCCGGGCCGGAAATGAAGGCGCTGGCCGAAACCTTGCCCCCCGACCTCGTGGCCAGCTACCGAGCCGGCGCCGAGGAACTGAAACCGGCATTGCTCGACGCGCTGCGGCCGGGCGACGCCGTCATGGTCAAGTCATCCAAGGGCATCGGCTTCTCCAAGCTGGTCGATGCGCTCGTCACCAAATACGCGGCCGAGGCCGATCGATCCACGCCGGTGTGAGCCGGCTGAAAGAGATTGCCGGCGTGAGCCGGCTGAAAGAGATTTCATGCTGACCCTTCTCGTTGATTTCGCGGAGGAGATTTCGGTCTTCAACGTGTTCCGCTACATCACGTTCCGGACCGGCGGAGCGTTGATCACCTCCGCGCTGATCGTCTTCATCTTCGGGCCGGCGATCATCAATTCGCTGCGCATCCGCCAGGGCAAGGGCCAGCCGATCCGCGCCGACGGCCCGCAGACGCATTTCAAGAAGGCCGGCACGCCGACCATGGGCGGCCTGATGATCCTGTCCGGCATCATCGGCTCGTCGCTGTTGTGGACCAATCTCTCCAGCGTCTATGTCTGGGTGGTGCTGCTCGTCACCCTCGGCTTCGGCGCGATCGGCTTCTACGACGATTATCTCAAGGTCACGAAGCAGTCGCATCTCGGCCTCTCCGGCAAGACGCGCCTCGGCATCGAGTTCCTGATCGCCGGCCTTGCCGCCTGGGTGATCATGCGTTCGGGCCAGGCTCCGTTCTCGTCGTCGCTCACCTTTCCCTTCTTCAAGGACCTGCTCATCAATCTCGGCTGGTTCTTCATTCCCTTCGCCGCCTTCGTCGTCGTCGGCGCCGGCAATGCGGTGAACCTGACCGACGGGCTCGACGGCCTGGCTATCGTGCCGATCATGATCGCGGCCGCTTCGTTCGGCGTCATCGCCTATCTTTCCGGCAACGCGGTCTTCGCCGAATATCTGCAGATCCATTTCGTGCCGGGCACCGGCGAGCTCGCCGTGGTTCTCGGAGCCGTGATCGGCGCCGGGCTCGGGTTTCTGTGGTTCAATGCCCCGCCAGCCGCTATATTCATGGGCGACACGGGCTCGCTGGCGATGGGCGGCCTGATCGGCACCATCGCTGTCGCCACCAAGCATGAGATCGTCATGGCGATCGTCGGCGGCCTGTTCGTGATGGAGGCCCTATCGGTCATCATCCAGGTCGGCTTCTTCAAGATGACCGGGCGGCGCGTGTTCCTGATGGCGCCGATCCATCACCATTTCGAGAAGCTCGGCTGGACGGAGAGCCAGGTGGTGATCCGGTTCTGGATCGTGGCCGTCATCCTCGCCCTGATCGGGCTGTCGACGCTCAAGCTGCGCTAAGAGGCCAGTTCATGATCCCAGCACTGTCCTTCCAGGGCAAAAGGGTCGCGCTCTTCGGGCTTGGCGGCTCGGGCATCGCGACGGCGCTGGCGCTCCAGGCCGGCGGCGCCGGCGTGCTGGCCTGGGACGACAATCCCGAAAGCGTGGCCAAGGCCGCCGAAGCCGGCATCGAGACCGCGGATCTGCGCGGCGTCGACTGGGCGGGCTTCGCCTCCTTCGTCCTGTCGCCCGGCGTGCCGCTCACCCATCCCAAGCCGCATTGGTCGGTGGAACTCGCGCGCGGGGCCGGCGTGGAAGTGATCGGCGACGTCGAGCTTTTCGCGCGCGAGCGCCGCGCCCGCGCGCCGTCAGCGCCCTTCATCGCCATCACCGGCACCAACGGCAAATCGACCACCACGGCGCTTGCCGCCCACATCCTGCGATCGGCCGGCCGCGACACGCAGATGGGCGGCAATATCGGCCGCGCGGTGATGACGCTCGATCCGCCCGAGAACGACCGCTATTATGTCGTGGAGTGCTCGTCCTACCAGATCGACCTCGCGCCTTCGGTCGACCCGACGGCGGGCGTGCTGCTCAATCTCACGCCCGACCATCTCGACCGCCACGGCACCATGCAGCACTATGCGGCCATCAAGGAGCGGCTCGTGGCCGGCAGCGACACGGCCATCATCGGCGTCGACGACATCTATTGCCAGCAGATCGCCGACCGGCTGGAGCGCGCCGGCAAGGAGGTGGCGCGCATCTCCAAGCGGCTGCCGCTGACCGACGGCTATTTCGCCGACGGCAGCGACCTCATGGAGGCCGTGCACGGCCGCTACGAGCGGATCGCCTTCCTCGAGGGCATCGGCTCGCTGCGCGGCCAGCATAATGCGCAGAACGCGCTCGCCGCCGTGGTCGCCTGCCTGAAGGTCGGGCTCGAGCTCGGCGAGATCCAGTCGGGGCTGGAAAGCTTCCCCGGCCTGGCGCACCGCATGGAACAGGTGGCGCGCAAGGACAACGTGCTTTTCGTCAACGATTCCAAGGCGACCAATGCCGATGCCGCGGCACCGGCTCTGTCGAGTTTCCCGCGCATCTACTGGATCGCCGGCGGGCTCGCCAAGGAAGGCGGCATCGAGCCGCTGCGCAGCTTCTTCCCGCGCATCGCCAAGGCCTATCTGATCGGCGAGGCCGCACCCGCCTTCGCCGCGACGCTGGGCGAGGCCGTGCCCTACGAGATCTCCGGCACGCTGGCCGCCGCGGTGGAGCATGCGGCGGCGGAAGCCGCGCAGGACGAGAGCGACGAGCTGGTCGTGCTCCTGTCGCCGGCCTGCGCCAGCTTCGACCAGTTCAAGAATTTCGAGATCCGCGGCGAAGCCTTCAGGCAAGCCGTGAATGCTATTCCCGGCGTGAAGCCCATCGCAGGAGCCGGCTAGTGGCGCAGCGTTTCGCCAGGTCCCCCTCATCCGACCGCGCTTCGCGCGGCCACCTTCTCCCCCTGGGGGAGAAGGGGGAGCCTTGCGTAGATGCTCCTGGAAATCGCAGACGCTGGCGATCGGCACCGGCGTTGCGGCCGGCCTTCCCTTCTCCCCTGGGGGGAGAAGGTGGCCGCGCGAAGCGCGGTCGGATGAGGGGGCATCCAGAATCCTCTTCCGCCCGACCTTCCATCACCAACCCGACCACATGGAGCGTGGGAAATGCAGGCTAGCCGTCTCGACCGCAGCCCGGTCGCAACATGGTGGTGGACCGTCGACCGCTGGTTCCTCGCCGCCTTCCTGTCGCTGATGGGACTCGGCATCGTCCTGTCCTTCGCGGCGAGCCCCTCGGTGGCCGAGCGCATCGGGCTGGGCAGCTTCTATTTCGCCACGCGCCAGATCGTCTTCATGATCCCGGCGGTGGTGGCGCTCCTCTCCGTCTCCTTCCTCGACGCCCGCCAGATTCGGCGCCTCGCCATCGTGATGCTCGGCCTGTCCCTGCTCCTGATGCTTGCCGTGCTCTATGTCGGCGTGGAAGTGAAGGGCGCGCGCCGCTGGGTGTCGATCGCCGGCCTATCCATCCAACCCTCCGAATTCCTGAAGCCCGCCTTCGTCATCATCTGCGCCTGGCTCTTCGCCGAACACCAGCGCCAGCCCGACATTCCCGGCAACCTCTTCGCCATGATCCTGCTCGGCGTGGTGCTGGCGCTGCTGGTGGCGCAGCCCGATCTCGGCCAGACCCTTCTGGTGCTCGGCACCTGGGGCGTGATGTTCTTCATGGCCGGCATGCCGTGGCTGTGGATCATCCTGCTCGGCGCGGTGGGTGTCGCGGGTGCTGCCGGCGCCTATACGTTCTTCCCCCATTTCGCCGGCCGTATCGATCGCTTCGTCACCGGCGAGGGCGACACGTTCCAGGTCGACATGGGCCGCGAGGCCGTCATCAATGGCGGCTGGTTCGGCGTCGGGCCGGGCGAGGGCACCATCAAGCGCATCATCCCGGACAGCCATGCCGACTTCGTCTTCGCCGTGGCCGGCGAGGAGTTCGGCATCATCCTGCTCTTCCTCATCATGGGTCTCTTCGCCTTCGTGGTGCTGCGCGGCCTGAGCACGGCGCTGAAAGAGCATGACGACTTCACGCGCTATGCGGTGGCCGGCCTCGTCACCAATTTCGGCTTCCAGTCCGTCATCAACATGGGCGTGAACCTGCAGCTCATGCCGGCCAAGGGCATGACGCTGCCCTTCATCTCCTACGGCGGCTCCTCCCTCATCGCCATCGCCATCGCCATGGGCATGGTTCTGGCGCTCACCCGCAAACGCCCGCAAAGCCGCACCCAGTTCGGCTTCTCGCGGCGGGCGGTGGTGGAGTAGGGGCCGTGTCGAAGACACGACCGTCGTCATCCCTTGGCTTGACCCGCGGATCCATTCCCCCTCACCCGGCCTCCGCTTCGCTCAGCCGACCTCTCCCCAAGGGGAGAGGGAGGGTTCGCACCTTGGCGCCAAGCTGGAAATCAGGACAAGGCACAAACGTCTCCGGTCCCCTCTCCCCTCGGGGAGAGGTCGGCCGAGCGAAGCGGAGGCCGGGTGAGGGGGCCTTGCCACGCTCCGTCCCATCCGGCTGCAATCCAGGACAACAAATCTAATGCCCAACCGCACCATCCTCCTGGCGGCCGGGGGCACCGGCGGCCATTTGTTTCCGGCCGAGGCGCTGGCGCATGAATTGAAGGCGCGGGGGTGGGCGGTGCATCTGGCCACCGACGACCGGGCAGGGCGCTTCGCCGGCGGCTTTCCGGCCGACGAGGTGCACGCCATCTCCTCCTCCACCATCGGCTCGCGCAACCCGATCTCCGTGCTCAAGGCCTTCTGGACGATCTGGCGCGGCGTGCGCCAGGCCTCTTCGGTCATCGGCGCGATCAAGCCCGCCATCGTGGTCGGCTTCGGCGGCTACCCGACGCTGCCGCCGCTTTATGCCGCCGCGCGCCGCGGCGTGCCTTCCATGCTGCACGAGCAGAACGCCGTCATGGGCCGCGCCAACAAGGCGCTCGCCGCCAGGGTGAAAGCCATCGCCGGCGGCTTCCTCTCCGACGCGGCCGGGCCCTATGCCGGCAAGATCGTCGTCACCGGCAACCCCGTTCGCCCAGCAGTTCTCGAAGCGGCCGGCACGCCCTTCGCGGCGCCGGCCGCGAACGAGCCCTTCCGCCTGCTCGTCTTCGGCGGCAGCCAGGGCGCCTCCTTCTTCTCCGAGGCCATCCCGCCGGCCATCGCCAAGCTCCCCGAAGCCCAGCGCCGCCGCCTGAAGATCACCCAGCAGGCCCGCCGGGAAGACGAAAGCAAAGTGCGCGAGGCCTATGCCGCGCTCGGTGTCGAGGCCGAGGTCTCGCCCTTCTTCACCGACATGGCGGCGCGGCTTGCTGCGGCCCATCTCGTCGTCTCGCGCTCGGGCGCCTCGACCGTCTCGGAGATCGCGGTGATCGGCCGGCCGGCGCTGCTCGTGCCTTATCCACATGCGCTCGACCACGACCAGGCGGCCAACGCCGCCACCCTTGCCGCTGCGGGAGGCGCCGAGGTCCACCCTCAGGCAAGCCTTTCCGCTGAACGGCTTGCCGAGCTGATCCGCGGCCTGATGGACGCGCCCGAGCGCCTCGTCACAATGGCTGAAGCGGCGCGATCGGTGGGCAAGCCGGATGCTGCGCGGTTGCTCGCCGACCTCGCAGAGGCTATTGCGTCTGGTCAGACCATAGAAGAATTCAAGAAGGGGGTGCGGTCATGAAGATGCCGCAGACCATCGGGCTCGTCCACTTCATCGGCATTGGCGGCATCGGCATGAGCGGCATCGCCGAGGTGCTGCATAATCTGGGCTATTCCGTGCAGGGCTCCGACCAGGCCGAGAGCGCCAATGTCCAGCGCCTGCGCGACAAGGGCATTTCCTGCTTCGTCGGCCACAAGGCCGAGAATCTCGGCGATGCCGAGGTGGTGGTGGTCTCGACCGCCATCAAGAAGAGCAACCCCGAACTCGCCGCCGCCCGCGAGAAGCTATTGCCCGTGGTGCGCCGCGCCGAGATGCTGGCCGAGCTGATGCGCTTCCGCAATGCGGTGGCCATCGGCGGCACGCACGGGAAAACCACCACGACCTCGATGGTGGCGACGCTGCTCGACGCCGGCGGCCTCGACCCGACCGTGGTGAATGGCGGCATCATCAACGCCTATGGCACCAATGCGCGCATGGGCGCCGGCGAATGGATGGTGGTGGAGGCCGACGAGAGCGACGGCACCTTCCTGAAGCTGCCGGCTGATATCGCCGTCGTCACCAATATCGACCCCGAGCATCTCGACCATTACGGCAGCTTCGAGAAGGTGCGCGAGGCCTTCCGGCAATTCGTCGAGAACGTGCCGTTCTACGGCTTCGGCGTGATGTGCACCGACCATCCGGAAGTGCAGGCGCTGGTGTCGCGCATCGAGGACCGCCGCGTCATCACCTATGGCGAGAACGCGCAGGCCGACGTGCGTTTCCTGAATCATCGTTTCGAGGGCGGGGCCTCTCTCTTCGACGTGGTGATCCGCGACCGCAAGAGCGGCGCCGAGACCGCGATCCGCGACCTCCGGCTGCCCATGCCTGGCCGCCACAACGTCTCCAATGCCACGGCCGCGATCGCGGTGGCGCATGAGCTCGGCCTTTCCGACGAGGCGATCCGGCGGGGCTTGAGCGCCTTCGGCGGCGTCAAGCGCCGCTTCACCCACACCGGCACATGGAACGGCGTCGAGGTGTTCGACGATTACGGCCACCATCCCGTCGAGATCAAGGCGGTGCTGCGCGCCGCGCGCGATTCCGCCAAGGGGCGCGTGATCGCCATTGCCCAGCCGCATCGCTACACCCGCCTGCACGACCTGTTCGCGGATTTCTCCGCCTGCTTCAACGACGCGGACACGGTGATGGTGGCCCCCGTCTATGCGGCCGGCGAGGACCCGATCGACGGCGTCACTTCGGAAGCGCTGGTCTCCCGCATCCGCGCCGGCGGCCATCGGGACGCGCGCTCCATCGAGGGGCCGGGGCAGATCGCGCCCATCGTGCGCGAGCTCGCCAGGCCGGGCGACTATGTCGTGTTCCTCGGCGCCGGCAACATCACGCAATGGGCCTATGCGCTGCCGAAGGAATTGGCCGGGGCGACGTCATGATGCATGGCGAAAGACTGATCGAGAGGCTGGGCGACAAGCTCGCATCCTTGCGCGGCCGCATCACGCCCAATGCCGAGATGGAGAAGATCACCTGGTTCCGCGCCGGAGGCCAGGCCGAGGCGCTGTTCCAGCCGGCCGACGAGGAGGACCTCGCTGCCTTCCTCGCCGCCGTGCCCGAGGAGATCCCGCTCACGATCGTCGGCATCGGCTCCAACCTTCTGGTGCGCGAAGGCGGCATTGCCGGCTTCGTCGTCCGGCTTTCGGCCAAGGGCTTTGGCGAGGCCGAGCAGGTTTCCGACACGCGCATTCGGGCAGGGGCGGCGACGCCCGACAAGCGCCTGGCGGCCGTGGCGCACCAGGCCGGAATCGGCGGCTTCCATTTCTACCACGGCATTCCCGGCGGGGTGGGCGGCGCGCTGCGCATGAATGCCGGCGCCAATGGCGTCGAGACGCGCGAGCGCGTGGTGGAAGTGCGCGCGCTCGACCGCAGGGGCAATCTCTACACCTTCTCCAATGCCGAGATGGGCTACGCCTACCGCCATTGCGGCGCGCCGGCGGGGCTGATCTTCACCTCCGCTTTGTTCGAGGGCTATAGGGAAGACCAGGACGCCATCAAGGCGGCGATGGACGCCGTGCAGCATCACCGCGAGACGGTGCAGCCGATCCGCGAGAAGACCGGCGGCTCGACCTTCAAGAACCCCGAAGGCGCCTCGGCCTGGAAACTGATCGACGAAGCCGGCTGCCGCGGCCTGATGATCGGCGGGGCGCAGATGTCGCCCATGCATTGCAACTTCATGATCAACACCGGCAACGCCACCGGCTACGATCTCGAATATCTCGGCGAAACCGTCCGCGCCCGCGTTCTGGAACACTGCGGCGAGCGCCTCCACTGGGAGATCAAGCGCATCGGCGAGTTCAAGCCGGGCCATGAGGTGCAGGAGTTCCTGGGGCAGTTGTTGTAGGAACGAGAACGGGCCTCTTTTTCTCCTTCGTCATTCTCGGGCCGGCGCCGAGCGAAGCGACGGCGACGTGACCCGAGAATCCATTCCGTTCCCCTGCGGCCGGCCGCCCGACGGTGCCGAACGGCCCTCGATGCTGCAGCAGACGTCCGCAACGTCACGGCATGGATCCCCGGGTCACCTCAGGCTTTGCTTCGCTCGCCTGCCGGCCCGGGGATGACGATCGCGTTGAGGGCATGCGCCACTCGCAAACGCTGGCGACTGGCATTCGCCATATCAACTTCGTCATTCTCGGACCCGAGCCGAAGGCGAGGTGATCCGAGAATCCATTCCGTTCCCTTGCGGCCGGCCGCCCACGGCACCGAACCAGACGCCCAATCACCCCCGCCACGGGTCGACCACCACAACCCCGGTTCCCTGGAAATCCTCGACATTGCGCGTGGCGACGGCCATGCCGTGGACGAGCGCCGTGGCGGCGATCAGCGCGTCGGCCTCGTTGCGCCGGTCGGGCACATGAAGGTGCGCGCAACGCGTTGCGACCGCATCATCGACGGGCAGGATGCGGCCGGCAAAACCCGGCCGCACATGATTGTCGAGCCAGGCGCGCAGGCGCGCGCCCTGTGCGGGGTCGCGGCGCTGGATCCCGAGCACGCCGCGTTCCAGCTCGAGGATGGTGATGGCGGAGATGAAGAAGCTTTCCGCATCCTCCGCCTCGATCCATGCCGCAACGTTGGCATCCGCCTTGCCGTCGCCGATCTTCCGCAGCTCGGAAACGACATTGGTGTCGAGCAGATAGCTCAAGACAGATCGACGCTCCGAGCCCCGATCTCAGCGCGGGACGGATCGAAGTCGATGTCCGACAGGCCGGGCATGGCCAGCGCCTGGGCAAGACTGCGATGCTTGCCGCTCAGGCGGCGAAAATCGTCATAGGTCATCAGCACATGGGATGGCTTGCCCCGGTCGGTAATGATGACGGGACCGTCCTTCGCGGCCTTCTTGGCGCTGCTGACGTCATGATTCAGCTCGCGGCTCGTAAGGGTCGTGATGCCCATGGCGCACCTCCATGTAGGTAATTACCTACATATTGTGGGGCGATACGGAATGCAAGGCTGAGGGGCTGTGCCACCAACCTTCGTGAGTGGTGAGAGCGATGACGAAGTCGTCCTTCTCCCCTGCGGGGAGAAGGTGCCGGCAGGCGGATGAGGGGGACGTGCGCCAACCGCACTAACCGGCCGGCAACAGTGGCGCTCGTCCGTGAACCGCTTGCGAGCAGCCCCCTCACTGTCCTGCCGGACATCTCTCCCCGCAGGGGAGAGAGACGACGGCCGCCATCGCTTTGCAAATCGCGAACGTCGACGTTTGGCATCGACATAGAAGCCTCGTCATTCTCGGACCCCGAGCCCGAAGGGCGAGGGTGATCCGGGAATCCATTCCGTTCCCTAGCGGCCGGCCACCCAACCGCCCAAAGTCCAGCGCCCTCCCATCCCCCACAACTTTCTCGGGTGCTCAGCAAGAAATAGGAATACATTCCTGTTTTGTTCTGCTATAGCCGCGCCCCTTGGGACGAAGGAGAGTGCGCATGGACCTCCATCAGATCGCCCGAACGCTCGACGGCACCGTCATTGGCCGTCGAACTCTCGCGATCCCAACGCCGGGACATTCCCGGCGGGACAGAGGGACCTCGCTCACCTTCGATTCAGCCGCGCCCGGCGGCTTTCTCGTCCACAGCTTCAACGGTGGCGACCCGCTCGCGATAAAGGCGATGGTCGCTGCGGCGCTGGGTCGTCCTGCCTTTCGACCGGACAACCGCACACCGCCGCGCGACAGCAGCGGCCACGCCGAACTCGCCATGAAGCTCTGGCGCGCCGCCCGCCCGGCGCGCGGCACGATCGTCGAGACCTATCTCGCCGGCCGGGGCCTCCAGCTTCCCCCTGATCTCCACGAACTGCGCTTCCTCGAATCCTGCCCCTTCGGCAAGGAGCGACACCCCGCAATGCTGGCGCTCATGCGCAACATCGTCACCAACGCGCCCCAGGCCGTTCACCGCACGGCGCTCAAGCCGGACGGCAGCGGCAAGGCTGTCATGGCCGATGGCGGCCAGTCGAAGCGGATGCTGGGTCCGGCCGCGGACGCGGTCGTGAAGCTCTGTCCCGACGAGGAGGTGACGCTCGGCCTCGGCATCGCCGAAGGCATCGAAAACGCGCTCACCGCCATCTGTGGCGGCTGGCGGCCGGTATGGGCGGCGGGCTCGGCCGGCGCGGTCGCGAGCTTTCCCGTGCTCGGCGGCGTCGAAGCCCTGACCGTCTTCGCCGACCCCGAGCCTGCGGGCGTCGCCGCGGCACGCCGCTGCGCGGGCCGCTGGCATGAGGCGGGGAGGGAGGCGACCGTGATCAGGCCACATGGAGATCTGGATTGGAACGAGAGGAGTCTTGGCTGATGGGGGCTTTCAATCATCCCGACGATTTTGCCGCCGGGGGGATCGTGGAGAAATTCGTGCCCGGCGCGCCGCCGCCTTCGCAGCGGCCGCCGCTGAAGGTGTTCACGCAGGAGCAATTCTGCCGAATGGCCTTCCGGCCCCGCGAGCATGTGGTCTACCCCATCCTGCGAGAGAAGGGCCTGGCGATGCTCTATGCCTTTCGCGGCATGGGCAAGACATACCTCGCCCATGAGATCGCCGCCGCGGCGGCTTGCGGCGGCTCCGTGCTGAAATGGCATGCGCCGAAGGCGCGCAAGGTGCTGATCATCGATGGCGAGATGCCGGGACCGGACCTTCAGGAGCGCTTCAAGGCGCTGCCGGGCAAGGCGGCGGCCAATCTTCGCGTACTGCCGATGGACGAGCAGGAGCTCGGCGTCACCCTCAATCTCGCGGCGGAGGAGGACCAGAAGCGCGTCGAAGCGCTGCTCGGCGACACCGAGCTCCTGATCCTCGACAACCGCTCGACGCTTGTTTCGAGCGGCCGCGAGAACGACGCGGAGTCTTGGAACTCGATGCAATCCTGGCTGCTCAAGCTGCGCCGCAAGGGCCTGAGCGTGCTGATCCTGGAGCATGCCGGGCGCAATGGCGAGGCGCGCGGCACGTCGAAGCGGGAAGACGTGCTCGACACCGTCATCCAGCTCAAGCGCGGCGAGGATTACCAGCTCCAGCAGGGCGCCTGCTTCGAGGTTCATCTCACCAAGGCGCGCGGCATCTTCGGCGAGGATGCCATGCCCTTCGAAGCGCGGCTGGAGATCCGCGACGGCGTGACTTCCTGGCATGTCCGCGACCTGACCGACGTGGAAACGGAAAGGGTCGAGGAACTCACCCGCGAGAGCATGTCGGTGCGCGACATCGCGGAGGAAACCGGCCTTTCCAAGAGCAAGATCAACCGCATCCAGGCAAAGCTGCGAACGGAGGGCAGGCTATGACATGACAACTGTCCCACTGTCCCACGCCCTAAGGGAGTGGGACAGTGGGACAGACGGAGGCGGGGGAAGCTTGACCGGTGCTGACAGGGTCAGCTCGCGGCAGGTGAGGTATTGTGAAGCGGGTGCGGCGAAAAGTGGTTTTATTTTCATGACGAACTGATGAGTTTGCCCGATCGCCTAGCTCCTTACCATCCGTGCGCCCAACCAGGCGATTGCGGGCTCTGAGGCTAGTGATCTCGCGCCCGCACGACGGATGGACTGGCAGATCCATCACTCATCGACGATAGAGTTCCAGATCAGGAAATGTAGGGCTTCCTGGCGTCCAGAACTCCACGCTATCTGCGTGCATCTCGTAAAATTCACGATCCACTGTGACACGAACCGCAGAGGGCATATAGCCATCGACGAGGCGGTAATCTTTATCGTTCAGGTGGACGGCTTCGGTGCCTAGCGGGAGAAGGATCGGCCGATCCAAAACTACCCGAAGATCGGATAGGGAGATTGCGGGATCGGGGCGTGTAGGCACTTCGAGATCTTCATCCGCGAACTCATCCAGGTTTAGTGCGGACCCTTCGCCGGCCACTATCGCGCTGTCGAGCGCCTGAAGCGCGTCGTCGCGCTTGGCCTCTGGCGCCGTCGACTTTGACAAAACCGATTCTTCGATCAGGCGAGGCAGACGCGTCAGGATCGGCTGAAGCCCACCAACCACCTTTTCAAAGATGGAAATGCGGCTACGCAAGGCGCGATACACGTCAGCCTCGACGGTATCTTCATAGTGCAGATTGATGATCCGGATGTCAGAAAAGCGCTGCCCGAGACGATCGATACGCCCGATGCGCTGTTCGACCCGCATGGGGTTCCAAGGCATATCGTAGTTCACCAAGGCGCCGCAGAATTGGAAGTTTAGGCCTTCGGCCGCGGCGTCAGTGCAAACGAGAACCTCTGACCGGCCTTCCTTGAAGCGCCGCTTGACCTCGTCGCGGGTGATCAAAGTCCAAGTGCCGTCCGTGTTGCGCACTTCGCCGCCTCGTCCAGAGAAGCACATGACGGAATTTCCGGCGCCGACGAGCAAATCCCTTAGATAATCCATCGTATCGGTGAATTGGGTGAACACCATCACCTGTGGATAGCCGCTTCCCTTCAACTCGCTCAGGACCTTCGTCAGCTCGATCGATTTGGTGTCGGCAGGAAGGCGCTTGATATCGTCGACGATAGTTTCAATCGTCGCGATCTCCTCGAACGCGAGGGCGCGGCGCTCATCTTCGGACACCGTTTCGATATCAATTTCTTCGCCCGCTTCAACTAGATCGGCGATGTTCTCGTCGATGCGGGCTTCATCCGCCGCGGTAAGGAGCCCACCGACCCCTCCCTTGCGCTTCTCCATCGTTTGTCGAAGGGCATGGAAGCTTGAAGCCAAGCGCCGCCGGTAGATCGTCATCACGAAGCCCACAGCGTTTCGGGCATCGGGCGCGGCAGTGTTGTATGTCTCAGAGATATAGGTTTCGACCTGTTCGTAGAGGGCGCTTTCCTCGCTTGAGAGCGGAATGAAGCGATCTTCCACTTGGCGGGTAGCGACGGCCGTTGAAAGCTTGCCAGCCTTGAAATACTTGCGCAGCAGTTCGCGGGTGTGTCGCGAAACAAGCGCACTGACGGGTGTCGATCGCTTTATGATCGCGATTGCGGCCCGTCGCTCGTCTGGGGATAGTTGGCGGCGCGGGATCGAGACGGGATCGCGCAACGCCTTAAGAATCTTTCGGGCCTTGAGACCGCTCAGGTGCGTGTATCGCTCGGCATCCGCCCGCGACATTTCCCCGAAATGGGCTTCGTTTGCCCGAAAGAGCGCAGAAAGCCAGTCGAGGCTTTCATTCGTGACGGGTTCCTTCGCCGCTTCGGAAAAGAAACGGACGAAGGCGTCTGGCGCCCATTCCGGCGGCAACCCGAGAAGATCAAGCAAATCCCAGAGTTCGGTTGCATGGACCTGCAAGGGCGTTGCGGTCAGAAGGATCAGCCCATCCGTTCGGTGTCGCAACGATCGCATCAATTGCAAAAGCCGATTCGGGCCTTTGGCCTGGGGCGTCCCGGCGCCCTTGGTGCGCGCGTGATGGGCCTCATCGAGCACGACGAGATCCCAGGAATCGGCTGCCTCCACGATTTCGCGTTGTCGATCCTGCCGGCGGGCCAGGTGACTCGACATAATCACGAAAGGTTCCCGATGCCACGCCTCGCGTGAGGCGGGCTTTTCGAAATCGTGATCGCGCGCCGGCGATCGATACCAAGTTAGCTTCTGGCCATCATAAATTGGCCAGTTCAGATTGAACTTTTCGCGGAGCTCGATCTGCCATTGCTTGCAGACATTTTTGGGCGCGAGAACGAGAACGCGGTTGAGTTTGCCCGCCAGCCAGCCTTGCCGAAGCAGCAGGCCGGCTTGGACGGTTTTCCCGAGCCCGACTTCATCGGCAATCAGCAACTTCGGCGGCCAGTTGTCGTAAAGGCGATGATAGGCCCGGATTTGATGGGGCCAGGGCACGACGGCGGAAGTCGCTTCGCCGACGCGATCCCCGCCGACGGGCTGGACCGCCGCGTTCGCGATCCTTTCCCAGACGGCCTGGCGTTCTTCATCAACCGACGTATTGGGCGCCGGGATCGAGGTGCCCGGTTCGTCTTCCCGTTCAAGCCCGGGCGTTGGCTTCCGCGCCGTTCGGCCCGCATCTTCATCGACATGTTCGACAAGGCGCTTCGGTAGCCGTTCAGGATCGGGCAGGAACGTCAGCAGTTGTTCCCGCAGCGCGGTCGGCACGTCAAGCGTGATGGCCCGCCGCGCCTTATCGGCCCATAATTTCGCGAAGCTTGCCTCTTCCTCATCGACGCGCGGGCCGTCATTCCAGGATGTAAAGGCGTTGAAGCTTTCCCAGTTTCGGGTCCAGCCGAATTCGGTTTCGTTGACGCTGCCGTTGAACGCCAGCCGATCGCCGGTCTTGTCTTCAATGATCCCGGTCTTTTCGTGAAAGATGCTGTCGTCGCGGATCGGCCGGCGATTGAGATCGCAAGGAACGGCGAGTTTCACGTCGAGATAGCCGTTCGCCACCATCCATGCGACCAGTTCGAGCGCGTCGATCGTACGCGGATTGGCCGACAGAAGAGGCATCTTGATCAGGGTGCGCTCTACGGCATAGCGCAGGGACTCGCCGCGTTTAATCGCGGCGACTTCTTCCTCGCCGAGCGTGCAGCCGACGATTAGCCGCATCCGCCCGTTGTTGACGATCAAGCCTTCGACGCCGCGGGCCGCGAGCGCAAGGGCGCGTGCCGAGAAATAGCCGGTGAGGCGATCGTAACGCGTCGCCGAGTGCAACGCTGGCACATAGAAGAGCCGGACGAGGTCTCCATCGTCCGGCGTATACTTCAGGCGCCATGCGGTATCGCGCAGAAGCGTCAAGCAGCCTCCTCGACGAACAGCGAAAGTTGTTGCGGCTCATCCACCTTGTCGGAGAAGGCAAGGCGGCGAAGCTTTTCCAGAGCATCGAAATCATCGGCCGCCGACTTCGCATCGCCGGTTGCTACATCGAAACCGACGAAATTGCGCGAAGGCGGCAGAACCTCCAGCACGGCTTCGAGCGCTGCGAGGAATTGCGGATCGTTGTCAATGCTAACATCCTTGAGCAGATCGAGTGCGGCATCGAGCGTTCGTGCGCGCGCCCGGTGCGCGGCATGGTGGATAGCGTCGATCATCGCGCGCGATCCATCCGCCGGCCCAAGTCCGCTCTTCGCGGCGCGCGTCGCGCTATCCCAGAGCTTGATGTCCGAGCCCTTCTTCTCGCAGATTTTGCCGATCAACTGGCCGTCAAGATCAGCGCCGACAGCGCGGGCAAGTCGAAGGCCTTCGTCATAGCTGAAGACCGGCGCCTTGAAGGCGTCCCAGGCCAGTACGAACCATGAGGTCGTCGCATCGAGATCGCCACGGCCCTTGGTGTGGGTGAGTTGGTTCAAGCGCCAAGTCTTGACCTCGCGGCGGGCAGCATCGAGCGCATCTCCTGGCGTCACCGCATAGGGATCGAACTCTTCCTCGAACAGTTCGGCCTGCTTGCGCCGTTTCTTGGCAAGGGGTTCGGGGCGGGGCGTGCCACGTTTCAGCGGCCAGTGACGCGAGAACTCTTCTAGCGCCGGGCCGAAGGAAGCCAGATAGAGATCGACCCCCATAATCCCCGCCTTCTGGAATTCTTCCACGCGGGTACGGACGGCTTTCGCCACCAACGGTTCGACATCTTCCCAATAGGTTGTTTCATCGCCTTGATCCGCAGGGCGTGGGCGACAAACGAGAAAGATCGTGGAGTTTGCCGCGGCCTTGTCCTTGATATGCAGTGATCCTTCGGCCTCGGTGTTAACCGGCCAGGATGCGGTGATGATGAAACCCGCTTCAATCAGGCCTTTCGTCAACGCATCCCAGGCGCTGGTATCCTTGTGCGTGAACATCACAGTCATGATGCCGTTCGGCTTCAGTACGCGTCGGCTTTCCGCGAAGATCGCGGCCATCTTCTCCTGATAGTCGCGGTTGGCGAGTGCGTCCGCACCTTTCTGGCCCTTGAAGTGGGCCTTGTTGGCCACCGCTTCGGACTGCTTGTCGGTCAGCCTTCTGGTGAAGAGTTCGGGTACTACGAGGCCTGCCGTGCGCTTCAGCCAGACGTAGAAGAAGTCCGAGAGTTCGGCATACATGACGTTCGCGCCATAGGGCGGGTCCATTACAACGGCATCAATCGATCCACTGGGGATGTGGTCTAGTGACGCACCAGACTTTGACGAGATAACTACTTCAGCCGGCTTTGTCTTGTCGCCACCAAATAGTGGTCCATCTTTGGCGCCTGTTGGTGTCGATAGTTCGACCAGCTCCTTGATACATTTAGCAGTCTGTTCAATTGCCCAATCATAGCCCACACCTTCTGTGGTGATGACCATTTCGGCATAAGACCACTTGAACGCAAAATCATGACGGTCAAATGTGTTGACCATGATTTCGCGATTTCCGTGCCACCTTGTCATTCGCGAGTTGTAGTCGCGGAGCTTATCGAGACTGAAGCTGAGATAGACGTACGCGGCCCGGCGAACATCAGTCAGGCGACCGGCCAGCCTGTCTTCTTCAACCATGTCCCGAAATATCTCGGACGCCAGCCCATGGCCGAGAAGCTGACGCGGTGAAAACATATCCCGCCAGATGTTCGTTCCATAGCGCAGTGCTTCATCAGTCTTGCTTCCGGAGGGCACATCCTCGCTCGGCACTATATCGAGCGCCGCCCACTGAGGGATTTTTTTGCTGAGTTGATCTTCGATTTCAGCGAAATTATTGTCTTCTTCGCGTGGCGCTCGGTAGCCCTTTTCCCACTTCGGTTTGCCGAGTTTCCCGGATTTTAGTTTCGTTTCGACACGTCGCTTGAAAACGACGGTGAACAACTGATCGCCCATTCCTTCGGCCTGGGCCTGGCGTTTGACCTCCTCGCCATCAACGACGCGGGCACAATCGGGGAAAGGACAGATGGCATCGCCGTCGGAAACCGTCGCATCAGAATGCTCTGATAGCTTTGTCACGATCTCGAACGAACAGATTCGACCAGCAGCCCCCGGGCCATTGCTCAAGTGAGCTTTCAGCCGAACCCCAAGGCCAACCCCATTCAAGCGCCAGTTTGGAGAAAGCGGTATAGTCCCAGAACAGTATGGACAGGAGATCGTGCGCGCCCAAATGTAGTTGGTAGCGAAGCAATTCTTCTCTGGTTCAGGAGGATAGGCCGATCGAAGAAAAGCATCCCGGCGCTTGACGAACGCATCCGAAATTTCTTCGAACTCCTCCAGCAAATTGATACCAAAACGCTGCGGAATTTCTACAGTCGCCTTCAGAATAGTTGCCGCTACAGGGTTTAAGTCGTTGGCCAATGCCTTGAGGCCCAGCCGATTGCTTTCGAATGGAATACTTCCGCCGCCGGCCGTCGGATCAAGCACTGCTACGTCGTTGCCAATCTGCTCGCGGATTTCAGCCATTTCGGATGGCGAGGGTGAGTAGGAGAAGGCTCGCTTGTAAGTGTACGCTTCGCCTTCAAACCGCTCGCCAATCCGCTTTGCACGGTCGATACGGCGCCGAGACGCCATAGGATCTCCGTGGATTCCAAGGACGTGGAGAAAGGCGTCGCGGTCCGCATCGGCTGGCAACAATGAAGCCAACACGGCAGCGCGAGAAGCAACCAATGGGCGTCTAGCCCACCAGACGTGTAACCGGTTGGGAGCAGGGAACGGCGTCATTGGCGTGCGTTCCCGAAGACTCTCAATGCCAATTTCGGCAATCGGCAACCATCGTTCTATCAGTCGCACATCCGACATACGTTCTTCTTCCATCATTTCGCCGGATCGGTGAGCAGGATGCGCAGCGCATGGAGCACACGCCGCGGATTCTTGCGGTGGACCGACATGCCAAGCCAATAGCCGGCTTCTTCCTTGCCCATGGCGTCGATGCCTTCGGCGACGAGGCGCATGTTGTCGCGGTTGCGCATCGGCGCGAGGGTGCGGAACAAGAGCGCCAGGCGCAGCGCCGTTTCTTCGGCCAGCACTGACCCCATCCCCTCGATCGGCAGAAGGTCGAGCCGGATGCCGCCTTCTTTCAGGCGCTTGAGGACGCGGTGCTCGGCAAGTTCGAGATTTCGGCCTCGCAAACCGGCAAGGCGAACAGGGGCGGTAATTTGCGGCGTCGCTAGTGAAGGAAGCTGCCAGACCTCAATCTCCGTATCGCCGGGACCATGGCGGCGGGCTCGCAGTTCGTAAACCGGTTGGGTCTTTGGGGCCATGGAATACTGTTCCTTCCGGCGCGGCACATTCATCACTTTACCTCCGCCGTGGCTTCGACATAGGCAGCCGCGCTTGCGAAGCGCGTCAGCTTTTCAATGAACTTGTCAGCGGCATCGCCATCCAGCGCGAGCCCGCCTTCAAAATCAAATGAAATACTCGTCTTCAAATCAGTGACTTTTGCGGCCCTGAATTGCGGTTCCAGATAGTCTTTGATTGTCGCGGCGTCTTGAGCAGCGCCTTTGAACTCGAACATCATTTCACTGTCCTGGGTGGTGGTGTATCCGCCTTCTAGCGTTACCGAGCGGTTCGTTCCGGCGATGCTGTTTGCGACCGGGATCAGCTTGAAGGCATCGCCATATTCGAACAGCCGAATCACGACCCGATCAATGGCCGCGATCTTCGCCGCTTTTGCCTGCTCGAAAACCTTACGCAGCGCCTCCTTTAGAACTCCTTCGGCTGTGAAGACCTTGGCGAGAGCGGCTTGTGGATTTTCCCCCATGCCACCTGAAAAGCCGCCGTCTATGCCAGACCTGCTACCGGGAATTGGAGGAAGGGGGTCGCTATAGACCGATTGCCCGCCACTGACCGCAGCTGGCTGTGCTGTCGGGATAGGTGTCGGCCGGGGCCAAATCCCCTTCGACTTCGCGAAATCCATTGTGAAGATCGTCGTCTCTTCATCAATGTTGATCGACGGCATCGGATCGCCGGGACCAGCGAGCAGTTCTCCGCGCTGATAGATATAGACGCCTTCCTCAATCCCCTTGCGAATCGCCTTGCGGAACACGTCATCGGACAGCAGGATCGACAGCGAGGGATCGCGGCGGAATTCGTCGCGGAGATCGCGCGTCGTCATTTGCCCTTTTTTCAGGGGTGTGCGGTCGCGGATGTACGATGGGGAATCCGGCGAATCCGAAGCGTCGCGAATCTTGTTCTGGCTTTGTAGCTGGCGCACGACCTGCAACTGGCCCGATCCGGGGCGCTCTGAGGCGTTCTGGATATCAATAACGGAATGGGCCAGCTGAACCGATCCGGCACCGCCTAGGGCGTTGCGTGACGGGTAGAGGATGTGTCGATAGCATTGCTGGATCGCAATTGCGGCTTCCGTCTCCGACTTCTTCTCGAGCTCGAAAACCTTCGCCTGCTGGTGTTCGGCAAGTTCCTTGACGCGCTCCGGCCGCTTTAGCTCCTGAAGGGCAAGGCGGCGCACGATCGCGCGTTTCATCTCGTTCACCTTGGTTTCGTCGGCGACGACGAAAACGAGATTGTTACGTAGCGAGCGCAAGCCGTTGCCGTCCGCGCCCTTCCTTTCGAACATGCGCCCGACGATCTCGGGGATCTCGCGAAGATCAGCGCCGATTTCCAGGGCATCATGGGAAAGGAGAACCAGCCGCGGCTTGCCGTCCGAAACGTCGTCCGGAACGTCCCAGGGGCCGCCGGGGAAGGGGATGAAATCAAAGGACTGCCCGCCGAATATTGCTTTCACGCGGTCGGCAAGTTGCGTCCGAGCTTCGCCAGGATCGACGTTCTTTTCTTCGCGGCCGATGACCTGTGTGAGATTCGCCTCGGCATTAAAGCGCAACGGAGCGGTCGGACGATCGTCCAGGTAGGCCGACTCCGCACGGAACTTGGTCTTGGCGTCATCGATGAAGGAGATATCCGCCACCGGACTCAGGATCGAATATCGGAGATGGTCGACCGATAATCCCTTCAGGTCATTGTTGAAGGCCAGGGTATGCACGAAGATCGTGCGCGCCACATAGGTGCCGTAAGGCAGAAGCCCCTTGAAATGTTTGGCGTCCAGCTCCTGGGCCAACGCCAGCTTTTCCGGCGGCCCTGCAATATCGTTCAAGATCGCGGGCACAAACGCGCCTTGTTGGAGGCGAGTCGTGAATTCCCGGCGAACCACATCTGACCCGAGATCGATATGGTGCAGATGGATCGCAGACGCATCGGCTGGTCTGTTTGCCCAGACCGTCGCGACGGTTTTCGCGAGGATACGCAGCATGCCGCGGACGCGCTGGAACCCGCCAAGCGTAGCCGTCTTGCCTGTCAGCGTGTCGAGCACATCGGGATGGAAGGGATAGGTCTGCCCGAACTCAGCGCTTGTCGTAGAACGCTTGGCCTGCTCCGAAAGGATATCCCGGTGGTTGGTCCAGAGAGCCCGATATGCATCAATTGTTTCGACGGCACGGGCGTCATCAATCGAGGCGAAGAGGCGTCTCCGGATGACTTTGGCCGTTTCGTCATCGCGCGTTGGGTTGAGATTGGTCGCCTTGCGGCCGGATACGCTTTCGAGCTCCGACATGGCGCGAGCTAGAAACTCGTTCTCTTCGGCGAACGCGTCAACGCCCTTGCCGTCGGATCGGACGGCTAGCGTGTAAACGATCGCCGCATGCGGCGTACTCTCGATTGCGGTCAACAGCGCCTTCAAAAAGGCGGTCAGCTGATCGCGCCCACCCATGCCTTGAACACGGCGAAGGTATTCACCGAGCTCGTCCAGAACGACGAGCACGGGATCGGAGCCGAAAAGTTCCTTGATGGTATCTGCACCCGGCGCAATGCGCTGTTCGTCGGATTGGCGAACGATATCGTAGCCCGCCTTCCCCGCGAGCTGATAGGCGATCTCGCCCCATGGTGTATGGGCGCGCACACCATCGCCCATCGGCCTGCCGTTGGCGGGGTCGGAGTTTTCACCATCGAACGCCGCAACCCGAACAGTCCGGTTCGGGACGAGCGCGGGATCGAGGAATTCAGCGATGTTGGAGACACCCTTCATGCCCGCCGCCGCATGAATGAGCGCTATTAGCCCATGGGTTTTGCCGCCGCCAAACGACGTGTCCAGCCGAAACACTGCCGATACGCTTTCGCCTCGCCCTGAAAGCCGCCCGCATACGTTGACGAGAAGTTCTTTGAGCCCCTCCGTGGGATAGGTGTTCGTGAAGAAGGTCGGCGCATCCGTATAGTCACGAGAGGCACGACCAGTCAGAACGTTGGCCAGGTTGGCCGCGTAGTCGCTATCCGCAATCGCACCATTAGCGACGTCCTCGCGTGGTTTGCAAAGGTCAAAAATGTCTGGAAGCGCCATGCCCACTTTGTCCCCGTTTTCCTCCGCGCCAGTCGCGCCCCGCGCCGTTCGTCTTTGAGCCGTACAGCTTGGCATCATTGGCGCTCGTCGATGCGGTTGATTCGCGATCAACGACTACCCTCTTCAGTTCCATTGATCACGTCGCCGCCCAGATGACGCAGCATTTGCCACTGTCTTCTCCGCCGGTTCTTGAACGAGCCCTATCCCGATCGTTCATCCGGCCTTGCCGCAATCTGAAACCGAATTGACGCCTAACCGGATCGCGAAGCGAAGACAATACCGGGTTGATTGCTGGAGCGCCGGTTGCATCAGCTGCAAAGGAGCTATGGGCACAAATTGCGCCGGCAGCAGAGTTCAAAGCTATAGTCATCATCATCGTCGACCACTTGCGAGGAAATTCGGTGGGCGTCGACGACAGCAAGCGTTTCACGTAGCCGAGCGACCTTATTTCGGCTCCCAACCGTAGTTGCCAGGGCTACCTTAAGGGCACCGAATGACAGCAATTCCTCGTGAAAGTTGTGCGCTGAGCCGTGGTGTGGCAGCGTCAGCACACCGATCTTGCGGGCGTAGGGTTT
Source organism: Rhizobiaceae bacterium (assembly GCA_035556195.1). Taxonomy (GTDB): domain Bacteria; phylum Pseudomonadota; class Alphaproteobacteria; order Rhizobiales; family Rhizobiaceae. The sequence continues at coordinate 23,531 of DATMFK010000011.1, forward strand.
GAAGAAGTTCAGCCACGGGCCGCGACGGATTGTCTGCCTTAAAGCTGCGTCGCCCGTCCCGAGCCACCCCACAGGCTCATCAAAGTTGTAGCCGAAAGCAGAATACGGTAGGGAAGGCTCAGGGAATACGTACCAGTACTGTCCCCATTCGGCTCCACTGCCAGCCAGCGGATGCGACGCGCAAAACGGCCCTGAGTAGAGCGACATGGAAAGCGCGTTCTGGTTGCGTCCGAAGTGGTCCGCGTATACATCCAGAAGCACCTTTATCTTCTCTCGTGACGCAAGGTAATCAACAAGCCGCTGGCTCAGTTTTGATTCATCATTGTCACGAAGCTTTAGCGCCTTCTTCAAGGCGCTAAAGAACTTGGATCGTGCTTCCACGTCGGCAGGGTGAACGTAAGGTAGAAGAATCCAGTCGCCTATTCTCCATGTGTCAAAGGAATTCGCGCGCCATCTAAGTTGAAATGATGAGCCGGGGCCAGCCAAGATACCGCCGTCAGCGCTGTCCTGCTGTGTGCCACTGGCCGGTCGCAACCCGTCCGGAATATCGCCCTTAGGCATGCGGAGGTGTTCGGCAAGCTTGGCTTGTGGCGTCTTTTCTTCGCCCGATGTGTCTCCCATTTCTGCCGCGGGCCCATCCTCGTCGCCTGGTGCATCAGGAGCAGCAGGCGGGCTTGGCGGCAGGTCATTGATGCCGCCTGGCTGAAGGAAGATAACCCGTTTCGCATTGCGGCGTTGCCACCAGTCGACTGGATCTTGAAAATACTCGAGAGCGGAAGACGAGATCGAGCCTTCATCGAAGTCTGAAAGTATAAAGACTAAACGGGCGACAACATCGAGGTAGGGCACCACCACCGTCTCCGCTGGTGCCATTGTCTGCAAGCGTTCGATCCCATTGATGTGGTCCGAGTGCAAATGCGACACGAAAAGGAGATCTGTTTTGCCATCGCATTCTCGGCTGTAGGACCGAAGCGCGGCATTAAACGCGTCCCGGTGTTCGGAGCCGCAATCGTAGACATACCGAAAATTGTCGATCGGGTGTCTCGACGAGCCATGGTCGTACGGCCCCGCGGATTCACGGACTGAAATGTTGCCAGCATGAAAGCCGCCATGGCCGACAGCATATTGAGTGCGTTTGACAACGGCTTCGAGCATCTATCCCCCAAAAGATCCTGCCGCCGAACAGAATTCCCGAGGACGGCATGCCATCGATCGGAGAGTTCTGCAACCTGCGGACGAACGGGCGTTTGAACTGGGGCAGCGGCCGGCCTGCACTACCGCCCAATGGCTGAAGGCACCCAGAGATCGAAACCAGTCGAACCTTGCTGGGAAGCGACGGCTAAGAAGATCACTCCTCCCTCCGCCCCACATTCCGCACCAGCACCGCCGCCACGATAATCAACCCCGTAAAAATATCCTGCAGGTAGTTGGGCACGCCGAGGATGGTGAGGCCGTTGGCGGCCACGGCGATGATGGCGGCGCCGAGGAGGGTGCCGAGGGCGTTGGCTTCGCCGTCGCGGAAGGCGGTCATGCCCAGGAAGGCGGCGGCGTAGGCCTGGAGCAGGAAGCCGTTGCCGCCCGTCGGGTGCGCGCTGCCCAGCCGCGCCGTGAGGAGCAGGCCCGCAATGCCGGCGAAGAGCGTGCAGAGGCCGAAGGCCACAACCATGTTGCGTGGGATGGGCACGCCGGTGAGCCTTGCTGCCTCGCGGTTGCCGCCGATGGCATGGATGCGCCGGCCGAGCTCGGTATGGTCGAGCACGAAGACGGTGAGGGCGGTCATGGCAAGCGCCCAGAGGGTGAGGACGGGAATGCCGGCCACCGCGCCCCGGCCGAGATTGCGGAACTCAGGCGGTATGTTGGCGAAGAGGGTGGCGCCGTTGCTCAACCAGAAGGTGGCGCCGCCCATGATGGTGCCCAGCGCCAGCGTCACGATGAAGCTCGGCATGCGGAAGCGCGCCACCAGAAAGCCGCTGGCGCAGCCGATGGCGAAGGCGGAGGCGAGCGTGGCGATAATCGTCTGGGGCACGCCCCAGCCCGCGCCGAACAGCGTCACCGCCAGGATGCCGGCCCAGGAAACCACCGCGCCCACGGAAAGGTCGAACTCCGACAGCGCCATCACATAGGTCGCGCCCAGCGCCACGATCGCCAGAAGCGACATCTGCTGCGTGATGTTGATGAGGTTCGAATATTGCGCGAAGGAGCCGGGCGAGAGGGCGGAGAACAGCGCGATGATGGCAAGCAGGCCGAAGAGGGTGCCGTAACGGGTGGTGAGGGCCAAGCTGTTGTCCTTCTTATGGGGCTGGTGTGAAGGCCCCCTCATCGGCCTGCCGGCCACTTCTCCCCGCTGGGGAGAAGGAGGCCTGCCGCGATGGCGGTTCGTAATGAGAGGCGTTGTTGTCTGATGATTGGTGGGGCGGCGGTTGCGAGGGCTCCCTCATCGGCCTGCCGGCACCTTCTCCCCGGTGGGGAGAAGGAGGGCTGCCGCGAGGGCGGTTCGTCATGAGAGGCGTTGGCGTTCGGTGATTGTGGGGCGGTCGTTGCGAGGGCCCCCTCATCCGCCTGCCGGCACCTTCTCCCCGGTGGGGAGAAGGAGGGCTGCCGCGAGGGCGGTTCATCATGAGAGGCGTTGGCGTTCGGTGATTGCTGGGCGGCGGTTGCGGGGGCCCCCTCATCCGCCTGCCGGCACCTTCTCCCGCCGGGGAGAAGGAGGCTTGCCGCGATGACGGTTGGCAATTTGGGGCGGTCGTGATTGGCGAAATCATATCGGCCGTCCTTCTTCTCCCTCGCGGGGAGAAGTGGCCGGCAGGCCGATGAGGGGGGCTTTGCCAGAATCGGCAAACGTCGCCGTCAGCACGTCCTGCCGGGTGAGGCTTTCGGCGGGCGCGTCGAGGGCAACCGTGCCGTGGGCGAGCACCACGATGCGGCCGGCCAGCATGAACAGCTCCTCTATGTCGCTGGTGGCGAAGACGACCGGCGTGCCGCGGGCCGCGAGTTCGCGGCAGAGCTGGTGGATCTCGGCCTTGGAGCGCACGTCCACGCCGCGGGTCGGCTCGTCGAGCAGGAGAAGCCGCGTCTCCTCCGAGAGCCAGCGGCCGATCAGCACCTTCTGCTGGTTGCCGCCGGAAAGCGTGGCGATGCGGTCGGAGAGCCCTGCGAATTTGGCGTTGACGGCGCCGAGCATGGCGCGCGCGCCGCGCCGCATGGCCGGGCGGGAAAGCACGGGCAGGCGGGGCAAAGCGCGGTAGCGGGGCAGGCGCGGCAGCACGGCATTGTCGAGCACGGAATGGCTCATGATCAGCCCGGTCGAGCGGCGGTCCTCCGGCGCGAAGGCGACGCCGGCGCGGATGCGGGCTGCGATGCCGGAAGGCGGCAGAGCTTGGCCAGTGATGGTGATCTCGCCCCGCGCGCCGGGGTTGGCGCCCCAGATGGATTTGAGCAGGCTCGAGCGGCCGGAGCCGACGATGCCGTAGAGCCCCACGATCTCGCCCGAGGAGACGGTGAGGTCGACCGGTCTGCGATGCGGGCCGGCGGCGAAGCCGGAAAGGGTCAGCACCGGGGCGCCGGTGGCGGGCAGGGCGGAGGGGCGCTGATGCGACAGGGCCTGCCCCGCCATCATGGCCACGATCTCGTCGCGCGTCGTGCCGGCAAGCTCGCCTTCGCCCACGGTGCGGCCGTTGCGCAGCACGGTGTAATCCTGCGCCACCTCGAACACCTCGTCCATGCGATGCGACACGAAGATGACGGCGCAGCCCGTTTTGGCGAGATCGGCCGTCACCTTGCGCAGCGTGGCGGCTTCGGCCTCGCTGAGGGATGCGGTGGGCTCGTCGAGCACGAGGATTTTCGCGTCGTCCATCAGCGCGCGCAGGATCTCGACAAGCTGGCGCTGGCTGACGGAGAGGCGGCGCACGGGAATGTCGAGCGGCAGGTCGAGGCCGAGGCGCCGGCGCACGGCATCCATGCGCGCCCGCATGCCGGCCCAGTCGATCAGGCCGAAACGGCGCAGGTAGGGGCGGCCGACAAAGGCGTTCTCATAGGCCGTGAAGCCGGGGACGAGATTGAGTTCCTGGTGGACGAAGCGCATGCCCGCGGCTTCCGCCTCGCGCGGGTTGCGCGGATCGAAGGGCTGGCCGGAAAGGCGGATCTCGCCGCGGTCCGGGCGGTAGGCGCCGGAGAGGCATTTGAGGAGCGTGGATTTGCCGGCGCCGTTCTCGCCGAGGAGGGCGTGGACGCGGCCGGCAGCGACGGAGAGGCGCACGCCGTCGAGCGCTGCGACGCCGCCGAAGTGCTTGGCCAGGTTGGTGATTTCAAGCATGGGGGGAGGAGGAGAGATGCTGGGCGCGTATCGCGGGCCCCCCCTCATCCGACCTCGCTTCGCGAGGCCACCTTCTCCCCGTGGGGGAGAAGGAGAAGCTTGGCACCGACGGATCTGGAACGCGGCAAACGTTGGCGATTGGCGCAGACCTTCCCGCCACGCTCCCTCCTTCTCCCCCACGGGGAGAAGGTGGCCGCGAAGCGGACGGATGAGGGGGTGCCACGCCAGTCACTGCCCGCAGGTCACGCCCAGGCTCGCCCGATCAACCACCGTCGCCTCGACAAAGATCTCCTGCTTGCTCACCGGCTTGCCTTCCAGCACGTTGCCGATCTCGGCCACGGCCGCCCTCGCGATCCCTGGGAAATCCTGGCGCACGGTGGCGACGAGGTTGGTGCATTGCTTGATGAGCTCCACCGCCTGCGGGTTGCCGTCGATGCCGGCGATGATCATCTTGGCGTCGGGCGCGTCGCTCTGCTGGGCGAGCAACGCGCCGATGGCCGGCTCGTCCCAGGCCGCCCATACGCCGTTGATCTCGGCCCCGTGCTGGCGGATGAAGGTTTCCATGGCCAGCCGCGCATTGTCGATCGGGCCGGGCACCTGCACGTAATGCTCGGCGATCACCTTGATGTCGGGATGGGATTCCAGCGCCTTGTCCAGCGCGAGTTCGCGCTGGCGCACGCCGGGATGCGCCGAGTGGAAGAATTTTACGATGTTGCCCTTGTTGCCGAGCTGCTTGAACAAATAGTCGGAGAGGATTGTCCCCAGCGCGAAATTGTCGGTCGTGATGTTAGCGACGATGCCGGGCGCGATGGCGCCGTCGAGCGCGACGACGGGGATCTTCTTCTCCGCCGCCGCGGCCACCTGGTCGGCGATCTGGTTGGGGTCGACACTCACCAGCACGATCGCCTTCACGCCGGCATTGGTGACGTCCTCGACGCGGCTGGCGAGCTGCTGGAAGTCGCCGCGCGTGTCGACCACATTCACGGTCCAGCCCTTGGCCTCGGCGTCGGCCTTGAAGGTCTCGACCATCTCGTTGGTGGCGACCGAGCTGATGTAGGGCGTGAGCACGGCCACGTCCTCGGCCTGGGCCGTGCCGGCGAGCAGCAAAGCGGCGAGGCCGGCCAGCGTCGATAGAGTGCGTTTCATTGTCGTTCTCCTCCGGAAGATCATGTCAGGGAAGGCGCGATGTCGCGCGCGAATCGGGAAGCCTCGCAATAGGCGCGGTAGCGCCGCGCGGCGCGTTCGGTGTCTTGCGGCGCGGTTGTCTCGGCCTCGTGCTGCGGCTCGACCTGCGCGAAGCCGAGCTCGCCCGCCACCATGCGATAGATGCCGAGCGCCGGCACGTCGCGGCTTTCCGGCGGCACGCTCACGCCGCGGCCGAGCGTATCGGCGAGCAGCTGCCGCATGAGCCGGCTTCGTGCACCGCCGCCGATTGCCGTGAGGGGCGAGACCGGCAGGCCGGCATTTTCCAGATTGTGGCGCACGGCGAAGGCGATGCCTTCCAGCACGGAGCGGCAGAGCGCGGCCGGCCTGTGATTGCGGTCGAGGCCGAGAAAGGCGCCGCGCACCGCCTGGTCCTCGAAGGGCGAGCGCTCGCCGGCGAGATAGGGCAGGAAGAGCGGGCCGGATTTTTCCGCCTCGGCCGCTTGGAGCAGGGTCTCGACGGGAAGGGCGGCGATGTCGGCCAGCCAGTCGAGCGCCGAGCCGGCGGTGAGGAAGGGCGAGATCAGGATGGCGTGGTCGGGGCGGATCGGGTCGGCCAGCGTGTAGATGTCGCGCGGCGGGTCCGCTTCGTCGAGCGTGGTGGTGGCGGCCACCCAGCCCGTCGTGCCGAGATAGACATAGGCCGAGCCCGGCCGGTCGGCGAAGGCGCCCCAGGTGGCGGCCGCGCCGTCGCCCGCGCCGTTGAAGACGGGGATGCCGGGCTTCAGGCCGAGTGCTGCGGCGGGGGCTTCGAGCAGGCCGGCGACCACCGCATCGGCCGGGAGGATATTGGGCAGGCGCTCGAGCGAAACGCCGGCTGCGGCTGCGAGGCCGGCATCCCAGGCGCCGGTGCGGATATCGAAGAGGCCGGTGGTCGTGGCCGTGGTGGGGTCGATCACGCGCTGGCCGGTGAGTCTTTCGATCACCGCGTCCTTGGCGCCGAACAGGAAATGAGCATTTGCCGCTCCCGCCGGGTAGTAGTGGTCGAGCCGCATGAGCTTGAGGATCGGATGGGCGGCGTCGAGCCGGTTGCCGGTGCGCAGCCCGTAATCGTCGGGCAGCTCCCTGCCCAGCGCTTCCACGTCGGCCGCGTCGAGCCGCCGGTCGGAATAGAGCACGGCGGGACCGGCCGGGGTGCCGTCGTCGGAGAGGGCGATGAGGTTCTGCATCGAGCCGGAAAGCGCGATCGCCGCCACGTGCTCGCGCCGTGGCAGGGCGGCGGTGGCGGCGAGCGCCGCCTTCCACCAATCCTCGACATTCTGCTCGGCCGAGCGGTCGGTCGCGGTCGCCGTCGGAACCGGACTCGACGCGGCCGCGACGACCGCGCCCGTGCGGGAAAACAGCACCGCCTTGAGCGCCGAGGAGCCGACGTCGAATATGAGCAGAAGATCGTCCATTGCTCGCCAAACCTTTGGAATGCCGAATCCCGCAGGCGGGGCGGGATGTCAATCGGGGCGGGGCTGGGTGGGGAAAAATTGTCGGGCTTGGCGGGGTGGTGGTTCTGGGCGGTTGGGCGGCTGTCGGAGACGGAACGGAATGGATACTCGGATCACCTCGCTTCGCTCGGGTCCGAGTATGACGAAGCTTCCATGGCGAATGCCAATCGTCGACGTCGCGTTGGGTCAGGCCTGCTGCGCACTCGCAAACGTTGGCGATTAGCTGGGCACATAAACGCCGTCGTCATACTCGGACCCGAGCGAAGCGAGGTGATCCGAGTATCCATTCCGTTCCCTCGAAACTGCCGCAACGCTGCAATCACGGATTGCAAACCGGCATCCGGAATGTACCATCGCCCCATGACCGGCTACGTCTACATGACCGCCAGCAGGAAGCGCGGCACGATCTATATCGGCGTCACCAACGACCTCGGCCGGCGCATGCCCGAGCACAAGACGGGCGAGGGGTCGCGCTTTACCAGCCGCTACGGCGTCCAGTGCCTCGTCTGGTACGAGGAGCACTTCGACATCCGCGACGCCATCCAGCGCGAGAAGACGCTGAAGCACTGGCCGCGGCAATGGAAGATCGAGCTGATCGAGAGTCTCAATCCGGAATGGTTCGAGCTGTTTCGTGGGACGGGGTGGTAGTTCTGCACCGTCAGGCGCGCTGCCGCCAGGTAACGGAATGGATACTCGGATCACCTCGCTTCGCTCGGGTCCGAGTATGACGAAGCTTCTATGGCGAATGCCAAACGTCAACGCCGGTGATTAGCCGAGCACATCAACGCAGTCGTCATACTCGGACCCGAGCGAAGCGAGGTGATCCGAGTATCCATTCCGTTCCGTTGCGGCCGAACGCCCGACCTTGCAGAACTCGGCCCGTCTCCCGCTCACGTTCGTGTCGAGATAAAATCAAGAAAGTGAATCGTTCGGAATCATAAGGGCTTGTCAGCGAATCCAGTCTCTGATTCTTTGGCCTTGAGCGTTTCCTGATTTGAGTCGTTTGACGCGTTCGTTGCGGTCGGTGCCGTTAGGTGCCGGCGGGGACTTCGATTCAACTTTCGGGAAGCTTGGAGAGGCGCCTGTCCGAGGGGATTGACGGGGTATGAGTAAGAAGCACGTGGCTGTTCTGATGGGGGGATTTTCCTCCGAACGGCCTGTGTCGCTTTCGTCGGGGGCGGCTTGCGCCGATGCGCTGGAAGCCGAGGGCTATCGCGTCACGCGCGTCGATGTCGGTCGCGATGTCGGGTCGGTGCTTGCCGCGCTCGGGCCGGATGTCGCCTTCAACGCCCTGCACGGGCCGTTCGGGGAGGACGGCACGATCCAGGGCATCCTTGAATATCTGGAGATTCCCTACACTCATTCCGGCGTGCTCGCCTCGGCGCTCGCCATGAACAAGGAGCAGGCCAAGACGGTCGCCAAGGCGGCGGGCATTCCTGTCGCGCAATCGAAGGTGATCGATCGCTTCACCATCGTCGACAAGCATCCGATGAAACCGCCCTATGTGGTGAAGCCCGTCAGCGAGGGATCGAGCTTCGGCGTGGTCATCGTCAAGGAGGATCAGTCGCATCCGCCGCAGATCATCGCTTCGCCCGAATGGCGCTACGGCCCGCAGGTCATGGTGGAGCGCTACATCCATGGCCGGGAGCTCACCTGCGCCGTGATGGGCGACGTGGCGCTGGGCGTCACCGAAATCATCCCGATGGGGCATTCCTTCTACGATTACGACTCGAAATACGTCCCTGGGGGCTCAAAACACGAATGCCCCGCAAAAGTTTCACCGAATATTTACCAAAAAATACAGACACTGGCGCTCAAGGCGCACCAAGCGATCGGCTGCCGGGGCGTGTCCCGGTCGGACTTCCGCTACGACGACCGTCACTCCGAGGAGGGCGAGCTCATCTGGCTCGAAGTCAATACCCAGCCGGGGATGACGCCCACGTCGCTGGTGCCTGAGATTGCCGCCCAGGCGGGGCATACGTTCGGTGAATTGTTGAGTTGGATGGTGGAGGACGCTTCGTGTTTGCGTTGAGGTCGGGACGGAATCGAAGGATTGCCGGCCTGCTCGGTTTTTCCTATTCCGACGAGGGGCTCGTGCTGCCGCGCCTGCTGCGCCGGCCGGCGCGCGTGCTTTCGCGCCTGACCAGCGGCGAGATCGTTCCGCCGCGCTATTCCGCCACGATCATGAGCGCCGCTTTCCTTGGCGTCACCGGCCTCTACGGTTCCTATCTCGGCGGCCATATCCCGACCATCCTCCAGACGATCACGTCGCGCACCGGCTTCGCCGTCGACCAGGTGCGCGTGACCGGCCATCGCGAGACTTCGGAGATCGACATCCTCGACAAGCTCGAGCTCGATGGCTGGACGTCGCTGATCGGCTTCAACGCCGAGGCAGCCCGCGAGCGCGTGGCCAGCCTGCCCTGGGTCGAGATCGCTTCGGTGCGCAAGGTCTATCCCGACACGCTCGAAGTCCACATCGAGGAGCGCAAGCCCTTCGCCATCTGGCAGCAGGGTCGCGAGCTGTCGATCGTCGACGCCAAGGGCAGGGTGATCGCGCCCTTCAATGGCGGCCGCCATGCCGGCCTGCCGCTGGTCGTCGGCGTCGGCGCCGCGCAGGCCGCCGACGCCTTCGTGAAGAAGGTCAAGGGCTATCCGGAGCTCGCCGGCCGCGTGAAGGGCTATATCCGAGTCGCCGACCGGCGCTGGGATCTCTGGCTCGACAACGGCGTCACCGTCAAGCTGCCGGAGCAAGGCGAAGACCGGGCCATATCAGCACTGCTGGAGATGGATCGCGAGGAAGGGCTGCTCGCGCGCGACATCAAGTCGGTCGACATGCGCTTCTCCGACCGGGTCGTCGTGCAGCTCACGCCGGATGCGGCGGAGCGCCGCGCGGAGATGCTGGCCGAAATGGCGAAGGCGCGCAAGGCGGGGAAGAGAATATGAGCTGGCTCGGCAGCCCGACGAAGGATCCATCGCGCCGTTCCGGCGTGGTCACCGTGCTCGACGTCGGGTCGAGCAAGGTCTGCTGCGTCGTGGCCAAGCTCAAGCCGCAGGACGGCAGCCAGGTGCTGAAGGGGCGCACGCATCGCGCCAAGGTCATCGGCATCGGCCACCAGAAGTCCCAGGGCGTGAAGTCGGGCATGGTCATCGAGCTCGATCGTGCCGAGCAGGCGATCCGCCTCGCCGTCGACGCGGCCGAGCGCATGGCCGGGCTCACCGTCGATTCGCTCATCGTGAACCTCACCGCAGGCCGCCTGAAGAGCGAGACCTTTTCGGCCACGATCAATCTCGGCGGCCACGAGGCCTCGGCGGGGGACGTCTCCCGTGTGCTCGCCGCCGGCGCCCGCCAGGCGCTCAAGACCGAGCGCGACGTGGTGCATTCGCTGGCCACCGGCTTTTCGCTCGACAGCGAACGCGGCGTGCGCGACCCGTCCGGCATGATCGGCGAGACGCTGGGTGTCGACATGCATGTCGTCACCGCCGACGCCGCGCCGCTGCGCAACCTCGAACTTTGCGTCAACCGCTCGCATCTGTCGGTCGAGCGCCTGGTCGCCACGCCCTACGCTTCGGGGCTGGCCGCACTGATCGACGACGAGCTGGAGATGGGCGCGGCCTGTATCGACATGGGCGGCGGCACGACCACCATGTCGATCTTCTCCGACGGCAAGTTCGTGCATGCCGATTCCGTGCCGCTCGGCGGCAATCATGTGACGATGGATCTCGCGCGGGGCCTGTCCACCCGCCTCGAGGACGCGGAACGCCTCAAGGTGATGCACGGCTCGGCGCTGCCGGGCAGCGCCGACGACCGCGACGTGGTGACGGTTCAGCCGATCGGCGACGACGGCGAGGTGCCGCTCCAGGTGCCGCGTTCGGTGATGACGCGCATCATCCGCGCGCGCACCGAGGAGACGCTGGAGATCGTGCGCGACAGGCTCGCGCAATCCGGCTTCGGCAATGCAGTGGGCAGACGAGTCGTGCTGACCGGCGGGGCCGCCCAATTGGCGGGGCTGCCGGAAGCGGCGCGGCGCATCCTGGGTCGCAACGTGCGCATCGGCCGCCCGCTCGGCGTGGCCGGCCTGCCGGAAGCGGCCAAGGGCCCGGCCTTCTCGGCGGTGGTCGGCCTGCTGATCTATCCGCAGGTCGCGGCCTTCGAGACCAATCAGGCCATGGGTGGATTCAGGATGCGCCTGACCGGAACCGGGGGACGGTTCCAGCGCGTGAGTCAGTGGTTGAGAGACAGTTTCTAGGGTTAGCAGCCGCGACGGCGAAGCGGCGTGAAGAGGCAAAAGGACGAGGACAATGACGATCAATTTGCAAAAGCCGGACATTACCGAGCTGAAGCCTCGCATCACCGTTTTCGGTGTCGGCGGCGGCGGCGGCAATGCCGTCAACAACATGATCACGGCCGGCCTGCGCGGCGTCGAGTTCGTGGTCGCCAATACCGATGCCCAGGCGCTGACCATGTCGAAATCCGAGCGGCTGATCCAGCTCGGCGCGCATGTGACCGAGGGCCTCGGCGCCGGTTCGCAGCCCGAGGTCGGGCGCGCGGCCGCCGAAGAGTGCATCGACGAGATCATGGATCATCTGTCCAACACGCATATGTGCTTCGTCACCGCCGGCATGGGCGGCGGCACGGGTACGGGTGCGGCGCCGGTCGTGGCGCGCGCGGCCCGCGAGAAGGGCATCCTGACCGTCGGCGTCGTCACCAAGCCGTTCCATTTCGAGGGCCAGCGCCGCATGAAGACGGCGGATGCCGGTATCGAGGAGCTGCAGAAATGCGTCGACACGCTCATCGTCATCCCGAACCAGAACCTCTTCCGCATCGCCAATGACAAGACCACCTTCGCTGACGCCTTCGCGATGGCCGACCAGGTGCTCTATTCCGGCGTGGCCTGCATCACCGACCTGATGGTGAAGGAAGGCCTGATCAATCTCGACTTCGCCGACGTGCGTTCGGTGATGCGCGAGATGGGCAAGGCCATGATGGGCACGGGCGAAGCCTCGGGCGAGGGCCGCGCCATGGCGGCGGCGGAAGCCGCGATCGCCAATCCGCTGCTCGACGAGACCTCGATGAAGGGCGCCAGGGGCCTGCTCATCTCGATCACCGGCGGCCGCGACCTCACCCTCTTCGAGGTGGACGAGGCGGCGACGCGCATCCGCGAGGAGGTCGACCAGGACGCCAACATCATCCTCGGCGCCACCTTCGACGAGAGCCTGGAAGGCGTCATCCGCGTGTCGGTCGTCGCCACAGGCATCGACAAGTCCGCGGCCGAAATCGCCGCGCCGCCGATCCAGATGCGCCAGCCGCCGGTGAAGCCGGTGGCGCCGCGCGCGCCCGAGCCGCCGCGTCCGGTGCAGCAGCCTGCCCCGGAAGCGCGCCTGGAGCCGCGTGCCGCCGACCCGGTCGCCGAGGCGATCCGCATGGCCGAGCATAGCGCCGCCGAGATCGCGCATCACCGCGCTGCGGCCGCGCCGCAGGAAGAGTTCCGCCCGCAGAGCAAGCTGTTCCAGGCACCCGCCGCGCCCGTCGCTCCGGTCCAGCCGCAGCCGGCTCCCGTCCAGGCGGCTCCGGCCATGCGCGAAATGCCGGCGCCGGCGCCCGTCCAGCCGCGCATGCCGCGCGTCGAGGATTTCCCGCCGGTCGTGAAGGCGGAGATCCAGGCCGCGCAGAACCCGCGTCCGGCCGAGCAGGAGGATCGCGGCCCGATGGGCCTCCTCAAGCGCCTGACCAACGGCCTGACGCGCCGTGAGGAAGAGCCTGCCCGCCTGCAGCCGGCCCAGCCGCGCGAGCCGAAGCTGCGCCAGCCGGCGCCCGAGGCGCGCCGTCTCGCGCCGCAGGACGCGCAGGTCTACGCCCCGCGCCGCGGCCAGCTCGACGAGCACGGCCGCCTGACGCCGCAGCCGCGCATGACCCAGGAGGACGACCAGCTCGAAATCCCGGCTTTCCTGCGCCGGCAAGCGAACTGATCGCAGGGGCGAACGGCCCCTCACTGTCCTGCCGGACATCTCTCCCCGCAAGCGGGGAGAGAATTGCCGGCCGCTTGAATTTCGCCAATCGGCAACGCTGGCGATTGGCGAAGGCGCCGATGACAGCGGTCTTCTCCCCGCTTGCGGGGAGAAGGTGCCGGCAGGCGGATGAGGGGCTTGCTCGGCCGTTAATCCTCTTCGGCGCTGTGACGATTCGGTTACATTGCCGCAACAAATTCCGGGCGGGCGCTTCGGCACCCGCCCGAACCTTTTAGGGCTTCAGCGAAAACAACGGCTTGGCTGCCAGAGGGGGGGCAAGGACGGCCGTTACATCGCGTTAAAAACCGTGATTTGGCCGGCTACGGCGCGGCCTCTATTTTCCTGAAATCTTGGGCCCGTTGGCGGGAAATGGGATGGAGACCCGCCATTGCGACCGGTGATCGCGGCCACGCCGCGTGCGGAATTTGAAGCGGGCGGGCATATGGGGTTCAATTTGTACGATTATCAGACGACGATCAAATCGCGCGTGTCGCTTTCTGGCACGGGCGTTCATACGGGCAAGCCCGTGTCCATCCATTTCAGCCCCGCAGACGCCGACTCAGGCGTCGTGTTCCACTGCCACGGACCCAAAGGCGTGGTCGAGTTGAAGGCGCTGTCGGCCATGGTCGGCGCGACCGATCTCTCCACCGTTCTCGGCGATCCCGCCGGAGCCCATGTGGCCACCGTCGAGCACCTGATGGCCGCGCTTTTCGGGCTCGGCATCGACAATGTCTCGATCGACATCGACGGCCGGGAAGTGCCTATCCTGGACGGGAGCTCGGCCGGCTTCGTCGAGGCCTTCGAACAAGCAGGCGTCGAGAAGCTTGCCGCCAAGCGCCGCTATATCCGCGTCGCCAAGCCCGTGCGGGTCGAGAACGGCGGCTCGTGGGCGGAGTTCCGGCCCCATGACGGCACGCGCTTCGAGGTCGAGATCGACTTCGAGAGCCCGGCGATCGGCCGGCAGGCCCTTGCCGTCGATCTCAACGCCGAGAATTTCCGCCGCGAGATCAGCCGCGCCCGCACCTTCGGCTTCATGAAGGATGTCGAGCGGCTATGGGCCGCCGGCTACGCGCTTGGGTCGTCGCTGGAGAACACCGTCGTCATCGGCGACGACCATCGCGTCGTCAACATGGAAGGCCTTCGCTACCCCAACGAGTTCGTGCGCCACAAGATGCTCGATGCCGTCGGCGACCTGGCGCTCGCGGGCATGCGCTTCATCGGCTGCTTCCGTTCCTACCGCGGCGGACACAAGCTCAATGCAGCGGCGCTGCGCCGACTGCTCTCCGACCCGTCGGCCTATCAGATCGTGGAGGCTTCCGGCCGCGGCCGCGAACCGATCGCGGTGGGAAGGCCTGCCCCGGCGCCGTGATTCGTCGAGTTGCGGGATGCGGGCGGTCTGAGGAGGCGCCGCGGCCCCGCTTCTCCCATCCAACATCGAGAATTCGCGGTCCACAATCCAGCTCCGCCACAAAATCGCGCCATTGCCGAGCCATAGCGTTGCTGTGCCGTGGCTAGTGTGATTTATGGCTGCGACAATTTCTTTACGCTTTCGATTACGCCGGAGGGGCGGAAACCGACCATGTTGTTTGCGAATGCCGCCAAGAGCCGGCGCGCCCTGAAGGCGCTGCCGGTCGTGCTTCTGCCGATTCTCGCTTCAGCCTGCGCTTCCGACAAAGACGTCGATCTCGCGACCTATGTGGAGCAGACCGAGCCCGCGGACGTTCTGTACAATCAGGGCCTGGCCAACCTCGAAGCAGGTCGCATGAAGGAAGCGACCAAGAAGTTCGACTCGGTCGATCGGCAGCACCCCTATTCGGAATTCGCCCGCAAATCGATGGTGATGAGCGCCTTCTCTGAGTACCGGCAGGGCAAGTATGACGAGGCCATCAACGCCGCCAAGCGTTACGTCCAGCTCTATCCCTCCACGCCCGACGCGGCCTATGCGCAGTACATCGTGGGGCTGAGCTACTTCCGCCAGATCCGCGACGTCACCCAGGACCAGAAGGAGTCGCGGCGCGCCATCGAGGCCATGGAGGAGGTGGTCAACCGCTGGCCCGATTCGGAATATGTCGAAGACGCCAAGGCCAAGATCCGCTTCGCGCGCGACCAGCTCGCTGGCAAGGAAATGCAGATCGGCCGCTATTATCTCGAGCGGCGCGAATATCTCGCCGCCATCAAGCGATTCCGCTACGTTGTCGAGCAATATCCGAACACGCGGCAGGTCGAAGAGGCGCTTGCCCGTCTTACCGAGGCCTATTACGCGATGGGCCTGACGTCGGAAGCCCAGACGGCGGCGGCCGTGCTCGGCCATAACTATCCGGACAGCCAGTGGTACGCGGATTCCTTCAAGCTGCTGCAGAGCGGCGGGTTGGAGCCGCGCGAGAATGCGGGCTCCTGGATATCCAAGGCCGGGGCGCTGATCCTCGGCACTTGACCGGCCTGGCCGATCGATGCTGGCGCATCTGTCGATCCGCGATATCGTCCTGATCGAACGGCTGGATATCGATTTCTCGGCCGGCCTTTCCGTGCTGACCGGCGAGACCGGCGCCGGCAAATCCATCCTGCTCGACTCGCTCTCGCTGGCGCTCGGCGCGCGCGGCGACGCCTCGCTGGTCCGCCACGGCGCCTCGCAAGGCCAGGTGACGGCCGTGTTCGACGTGCCGCGCAACCATCCCGCACGGGCCATCCTTGCCGACAACGCCATCGATGACGACGGCGACATCATCCTGCGCCGCGTGCAGGCGGCCGATGGGCGCACACGGGTCTTCGTCAACGACCAGCCGTCCAGCGTGGCGCTGATGCGCGATATCGGGCGGGCGCTCGTGGAAATCCACGGTCAGCACGACGACCGCGCGCTGGTCGACGCGGCAGCGCATCGCGAGCTGCTCGACGCCTTCGGCGGCCATGTCGGCGACGCCCAGGTGGCTGCCGAGGCCTGGCGGCGCTGGCGGGCCATGGAGCAGGAACTGACGCGGCATCGGGCCAAGGTCGAGGCGGCGGCGCGCGAGGCCGATTACCTGCGCGCCGCCGTCGCGGAACTTTCCAAGCTCGACCCACAGCCGGGTGAAGAGACCGAGCTCGCCGAAAGCCGCGCCGTGATGATGCGAGCCGAGAAGATCGCCACCGACATAAACGAGGCGAACGAGGCCCTGACCGGGCCGTCCGCGCCGTCGCCCATGCTGGCCAGCCTCATGCGTCGCCTGCAACGCAAGGCAGGCGAGGCGCCGGGTCTTCTGGACGACGCGCTGAAGGCGCTCGACGAAGCGCTCATCGCGCTGGATGCCGCCCAGTCCGGCGTGGAAGCGGCATTGCGCGCCACGGAATACGATCCCAAGAAGCTCGAACTCACGGAAGAGCGGCTGTTCGCGCTGCGTGCGGCCGGACGCAAGCATTCCGTCCCGGTCGACGATCTCGCCAGGCTGCGGGACACGATGGCTGCGGATCTTGCCGATCTCGATGCCGGAGAGGAGCGTCTCGGCCAGCTGGAACAACAGGCGGCGGCCGCGCGCGACGTCTATGACGATCTCGCCGCCCGCCTTTCCGACAAGCGCAAGGCGACGGCGGAGGTGCTCGCCCGCACCGTCATGGCCGAACTCCCCGCCTTGAAGCTCGAGCGGGCGGAGTTCATCGTCGAGATCGTCAGCGACGCCGCCAGCCGGGCGGAGGAAGGGATCGACCAGGTCGAATTCTGGGTGCGCACCAATCCCGGCACGCGTCCCGGCCCGATGATGAAAGTGGCCTCCGGCGGCGAGCTGTCGCGTTTCCTGCTGGCGCTGAAGGTGGCGCTCGCCGATCGCGGCTCGGCGCCGACGCTGGTCTTCGACGAGATCGACACGGGCGTCGGCGGCGCCGTCGCGGACGCGATCGGCCAAAGGCTGGCGCGGCTGTCGCAGCGCGTCCAGGTGCTGTCGGTGACCCATGCCCCGCAGGTCGCGGCCCGCGCCCACACCCATTATCTCATCTCGAAATCCGGCGGGGCCGACCGCGTGGCCACCGGCGTGGCCGAGATGGACCGCCAGGCCCGGCAGGAAGAGATCGCCCGCATGCTGGCCGGCGCGACCATCACCGAAGAAGCACGTGCGGCCGCCGAGCGGCTCCTGCGGGAGAATACCGCGGCTGCGGAATGATCGCGCGCACCTCAGCAGGTCGCGCTCCTACCCCTCATCCGACCGAGCTTTGCTCGGCCACCTTCTCCCACAAGGGGAGAAGGGAAGACTGCGGGCACGCTGGTGCCAATCACCAACGTCTACGATTTGCAGTCGCCCCTCTGCCAAGCTCCCCCTTCTCCCCTTGTGGGAGAAGGTGGCCTCGCGAAGCGAGGTCGGATGAGGGGTAGGCTGTGAAGCGCGCCGGACGAGGCCTTGTCAGCAACCTTCCGCCCGCCACTTGCAACTCGCCGCGCCCCACGGCCATAGTCCGGCAAAGTCGCCGGGGATGTATCCATGAGTCCTACCGAAAAGCCTGTCGATCAACTGGGCCCGGAAGAGGCCGCCGAAGAGCTGGCGCGGCTCGCCGCGGAGATCGCGGAGAACGACCGCCTCTATCACCTCGAGGACGCGCCGGTCATATCCGATGCCGCCTATGATGCGCTGCGGATCCGCAATGCCGAGATCGAAGCGCGCTTTCCCGAGCTCGTGCGCGCCGATTCGCCTTCGCTCAAGGTCGGGCCCGCCCCGACAGGCACCTTCGGACCGGTCGTCCACGCGCGGCCGATGCTCTCCCTCGACAACGTCTTTTCCGACGACGACGTGCGCGATTTCGTGGCGAGCGTGCGGCGCTTCCTGGCTTTCCCGGCGGATCAGGAGCTTGTCTTCACCGCCGAACCCAAGATCGACGGGCTGTCCATGTCCTTGCGTTACGAACGCCGACGCCTGGTCACGGCGGCGACGCGCGGCGACGGCTCGACCGGCGAGAACGTGACGGCGAATATCCGCACGATCAAGGAGATTCCCGAACGCCTGCCGGACGATGCGCCCGACGTGGTCGAGGTCCGCGGCGAGGTCTATATGCGCCGCGACGACTTCATGGCGCTCAACCAGCGCATGGCCGAGACCGGCCGCGTCTTCGCCAATCCACGCAACTCGGCGGCCGGCAGCCTGCGTCAGCTCGATGCCGAGATCACGCGGTCGCGGCCGCTCAAATTCTTCGCCTATGCCTGGGGCGAGACCAGCGAACCCCTGGGAAAGACCCAGTACGACGTGGTCAGGCGGTTCGGCGACTGGGGCTTCAAGATCAATGACCGCATGGTGCGCTGCGATTCCGTCGAGGCGATCCTGAAGCACTACCACGCGATCGAGGCGGAGCGGGCCGACATACCCTATGACATCGACGGGGTCGTCTACAAGGTCGACCGGCTGGACCTGCAGGAGCGGCTGGGCTTTCGCTCGCGCAGCCCGCGCTGGGCGACGGCGCATAAATTCGCGGCGGAAAAGGCGATGACCGTGCTGAACGGCATCGATATCCAGGTCGGCCGCACCGGCGCTCTGACGCCGGTCGCGCGGCTGGAGCCGGTGACCGTCGGCGGCGTGGTCGTCACCAATGCCACGCTGCACAACGAGGATTATATCCGCGGCATCGGCAACACCGGGCAGCCGATCCGCGACGGCCGCGACATCCGCGTCGGCGACACCGTCATCGTCCAGCGCGCGGGCGACGTCATTCCCCAGATCCTCGATATCGTTCCGGAGAAACGCCCCGCCGATTCCAGGCCCTACATCTTCCCCGACCGCTGCCCCGTCTGCGGCAGTCACGCCGTGCGGGAGGAAGGCGAGGCGGTGCGTCGCTGCACCGGTGGCTTGATCTGCTCCGCCCAGGCGGTGGAACGGCTCCGCCATTTCGTCTCGCGCAACGCCTTCGATATCGAGGGCCTCGGCGAAAAGCAGATCGAGTTCTTCTTCAACGCGGAGGACCCGGCGCTGAGGGTGCGCTCGCCCGCGGACATCTTCACGCTCAAGGAGCGGCAGGAACGCTCGCTGACCAAGCTGGAGAATGTCGAGGGCTTCGGCACGGTATCGGTGCGCAAGCTCTTCGCGGCGATCGACGACCGCCGCAACATCGAATTCTCGCGGTTCCTCTACGCTCTCGGCATCCGCCATATCGGCGAGACCAACGCCAAGAGGCTGGCGCGCCACTTCATCGGCTTCGCCGCCCTGATGGAGACAGCCAGGACGGCGCAGATCCCGGAAGGGAAGGGCGACAAGGGCAATGCCGCCTGGCAGGAGATCAATGGCGTCAACGGCATCGGCGGGGTCGTGGCCGAGGCGCTGGTCGAATTCTTCGACGAGAGCCACAACCTCGAGGTGGTCGATGCGCTGCTGGCCCAGGTGAAGGTACTCGATGAGGAGCGCGTCGGCGAGGTCACTTCTCCCGTGAGCGGCAAGACGGTGGTCTTCACCGGCGCGCTGGAAAAGATGTCGCGTGACGAGGCCAAGGCCATGGCCGAACGGCTGGGCGCCAAGGTTTCGGGATCGGTCTCCAAGAAGACGGACCTCGTCGTCGCCGGTCCCGGCGCGGGCTCCAAGCTCAAGCAGGCGACGGAGCTCGGCATCGAGGTGATCGACGAGAACCAGTGGTTCGAGAGGGTCGGGAGCAACGTTTGATCTCAAGGCCGATTGTGACCGACTGTCTGTACCGCGTTCACGATCGGCAGCGTCATTTGCGACGTCGTCATCCCCGGGCCCGCAGGCGAGCGAAGCGAAGCCGAAGGTGACCTGGGGATCCATGCCGTGACGCTTCTGCCGGTTTCCGCGGGGTAGGATGAATTGCGAAGGGGCACGCGTTTCACGATGATGCCAAACCCGCCCGTCGGGCGTTCGGCCGCAACGGAACGGAATGGATTCTCGGGTCACCTCGCCCCTTGGGGCTCGGGCCCGAGAATGACGAGACTACTGTTTCGTCGATGATTTTCGATGAACCGTGGCTCAAGCGAATTCATATGACAGGCGGGGCGGGCTGACCTAGATCCGCCTCTGGAGGATTCATGGCTGCGCAGTCGACTCTGAGCGAATTCCTGTCCGGTGCTCGTTCCGGCGTGCCTGTGATGCTGGCCATCGTTCCATTCGGACTGCTGTTCGGCGCGCTGGCCGTCGACAACGGGTTCACCATTGCGGAAGCCATGCTCATGAGCGCCGCCGTCTATGGCGGCGCCAGCCAGATGGTGGGCATCGAGCTCTTCGGCCAGGAAGTGGCACCGTGGCTGATCGTGCTTTCCATCTTCGCGGTCAATTTCCGCCACGTTCTCTATTCCGCCGCCTTCGGCCCGGTGATCCGAAACTGGCCTACGCTGCAGAAGGCCATCGCCTTCTTCTTCCTGAGCGACCCGCAATTCGCCGAGGCCGAGCGACGGCGGGACGGTGGCGGCAGGATCAGCTTCGCCTGGTACCTCGGCATGGCCGCGTTCTGGTGGGTCGCCTGGGTGGCAGAGACGGGGATCGGCGCCTATTTCGGCGGCCTCATCGCCGACAGCCATGCACTCGGCATCGATTTCCTGCTGCCGATCTATTTCCTCGGCCTCGTGATGAGCTTCCGCAAGCGCCCCTTGTGGCTGCCGGTGATCCTCGTGAGCGCGGTAGCCTCGATCATCGCCTACAAGATCGTCGGCTCGCCATGGCATGTGTCGATCGGCGCCGTGGCGGGCGTCCTCCTGGCTGCGGCCATGCCGCCGCGCATCCAACAATCCGTGGAGAGAAATGCATGAGCACGACGGTCTGGATCATCCTGGCGGGCGCGTTGATGACATATCTCACGCGCGTCGGCGGCCATCTCGTGCTGTCGCGCTTCGACAGGGTGCATCCGCGGGTGGAGGCCGGTCTCAACGCGGTTCCGGCGGCGGTGCTCACGACGCTCGTCGCACCGGCCGCGATTTCCGGCGGCCCCGCCGAGATCATCTCTCTCGTTGCCGCCGCCGTGGTCGCTCTCGTCTGGGGCGGTATGATGCCGATGTTCCTGACCGGCGCCGCCGTTCTCATTGCGCTCCGCCATTTCATCGGCTGAGCCGCTTCCCCATGCAGTTTTCGCGCCCGCACGCTGGATAGATCATGACCGCTGAAGCAATCTTCCCGAGATCGGGCACGAGCCAGTTCCTGCGCGGGGCGCGGCTCGGCATGCCCGTGGTGATAGCCTCCGCGCCCTTCGCTATTCTCTTCGGCGCGCTCGCCGTCGACAACGGCATGTCCGTCATGGAGACGACGCTGATGAGCGCGACCATCTTTGCCGGCGCGAGCCAGATGGTTGGCCTCGAGCTCTTCGGCCACGATATCCCGCCATGGCTTGTCGTGTTCTCGATCTTCGCCGTCAATTTCCGGCACGTGCTCTATTCGGCCGCGGTCGGTCGACGCGTCGGGCATTGGACCTTCTTGCAAAAGACGGTCGGCTTCTTTTTCCTCGTCGATCCGCAATACGCCGAAACGGAGCGCAAGGCGGAGAGAGGCGAGAGCATCGGTTTCGGCTGGTATATGGGCATGGCGCTGACGATGTATCTGTTCTGGGTCGCCACATCTGCGCTGGGGGCGATCTTCGGCAAGCTCTTGCCCGACACCCACGCGCTGGGCATCGATTTCCTCCTGCCGATCTATTTCCTCGGGCTCGTCATGGGTTTCCGCAAGCGGCCGCTCTGGCTGCCGATTGTCGTGGCGAGCGCCGTGGTCTCCGTCGTCGCCTTCAAATTCGTTGGCTCGCCCTGGCATGTGTCGATCGGTGCCGCCGCCGGCATTGTCCTCGCCGCGGCCATGCCGCCCCGCGGTAAAGTGGATCTTGGCGAGGGGTTGGAGGCGGAGGTTTGAGGTTTCGTCAAGACTTGGTCCGACGCACGAACACCCTTATCCGATCGGCGCGGTCGCGGCCTCCAGCCATTTCAGGACATCGCCCCCGACCATGGGGCCGATCTCCGACAGCACGCGCGCGTGATAGGCGTTGAGCCAGGCGAGTTCTTCCGGCGACAACAGGCCGGGCACCACGAGCCGGCGGTCGAACGGCGCGAGTGTCAGCGTCTCGAAGCCGTGCATGGCGATGTCGCCGCCGGCGATCTCCGCGGCGGGCGTCACCAGCACCAGGTTCTCCATGCGGATGCCGTATTCGCCCGGCCGGTAGTAGCCGGGCTCGTTGGACAGGATCATGCCTTCGAGCAGCTTCTCGGTGCCGGTCTTGGCGATGCGCTGCGGGCCCTCATGGACGGAGAGGAAGGAGCCCACGCCGTGGCCGGTGCCATGGGCGTAGTCGATCCCAGCCTTCCAGTGAGCGAGCCTGGCGACCGCATCGATGTCGCAGCCGCGCGTGCCGGCCGGGAAACGTAGCATCGAAATCCCGATCATGCCCTTGAGGACGATCGTCGCGCGCTCGCGCATCTCATTGCTCGGGGTGCCGATCGCCACCGTGCGCGTGATATCGGTGGTGCCGTCCTGATACTGAGCGCCGGAATCGAGCAGGAAAAGCTCGTCGGCGCTCAACTTGCGGTTCGTCGCTTTCGAGACGCGGTAATGGATGATCGCCCCGTTCGGTCCGGCGCCCGAGATCGTGTCGAAGGAGATCTCGCGCAGCGGCATCTGCGTCTCCTCTCCGGTGAGGCGGCGGCATTCCTCGAGCTTCGTCACGGCGGCGATCTCGTCGACGGAGCCTGCCGGCTGCGCGTCGAGCCAGGCGAGGAACTTCACCACGGCCGCGCCGTCACGGCGATGGGCGGCGCGGGTGCCGGCGATCTCCGCTGCATTCTTGGTTGCGCGGGGAAGGCGAGCGGGGTCGGCGAGCGAGACGACCGTGCCGCCATTCTCCTCGATGATCGTCCGAAGCTTCTCGGCGGCGAGCGACGGGTCCAGCGCGATCTTCGCTCCCTTGCCCGCCAGCGCCGCAAGCTCCCCCGCCAGCGCGCTCGGGGGACGCAGGTCGGCGAGTTGGGTGAGATAGGCTTCCGGCTCGATCGGCAGCTTGCGCTTGTCCATGAAAAGAAGATGCGGCCCTTCCGTCGCGATCACCGCGAAGCCGAGCGCGAGGGGCGTGTGCGGCACATCGCTGCCGCGGATGTTGAAGGCCCAGGCGATGGACGATGGGTCCGTCAGCACCGTGTGGGTGGCGCCCTCCCTGGCCAGGACTTCCGCCAGCCTGATCAGCTTCGTCTTGGCAAGCTCGCCGGCGAATTCGATGGGCTGGATCTCGACCGGCTGGAGGGGTGGCTTGGGCCGATCCGCCCAAATGGCGTCGACCGGATTGCTGTCGACCGCGACGACGGCGGCACCGCTCTTTTCCGCCGCTTCGCGCAAGGCGCGGGCCTCTGAAATCGTGTGAAGCCACGGATCGAAACCGATCCGCGCTCCTTGGCCGAGATTGCCCCTGATCCAGGCATGCGGCGGCGTCTCGACGAGATTTTCCGGCGTGAAGACTGCCATATCCGCCTGATGACGGACCTGGAGCGTGTATCGGCCGTCAACGAAGATCAGCGCGCGATCCATGAGCACCAGCGCCACGCCCGCCGAACCGGCGAAGCCGGTCAGCCAACGCAGACGCTCCGAACAGGGGGCGACATATTCCCCCTGATGTTCGTCGGCTCGTGGGATGATGAAGCCGGTAAGGTCGAGATCGCCCAGCTTCTCGCGCAGGAGGGCAACGCGCTCGGCGCCCTTGGAAGGGTCGCCTTCGGATTCGAAGCTCTGGAACATGCTGCCGGCCTTCAAAGGATTCTCAGGATCGCGGACGGTAGCTCCCGCTTGCAGGGCTGGCAACGCCGCGATGTGGACAATCCCGGGCATGGTGCAGTGCGATAGTGCGATTTTGCGCTGCAAAATAAGATGGGTGCCATGCAATATCCGCTCTTCTGGAAAGGGTCAGTACTGCTTACCTACTACAACGTAGGATTCAACCAGGAGAAGAGCAATGGCTGGTTTCGTGCGTAATGCTGTGAGCGCCTTCATCAAGGCACGTGAGCGCCAGGCGGAACGTTATGTCAACGGCGCGCTGCTGATGCTCGACGACGAGACGCTCAGGGCCAGCGGTTACAGCCGTGCCGAGCTGCGCAAGCGTCCGAATTCCGCCTACGTGATCTGACAGACCGGTTTTTGGTTCAGCCATGGCGCTTCATCGCTTGAGATGGAGCGTCACCCATCCCTCGCGCCTTAATGTGCGCACATGCCGGAAAGCCTGCCCGACATAGGCGGCGATCACCGCGTCGCGCTGTCGCTCGAGGATGCCTGACAGGATCAGCGAGCCGCCGGGCATGACATATCGGGCCATTTCCGGCGCCAGGCGCATCAGCGGCCGCGCCAGGATGTTGGCGACGATCAGGTCGAAGGGCCCGCGCCGCGCGAAGATCGGGTGGTGGAACCCCGGCGCCGTCGCTGTCTCGATATAGGTCGAGACGCCATTCAGCCTGACATTCTCCTCGGCTACCCTGACGGCGATCGGGTCGATATCGGTTGCGAGCACCGGAATATGGGCAAGCTTGGCCAGGGCTATGGCGAGCACGGCGCTTCCTGTGCCGAGATCCAACGCATTGCGCGGCATCTCGCGCCGGGCCACCCTGTCGATCATGTCGAGACAGCCGGAGGTCGTGCCGTGATGGCCGGTGCCGAAAGCGAGTCCTGCCTCGATCTCGATGGCGAGATCGCCGATGCGGCGTTTGTCCCGGTCATGGGCGCCATGGACGAAGAACCGCCGCGCACGCACCGGCTTCAGCCCTTCGAGCGAACGGGCCACCCAGTCTATATCGGGCAGGGCCTCCCGTTCGATCGCGATCTCGCCCGCCGCCTCGTGCATGCGTTGCGCGACAAGGTCGGCGTCGTCCTCGGTGTAGAGCGAGACCTCGTGGATGTCCTTGTCTTCGTCCAGCTCCACGACCGCGAGCGGATAACCCTCCTCTTCGAAGGCAAATTCGAGCGCCGCGTAGATGCGATTCGCTTCGTCGCGGCTTGCGGTCACGTAGAGACGGGTCTGAGGCATCAAGCAGGATTCCGGACGCGGAAAGGGAGCAGGGGCATCAACACCGTCCCGACCGCCGGCGCAAGAGGGGATGGCATGCCGAGGGTGTTCAACCTTCCCTGGCGAGCCGCTTCAGCTTGGCGAGGGCAGTATCCGGATTCTCCTCATAGGCGATCGTGCCGAAGAAATCTCCGGACCGCTTGAGCATCAGTACGGACGCCGAATGGTCCATGGTGTAATCGCCATCGCCCGTGTCGACCTTGCGGGAATAGATGCCGAAGGATTTGGTCATGGCCGCCACCTTGTCGGGAGCGCCGGTGATGCCGACGATTCTGTCGGAAACGTTGCTGACATAGGTCTTCATCACGTCCGGCGTGTCGCGTTCGGGATCGACGGAAACGAAATAGGCGCGAATGTCCTTGCCCTCGTCGCCGAGCTTCTTCAGCCATCCGTCCATCTCGACCAGCGTGGTCGGGCACACTTCAGGACAGTGGGTGAAGCCGAAGAAGACGACGGAGGGCTGTCCGCGGAACGCCGCTTCGGTGATCTCCGCCCCGTTCTGGTCGATGAGCGTGAATGGCGCGCCGAAGGGCTGGCCTGCTGACGGCGTGCGGTACCATTGGTAGGTCATGAAGCCCACCACGGCGGTCATCAGTACGAGTATTCCGACGAGAATGTATCGCATCATCGAACTGGTTCCACTGTGGCGGGGATGGGCACGGGCGTCAGAAACACCAGGCCAGGCCTGTCTCGGCCATGGCCATGAAGATCGCGGCACCCTTGTCGACCCACGAGGCAAAGGCAATGCCGCTAACCGCCGCGAGCACAGCGAGCCCGAGCGCAAGCTTCGTCAGATGCGAAGTGGGGATATGGGGTTCGGTCTTCATGGGCGACAGCATAGCGTGCCGGACGGCCACGCAAAAGGTGCCAACTTGCCGCTGAGACGCCTCCGCTTGCAACGGAGGCCGCGTCCCCCCAAGTGTCTGCGTGAAGCCCTCAACGCAGGAGAACACAATGCGTCGTCTCGTCCTCGGTATCGCCTCGGCATGCGCCATCGGCGCGGCCGCGCCGGCCCTTGCCCAGCAGGTCGGCGAGATCGGCGTCGACTGGCTGGGCAACGACATCATCGTGGAAGCGATCAAGGACCCGAGCGTCGAGGGCGTGACCTGCCACGTGTCCTATTTCAAGCGCGGCATGGTCGACCGGCTGCAAAAGGGCAACTGGTTCGAGGATCCCTCCGACACCGCGATCTCCTGCCGACAAACCGGTCCCATTACCATCCACGAGATCGATCTCAGTCGGGAAGGGGAGGAGGTCTTCAAACAGGGGATCAGCCTGATCTGGAAGAAGCAGGTCGTGAACCGCATCTACGACAAGGCGAACGACACGCTGATCTATCTCGCCCATTCCCGGCAAGTGCAGAACGGTTCGGCAAAGATGTCGATGTCGACGATCCCGCTCTATGGGCAGGAAGTCGTTTGGGCGAAGGGCAAGCCGCAACAGTAGCGAGCCTCGATGGACGCACCTTGTCGGGGGAGCCCGACGGGCGTAAAGCCCGGCCATGACAGCCGATCTGCGCTTCACCGATCCCGAACCGCGAATCCACCCGACAGCCGAGCTCAAGTCGTGCCGGCTCGGTCGCCATGCTGCGATCGGCGAGCGCGTTATTCTGCGCGAAGTCACGGTAGGCGACTATTCGTATTTCGAGCGGCATGCCGAAGCGATCTATACGTCGATCGGCAAATTCTGCTCGATCGCCGCCAATACGCGGATCAACGCGCTCGAGCATCCACTTGAGCGGCCAACCACCCACAAGCTCAGCTACAGGCCGAACGAGTATTTCCGGTATCTCGGCGTCGATCAGGACTTCCGCGAGAGGCGGAGGACGAAACGGGTCGTCATCGGCCACGATGTCTGGATCGGCCACGGTGCCGTAATTCTGCCGGGCGTCACGATTGGCAACGGTGCCGTGATCGGGGCAAATGCGGTGGTGAGCCGCGACGTCGGTGCCTATGAGATCGTCGCTGGTGGTCCGGCGAAGCTGCTGCGGCGACGGTTCTCGCACGAGATAGGCGAGCGCCTGGAGAGGCTGGCCTGGTGGGATTGGCCGGCCGAACGCTTGTTCGAAGCGGTGCCCGACATGCAGACGCTCTCGATCGAGGACTTCCTGGACCGATGGGAGAGCCGGCCGAGATAGCGCTAACGACGGCATGGCGGCGGAATGCCAAGGGGGAACCGAGACGCTGCGAACACGTTGTCGATCCGGTTCAGCATAGAAGGCCGGCTTGCCATCGCGGGCGAGTTCGAGAAGCGTTCACAGAGGTTCCCCTATGTCCTTTGAAACGGTTTTCACCAGGGTGGCAAATCGTGTCGCGCATGCCGCGGGCGTGCCGTCTACGTTCATACTCTGCTGTGCGGTCGTTCTCATCTGGGCCGTATCGGGTCCGTTTTTTGGTTTCTCCGACACATGGCAGCTCATCATCAACACGGGCACCACGATCGTAACCTTCCTCATGGTGTTCCTGATTCAGAATACCCAGAACCGCGACGGCGCCGCCATCCAGGCCAAGCTTGATGAGCTGATCCGCGTGAGCGAGGCACGCAACCTGTTCATCGGGATAGAGCACCTGACGGAACGCGAGGTGGAGGAATTCCGCAGGAAGTGCGAGGATGCCGCGCAACGCCACCAGGAGCGGCAGAAAAGCAAGAAGAATGCTCGGCCGAAAATGGCCGCCAAGGCGTGACGCCGGTCTTTCGGCGCACCCTACACCGCCGTTCGTCTACCGTTTCATGAACTCGGCAAACACCTCCGTGTAATCCGGGTGCCAGCGCGAGAGCGCCGGACGGTTTGCGATGATATCGCCCATCGCCCAGGCCATGCGCCGTTCGTCCGTTGCCCTGTCGGTCTCATTGTCGGGGCAGAGGATGTAGAAGTCGCCCCGCGCGAGGCTTTGGAGCATGAAGTCTGCCACCTGATCCGGCGTCCACGCGCCCGCCGGTTTCTCCGTCGCGCCCTCCGTCATGCCGGTAAAAGTGAAGCCGGGAATGAGAAGATGCGCGGAGATGTTCGCGCCGGGTTCGTTGCGCAAGGCGTGGGCCAAGCCTTCCGTGTAGGTCTTCACCGCCGATTTGGAGACGTTATAGGCGAGATTGCCGGGCGGGGTGGTGATGCCTTGCTTGGAGCCGGTGTTGACGATCATACCCGGCTTTCCCCCCGCGAGCATGCGCGGGGCGAAGGCCTGCACGCCGTTGACCACCCCCCAGAAATTGACCGAGAGGAGCGCATGCCAGGCGTCCGGGTTCTCCCAGGGCTTGCCCGGATTGTTCCCGACGCCTGCATTGTTCATGACGAAGGACGGAGCGCCGAACTGGTCATTGGCCTGATCGGCGAGACGGGCGACATCTTCGGGGTCGGAGACATCGCAGGCGACGGCGATCACATCCTCGGGGCCGCCCAGCGCGACATCGACCAGCTCCTTGAGCGCATGCTGGAGGGCGGGGCCTTCCCGATCGGCGATGACGACCCTGAGGCCCATGCCGGCCAGCTTCCTGGCGACGGCATGGCCGATGCCGCTCGCCGCTCCGGTGATCACGGCCACATTGCCATAGGCGAGGGCGGGAATGGTGGATACGGTCATGCGGGGCTCCTGTTTCCTGTCCATGGAGCGCTGCCGCTGTCGGACGGAGCGGGCCTCCCGGCCGAGGATCACACTCTTTTCACGAACCCGTCCAGCACCTTCTTCTGTCCGGCCTTGTCGAAGTCGATGGTGAGCTTGTTGCCGTCGATTGCCGCGACGTTGCCGTTGCCGAACTTCAGATGGAACACCCGGTCACCGACGTTGAAGGGGGAAGGAGTGTCGGCGACCGACTTCGCCACGAGTTCGCCTTCGATGGTTCGGCCCTTCACCGAGCCGCGCCCGGCCCCGTAGCCTGAATCGACCTCGCCGTAGCCGATACGCTCGACGTGATGGCCGGAGCGCGTGCCCCAATTGCGGTCGGTTGCCTCGGTGCGGTTCTGCTGCGCGCGTTGCCAGCCGGGTGTCGCATAGCTGTTGGAGAAGGCGCCTCCGCCGACATTGTCGAAGCGCGACGCGCCGTATGGGTTCTGCCGGCCGGCAGGGGAACGTCCGGAGTTGCCGTAGCCGATGCCGTAGCCGCCATAGGAATTGCCGGTTTCGGCCACCTCGACATGCGCCTCCGGCAATTCGTCCAGGAACCGCGACGGGATGGTCGACTGCCAGAGCCCATGGATGCGGCGGTTGGAGACGAACCAGATGTGCAGGTTCTTCTTGGCCCGGGTAAGTCCGACATAGGCGAGGCGCCGCTCTTCCTCGAGCCCGGAACGCCCGCCCTCGTCGAGCGCGCGCTGGTGCGGGAAAAGTCCTTCTTCCCAGCCCGGCAGGAACACGGTCTCGAACTCCAGGCCCTTCGCCGAATGCAGCGTCATGATGGAAACAGCATCGAGCTCCTCGTTCTGCTCGGCATCCATGACGAGCGCCACATGCTCCAGGAAGGAGCGCAGCGATTCATATTCCTCCATGGAGCGAATGAGCTCCTTGAGGTTCTCGAGCCTGCCCGGGGCCTCGGCGGAGCGATCGTTCTTCCACATATCGGTGTAGCCGGACTCCTCGAGGATCATCTCGGCGAGTTCGGTATGGGGCGTGGTGTCGAGCCGGTCCTGCCAGCGAGCGAAATTGGCGGCCACTTCGCGCAAGGCCGCGCGTGGCTTGGGCTTCAGTTCGTCGCTCTCGGCAAGCCGGGCGGCTGCCTCCAGCATCGGCACGCCCAGCATGCGGCCGGTGTCATGCAGTTGCCGGATCGCGGCTTCGCCGAGGCCGCGCTTCGGCACGTTGACGATACGCTCGAAAGCGAGGTCGTCGGCCGGCTGGGCAACGACCCGGAAATAGGCGAGCGCGTCGCGGATCTCCTGACGCTCGTAGAAGCGCGGACCGCCGATGACGCGGTAGTTCAGGCCGAGCGTGACGAAGCGGTCCTCGAACTCGCGCATCTGGAAGGATGCCCGCACCAGGATAGCCATGTCGTTCAGCGAATGCTTGTCGCGCTGCAGCCGTTCAATCTCGTCGCCGACCGCGCGCGCCTCCTCTTCCGAATCCCAGGCGGCATGCACGATCACCTTGGCGTCGTCGGGATCGACGCGCTCGGTGAACAAGGTTTTTCCGAGCCGGCCTTCATTATGGGCGATGAGGTGCGAGGCGGCTCCCAGAATGTGGGGCGTCGAACGGTAGTTTCGTTCCAAGCGGATGACGGCCGCGCCCGGAAAGTCCTTTTCGAAGCGCAGGATGTTGTCGACCTCTGCCCCGCGCCAGCCATAGATCGACTGGTCGTCGTCACCGACGCAGCAGATGTTTATGCGGCTTTCGTTCGGGCTGTTTTCGCTCACGGGCCGCTCCGCGCCTGACGGCGCTGGCCCTCCGCGGGGGCCTCGCACTTGCTCGGGCGGCCGGTCGGCCGCTTGATGGGAGGCAGCCGGATTTCGGGTGGCCTGCGGCCGCTGGGCGAGCAGGCGCAGCCACATATATTGGGCGGTGTTGGTGTCCTGATACTCGTCCACCAGGATGTAGCGGAATTTGCGATGATATTCCTTCAGCACGTCGGGATGCTGGCGGAAGATCCGGATCGGGTGGCAGAGGAGGTCGCCGAAGTCGCACGCATTCAGCGTCTGCAACCGGTCCTGATAGGCCTTGAAGAGCTCGCGCCCCTTGCCATTGGCGAAGGCGCGGGCATCGCCCTCGGGTATATCCGCAGGCCCGTAGCCCTTGTTCTTCCACCCGTCGATCATCTGGGCGAAGGTACGCGCCGGCCACCGCTTGTCGTCGAGCCCCTCGGCCTGGATCAATTGCTTGATCAGGCGGATCTGATCGTCCGTGTCGAGGATGGTGAAGTCGGATCTCAGCCCTGCGAGTTCGGCATGACGGCGAAGGAGCTTCACGCCGATGGAGTGGAAGGTGCCGAGCCAGGGCATGCCTTCGATCGCTTCGCCCACCAGCATGCCGATCCGCTGCTTCATCTCGCGGGCCGCCTTGTTGGTGAAGGTGACGGCAAGAATCTGCGACGGAAAGGCTCTGCCGGTCGCCAGGATATGGGCGATGCGGGTCGTCAGCACGCGGGTCTTGCCGGTGCCGGCTCCTGCCAGGACGAGGACCGGGCCTTCGGTCGTCTCAACGGCAAGGCGCTGCTCGGGATTGAGACCTTTCAGATAGTCCGGCATTCCCCCCCGCCGCGCGGCCATGGCGCGCGCGGCGATGCCGCCGCCCTCGGGACGCGGCGGCGTGGGAGTGCGGTGCGGTACGCCGCGGCTGGGCGGTGCCTCCTCCTCGTCGAAGAAGGGAAGATCGTCTGGAAAGCCTGACATCCCGCCGAATGTAGTGATTCGGACCGGAAACGCCAGAAGGCTGATGCCATTACCGTCCATTTGGACATTTCGACGCCATGGGAACCATCGTTTATCACGGCAGTTTTGTCGCTGCCCCGATTTCGACGGCAATCGCAGGTTGATCAAATCCAGACGGACACGGGGCGCGAGTCGCGAGCCGCAAGAATGTCGGAGGCGACGTGCTGTGAGGAGCGCTGCCGTGGCAATCACCGTCCTGATCTTCACCGTCGTCGGCGTCGCCCTCGGAGCCGGCGGCGTCTGGCTCGTCATCCTCGGTGGCAGTTGGTACTACATTCTGGCGGGCATCGGCTTCCTGATCACCGCCCTTCTTCTATGGCGGCGGCAGGGCGAGGCCCTCTGGGTCTACGTGCTGGTCCTGCTGGGGACGTTGGCCTGGGCGGTCTGGGAAGTCGGCCTCGACTGGTGGCAGCTCGGCCCGCGGGGCGGCGTCATCGTCTTGCTGGCCCTTTGGCTCCTGACACCGTGGGTGAGGCGGAAGCTCCGCCGTGCGGGCGGCGCCCTGGCATTGGGGACTGCCGTGGTCATCTCCATCGGGGTGGCTGTCTATTCGATGCTCAACGATCCCCTGAATATTGCGGGCGAGCTCACTACCGAGCGGGTGGCCGCCAATCCCAATCTTGGCGGCAACGTACCGCCCGGTGAGTGGCACTTCTACGGCCGCACGCCCTTCGGACAGCGTTTCACGCCGCTCGCCCAGATCACGCCGGAAAATGTCGGCCGGCTGGAACTCGCCTGGAGCTATCGCACCGGCGACGTAAGAGGGTCGGAGGATGTGCCGGAGACCACCTATCAAGTGACACCCCTCAAGGTCGGCGATGCGCTGTATATTTGCACCCCGCACAGTATCGCCATCGCACTTGAGGCCGAGACGGGGAAGGAGAAATGGCGCTTCGATCCCAAGGTGGGGCTCGATAGCAGTCGTCAGCATCAGACCTGTCGTGGCGTCGCCTATTTTGCCGATCCCGATGCGCCGCAGGGCCAGCCTTGCGCCGAACGGATCTACCTGCCGACTTCGGATGCGAGGCTGATCGCGCTCGACGCCAAGACCGGCACCATATGCCCAGGCTTCGCCGAGAACGGCACGTTGAACCTACTCGCGAACATGCCGTTTCCGAAATCGGGCTACTACTATTCCACCTCGGCCCCGCTGATCGCCCGCGGGTTGATCATCGTGGGCGGGGCGGTCAACGACAATTTCTCGACCGAGGCGCCTTCGGGCGTCATTCGCGCCTATGATGTCCGCACGGGCGCGTTGGTCTGGAATTGGGATTCCGGCAATCCCGAGCGCACGACGCCGCTCGGTCCGGGCGAGACCTACACGCACAACTCGCCGAACATGTGGTCGACGGCGAGCGCCGACGAGTCTCTCGGCCTCGTATACGTCCCACTCGGCAACCAGACGCCCGACCAGCTCGGCGCCGGTCGCAGCGAGAATGTCGAGAGGTTCTCCTCTTCGATCGTTGCGCTCGACCTTGGGACGGGTCAGGTGCGCTGGGTGCGCCAGACCGTCCATCATGACCTTTGGGACATGGACGTGCCGGCCCAGCCGTCCCTTGTCGACATCACCACTGCCAATGGAGTCGTGCCGGCATTGGTCGCCCCCACGAAGCAGGGCGACGTCTACGTGCTCGACCGGCGTACCGGCGAGCCGATCATCCCGGTGAAGGAAGTGCCGGCGCCGACGGGCGCCATCGAGGGCGAGACGACGGCTCCCACGCAACCGGTCTCGCAGCTCTCCTTCGAACCGAGGAAACTGACCGGGGCGGACATGTGGGGTGTCACCATGTTCGATCAGCTCGCGTGCCGTATCCAGTTCCTGTCGCTGCGCTATGAGGGCCGCTACACGCCGCCTTCACTCCAAGGCACGCTTGTCTATCCCGGCAATTTCGGCGTCTTCAACTGGGGCGGCGTGGCCGTCGATCCAGTTCGGCAGGTGATGTTCGGCATGCCGACCTATCTTGCCTTCACGTCGAAGCTGGTCCCGCGCGATCAGGTGCCGCCGCCGGGCGAGAAGCGGGCCAGCGAGCAGGGGCTGAACCTCAATGAGGGTGCGCCCTTTGCCGTTGTCATGGGGCCGTTCCTCTCGCCGCTCGGCATACCGTGCCAGGCTCCGCCTTGGGGGTTCGTCGCGGGCGCCGATCTCAGGACCGGCGAGATCGCCTACAAGCGCCGCAACGGCACGGTGCGCGACATGACACCGCTGCCGCTGCCGTTCAAGGTCGGCGTGCCGGGCATCGGCGGCCCCATGATCACCGCCGGCGGCGTGGTCTTCCTGGGAGCTGCCGTCGACGACTTCCTGCGTGCCTACGAGCTGACGACGGGAAGGGAAATCTGGCGGGCGAGGCTCCCTGCCGGAGGGCAATCGACGCCGATGTCCTTCGAGGCTTCCGATGGCCGCCAGTTCGTGGTGATCGTCGCGGGCGGCCACGGCTCGATCGGCACCAGGGCTGGCGACTATGTGATGGCTTATGCGCTGCCGCGATAGGGGCTGGGCCTTGGCCGCCGCCGTCGGCGCGAACGGTCGATCGCCGACCCGCGCCATCCGGAGTCCACGCGGGATCGGGACATTCCCCTTATGGCTTGGGTTCGGCCTTGGCGATGCGCCGGTCGGAGAAATTGAGCCGGCCCGCGGCGATCGCATGGGCCACGCGGTCGAGCGCCTCGTCGCCTGCCACGAGCGCGTCGAGCTCGGTCATCTGGTTCATGGCGATGAGCTGCAAAATGTCCTGGCGCACCGCGCCGTCGCCGTCGCGCGGCAGCGTGGCCACCGGCTGCAGATGATCCGGCCGGACCGGCAGCGACAGGCCTTCTAGCCTTGCGAGCGGCGCGCCCGGCTTCGCCTCGACGAATGCGTAGATGCCGACGCCCTTCTTGGGCAGGGGAAAGGTGGCGAGCGCCACATCCTGCACGTCGGGCTGTGCAAGCAGCGCCTCGACGATCGCAGGCCCCTCATTGTCGATGCGGTCGTGGGTGCCTTCGCCGTCCGACCAGTGGAAGATGCCCCGCGTCACCAGATTGTAGAGTTTCTTTCCCGTGGCCATCCAGACCCGGGAAGGCAGCGAGCGACGCGCCAGGAGGCGGGCCTGGGCCGGCGTCAGCAGGGACGGCGCGAATGCCCGCTTCTGCTTCAAGAGATGGCGCAGATCCTCATAGGCCATCAGCCGATAGAGGCAGCCTCGGCGGCGATGGCGTGAGGCGAGCTGGAAATCGATGACGGCCGCGCGTCCGTCCGGCGTCATCAGCCAGTTCTGCGGCTTGGCGAGATCGTTATGCGTGATGCCGCGCCGCCGCATCGCGTGGAGAAGCCGGTGGGCGTCGCTGTACCAGGCGGGATCCTTCGGGCGCGCGAGATGGAGCGGGGTCCCTTCGCTCCAGTGACGATAGAGTCCGTCCTTGTCGACGGAGATGAGCTGCGGCGTTCCATCGATGCCCTTGACCTGGCGAAGTGCGGCGATCTCGCGCCGGGCGAGAACCCAGCCGAGCGGCCGGGACCAGAAGGGCGCCGCGGTCACGATGCGCCGGATGACCTTTTCCTGCGGTGCGTCCGCGAAATGTCCCTTGCGGGTCTCGGAAAAGAGATCGCGTTTCAGGACGGTTTCGGTCACGAATTCCGGCATATGTCTTCCTGGATAGTCACTGGCTGGCGAGCAGCCGGGCGTCGGCATTCTCGTCGTCGCCCGCGCTATTGCACGCGCAGGCGCCGTTGTCACCCTCCGCGGTGACAGGCTATGAAAAGCCTGTCGCCGCGACGGAGAACAGCGGATGGCAAGGGCGATCGACGGGATTTTTGCAATCCTGCTCCTCATCGGAGCGCTTCTCCACGCCTACGGCACCGTCACGTCCTATCCGGCCGGCAGCGAGGTATTCGTGTGGTCCCTCGCGGCAAGTCTTGCCGCGGGGCTGATCGCCGTCCTCAATCTCCTTCGCCGCGAGCGCCCCGGCGATCGCGCTCTGGCCGTGATCTGCCTGGCGGCGAGCCTCACCTGGGCGGCCGTTGCTTTCGCGTTCGGCGAGGCGATCGGCAATGTCGTGGACCCGCGTGTGCTCTGGCACGCAATCGCGGCGTTGGCGCTCGCGCTATTCAGCCTGAAGTCGCTCACTGTCAGACAGCCTTGAGCTGTCAGCATGGTCGCACGACATGCGGGTTGCGTCATTGACCTCGCGCAGACGCGACACAGGTTTCCCCGGCAGGGCAGGAGGCAGGAACAACGGAGGTTGCGGTGAGCAGCAATGCAGTGAAACCCACGATCGCTCGCATATGGCGTGGTCGAACTCGGCGCGACGTTGCGGATGCCTACCAGCCTTATCTTCACGACGTCGGCATCAAGCCGCTGATCGAGAAGGCGCTCGGTGTGCAGAACTTCCGCGAGGACCGAGAAGATGAGACCGAATTCGTGACCATCTCCTATTGGGAAAGCGTCGAGGCGATGGCGCGTTTCACGGGCGGGGATCCCACGAGGATTCACCACCTGCCGCGAGATCGGGAATTCCTGATCGAACTGCCGGAAAAGGTCCAGGTTCTGCATATGCTGGCGAGCCACGGGCAAACCGGGTAGGCAGGGTCGACCGGGGCTGGTTGCAATCGGCCCGTGCTTGCCAGGCGACGGCGTAATTCGTAGTCTTTCGACGGCGGTGGGGCTGCAGAGCGAGGCCACCCGGATCCGGCTTATGCGGCTTGGGATCACATCCGCTTGTCGCGCTGTTCCGCGGAGTCGCGTTGCGACATGTCGAGCCGGTTCCCTGGTCAGACGCCTGCTCGATGCCGGCAGGCGAGCGAGGATGGGATGGACACGTTACCCAATCGCGAGGACAAGGAAGCCTTTGCCGCCCATGCGAGGACGACGGGCCGCCTTACCGGCCAGTCGCCGATGACGGGCGCGGAATACATCGAGGAACTGCGCGACGGCCGCGAGGTCTATATCTACGGCGAGCAGGTCAAGGATGTGACCAACCATCCTGCCTTTCGCAACACGGCACGCATGGTGGCGCGCCTCTATGACGCGCTTCATGACGAGAAGCTGAAGCACAAGATCCTTCTCCCCACCGACACCGGCAATGGCGGCGCGACCCACGCCTATTTCAAGGCGCCGAAAAGCATGGAGGATCTGCTGCAGGGCCGCAGCGCGATCGCGGAATGGGCGAAGCTGACCTATGGCTGGCTTGGCCGGGCACCCGACTACAAGGCTTCCTTTCTCGCCACTTT
Organism: Rhizobiaceae bacterium; assembly: GCA_035556195.1. Taxonomy (GTDB): domain Bacteria; phylum Pseudomonadota; class Alphaproteobacteria; order Rhizobiales; family Rhizobiaceae. The sequence goes on from DATMFK010000011.1 coordinate 60,007, forward strand.
GGGCGCCAATGCCGATTTCTACGATCCGTATCAGGAAAACGCCCGCCACTGGTATCGCTACAGCCAGGAGCGCGTCCCCTTCATAAATCACGCCATCATCCATCCTCCGGTCGATCGCGACCGGCCGCCGAACGAGGTGGCCGATGTATGCGCCCATGTCGAGAAGGAGACCGACGCGGGCATCGTCGTCTCAGGGGCGAAGGTTGTGGCAACCGGCTCGGTGCTGACCAACTATACATTCGTGGCCCATCACGGACTGATACCGCTCCAGGACAAGAGTTTCGCCGTCGTCTTCATGGTGCCGACCAACGCGCCGGGCGTGAAATTCCTGTGTCGGACTTCGTATGAGATGACCTCGACAGTGATGGGCAGCCCGTTCGACTACCCCCTGTCGAGCCGGCTCGACGAGAACGACGCCGTCTTCATCATGGACAAGGTTCTGGTCCCCTGGGAAAACGTGTTCGTCTATGCCGATGTCGAGAAGGCCAACAACTTCTTCCCACGGACCGGTTTCCTGCCGCGCTTCGTGGTGCATGGCTGCACCCGCCTGGCGGTCAAGCTCGATTTCATCGCCGGTCTCCTGCTCAAGGCCGTCGAGGCAGCCGGCACGAAAGACTATCGCGGCGTTCAAGCCAATGTCGGGGAGGTGATCGCCTGGCGCAACCTGTTCTGGGCGCTGTCCGACGCGATGGTGCGCGACCCCAGACCCTGGATCGGCGACTACGTCCTGCCCAACATGGATGCGGGAAACGCCTATCAGATCATCGCCACGATCGCCTATTCGAAGATCAAATACATCATCGAGCAGACCGTCGCCTCGGGGCTCATCTATCTCAACAGCCACGCGCTGGACTTCAAGAATCCCGACATACGTCCCTATCTCGATCGCTACCTGCGCGGGTCGAACGGTTACAAGGCCGAAGACAGGGTGAAGCTGATGAAGCTTCTTTGGGACACGCTTGCCACCGAGTTCGGCGGCCGCCACGAGCTCTATGAAATCAACTATGGCGGCTCCACAGAGGAGATCCGCCGTTATTGCCTGTTCGGAGCTCAGGCGTCCGGCAACGCCGACAAGTTCAAGGGTTTCGCCGAGCAATGCATGGCGGAATACGATCTAGACGGCTGGCGCGTTCCGGACCTGACGGATCCCGGCTCTTTGAGCTATCATGCCGGACGGGACCCGGGTTAGGACATCAGCATGGCCGACGGTTCGCCGGAACCTCGTATCGATCCTCGTGAATTCCGGCGCGTCATGGGCCAATTCGTGACCGGGGTGACGGTCATCACGACGATCCACGACGGCAAGATCCGCGGAATGACGGCCAACGCTTTCATGTCCGGCTCGCTCGATCCGCCCCTATGCGTCGTGTCCATAGCAAAACGGGCGCATATGCACGAGCTGGCGAGGCAAGCCGGGCGCTTCGTCGTCAATATCCTGGCCCATGACCAGGGTGATCTGGCCATCCATTTCGCGGGGCGGCCACGAGCCGACGCGGCGATCGAGCTGAGCTGGATCGAGGGCCTGCCGGCGCTGCGCGACGCGCTTGCCCACATGGGAGCCCACATCGTGGCCGAGCACGATTGCGGCGACCATACGTTGTTCGTCGGGCATCTCTTTCATATGGATTCGGCCGGCCACGGTCGGCCGCTGGTCTATCACCGGAGCCGGTTCGGCGACTTGCTCCACTCCAGGCAGGATCAGCTTATTCCAGTGCCCGAGTTCTGGTGACCTGACGGGTGTCCGGCCGGGCCAAAGCAAAGACATGCGTCAAATCAAAGTCCTGAAGCGCGGGAGCGGATCTGAAGGATCGCGACGCTTTAGGCCGCATCCATCGCGCAGGGCGACGCCGGGGAGGTTCATTTCGGCGTCGTCCGGTGCCGGCCGATCGGGAGCATGATCGGCCTGCCCGAGGTCGGGTCGGTGATGACGCGGCTCTCCAGGCCGAAGACCTGTCGTACGTTGTCCTCAGTGAGCACGCTTTCCGGCTCGCCGCAGACGTGCAGCCGCCCTCCAGTCATTGCGACCAGGAAGTCGGCATAGCGTGCCGCAAGGTTGAGATCGTGGAGCACCATGACGATCGTGCTGCCACGCGTGTGGTTGAGATCGGTCAGGAGATCCAGCACTTCGACCTGGTGGCTGATGTCGAGAAAGGTGGTGGGCTCGTCCAGCAGCAGGATCTTCGTCTCCTGCGCCAGGGCCATGGCGATCCACACCCGCTGGCGCTGCCCGCCCGAGAGCTCTTCGACGGGCCTGTCGGCAAGCTCGACGGTCCTGGTGGCTGCCAGCGCCGCGGCCACGGCTTCGTCGTCCTGGCGCGTCCAACGGGAGAAGATGCCGTGATGAGGATGTCTCCCTCGGGCGACAAGGTCGGCGACCGTGATGCCCTCCGGCGCAACCGGCGATTGGGGAAGCAATCCCAATCGTCGTGCCAGTTCTCGAGGCGGCGTCCGATGGATCGACTTGCCATCGAGAAGGACATGCCCATGACGCGGCCGGATCAGTCGCGACATGGTGCGCAAGAGGGTGGACTTGCCCGAGGCGTTGGCGCCGACGATCGCGGTGATCTTCCCCGCCGGCACCACCAGGTCGAGCCTGTCCAGAACGACATGATCGCCATAGCCGGACGAAAGTTGGCTGGCAACGAGGGCATCAGTCATCATAGCGAGCCTCCGGCCCGGTTGGCGCGCGCGATCAGGAAAATCAGGTAGGGGGCGCCCAACGCGCCTGTGACCACGCCCACCGGATAGCGGGTCGGCAAGAGAAATTGCCCGCAATAGTCGCCTGCCAGCACAAGCAGTGCCCCGACCAGCGCAGACGGGATCAGCAGCGAGCCGTTGTTCCCCACGATGCGGGCCGCGATGGGCCCGGAGAGGAACGCGACGAAGGCGATCGGCCCCGTCACGGCCGTCGCGAAAGCGATCATGCCGACTGCCGCGACGATGACCATGATGCGGGTTCTGGCGACGCCGACTCCCAGGGCTGCGGCCGTGTCGTCGCCCAGCCTCAGCGCCTCGAGGTTTCGCGCGTTGCTCAGCAACAGACCGCCGAACACGGCAAGTCCCAGCAGGAGCGGAAGCGCTTGATGAAGCTGGGCGCCGTTGACGCTGCCCGTCAGCCAGCGCATCGCCTCCTGAAAACTCCAGGCTGGAGCCACGGACAGGATGTAGGCCGTGACACTTTTCATCATGGCCGAAATGCCGATCCCGACCAGGATCAGTCGGGCTCCGGCAACGCCGTTCTTGATGGACAGGACATAGATCAGCAGCGCCACGCCCAAGCCGGCGACGACGGCAAAGATCGATACGGCCGGTCCGTGCAACTGGAGCACGACGATGGCAAATACGGCTGCCGCGCTCGCGCCCAGGCTGATGCCAATGATGTCCGGGCTGGCAAGGGGATTGCGCAGCATGACCTGGAAGGCTGCGCCGCCCAAGCCGAAGCTCAGCCCGGCGAGGACGGAGAGCACGGCACGCGGCAGCCGCAGCTGCCCCACGATGAAGCCTGCCCCCGGCGCGTCCTCGCCGCGCAGCACGCGCACGACCTCGCCCAGCGGCGTGAAGGATTGTCCGAGCGACAGGCTCAGGACGAAGATCGCGACCAGGAGCGTGAGCAATATGGCCATTACCACGCCGCGCCTGCGCATGCGGCGGCGTCGGATAACGCGGATGGAATCGACGGTGGAAACAAGCGTCGTCACAGCTCACGGACCCGCTGCCGTCGGACGATCCAAATGAAGAACGGCGCGCCCACAAGGGCCGTGGCGATGCCGACCTCAAGCTCGGCCGGTCGTGCGACGATCCGCCCGACGATATCGGCGGCGAGCAACAGGCATGCGCCGGCGAGCGCGGAAAACGGCAGCAGCCATCTGTGATCCACCCCGATCAACGAGCGGCACAGATGGGGCACGACCAGTCCGACAAAGCTGATCGGCCCGCAAACGGCTGTCGTCGCCCCGCACAGCAGGATCGCGCCGAGCGCGGCAACGCCCCGGGCCACGGCCGCATTCTCGCCAAGGCCGGCCGCGAGTTCGTCGCCAAGGGCCAGCGAGTTCAGCTTGCGCGCCGACAGAAGGCCAATCACGGAACCTGCCGCGAGGAACGGCAGCACGCGGGCAATGCCGTCGAAGGTTGCCCCGCCCACGCCGCCGATCTGCCACGAATGGATGCCGCCGGCGATATCGTTTCGCTGCAGCACCACGGCGATGACCATCGAGGAAAAAGCGATCGAGGTGGCTGTTCCGGCAAGCGCCAATTTAAGCGGGGTCGCCCCGCCACGCCCCAATGAACCGACGACATAGACAAAGACCGCCGAACATCCGGCTCCGAGAATGGCAGTCCAGATATACGCATTGGCGGACGCGATGCCGAACCAGGCGACGCCGATGACGACGGCGAGCGACGCGCCCTGGTTGACGCCCAGGATGCCCGGATCGGCAAGCGGGTTGCGTGTCACCCCCTGCATGATCGCCCCGGCAAGTCCGAGCGCGGCTCCGGCCACAAGGGCAAGCAATGTGCGCGGAATCCGAACTGAAACCGCGGCCTGCCCGACACTGTCAATTTGGTCGCCAAGCGCCGCGAGGACGTCGCTCCAAGCGACGCCACGAGTGCCGACGGCCACCGAAAGGAGGCACAGCATGGCGAGCGCGGCGACCAGCGCAGCCAGCCAGAGGCCCTGGACACCGCCCGACTTGCCGAGGGGCAATGCCCGCTCGGATGGTTCGATCTGATGGACTGTCATTCGGAATGTTTAGCGGCCTCGGCGAGCAGGGCCACGTAGTCCTTCAACACCCATGGGATCGAAAGGGGGGTCGGATTGGCGGCTGTGCCCAGAGGATCCCTGCCCAAAGTGACGACCGCATCGTTAGCGACGGCAGGCATCCGGGATGTCAGCGGATTGGACGCCAACGCGTCGCGCAGTTCCTGGGTGCCGTAGGTCACGACAATGTCGACATCGTCGAATGCATCGATCAGCTCCGCGCTGACGGAGCCGGAGAATTTGCCGGGCGCGGAAGCTTCGACGACGCTCTTCGGCGATTTCAGGCCGAGTTCTGAGAAGAACTTCACGCGGGAATCATGGGTGGTGTAGAAGTTGACCGTGCTCAGATCGGTTGGGTCGAGATGGGTGATGAACATTGCGGATTTTCCCCGGAGCTCGGGATATCCGGCAACAGTCTTGGCGATTTCCGCCTCGATCTCCGCGATCAGCGCCTCGCCCTCAGCGGTCATGCCCAACCCGGCGCTATTGAGACGTATCATTTCGCGCCAGTCGGTGGCCCAGGCAGCCTCGGGATAGGCTACGACCGGAGCGATCTGACTAAGCGTTTCATAGTCCGCTTGGCTCAGACCGGAATAGGACGCCAGGATTACGTCCGGATTGGTGGCGGCTACCGCCTCGAAATCGATGCCGTCGCCTTCATCGAAAAGTACCGGCCTGCCGGCACCGAGCTCGGCCAGCTTTTCCGCCACCCAGGGCAGCACTCCGTCGCCATCGTCATCGCCGAAATTGGCTGCCGCGAAGCCGACTGGCACGATCCCCAGCGCGAGCGGAACTTCGTGGTTCGCCCAGGCGACCGTCGCAACCCGTACGGGCTTTTCGGTGATGGTCGTCGTGCCGAGCGCATGCTTGATGACGATGGGATAAGAGGTGCCTTCTCCAGCCCATGCATGGCTGAATGCGATGATCGACAGGCATGCCGCGACCAGCGGCAAAGTCGAACGGAAAAACCGCCGCAACCTTGGAACTCCCCTATTTAAGTTGAACTCCATTCTCAGCTTTACGGGGCTGCGTCAACGCAGGTGCCATCCCCTCCGCTCGGAAGCTGCGAAGTTTCCGTGGGATTCTGCAAAACCGCAGGAATCTACAATACTGGATAAACGTGCTCAAGTTATGGGCGCCGTTAGGTGACGTCAGGCATCGCCGCTGTCGCCTCGCAGTCCGCCACGGGGGCTTTGGGGGGTGGGCTGCTTTTCTGATGACGATCCCAAAAGCAGGCCAACTCGGCGGACCGGCGTTCGACGGGTGACCGCCGGCAGCAGAAACCAATATCTGGGACTTGAACATGGATGACGAAATGAGGGGCGGCGGCAAGGGACGGGGCTTCACCCGTTATCGGAATGCAGCGCTGCTGGGGACGGCGATTGTCGCGTTCAGTCCGAGCTGCTTGCTGGCGCAGCAGGTTGGAAATTCCGGCTCCGTCACCGTGCTCGATGAGGTCACCGTCGAGGGACAGAGCGGCGACGACGATGCAAAGTCCATCGTTGCGACCCAGACGACGATCGGCAGCATGATGCCGACCGATATATTGGACACGCCCTCGTCGGTATCGGTGATCACGGCCAAGGAAATCCAGGAGCGCGGCGCGGAGAATGTCGAGCAGGTGTTGCAATACACTGCTGGCGTGACGACCGATTTCTACGGTTCGGACGACCGCTTCGACTTCTTCAAGATCCGCGGTTTCGATGCTCTCCTGTATCGCGACGGACTGGTTCTGGGCCGGCCCTTCGGCGGAGTACGAGAAGAAGTGTTCGCCTATGAACGCGTCGAGGTGCTGAAGGGCGGCAACTCCACCATCTTCGGCGTTTCCGATCCGGGCGGCGCGGTCAATTTCGTTACCAAGCGGCCGAGAAGCGAACGGTTCGGCGAGGCCTATGTCAGGGGAGGCTCGTTCAACACCAAGGAAGTCGGCATCGACTTCGGCGACAATGTCACAAGTGACGATACGCTGTCCTACCGGCTGACAGGAAAGCTCAGGGATGCCGACGACGAGTACGACTTCTCGCGTGACGACGAGCAGTTTTTCATGGGCGGCCTAACATGGCGCCCCAGCGACGCCACCAACCTGACCGTGGTCTATGACTACCTCAATCGCGACGGCGTCCCCGGCAGCGGCGGGCATCCGGTGGGCTCGGATTTCGACAGGAGCCGCTTTTTCGGGGAGCCGGACTTCAATTATCGTGGCACGAACAGGAACACTGTCAGTGTCATGTTCGACCATGACTTCGGCTCCGGCCTGAGCTTCAGTTCGAACGCTCGCTACAGCGACACCAGAACGGATTTCGGCTATGCTTATATCGCCGCGACCCCGACCGATGGCTCGACCATCGCCAAGCGGGACTTCTTCGGCAGCGACTACTCGAACGAGAACTTCATCGTCGACGCGCGCCTGCAATACGATACGAGCTTCAGCAATGTCGACAGCCGTACGCTGGTCGGCGTCGAGTACAATGATCTGTCCACCGACAACGCTACTTCTTGGGGGCCCGCACCCAGTATCGACTGGACGAATCCCGTCTTCACGGGCGCGCCCGGACCGCTTCCGCTCATAGCCAGCACGCGAACCGATCAGAAGACCAAGGCGCTCTATCTCCAGCAGGAGCTGACCTTCGCGGACAGGCTGATCGCGACGGTCGGGTTGCGCAATGATTGGCTCGACACCACGCAGACGGACAAGCTCATGGGCGCGGCGACCAGAAGCGACGACAGCGAATTCACGAGCCGCGTGGGTCTGACCTACAGGGTGACGGACGAATTCGCTACCTATGCAAGCTATGCCCAGTCCGTCGCCCCACCGGTCGTAGGCCTCCAGCCCGAGCGTGGCGAACAGTATGAGGTCGGCATCAAATATAGCCCCGCCGGCTTCCCCGCCTTGTTCAGCGCCGCCGTCTACGACCTGACCAAGAAAAACGTCACAGTCAATGTGGCCGACCCGTTTCCGCGTCAGGCCACGATCGGCGAAGTCAGGGTCCGCGGTCTGGATCTCGAGGCGAAAGCAGAGCTGACAAACAGCTTCAATCTGATCGCTGCATATTCATATCTCGATGCCGAGATCGTCGAGGATGGCATATCCGGCAACGAGGGCCATCGTCCGGCGATGGTGCCCGAGCATATGGCCGCACTCTGGGTCAACTACGAGCTCGAAGGAAACGGGCGCCGTGGCGACATGACATTCGGGCTCGGTGGTCGCTACATGGGCCCCTACTACTTCACCGACGCGAATACCGCAGGTGCGGGCAGCAGTGTCGTCTTCGATGCGGCCTTCAGCTACGAGATCGTGGAAAACACCTCGCTCGAGGTCAACGCCACCAATATCTTCGACACGAAATATGTGGCCAATGGCGGCTTTGGGGCGGATTTCTACAATCCCGGTCGCGCCATCTACGCAACTCTGCGCCGCACCTGGTGACGGACCTGTCCTCGTCCGACTTCGCGACTCCTCACCCGGCGTCGGATGAGGAGCGGCGAGCCCAAGCCTTTCAGCGCATCCGGCGCATGCGGCGCCATAGGGCTGGTGTTTCGCCCGCGATCTGACGAAACGCTTTCGTCAGATGTGCCTGATCGGAGAAGCCGAGCTGAGCAGCGATGCTTGCCACGGACAGTTCGCTGTCCAGCAACAGTTCCTGCGCAAGAGCAATGCGCTTTTCGAGTTGCCACCGCAGCGGCGTCTTGCCGGTCGTCTGCTTGAAGACGTGGGAGAACCAGCTTTCGGACAGGCCGACCGTCGCGGCCATCTCGGCGACGCTCAGCCGGCGGTCGCTGCGGGCGTCCACGCGGGAGATCAGCTTGTTCATCTGCGCTTGAGTGAGCCTCCCATCGGGCTGCTCGCTGTCCTGCTCGGGGATGTCGAGAAGACCGGTTACGATACTGCCTGCAAGGCTTTCCGCGTAGACGGCGTGTTTCGAGGGATTTGACACTTCGTCGACCAGCAAGCCGGCCAGGGTTTCGACAGCCCCGATATTCTGAGCTTCCACCGGGCGGCGAAGCGCCGTCCGTGCCACGGATGCGCCGACCGACGGCGACAGGAAACGCAGCAGCCTGTCGCTGTGCAGATGCAGATCCAAATGCGAAAAACTGTGGGAAGCCGTGAAATTCGTCCACAAGGGCATGCCGGCGGGCACGAAGATCGCGCGCGTCATCGGGCGATCCTGCGCTGATCCTCCGTCTCGGTTCGTCATCCGGATCTGGGAGGATACGTCATTGAAGAAGATCACGATCCGCGGATCCGGTGAGATGTAGTAGGCGTTGGCCCCGGATTGGCCTTCCGCTTCCCAGAAGACGCCCATCATGCCGTCGAAGCCCCGCCATTTGACCGGTGCGGTGGCGCGAATGCCTTCCGTATGGCAGGTCATGGAATGAAAATAGCTCAATGTCAGCAGTCATCCGTGCTCGATGGAAAAGATGGCCTGCCTTCCTGACAATGCATTGCGAGGGAGCATCTCATTTCAGACGGTGCCTCCATACGATGCGGGAGGGCGACAGGCCGTCCTTCTGTCGGGCAGCCAATCGCCTAAACATGATGGTATCTATCATGTTTATTCGGCCCGGCAACCCTGGTCGCCCAATTCCGCCAGTCTGCGCAGCAGGAAGCGCCGCTCCGGCTCCTGCCTGGCGAGCGCGAGCGCCTTTCGGTAGTCCGCCCGCGCATGGTCGATGCGGCCGAGGCGGCGAGCGAGGTCGGCGCGCGCGGAGTAGGCGAGGTGATAATCGGCGAGATCGCCGCGACCGAGGATCTCGTCGATCAGGGCAAGACCGGCCTCCGGCCCGTCGCGCATGGCGACGGCCACGGCGCGGTTGAGCTCGACCACCGGGGAGGGGGCCGCCCGCAGAAGCAGGTCGTAGAGGGCGATGATGCGAGACCAATCCGTCGCCTCTGCCCGGCGCGCGCGCATGTGTGTTGCGGCGATGGCAGCCTGGATCGCATAGGCGCCGAAGCTCGGCGACGACAGCGCGCGCTCCGACAGGGCGAGCCCCTCCGTGATCTGATCGCCATTCCAGAGCGAGCGGTCCTGATCGCCGAGGAGCACGAGCTCGCCCGAAGGCGAGTTGCGGGCGGCGCGGCGCGATTCATGAAGCAGCATCAGCGCGAGCAGGCCGATCGCTTCCGCATCCGGCAGCAACTCGACGAGCAGGCGCCCAAGGCGGAGCGCCTCTTCCGACAATTCGTGCCGCGTGAGGGCATCCCCCGACGAAGCGGAGTAGCCTTCGTTGAAGACGAGATAGATCACGTGCAGCACCGGATCCAGCCGCGCCGGCAGCTCGTCCCGGCCCGGGACTTCGTAAGGGATACGGGCGTCCCGGATCTTCGCCTTGGCGCGAACGATGCGCTGCGCGAGCGTCGGCGGCGTGGTCAGGAAAGCGTGGGCGATTTCCTCGGTCGTCAATCCGCAGACCTCGCGCAAGGTGAGCGCCACCTGGCCATCGAGCGGCAGCGCCGGATGGCAGCAGGTGAAGATCAGGCGCAGTCGGTCGTCCTCGATGTCGTGGGCTTCCGGCGGGTCCTGGTCCATGTCCTCCTCGATGCGCCTGGCGAGCTCGTCCCGTGACGCGTCGAAGCGGGCTCGCCGCCGCAGCCGATCGATCGCCTTGAAGCGGCCAGCCGAAATCAGCCAGCTCCGTGGATTGCCTGGGAGACCCTCGGTGGGCCATCGGTCGGAGGCGGCCATGAAGGCGTCGTGCAGGGCCTCTTCTGCCAGGTCGAAATCACCGAGAAGGCGGATCAAGGTGGCGAGCACGCGGCGCGACTCCATACGGTAGACCGCCTCGACCTTCGCAAGCGTGGGGCCATCGTCTCGTTCCATGGCGCGCCGCTTAAAGATCCATGATCGGGCGTATCTCGATGCTTCCAAGCCTGGCCAGCGGAATGCCGGACGCCGCACGGATCGCTTCGTTGAGATCGCGGGCCTCGATCAGGACGAAGCCGCCGAGGATTTCTTTGGTTTCGGCGAACGGTCCGTCGAAGGTGGATAGTTTTCCGTTTCTGACACGCACGGTGGTCGCGGAGGATACGGGCTGCAAGGCGTGTGCCAGGATCAACTGCCCGCGCCTGTCCAATTCCTGGTCATAGGCCAGAGACTCACGCGTGAGCGCCGCATCATCATCCGCCGAGAGGGCCGACAAAGCCTGCGGCTCGAAATAGACAAGGCATAGATACTTCATTCCATCCTCCTGTAACCAACATGCGTTGTCGCTTCCGAAGGCGCGATCTCGACATCTCGCAGGAAAATTATTGTCCGACAGGGCTCGGCTGTCGATCCGGCAGAGCGTCGTTCGACCATCCGCGAATGACGGACGGAGGCTACGATGGATGTGCTGATGTTGGCGAGCAGGCTGCTCGGGCGGAACTATCCGCTCCCCGGCACGGGTCGCAGCGTGCTTTCCCTGGCGGCTGCACTCGTAGTGATCGCTGCGCTCGTCGCAGGCCTCGATGGCGCTGCCAGAAGTTGGAAATCGGAGAGCCTGGCCGGGGATAGTGGCATGCCTTTGCAAATTTCGGCAGAAACTCCTTGATCGCGTCCTGAAGCGGCGCAAGAACACGCCGTCTGGGCGATTCCGGGTATAGGTGATCCGGTGGGCGGGAAAGGCGGCATGAACAGCGCTTTTGCGCAAACCAAACGCGTCTCATGGTCTTCGCGTCTCAAGAATTCCGTGGTCGGCGTCCTCGCCGGGGTCATGCTGATCGCTGGCATGGTCTGGCTGCTCTTCTGGAATGAAGGGCGTACCATTCGAGAAGCGCGCTCGCTGGCCGAAGGGGCCGACCTCGTTGTGTCCGTCGATTCCGCTTCGGTCGATCCAAGCAATGAGGGCAGGCTCATCCATGTCACGGGGCCGGTGACAACGTCGGCGCCGCTCTTCGATCCGATTTTCGGCGTGAGGGCGGAGGGCATCCGCCTGGTGCGGAATGTGGAAATGTATCAGTGGAAGGAGGAACCAATCTCGGAGACCGTGCCCAAGCCAGGTGGCGGAGAGGAGACGACCACGACCTACAGCTATTCCAAGGCTTGGTCGGACGCTCCGCAGGATTCCAGCCGGTTCCAGGTCGCGGCAGGCCATGAAAACCCGCCGATGCAGATTAGAGGCCAGCGTTTCCAGCTGAGCGAGGCAAAGCTCGGGGCGTTCGACATGGATGAGAGGATCCTGGGCCGGATCGGAGGTGAGCAACCCGTCGCGCTGACAAGGGAGCAGCTCACAGCGATCGGCGTGGCTTTCGGCGGAAGGCTCGCCAGCCTCGCGGAGAACGGCGCGTATATCGGCCTCAATCCGACAGCTCCAGAGATCGGCGATTATCGGATCTCCTACACGGTTGCGCCGCTCGGCTCGATGAGCGTCGTTGCCGCGCAGGCAGGCGGCGCACTCGAACCATATCCGACCACGATCGGCAACGAGATCCTGCTCGTGGAGCGCGGCGCGGTGCCTGCGGCCCAGATGTTTGCGGCGGCACAGGCCGAGAACGCTGCATGGAAGTGGGGCCTGCGGGCCACCGGGCTGTTTTTCCTGTTCGCAGGCTTCATCTTCGTCACCGCACCCCTCAGTGTTCCGGCCGACGGGGTGCCGCTCCTCGGCAGCCTCCTCAGGCTGAGCACGGGCCTGGCTGCATTGGTGCTGACAACGATGACGGGAGCGGTGACTGTCGCTGTCGCCTGGTTCTCGTACCGGCCGCTGCTGGCGATCGGCGTCGTGGCGCTGGGGCTGGCGATCACGGCGGCCATGGTCGGCATCGGACGGCTGGGCCGACCGAAGATGGTGGCCGCAAGCAAGCGATAGCACCATCCCGTTTGCCATTCACCGAGGCGTGATTGGATCATCGGGGAGCCGACGCTAGGTTTTCCCGGCAACCATCCGGGGAGGACGCCATGATCCCGATCACCCAGGCGATGATCGATGCCTATGACGAATACACGCACCTGACGCTCGACCGGCGCGGCTTCATGGAGAAACTGACCAAGCTGGCGGGTTCTGGCGCCGCCGCGGCGGCAATCGTGCCCCTCCTTGCCGCGAATTCGGCGCGGGCGGCGATCGTGGCCGAGGATGACGCGCGGGTGAAAGGGGAGGAGGTCTCCTATCCCGGCAGCGCGGGCGAGATGAAGGGTTATCTGGTGCGCCCGGCTGATGCGACCGGCAAGCTCCCCGGCGTGATCGTCATCCACGAGAATCGCGGACTCAATCCGCATATCCGGGATGTCACACGGCGTCTCTCTCTCGAAGGGTTCCTTGCACTCGCGCCCGACTTCCTTGCCCCCTATGGGGGAACGCCGACGGACGAGGACAAGGCGCGTGACATGTTCTCGGAGCTCGATCCGGCGCGCACCATCGCCGATGCCGTCGCTTCCGTCGCATTCCTCAAGTCGAACGAGGGCAGCAATGGCAAAGTGGGAGCTGTCGGCTTCTGCTGGGGCGGCGGCATCATCAACATGCTTGCCGTCAACGATCCCGAACTCGACGCGGCCGTGGCTTATTACGGTGCGCAGCCCAAGGACCCAGCCGCGATCGCCAGGATCAAGGCGCCGCTGCTCCTTCACTATGCCGGGCGCGACGAGCGCATCAATGCAGGAATCGAGAACTACAGGAAGGAGCTGGACGCCGCCGGCAAGGAATATCAGGTTTTTGTCTATGAGGGCGTCCAGCACGCTTTCAACAACGACACGTCCGAGGCACGCTACAACAAGGAGGCCGCCGATCTCGCCTGGGGCCGGACCGTCGCTTTCCTGAAAGAGAAACTCGCTTCATAGACCGACGAAAGGGTAGGATATGAGCGCTCCCCTCGTTCGGATATTCGAGCCGCAGGGCGGAATCCCGAACAGCGATCTGCCGCTTCTCCTATGGAAGGGCCGGCTCCCGGCCCACTGCCGTGAGGGTGAGGCGGCATGTGCTCTCTACAGGGAGAACGGGTGGAGCGGCACATGGGTCTATACGGTCTATCCGTTCTGGCACTTCCACACGCGCGGTCACGAGGTGTTGGGCTGTGTCGCCGGCCGTGCCCGGATCGGTTTCGGTGGCGATGGCGGCGAGGTCGCCGATATCGAAGTGGGCGATGTCGCGCTCATTCCTGCGGGCGTCGGGCATCGAAAGCTGGAGGCGTCGCCCGATTTCCTGATGGCGGGCGGTTATCCGCCCGGACAGGAAGGCGACATTGTCCAGCCCGGAAACCTCGACGATGACGCCATTGCCGCCGAGATCCGCCGTCTCCCGTTGCCCGCAACGGATCCAATCACCGGAAGGTCCGATGGGGTCGTCGCGTTTTGGGGCAGGGCACAGCCAAGCTGAAGATCGCGATGGCCGAAATGTTCTGTATGGACCGGGCGTTCCGCGGGCGTGCCTCCATCATGGCCTTGTGAGTCGCGCAAAGAACCATTGCTTCACTTCCTCGGCCACGGCGAGATAGACGGCAGTCACGGCAGCAAGGCTTAGCAGCACCTCCACCGGGAGCGGCACGAAACCGAGCCAGACGCCGAGCGGCGTGAATGGCAACGCCAGTGCCAGGGCCACGATCCCGAGCGAGCTTGCGGCAAGGGCAGGATGCGGCCAACTGAGCCACGGCCGCGCCCGAGTGCGGATGACAAAGATCACCAGCACCTGGGTCATCAGCGATTCCACGAACCATCCCGTCTGGAACAGCGCTTCGCTTGCCCGGAAGCCCCACAGCAGCAGCCCAAAGGTGAGGAAGTCGAACAAGGAACTGACCGGTCCCAGAACGAGCATGAAGTTTCGCACGAACCTCATGTCCCAGTGGCGCGGCTTGGCGATCATCGCCTCGTCCACCTTGTCGAGCGGGATGGCGATCTCGGAGGTGTCGTAGAGCAGGTTGTTGAGCAGGATCTGCATGGGGAGCATCGGGAGGAACGGCAAGGCGAGCACTGCTCCGGCCATGGAGAACATGTTGCCGAAATTGGAGCTCGTGCCCATCATCACGTATTTCATGATGTTGGCGAAGGTCCGCCGGCCCTCGCGCACGCCCTCCGCCAGCACGTTGAGGTCGTATCTGAGCAGGATCATCGCCGCCGCTTCCTTGGCGACGTCGACCGCGCCCTCGACGGAGAGGCCAACATCCGCCGCCTGGAGGGAAGGCGCGTCGTTGATACCGTCGCCAAGATAGCCGACGACATGACCTTTGCGGCGCAGAGCGCGAATGATCCGCGCCTTCTGTGGCGGCGTGACGCGACAGAACAAGGTGGTGCTGGAAAGCTTCGCCGACAGGGCCTCGTCCGTGAGCGTGGCGAGCTCCGGCCCGTTGACGATGCCGCCCACGGGAATGCCGAGCGCCGCGCACACATGCCGCGTCACCCGCTCATTGTCGCCTGTGACGATCTTCACCGACACGCCAAGCCGGGAGAGCGCTTCCAGCGCCGGGCGTGCGCTGTCCTTCGGCGGGTCGAGAAAGGCTGCCAGACCGGCAAAGGTCAGCTCGCTTTCATCGGCGATGTCGGCATGATCGCGTTCCGGCTCGACCTCGCGCCAGGCGACGCCCAGCAGGCGGAGTCCCTCGTCGCCAAGCCGTTCCAGCGTGGCGTGGGCCGTTGCCCGGGCGCTGTCGTCGAGTGGCTTGGCCCCGTCGGCTCCCATAAGCCGATAGGTCGAGGAATGTCCGAGCACGTCCTCCGGCGCGCCCTTGACGACCAGGAAACGGCGTCCGCCATGCTCGGCGAGAATGGATACCCGGCGCCGCTCGAAATCGAAGGGCACCTCGTCGATCTTGCGCCAGGAGGCGGCGTCGATCGGCGCAGCCTCGATGATGGCATCGTCGAGCGGGCTCTTCAGGCCCGTTTCGAAGACGGCATTGACATAGGCCCACTGCAGAACGTCGCTGCTCTCGTTGCCCCCGATATCGACCTCGCGGATGAGCTTGATGCGGGCTTCGGTGAGCGTGCCGGTCTTGTCGCTGCACAATATGTCCATGCTGCCGAGATCGTGGATGGCGGAAAGGCGCTTCACGATGACCTGCTCGCGGGACATGCGGACCGCGCCCCGCGCGAGCGTCACCGAGACGACCATCGGCAGGAGTTCCGGCGTAAGTCCGACGGCCAGCGCCAGGGCAAAGAGGAAGGACTCGATCAAAGGCCGGTGGAAGAGCAGATTGATCAGGAGGACGAACAGCACCAGCAGCACGGTCAGCCGCACGATCAGCATACCAAACTCGCGAATGCCAAGCGTGAAGGCCGTCGGCGGAGGTTCTTCGTGCAGCGCGCCGGCGATGGCTCCGAGTCGCGTGGCACGTCCGGTGGCAACCACCAGAGCGCGCGCCGTGCCGCTCACGACCGAACTGCCCATGAAGACGGCGTTGTCCGGGGTCGACGCTTCCGCTGCTTCCGGCCGTGCCGGGTTCGCATTCTTTTCGGCCGGATAGGGTTCGCCCGTCAGGAGCGCTTCGTTCACGAACAGGTCGCGCGCCTCGATCAGCCGGCAGTCGGCTGGAACGATAACCCCGGCGGCGAGCAGGACGACGTCGCCGGCCACCAGGTCGGTTGCAGGCAGGTCTTGGACGCGTCCATCCCGCATCACGCGAACGCTGAGCGCCACACGCTGCCGCAGTGCTTCGGCAGCCGCTTCCGCGCGATGCTCCTGAACGAAGTCGATGAGCACCGACAGGACGACGATCGTCGTGATGATGAGAAAACTCGCCTGATCGTGCATCAGCCCCGCGATCAATGCGGCGAACAGAAGAATGAGCACGAGCGGGTTGACGAAGCGCCTCAACAAGCCGGCTATCAGGCGCCGGCGCCGCGGCGGCTCGAGAAGGTTCGGTCCCTGGACCGCGCGGCGCCGCACCGCCTCCGCGGTGCTCAATCCGTCAGGTGACGCTTGCAAGGCGGCATCGTGCTCGGCAGGAACCGTCATGACGCCTCGCGGGCGGTGAGGGCTTGGTCGACGACCAGCTTGGCCCCAGCGAGTTTGACCGGCGTGAGCACTGGCCCACGCCCGGCTTTCCGGCCGCGCTGAGCCGTGGGCCTCAGGCCGGCAGCGGTGCGTTCGCGAATGAGACCGTGCTCGAATTCCACCAGCACGTCGCCCTCCCGCAGATAAGCTCGTGCTGAGCCATGGGCCCTGGCGCCAGACGCGATGTCTTCGAAAATCCCTTGGCAGCCAACCCGCGTCAAGGCTTCGGGGTCACGCCTTGAACGGTTCCGGTGCGGGTTTATGGGACGCGACGCCGGCGGCCACGAGAACGATGCCGAACACGTCGCTGAGGTCGGGAATCTGCCGCAGCACCACGATACCGATGAGCGTGGCGCTGAGCGGCAAGAGCGACAGCATCAGCGCGAAGCTCGCGCGCGGCAGGCGGGCCATGGCCAGTTGATCGCAGACATAGGGGATTACCGAGGAGCAGATGCCGACTCCGATCGCGGCGGCGAGCAGTTGCGGCGACCACAGGGCCGCCATGGCCTCCGTGAAGCCGACCGGCAGCGCGAAGATCAAGGCGATCGCCATGGCGGCGCCGAGATTGGCGATGCCGCTCGCGGCGCCCTCGCTGGCGACCCGATGGCCGATGACCACGTAACAGACGAAAAGGACGCCATTGAGCAGCGCCCAGAACAGGCCGACGGGGTCACTCGACCAGCGAATGTCGATGAGCAGGAACGTTCCGGCCACTGCCAAGGCGAGGGCCAGAAGATTGCGCCGGCTGCGCAGCCCAATCAGGGCAAGGCCGATCGTGCCGACGAATTCGATCGCCGCGACCAGCGAAAGGGGCAGACGATCCGGGGCAAGATAGAAGGAGCCGTTCATCAAAGCCAGGCACGCCCCGAAGGCGACCAACAGCCAGCGCGTTCGGCCGTCGCTTTTCGCCATGACCTGCCAGGGTTTTGTGATCGGCGCAAAGGCAAGGGCGGCCGTGGCGATGCGCAGCCACGCCACGCCGAGGACGCCTACATAGGGGAAGAGCAGAACGGCGAAGGCGGGCCCCAGATAGTGAAAGACCGCGCTCACGAGAAACCAAAGATGCGGCGGAGCCGACTGCGCGATACGCGAGAAAGCAGCGACTGTCACCTGCATCTGCGTCTTCCCCATTCGATTTGGAGTATCGCAGGCTAAGGGGCGCAGTGATATGATCGACGGGTTGGGTGTTCGGGTCGTTTGCGATCGAAACGGAGGCCAAAAGCATGGGACGCCTTCGGAACGAAGGTAACCTCGATCCCGTCGATCTGCGGATCCTCCGTCTTCTCGCGGAGGACGCCCGCGCCAGCGTCGCGGAGATCGCGAGGGCGGTGAGGATGTCGCCGCCGAGCGTGTCCGAGCGGATCAGGCGGCTTCAGGAGAACGGCACCATCGAAAGCTATACGATCCGCATCAATCCGGCTGCCTTCAGCCTGCCGCTCGCGGCTTGGCTTCGGATCAGGCCGGTCCCGGGGGGGCTGGAGCGGGTGACAGAGATGATCAAGGCGACCCCCGAGATCGTGAGCTGCGATCGGGTGACGGGCGAGGATTGCTTCATCGCAAAGGTCGTCGTGCGGTCGGTCGGCCATCTCGAAGCGGTGATCGACCGCATCATTCCTTACGCGATGACCAATACGGCGGTCGTCCAGTCGTCGCCGGTCGCGCCACGGCTGCCGGATATCGGGGCGTGATCGCACGACCCGCCATCTGAAACGAAAGGGCCCCTGCCCGAGGGCAGGGGTCTTTTCCGGATCCGCGACGGGCCGCGCCAGTCGCGTACCTGCACGGGGCGCGGTGCCCTATTCGATGACGCGGCCCTCGCCAACCTCGGCCGCCGAGGGGTGAAGTCCGTAGGACTCCAGCACTTTCGCAATGGCGCCTTCCGCCCGGTAAGCCTCGATCGAGCTGTTCATCGCCGAGACCAGTGCCTCGTTCTTTTTCGAGAGCAGGAAGGATGTCTGCGAGGCGTTCACCGTCGCCGTGATGCGCGGATCGGACTTCAAGAGCTTCACCTTCAGATCGGTGCCGGCGTTGAGCACAACGGCCGCGCCGAATCCCTCGAGCGCGGCATCGAGCCGGCCGGCCTGCAAGTCCTGAGCGAGGTTCAGCGAGGACGGATAGGTGGTCGAGCCGTCATAGAGGTCTTCCATCTGCATGACCCAGTCGTAACCCTCGACCGTGCCGATCTTCTTGCCGACGAGGGCGTCGACTGTGTCGTAGCCTTCGGCGGAGACGACGGAAAGCTGGTCGAGATAGACCGGCACCGACAGCGAGGTGACCTTGTCACGGGCCGCCGTGCGGTAGAACCCGCCCAACGCTATGTCGGCGCGGCCGCTCTGCACGGCCGAAACCGCCGCTGGATAGTTGAGAATGTCGTAGGTGATCTCGAGACAGTTCTCGGTGGCGAAACGGGTGACGATTTCGCCATCGATGCCGCTGATCTTGCCGTCCTTCTCCTGGGAATAGGGCGGCGTGTTGGTGAGCGCGACCGTGAGCTTGCCGGGTGTCAAAGGTTGGAACTCGTGAGCGGGCTTGCAATCCTGGGCATGGGCCGCGCTGAGCCCCGCTGCCATGGTGAATGCTGCGCTGAAAAGCAACGTCTTGATAGAGAACATCGATTTCTCCGATGGGATCTTGTTAGGATGGCGGGTCATTTGAGGTGAAGGCTGAGGCGGCGCTCGGCGAAAGCCACGAGCCAGCCGAAGGGAAGGGTGACGGCGAGATACATGAGGCCAGCCAGCGCCAGTACGTCGAGATAGAGATAAGTGGCTGCGCCGACCCGGTAGCTGCGAGCCAGAAGCTCGGGAATGGCGATCGTGAAGGTCAGCGACGTGAGCTGAAAGATCAGGATCGCGAAGCCCATAAGCGCGGGCACGGCATAGAGCACGCCTTGGGGGATGACGACATAGCGCAGGATGTCGGCATGGGTCATGCCCAGGGCCTGTCCTGCCTCGACCTCGCGATGCGGCACGGCATTGAGGCCGGCGCGCAGGATCTCGCTGGTATAGGCGCCGGTGGTCAGCGCCAAGGCGATGACGCCCGACGTGAATGCTCCGACGCTGATCCCAGCGGATGGCAGCCCATAATACACCATCTGCAGCACCACCAGTGCCGGCGCGCCGCGCCCGATCTCGACCATGGCGATGGACAGATAGCGCAGCAGGCGCAGCTTTGCAGAGGAGGCAAGGGCCAGAATCAGGCCGAGCGGCAGGCCGAAGAGGAGAGCCAGGCTGGTGAGTTGGAGCGAGACCTTCAGCCCTTTCCAGAGCTGTGGTGTCCAGTCGATCCAGTTCGAGAGCAATTCCATCACTTCGAGACCCTCCGTCGCATCAGGGCGTCCATGCGGCGCGAGAAGTAGGCGACTGGAATGGAAAGCAGGATGTAGAGAAGGGCGGCCATGATGAAGGGCATGAACCCGCCGCCTGCGGCCTGGGCTTCCTGCGAGGCGTAGAGCATGATGTCACGCACGCCGATGGCCGAGGCGACCGTGGTGTCCTTCAGGAGCGAGACGAGAAAGGTGGCCATGCCGGGGATGGAGACGCGGACGACCTGTGGCGCCAAGACAAAACGCAGCGTATCAAGGCGCGTAAACCCCAAGGCGATCGACGCCTCCTCCTGCGACTTGGACAGAGCCAGGAAGCCGCCGCGGTAGATCTCGCACAGATATGCGGCCGACACGAGGCCGAGCCCGAGCGTGGCAGCCTGGAAGGCGCTCAGGGTGACGAAGCCGTTGCCGATGCCGAAGAAGATGATGAACAGCCAGACGATCGGCGGAATGCCCCTCAGGATATCGACATAGATCCGCGCGACGAGGCGTAGAAGTATTGAACGCGAGCGGCGCATCAGCACCAGCGGAACGGCGAGGATCGCGCCGATCAGGAAGGCGCTCACCGTCACGCCGAAGGTGGCGGGCAGCCCTCGGAGGATGGATAGCAACAGATCGATCATTGGCGGTCGAGAATGGCGCGGAAGAACTGCCGGGTGCGCTCGGAAGTGGGGTTGCGGATGACAGCGTCCGGCGTGCCCTGCTCTATGATCGCGCCGTTGGCCATGACGATGACGCGGTCGGCCACCTCCGCGGCGAACGCGATCTCGTGGGTGACGACGATCATCGTCATCCCGTCGCGAGCCAGCTCGCGCATGACGGCCAACACTTCCAGACCGAGTTCCGGATCCAGCGCGGATGTCGGCTCGTCGAAAAGCATGACCTGCGGATCGAGGGCAAGGGCCCGGGCGATCGCGATGCGCTGCTGCTGCCCGCCGGAGAGACGGGATGGATAGGAATGCGCCTTGTCGGCGAGCTTGACACGCTCGAGAAGCTGGGCCGTGCGAGCATCCGCCTCGGCCTTGGATCGCCCGAGAACACGCATCTGGGGCAGCGAAATGTTGCGTTCCACGGTCATGTGGGGAAACAGGTTGAAGGACTGGAACACCATGCCGGTGGCGCGACGCAGCTTCAGGAGCTCCGCCGCTGTCAGTGTTTTCGAGACATCGAACCTGAAATCGCCGACGGACAATTCTCCGGAGTGGGGCGTCTCGAGCATGTTGATCGTGCGCAACAACGTGCTCTTGCCCGCGCCGCTCGGCCCGACGATCGCGATCACCTCGCCGCGCTTGATCTCAAGGTCGACGTCCTTAACCGCGTGGAAGCCGCTGTACCTGACATTGATGTCCTTGAGACGAACAATCTGATCTGGATCAGTCAAACGCATTTCCCTTCGATCGCTGTGCGGTCGACCCGAAGGCCGAACCCTGCTCATTTGCCACCTGGTTTTGTCGTTAATGTGCTCAGGTAGCTGGCCCCAAAATTTGCGAGCAGCGTTCGGTTATGTCGGGGACACGGGACGATTTCGGTCACTGGTCGGGCGCAGTATCTCGGTTCCCGGAGCCGAGACCGGCGCGCCTTGCAGCGCCCAGTCGGCGGCCACCTGGCCAATGACGGGTGATAGTTGGATGCCGTAGCCTCCGGCGCCGGCGGCGGTCACGAGCGTGGGCTCGGACATGTCGATCGGCCCGACGAAGGGGCGGTGATCGGCGGTCACGGGGTAGAGCCCGGCCCAGCCGCGGCCGAGACTGGCACCCGGCAGATCCGGCACCCGTTCGAGCAGCATTTCGGCAAGGTCCACCTTGGAGTCCTCGTCACATTGCTCGTTGTATGCATCGGGATCTTCGGGTTCCCGCGATTTCACCTTGTGGACTTCGGCGATCAGCTCGGTCGATTTCTCATGCCGAAAGTTCAGCCCCGTGCCTTCGCCGTTCACGAGGTCCATCACCATCGGCATGACGTAGTCGAGAGGACGGTCGAGATGGATCGAGATGGCTTCGTGCCGTTCCGGATGCACCCACAATTCCTGGCCGAACATGGCCGCCACCTGTCTCGCCCAGGCGCCGGCCGCGTTGACGACGATGTCGCAGCCTATGTCGCCCTTCGCGGTTTCGAGCGAGTAGCCGCCGGCCACGCGCTTCACCCCCAGGACCTTGCAGGCCTGGCGCACGATCCCACCCTTCGCCCGCACTTCCTCGGCCAGGAAGTTGCAGAGTTCGTAAGGATCGATGAAGCCATCGTCTGGCCCGAAAATGCCGCCGGCGAGACCATCGACGTTCATATGCGGGACGAGCTGGGTCAGGTCGTTGGCCCGATAGAGCCGCGAGCGGAAGCCCGCCTCGGCCTGCATGCTGACCGACTGTTCGAAGAGAGCCATCTGGGCTTCGGTCCGCGCGAGGCGGAGATAGCCGACGTGATTGAACTTGAACCCCTTGCTTTCCCAATCGCGGAACTGGCGAATGGCGTGGGTGCGAAGCATGATCTCGAACGGATCGGTGAATTGCGTGCCCACCACGCCGACGGAACGTCCGCTGGAACCGGAGGCAAGGCCGTTGGCCTCGAGCACCGTGACCCGGGCGCCTTGCGCGCACAGATTGCTTGCCGTCGCCATACCGAGCGTGCCGGCGCCGATAACGACAACGTGGGGAGAGGAAGTCATTGCAGTCTCATCTTGTTCGGGAGGAACCAGGACCCGCGGTTCACGCGAGGCCTGCGACTTCCGCCAGGGTGTCGTCGATCGCGGCCAGAATGTTGGCGGCATCCTCCTCCGTCATCGGCGTGGAGAGGGCGAACAATCCATAGCTGGCGGCAAGGATGCCGCGCTTGAGGCAGCCTTTGTGGAAAACGTCGAGCATCTTGCGCTCCCTGGATCCGGGATACACCGAACGATAGTCGGCCACCGGATTGGACGTGAAATGGACCTTGAAGAGCGAGCCGAGACCCACGCAGGTGCCGGGCACACCGTGCCTTTCCATTGCCGCATTGATGCCGGCGCGCAGGAAGTCGCCGATCTTGTCCAGATGCGCGAAGCTCTCTGCGGTCAGCGCCTTCATCGACGCAAGGCCGGCGAGCATCGTGACGGGATTTGCAGTGAAGGTGCCTCCATGGGGGAGGGCAGGCTTGCCCCTGCTGGGGTCGAACACCGCCATGACGTCCGCTCGACCGGCGATGGCGCCGACCGGGAAACCTCCGCCGATGATCTTTCCCAGGACCGTCAGATCGGGCCTGACTTTCCACAGACCCTGGGCGCCCTCATAGCCGAGCCGGAAGGAGATCACCTCGTCGAAGATGACGAGCGCGCCGGCGCCGTGAACGATCTCGAACGCCGCCTTGAGATAGTCGCGGTTCGCGGGGATGAGCCCTGCGCGGTTCGGCATCGGATCGATCAGGATCGCGGCGATTTCGTCTCCATGCGCCTTGAAGACCGCCTGCAGCGCCTCGGCATCGTTGAAGGGCACGACCAGGACGTCGTCGAGGACTCCCTTTGGCGTGCCCTTGGCATAGGGTGTCGAGACGGGCATGTCGCCCCAATTGGCTGGCGAGCTGTCGAGGCTGACCTCCGAATAGTCGTAGGAACCATGGTAGGCGCCTTCGATCTTCACGATCTTGGGGCGACCCGTGAAGGCGCGCGCAGCCTTGATCGCCATCATGACGCCTTCTGTGCCCGAATTGGCGAAACGGATCTGCTCGACGGACGGCAGGCGTTGGACCAGCAGCTCCGCCAGCTCGATCTCGCTTACGGTCGGCGCTCCGAAAGCGCTGCCGAGTGGCAATTGCGCGGTCACCGCCGCGGTGACGGCCGGATGATTGTAGCCGTGGATCATCGCCGTGAAATTGTTGATGCAGTCGTAGTAGACATTGCCGTCGACATCCCACATGCGACAGCCGTCGCCTCTTTCCGCGTAGATGGGATGAGGCTCCATGTAGACCGTGGTGCGCGTGTTTCCGCCGGGCAGGACGAGTTTTGCGCGTTCGTAGAGGGCCGCGGATCTGGTGTAATTGGGCATGAAAGGGCTCTGTCGCCTGAGGCGGGACACATTCGGGGAAGGGGGGCGTTCAAGCCAAGGCCGCGCATGGCGGCCTTGGCGGGCAGGCTGACTATTTCGTCATGATGGTGTGGCTCTGCTCGCGCATGAACTGCGGCAGGAAGTAGACGCCGAGGCCGCCCTTGCCGCTCACGCCGGTACCTTTCCAGCCGCAGAAGGGCTGCGCGCCGGGCCATGCACCGGTGGTGGCGCCGCTGGCGCGGTTTGCATAGAGGACGCCGGCCTCGGCATGGTCGAGGAAGTAGCGCAGCTCCGCGTCGTCTTTCGTGAAGACGCCGGCGGCCAAGCCATAGGCAATGTCATTGCCTTCCTTGAGCGCCTCTTGCAGGTTGTCGACGCCACGCAGCACCACGAAGGGCATGAACAATTCTTCCTTGGTCAGGCGCGACGGTCCGGGCATCTCCACGAGAGCGCCCTGGAAATAGTTCTCTCCCAAGGCTTCGAGGCGCGTTCCGCCATAATGCACCGTGCCCTCCGCGGCGGCTTGGGCCATCGCCTCGGTGAACCGGGCCACCGTTGCAGCGTTGTAGAGCGGCCCCATGAAGGTCTCGGCCTTGCGCGGATCGCCGACAACGAGCTTCGAGGCGAAGTCCTTGAAGTGACGGATGAACTCTTCCTTCACGGCGTTGTCGACATAGACCACCGAGCAGGCCGAGCATTTTTGACCTTGAAGGCCGAAGGCCGACCGCGCCACGCCCTGAGCCGCACGTTCGACATCGGCGTTCCTCGTGACGTAAGCGGGGTTCTTGCCCCCCATCTCGGCCACCACGGGCTTCATATGGGGCAGGGTGGCCATGTGGCGGAAAATGCCCATGCCGGTGTTGTGCGAACCGGTGAATGCCACGCCGTCTATGCCTTCGTCGGTCGCGAGCAGACGGCCGACTTCGCCGTCGCCCAGCACGATGTTGAACACGCCGTCCGGCAGGCCAGCCTTCTTCAGCGTTTCGGCGATGAGAAGGCCGGTGAGGGGGCATTCCGGGGAGGGCTTGTAGACCACGGTATTGCCGGTGATCAGCGCACCGGTGATCATTCCGATCGAAAGGGCGACCGGGAAATTGAAAGGCGCAATGACGGCAAAGACACCGTAGGGCTTCAGGACGCTGACAGCGGTCTCGTTCTCGATCAGCTCGTTCATCTGGCGCCGGTATCCGCCGTTGCGACGCAACTCGCCGGGATAGAAGTCCAGCATGTCGACGGCCTCTTCGGCTTCACCGACGCCTTCGAGGCGGGACTTGCCGACCTCGTAGAGCGCGGCGAGGCCGAGCGTGTACTTCTCTTCGCTGAGAACCTTCTTCCAACGCTCGGCGAAAGCCAGCCGGTCTTCAAGGGATGCGAAATTCCAGCTTTTGGCGGCTTTGCGGGCCGTGGCGATCGCCGCCTTCACATCGGCTGCATTGGAACGGGGGAACTTGCCGAGGGAAATGTCAGGGCTGATCGGGCTCGCGATGCTGACCGCTGCCTCCGAAGCGAACGGGGTGCTCCAGGTTTTCGTCAGTGTCCCGGCTTCAAACTGCGGAATAAGCGTATCGATATGAGCGTGCACCGGCCCGAAATCGACGCCGATATTCGAATAGGTAACTCGCGGTAAGGTCATGATCAAAACTCGTCCCGATAATCGATATTAATCTCTATAATCGGCACAAATTTTGTCGAGTCAATGAGATTTTGGTGCCGGACGGCGGGACCTTGGGGAAGCTGCTTCTGAACGCACAAAGGCCCCGCGCTTGGCGCGAGGCCTCGACAATCGGTCGGCGAGTATCGTCTAGTCGGCCTTGTCGGTCAGCTTCAGCAGCCTTGTCAGCCGTGCCGCCGTCTGCGAGAGCGCCTCGCGATTCCTGTCGAAGTATTCCTCCGCTATTCCACGATGAGGGCCTGTAAGACCAAGGGCATAGGTGATCCTGCCACCTGGTTTTCCGATCGGAAAAGCGATGGTGCTCAGCCCCGCGACGTGTTCCTCCAGTTCCGTTGCGTAACCTCGTGCGCGGGTGACGCGCATCTCAGCCAGGAGTTCATCGCGGTCGGTTTTCGTATTGGACGTGAACTGCGGCAAATCGCCGGTCAGGATGCGCCGTGCTTCCTCTTCGTCCTGATATGCCAGCAGCACCTTCGCGGTTGCCGTGGCGTTGAGCGGCATGATCGTGCCTGGCGCGATATAGATGCGAACAAGCGTATCGGGCGCGGTGCAGGTGACGGAGCGCACCTCGTCACCGGCAAGTTTCGAAATGAACGCCGATTGTCCGGTCTCAGCGGCAAGCAGTTCCAGTGGCCGCCGGGCCAGCGGCTCGATCCATTCCGTGTTCGACGAGCTGTGCACCAGCTGGAGGATTCGATCGCCCAATTTGTACGTGCGATTGCGGGCATTGCTTGCCGTGATCAGGCCGCCGTCGAGCAAGGCGTGGAGCAGGCGGTTCACCGTAGCTTTGGGCAAGTCCAGCGCGACCTCGATTTCAGCAGCGGTCAGCCCCTGGGAGAAGGGGGCGATCATCTCCAGGATCGAGATGTACCGTTCCAAAGGGCTGTCTTTTGGAGATTGATTGAGCATGTCTTCTTTCGTGATTCGTGCCTGCCGACAGACCAAGGCTTGGACGACTGCCGTTGGCGAGACATGATCAAATTGACCGCGCAGCGCAAGCCGCTACCACGTTTCGACCGGGCCGGGAGCTGTCGATTGCCACGGCGTTTTGCCTTTCCGGTCTCACGGTTCTCGCGGCATCTCACAGCTCTGAGTTGCCGAACGCCGCCACGATCCGAGTGCGAACGCGTAGCGCGTCGGTATTGCCGCATGCGGTCGTGTCGGTCGGTCAGGGGATACAGGGCCGCTGACGCATGTCGCCGAACGATGTACAGCGGCTTCGGGTAAATGGCATCTGAAACAACAGTTTAAAGCCTGCCGTGCAAATCTCGATTTGCGCGGCAGGCTTAAGAGGGCGGGGAGCGTCATCGGGCCACGGTGTGCCGATCGTCGGTGTTCGACAAGAGGTTCAGTTCGGAACGAAGACGATCCGGGTCGGGGAGTGCCGCCTCAATCTCAGCGTGAACACGCCGCCAGATCGGCAGAGCTTCGATGAGAAGCGATCGACCGGTTCGTGTCAGGCGTAGCCGCTTGGCGCGTCTGTCCTGCGGGTCGGCTGCCGACTCCACAAGCCCCCGACGCTCTAGCGGCTTGAGGTTGGCCGTGAGCGTCGTCCTGTCCATCGCCAACGTTGCTGCCACGCTGCCGAGGCTCGGCGGCTCCGGGCGATTGAGCGACATCAGGAGGGAGAACTGCCCACTGGTGATGCCGACGGACTTGAGCGCGACGTCGAAGCGGCGTGCAAGGGCGCGCGCCGCCTGCTGCGCATGCAGGCACAGGCAGGCATATCGCACATGAAGCGTCGTCTGGAAGGTAAGGTCGGCAGGCTGGTCCATTTGAAGGTTGACATCCGTAGGGAATTTACGTTGATATCAACCTAATTGGGGCGCGTCAACGTGGAGGACATGGTGCCGAATCATCCGTCGACCGGCAGCGCTCCGGTGCCTGACCATCGTTCCGGATCCGCGCTGCAATGATGAAAGCTGCGCCGAAGATTCATCGCGGCGCTTATCGCCAACCGTAGACCGACGAAGAGGAAGAGAGCATGAAGATTGTGACCAGCCTGAGCTTCCAGGGCCAGTGCCGCGAAGCGTTCGAATTCTACGCCCGGGTGCTGGGCGGGAAGATCACCGCAGCGATGCCCTACAGCGATGCGCCGCCGGACATGCCCGTCAGCGATGAAAAGTACAAGAATTGGCTCATGCACTGCTGGCTCGAGGTCGGCGACCAGGCGCTGATGGGAGCCGATATGGACGTCGGATGGGCGCCCAACATCGACAAGCCCAAGAACGGCTTCGACGTTACCCTGCACACCGAAGACATGGCGGAGGGCCAACGCTGGTTCGACCAGTTGTCAGAGGGGGGGAGGGCGGTCATGCCGTTCGGCGAGACCTTTTTTTCGCCCGGCTTCGGCTCCCTGATAGACAAGTTCGGCGTGCCGTGGAT
Organism: Rhizobiaceae bacterium; assembly: GCA_035556195.1. Taxonomy (GTDB): domain Bacteria; phylum Pseudomonadota; class Alphaproteobacteria; order Rhizobiales; family Rhizobiaceae. The sequence continues at coordinate 88,038 of DATMFK010000011.1, forward strand.
GATCAACGTCATGCCGTCCGCCGAGTGGCGCGCACAGCACGGCTGATCCTTGAGGCTATCTGCTTCTCGCGATGGTGGGAACGGCGTGGTCGATTGCCGCGGCACTGCGAAGCCCGCCGGTCCTTGACGGTCGCGAGGGGCCCCTCACCGTACGGACATCTATCCCCGCGAGGGGGGAGAGAGAGCATGGCCGAATGGCTTTCGCCAATCCGAGAACGTTGGTGATCGGGGAAAGTGGAGATGGCATCGGTCTTCTCCCCGCCCGCGGGGAGAAGGTGCCGGCAGGCTGATGAGGGGCTTGCTGGGCCGGTCAATCCTTGTTGCCGCTGGTCCAGCCCCTTCGCCTCAACCTAGCGCGCTTGAGAATACGCCGCCAGCGTAGCATCTCGATGGGGATCGGCTGCCTTCTGCTGGCTATGCGATATATCTCGTTGTCGACATTCTTGAGCGTCCGCCAGAAATCATAGTCCGTCAGCCGCGGATCGGACGCCAGCCGTTCGGCCTCCGCTTGGATATCCGTCGTCACCGTCATGCCTCAAGTCAGCCGCCCCCAGCCCGACGCAATGAACCGATGCTGGCATGATGTCGTCCATCGGCATCCCGGTATCAACCAGCTTCCTGGCTTCTTCCACTTTTAAACATTGTTAAGGTTAACGGTCAGCCGGGTTTGCGCTTGATGCCGATCGAACGGCCCGCGCGCGCGGGCGTCGGCAGGGCGGAATGCGCCCGATGCATCGCCTCGACTCGCGCGAGCGCGTCCGGCGGAAAGGGAACGACCTTGGGACCCGTCATGTCGACATGCAGCGACAGCGTCTCGCATGTCGCGGCAAGCCAGCCGTCTGCATGACGAAGCTCCTTGTAGGCATGAAGGCGCTTGTCGTCGTGATCCAGGACCTGGAACGTAGCGGTGACCTTGTCGGCCAAATGGAGTTCCCGCACGTAGCAGACATGCAGTTCGGCGGTGTAGATGGTCAGTTTCCGCGTGCGTGCGTATTCCGCCCCGACGCCCAGGAGGTCGAAAGCGCCGTCCGAGCAGCGGTCGAAAAGCACGTTATAGTAGGCCATGTTCATATGGCCGTTATAGTCGATCCATTCCTTCTCCACTTCCATGACGCGGGAAACGAACGGTGTGGGAAGCGGCATTTCGGCTCCTCTCGGGTTGGCGCAGGCGATCGGGCTGGACTTTCCAGGAATAGGCGACTAGCCCCGTATTAAAAGAAACACGTGGACCGTCGATGGTCCAATCGCGGAGGAACCATGGCCCTGAGCGACCTGACCGTAGTCGGACGCAACGAGGCGGGCATCGAAACCGCGCTCGGCATCCTGAAGCAGCGTCTGGGTGATCGCTTCCAGACGGGCAAGTCGCTGCGCGAGCAGCACGGACACACCACCACCTACATTCCGACCCAAGCTCCGGACGGCGTTGCTTTTCCCAACTCGGTGGAAGAGGTCCAGGAAATCGTGCGCGTCTGCGCCGCGCACCGTGTTCCTGTCATCCCCTTCGGGGTCGGCACGTCTCTCGAAGGGCACGTCAATGCGCCGGGCGGCGGCATTTCGATCGACACCTCGGGGCTGAACCGCGTGCTTGCGGTCAATGCCGAGGATCTCGACTGCATCGTCGAACCGGGCGTCACCCGCGAGGCGCTCAACCAGCATCTGCGCGATACCGGGCTTTTCTTCCCGATCGATCCGGGTGCCAACGCCACCCTCGGCGGCATGGCTGCCACCCGGGCCTCCGGCACCAATGCCGTGCGCTACGGCACGATGCGCGAAAACGTCCTCGGCCTGACGGCGGTGATGGCCGACGGCAGCGTCGTGGCGACCGGCGGCCGCGCGAAGAAATCGTCGGCCGGCTACGATCTCACCCGCCTGATCGTCGGTTCGGAGGGCACACTCGGCGTCATCACGTCACTGACCCTCAAGCTCTATGGCATTCCGCAGGCGATATCGGGAGGGGTTTGCCCCTTCCCGAGTGTGGAGGACGCCTGCCAGGCAGTGATCGCGACCATCCAGATGGGCATACCCGTTGCGCGCATCGAACTGGTCAACGCGTTGCAGATGCGAGCGATGAAGGCCTATTCGAAGCTCGACTATCCGGAGAGTCCCTGTCTTTTCGTCGAGTTCCACGGTAGCGAAGCTGGCGTGAAGGAACAGGCCGAGAGCTTCGGCGACATCGCGACCGAATATGGGGGAGGGCCGTTCCTGTGGACCAGCGTGGCGGAGGAGCGCGCCAAGCTGTGGAAGGCGCGGCACGACGCCTACTGGTCTTCCCTCACTTTGAGGCCCGGCGCCAAGGGGCTGTCGACGGACGTCTGCGTGCCGATCTCCCGGCTCGCCGAATGTATCGCCGAGACGGAGGCGGACATCGCCGCCTCGGGGTTGATCGCTCCGATCGTCGGGCATGTGGGCGATGGGAATTTCCACGTCCTGGTGCTGATGGATGTGAACGATCCCGGCGAGATCGCCAAGGCCGAAGCCTTCGTGTCGCGGCTCAACATGCGGGCGATCGCCATGGAGGGCACCTGCACCGGCGAGCACGGTATCGGCCAGGGCAAGATGCCCTATCTCGAGCGCGAGCACGGGCACGGCGTCGACATCATGCGCAGCATCAAGCGTGCGCTTGATCCGGACGGCATCATGAACCCGGGCAAGATCTTCGCGATGCCGACCTGATTAGGCCGTAGACTCATAAGGGCGGAGCCAAAGCCGCATTGAGGCGCGCTGAACCATAGCGAGAATGCCCACGGCGAGCTTATCGTATCGGATGGTCATGCGGCGGTAGTGCTTCAGCTTGAAGAAGAAACGCTCGATGAGGTTGCGTTCGCGGTAGAGGCGTGCCTGGACGCAGCCTCGAACCGCCGCGGGACTGCTAATCGCCTGCGCCTTGAAGCAACACCACCGCGGAAACCCCATGGGGATCCCGGTTCCGCAGACGCAGCACGCCCTCGATGCGCATGACCGCTTCTTCCGCGATCGAGAGGCCGAGCCCGCTGCCTGCCGCCGCCCTGTCCCTCCCGCGGAAGAACCGCTCGGTCACGTGCGGCAACTCGCTTTCCGGGATACCCGGGCCCTCGTCCTCCACCAAGACCTCGACCTCGTTTCCGGTCGCGGCGAGCCTGACCAAAACCTCCCGATCATCCGGCGAATGCCTGATCGCGTTCTCGATCAGGTTGCGAACCGCCATCTGCAGAAGGGCTGGTTCGAACCTTGCCTCGAGTTCGCTGCCTGACTGCTCGATCCGAATCCGCGAGCGCTCCTTCGTGGGGAGTTCCTCGACCACCTGCTCCACGACTTGCGCAGGCCTCCCGCGCAGAAGTTCGGGCGCCTGGTCGGCGGCCTCTATCGCAGCGAGGTCAAGCAACTGCCGGACCAGACGCGAGGTGCGGTCCACGCCTGAGCCGATTTGCCGGAGCGCGTTTGCCTGCACGTCTGCGTCACCGCTCGCCAAGGCGATCTGCGCCTGCGTTTTCAGTCCGGCCAGTGGCGTCTTCAGTTCATGAGCGGCGAAGGAGGTGAACGCCGTCTCGCGCTGCCGCGCGGCTGCAACGCGCTGGAAAAGTCCGTTCATCGCGCAGATAACGGGAAGCATTTCCGACGGCATCTTCTCGACCTTGACTGGCTGAAGGTCGCCGCCATGGCGCGAGGCGATGGTCGAAGCCATATCGTCGAGAGGAGCCATGCCGCGGCGGACCGAGAACCAGATCACCAGCGCCCCAAGCGGTAGGAAGAGCGTCATGGGCAGGAGGGTGCCGAGCATGACGTCCCGCACCAGAGCGTTGCGTATGTGCATGTTGTCCCCGACCATCACGCGGACGTCGCGCTCGGCATTCGCGACGGTGAACACACGCCACTCCTCGCCGTCCACCTCCGAGATCGAGAACCCGTCCGCGTCCCCTGCAAGGCGCGTTTCGGGGGCGCTGTCGGAACGGCTGACCAGCGCGCCTTCCATCGACCAGATCTGGCAGGACAGCTGTCTCTGGTAGCTATTTCCGGACCGGGGGACAAAATCGGGCAAGGAGACTGCATCGGCTGCAGAGGCGAGATGGACCCGCTCGTCTGTGACCATGGAGCTGACCATCCGCGCGGCTTCCCGAAGGCGGGCGTCGAGCACCCGTTCCACCTGCGCCTGCGTGCTGATGTAGATCCACGTGGCCGCAGATGCCCAGACCGCTCCCGTCGTCAGCAGCAAGATCATCAAAAGCCGCGCACGCATGGAGTTCACGGCAGTTCTCCGCCGATGCGGTAGCCGAGACCCCGCACGGTCTGCACCACGCCGTGCCCGATCTTGCTGCGCAAATGATGGACGTGGACTTCCACCGCGTTGCTTTCCACCCCCTCCTGCCAGCCGTAGATCGTCTCCTCCAGCGCGGGCTTCGTTAAGACGGTGCCGGGACGCTCCATCAGTGCCCTCAGGATCGTGAACTCCCGGCGCGTCAGCGGAATCTCCTTGCCAGCACGCGACACAGCGAGCGTGGCCGGGTCGAGGACGATGTCGTTCCACGTCAGGGCCGACGTCGCACGGCCTGCGTTGCGTCTCACCAGGGCCCGCAGCCTGGCCGCGAGTTCGTCGAGATCGAACGGTTTGCCTAGATAGTCGTCCGCGCCCGCGTCGAGCCCCTCGATGCGTTCGGGAATGCGATCGCGGGCCGTCAGGATGAGGAAGGGAGTCCGGTCGTTCGCCTGCCGTCGGGTCGCGAGGAAGTCTATGCCGGAGCCGTCTGGCAGCATCACGTCCAGCACCACGGCTTCATAGGCACTGGCACGCATGGCCGTCTCCGCGTCGGCGATGCAGCCGACCGCGTCCGGGCTGAACCCGGCCATCCTAAGCCCGACGGAGAGCCCGTCGCTCAGGATCGGATCGTCTTCTACGACAAGTACCCGCATCGTTTGTCCACGCCTTCTTCGGACTCCCAGGTCAAGTTGTTCGCCAGGCTTAAGCCACCCTTAAGGTGGATGGCCCGGATGCCTTCATCATCTGGATGGCAAATGGAGCAGGACCATGTCGGGGATCACAAGGCGAGGAGCAATCGCGGCGATGGGGGGAGCCTTCGGGCTGCTGGCGACCAACGGCCTCATTCGGGCGCAGGAGATCGAAGTCACCAAGGAGATGATCCTGGACGACCCCGCCGCGCCGACCGGGGGCAATCCCAAGGGCGACGTAACGATCGTCAACTTCACTGACTACAACTGCCCGTATTGCAAGAAGGTGGCTCCGGTACTCGCCCGGGTCATAAAGGACGACGGACGCATCCGCCACGTCTACAAGGACTGGCCCGTGATCCGGCCGACGTCCGTCGAAGGTGCTAGGCTGGCGCTCGCCGCCCACCATCAGGGCAGGTACGAGGCGGCCCATGCGGCACTGATGGGCGTTCCTGCTACCCGCGATGGCATCTCGGCCGAGGAGATGCGCGCGGCCCTGAAGGGAGCCGGCATCGACATGGCGCGGCTCGATATCGATCTCGCGGGAAGAAGCCGGGAGATTGAAGCCCTGATCCAGCGCAACATGGCGCAGGGCGATGCCTTGGGCCTCACCGGAACCCCCAGCTTCCTCGTCGGGCCGTTCCGCGTGTCGACCCTCGACTACGCCGGCTTCAAGCAGGTGATCGCCGACGCACGGGAAAGCCAGGACAACGGCTGAAGCCCGCGCTGCTCAAGACATTCCCGACACGAAACCCCTACTCGGGATGCGTCCTTAAGCTGCGTTTAAGCTGAGCGGTTCGTGTCAGGCCGATCGTAAGTCCTGTCGTCGACGGAGTGAAAATGAGACTACAAAGATCGATATCGAGACGGGCGATGCTCGTGGGCGCGGGTTCCCTCGCGCTTTCGGGATGCATGTCCACGCAGGAGCGCGCGCCGGTCGTACAGGCACCGCCTGCGCCGGAGCCCGCGGTCCCCTTGATGTACGCGGCGATCCCGGGCGAGCAGTTTCCGATTCCCGCGGTCGACATCGCACAGGTTGACGAGCGCTTCTGGCGGACCGAGGTCGACTACGCAACCGACGAAGCGCCGGGAACCGTGATCGTCGACACGTCCGGGAAGTACCTGTACCACGTCAAGCGCGGCGGCCGCGCCACGCGATACGGAATCGGCGTCGGACGGGAAGGATTCGCCTGGGCGGGATCTGCCCATGTCGCCTATAAGCGGAAGTGGCCGCGCTGGACCCCGCCGGACGACATGGTGGCGCGGCAGCCGGAGCTCGAGCGTTACAGCACCGACAATGGCGGGATGGGCCCCGGGCTCGACAACCCGCTCGGCGCACGCGCGCTCTACATCCACGAAGGCAACCGCGACACGCTCTACCGCCTTCACGGAACGCCCGAAGCCTTCTCGATCGGCAAGGCGGTGTCATCGGGCTGCATACGCCTGTTGAACCAGGACGTGATCCATCTTCACGACCATGTCCGCGACGGCAGCAAGATCGTCGTCATTCCGGACCCGGCGATGTCTCACCTCATGGTGGGGTGAGTCGTTCCGGCCTTGAAGCGACGGCGACTGTCCGGCAGCCGCCCGTCGCGTTCGGGCAATCGGATTTCGTTGTGGTGTGCAAGAGATACGCGGATAGCGGGCGAGGGTCTCGGGTAATCTTTTAAGGGAGTCCTGCTTCTTCCTATGATCCGCTGACGAAGTGAGGTCGAAGGGCCGGGTCTGAATGGCGACCGAACACGAAGCATTGTCGCCGGAAGCGTTCCGGGACTGGCTCTCGAGGCAGGACGAACGCGCAGAAATCCGGATAGCCGTTCATTCTCGCTGCAGGTCCGCGATCTTGCGTTCGAAGAGCTCCCTCGAGATCTCGCCCACATGCGCGTCGACCAGCTTGCCGTCGCGGGCGATGAACAGCGTCGTGGGGGAGACCAGGCGCCCTGTAGTGCTGCCGTAGAATCCCAAGCCCGTCGAGCAGAAGGTTCGGCAGGTCCAGTTCTTCGACGCCGAGGAACGACCGAATCCGGGCCGTCTCGCGTTCACCGCGAGGCCGCACGTCCGGCGGACCGGACAACATCCGCGATGGAGACCGACCCGATCAGCCGCGTCTCGGCGACCTCGCGACGGGAGCTATTCAGGAAAACCATGGTGGGAGGTCCTGCAGCATTCAGCTGGCTGAGAACTGACTTGGTGTCATCCCCGAACTTCGTGACGTCGAGCTTGACGAGCGTCATGCCGTGCAGCGCCGCCACCACGTCCTCGTCCGGCAGCACCGATCGCTCGATGGTGCGGCAGATCACGCACCAGTCCGCGGTGACGTAGACCAGGATCGGCCTGCCGTCCGCCGCCTCGATCTCCGTGACGAGTTCCCCTGCAGTGCGCGCCTCCGCGAAGGTCAGCGGCGAGCTGACGGGCACGTCCGATCGGATCGAAATCCGGGCGGTGGCCGGGCTCGTGCCTATGTCGCCCGCCAGCGCAACAAGGCCGCCTACGGCCGCGAGGCCGAGAAGCGAGGCGCTCGCCTTCGCCATCCGGGCGCGTGCCCGCATGAAGAGGTCGGCCGCCACCACCAAGATCAGCGCAGCGTAGAGGGCCAGGACATAGCCCATCGGTAGCAGTGGCGTTGCGATCCAGACGGCCATGCCGAGAAAGGCGAAGCCGAACAGCCGGCGTACGGTCTCCATCCACGCCCCCGCCTTAGGCAGCACCTTGCTTCCTGCGGTCGAGAGCACGATCAGCGGCAATCCCTTGCCGATGCCGAGGGCAAACAGAGACAGCGCACCGATGCGCCAGTCGCCGCCCTGGCCGATGTAGAGGAGCGCGCCCGCGAGCGGAGCCGTGACGCACGGGCCGACGATCAGCGAGGAGGTGACGCCCAGCGCCGCCGCCCGCGCGACGGAGCCGCCTTTGCCGCCCTGCAGCCTCGACGCTCTCGAGGTGACGAAGCTGGGCAGCTGCAGCTCGAACAATCCAAAGCTACCTGCCGCAAGAACGATGAACAGGACGGACATGGCCGCCGTGGTGAGCGGCGACTGCAGGGCGAACTGGATGTTCTGCCCGGTCCAGCCGACGACCGCGCCGACGAGGCCGAATGCCAGCCCCAGGGAGACCACATAGGTGGTCGACAGGATAAAGCCGCGACGCGCGCTCGAGCGCTGTCCGGCTTGGCCGATCATCCCGAGCACGATCGGATACATCGGGAATACGCAGGGCGTGAACGCCAGCAGGAGGCCGAAGCCGACGAACGACAGGGCGACCCAGAAGGCATTGCCGTCGCGCAGGACGGAGGATGATCCGCGCGTGTCATCGGCGAGCACGATACCCGCCTCGGCAAGCGACGCGGTTTGCGCATTCACCCCGGCTTTCGGGGCAGATCCCGTCGCCTTCCTGTTGATGGTGAGAGTTGCCAGGTCCACAGAGCGGACCTCCGGCATATAACAGATGCCTCCGTCCTGACAGCCCTGGAAGATCACCGTCGCTGTTCCTTCGCGGCCCGGCACGGTGACGACCGCCTCGTCGTAGAGCACCTCCACGTCGCCGAAGTCAGGGTCGCTCTTCTGCACCCCGTCCGACACGTCGAAGGCAACGTCCTTTCCGTTCATCGAGACGATGAAGTGGTCGCGGTAGAGGTAGTAGCCGGGCGCGATCGTCCAGCTCAGCGAGACGCTCTCGTCGCTCGCCGACGGCTCGACCGCGAAGGCTTCGTCCGGCGGCAAGGGCTCGGGCGGAGTCGCTCGGGCCGCCGTGTTCAGGAAGGTGGCGATAAGAATCGCGGAAAGCGTCTTCATCATGCAGGAGACCTCCTTCTACCGCGACTGAGGTCAGGGGCAGCTTAAGACACGCTTAAGGGAACCTGATCAGGCCTCGAGATCAGGCATCCCCAAAGCGTCGGCAATGAGTTCTACCGGGCGGCGGATCACACCCTGCGAATGGCCGGGGCTCGACAGCATGATCTCGTCAGCCTGGATCAACTCCTGCATGGCGCCGAGCCTGCCTGAACAGCTGCCGTTCCGCATACGCGGCATGTCTGTCGAACCGGCCTGACCGCTTGCCACCTAACCTCAGCCCTTCGCGTTCATGGGGTCACGGCCTAGTCCTGCTTGACCCTCCCGGCATTTGGCCGGAAACTTCGGCGAGCGTGGTGCCGGCTCGAACTGTCGGCTCAGGACCGGGAGGATGACAATGGCGATTTCCCGCAAAGAGGAAGCACGTGCGCTGGACGCCGAGGAGCGTGATCTCGTCGCCAAGTCGCACCAGCCCCAGATCCAGGGCCTTTCGGACCAGGACCTGGCGGGTCTGGTCAGGCAGCTTCGGGAACGGCGCGACAAGGCGCAGACCATGGCCCATCAGCGGCGGCGCGAAATGCGCGGTAAGGGCAAGGCCCGCGGCGCCACGCCGTCCAAGTCGGATGCCGGGTCGCAGCTCAAGCTCGCCGTGCTCGCGATGGCGATGCGGCGCACCAATGGGGAAGTCGAACGGCGGCGGCAATTAGCGGCCAAGATGGAGCTCGTCGAGAACATGCGCGCGGCTTTGGCCATGAAGGGATCGGCGCCGGGCAGAAGCGACGACTTCAATACGCGCCAGGCGCATCAGGGCATGCGGGCGATCGCGAACGAGAAGACGAAAAGCCCTTTGCGGCCGATGGAGGCGGGGCGGCTGCGCAAGGCCGGGAAGGTGGCCCAGGCCAAGCGCGACGCCGTCTGACGTGCCCACGCCAGGGCCGACGGCATGCGCCAATGCGTTCGAACCGCCCTTGTCGGTCTATGGTCGAGGCTCCGAACCCTCGCCCCGTCAGCGCCGGGACCGCTCCCTATGATCGCGTGCGCTGAGCCTGGTCCGCACAAAAACCGCTTTCACAGCTCGGTCGCGCCTTTTCCTGCGAGGATTTTGTCGCGGAGCTTGGCAATGCGTGAAGTTCGCGTTTCGGACTTCTTCAACGCGTTGAGAACGATCCCATAGCTTTTCCGCCGACCGGGCGTCAGACTGTGAAAGGCTTCTGCAAGTTCAGGATCGGAATCCAGCGCCTCGATCAACTCGTCGGGCAGTTCGATTTCGGTTTCCGTTTTTGGCGCCTTGATGCCCGCCTCCGCGTAGCCCATCGCCTCGTTCAGATAGGACAGGATGATCGGCTCCAGCTTTGCCACTTGGCCATTGTCCACAAAGCGGATCATGTCGGCCTGGCGCGTATTCGGTCCCTGCTTCTCCAGCACGCCTTCGGGGTCTTTCATAAGTGCCGCGTTGAAGAAACTCATGCGAAAATCGCCGCGAAAGGCGCCGATGATCACGATGTTGCGACCTTGATGCATATAGCACGGATGCGCCCATTTCACCGTCTCGACCAGCCCTGCGCCGAGGCAGATTCGGCGTAGTTCGTTCAGCCCATGGACCCATTGCCTTGTCGAGCAATCCGGGGTGGCGAAGCGCTCGCAGCGCCCGCAACCTTTGGTGAAGAAGTCCTCGATGTCAGTGATCATTCGCTTGGCCCGAAAATCACCCTTGTAGCTTTGCCCGCATTGGGCATGTCAAGCACAACGTAAGCTTGGGGCCGAAGCCGCGTCGCACATCCGGATTGGTGGGGCAGGGACCAGGCATGCGCCGAAATTGCCTCTTTATCGACACGGCGATGGGGATAGAGTGTAGTTCCCGCCCGGAGATTCCAGGGTTCACGCGGCAGGCGATAGCGAGAGAAGGTGCTGGCGCGACTTTTTGTTTTTATCGGTGGCTTGGTGGTGCTGGCGCTCACTTTGGCGCTGGTGGTGCCCTATTTTGTCGACTGGACAACCTACCGGGCCGATTTCGAGCGCGAGGCAAGCGCCGTGCTCGGCCGCAAGGTCACGGTGCGCGGCGATGTCAACGCCAGACTGCTGCCGTTCCCGTCGGTCTCTTTTTCCGACATTTCGGTGGGGGGAGGCCCTGCGGGCGAACCGGCCATGACCGTCGAGTCCTTTTCCATGGATGCCGAGCTCGCCCCGTTCATGCAGGGCGAATTCCTGATCTTCGACATGCGCCTGGTGCGCCCGAAGGCGACGATCGGCGTGGACAACAACGGCGTGATCGACTGGGCCGTGCGGCCTTCCTCGCCATTCGACGCCGGGCAGATCGCGCTGGAGAAGCTGACGGTCACCGGAGGGCAGGTGACAATCCGCCACCGCTTCGGTGGTCGCGACCACGTGCTTTCGGAAATCAACGCCGAGGTTTCCGCACGCTCGTTGGCCGGGCCCTGGCGGGCCGATGGAACGCTTCGCCTCGACGGGATGCGCACCGATGTCACCGTCTCGACCGGCAAGGTCGACGAGACCGGGGCGCTGCGGCTGCGCATCAAGGCCGATCCCGCCACCTATCCCTTGGCCATCGAAGCGGATGGGGACCTACGGCTGAGGGACGGCGCCGGCCTTTACGCCGGCACCTTCCGCGTCGACGCCAGGACGGCCGGCCCGGACGAGGCGCGCGGTTCCGAAAAACTCTCGTCCGGCGCGAACCGCCAACCGGCCCAAGGCATGTCGGCCGCGGACACGCCGTCGCCTTATCGGCTCAGCGGCAAGTTCGCGCTCGACCACCGTAGGCTCGATTTCGAGGCCTTCCGCTTCGAGACCGGGCCGCTCGACAATCCTTATACGGCCGATGGAACTGGCGTCGTCGAACTGGGCGCCGAGCCGCGTTTTGCGATCCAGGCGGACGGCGCGCAGTTGCGCTTCGACGAGAATGTCGCCGAGGCCGAGGAGGTGAGCGGTCTGACGCTCGAAAGCCGGCTCGCCGCGCTGGAGCGGGTGCTGTCGGATCTTCCCAAGCCCACCATTCCCGGTTCGGTCGATGTCAGATTGCCGGCCGTCGTCGCCGGCGATACGACCGTGCGCGACGTCAGCATTTCGGCCGAGCCCGCGGCGGATGGCTGGAACATGAAGTCGCTTGCCGCAACCCTCCCGGGCCGCACGACGCTCGAGGCAAACGGGGTGCTGCGCACCCGCGACGGATTGGGCTTTCGGGGCTCGCTCCTGCTCGCGGTGGGCCAGCCCTCCGGATTTGCGGCGTGGCTGTCGCGCGATGTCGACGAGGCAATTCGCCGTTTGCCCGCAGCCGGCTTCAAGGCGAAGGTCGATCTGACCCGGCAACGCCAGTTCTTCGACGATCTCGAACTCATTCTCGGCGACGCGAAGTTCAGCGGCGTCCTGGACAGCCGGAATCCTGCGGATGCCAACCCCTCGATGGCGGTCAAGCTCGACGGAGAAGCGCTCGACGTGGACGGCCTCGCGGCCTTTGCATCGCTCTTCGTCAGCGGGCAGGGTATGACGCAACTCGCCCAGCGGGACCTCGATCTTTCGGTCAAGGCCGGCCCTGTCACCGTGGCGGGGCTGAAAGCGGAAACGGTCGATACGTCACTGCGGCTCCGCGGCCGGCAGATCGAGATCGACCGTCTGTCGATCGGCGGATTGGAGGGCGCGACCGTCAGCGCGACCGGAACGTTGCGTGACCTGATGGCGAAACCATCGGGCAAGCTCGATGCATCGATCGTGGCAGTCGACCTCGCGCCGTTCGTCAAACGCGTCGCGACGCAATTCCCGGACAATGCGCCGCTGGCCGCCCTGGCGTCGCGAGCGGAGGCCTATGCAGGACTGTTCGAGGATACCCGCGTCGATGTCGTGGCGAGCGCCGACGCCACATCCGGTCTGATCGTCAACGCCAATGGAACGGCCGGAGGCAGCACATTTTCCCTGTCGGGCTCCGGAAGCGCGCCGCTCGATCCTGCCACCCCGATGTCGCTCTCCTTCTCCGCCGCGAATGAGAATGCCGAAACCCTCATGGCCCTCTACGGCCTGCCTGTCCTGCCGCTCGGCACTGTCGGCTCGGCCGACACCAAGCTCACGGCGCAAGGAACCCTCGAAGGAGGGCTTGAAACGGCGCTCGAATTCAAGGGCGAACATCTGACCGCATCCTATACCGGGACCGTCCGACAAGCCGAGGGCCATCTCGAAGGCGAGGGGAAAGTCGCGCTCGATACGGACGACATCGAGCCGTGGCTGATGACGAGCGGCATGGCCATGCCCGGCATGGGGCTCGGCCTGCCTGTTGCCCTGGCCGCGGACGCCTCCTTCGGGGCAGGATTGCTCGCGCTTTCCGGCCTGGACGGTTCCGTCGACGAGGGGCGGCTCGGCGGCGACGTCAACGTCGTGGTCAAGGACGGTATCCCGCATCTCACCGGGGCGGTTTCGCTCGAAACCCTCGACCTCTGGCCCGTTACGGCCATGGTGTTGGGCGACACATCCCTCCAGGGAAAGGGAGGCTGGCCCGACACGCCGTTCCGGAACAGGGCGGCCGCGCCGTTCACCGCCGAGCTCGACCTTTCGGCGGGCTCGATCGCCGCGGGCGCTATCGGTGCGGTGCAGAACGTGAGCGCCAGGATGAGCCTCGACGGCGAGGGACTGCGCATCGCGGATTTCAAAGGCTCGGCCTTCGGCGGCGCGCTGAGCGGCCTTGCGGAACTCAAGAACAATGGCGGTACGGGCCTTTTTTCGGGGCAGCTGAAGCTCGCCGGCGCCGATCTCGGCTTGCTGCTCGAAGGCAGCGGCATCAGGGGACACGGCGATGTCGCCGCGACCCTGTCGGCGAGCGGCAAATCCGCGGAAGCGATGGTGGCGGCGCTCTCCGGGTCGGGCTCCGTCGTCTTCGGGGGGATGAGCGTGCCGGGCGTCAATCCGAATGCCTTCCCCTTGCTGATCGCGAAGGCTGACGCCGTCGGACGGGATATCGACGCCGGCAAGATCGCGGGCTTCGCCCCCGCCGTCATCGGCGATGGGACGTTCTCGGCGGCGAGCGGCGAGGCTGCGTTTACCGTGGCGGGTGGCGTGCTGCGGGCACCGCCGCTGACACTGGCAACGCCGTCGGCCAATCTGACGGCCGAGATCAAGGCGGATTTCAACGACGGAACCGTTGCCGTGACGGGCGAAGTCGCATACGCGCCCGGCAACGAGGCGCTCGCCGGCTCGGAGCCCGCCATCCGCTATTCCGTGGAAGGGCCGCTCGGCGCGATGCGCAAGCATTTCGACACGGAGCCACTGGCACAGTTCCTCACCCAGCGCGCCCTGGAGATCGAGCAGGCGCGTGTAGAGGCCATGCAGTCCGGCCTGCTTGAGCGGCAGCGTCTGCGCCGTGAAGTCCGCTATTATGCCGCGCTCCAGGCGGAGCGCGAAAGGCTGGTGGAGGAGCAGAGGCGGGCGGCCGAAGAAACGCGGCATAGGGCGCAGCAGGAGAGATCGAAATCCGAGGCGGAAGCGAGGAAGGCCGCGAAGGAGCAGGCGGATGCCGAAGCCAAGGCGAAGGCGGATGCAGAAGCCAAGGCGAAGGCAGAGGAGGCCGCGCGGCAACGGGCCTTCGAGGAACGTGCAGCGGAGGCGATCAGAATGGTCGAACGGGAACGGGCGCGAAGCCAGGCCGAAGCAGCCCATGGCCCCGAAGTAGAGCGCGCGCCCTTGCCGCCGCCCGGCGAGAGCGGGACGGGCGCTGAATTCGACCCATCCTCCATCGACACCTTCCTGCGATCCCTCGAAAAGACGCCGTAGGATACTCGGTCAAGTCAAACGCGTCAGCGACGCGCGTGCACGAGCACTCTGGTCGGCGGAACCTCTTCTGGAGCGTGTTCACCGGAAAGGCTCCAATCAAAGCATGTCGCGTACCCGAGGCTGCTGCACAGTTGTGGGCGACACGCATCACACTGGTGGCAAATAAGGATCGACCTTTCGGCAAGCCTCTCATCCGCCGGTCTCCGATTTCGCCCATCGCCCATGGTTGACGATCGGCGAAATCCAGGCGGTCGTCGTCTCTTTCCCCGCGAATTCGCGGGGTGAGATGTCCGGCTGGGCAGTGAGGGCCATTTCGCGACCGGTCAGAGTAAACGCTCTTGGTCAGGACCGCTGGGCCAATTCCGCCCTTTCGGGCGCGGCGTTCGTGTCTATGCTGACCACGACCGACATCCCAGGCGCCAGGCGATCCGCAAGGGGCTGATCCGGGTCGATCTCGATGCGAACCGGTATGCGCTGCGCCACCTTGGTGAAATTGCCACTGGCATTGTCGGCCTTGATGACGGCGAACTCCGAGCCGGCTGCCGGCGAGAAGCGGGCGACGTGCCCTCTCAGCGCGGAGTGATTCAAGGCGTCCACGCTGAAGCTTACCGGCTGGCCGGGCTTCATTGCGGCCACCTGCGTTTCCTTGAAGTTGGCGATCACCCATTTGTGGTCCGGCACGATGCTCGTCAGTTGCGATCCGGCCGTGACATAGGCGCCGAGCGAAGTACCGATGGTGCCCAGCGTACCATCCTGGGGGGCGAGGATGCGTGTGTTGGCAAGGTCGATCTCGGCCAGCCTCACGGCGGCCTCGGCTTGATCGACGTCCGCCTGCAGCGACTGTCGCGAGACGAGGACCTGATGCAGGCCTTGCTTGGCGACTTCGAGCTGAGCCTCGGCCTCGCTGAGTGCTGCCTCGGCCTGATGCTCGGCGTTGCGGGCGACATCAACATCGCTCTCGGTGGAGAAGCCCTTGTTCACCAATGCCTCGCTGCGCTCGAGATTGGCGCGTGCGAGGTCGCCCGCGGACCGGGCACTGGTAACACGAGCTTCGGCCAGCGCGATCTGCGCCTTTCCGGAGGCCTCCTGCTGCTCGGAGGCGGCAAGGGCCGCTTTCTTGCTGGCCAGCGTCGCCATGGCCTGTTCGAGCTTCTGCTGGAAAGTCCGGTCATCCACCCGCACGATCAGGTCGCCTTTTTTCACCTTTGCGTAGTCGGTGACTGGGACTTCGACCACATATCCTGCCACCTGCGGGCTGAGGATCGTGACGTTGCCACGCACATACGCGTTGTCGGTCTGTTGCACCGTCGCCTGGAACGGGGGCAACTGCCACGCGTAGAGGACGAGCAGCACGCCAGCAAGGCCGGCCAGCAATGCGACATAGGTGGAGAAGGATTTGAACAATCGGGACATGACAATAACAGGGGGTCAGGACTGGACGGTGGGAACGGGAGCGGGATGGAATGCGGCGGCAAATCGCTTCCAGCCCACGTGGAAAAGCAGCGCGGCGAGCGCGAAGGCGGCCGCGATCGAGATGAGCAGGAAAACGTCGGCGTAGGCCAGCGCATAGGCCTGCTGGGTTGCCTGCTGGGTGAGAGACGCCAATCCTTCCGCCTGGCGCAGGACGGGATCGGTGAGCACCTTGGAATAGGCGCCGCCGAGTTGCGTCATGCGTTCGGCAACGAAGGGATTGGTCAGGGCGAGATGCTCGACGATGGCGGCAGAATGGAATTTCTCGCGGATGATGACGAGGCTGCCGAAGAGAGCCGATCCGATCAGGCCGCCGATGCTCTGGGTGAACAGAAAGACGACCAGGAAACTCAATATGTAATTCATGCCTTTCTTCACCGCATTGACAAAGCCCATCGCCATGGCCGGTGCCAGGAACAGAGAACTGGCGATCGCAATGAGTGCTTGGCTGACATACATCTGCTCCGGACGTGTGAGCACGGTTAGCCGCGAGTCCATGAAAGCGCCCACCGCAACCAGGGCCAGTGAGACCGCATGAATGGCCGGCTCACGCCCGGGCTTGAGCACTGCGGCACAAACACAAGCGCCGAAAACGGTTGAGGCCAGGATGATGGCGTAAAGTGTCGTCTGCTGATCGTTCTGCAGGCCGAGTTGCTGGAAAAGACCGCTGATGCCGCTCGACTGCTCGGTCAGCAAAATGCGGAACAGCAAGAGCACGCTTGCGAAATGCAGGACGTCTGGCGAGAGCAGCCATTTGATGTCCAGCAGCGGGTATTTACGGTTGAGTTCGATCAGCACCACGCAGGCCAGGCAGACGATCGAGACCGCCGTCAGCAAACCTAGCCATGGCGCCTCGAACCACCAGTAATATCGCCCCGTGGTCAATACGACGGCGAGAAGGCCGAAGCCCGCGGCCAGGAAAAGATAACTCACCACATCCATGAAGCCGAGCACCTTGACCTTGGGCGGTGAGGTCAGCGGCAGCTTATAAATCAACGCGAAGCTGATCAGGGCGAGGCCTACCTCCAGCAGATAGATCGGCTGCCAGCCGCCAAGGTCGAGCAGCGTCGGCGAGATCAACCGCGCAATCGGGGCGCCGAGCCCGGTATTCATCATCGCGAACGGCATTCCGATGGTCAGCTTCTTTTCCGGCGGAAAGCATTCGAGGAGGTAGAGGAAGCTCAGGGTCGACATGGGTGCGGCTGCGATCCCGGCAAAGAAGCGCGCTATGACGGCCGTACCAAGCTCATTGGTGAAGAGATGAAGACCGTTGACCACGATGAACGTGATCATTGCGATCTCCGCGAACTTGCGAAGGCCGTATTGCGCCCGGATCTTCACCAGCAGCAGGGAAAGGCTGACGTTCGGAACCATATAGGCCGTTGTCAGCCATAGCGCCTCATTGGTCGTCGCCGAGAACTCGCCTGAGACCTGCAGAAGGTTGGCGTTGACGAAATTCAGACCTAGCCCATAGGTGATCGCGATGAGCACCGAGGTCGCCGCATAGCAGGCCGCCAAAGCGGGATGCCTGGGCACGTAAGGAGCCGGTGCGGGCAGCGACGGCGGAGGCTCGTCCGGACCGCCAAACAGGCGGACAAGGAAGCCAGGTCGGGGAGCCATGCGCTTGGCGCCTTCCATGTGGGCGACTTCATCGGTGGCGGCAATCGAGCCATCGGGCGGCGGCTCCGCGATGGGAGTGCGTCCGGCAGCGCCGGCCAGAAGATCGTCTTTCGCGCCCGCCGGCGTCCGTGTCGTGGCAGGCGAACGCATCGTCCGGACTTGGAGTTGATCTGAGATGCTCACGGCTCGCTCCGTACGCCTATGCGGCCGGTTCGAGGGAGATCGCTTCCAGATTCCCCGCCATCCGGCGCGAAATCCTCAGCGCGCCGGCCAATTCCTGCTCGTCTATGCCCTTGAGTACTTCCTTCCCGATCTGTGCAGCCATGCGGTCGACAAGTTCGGCAAGCATCTCGCCCGAAGACGTCAACACCACCTGTTTGGCGCGCCGGTCGCCTTCGACCTCGCGCCGCTCGATCAAGCCCTGTGCCTCAAGGCCGTCTATCAGGCGGACAAGCGTCGCGGTCTCGATCTCCAGTTCTTCCGCCAATTCCTTCTGGTTGGCTGCCTCGCAGCGGGCAATCTTGAGCAGCGTACGCGCGCGGGCGAGCGTCAGCCCCTTCTCGCGCACGCGGGCGTCGAAGATGGTGCGGATTTTCCGGCTGATCTTGGCGATATCTTCCAGAATCTCGAAGCGCTGACCGCGCAGACGAGTTGCCATTGCTAAGCATCCATATAGATAGAGAGCTAATTAATTACAGACTAAGTAGTCCGGTCGGGGCGGGTTTGCAAGTGCCTATGGATGATGTTTGCTGAGTCAGAAGCCGTCAAAACCACTGGCGCGGTCTGGCGCGAACGCCGTCAATCCCTGGCGCCGGGCCGCGGGCCGAATTGACTTGCATGCCGCCCAAAGCTGTGTGGCGGGTATGGGTCAACGGATTGTGATTTGGGCGACGGGCCTCAAGCCGCCCTTTCGTGCTCCATGGCCAGCTCGGCCTCCAGGCTTTCGAGGTCCCGAAAAACAGAGGCGACGGCGAGAAGCCGTCCGTTGCCTCTGAAGCGCAGGAGGCAGTCCTTGGCGGCGATATCGCCGTCGATCGAGATTTCGTCCCATTGCTCGGCATGGCCGACATAATTGATCGGGATGTCGTAGTGCTGGCTCCAGAAGAACGGCACGAACGCGAACTCCTCGGCATATCCGAGCATGTTGAGGGCTGCGGTTCCTCCTTGCCTCTCGGCAACCACCCAATGCTCGGCGCGAATGTTCTCGCCACTGCGAGGATCAGGCCAACGCGCGATATCGCCTGCGGCGAAGATTCCTGGCGTGCTCGTTTCCAGGAGGGGGTTCACGACGACGCCTCGGTCAACGGTGAGCCCCGCGGCTTCGGCAAGCCCGGTCCGGGGCCGTACGCCGACGCCTGCGACGACGAAATCGGCTGCCAAGGTGCCGCCGCTGGCGAGTCTCAGCCCTGTGCCTTCCATACTGCTCGCGGTGTCACCGAGATGGAAAACGACACCGTTCTCCTCATGCAGCATGCGAAGGAAGTCGCCCATCCGCGAGCCCAGGATACGCTCCATGGGCCGCTTTTCGGGGGCCACGACATGCACTTCGAGATCACGGGCACGCAAGGACGCTGCAACCTCGAGACCGATGAAGCTGGCGCCCAAGATGACGACACGCCGCGCGGTCTCGGCGCGGGCGATGATCGCCCTGCAATCCGCGAGCGAACGCAGTGTGTGAACGTGCGGTTGGTCGGCCCCGGGAATGGTCGGGCGAACCGGTTCGGCCCCTGTTGCCAGCAGCAACCTGTCGTACGGGATTTGGGCGCCGTCGGTGAGAACGACCTCGCGAGAGCGTGTGTCGATACGCCCGACGCTCGTTCTGAGACGCAGGTCGATGCCGTTCTTCGAATAGAAGCTCTCTCCGCGGAGCGGAATCCAATCCTCCGGAGCCTTGCCAGCGAGATAGTCCTTGGAAAGGTTGGGCCGGTCGACGGGCGGAGCTTCGTCGTCGCTGAGCATGACGATGCTCCCTTGGTATTGCTCGCGTCGTAGCCTCTCGGCAGCCGCAAAGCCGGCCGCGCCGCCGCCGACTATGACGACTTTCTCGGAGAGACGGCCGGCCGACGACTCGCGCTTTTTCGGCGCGGGCCGCTTGCGCTTCTCCTTCACGAAAATCCTGCCTTCACGCTGTTCCACCGACCAGCACGCAAGTGGAGTGAAGGCGGGCGCGCGCAGGGCTTCACCCGTGCGCAGATCGAAGCATGCATGATGCCAGGGGCAGCGGATCGTGTCGCCGACCACCAGACCTTCCCCAAGCGGGCCACTGTAATGGGTGCATGTGGCACCGACGGCGAACACGTCAGGCCCGCGGCGCACCAACAGCACCTGATCGTCGCCGCAATGACCAACCAACTTGCCGCCTTCCGGAAGATCGGCGAGCGCTACGCCCTGGGTCAGATCCGGCCCGTTTTCCCGGTGATTGCCTTCGGACATACTCCCTCCTCGGCGATCGGTGATCGCCTCATACCGGCGACAAAGGACGAAACTCGGGCAAGCGCCTCATCGGCCTGCCGGCCACTTGCCGGCAGGGGAGAAGACCGATGTCGTCTCCTCCGGGAGGACAGTCGAGGGCCGCTTGCGACAGAGATCAACCCATCAGTCGACAGTCACGCTGCAGTTTCCCGGGAATAGATCCGCCATGCAAACGAATTTGTTCGCTAGTTCCATGCAATTTCCTGATTAGGAATTGGAAGTCAGCCGGGCACCGGAAAGGGAGCCATCTCGAACTATCTGCGCTTCGCCCATTCGAGCACATGAATTCGCAGCGCCGAGGAAAGATTGGCGTCGCGTGGGCGCGTGGCGTCGACTTCCGCCACGAGCGCCGCGAGCGTCATGCCGCGTTCGGCGGCGATCGCCGTGAGTTCGTCGTAGAAAGGTTGTTCGAGCGAATAGCTGGTGCGGTGGCCGCGGATGGTAACGGATCGCTTGCGGACGAGGCTCACCGTTCCGAACCGTCGTCCCCACCCTCACGGCGGTGACTTTCGAGAAACGCTCTCGATTTGTCCGCGATCTTCTGGGCCTGCAAGCGCTCGGCCTTGGAACGGCCGTGAGTGGCGCGGTTTTGTTCCGCTATCCGCTCTTTTTCCACTCGCGCCTTTTTCTTGCGGGCCAGGCGGAGATTGACGATCTCAGCCATCGATCGCGTCCTCGACGCTACTTCTTGCGGAACGCGTCAAGCGACACGACGTCGGCGCTCTTTGTCGCCGTGTCGGCCGGCTCCGGCTCCGCAGGCTTGTTGGATTCTTTCTTGCGCGATTCCGCTTTCTTCGGGGAAGCGGCCTTCGCGGGCTCGGGCTTTGTCGGCGCGGCTTCCTCCTCCTCGGCGGCAGCCTTCGCCAGAGATTCCGGCTTCACGTCGAACTCGAGCTCGAAATTGACCGAGGGATCATAAAACCCACGAACCGCGGAAAACGGTATCTCGAGCCGTTCCGGGATGTCGGAGAAGGAAAGGCCAACCTCGAACCCGGTCTCGCTTACCTTCAAGTCCCAGTACTGGAATTGGAGCACAATCGTCATCTGCTCGGGGTAGCGCTCGCGCAGCCGAGACGAAATGCGCACGCCAGGCGCCCCAGTCAGGAACGTGATGAAGAAATGATGGTTGCCCGGGAGACCGGTACGCGCGACCTCCGCCAGGACCTTGCGCATAACACCACGCAGCGCCTCCTGGGCAAGAATATCGTAGCGGATATGGTCTTCGGCCATTGTCACCCGGCTTCCATGAATCGAACCGCCTACCTGTAATCAAGCGCAAGGCTGCCGTAAACCGGATATAGCGCGAGCTTTCGGAGAGTTCAGCCCCACCAAAGCATGTCGCCTGCAATCGGATGGGGCGACAGGCTCAAGGAATTCGTTTTGCCGCATTCTGGGACGCCGACCGAAACCGGTCGGCTGCGACATGCTTCAGACCGCAGGCGCGCCGCTTTTGGCTCCGGGCTGGGGCTTGCGGCCGAATGCCCGCAGAAACGTGCTCACCGCGTTGGAAGAAGCGCTTTGCAGGTCTACTTCCGATGGCCTGTCTCCAAAAGCCAGGGAAATCTGGAGATCCGCATTGTTGAGCGCCAGGAACTGCCGTGCCGCGAGATCGGGATCGTCTAGGTCGAGGAATCCGGCATGGGCAAGGCGCGCGAAGCGGGCCGCAAGGGCGGCCCAGATCTTGCTGGGGCCGTTCTCCCGCCATGTCGCGAAAAGTTCGGGGCAACGCTGGCCTTCGCTCTGAAGGAGCTTGCGCAGAAACAGGCCGTCGCGGTTGCAGAGGCAATTCTTGTTCAGCCGCACGCCGAAGGCCGTCAACTCCGCATGCAGGTCCTTGGGATGGTCGGGGAAGGTGGCCAGGGTCTCGAAGATGCTGATATTGGTGCGTTCCGTCACTTCCTTGACGACGGCGGTGAATAGTTTGTCCTTGTCGCCGTGGTGATTGTACACGGTCTGCCGGGAAACACCTGCCTCGGCAGCAATCAGATCGATGTTCGAGCCACCGAACCCCTCCTGACAAAAGACCCTCGCTGCTGCCTCGATGATGGACTCGCGCTTGGCGGAATGGCTGCGCGGCGGGCCAACAATGTCAGGAGTGATATCGGATGCCATGGAAATCTATATAGGACTGATTGACGATTTGGACAACCATGCCTAAAAATGTTGACCATCTCTACAAATCTGGCCGATCGGAGGAGCGGGCGGATGGGTGGAGGCCAATTTCAGGCCGGCTGCCCGGCCCACGACACGATCCGAAAGAACCTACGCCATGTCCCCACGATTCCTCCGCCTCGCGGTCGTGCTCGGCCTTTTGTCGGCCATTGGCCCCTTCGCCATCGACATGTATCTGCCGGCGCTGCCGTCCATCGGCGCGGACCTCGGCGCGACCACCAACGCTGTTCAGTTGAGCCTGCTCGTCTTCTTCCTGTCCTCAGGGCTCGCCCAGATCCTCGTGGGCCCGCTGTCCGACATGTTCGGGCGGAAGGCGCCCCTCTACATGAGTCTCGTGCTGTTTGCACTCGGCGGCATCGGCTCGGCTCTGGCGCCCACGATCGAATGGCTTATCGTCGCCCGCTTCGTGCAGGGTTTGGGCGCGGCAGCCGGGATGGTGGTGCCGCGCGCCATCGTGCGTGATCTTCACACCGGCAATGAAGCTGCCCGCCTGATGTCGCTGCTCATGCTCGTCTTCAGCGTGTCACCGATCCTGGCGCCGCTCGGAGGCAGCATCGTCATCGAGGCGTTCGGCTGGCGCGCCGTCTTCTGGTTCGTGACGGGCGCAGCACTGGTCGCCATCGCCATGCTCGCCTTCACGCTCAAGGAAACGCGCCCGGCGTCCGCGCGTCTGGAAAGCAGCATCGGCGGAGCCCTGGCGGGCTATCGTTTGCTGCTGGGCGACCGCAACTTCCTTGGCCTGACATTCATCGGCGCCTTCGGCATGTCCAGTTTCTTCGTCTACCTGGCCAGTTCATCCTTCATCCTGATCGATCGCTACGGTCTGACGCCTGCGCAATACAGCATCGCCTTCTCGATCAACGCGGTGGCTTTCATCGGCATGTCTCAACTCACCGGCACGTTCGCCGACCGTTTCGGGCTGAGGCGGGTCGTGCGCGTTGCCGTGACCGGCTACACCACGACGATGGTCGTGCTGTTCGGCCTGACCGTCACCGGCGTGGACCGGCTGGATGTAATGGCGGGGCTGCTGTTCGTCGGATACGGCTTTCTCGGGCTCGTGATTCCGACAACGGCCGTACTGGCGCTGGAGGACCATGGCGAGATCGCCGGCACGGCCTCTGCTTTGATGGGCACACTGCAATTGGCCACGGGCGCGGCAGCCATGGCGGTCGTCGGGCTGTTTTTCGACGGCACCTCCCTGCCGATGGTGGCGGGCATCGCCATCGCCGCCGTGATCGCCTTCGTGCTGACGCGGGCGACGCTCGCTCGCGCCCCGCTGGCGGTGGGGACGCCGGCCGAATAGGCATGATGCGTCCGGCGAAAGCACGTCGCCGAAAACTTCGGAGCGGTTTTGGGATAACGATGTGCGTAGAAGCCACTATTTGAAGCGCATTGCCGAATTCGATTGTCGGCGATGAGCTTCAGGGGGAGCGGGTCCGTCAGACCTGCTTGTCCACCTGCCGTGATGCTACCCCGGCGATCTCAAGCACAAAGCGACACCGATCCGCAACCGATGCGCGCGGTACCTCGACGAGCTCATAGCCGCAGTCGGCATAGGCCTGCGCCACCGCATCGAAAGTCCGCTCTGCTTCCTCCAAAGACTGCTTGCGCTCGCTGTCCTGGGCGAAGATCTCGGGCCAGGGCGGCAGCAAGAACACTTTCGGGTTATAGAGGCAGACCCGCGCGGCTCCCTTCACATGGAGCGGCACCTCGAGGCGGGAAAGCCTGAGATAGCCGATGATGTCGGGTACTCCGCGATCGAAGAAATGAAGGCCATCGCTCGCTGCGGCAACTCCGTAGGAGCGCATTTCCCACGACAGCATCAGCTCTGCGAAGAGCGCCGGGTTTTCCCAGGGCAGGGCAGGGCCGCCGATCCGGACCTGATCCTTGATGATGGCGCGCCCGGCTTCGATCGAGCCGGCAAAGCCCGCCTCGCCGAGCGCTGCAATCAGCGTGCTTTTGCCCGAACCGGGGCCGCCGGACAGGACGAAGAAGCGCTGGTGGTCGTTGAGCATCGAGAATGTTCCTCGGTTGGGATGGCGCAATGGTCGCGACGGCGCGCGCACGACAGATGCCGATCGCGCGCGCGAGACGGGACTGCGGGCCGAAGCGAAAAGATTGAAAAGGGGGGAAGTGGAGGCTTCTGTTGCCAGGTGCCTCCGGACCCCGCCTAGACCTGCGACGGCCTAGGGCTTTGATTGAAGCTATCGCACCGCATTAAGCGGCGAGACGTGCTTCCGCATAGTTGTCGTTGGCAACTATAAGGTTAGCCCGATAACGGTGGTACAATGCCGGGCAAAAGTCCGATCTTTACACCCTCGTCGATCCTATTTCGCCCCCATCAAAAGCCGCCTTTGCCGGCGGTTTTTGGTGGAGGCGCCGGGTACCGCCCCCGGGTCCGAATGGCTTATTTCATCGGCCGTTTATTGCCATAGTCAGTCGAGCTGACGGGGCGAATATAGGGAGGCCGAACTGAAATTGAAAGCCCCGGAACGAAGCCTGTGCACGGCAAAAATTGCGTCGGGTTGGCCCGGCCCCCTTCAGCCCTGATCAGCCTTCTGCCTTGAAGTTCTCGGCCTCCTCCTTGATCTTGGCCCAGTCATTGCCATGCCGCCTCAGAAGCGTCTTGGCCTGATTGGGCGACAGATCGGTCGTTTCAGCCAGATGCTGGACCTCGAGCTCTTGCCCTTGCTTCAGACTACCGGAGCGCTTGCGCTGTTTGCCGATCTTCTCGTTGGCCATGCCTGCATCCTCCATTCCGTGTGGAAAGGGAACGCACCGGCAAGGGCTCCGTTCCCGAAGCTGCCGGCAGTATTGAGAAAGCAGGCCGACATTGCCTGCCTCCTGCGATCGCTTCATTCTCCCGCGGCCGACGGAGCCTCCCGAACAGCCGCGAGGCTGCCGAACTATCGACCGAGCGTGTAGAATTCATCGTTCGGCCGCATGTTGCCGACATTCGCGATGCGGTTCGACATTCCAAAAAAGGCGGCGATCGCGGCTATGTCCCAAACGTCCTCCTGGTCGAAGCCATGCGCCGCGAGCGCGGCGAAATCGTCGTCACCGACCGAGTAGGATTCGAATGCCACCTTCATGGCAAAATCCAGCATTGCTTTCTGGCGCGCCGTGATGTCGGCCTTGCGGTAGTTGATCGCGACCTGGTCTGCGATCAACGGATTCTTTGCCCGGATGCGCAGGATGGCCCCGTGGGCAATGACGCAATATTGGCACTGGTTGGCATTGCTTGTCGCGACCACGATCATCTCGCGCTCGGCCTTCGTGAGGTTTCCCGGCTTGTCCATCAGCGCGTCATGATAGGCGAAGAAGGCGCGGAACTCCTCGGGCCTGCGAGCCAGGATCAGAAAGACGTTGGGAATGAAGCCCGATTTCTCCTGCACCGCATTCAGCCGATCACGGATGTCCGGCGGGATCTCCGAAAGGGCGGGCACAGGGAAGCGGCTGATGGCGGCGTGATCTGGCATGAAACGGAACTCCAATGAGGCTGGCTTTCCCAGCGTAGCTTGGTTCGATGCCGTGAGACAGCTTCTTGTCGTTGATGTCGACTTCGCTCGACAGGAAGCGTGGCCACGCGCATGGTCCTTGCTTGTATCCTCCGCTAAGATCGGCCGACCCACGAATCGAAGCACGACCATGCGCCAGTATCTCGACCTCCTGCAGCACGTTCTCGAAACCGGCGTCGACCGAGGCGACCGCACAGGCACGGGCACCCGCTCGGTGTTCGGCTACCAGATGCGTTTCGACCTGCGGCGAGGCTTTCCCGTCACGACGACGAAGAAGCTGCATCTGAAGTCGATCATCCATGAATTGCTGTGGTTCCTGGCCGGCGACACGAACATCAAGTATCTGAACGACAACGGGGTCACCATCTGGGACGAGTGGGCCGACGAGAATGGTGACCTCGGTCCGGTCTACGGAGCGCAGTGGCGATCCTGGCCGGCGCCGGACGGCCGATCGATCGATCAGATCGCCAGTCTCCTCGTGCAGATCCGCAAGAATCCCAATTCCCGACGCCTGATCGTATCGGCCTGGAATCCGGCCGAGGTCGAGGCGATGGCCCTGCCGCCCTGTCATTGCCTGTTCCAATTCTACGTCTCGGAGGGCCGCCTTTCCTGCCAGCTCTACCAGCGTTCGGCCGATATCTTCCTGGGCGTCCCCTTCAACATCGCTTCCTATGCGCTGCTTACCATGATGATCGCGCAGGTGACCGGACTGGAGCCGGGCGAGTTCATCCATACGCTCGGCGACGCACACCTTTACCTCAACCATTTCGATCAGGCCCGGGAGCAACTAGCGCGGTCGCCAAAACCGCTGCCCACCATGTGGATCAATCCCTCGGTCACGGATCTCTTCGCTTTCCGCTACGAGGACTTCCGGCTGGAGAATTATGTGGCCGATCCCTCGATCCGCGCCCCGATCGCGGTCTAACGTGATCGGCCGGCATTGCCCCGACGTCCGTCGGCGATAGTCAGCCGCGCAAAGGAGGAGACATGCTTCGCTTCCTCGCGACCGCCTTGATGCTCTGTGTGGCGTCTCAGGCCCGCGCCAATGATTCCATTGCCGAACTCGGCACGAACGGGCTTATCCTCTCGCGCAGCGACATCATCTCGATGGAAAGCGAGGACCTCTTCATCTCGGCAGATCGGGTCGAGGTCGATTATGTCTTTCGAAATGGATCGGACAAGGATGTCGAAACGATCGTGGCCTTTCCGCTGCCGGATTTGACCGGCAGTCCCTTCTCCATTCCGGCCATTCCCGTGGACAGCCGGGACAATTTCCTCGACTTCACCGTAACGGTGGGTGGCAAGGCGGTGGCGCCGGGGCTGGAGCAACGCGCCTTCGCGGTCGGGCTGGACGTGACGGACGAACTGAGGGCGCGCAACGTGCCGCTCTATCCCTTTGGCGATGCGGCGCTTGCGGCTCTTGCCGCGCTGCCGCAGGACGTCGCCGACCAGTGGCAGGAGCGCGGCATGCTGGTCATCGACGAATACGATGACGGGACCGGCTGGAAGCGCGTGCGCTCGCCTTATTGGCAGCTCAAATCGACCTACTGGTGGCGGTCGGTCTTTCCCGCGGGGAGTTCCGTGCGAGTAAAGCATCGCTACAAGCCCAGCGTCGGCGGGACGGCTGGCCTCGCCTTCACCTCGGATGGCAAGCCGGGAGGGGAAGTCTATGAGGCCTACAAGCGCAAATACTGTCTCGACAAGAGCTTCGAGACCGCTGTCCTGAGGGCCGCGAAACAGGCGCCAGACGGATACCCGCGACTGTCCGAGAGCCGCATTTCCTATATACTGACCACGGGCGGCAATTGGGCGGCCGGCACGATCGGCCGCTTCAAGCTCACGGTGGACAAGGGAGACCCACGGAACCTTGTCAGCTTCTGCGGGAAGAACGTCGTGAAGACCGGGCCGACGACTTTCGAGATGACCGCCACCGACTTCTCTCCCGAAAGAGACCTCGACATCCTTATCCTCGTGCCTTTCGACGGGAATGCAGGCGCCTCGGGGGCTTCATCTCGTCCAAGACAGTAACCCGGGAAATAACAGGCAATGAAGATCGTCATCCACGTCGCCATCGCCGGTAACGGCGTGATCGGACGCGAGAACGGGCTTCCGTGGAGATTGGCCAGCGACATGAAGCGCTTCAAGGCGACGACCATGGGCAAGCCCATTATCATGGGTCGCAAGACGTGGGAGAGCTTCCCGCGCCGCCCTTTGCCGGGGCGCCTCAACATTGTGCTCACGCGCGATCCAGCTTACGAGGCCGACGGTGCAGAGGTCGTCGGTTCGCTTGAGGCGGCGCTGGAACTGGCGGCCGAACGGTCGCGGGATCTTCCCGGCGCGGACGAGATCTGCATCCTCGGCGGCGGCGAAGTGTATCGTCAGGCCCTGCGGCTCGCCGACCGCCTCTATGTGACGCATGTGCTGGCCGACGTCGAGGGCGACACGACCTTTCCTGCGATCGATCCGGCGATCTGGACGAGGGTCCATTCGGAAGACCATCCCGCCGGGGAAAAGGACAGCCATGCGACATGCTTTGCCGTTTACGACAGGCGGGAAAGCGTGCATTGAATGGGATGCTTCATACATTTGAAGTAGAATCTTAACGCGCGCATGGTCGTTCCGTTGAAAGCGGCGTGGCGCGCCCCTATAGAAGGCTGAGGAATTCGGGCGCTCATGATGGCGCCCAGTGTTTCTAGACCCGAAAGGACTTTCATGCCCTGGAACAATCAGAGCGGCGGTGGCGGCGGCCCATGGGGCGGCGGCAACAGTGGCGGCCCGTGGGGGCAGGGCCCGCGCGGACCGAGCGGCCCGCAAGGTTCGCCGCCTGACCTCGAGGACATCATCCGTCGCGGCCAGGACCGCCTCAGGCGGGCGCTGCCCGGCGGCGGGGGAATGAGCCCCGCCTTGCTCGGGCTGATCGCCATAGCGCTGGTCGCGCTCTGGCTTTTCCAGTCGATCTATACCGTCCAGCCGGACGAACTTGCCGTCGAATTGCGCTTCGGCAAGCCCAAGCAGGAGCTCTCGGAGCCGGGCCTGCATTTCCACTGGTGGCCGATCGAAACGGTAGAGAAAGCGAACACCGCCGAGAAGCTGGTCAATATCGGCGACGCGCGCGGCGCCGGGAGCTCGGGGCTGATGCTGTCGGGCGACCAGAACATCGTGGATGTCAAGTTTTCGATCGCTTATCAAGTCGCCGATCCGAAAGCCTATCTGTTCAACGTCGCCGATCCCGACGACATGGTCCGCCAGGTCGGGGAGAGCGCCATGCGCGAGTCCGTCGGCCGACGGCCGGCCCAGGATATCTTCCGCGACGACCGCCAGGGCATCGCAGAGAACGTCCGTGAGATCGTGCAGACCACGCTGGACTCCTACGGAACAGGCCTGAACATCAACGCCATTTCGATCGAGGATGCGGCGCCGCCGAGGGAAGTGGCCGATGCATTCGACGAAGTGCAGCGCGCCGAGCAGGACGAGGACAAGTTCGTCGAAGAATCCAACCGTTATTCCAACGAGCAGCTCGGCATGGCGCGCGGTAACGCGGCGCAGATCCGGGAAGAGGCGGCCGCCTACAAGAACCGTATCGTGCAGGAGGCGCAAGGTGAGGCCCAGCGCTTCGTCTCCGTCTATGACGAATACGCCAAGGCTCCGGACGTGACGCGCCAGCGTCTGTTCCTCGAGACGATGGAACAAGTGCTGAAAGGATCCAACAAGGTGATCATCGACGAAGGCAGCGGCCAGGGCGTCGTTCCCTACCTGCCGCTGCCCGAACTGCAGAAGCGCGCGACGGGAGGCAACAACTGATGTCGAATCGTCTCCCCGTCATCGGCATCATCGCCGCCGTCATCCTGTTCCTCGCCTATTCGTCCATCTTTGTCGTCAACGAGCGCCAGCAGGCCATCGTGCTGCGCTTCGGCGAGATCGTCGACGTGAAGACCGAACCGGGCATCTATTTCAAGGCGCCATTCGGCTTCTTCGAGGCGGACAACGTCCAGATCATCGAGGATCGCGTCATGCGCTTCGATCTGGACAATATCCGCGTCCAGGTTTCCGGGGGCAAGTTCTACGAGGTCGATGCCTTCGTGGCCTACCGCATCTCGGATCCACGGCGCTTCCGAGCCGCCGTGTCCGGTCAGGTTCTGCTCGCCGAGCAGCGCCTCAGGACCCGTCTCGACGCAGCGCTTCGGCGCGTCTACGGCTTGCGTGGCTTCGAGGCGGCGCTGTCGGAGGAACGCGCCTCCATGATGCGCGAAGTCCGTGACCAGCTGCGGCCCGATGCGACCTCGCTCGGTCTCGAGGTGGAGGATGTCCGCATCCGCCGGACCGACCTGACCGCCGAGGTTTCCCAGCAGACCTTCGAGCGCATGAAGGCGGAGCGTCTCGCCGAGGCGGAAAGGCTGAGGGCGCGTGGTCGCGAGGCGGCCCAGCGCATCCGCGCGCGAGCCGATCGCGAGGTGGTTGAAATCGTTGCCGAGGCACGCAAGGAATCGGAAATCCTGCGAGGCCAGGGCGAGGCGGAACGCAACGCGGTCTTTGCCGACGCGTTTCAGCGTGATCCGGAATTCTTCGAATTCTACCGCTCGATGAATGCCTACGTTCAGGCGCTCAACCCCAACGGCACGACCATGGTGCTCTCGCCCAATTCGGAGTTCTTCCGGTTCTTCGGGAGCGCCCAGGGCAAGGCGCAGCCCGGCGCGCCGGCGACGAACGGAACGCCGTCTGCAGCGGGCACCGATGGACAGACCACCGGCGCCAACCAATAGGCGGGTAATCCATGGCCGACTTCCTGGCCGCAATCGGCCTGGTCCTTGTCGTCGAGGGCCTGGTCTATGGCGGCTTTCCCGGACTTGCCCGGAAGCTGGCCCAGGAAGTGCTGGCGACACCGGAGAACGTCCTGAGAATCGGCGGGCTTGTTGCGATCGCGGCGGGAGTCGGGATCGTCTGGCTGGTCCGGGGTTAGGCGGCCACCCGTGCGGGGCCCGGGAAGGCGCCTTGCTCTTCTTTGGCGGGCGAAGGATCCAGGGGCAGGACACACGCCGCTAACGCAGGATTTATCCTTTCCTGATAGCCAAGGCCGCAAACACGCCCTATTTTTTATCAAGATGACTTCGGCCCCTGCGAGGGGCCAAGTCATTTCTCCACCCAAACCGGGAGGCCTCCATGAACCGAAATCCGCTTGCGCCCGCATTGCGCAAGACAATGGTGGCCGCTGCCGCGGCTTTGCTGGTCGGCACCGCAGCCGTACCTCATTTTGTCGGGGTCGCCCATGCGAGGGGGCCGGAATCGGTCGCTGACCTCGCCGAAGGCTTGGTCGAGGCGGTGGTGAATATCTCCACGTCGCAGACGGTCAAGGGTTCCGAAGGCGAAGGTGCCGTGCCGATGCCGGACGTCCCGGAAGGTTCGCCTTTCCAGGACTTTTTCGATGATTATTTCAACAAACGGCAGGGCCAGGACCAGAGCCCCCGCAAAGTTCAGTCTCTAGGCTCCGGTTTCGTGGTCGACGCCGAACAGGGTATCGTGGTCACGAACAATCACGTGATTGCCGATGCCGACGAGATCGAGGTCAATTTCTCCGACGGCTCGAAGCTCAAGGCCGAGCTCGTCGGCAAGGACACGAAGACAGATCTCGCCGTGCTGAAGGTCGATCCCAAGCTCAAGAAGCTCAAGGCGGTCAGTTTCGGAAATTCCGACAAGATGCGCATCGGCGATTGGGTGATGGCCATCGGCAACCCGTTCGGCCTTGGCGGAACCGTGACGCTGGGTATCGTCTCGGCGCGGGACCGGGACATCAATACCGGACCGTACGACGATTTCATCCAGACCGACGCGGCAATCAACCGTGGTAATTCCGGTGGGCCGCTGTTCAACATGGACGGCGAGGTGGTCGGCATCAATACGGCCATCATTTCGCCGACAGGCGGCTCGATCGGCCTCGGCTTCTCGATCCCCTCCAGGCTGGCGGTCGGTGTGATCGATCAGCTGCGCCAGTTCGGAGAAACACGTCGCGGCTGGCTCGGCGTCCGTATCCAGCCCGTCACCGAGGAGATCGCCGAGAGCCTCGGCATGAAATCGGCCAAGGGTGCCTTGGTCGCGGGTGTCATCAAGGGCGGTCCGGTCGACAATGGCGTGGTTCAGCCGGGCGACGTGATCACGAAGTTCGACGGCCGCGACGTGAACGACATGCGCGACTTGCCGCGGGTCGTTGCGGAGAGCCCGGTAGGCAAGGCGGTCGACGTGGTCATCGTGCGCAAGGGCGTGGAGCAGACCGTGAAGGTGACGCTCGGGCGCCTGGAGGATGGCGAGAAACTTGCCGCGACGGAGCCGGACAATCCGTCCGACAAGGCTGTCACGGCAACGGATGTCCTCGGCATGAAGATCGCCGATCTCAACGACGAAGCGAGGACGAATTTCGAGATCGCGCCGGATGTGTCCGGCGTCGTCGTCACCGAGGTGGCGCCAGGTTCGGCAGCGGCCGAGCGGGGCATCGTGGCAGGTGAGGTGATCACCGAAATCGCGCAGGAATCGGTGTCCTCGCCCCAGCAGGTCCTCGATCGGATCAAGACGCTGAAGGAACAGGGGCGCAAGAATGCACTTCTGATGCTCGCATCGAAGACCGGCGAACTGCGCTTCGTCACCATCCGGATGGATTGATCGGCAGGGTTGGAGAAAACCTCTCATCCGGTCGTGGGAATGTCCTCGTCCGACTCGCTCCACGAGGTCGGATGAGGGGTGGTTTTGACGCGCGCTACTCGGCCGTCCGTTCCTCATCCGGCCATAGCTGGCGAGGCAGCCGATACAGCACGTGGCGCTTCAGTCGCGGATGGCTGTCAGGGACGTGTGGGTGGTCGAAATCGCCAGCCTCGTCGCGGAGCATGCCGAGGCGCTCCATCACTGCCGTCGAGCGCCTGTTGCCCGAAACGGCGAAGGAAACGATCTCGGTCAGGCCCAGGTTCTTGAAGCCGTAGGCGAGATGCGCCCGCGCCGCCTCGGTGGCATAACCACGTCCCCAGTATTCGGGTGCGAGACGCCAGCCGATCTCGATCGTGTCGACGGGCAGGAACGGCTCGAGATAGTCGGCCCGGTATAGGCCGGCAAAGCCCGCGCATTCGCCGGTTGCCGCAATCTCCACCGCCGAGAAGCCGAAGCCGTTCGCGTCTATGAAGTCGCGCAGCTTGTCGAGAAGCGCGTCGGACTGGGCGCGGTCGCGGCGGATCGGAAAGAACTCCATCACACGCTCGTCGCAATTGATCCGGTGGAAGAGAGGACGGTCCCGCTCTTCCCAATTGCGCAGGACGAGACGTTCGGTCCTGACAGGCGTCACGTCGTGAACTCGCTTCGATGGTAGCCCTGGATGTAGAGCAGGGCAGTGAGGTCGCCATGATCGATGCGCATGCGCGCCTCCGCGGCAACCGTTGGCTTGGCGTGAAGCGCCACGCCGCTGCCGGCCAGGCGGATCATGTCGAGATCGTTCGCTCCGTCGCCGACCGCGATCGCGTCGGCAGGGGTGAGCCCTAGCCTCGCCGAAATGTCGAGCAGTGCCTCGGCTTTCGCCGCTCGGCCTAGGATTGGTTCGGCGACACGGCCCGCGAGCTTGCCGTCGAGCTCGATGAGCCGATTGGCGCGGTTCTCGTCGAAGCCGAGCTTGGCTGCGATACGCGACGTGAACACGTCGAAACCGCCCGATACCAGGGCGGTCCAGGCGCCGTTGGCGCGCATGGTCGCGACCAGTTCGAGACCGCCCGCGGCCAGCGTGATGCGGTTGGCGATGATGGTTTCGATGATCTGGGCCTCCAGGCCCTCGAGCAGCGCGACGCGTTCGCGCAGCGCCGGCTCGAAAGCGATCTCCCCATTCATGGACCGTGCCGTTATGGCGGCAACATATTCCTTGATGCCGATCTCGTCGGCCAGTTCGTCGATGCATTCCTGATCGATCATGGTCGAATCCATGTCCGCGATCAGGATCTTCTTGCGTCGTGTCGCGGCCTCCTGGACGACGATGTCGATCGCCTCGCCGGCGAGGGACCTGCGCAAGCGGTCCTCGATGTCGGCAGCTTCGGCGCTCGTCGGCAACGCCAAGTCGCACGCAATCCCGTCCGCCAGCCAATCGATTGCGCTTGCCTCGACGGCTTGCGAGGCCTTATGCGCTAGGGAGACGGACAGGGACCGGCGTTCCGGATGAGCGATCAGCGTGGCGACGAGAGGCATTGAACAATCCGCGGCGGGAGAGGCCGACGGCCTCGTGGAAAACGCGATCCTGATAGCCGGACCGACCGCCAGCGGCAAGTCGGCCATGGCCTTGGATTTGGCCGAGCGCCATGACGGGGTGGTCGTCAACGCCGATTCCATGCAGGTCTATTCGGTCCTCGACCTGCTGACCGCCCGTCCCGGGCCAGCCGAACTCGCACGGGCGCCGCACGAGCTCTATGGCCATGTCCACCCGAGCCGGGCCTATTCGACAGGGGCGTGGCTGCGCGACGTGGAACGGCTCTTCCGAAGCGGGGTGTGGTCAGGCAAGACGCCCATCTTCGTCGGCGGCACCGGCCTCTATTTCCGCGCCCTTGCCGAAGGGCTCTCGGAGATGCCGGACATTCCTCCCGAGATTCGCGGCCGATGGCGTCATGAACTCGCCGAAGGGGGCCCGGAAAGATTGCACAGCCTGCTGTCGGAAAGGGATTCCGAAGCAGCTCGGATGATCCGGCCATCCGACGGCCAGAGGATCGTTCGTGCCCTGGAGGTGCTCGAGGCTTCTGGCCGCTCGATCGTGACCTGGCAGGCGCACAGGGGCAAGCCTCTTGTCAATCGCGCGACGGCTCGGTTCTTGCAGATCCATCCGCGTCGCGACGAGCTTGTCAGGCGTATCGACGCGCGGTTCGATCGGATGATCGAAGCCGGCGTCCTGGAGGAGGTGAGGGCACTCGCAGCCTTGAAGCTCGATCCGGCTTTGCCGGCCATGAAGGCTATAGGCTTCCGCGAGCTCCAGGCGGCGCTGGAGGGGCGGATGGATATGGCCGAAGCGATCGAGCGCGCGAAGATCGCGACGCGCCAATATGCGAAACGCCAGACGACATGGTTTCGGCACCAGCTCGGGTCGGAGTGGAAGCAGGTTTGACCTTGCCATTGCACGAAAGCTGGGGATGAACACCGGCAATCCGATTGCATTTTCGTATTGTGCACGTAAAGGTTGCGGCAGTTAACTTCACGTAAGGCCCTTGGTGGGATAAGGGGCTGGTGTCCAGCGGGTAGGCAATGCGCTTCCACAAAGCGGAATCAGCATTTTTCGTTTTTATCGGCGTGCTCCTCGCGGCGGGCGTCGTGACGTTCTATGCCTACAGCGTGCTGCAGGACGTGGCGAATGCGTCAGTCCCGCGGCGGCTGGCCGGCATCGCCGATCTCGAGACTCTTCTTTACATCACCGGCGTTCTCCAGGCGACGGCGCTGATCTTCGGGATATTCCTGATCTATCCGCTGATCCGAACGCAGGTGAAGGAGGAGGGCAAGTTGCGCGCCATGACCATGACGCTCAGCCAGCGTTCTGAGACGCTGGAGCAGGCCGCATTGACCGACGCTTTGACGGGTATGCACAACCGTCGCTATTTCGACGACGCGTTACGGGAGTACATAGAGGAATTTCGCCGTATCAGCAGGCCGGTGGGCCTGATGCTGCTCGACCTCGATCATTTCAAGCAGGTCAACGACACCTATGGCCATGACGTTGGCGACGAGGTGCTCCGGGCGGTGGCCACCTGCCTGAAGGGCGTCACACGCTTTCACGATGTCGCCGCCCGGCTCGGCGGTGAGGAGTTTGCCGTGGTGGCGCCCGACATGGACGGCGAGCGGCTGACGAAGTTCGCCGAAAGGATCCGGCGAGCCATAGCCGCCATGGCCATTCAATCCGGCAATGTGAGACTGAACGTCACCACCAGCCTGGGCCTTGCGGTTTGGGATGGCAAGGAGACAGCGGAAGAATTCTACCGCCGCGCCGACCGGCTGCTCTACCAGGCCAAGAGCATGGGGCGGAATCGCATCTGCGCCTAGGCTGCCCTTGAGATCAGTGGGTCCTTCGAGGCTCGCTTCGCTCGCACCTCAGGATGGATTGCGACATTCACCCGTCTGCTCGGCGAAGCCGAGACGGAGAGCGGGGCTGCGGCACGCCGACGTTCACCTGGAAAGATGGGCCGCCGCGCAATGCGCAGGAAAGCATGCATCCGCTGGGGATGGGGGAGGCGGCTCCCATGGCCCTCCTCCTGAGGTTCGAGCAAAGCGCGCCGTAAAGGACGCACCGATAGCTCAGCCCTGTTGCGGGCGGATCCCGAATGTGGCCGGCTTGAGCCCGTAGCCGAGATCGTCCTCCAGGAGCGGCTGGACGGCCGGCCGCCGAAAGTCCGGCTCGCCGGCTTGACGCAGTGGGCTCACGGGTTCACCCAACAAGCCGGATTGCGGCGCTTTGGCAACGTTGCGCAAGCGCTCGACAACGGCGCAGAGGTCGACATCCCCGTCGGCGCCGGCCGAACGATCGACGCCGTCCTTTCCGGCGACGCCCGGCAACAGCGCGGGGTCGAGCTTCTCGAATCTAAGCCGCATGGTCGTCGCAACACCCTCGCCGAAGGCGATCGCCTCGCGCTGGCCCATGGAGGACAGGAACGACAGCGTCGAAGCCGAGGAGTCGGCGATGGCCGAGCGGATGATCGCCTGGTCCTGCTCGTTGGCGAGCCGCATGGCGAAAACGGTCGAACACTGCGACAAGACGGTCGGATCGAGCTCGCCGGGCCGCTGGGTCACGATGCCCAGCGAGCAGCCATATTTGCGCCCTTCCTTGGCGATGCGCGAGAGGGCATGCCGGGTCGGGGCGAAGCCGAGACGCTGATCGGCCGGCATGTAACGGTGAGCCTCCTCGCAAAGCACGAGGAGCCGCAGCCTGCCTTCGCTCCACAAGGCAAGATCGAAAGCCAGCCGAGCGAGAACCGAGCAGACTGAATTCACCACTTCGGAAGGCATGCCGGCCATCTCGAAGCAGGTGACCGGTCGGCCTTGATGCGGCACGCGGAAGATTTTGCCGATGGTCTCGTGGATCGTATCCTCGATCAGCCGTGAGTTGAACATGAAGCGGTAACGCGGGTCGCTCAGCGCCGCCTCGATACGGATCTTCAACGAACGGTAGACCGGCCTGTCGTTCTTGGTCTCGAGCAGGCCCATCCTGTCGTCGATCAGCTTCAGGAGATCCGCCATGCGATAGGGGACCGGCGTATCGGCCGTCATCGGATCGGCGCCGCGCCGTGTATAAAGCCCGGAATTCGGGTTCCGGTAGAGGTTCTTTGCGACCGGGATCAACTCGCGGAGCAGGTCTACCTCTTCGGCGGCCGTCTCACGGCCGCGGAACAGCACCTCGGTGAATTCCTCGAGCCGGAACAGCCAGAATGGCAGGTCGAGTGAGGAAGTGTCGATGCGCACGGCCTCGTCCGGAAGGGAGGAGGCGAATTCGTTGTGAGGATCGAGGATCAGGACGCGAAGATCGGGGCGCGCGCGCAGTGCCTTTCTCAGGAGCAGCGCCACGGCTGTCGACTTGCCGACGCCTGTGGTGCCGACGACGGCGAAATGCCGGTTCAACGTGTCGTCTATCGCGATGCAGGCCTCGATGCCGTCATCCTGGGACAGAGTGCCGATGGTGATCGAGTTTCGCCCGGCCAGATCGTAGATCGCTTGCAGGTCATGGGCTCGGATGCGATGCGCAATGGCGCCGATATGCGGGTAGGTCGTGATGCCGCGGTCGAAAACCGGCGTGTGCCCGGCAGGACCGTCGCGAACCTCGCCGATCAGCTCGATGCTTACCTCGATGGCGTTTTGCTGGTCGAAGTCCCAGATTCGGTCGGCCTTGGCGATCGCATAGACGAGACCGACTGTCCGCGTCGGTCCGAGATTGACCGAGATCAGGCGGCCGACTGTCCAAAGTCCATTGGACACGCCGTTGCCGCCATCGGCGAACGCCGCGACCGTGGCCCGTGCGCCGTCGCATTGCACGATGCGGCCGAGGGCCCGGTCATCGGGCTGACCGGGATGGCGACGCTCCTGCGAGATGGCTTCGCCCGCGTTGCGCTCGACATACATCGTTGGTGTTCCCCGCCGTTCGGCCCTTTCCGGGCGCCTGACGAGTATGGCCGGGGCCGAGTTAAGGCCGCGTGAGCCGAGAGGGTGAAGACCTGCTTAAGGCCTTCGTGTCATTCTTATCGGTCAGGGCTTGAAGGTCTCGTCCTCGTAATAGGTATTGAGGATCGACAGTCGAGGCTGATCCGAAGTCGCCCTGATGGTCGGTCGTCCATGCCAACTCATCCCGGTCAGGGAATGATGGGCCTTCAGGACCACGAAGGCGTATCCGACATTGGGCAGGAACGGGAACGTCTTGACTGGCTCCAGACCGTACGAGCCGACATGCAGCAAGCCTTTCAGCGAGGCCTTGTAAAGCGTCGTGCCCAGTTCGCGCTGGCTGTCGTCCGCCGGGCAATAGAGTTGCATCGTGACGACTTTCTTGCGCGTGTCAGGATGCGGATTGATCTTGTAGCCATCCTTATCCACGTACAGGACGGGCCTCGCCACCATCCGCAAGGCATCCGGACCGGCGACCCGATCGCCGCGCGCGCGGATCTCCAGCCCAGCGCGTAATTGTCTGCGAATGGCGACCTGAACCTCCGAGGAGGTCAGTGCCTCGGAAACCGCTCGCCATATGCCCTGCAAGTCGCGGTCGATCTTGTCGACATGCCCGTCATACAGAGGCAATTCGAGCCGCGTTCCATTGCGGGCGATGGAACTATAACCATCCTTCGGGAAGGCTTTCAGCATCCGCCCATAGAATTCATCAGGGAAGAAGTTCTTGAAGAAAATATGCGGGAAGGGTTCCGAAAAACAGTCCGCGGCTTCGATGCTGGAGACGGCGTGTTCGATGAGGTCGCGTGAGGTGTAATTGGCTTCGAATTTTGCGCCAGTCAGCATGACGACTCATCCTCCCCCTCATCTAAATTCCTAGGCAGTACAATTTGAGCAAGTCAATACTGACTGTTTGCCGACTGTCATATTCCCACGCAAATTTCCAGCGAGCAGAACGACACGCCGCTCTCTTCCAAAACTGCTTGGATTTCGGGACGGCGCGCTAGGTTGCATCAGATAGCAGGTTCCATCATAGTAAACGAATGTTCGATATCGAAAACAACATCGTCGACGCACTGGCGGCCCGGATACGCGCCGATCGGGTCGGGCGAGGCTGGTCTCTGAACGACCTTGCGGAACGTTCAGGTGTTTCCAAGGCGATGCTGAGTGCGATCGAGCGGGGCAAGGCGAGCCCGACGGCCACCCTTCTCGTCCGAATTGCATCGGCCTTCGGCATGACACTGTCGTCGCTCATCGCGCGCGCCGAGCTGCACGCCGGCGGCCTGCTGCGCAAGGCCGATCAGCCCGTCTGGAGGGATCCGCAGACCGGCTACATCCGCCGGCATCTTTCACCCGCCACCGACATGCCACTCGAGCTGATACACGTCGAGTTGCCGGCTGGCGCCACGGTCGAGTTTCCCGCTGCATCCTACGCCTTCATCCGCCAGCAGATCTGGTTGATCGCTGGTCGATTGCATTTCGCCGAAGGAAGCGTCGTCCATGCGATGGAGCCGGGCGACTGCCTTGCTCTCGGGCCGCCCACCGACTGCAGCTTTCATGCTCCGGGTCCGCAAGCCGCGGTTTATGTCGTCGCCGTCATGAGGAATTGAACCAAGTGCAACGCCGTGTGAACCGATCTCACAACGGAGGTCCGCCGCTGGACGACTATGAGGGGCCGCCCTGGGGAAAGGGCGATCCTCATCGGTTCCTTGCCTGGAAATCCGCCCATGCAAAAGCATGGAAGGCGCCGAGCCGCGATGTCATGCTCATGCGTCTCGAGCGGGCCGAACGCATCGGCCTCACCTATGAGGAATACACGCTCGAAATCCTGGAGCGTGGGCGCCATCTGCAGGAAGAAGACGCGGACCGCATCGCCGAGATCCGGGCCAATCGGCGCCGGCGCCGGCGCCGAAGCTGACCCGGACCGGCCCATGCCTGTCACCGGAGGTGATGGACCTCCTGCAAGCCGTAGACAGGTGTCGGGATCCCCACTTGTCGGGCCTTCAGCTGCAACGCCAGGAACTGGGAATAGTGGCGCGACTGGTGCAGGTTGCCGCCGTGGAACCACAAGGCTTCCTGTTGCGTCGGCTTCCACATGTTGCGTTGCTCACCTTCCCATGGCCCCGGATCCTTTGTGGTGTCCGAGCCGAGTCCCCAACATTTGCCGACCTTGTCCGCCACCTCCTGGGATATCAACTCGGCCGCCCAACCGTTCATCGAGCCGTAGCCGGTCGCATAGACGATGACGTCGGCGGGCAATTCGGTTCCGTCTTCCAGGACAACCGAATTCTCCGTGATCTCCTCGACTTGCGAGCCGCTCTTCAGCTTGATCGAGCCATCGATGATCAGTTGCGAGGCGCCGACGTCGATGTAGTAGCCGGAGCCGCGGCGAAGGTATTTCATGAACAAGCCCGAATTGTCGTCGCCCCAGTCGAGCATGAAGCCGGCTTTCTCCAGCCCTTCGTAGAATTCCGCGTCGCGCTCTTTCATCTGCTGATAGAGGGGAATCTGGAATTGATGGAGGATCCTATAGGGGATGGACGCGAAGATCAGATCCGCCTTGGCGGTGGTGATGCCGTTCTCGACCGCCTGCTCGGAATAGAGCGCGCCCATGCCGATCTCCATCAGCGTGTCGGAGCGGACGATATGCGTGCTGGAGCGCTGGACCATGGTCACGTCGGCGCCCGCTTCCCAAAGAGCCGCGGCGATGTCATGGGCCGAATTGTTGGAGCCGATCACCACCGCCTTCTTGCCGGCATAGGCGTCCGGTCCGGGATGTCGCGAGGAATGGTGCTGGTCTCCCTTGAAGCGATCCATGCCCTTGAACTGGGGCATGTTGGGCCGCCCCGACATGCCGGTCGCGAGGACGAGCTGTTTGGGTTTCAAGACGATGTCCTGGCCGTCGCGCCGCACCACGACGTTCCATTCCTTCTTCTCCTCGTCATAGCTGGCGCTCTTGGCTTCGCTCGAGGTCCAGTAGTTGAGCTCCATCACCTTGGCATACATCTCCAGCCAGTCTCCGATCTTGTCCTTGGGGGAAAAGACCGGCCAGTTCCTGGGGAAGTCGATATAGGGAAGATGGTCGTACCAGACGGGATCGTGGAGACAGAGCGACTTGTACCGTTTGCGCCAGCTGTCTCCGGCGCGCTCGTTCTTTTCGACGATGATCGTGGGGATTCCCAGCTGCTTCAGCCGGGCGCCGAGCGCGATGCCGCCTTGGCCGCCGCCGATGATGACGCAATAGGGTTGACGGCTGAAGCCGAGTTCGGCGGCTTCCTCCTCACGCTCTTCCTTCCACGTCTTGCGATTCTTGCCTGATCCATGCTTGGCGCCGAAGGGTCGAGCGTAGCCCATCGGCTCCTCATGTCCTTTCAGTTCCGCCATGGTGGTGAGCAGCGTCCAGATCTTCCCGTCTTTCACCCGAATGTGGCCGTAGCCTCGCGCGACATCCGTCTCGAAAGTGATCCAGCCTTCGATGACGCCGTCGGTTTCCGTCGCGTCCTCCCCCTCGGCGATCGCCCAGTTGGCCGGCTTCGTCCCGGCGAGTTGGCTTTCGAGCATGGCCCGGATCTGGTCTCGCCCTTCCATGGTCCTGATATTCCAGGTGAAGGTCACGAGATCGCGCCAATAGCAGTCGTCCTGGAGCAGGCTGACGGCCTTGTCGATATCGCCAGCCGCGAGGGCCTGGCCGAACGTTTCGAGCAGAATTGAGAGTTTCTGGTTGGGCGCCTTGTCGAGCATGCAAATCCTCCCACGGATTCTGAATGACCGTATCCTCCGCCGGTCCCCTCATCGCGCCGCGCTGCCTTCGAATGCGCGGACATCGCAGCGTTGTTTCCCAAGGATCGGTTCCCGACCCTCGGCCGATGATGGACCCGGAAAAGGCAGTATCGGGAAAGTTGGGGCCTGCGTCACCCCCACCAAAGTTCGCTGATTTTTCAGCGCCTTACCGGGAGCGAACAATCAAGCAACCTTTCCGGCCATCTCGGAGCAGCCAGATCGTCGCCTTGTCGGCGAAAAAACATCGAGGCACCGTTGACTTGTCCGGCCAAGCGCTCTTATTCTCCGCGCCCATGACAAACACACTCATTCTCGTAGTAGGAAGGCGCATGGGCAAGGCGGTGTGACCGCCGGGCGAAATCCACCCATGCGCAGAAAGCAGGCTCCCTCGGGGGCCTTTTTTATTGGCCGAACGACCATACGATCAGCAGCAAGCCGGCAGGCGAAGAGAGACGGATCAGACCGATGACCAACGGAACGAGCGAGCGGCGCGAAATGACAGGCGCCGAGATGGTGGTGCAAGCGCTGAAGGATAACGGCGTGAAGCATATCTTCGGCTATCCGGGCGGCGCTGTCCTTCCGATCTACGACGAGCTTTTCCAGCAGGACGATGTCCAGCATATCCTGGTCCGCCATGAGCAGGGCGCCGGCCATGCTGCAGAAGGTTACGCCCGCTCGACGGGGAAAGCCGGGGTCATGCTGGTCACCTCGGGTCCTGGCGCCACCAACGCGGTGACTCCGCTGCAGGATGCGCTGATGGATTCGATCCCGCTGGTCTGCATCACCGGTCAGGTGCCGACCACCTTGATCGGCTCCGATGCATTCCAGGAGTGCGACACTGTCGGCATCACGCGGCCCTGCACCAAGCACAATTGGTTGGTGAGGGACGTGAACTCACTAGCGGCAATCCTCCATGAGGCCTTCCACGTCGCGACGACGGGCCGTCCCGGTCCGGTCGTTGTGGATATCCCGAAAGACGTCCAATTCGCCACCGGCACCTATGTGCCGCCGCAAACGGCACCGC
Organism: Rhizobiaceae bacterium; assembly: GCA_035556195.1. GTDB lineage: Bacteria > Pseudomonadota > Alphaproteobacteria > Rhizobiales > Rhizobiaceae. The sequence continues at coordinate 130,700 of DATMFK010000011.1, forward strand.
GCACCAGCTACCAGCCCAAGCTCCAAGGCGACCTCGACAAAGTGAAGGCTGCGGTCGCCTTGCTGGCCGAGGCGAAGCGGCCCATCATCTATTCCGGTGGCGGCGTCATCAATTCCGGCCCGGAGGCAAGCCACCTGCTGCGCGAACTGGTCGACCTCACCGGCTCCCCGATCACCTCGACTTTGATGGGGCTCGGCGCCTATCCAGCGTCCGGCAAGAACTGGCTCGGCATGCTGGGCATGCATGGCACCTACGAAGCCAATATGGCGATGCACGACTGCGACGTCATGCTGTGCGTCGGCGCACGTTTCGACGACCGCATCACCGGCAGGCTCAACGCCTTCTCGCCCAATTCCAAGAAGATCCACATCGATATCGATCCGTCGTCGCTCAACAAGAACGTTCGCGTCGATATTCCGATCCAGGGCGATGTCGGTCGCGTTCTCGAGGATTTCGTGCGGCTGTGGCGCGCCTCTGGGCGCGCCGACAAGAAGCTGCTCCATCCCTGGTGGGAGCAGATCGCAAAATGGCGGGCCAGGGATTCGCTCGCCTACAAGGCCAATCAAGACGTGATCATGCCGCAATATGCGATCGAGCGGCTCTATGCCTTGACCAGGGACCTCGACACCTACATCACGACCGAAGTCGGTCAGCACCAGATGTGGGCGGCGCAGCATTACGGTTTCGAGAAGCCGAACCGCTGGATGACTTCGGGCGGGCTGGGCACCATGGGCTACGGTCTCCCGGCCGCTCTCGGCGTGCAGATCGCGCATCCGGATTCGCTCGTCGTCGACATCGCCGGCGACGCATCGGTCCTGATGACCATGCAGGAAATGAGCTCGGCGGTGCAGTACGAGGCGCCGATCAAGATCTTCATCCTCAACAACCAATATATGGGAATGGTCCGCCAGTGGCAGCAATTGCTGCACGGTAACCGGCTGTCGCATTCCTATACCGAGGCGCTTCCCGATTTCGTGAAGCTGGCGGAAGCGTATGGCGGCCACGGCATTCGCTGCGAAAAGCCGGGCGACCTCGACGACGCGATCCGGGAGATGATTGCGGTGCGCAAGCCGGTTATCTTCGATTGCCGCGTGGCGAACCTCGCCAACTGTTTCCCGATGATTCCCTCGGGGAAGGCGCACAACGAGATGCTCCTGCCCGACGAGGCGACGGACGAGGCGGTTGCGAACGCGATCGACGCCAAGGGCAGGGAACTGGTGTAACAGGCGCGGCGGGCGACGGCTCGCCGCCTTTCCCTTTCGGGCGAGGTCGGCAAGCCGCCCACCCGAAGCACCGCTTCACGTGAATGCATGAGAGAAAGCAAACCCAGATGAGCGCCCACCTACAAGCAACCGGCTCGGCCTATTTCATCTCCAAGGAAACGGCGGCGCTGGAGAAGCACACCCTCTCCGTGCTCGTCGACAACGAGCCGGGCGTCCTTGCCCGCGTCATCGGCCTGTTCTCGGGTCGAGGCTACAATATCGAAAGCCTGACCGTTTCGGAAACCGAGCACGAGAAGCACCTGTCGCGTATCACGATCGTGACAAGCGGGACGCATCACGTGCTGGAACAGATCAAACATCAGCTGGAGCGGATCGTCCCGGTGCACAGGGTGGTCGATCTCACGGTACTTGCCGACGAGCTTGGCAGCGGAACGCCGCTTGAACGGGAACTTGCCCTGGTCAAGGTCACCGGTACGGGAGAGGCTCGCGTCGAGGCGCTGCGGCTGGCCGATGCCTTCCGCGCCAAAGTCATCGACGCGAACACCGAACATTTCATTTTCGAAATCACCGGCAAGACATCCAAGATCGACCAGTTCATCGCCATCATGAAGCCGCTCGGCCTGGTCGAGATCTGTCGCACCGGCATCGCCGCCATGAATCGCGGCCCGCAAGGCATGTGACCTGCCACCCTCTATCTTTTGCCAACAAGAGTAGCTGGCAGGTCCCATGAAGCCGGACATGTTTTTCGCCTTACTGGTCTATGCCTTGGTGACGTCGATCACGCCGGGGCCGAACAACTTCATGCTGCTCGCCTCCGGTGTGAATTTCGGCTTTCGTCGGACGTTGCCCCATATGCTGGGAATCGGTGCCGGCTTTCTTCTTCTGCTGCTCGCGGTCGGTTTGGGACTGGGGGCGCTGCTGACGGCGTTTCCGGCGCTTCATCTCGCGCTGAAAGTCGCCGGGGGCGCCTATCTGCTCTATCTGGCGTGGCGCATCGCGATGTCGCGTTCCCTCGCCGACAAGAAGGGGGCGGATGCGCGGCCGATGACATTCGGTGAAGCGGCCGCGTTCCAGTGGATCAACCCGAAGGCGTGGATGATCGCGATCACCGGCATGGCCGTCTACACCGATCCGGGGGCGCCGCTTGTTTCGATGCTGGTCGTTGCTTTTGCCTTTGCGGCCGTGAACCTGCCCAGCATCTCGACCTGGGCGGCGTTCGGCTCGGGATTGCGCGGGTTTCTGGCCGATCCGGCACGGCTCAAATGGTTCAACGTCGCCATGGGCTTGCTGCTGGCCGTGACCCTTTGGCCGATGCTGGGTTAGCTGGCGCATGGTTAAATATTCGTAAGATTCGGCCTTTCGCCCTTTTTTGCCGGAAATCCGCGCTATCTAGGCGGCTGCGGTAAGTAGCTTCACCGGAGTCCGCCGATGCGCCGGACGATCGTGATTGTTCTGTTCCTGGCGGTCGGTGCGGCTCTCGCCGTGAGCCATGGCTGGTCCGGCGCAGTGTTGCGTCAATTGGTGAGCCGCCCGGGCGTTGCCGCCCGAGCGGCTCCGGCCGGTGCGAATACGGCCCCGGCGGTTTCGGTCGCCACGGCCGTTGCGTCGACTGCGGACTTTCCAGTGCGCCGATACGCGATCGGTTCTGTCTTGTCGCCGGCGGTGGTCGAGATCGGCGCACGGATCGCTAGCGTCATTGTGGCCATCCCGATCAGGGATGGGCAGATGGTGAAGGCCGGCGACATCCTCTTCCAGCTGGACGACCGCGCACTCAAGGCGCAGCTCGACCGTGATCAGGCGACCCTCGCAAAGGACCAGGCGCTGCTCGCCAGCGCAAAGGCTGACCTCGAACGGGCGCGCGATCTCGCCGCGAAGCAGGCAGGGACGGCGCAGGCCTACGATCAGGCGCTCGCCGCCGAGCGTGGTCTGGAAAGCACGATCAAAGCCGACCAGGCCACGGTGGAGGCGGACCAGGTGCAACTCGGGTATGCCACCATAACCGCGCCCATCTCCGGCCGGCTCGGTGCGGTCGCCGTCACTGTCGGGGATCTCGTCGCGCCTGTCACCAGCGGTGCCCTGAGATCGCTGGTGACGGTCACGCAGATGGACCCGCTCGACGTTTCGTTCAATCTTCCGCAAACGGATCTGCCTCTGCTTCAGAAAGCGATCGGTGGGCCTGCGGCGGCAAAGGTCGACCTCTATCTAGCCGGCCAGGAGGCGCCGGTGGCGACAGGCACGCTGGAATTCGTCGACTCCACGGTCGACACCGCCTCGGGCACGGTGGCCGTCAAGGCGCGATTCCAGAACAAGGACCTGGCGCTTTGGCCGGGCCAGTATGTCGATGTCGTGCTCGAAGCCGGGGTCATGACCGGCATGACCTCGATACCGACAGTCGCGGTCCAGTCGGGACAGAAGGGGACGTTCGTCTATGTTGTAAGAGGCGACGATACCGTCGAGGTTCGGCCGGTCACGGTGGTGCTCGCTGAGGGAGGGAACAGTGCCGTCAGCGCCGGGCTGAGCGACGGTGAGCGCGTGGTCGTCGATGGCCAGACCCATTTGAAACAGGGGAGCAAGGTTCGGTACGACCGGGGAACGCGGTCCGGGCCAACGGCCCCCCAGGCCAGCGACAATCCCGGCAACCGACCATGATCTCCGATTTCAGCATCCGCCGTCCTGTCGCAACGCTGCTGATGTCGTTCGCGCTTGTGCTCGGCGGGTTATTCGCGTTGACGTTCCTTCCCGTGGCAGCCTTGCCTCGCGCCGATTTCCCCGTGGTCAACGTCTCCGCCTCGCTTCCCGGCGCCTCGCCGGAGACCATGGCGAGCTCGGTTGCGACCCCCCTGATCAAGCAATTCGCCACGATCGCTGGCATCGATTCCATCACCACGACGAATTCCCTTGGCTCGACCTCGATTGCCATCCAGTTTGACCTGGACCGCAACATAGATGCGGCGGCGGCGGATGTGCAGGCAGCCATCGCCCGAACCCAGCGGACGCTGCCGCCAGAGATGACCAGCCCACCCAGCTATCGCAAGGTTAATCCGGCGGACGCCCCGATCCTGATACTGGCGCTGGTGAGCGACATCGTTCGGCTGACGGATCTCGATGCCTTTGCCGAAAACGTGATCTCGCCTTCTCTGTCCACCATAGACGGCGTGGCTCAGGTAGCCATCTACGGCAGCCAGAAATATGCCGTACGGATCCAGATCGATCCGACCGCGCTTGCCGCGCGAGGTATCGCCATCGACCAGTTGCGCGACGCCGTGACGAATGCCAACAGCAACACGCCGCTCGGCACGCTGTCCAATGCCAACCAGCAGCTGACCATCACGACGAACACGGATCTTAAGAACGCATCGGATTTCGCGCAGGTGGTCATCGCCAACCGGAACGGGCATCCGGTGCGGCTGGGCGAGGTCACGCGCGTTATCGACTCCGTCGAAGTGACCAATACCGCCAGCTGGTATGACGGGTCCCGCGCCGTCCTGCTTGCCGTTCAGCGTCAACCCGACGCCAACACGGTGGACGTGGTCGATCGCGTGAAGGCACTGCTCCCGTCGTTCCAATCTCAGCTGCCTGCAGCGGCCAACATCCAGCTTCTGAACGACCGTTCGATATCGATAAGGGCGGCGGTGAGTGACGTCAAATTCACCCTTGGCCTGACCATCGGCCTGGTGGTGATGGTCATCTTCCTGTTCCTGCGTCGCGTGACCGCGACTGTGATACCCGCCGTGGCTGTGCCGATCTCCCTGATCGCGACGCTGGGCACGATGTACCTGTTCGAGTTCTCGATCGACAATATCTCGCTGATGGGGCTCACGCTTGCCGTGGGGCTGGTCGTCGACGATGCGATCGTGATGTTGGAGAACATCTTCCGGCACATGGAGGAAGACGGCCTTCCGGCGTTCGATGCCGCTCTCAAGGGCGCGCGCGAAATCGGCTTCACCATCATCTCGATCTCGGTGTCGCTGGTGGCGGTGTTCATCCCCGTACTGCTGATGGGGGGCGTGGTCGGCCGTATCTTCAACGAGTTCGCGGTGGTCGTCACCGTTGCCATACTGGCGTCGATGTTCGTTTCGCTCACGCTGACTCCGATGCTGTGCTCGCGGCTGCTCCAATCAGCCGGTCGGCACCAAACGGAGGGCGAGGACAATGGGTCCCGCCAGGGCCGACTGCTCAAGGCCTATGACCGGCTCCTCTCCCTTTGCCTTCGCCACAGCCTTGCTGTCCTGCTGTTTTTCGTCGCGACGTCGATCATGTCCGTCTGGCTCCTGCAGAGTGCGCCCAAAGGCTTTTTCCCGCAGGAAGACATCGGTCAGTTGAGTGTGTCGACCGAGGCGCGGCAGGACGTTTCCTTCGATGCCATGGTGAAGCTTCAGCAGCAGGTGGCTGATGTCTTTGCGCACTCACCCTATGTCGCCCATGTGGCTTCCTCCGTCGGCGCCGGCGGTGGCGGGGGGGCGAACGCGTTGAACGCCGGCAGGATGTTCGTCGAGCTGAAACCCAAGGATCAGCGTCCGCCGATCGAAACCGTGCTTTCCGAGCTCAGGCGCAAGCTTGCCGCTGTGCCCGGCATCGCCACCTTCATGGTTCCCGTGCAAAACCTGAACATCGGCACCCGGGCTTCGAAGAGCCAATATCAACTGGTCGTGCAAGGGCTCGATGATGCGGAGACGAATCTCTGGGCGCAGAAGTTGGCGGATGCCATGGACGCCGACCGCTCCGCGTTCGTCGATGTCGCCACCGACCTGAATTTGGATGCTCTTCAGGCAACCCTCGAGGTCGATCGCAACAAGGCCGCGATGCTGGGTGTGGACGCCGAAACGCTGCGCGAGACCCTTTATGCTGGTTTCGGCTTCGAGCAAATCTCGACCATTTTCGGTCTCACCGACAGCTATGCCGTGATCATCGAACTCGACCCTCGGATTCCCTGGTCGCCCGAGAGGATGCTGGCGCTAAAGGTGAGAACATCGAACGGCAGCATCGTTCCCATCGGTGCGTTCGCCACCGTCGAGCGTACCGCCGGGCCCCTTACCGTCAACCAGCTCGGCCAGCTCCCGGCCGTCACGATCTCCTACAACCTGCCTCAAGGTGTCGCCCTTGGCGACAGCGTTCGGGAAATCTCGGCACTGAAAGACAAGATCGGCATTCCGCAGACCATCTCGACCACCTATGCGGGCACGGCCAAGACATTCCAGAGCTCGCTGGCCAATCAAGGCCTTCTCATCGCCGGGGCGATCCTGACGATCTACATCGTGCTCGGCATGCTCTACGAGAGCTTTGTCCACCCGTTGACGATCCTGACGGGGCTCCCGTCGGCGGTGCTTGGAGCCCTGGTGGCTCTGCGTTTCGCTGGCCTCGATCTTTCGGTCATCGCGGTGATCGGAATTCTGATGCTGATCGGTATCGTCAAGAAGAACGGGATCATGATGATCGACGTCGCGCTGGTGCTTCGGCGTCAGGGCAGGGAGCCGCTCGAGGCCATTCATCGAGCCTGCCTGATGCGTTTTCGCCCGATCATGATGACCACGCTCGCCGCGCTGATGGGCACCATTCCCATTGCGATGGGCGCCGGTGCGAGCGCCGAGCTGCGCCAGCCACTCGGTATCGCCGTGGTCGGCGGGCTGCTTCTGTCCCAGGCGCTCACCCTGTTCATCACCCCCGTCATCTATTTGTATATGGAGCAACTTTCCCGATGGCTGCTGAGCTTGGGATCCCGGATTCGGCGCAGCAATCCTCCGGCCCGGAGCGGCTGGTGATCGGCGGCCGGACGATGAGTTCGGCCAGACAGCTGCCAATTTTGCCGATGAGTGTGATGCCTTAGCAAGCAAGTGACGGGCGAAGCCGCGCAGGGGCCGATGGTGCGCGGTGGCAAACACCCCCGTGTGCGACGCCACCGGCCTGAGGCACTTCGACCTGTCGCTGACACGTGCGCGCGTCAAGGGCGCTGTCCATGTCGGCCTCCTGATCGTCTCGGTTCCGGGCGGCAAGCGGCAGCCCGCCAGCGCACTCGTCAAAATCCTTGCCCTTTCCACAAGAATCCTGTCTGTCGGGGCCATGGAATTCTCTCCGCAGCAGGACGATGCGCTGAAGGCTGTGGCGCGGTGGCTGAACACCGGCCGCCCTCAGGTGTTCCGTCTGTTCGGCTACGCGGGAACCGGAAAGACGACTTTGGCGCGCCACTTCGCCGAACATGTCGACGGGCAGGTGCAGTTCGCCGCGTTCACCGGCAAGGCCGCCCAGGTGCTGCGTTCCAAGGGGGCGACCAATGCCCGCACCATCCACTCCCTGATCTATCGGCCGCGCGGCGAGGAGGCTGTCGAGGACGAGACAACCGGCAAGACCTCGATGTCGCCGACCTTTGCGCTCAATCGCCAGAGCCCGATCTCCAAGGCAAGTCTCGTCGTCATCGACGAATGTTCGATGGTCGACGAGCAACTTGGCCGCGACCTCCTGTCGTTCGGCACTCCTATCCTCGTCCTCGGCGATCCCGGACAGTTGCCGCCGATCTCCGGCGGCGGTTTCTTCACCGAGCATGAGCCGGATTTCCTTCTCACCGAGATCCATCGGCAGGCGCGGGACAATCCGATCATCCGGTTGGCGCTCGATGTGCGCGAGGGCCGCGAGTTTGTGCTCGGCGACTACGGCACCGCCCAGGTGATCGGCCGGGAGCAGGTCAATCAGGATCTTGTCCTGGCCGCGGACCAGGTCCTGGTGGGAACGAACCGCACGCGGCGCCGCTACAATGCGCGGCTGCGCGAGCTCAAGGGTTTCACCGCCGATTATCCGCAAGCCGGCGACAAGCTTGTCTGCCTGCGCAACGATCCGAACAAGGGACTGTTGAACGGGTCGTTGTGGAAGGTGATGAGTTCGTCCCGCGAGACGGTGAAGCCGGGCATCAATCTCCTGGTCTCGCCTGAAGAGGACGATCCCGATCGCGGCATCGCCAAGATCAAGCTGCTGAAAGCGGCCTTCGAAGATCCCGACGCCGATGTCCCGTGGAACACGAAAAAGCGCTATGACGACTTCGATTACGGCTATGCGCTTACCGTACACAAGGCCCAAGGTTCCCAATGGGACGAGGTCGTGTTGTTCGACGAAAGTTTCGCGTTCAAGGATACGCGCCAGAGGTGGCTCTATACGGCGATAACGCGCGCGGCCAAGCGGCTGACGGTCGTCCGCTGAGGCTTTCCTTCACGTGACGATCGGCTGGCCGCCGATCCATGCCCAGGCTGCCGCTTCTTCCTGCATCGCAAAATGGCGGACATCGAACGACATGAAAGGGCCGAACAGGCCGAGCGCCACCCGCATCCAGGTCGGCCCGCCGACGACGGCGTATTTGCGGATGTGGGGCAGCGCTTGCGACTTGAGGCCGACCAGGGATTCGTCGAGCGCGGCGTTCCAATCGAAGCCATCGTAGTCGCTGATGCGGATAAGCACGTCTATCTTGTCATGGCGCTCGTAGGCTGCCTGGAGCAGCCCATAGGCATTCTCCAGGTCGGCCGCCGTGAACCTGCCGACGATCTCGAGGGCGCAAAGGTCGTCTCTATCCGCATCGATTCGGCGGATGGCGGGGAGAGGTTCCATGGATTGCATCGCGTGTGGCGTCCCGTCGTTGTGCGAGAATTCCACCTTGGAACACAAAAATCCCCTGTGTGTTCCCGTTTCAGGCGCTATAGGTTCGCCAGCGCATCCGCCCCTTCGATCCGGCGTCCAATCGAGAATAACATGCCAGCAAAGCTTTCTGTAAACCTCAATGCCGTGGCCATGTTGAGAAATCGGCGTGATCTGCCTTGGCCGAGCGTCACCGGGATCGGCCGCATCGCCCTGTCGGCCGGGGCACATGGGCTGACGGTTCATCCGCGGCCCGACGAGAGGCACACACGTCATTCCGATCTGCCGGATATCCGCGCCCTTATCGACGACGAATTCCCCCAGGCCGAGTTCAACATAGAGGGCTACCCGACCGAGGAGTTCCTGCGCTTGGTCGAGAAGAACCAGCCCGAGCAGGTGACGCTGGTGCCTGACGATCCGGCGCAGGCGACGTCCGACCACGGGTGGGATTTTCGTGCCCAGGCGACGTTTTTGACGCCAATCGTCAAGAGATTGAAAAAGGGCGGATTTCGCGTTTCCCTGTTCGCGGATGCCGATCCCGAGGGCGTGGCGGCCGCACGCGACATCGGGGCTGACCGGATCGAGCTTTACACCGGTCCTTATGGCAGCTTCCACGATCATCCCGGAAAGGCCGCGAACGAACTGGAGAAGCTCGGCAGGACGGCCGATGCGGCGAGGGCCGTGGGCCTCGAGGTCAATGCCGGCCATGACCTGACGGTTGCCAACCTGCCGGCGCTCGCAAAACGCATTCCCGACCTCGCCGAGGTGTCGATCGGCCACGGCCTCACGGCCGACGCGCTGGAGCATGGGATGGCCGGCACCGTGAAGCGCTTCTTGAAGGCTTGCGGCTGGTAAAGCGGGGTCACGGCCAGCGAATCAAGTTGACCGGGAGAAAAATTGGGTGAGCAGGCCGGTACAGGGCAGGTGAAACCTTCGCTGACGCTGCTATAATTGCAGCGGAATTGTCTTGCCGTGACGACGTCGAGGGCTAGTTCTCACTTGGTCACTGGGGACATGGCGAAGTTTGAGCGGTTCGGACCAGGCTTGCTTTTGCAGCCCAACAGGACTATCGGACCCCGCCATTCAACGTGAAGCGGGTTTTTCATGGCCGAAGCCGAAGCAGGCAGCCAGGCTGGCACCGGAAGCCAGACTGCAGCGGATTCGTCCCTACCGCTTGAAGGCCATGCGAAGCAGCGGCTTGGCGTTCTCATGCTGGGCGCCTTGGGCGTGGTCTTCGGCGACATCGGAACGAGCCCCATCTACGCTTTTCGTGAGGCGCTTCGTGTCTCCTCCGGCGGCAACCTTGCCACGCGCGAAGAGATCTTCGGGGTCTTGTCGCTGATCGTCTGGGCGCTGACGGTTATCGTCACGATCAAATATGTCGTGTTCGTGTTACGGGCCGACAACAGGGGCGAGGGTGGGACCCTCTCGCTCATGGCGCTCGCCCGGGGCAGCTTCCCGACGCGGCCCGCCGCGATCCTCGGGATCGGCATATGCGGTGCGGCATTGTTCTTCGGCGATGCCATCATCACGCCCGCAATCTCCGTCCTGTCGGCCGTCGAAGGCCTTGAGGTCGTGACGCCCGCCTTCGATCCCTATGTAGTGCCGGCAACGCTCGTGATCCTCGCGGTGCTCTTCGCCGTCCAGCGTTTCGGCACGGCGGGCGTAGCTTCCGTGTTCGGGCCCGTGACTCTGGCCTGGTTCATCGCCCTCGGAGGCTTCGGTCTTCTCCACATATTCGACGACCCGACGATCCTGTTGGCGGTGAACCCGCTCTACGCCGTATCCTACCTCTCGGCGCAGCCGCAGATCGCCTTCGTAACGATCGGTGCGATCTTCCTGGCCGTGACCGGCGCCGAAGCGCTTTATGTCGATCTCGGCCATTTCGGCCGTCGGCCGATCGTGATGGCGTGGCTCGCCCTCGTTTTTCCGTGCCTTCTGCTGAACTATTTCGGGCAGGGCGCCTTTGTGTTGTCGCATGGCGGCGTGCCGCATAATCCGTTCTTCGAGATGCTGCCGTCCTGGGCGCTTCTGCCTATGGTGGGGCTTGCCACCGCGGCGACCGTTATCGCCAGCCAGGCAGTCATCTCGGGCGCCTATTCGCTGACGCGCCAGGCGGTGCAACTCAACATCCTGCCGCGCATCGAGATCCAGCACACGTCGGAAACCCAACTCGGCCAAATCTACATGCCGCGGGTCAACTTCCTGCTGGCGCTCGGCGTCATGCTGCTCGTGGTCGGGTTCGGGGAGTCCGGCGCCCTGGCTTCGGCCTATGGCATTTCGGTTACCGGCGAGATGGTGGTCACGACCACGCTTTTGTTCGTCGTGATGGTGCGGCTGTGGAAGTGGAACCTGGCCGTTGCAATCGGGCTGGCGACGCTCTTCGGCATCATCGATCTCGGCTTCTTCGTTTCCAATGCCGTCAAGGTGCTCGAAGGCGGATGGGTCTCGATCGGCGTCGCCACGATCATGGGCCTGATCATGGGGACCTGGGTGCGAGGCAGCCGCTATCTGTTCGAGAAGACGCGGAAGAACGAGATCCCGCTCGATTTCCTGGCAGCCCAGATGGCCAAGAAACCGCCACAGCTCGTGCCGGGAACCGCTGTCTTTCTCACCAGCGATCCGCTGAGCGCGCCCACCGCGCTGATGCACTCGCTGAAGCATTACAAGGTCCTTCACGAACACAATGTCATCCTCTCGGTCGTGACCGCGCAGCAGCCCGTCGTTCCCAACAGCGAGCGGGCGAAGATGGAGCCGATCAACGATCTCTTCATGCGGGTGAAGCTGACCTTCGGCTATATGGAGCAGCCACACATACCGAGCGCGCTCGCCATCTGTCGCAAGCAGGGCTGGAAGTTCGATATCATGACGACCTCCTTCTTCCTGTCGCGCCGCTCTCTCAAGGCGTCGCCAAATTCCGGAATGCCTCTCTGGCAGGATCGGCTCTTCATAGGATTGGCGCGAACGGCGGCCGACGCGACCGAATACTTCCAAATCCCGACGGGACGCGTCGTCGAGATCGGCACCCAGGTGGCGGTCTAAGAAGGGCGCGACGCGCCGTCGCGTGTCTGGCGCGCACTTCACCGCATCGCCTGCGCCGGCAACGAAATCTCGGGGTGGCCTTGCAAGGAGCCGAAAAATACGCGATACCCGAACCGTAACGTACGGTACGGCTCCGAGAGCCTGCCAGGCATGGATGGGCGGCGACCGTGCAGGAAGCCTTGAAAAGCGACATGGAGGAACCGTCGGCGCGTCAGCAGGACGTGCTCGACGCCACACTCGCCCTGATGGTGGAGGAGGGCGATCGCATCACCATGACCGCCGTGGCCCGACGTGCCAGCTGCTCCAAGGAAACGCTCTACAAATGGTTCGGTGACCGCGACGGCCTACTGACGGCGACCGTCCGTTGGCAGGCCGCCAAGGTGCGGGTCGCGCCTGTCGACCGGGCGCGCCTCGATATGACATCGCTAACCGCGAGCCTCGAGCAATTCGCAATGAACTGGCTTTCCGTCATATCGAGCGCCACTTCCATCGCGCTCAATCGGCTGGCGGTCAGTCATGCCGGCTCGGGACGGACCAATCTCGGAGCAATCGTGCTCGAGAACGGCCGATTTGCCATGGGCCGGCGTCTCAAGCCCGTGCTTGAGGCAGGCCGCGACGCCGGACTGCTTCGCTTCGGCGATACGGAAACGGCATTTCGCACCTTCTTCGGCCTCGTCGCCAGGGATGTGCAGATCCGGTTGCTTCTCGGCGACCGGCTGACGATGACTGCGGAGGAGATCGGCCGCGATGCGGCCCTTGCGACGAAGCAGTTTCTCGCTCTTTTCAGAGCAAACGCGGGGCCGGCGGACACCGGCCTCTGACCAACCAGGAAGGAAGCACCAGGATGCGTGTCTATTACGATCGCGATGCCGATCTCAATCTCATCAAGGGCAAGAAGGTCGCCATCATCGGCTATGGCAGCCAGGGCAGAGCGCATGCCTTGAACCTCAAGGATTCTGGCGTGAAGGAAATCGCGATCGGCCTCAAGGCAGGATCGCCCACCGCCAAGAAGGTGGAGGCCGACGGGCTTAAGGTCATGTCCGTGGCTGAGGTCGCCAAGTGGGCCGACCTGATGATGATGGCGACACCGGACGAGCTCCAGGCCGACATCTACAAGAACGAGATCGCTCCCAATATCCGGGACGGTGCGGCGATCGCCTTCGCGCATGGCCTCAACGTCCATTTCGGCCTGATCGAGCCGAAGGCGACCGTCGACGTGCTGATGGTCGCGCCGAAGGGCCCGGGCCATACGGTGCGCGGCGAGTACCAGAAGGGCGGCGGCGTGCCGTGCCTGGTCGCGGTCCATCAGGATCCGTCCGGCAACGCGCTCGACCTCGCGCTCTCCTATGCCTGCGGCGTCGGCGGCGGGCGTTCCGGCATCATCGAGACGAATTTCCGCGAGGAATGCGAAACCGACCTGTTCGGCGAGCAGGTGGTGCTCTGCGGCGGCCTCGTCGAGCTCATCCGCGCCGGCTTCGAGACGCTGGTCGAGGCGGGCTATGCGCCCGAGATGGCCTATTTCGAGTGCCTGCACGAGGTGAAGCTGATCGTCGACCTCATCTACGAGGGCGGCATCGCCAACATGAACTACTCGATCTCCAACACGGCCGAATGGGGCGAATACGTCTCGGGCCCGCGCATCATCACCGCCGAGACCAAGGCCGAGATGAAGCGTGTGCTGAAGGACATCCAGACCGGCAAGTTTACCTCGGAGTGGATGCAGGAATACCGTTCGGGCCTGGCTCGCTTCAAGGGCATCCGCCGCATGAACGACAGCCATCAGATCGAGCAGGTCGGCGAGAAACTGCGCGGCATGATGCCGTGGATCGCCAAGAACAAGCTGGTGGACAAGACCAAGAACTGAGGGCGATCCACGGCTCTCCTGGATTGCGCGCGATGCGTCGCGGGCGATCGCCAAGAACAAGCTGGTGGACAAGACCAAGAACCGAGGGCGATCCACGGCTCTCCTGGATTGCGCGCGATGCGTCGCGGGCGATCGCCAGGAACAAGCTGGTGGACACGACCAAGAACCGAGGGCGCGACAAAAGCGTCGACATCTTCTCCCCGCTAGCGGGGAGAAGGACACTGCCTCTACGCCCGGACGGGCCTTCTGGAGCACCCCTCATCGACCTCGCGAAGGGAGGTGGATGAAGGGTCTTCCAGAGAGCGCCGAGGACACGCAAGATGTCTGAATATCGTAGCAGTCTGCGTCCGCCACAAACCTAGTCCCTGGGAGCGGGCCCTAACGTTGTCTCACCCATAGTGCCAGTGCGGCTTCGGTTCGGTGCCGGCGAACATGACGCCGACCCGCTCGCCTTTGCGCCAGCGGAGCTCGCATCGATAGGCGACGCCGTCGACAGGGATGTAGAGCAGGAATTCCTGGGGCACGGGGGCATCCGCGGCGACTTTCAATTCCGCGCCGTTGCGGTGCTGGTTGCGTACGGTGCACTTGACTTCGGATGCGCTGACGCCGTTCAGGATCGACGCGCCCTTGAGGACACGTTGCCTGTGCTCGCGCCTGTTTTCGTTTTCGGCTGAGTTGGACATTCCTGAGCTCCGAAGCGATGCGCTTCCCCCTGACAAGTACCAAAGCAAAAGTCGATTAACGAAGCTCAAAGCTGACATGCACAGCCACTGGTAGCGACAGGGCAGTTCCATCGCTCCATCCTGCCGCAATAGGGTTTTCGCGCCTGCGTTGAAGGCGCATTGCTTTTGGGGGCACTTGCGGGCAAAGCTCCGCCCATGTCGCTTCGCATCGCCACCTTCAATGTCGAAAACCTCATGCGCCGGTTTGATTTCTCCGGCTTCCGCAATCAGCTCAACCAAGACCGGACGCTGTCGCTTTTCGAAATCAAGAACGAAGCGGAGTACCGGCAGCTCGAACAGGCCCGCACGATCGCCCATACCGACGACACGAGGCAGTTGACGGCGCTCGCCATCGCCGACAGTCGGGCCGACATCATCTGCCTGCAGGAGATCGACAATCTGGAGGCGCTGAAGGCCTTCGAATACGGCTATCTGTTCAAGATGGTAGGGGAGGGATACCGCAACAAATACACGGCGACCGGGAACGACAGCCGCGGCATCGACGTGGCGGTGATGATGCGCGAGGAGACGAGCCACGGACAGCCGATCGAGTTCGTGCGCATGACGAGCCATGCCCACGTCACCTACGAGCAATTCGGCCTGCACACCCCGGAACTCGCCGCCCTGGGCAACGAAGCGTTCGAGCGCATCTTCCGCCGCGATTGCCTGGAGATCGACGTGCGTATCGGCGGCAAGCCGCTCACGATCTACTCTGTCCATTTCAAGTCGATGGGCGGCGCGCGCAACGGCATTCCCGGCCGGGACTCATCCATGCCGATCCGCATGGCCGAGGCGAAGGCGGTCCGCCGGATCATCGAGGATCGTTTCGGGAGAGACCATGCAGCCGGCAAGCGTTGGGTGATCTGCGGCGACCTGAACGACTACCGTCAGCGGGTCACGATAGAAGGGGATCGACACGTCGGCTATCGCTTCGCTGTGGTCGATGAAACGACGTCCAGTCTCGACGTGCTCCTTGCCGATGGATTTTGCGAGAACGTCGTCGAGCGGCGCCCCGAAATGGACCGCTGGACGCTTTATCATACGCGCGGCCCTGCCGAGCGACACCTCTGCCAGCTGGACTATATCCTGTTGTCGCCGGCGTTGGCCCGGCAGAACGATGGGGCCGTTCCGGACATCGTCCGCGGCGGCCAACCGTGGCGGACGATCTTCCCGGCCGGACAGGAGGTCGAGCGTTATCCGCGCGTCGGCTGGGATCGACCAAAGGCCTCGGATCATTGCCCCGTCGCCCTTTCCCTCGACATTGTGTGAGATCCCGTGTTCGACCTGCCGCGCGACCGAATCTGTCCAGTCGACACAGTAAACGTCCGGCTCGTGCCGGATCCGCATCCTTTCGAGACGCAAAATCTTGCGGCCATCGAGGAGAACTGGCGCACGGAGCAGGCGAGCAATCCCGCCTTGTTCGACGGCACGACGGTGTTGCTGTCATCGCTTTCCTATGACGGCAGGAATCTGGAAGGGCGTTGTCACGCCATCCGCTTCGCCACTTTCATGCATTGGCGGCGCCATCGCTCGACAAGCGGCGCGGAACATGCCTTTGCCCATGCGATGCTCGTCGCGGCCGACAATGCGCTGATTGCGATAAGGATGGGCCCACATACGGCCAATCCCGGCCGGGTCTATTTCGCGGCCGGCTCCTTCGAACCCAAGGATTTTCCCGGCGGAGAAGCCGATCTGCATTTCAACATGTCAAGGGAGGTGAAGGAGGAGACCGGGATTTCCATCGACAACGCCGTGCGCGAGGACCGGCAGTATTTCATATCGCTGGCAGCCGGAACGGTGATCTTCCGCCGCTATTTCCTCGACCAGGACGCCGACTCGATCGCACGCCGCATCCGGGAGTTTGTCGCCAGCGAGGAGGAACCGGAGATCGAGGAACCGGTCGTCATCCGAAATGCGCAGGACATTCCCGAGAAGCTTATCGCGCATATGGCCCCGCTGATCGCTTGGCACTTCGCCAATCCTCCGACGCGGTAGTACGTCCTTGCCGACCCACTCCGCTCTAAGGCCTTGCACTACTCATGCCTCAGCGCCTCGATGGGATCGAGGCGGGCGCCCCGGAGCGCCGGGAAGAACCCGAACACCATGCCGATCAGCGCGGAGAAACCGACTGCCAGCAGGACGACGGCGAGGCTCGGGGCGAACGGGATCGCGAGCGTGAGGCTGGCGAGGCCGGCCAGGCCGAGGCCGAGTGCGATGCCGATGAGCCCTCCGAGCAGCGAGAGCACGGTCGCCTCGACCAGGAATTGCACCAGGATGTGCCGTTCCTGGGCGCCGATGGCGAGCCTGATGCCGATCTCGCGGGTGCGCTCGGTCACGGAAACCAGCATGATGTTCATGATGCCGATGCCGCCGACCAGCAGGCTGACCGCTGCGACCGCGCCGAGCATGCCGGTCATGACGTTGGTCGCGCTGGCCATCGCCTCCGCCACCTGAGTCATGTCGCGCACGGAGAAGTCGTCCTCGCGGTCGGGCGCGATGCGCCTGGTATCGCGCAGGATGTTCTCGATACGCTCTTGCAGCACCGACGTCGGGGTAGCGTCATCGGCCGAGACGTAGATATTCTCGATGTCCCGGTTGCCCATCACGCGGCGCTGGAAGGCGGTCAATGGCATCAGGACGACATTGTCCTGGTCCTGGCCGAACCCCGAGAAGCCCTTGGATTCCAGCACGCCGATCACCTTGCAGCTCGTCTTCCCGACGCGTACCGTCATGCCCTCCGCGTCGCCGGCCCCGAAGAACTGCCGTCGGACGGTTTCGCCGAGCAGGCAAACGCCGGTCCCGCCGCGTACCTCCGATTCCGTGAAAGGACGGCCATCGGCGACTTTCCAGTCCCGCGCATCGAAATAGCCTGTGTCGGTGCCGGTGACGGACACGGTCAGACTTTCAGTGCCGTAGACGACGCGCAGTGTCTTCTGGGACGCCGCTGAGATCGCACGCGCGCCGTCGAGGTTCTGGGTGAGCGCGGCGACCTCCTTGTGCTCGAGCGCCCTGACGGCCCGCTCCGGTGGGGACCCAGGCTGGGGCGGCCGACCGGCGCGGACGACGAGGAGGTTGCTGCCGAGCTTCGAGATGTCGCCCTTCACCTTCTCCGTGGTGCCGCTGCCGATGGTGATCATGGCGATCACCGCGGCGACGCCGATCACGATGCCGAGCAAGGTGAGGATCGAGCGCAGCATGTTGCGGCGCACCGACGTCAGGGCAAGTTTCACCGTCTCGTAAAGCATCACGCCGCCTCGGCGTTCAATGCATGTCGCCCGAAAGTGTGCAGTGGCTTTGGGGCAAACGACATGCAGGAAGACAAACACTTAAGGATGTCGCGTGAATTTCGATTCATGCGACATCCTTAAGCGTGTCCGACTCGACATGGCCGTCCAGGAAGCGGACCGTACGGTCGGCATAGGCTGCTATGTCGGGCTCGTGCGTGACCATGACGACGGTCAGGTCGAGATCCCGATTGAGGCCGGTGAGCAGGTCCATGATCTCGTGGCTGCGGGTCGTGTCGAGATTTCCGGTCGGTTCGTCGGCGACCAGAAGGGTGGGCCTGGTCACGATGGCTCGCGCAATCGCGACGCGCTGCTGTTGGCCGCCGGAGAGCTCCGCCGGAGTATGCCCGGCGCGGCCGGCGAGCCCGACCTCGTCGAGGGCCTCGAGGGCCCTTTTCCGCCGTTCCGCCGCACCGACGCCGCGGTAGATCAACGGCAATTCGACATTCTCGACCGCAGTCGTACGGGCCAGCAGATTGTAGCCCTGAAAGACGAAGCCGATATAGAGATTGCGCAGCAGCGCGCGGCGCCCGCGATCGAGCCTGCCGGCATCGATGCCTTGGAAGGCGTGGCGTCCGCCAGTCGGCGTATCCAGGCAGCCGATGATGTTCATGGCCGTCGACTTGCCCGAGCCCGACGGGCCCATGATGGCGACGAATTCGCCCCGGCCGATCGCCAAATCCACGCCGGCAAGCGCATGCACCTTGGCGTCGCCTTCGCCATAGGTCTTCCAGACCTTGTCGAAGGTGACCAGCGGCCCGGTGTCCGTCATTGGCTTCGACCCGCCGGCGCGTCGCCGACAATCACGCGATCACCTACGCTGAGACCCTCCACGATTTCCGTCAGTTCGCCGTCGGTCGAACCCGTCCTCACACGGACCGGCTTGGGCCGGCCATCCTCCAGCACGTAGAGCGTGCGCATGCCGTCGGGTGCGGTATCGCGCGAGAGTTGCCCCATGCCGCGCCGCATGCGGGGCATGAAAAGTCGCTGCAGGCTCCAGCCCGAGCCGGTCTCGGCGATGGGCGGGCGGTAGCGGAAGGCAGCGCTGGGGACGGTGATGACGTTCTTGGCCTCTCTGGTGATCACGGAGACGGTGGCGGTCATGCCCGGTCGCAGAAGCAGTTCCTCGTTCTCGACATCGAGCCGGGCATCGTAGGTCACGACGCCCTCGGTGGTGACCGAGGCATAGGCGATGTCGCGGATCTCGGCATCGAAAGTGCGTCCGGGAAAGGCATCGACGGTGAAGCTGGCCTTTTGGCCGGGTTGGACGGTGCCGATGTCGGCTTCGTCGATGGCGGCCTTGAGCTCCATCTTCGCCAGATCCGCGGCGATGACGAAGAGGACCGGAGCCTGCAGCGAGGAGGCGACTGTCTGGCCCGGATCGACCGAGCGGGTAAGGACGACCCCGTCGATCGGGGCGTAGATGGTGCTCTTCGCGAGATCCGCCTGCTGCAGCTTCAGTTCGGCCCCGGCGATGGCAAGATTGGCTTCTGCGCTCAGCACGGCGCTGGCCGCCCGATCGCGCGCCGCTGTCGCCGTGTCGAGCGCCTGTGCCGCCGCCATGCCGCGGGCGGTGAGTTGCTGTGTCCGGGTGTAGTTCTGCTCGGTTTCCTGCAAGGTGGTGCGCGCATCGGCAAGCTTCGCTTCAGCCGCCTTCACGGAGGCCTCGCCGCGCTCGACCTGGGCGGTAATCCTGGTCGTGTCCAGCGCGGCCAGGACATCGCCCTTGGCGACGTGCTGATTCTCGGTAACCGCGACGGAACGCACGACGCCGGAAAGCTCACTGGATATGTCGACCTGGATCAGCGGCTGCAGTGTGCCGGTGGCCGAAACTTCGATGGTCAGGTTGCCGCGCTCCACCGGCACCGACGCGAAGCTCGGGCCGGGCGCCGGTGCGCCGAAAGAGCGATAAGCTCCATAGATCGCGCCGACCGCGACCAGTACCGCGACAGCGTAGAGACCGAGCCGGCGCCGCCTTGAGCCGCGTGGCTTGAGATCGAGTGCGAGAGCCGCCTCGAGAGGCGGGGTGCTCTCCACCCGCGGACGATCGACAATTTGGTCCATTGCGGACCTCTCCCCAAATGCGCTCTAAAGAGTCCCTACACTAGCCAGATCATATGCGTGGCAGCTGATTTCAAATTAAATTTCGCTCATGTTGTCATTGCGGCGCCGGAGGTTGAAGCGGCGCTCAAAGGAGGAACTGGATGTCGAAGCGCCGATACGCCGTCTATGACGTCTTCGCCGACAGGGTTCTGGCCGGCAATCCGCTGGCTGTCGTCCTTGATGCCCACGGCCTGAGTGACGAGGCGATGCAACGCATCGCCCGCGAATTCAACCTTTCCGAAACCACATTTGTATTTCCGCCGGCCAACCCGCTGCATCGTGCGAATGTGCGCATCTTCACGCCCAACTATGAATTGCCCTTCGCCGGCCATCCGACGGTCGGCACGGCGATCGCCTTGACGCAGGCCGCGGCCGAGGCGGGCGAGCAGCATGCCGGCATATTCGTCCTGGAAGAGAAGGTCGGCCCGGTGCGCTGCGCGGTGACGGGAAACGGCGACTTGGCCTTCGCCGAATTCGACTTGCCGAAGCTGCCCGAGGCGTTGCCGCTTTCGGCCAGCGCGGAGGCGATCGGCGCGGCTCTCGGGCTTGATGCCAACGAAATCGGTTTCGAGAACCATCGCGTTGGCCTGTGGTCGGCGGGTGTGCCCTATATCACCGTGCCTGTCGCATTGCTTGCCGTGGCGGGCCGCGCGGCGCTCGACGGCCCCGCCTGGCTCGACCTTGCACCGAGGCGAGAAGGCGGCGCGCCGGCCTGCGCCTATGTCTACACGCGCGAGACGGCAGCCAAGGACACTTCCTTCCACGCGCGCATGTTCGTGCCGGGAAGCCCCGGCTACGAGGATCCCGCGACCGGATCGGCGGCCGCGGCCTTCTCCGGCGTCATCCAGCATTTCGACAGGCCGGTGGACGGTCCGGCACAATACTGGATCGAGCAGGGCGTCGAAATGGGGAGGCCGTCCCGCATCCGTCTGGAACTCGAGATCGAGCAGGGAAAAATCGCGACGGCACGAATCGGCGGCCATGCGGTGAAGTTTGCCGAGGGAACCTTGGAGGTCTGAGTCGAGGACTACCGCCAACTCCGCAATATCTCGTCCGTTTCAGCGGTTTCGACCTGCTGTCCAAGCCGTTGATGGTAGAAGGTCATCAGGGCGTCGTGGGTCTCATCGGACGAACTGCAAAGAGCATCCGTCACCACCACGACCCTATAGCCCCGATCGACCGCGCCGAGCACTGTCGCCAGCACGCAGACGTCGGTCTCCGTGCCGGTCATCACGAGCGTGTTGATGTCGGTGCTCGCAAGCAGGGCGTCCAGCCTGCCCTCCGTCCAAGGGGAATAGACACGCTTGTCGATGACCTTCGCCGGCGGCGCGAATCGCCCGAGGGAAGGCAGGAGCTCGATCTTCTCCGTGCCGATCACTTCGATCGTGACTTCAGCCCATCGCCGATAATAGCGTTGCCATGCTCCCACGCCCTCGCCGGGACGTTCTGCCGGTATGAAACGCGTGAAGATCGTCTGAGCGGGGCGGTGGGCAACGATCCGCTCGACATTGGGTAGAACGCGGGCCATCCACGGCGTCGCCCAGGGCGCGCCTTCGTCGAAGATCCGCTGCATGTCGATACACAAATGCACGGTCTCCGCGTCAAGCGGGCCGTAGGTCAGGCCGGAAGCAGCCATGCCGGGAACTCCAATCGCTCGGAATGGGTCCAACGCCGATGACGGCCGCGGCGTTCCGCTGGTTCGATTGTGTTTTCCGCAACATAAAGAGAAAATGGTCTGGACAGGTCAGATCGCGATGGCTATATGCGCCATCAACCGCTGCCGAGCGGGTGTGGGTGTGTAGCTCAGTTGGTAGAGCAGCTGACTCTTAATCAGCGGGTCCACAGTTCGATCCTGTGCACACCCACCATTTAACTTCCGATTTCATCCGTTTTCCCCACCGCGCGGCTAGCATTCAGCCGAATGCCATAGGCGTGGGTACCGGCAGAGGAGCCGGAACACGAACGCCTCACCTTCATGTCGAATATCTGTCAGATGCACACATCGGACGGTGTTCCAGAGCACTGTCCGATGTGCGAACTTCGTGGATCTGGGGCGTGGCCGACCAGAGCGTCGCTAGTCGTGATGCTCCGGCATGTTCTCCAGCTGGTCCTTCGTCCATGACGTGACGCCGTGGATATTGCCATCTTCGTCGCGCATGAAGTCCAACTGAGTGGCGGCGACGGCAACAGGCTTTGCCCCGATGCCGAGAAAGCCGCCGACATCGACCACCACTCTACTGGTTGAGCCGTTCCCATGGACGTGCGAAACCGAACCGATCTCCTCGTCGTTCGGTCCATAGATAGCGGCACCCTCCAGGATTGAAGGAATCAATTCCGATTCGGTAAGCCGGACATGGTTGCTGTGATCCATTGCTTTGCCTCCTTGGGCTGGATGGCCGTAACCTGCCAATCGGCCATCCGTTCCGAAGCAGCCCAACGAGCTGGCAGATGTCTCGCCCGCCTGCCGGACTCGGAACAATCGTCGCTCTTCGCTGTTTGCGTCGCGACACAGGAGGATGACATGCCCGACAACCCCAAGGTCATTCCGCCGGTTAGGGCACCGGAGACGGAGGGCCTGCCGCACAAGCGCCGGGACGAGATGAACACGGACAAGGGGGGAGCGCCGGTCAATCCCGATACGAGCGGGGAAGCGCCACCGAGCGCCGATCCCTTGAAAGACCCATTTGCTGAACGTCGCAGCGATGCCCCCGATCAAGCGAACGTCACGCCCAGGCCTACCGACAATCCCATTGACGAGTGAGGACGTGACCGGAATCGATGTGGCGGTGCGGCGCGAGGTCGGGTTGCCCGTCGTGGATCGGTGCTGACCGCCTAGAGGACTGAAGGGACTGATCAAGAGGATGCGGCCGGCGATCCCAACCTCGGTTGCCTGAATGCGCCGGCCGCCCGCGACGTCTGACGGTCGCAAAATCGGTCTAGCAGGATTTCGGGAGAAATATTGTTAAACTTGTTTAATGAATCATTGTCTTGCCTGGTTGTCTAAGCTTGCTAAGAAAGCGTGCAGGTGAAAATCGCAGGCTCTACGTCCTATACTTGATGGTCCTATCTGCCAAATTGGTAGGCTACTGCATTGACGATGGTCGGAGAAGAACCGGCAGTCATGGAACACTAACGCCTGCAGTTCGCCCCCATGAGGCCGGATCTGCATCCCGCACCAAGCCCGCCGGCTAATTCACCGAACTCAAACAGGCTTGGGAACCGGCTCCGAGGGCAAGGTGAACACACTCGCGCCGTCCCGGGCCTCTGCCTTCGCGAAGCCGATGATCCGAAACCACTTCGTGACGTCGTCGCGCTTCGACCAGCTGTGGAAGGATATCGGCAGATTTCCGCAAAGAGCCTGGATCCGCCTGATATGGCGCTTGCAGAAGCGAACCGACGAGGCGCTGAAGAAGCTTTCATCGGCAGCGAAGGACGCGAGAGCGTGGCTGTCGGTTTCGCGCCAGGCAATGATGGCAACGGGTTCCCCATTGTCCAGAATAGTGTGGGCACGGCCCTCGCGAAGGTCCATGAGCAATCCATCCTGCACGGATTGCTTGGTTTTCCCTGCCGCCTTGTATTCCTGGCTCATGCGCTCGGCGATATGACTGAAGACCCTGGCAAGATCGCGCGGCGTGGCGGTCCGATAATCCATCCAATTGTCTCCGTCGCTGACTACGATCCAATAGCAATGCGAGAAGGGCAGCTTAAATCCTGCGGCAGTAAATCAAAATATGGCGTATCGCGGCAATTCGAGCGCGCCGGTTTCCGTAGCCTCCCTAGGACTGTTCTGCGCGATCCAGCCCTTTCAACAGCTGCCCTGGGGAAAATTGCGCGAGGTACAGGGGAAGTCATTTGTCCAGCGATGCTGTCGGCTGACAGGAAGAGGAACCCAACGCCTGCCTCTCAGTTGGATCAGGGACAAAAGGATAGCTGCCATGCCCACGACGCCGCATTCCGAAGACCCGGCCGAAGGCTCACGCGAGACGATCGACCGCGAATTGAAGCGGACAGAGGCGGATCAGGACGAAGCCCAGGCGACTGAAGGCGGCCAGCAGAAGGAGCGAGGGGCTCGAAATGAGGACGCTGCTCGCGCCCCTGCTGGCAAGCCCTAGGCTGCTTCGCAATCCGCCTGCTTCAGGCAGCTCACGGGAGCGCAGGCGTCATTCGCCATGGTGGCCGAGGGACTCCGTGGTGGTCAATAGAGCCATCCGTGTTTCGACAAGATCGCGGTGCTGAAGCCAGGTGGCGAGGATCTGATTCAACAAATCGAGATATTGCTCCGCCCGCTTGGTATCGTGGTTATCAACGCGCAGGCGTTCGACCAGCATACGTTGCTTCAAAACACGAACCTCACCTTCCGTGATGTGCTCAGTGACTTGAGCCAATCTGGCTATTTCCCGGTCCAGGCGCGACATGCAGCCTAACGAATTCGAGCGGCCGATGTTTCCATCGCCTTGACCGGTCGACCAGAAAGTTTTCCTGCAGGCGTCCCGGTCATTGCCGTGCAGGGCCATGCGATGAGAACTCCTCCGGCAGCGAGCAAACGGAAGCCACCAAAGGCGCTGCCATCCATAAGAGCTGGGGAACATTGACGAGCTGCCACCTGTTCGGTCGGACCGCAAGGAGACTCGATATGACAACAACGCCCAAACAAGAACAGAGCCACAATGCGCGAGCGCCGGGAGGCGAGCCAAGGAGAGATGATCCGAGGGCTATTCCGGGCGCTGAAGACGAGCAATCTGGCGCTCCGAATGAGCCATCGAATACCGCAGCCTCTTCAGTCCAGACGCAGAGCCAACCTCCTGCCGATCGCGGACGTGGCATGCCCAGCGACCCAACTCTGGATATGAACGAGGAAATTGACGAAGAGGACGAGGAGGAGGAAAGCCCGACCAAGGCATTGTAATAAGGTGCGGCCCCCCTGGCGCCGGAATGCCTGCGGCCGACCTGCAGCCTAGCCGCCACCGTGCGAATACTGGCATCCGGCTTGCCGGGTGCCGAAAGCAAGTGGGCACGCGCGCTTTGGCCAGCTCTGCCGCCGGAGTAGCGCCCTGCGACGCAGCCCTGGCGCGGAATTATTCGTTCAACGAGCGGAACAATATTGCCAGGGTGCCGTTCGGCCAGTTTCCCGAATGGAGACCGGCTATGTTCTTACGCGTCGACAAGCTTCAGATCGAGCTGCCCGCACCAGCGCGCCGAGACGCCAACGCTGCGGCGGCCCTCCAGGAATTGCTGGGCGGAAAATACGGAGAGATGTCCACGCTCGGGAACTATCTGTTCCAGAGCTTCAACTTCAGATCAAAGACCAAGTTAAAGCCGTTCTACAGCCTGGTGGCCGCAATCACGGCTGAAGAGCTGGGCCATGTCGAGCTTGTCAGCAACGGTGTCGCAATGCTTGCAAACGGCCCCGACGTCCCGGATGCCGATATGGTCGGGCCTACCGATATTACGGGCGCTCCCTTCGACATGATGAAGGATGCCAGGCTCGCCGCCGGATTCTTGTCCCATGGCGGGGGCGCGGTGCCGATCGACTCGAACGGACTGAGCTGGAATAAGGATTTCGTCACGACGACGGGCAATGTCATCTTCGATCTCCTGCACAATTTTCACCTCGAATGCGGCGCACGGCTGCACAAGCTTCGCGTATACGAGACGCTCTCCGACCCGACAGGCAGGGAAATTTGCGGCTACCTGCTGGTGAGGGGCTCGGTGCATGCCCACTCCTACGCGCTTGCCCTCAAGAAAATAACGGGCGTCGAAATCGAGAAGTTGCTCCCTACGCCCAACATTCCCTTGGCGAACATCCCGGAGAGCCAGAAATATCTGGACGAAGGTTCCCATCGCCGGCTCTATACGTTCAGCCCGGATGATTATCGCGAGATCTCCGGCATCTGGGGCAATGGCGAGATGGCCCTCCCTGACGATCCGCCAGGCGAGCTCGAAGTTGTCGAAGGCATGCCGGACGGCGGAAAGATTCAGGAATTGGTCGGCGAGCCGTCCGCCTTTACGCCGGACTACGCCCCCGAAGAGATGTTCGAGATCGCCGCCAAGCTCTATAAGGCGTCTCGCTAGCTTCACGGAAAAACAGGCGGCGGGCCGTCGCTCTCAAGCCTTGCCGCCTTTTTTGCCTGGATGGTGGGTATGGTGCCGATCTCTTTCGCCGCCGCCTCCCGAAACATGGCTGGTGGTCCGACGCTCATCGTCCGCGGGCGGCTTCGTGATGTCAAGCGGCGCCTTGGCGTTCTCGTGAGAGGCTCCGGGCCCGCCTTGGCGAATGGTTTGAGGCGCCTTCTTTGATGTCGACATAAGCTGCTCCTCAGCGGTCTTGCTGGTATCCCTGATTGGTCGTGTTGACCTTGGTATTTCCTTGCTGTCCTTGTCGATCCGGATCGGGCGCGCCCTGAACTCCATGACGTGAATCGTCGGGGTTCGCCTGTTTCCTGTCACCAGGTCCCTTGGGACTCCGGTTCTGAGGCGGTGTGGGTGGTAGCTTGGTGGACA
This sequence comes from Rhizobiaceae bacterium, assembly GCA_035556195.1. GTDB lineage: Bacteria > Pseudomonadota > Alphaproteobacteria > Rhizobiales > Rhizobiaceae. The sequence goes on from DATMFK010000011.1 coordinate 157,053, forward strand.
TTGCTGCTCTCCGGGTGTGAGCTTGTCGAGAAGCGCTGGCCGCATGGTTGTGCTTGTCGCGTCCGCTTCTCCCTGACCTCTCAACGGTGGAGGCGGGATGGTGTTCCAGCGACAAGTGAGCCGGCGCGCCGAAAGCTGGAAAAGATCGGAGGGGATTCCCTGCCGTGGGGGTGGCGGCTGGGCAGTCAGGCGGCGGTGCTCGCGAGCCAATGCTGTGGTCGATCGCCAGCGTCATGCATCAGGATGTCGGCTTCCGCTGCAGCGGACACAAAGGCCTGCCTCGCCCTTTTGAGAAGCGATCGATTTCGTTTGCTGCCCATTGCCAATTCGAGTGCATCCTTGGCCGCGCTATAACCCCGGCCGCCTTGTTCAGGCCAATAGTGCAAAAGAATTTCCGACGCCTGGCTGGTAGTGGCGACATTGTGACTCGCGGTGCCGAGAATGACCCGAACCGGTTGGTCGAACTCATAATCCATCTTGGGAACTCCTACAGAAGCGCTTCCTCAACGAGGACGAGGAGAAAGGGTTCCGCGGAATGCTTGCTCGTGCCAATCCAGGAGAAGCCTTGCTGACAGCCGAACGCATGCTCAGCGGTATAGGGCATCGGCCTCCAGACCCATGCGGATGGATGCCTGGGCTGGAGGCGCCGACAGCAGCGGCACGCGGTCAGCAATGCGTCCAGCGACGCGCACTATGCGGCGTCCGAGGGGCGACAGCCCCAGGCCGCGAAGACCTAGTCCAATTTGGAGATCCGTTGGAACGATGTCGACCGCCGCTCGAACCAGGAGATGCTGGAAGGTGCGCAAGGGCCAGGGCATGGCGGGTGCCCGGCGTACGATGTCCAGGAACTCGAAGATTATCTCCGATCGCTCCAATCCTGGCCGCATCTCATCGAGAAGCCTTTCCCACTCGGACAGGCTCGTGGGCGCGTTTGTTGCTCCATAAAGCTCCGCTGCCGTGGCGCCTTCGCCAAATGCCAGGGATCGCTCTTCTGGAGACAGCGGCGAGACGAAACGGTGATAAGCCTCGATGAAGCCATAAGACGCGGTCGCTTGGACCCAGTTCAACAATCGTGGATCATTGGCCCGGTACGGTACGCCTGAAGGCGTTTTGCCGCGGATTTTCTCGTGCGCCCGCACCACGCCTTTGATCATCTTCTCGGCCGCGGTGCGAGGTCCATACACCGTCATCATCGCAGCAGCACCTGTTCGGCGCAGACGCGTCACCGCGTCCTTGCGAAAGGAACTGTGGTCCCAAACTCCACTCCGCACCGAAGGCTCGGCCAGTTCGAGGATAACGGCCGCCACTCCGCCGACGAAAAGAGCAACGGGGTTCTTGAATATTCGCCAGGACATGGAGTCGGCGTCGACCAGTGCTGCCTCGCCTTCAGGCTTGGAATAGTCGAACTCCAAGCCTGGCGGGGGGGTCAACAATTCGCCGGCCCTCTCTGAGAGCCTGGCGAAGACGCGGTGGACGAGCGTGAGCGGCACGGTCTCAACTCGCATTCAGGCGACCTAGCCCTGCCGGAAGGCCGCTCGATCCTGTCAGGTCATAGTCCGGCGCGGCCCCGAGCAGAGGCGTGACATCACTTGTCAAAACAGCAGCGCGTTGGCCGTGCCCGGCTAATACCAGCGCCGATGCGAGTCCGAAGTGGCCTGGCTGAACAGGCAACCGATGGCAAAGCCGACAATGCCACCGACGAACATTGCCGAGGAAACGGTGCCCGGATTCTCCCGGACTGTCTCGGAGACAGTCTGTGCCTGGCTCCTGAGCGCCTGGGTCGCGCGCGAGGCGCGCTCGGCAGCGCCATTGTACCATCCTCCGGCTTCCTCTGCCGCCTCCTCGGTGCGTCCCGCCAAGGCCCGGCTGAGCTTGCTGATCTCGCGTTTCATTTGCGCAACTTGCTTTTCCAGGGCCTCTTGTGCCTGCGTCGTCTTCTCCGGGATGGTGTTGTCGTCCGCCATTTCGATCGATCCTTTCGGCTGGTGAAGGGCAACCTTGATGGTGTGCGGGCTACTAACGCGCTGAGACGATAAGAGTTGCCGAAGCGGTTTCGTCACACGAGCGCCGCCGAACCGTTCGGGCAGGGCGCGCACGCTACATTCCGCCAGTCGTTGCCGCGCGCGTGATTTTCTTGGCCCACGCGAACCTACCGCGCGCAAGGAAATACCGCGCCAGGAAACAAATGAAACAAGTCGAGCAAAACTTCTGAAACAGCAGTGCCCTAACGTTAGTGGAAGATGTCGACAAAATATTTGTCGGGGGAAGAGTATGTCGGGCTATGAACGTCAGCTGCCGCAGCTCGGTGGCGAGATATTTCTAAGCGATGGTGGAATCGAGACGGCGCTGATCTTCCAGGAGGGTCTTGAACTGCCTTGTTTCGCAGCCTTCCATCTGCTTCGGGACAAGGAAGGTACCGCAGCCCTGCGCAATTACTACGCTCGCCACGCCGCGGTCGCGCGCGACAACGGCCTAGGATTCATATTGGAGAGCGCGACATGGCGGGCGAGCCCCGCCTGGGGCGAAAAGCTCGGCTATTCGCCCGCAGAACTCGACGATGCCAACCGCAAGGCGATAGCCCTTCTCCACGAGCTCAAGCGGGAATTTGAAACCGAGCGTTCCCCCATGGTCATCAGCGGCTGCGTCGGGCCGCGCGGCGACGGCTACGATCCGCGAAAGCTCATGACGCCGCAGGAGGCCGAGACCTATCACGCCCGGCAGATCGGCGTCTTTGCAGCCGCCGGCGTCGATCTCGTCACCGCAATTACCATGACGAATGTCAGTGAGGGGATCGGTGTCGCACGTGCCGCGCAGGCCGCCAAGCTCCCGGTGGTGGTCTCGTTCACCGTCGAGACGGACGGCCGTCTGCCGACAGGCGACAGCCTGAAGGAGGCGATCGAGGCAGTCGACGCAGCGACCAACGCGAGGCCGGCCTACTTCATGATCAACTGCGCTCACCCGACCCATTTCGCGCGCCAGCTTCGTTCCGGTGGGACATGGGTCGACCGCATCCGTGGCCTGCGGGCAAACGCTTCGGATCGTAGTCACAAGGAACTCGACGAGGCTACGGAACTCGACGCAGGCGACCCGGTGGAACTCGGCAGCCAATATCGCGCATTGCGAGAGCGCTTTCCGAAGATCAATGTGCTAGGCGGCTGCTGCGGCACCGATGAACGGCACATTGAGCAAATCTGCTTCGCCTGCACCGAGCGATGAGCGTGCAACCGGTGGCTGGCATGCTTTGTGCGGGACGACGCACAATAGTGGGGAACGCGCTGTTATAGGGTCGCAAAGATAAGTCCCGTACCGGTCTAAGCAGTCACTCGATCGGCTTCAATTCTCCCACCCAAGGTCAAGAGGAGCATCGACCTCGCAGCTCAGCCCTGCCGGGTCAAAGGTGATCCGGACCTGGCCATTGAGCTGCGCAGCCAAAACACCTTCGATCAGCCGGGTTCCGAAGCCTCGCCGGCTAGGCACCCGCACCGCTGGGCCGCCACGCTCCAGCCAATGCAATTGCAAGCGTGGAGAAGGTTCGTCCTGAACGCTCCAGGTGATTGCGACGCGTCCGGAGGGCACCGAGAGTGACCCATATTTGATCGCATTGGTCGTCAATTCATGCAAGGCCAGAGATAAGGCCAGTACTGCGCGAGGAGCCAGACGTAACCTCGGCCCGCTGATGTCGAAGCGGTCCGATTGATAGGGTGCAAGCGCCTCGCTTATTATGGCGGCCAGATCCGCACCATCCCAACTTTCCCTGGTTAGCAGATCGTGCGCTCTGGACAGTGAGAGAAGGCGAGCCTCGAAGATCCGCCGTGCTGCGCTACTGCTTTCGTCGTTGCCGAACGTCTGCCGCGCTATGGCCTGCACCGTTGCAAGCACGTTCTTCACCCGGTGCTTCAGTTCGCCCATCAGAACGCGCTGCAGCCGTTCGGCTTCCTTGCGCGCAGTGATGTCGTGCGCGATCTTGGAGGCGCCTATGATGGTGCCGTTCTCGTCACGCACCGGCGACACCGTCAGCAGGACATCGATAAGCCTGCCATCCTTGCACTTGCGCCTGGTTTCATGAGGCTCGACGCGCTCGCCCCGGCGGACACGTTCGATAATCGCCGGCTCTTCATCAGGCCGGTCCTCGGGCACCAGGATCGTGACCGGCCTGCCGATCATCTCGTCGGGGCGGTAGCCATAGAGGCGTTCGGCACCCCAGTTCCAACTGGTCACCGTCATGTCGAGATCGGTGCTCATGATGGCGTCGTCCGAAGAGGCGATGATGGCAGCGAGCCGGCGCTGGACCACCTCGGCGCGCTTGCGCTCCGTAACGTCGATCGCCATTTCGACGACCTGCACGACCTTTCCGGCATGGTCGCGGATCGGCCCGACAGAATTGCTCACCCACGCCAAAGTTCCATCTTTGCGGACATAGCGCTTCTCCTTCACGAAGCTCGCGCCGTCGGTGACCAGCCTACGGAAGAGCTCGAGGTTTTCCGGCAAGTCGTCGGGATGTGTGATGTCCTGGGTTCGCAGCTTCAACAGCTCGGCCTCGCTGTAGCCGACGATGTCGCAAAACCGCTGGTTGACCAGCACGAACCGTCCACTTGTATCCGTCTGTGCGATGCCGCCCGTGGCCTGCGCGAAGATCGCCCGAAACCGCTCTTCGCTTTCCCGCAGGGCGCGTTGTGCAAGAACGCGCTGGGTCGTCTCGCTGACGATACAGAAGACCCCCATCACTTGTCCGGTGCCGCTACTAACCGCTGAATATGAAATGTCGAAGTAGACTTCTTCGGCGTAGCCGTGCCGCTCGATGTTGAAGGGGCGATCCTTCCCTGAAACAGTCTCTCCGGTCCGCAAAACGTGCTGGAGAAGAGGCTCCAGATCCGACCACAACTCACTCCAGCTCTCGCGGGCCGGTCGCCCGAGGGCATGCGGATGCTTGTCCCCGATCGTCGGAGCATACGCGTCGTTGTAAAGAGCGATAAACTCCGGCCCCCAGAACAAGACGATCTGGGCATGGGAGGGCAGCATCAGATCGATAGCGGCGCGTAGCTGGTCCGGCCACTTGGAGGTCGGTCCAAGAGGGGTCTTCGACCAGTCATGCGTGCGGATCAGCCTCTCCATCTCACCCATGAGCTTTGGGAAGTCCTTGATGGTCAAGCTGATCTCCACGATTGATGTTCCTCGTTTCAATAGTCCTCGGCGAGCGAGCGGTAAACATTATAAGTTAGAACGTTTGGCCTACGGGAGCAGTTGCGGACCGACTCCGCGGGATATCTCCGGTCTCGTTTCATGGGAGCAAAATTCAGGCATCTGCGGATGGAAATCACGACAGATTGCACGACTACACGATTGGCTGGAACCTTGTGAAGACAGTCCGCGTTTGCGGACTGGATTCGACGAAAAGGATGGTTGCTTTGATGAGGCCGCTTATCTCGGAGCGGGCGGTCAACGATTTTGGTTGGGCGCTTACCTTCTTGTTTCTTCTGGTCGCCGTCGTCGCCAGTGTCGTTGCGGGGTCGCTCGCATGGGCAAGGTCCAGGCGCGACGATGATGGTTTCTCGTTCTCGTTCTATCGCGTTCCGGATTCCCGACTATCGGCTGTTGACGCACGCTCTGCTAAAGGTTGAGCCCAGGGCTCCTAGCCGGCGCACTTTGTCTGGGAGTACCATTCAGGCAGTTCGGGGAATTTTGGCAATGCCAGAATAAAGCGTGCGAATGGATGTTCGTCTTTTCTGTCCCTGCAAGTTCCGGAGCGTTTCGTTTATACTAAGCTTCTGACATACTGTTATTTGTTTCGCCATCATTGAGATCCTTGGGTTGACGCCAGTGGAACCAGTCCGTTCAGGCTCCGTTTCTCTATGTCTTCATCAAAGGAGGATCCAGTGAAGTTCATTGCCAGGAGTGATGGGTCGACGATCGAGGCCTTCCAATGGACCGCCGGGCCCAACCAGGCGGAGGAACCCGAGTGGATCCTGGCCAAGATAAGAAGCGGCCACGTCCGGATCATCGATTCCCAGACACCATTGCTGACCATGGAGATCGACAATGGCGGCGTGGTGCGTGTCGCTGAACTCGACGACTGGATCGTCCGGGATCGCGACGACAACGTGCTTCCCTTCCGCCCGGATGTGTTCGAGAGACATTATCGGAGAGCTTGAACCAGCGACACCGCCCGGCATGCGGCGGCCAGACGCCTGTTAATCGCCGTTCTCCGGATTATTGCCCACTGACAATCGCCGCCGGCGGTGGGCTTGTTTGCCAGCTGCGTCCCCTCCGTCGTCCTCTCGCGCCGAACCCGCGTGCTTTTCGACGATGACGCTCAATCGCTGGTAGACGCCAAGGCCGACGATCAGGGCGACGCCGCCGAAAAGCGCAAGAGTGGGGTATATCATTGTGCGCAGATCTTCCTTGCTCGCCTCGAACATCGACACGAGCGATTCCAGGAATACCGCGGTCGCAATCGTAGAGATGAACTTGGTCATGCTGCGTCTGGCTTCGCCAGGCTGCCGCATCTCGCGCGCGCGAATGGCCTCTTCCTCGAACAGGTATTTTCCGACGTCGAATACGGCGATGGCGATGATCGTGTAGCCAACCGCTTCCAGAAGAGTCGAGCCGATATCAACCCCGTCGGCGCGAAACGCTCCCCACACCTGGCTGCCTGCGTAGAGGATCAACAGGCTCGCCAGCAGCATCAGCGCGATGCTTGTGACGGCAAAGACGGTCCTGCTTACGAGCTCGAACACGGGCATCCGGCCCCCAGCAAGTTCCCTCGAAGTGCTTGGGACCCTCCCGAAAACGAAGGTGGTCGGCTCGCCGGTGCCGTCGTGACGTCTCCTCCTTTGTCCGGAGCTTACCTGCGGCGGATGACTTCGACCTTCCGCGACGGGGTTGCTGCCAGCATATGCGCTTCCCGCGCCGCAGCCACCAGCGCGCGACGCGCCTTGGCCGCGGGTTGCCAGCCGTCGATTGCGTCGCGGCAGATCCTCAACGCTGCCCGATATTTCGGGCCCGGCCGCGCGGGTCGGTGTTGAGATAGGAACTCTATTCCCTCCCATGCGCTCGCCACGATGCGGCGGTGAGCCGGATCAAGCGATATTTCCACAGGGGTAGGGAACGGACGGTCGCTCATCTTCTTCCTCCGATGGTCTGAAGGCTTTGTTCAGGGTCTGAAACGAGAGCTTGGCGCCGGGCGTCATGTCCCGGCGGATGTGGGATATGGAAGCAGGATGTCCGCCTCGCGAGCCGCGGCAACGAAAGCTGCGTGTGCCACGCTCGCCGTTTCCCTGCCGCTCGCTACCAAGAGGGATATGGCGCAGGCGTCGGCATGGCGCGGGCCGCGAAAGGTTGGCCATCGCTTCAGGAGAAACTCCGCGGCACTTTCGGCATCTTCCACAAGAATCGATCGAGCTGCGTCGCTGACCGCCACAGGTTGTGGGAATCGGTTGTTCAAATCGGGCCTCCATTCGCGGCGAGGGCCTAACGCCCAAGGAGGTGCATGGTTCCAGCGAACAACAAAATCCCTCTGCCATGCCTTTCAATAGCACGGCCGCAGCCCCGTTCTAACCACATCATTTGGGCGACGCGGGGTAAATCTATTGTCTAGACGGAGTAGTTCTTGCTGTAGTGAAATTGATTCTGGAAGTGCTATCCCGATTTTATTGGGAGATCGCGCAGAGAGAATTTTCGGATTTCTCTGCCGTCCCGTCTCCGACACTTGCCAAGGCCGAATGGAAGGCGGAGGGCGAATTCAGAATATACAGGGGAGCTAGAGCATCTCCGTTCATCTTTGAAGCACGGAAATGCTTTAGCTCATCCCTTATGCGTAGTTCCGGACATGACCGGTTCCGACCGTCCCGGAATTGATCCCGGAAAAGTTCTGGTGCCGCTGGATTGCGAGGATCGCCTACGAGTTCCGATCTGTTCTAGGCGAACCGCGAAATCGCGAGGGGTCGCCTATTCGGCGGCCTCGAGATGCTGCCCCGGGCTGCTCGCAGCAAGGAGGCTCAGGAGTTCGCTTCGCGAGAGCTTCATTGTGTAACGATACTGCGACTGGCCGTCATAGATACCCAAGGCACAGAAGGAGAGGGAGACCTCGTCACCTTCCGACGCAATCTCCTCCTTCCCGAGCGGCTGATTGAATATCGTCCGCTCGTTGCCTGGACGCTTCGCCGGTCCAACATGAATACGCATGGCACACCCCGCTACATTGCCACCTTTGGATGCGCAGGGGAGACGTGTGGGAGTTTTGGGCATGGGGGCATGCCATAGGCTCCGCACAGACGTCTCCGCCTGCGTCGCGAGCCCAGGCCGGATGAACTGCCCCACACAACCTGGTTGCATGGAGCCCACGTACATCTGAGCAAAACCTATGATTGCGATCTAGCAAGCTCTGTCAAGCTTATTGATCTGGAGATGCTTTCTGTTTTATGGAATTTCCTGAGCGTAGTGCTCTATTTATCACGAATACGTGATGTACATGGTGCCATCTTGCAGATGCGCTTCCGGGCACCACGCGCTGAAGCATGCTGCATGATTGAGAGATTTGCGCGAGATGCTTTAGCTGTTGTTTCTTGGATGTGGATTGCCCATTCCGCCCGTCTCGGGGCGATATGCATCAGCTAGGGAATATCGACCAGACCAGCCAGGCTGCGGCCAGGGCGAGGATGGCTGCTACCGCCTTTTTCCAGTGGCGCTCGACGATCGTGGGCGCCCGTTCCCAATTATATACCATGCGTTTACCTTTCGCTGGCGGCCGACGGAAGGGTAGGCAACCGCTGCGAACGCCATCCTTGCCGCGTCGACAGATGGCAGGTGATCGCATGTCGCTTTTTAACGAAGCGTTAATCCTAATCCAGCGACTTGTGCCGCGGTCGATGGATCGCCGGAAAGCCGGGAGCTCGGAGGATCAGCCAGACCTCTCCTGCTGGCGCGCCTCACTCAGGAATGCGTCGATGACGCTAGCAGCAACGCCCGCTTCCTTGCCTATGCGTCGGGCAAGCTCGACAGCTGCCGGTCGAGGAGGCCCCTGAGGCCGATCGATCCAGTACGCGACTGGATTGAGCACAGTCCTCCGGTCGACGGCGACGATCTCGTCCGCAGCGAGGAGCGCGGCTGTAAGCGGTGGACGGGCCAACGCGATGCCGAGCCCGTTGCGCGCCGCATCGAGCACCAGTCGATAGTCCTCGAAGCGTCGGTCCTGGGGGCGAGGGCGATAGTCGATGCCATGCCCACCGAGCCAGGCTCGCCACCCCGATGCATCGGAATCGTGGATCAACGGAAACCGCAGCAGCCGATCGGGCTCACCCGCCCCGATCTTGTCGGCCAGAGCTGGCGAGGCGACGGGAAAGCATTGCTCCTCGAAGAGCTGCATCGAGATACGGCCTGGTATGCCGCCGCGACCGCAACGAAGCGAAAGATCGATTCCCTCATCGGCCAGATCGATCTGGCGGTTGTCTACATCCAGCAGGATGCGCAGTGGCGAGGGGCCGGACTCAAGGATCGACAGGCGGGGAATCAGCCACAGGCCACAGATCGAGGGAATGGTTGCCAATCGCACGACGGCGCCACCGCGGGGCTCGATCCAACGGTCCGTATTGTCCGCGATCAGCGCCAGGGCTTCCCGCGTCCGAAGAAAGAGCCGATTGCCTTCTATAGTCAGCGAAACGCCACGCGCTCCGCGATCGAAAACCTTGATCCCCAGCCAGGTTTCGAGCTTGGCGATCTGCCGGCTGACTGCGCCATGCGTGAGATTCAAGGTCTCGGCCGCCGCCGAGAAACTTCCGGTGCGGGCAGCCGCCTCGAACGCCTGCAGGGTTTCGAGTGGGGGTAGCGGCCGGGAGCTGTGATCCATTCTCACAGCTGATCCTTGAATTCGTCGTTTGTCAATCAGCTCGTGTGGCCATCTATAGAAGCATCATTTCCAAGCGGCACACATCATGAGCGCGACTGCCATCTCGTCTTCCCCGTCCAAGCGTTTCGACACGGTGACCGTGACTGCCATCGTGGTCACCATTATCGCCTGGGCCTCGGCGTTTCCCGCCATACGTGCGGGACTTCACTCCTTCGGCCCGGCCGAACTGGGAGCGATCCGTTTTGCCATCGCCGCGGTACCCGCTGTCCTCTATCTGCTCGTCACGAGGCCACCTCTGCCGAAACGGGGCGAGACTTGGCGTTTCGCTTTCGGCGGTGTCGTCTTCGTTGCGCTCTACACCGTTCTTCTGAACCACGGCGAACTTACAGTCTCCGCGGGGGCGGCCAGCTTCATCATCAACGTCAGTCCGATCGTAACGGCGGCGCTCGCCCTGCTGATGTTGCGGGAGCGCTTTCCGATGCTCGCCTGGGTCGGAACTTTCGTGTCCTTCGGCGGCGTCGGGCTCATAGCCCTGGGTGAGGGCGACGGTCTTTCATTGAACGAAGGCGCGCTGGTGATCCTGGGCGCCGCTTTCTGCACCGCCTTCACCAATGTGGTGCAAAAACCCTTATTCCGGACCCACAAGGCGCTCACCGTTTCGGCCTGGAACATGGTGATCGGCGCAATCTGCCTGGCTCCCGCTCTTCCGGCCGGTATTCGTCAGGCCTTCGCGGCCAATGCCGAAGGCGTGTTCGCCGCCGTCTATCTGGGGATCGTGCCGAGCCTGATCGCCTATGCAAGCTGGGCGGTCGTGCTATCGCGGCTGCCAGCCGCCCGCGCCACCAACTTCCTGTATTGCGTGCCGCCCGTCGCGACACTTATGGGATTTCTCTGGCTCGGCGAGGTGCCGGGGCTGATGGGCATGATCGGCGGCTCTCTGGCGCTCGGCGGGGTCCTGATCGTCAATCTGAAGCGCTGACTCCTGCTCCTGACATCACACTGTCAGGAGCAGGCCGCGGTGGAGCCGCTTGCGCCTTGTCGGGAGGATCGTGACGCCGCTACGACTTTGTGGCGAGTCACGAGATGGAGGCAGCAGGCATGAGGGAAAGGATCTCGCTGAAGACGGCAAGGCGGATCGCGCTTGCCGCGCAGGGATTCGGCGAAAAGCGCCCCGCCGGACCAATCGACCGCCGTCACCTCAAGCGTTTCCTTGCCCGTAACGGCCTGCTCCAAATGGACTCGGTCAACGTCCTGGTCAGGGCACACTACATGCCTGTCTATTCCAGGCTCGGCGCATACCCGCTGACACTGATCGACGAGAATGCGCGCGGCCGGAAGCGCCTGATGTTCGAATATTGGGCCCACGAGGCTTCTCTGCTGCCCCTCGAGCTCTACCCGCTGATGCGTTGGCGCATGGAGCGCGCCGAGCGCGGCGAAAGGGTCTATAGCGGGCTTGTCCGTTACGGCCGCGAGAACGCCGAAGAGATCGGGAAGGTGTTGACGGAAATCTCCGAGCGAGGCCCGCTCGCCGCGTCGGACTTCGACGGCCAGCGCGGGCAGGGCGGCTGGTGGGGCTGGAGCGACGTGAAGCGCGCCTTGGAATGGCTGTTCTGGACGGGTCGCCTGACGACCGCCGAGCGGCGCCCAAGCTTCGAGCGCGTCTACGATCTCCCCGAACGTGTTTTTCCGGCATCGGTGCTGTCTGCGCCCGTGCCAGCGGCCGACGATGCCATCCGTGAACTGTTGGGCATGTCGGCCCGCGCGCTGGGCGTCGCCACGGCGCGCGACCTGCGCGACTATTTCCGACTGCCGCCCGAGGACGTGAAAACGCGCCTGCCGGAACTGGTCGAAGCCGGAGAGTTGCTGCCGGTCAAGGTCGAGGGCTGGGGCCAGCAGGCCTATCTTCACAAAGCGGCGCGCGTGCCGCGCAAGGTGGAGGCTCAGGCTCTGCTGTCGCCTTTCGATCCGCTTGTCTGGGAGCGCTCCCGTGCCGAGCGGCTGTTCGATTTCCGCTACCGGATCGAGATCTATACGCCAGCCGAAAAGCGGATCCACGGCTATTATGTGCTGCCCTTCCTGCTCGGCGAAACCATTGCTGCGCGGGTCGATCTCAAGGCTGACCGTCAGGCAGGCGTGTTGCGGGTCATGTCATCGCATCTCGAACCCGCCGCTCCGGCCCATGTGGCCGAGGCGCTGGCGGCCGAACTTTCCGCCGTCGCGGCATGGCTCGGCTTGAGCGACATCGAAGTCGCTCCCATTGGCGAACTCGCTCCAGCCCTTTCGGCCGCGATCAGAACCGCGCCAGCCTTTGCTTCACCCGGCTGATGAAGGCAGCACGGCTTTCGGGCGTCGACGTATCCATTCGGTAATGTGCCAGGTAGAATGTCGAGCAACGCCAGGCGCAGAGCGCGCGAATGCCGCGCAGCAGCGTTTTGCGGCCGGGCTGGCCGATCACGAAAGACCACCAGCGGGCCGCCCCGCAAGTGGTGACGACGCCGAGCTTTCGGACATGGGTCATCAGCGGCGTGATCTTGGCGTCCTCGCCGTCGAGCGCAAAGGCGACGTCCTTCGCCCAGACCCGGTCCAGCCAGCCCTTCAGCATCGCCGGAAGGCCGTACCACCAGGTCGGATAGATGAAGAGGATCGCCTCGGCCCACCTCAAATGGTCGAGGTGAGGCGCCAGTGCGGGGTCCTCGGGCGCTCGATCATTGTAGGCTCGGCGCTCGGCGCAGCACATCACAGGGTTGAACTTCTCCCCATAGAGATCGATCAACCGCGTTTCCCAGCCTCTGGCGCGAAGAACCTCGAGCGCTGCGTCACGTATGGCGGCGCAGAAGCTATCCGGCACCGGATGGCAGTAGACCACGAGGACGCGCATCATTGTTCCTGCTTCAGTGCGCTTTCGTGCCAGCGTCGCAGAACCAGATGCGAGACGAGCGAGAGTACGAGGAAGATCAGGATGCCCGTGACGGAAATCAGGATCAGGGCGGCGAACAAGCGTGGCGCGTTCAGGCGATAGCCGGCCTCGATGATGCGGGATGCGAGCCCCGAGGACTGGCCGGTCGCGCCGGCAACGAACTCGGCGACCACCGCGCCGATCAGCGACAGACCGCCGGCGATCTTCAGGCCGCCGAGGAAATATGGCATCGCGGCGGGCAGGCGCAGATGCCGGAGTTGCTGCCAGCGGCTCGCGCCATTCAACGCAAACAGATCGCGAAGATTTCGATCGACGGAGTTCAGGCCGAGCGTGGTGTTGGACAGGATGGGGAAGAAGGCGACGATCCAAGCACAGAGCAGGAGCTTGGCCGTCTGGTTGCCGACATAGATGTTGATCAACGGAAAGATTGCCACGATCGGCGTCACCTGCAGCACGACGGCGAAGGGAAAGAACGACATCTCGACCCATTTCGACTGGGCAAAGAGCACGGCCAGACCGACACCGCCGATGACGGCCAGCAGAAGACCCAGGAAGGTTATCTTCAGCGTGACGAGCAGTGAGGAGAACAGAAGTGGCGCGTCGCTCCAAAGGGTGGAGAGGACGACGCCGGGGCGAGGCAAGATGTATTGGGGAATACCGTTCCAGACGCAGATGCGGTCCCAAAGCCAGATCGCCACGATCATGATCCCGAGCGGCAGCAGCCAGCGGCCGATCCGCTCCAGCCTCTCGACGCGCAGGCGGCGCGTCTCCTGCGGGTCGAGCGCGGCGGCGTTGCCGTCAACCGTCGCCATGGGTTTCTCCTGATCCTGCATCGATAGCCTGAGAAAGCATGGCCGACGCTTGCCGGCAGAGCTGGGCATATTCCTGCGATGTGCGGAAGGCAGCGTCGCGCGGAAATGAAGCATCGACTGGCAACTCGCCATGGACCCGGCCCGGACGCGCCGCCATGACCACGATGCGGTTGGACAAAAATGCGCTCTCAAAGACGCTGTGGGTCACGAAAACAGCGGTAAATCGCTGGTCCAGCCACAGGTCCAGGAGATCGTCGTTCAGTTTGAAGCGGGTGATCTCGTCCAGGGCCGCGAAGGGTTCGTCCATCAGCAATAGCTTCGGCCGCGTCACCAGCGCCCGGGCGATGGAAACGCGCATCTTCATGCCGCCGGAAAGCTCGCGCGGCACGGCGTCGTCGAAGCCTGCGAGGTGCACCCTGTCGAGCATCTCGCGGACGGCGGTTTCGGCCTGCGCGCGCGAGACGCCCCTCAGCCGTAATGGCAGCCACACATTCTCGAAAACGCTCGCCCAGGGCAGGAGCGTCGGCTCCTGGAAAACGAAGCCGATATCGCCGCGCGCGGCAGTCCCGCCACGCCAATCGAGCCGGCCGGAAGTGGGCGTTGCCAAGCCGGCGATCAATCGCAAAGCCGTCGATTTCCCGCACCCGGACGGGCCGAGAAGGCTGACGAAATCGCCTTCGCGGATCGTCAGATCGACGTCCCGCAAGGCAACGACGCCGGTGGAGAAAGTCTTGGCGACGCTGCGGAAATGCAGCAGAGGCGGAGCCCTGTCCGCCCCGCCCTGCCGTCCAGTCTGTTTCTGAAGCATGCGGCTATTTCTTGAGATCGAGCCCGACGCCCTTGTTGACGAACTGCAGGGTGTAGGACTTCTTGATGTCCAGCCCTGCCGGCACGACCTTCGCCTTCACCATCTTATCGTAGAAGCTTTGGATGTGTTCGTCCGTCATCGCGCCAATGCCGAGCTTTTCGGCGTCACCGGAATCGACGATGCCGAACTCCTTCATCTTGTCTATCGAAAAGGCGATCTGCTCGTCGGTGATGTCGGGATTGTCTTTCTTGATCATCTCGTTGGCGGCTTTGTTGTCGCCATAGAGATAGTTGTACCAGCCCTTCGCAGAGCCATCGACGAAGCACTGCACCACCTCTGGCCGCTCGGTGATCGTCTTATCCATCGTTTCGATCGTCGTGGCGTAGGTGGAGAAGCCATAGTCAGCGAGCAGGAAGAGGTTCGGCTTGAACCCGCCCTCCTTCTCCACTGCAAAGGGCTCCGAGGTCACATAGCCCTGCTGGATCGACTTCGGATTGGCGAGGAAGGGTGCGGTGTTGTACGTGTAGGGCACCCGCTTCGCCGGATCGAACCCGTAATCGGTCACCATCCACTGCAGAAAGCTCTGCGCACCCTCGTCGCCGATGATGTACTGATCGGCGTTCTTGAGATCCTCCCATTTGTCCAGGCCCTGCCCCGGATGGGACATGACGACCTGGGGCTCTTTCTGGAAGCTGGCTGCGACGATCTTGAGCGGAATGTCCTGCTGCACGGCGTCGAAGGCCTGAAGCAGGTTACCGCCCATGTAGAAGTCGAGCTTGCCCGCCAGCAGCAAGGGCCGGCCACTGACTTGTGGCCCGCCCGGTACGATCGTGACGTCGAGCCCGCAGGCCGCATAGGTGCCGTCCGCAACGGCCTGATAGTAGCCGCCATGCTCTGCCTGCGCGAGCCAATTGGTCCCGAAGCTCACCTTTTCGGCTGCTTGCGCGCCCAGCGCCGAGGCTGCCAGCGTTGCGAGAGCGGCTCCGGAAATTCTGTAGTTTCTGTTCATCGACACCACCCCTATTCGCTCCCCGCGCCGGGGAGCACGACGCCAAAGAAAAAAGCAAGATGTGTGCCATCGGCGTGCCGGAACCGAGGTCGGCAGCCTGGGGCCGGCGCGTGGACATAGCCGTGGGGCTGATGCCTTCGCCTATGGCATCGTGCCTATTTTTTGCGCGTCTGTCCACAAGGGCCAAGACGGCTTGCAGCGCACTGTAAATGGGTCCTTTGCGGGACGTCAGAGAGCACCGGCCAGGAGCAGAATGGCGCCGGCAACCATCAAGGCCAGCCCCGGCCAGTTCGGCCCGAGAGCAAGAAACCGAACGCCGCGATGCGGCGGCTCCAGGGTGCTGTTCGGCATCTCAGGGCGCGCTAGCGGCGCCCCGCTCATGCGACCGCGCCAGATGGCTTGTCCGGCGAGATAAAGCAGCCCCGCGATGATAAGCGCTCCGCCCAACCAGATCATCAGCATGACCGTCTCCGAGATGGTGCTCCTTGTGTATCTAGGGCCGCGGTCGCGTCAGGCAATCTGGTCGCCTGGGCCTTACAAAAGACGCCCAGCTGAACTATGGCATCAGGAGGTTGAACTCCGGCGAGGCTGATGTGACGGGACAGGGAAGACGCGCCTGGTGGGGCGACTACAAGACGACCGAGTTTGCGGCGATCGATCCGGAGGCGACGATTGCCGTATTGCCCGTGGCGGCAATCGAGCAGCATGGGCCGCATCTGCCGGTCTCTACGGATACGACCATCATGGAGGGCATGCTGGAGACGGTCATCGCCAGACTGCCCGTCGAGCTCGACATTCGCATTCTGCCGGTGCAGGCGGTCGGCAAATCGAACGAGCACATCCATGCGCTGGGTACGCTGACCTTGCCGCCAGCCACGCTGATCGACGCCTGGACCGAACTCGGCGCTTCTGTCGCCCGCGTCGGGGTGCGCAAGCTGGTCGTGGTCAATTCCCATGGCGGGAACGAGGAGGTCATGGGCATCGTCACGCGTGAATTGCGCGTGCGCTTTGCCATGATGGCCGTGAAGACGAGCTGGCAGCGTTTCGGACGCCCCGCCGGCATGTATCCCGACCTCGAGGATCGCCATGGCATTCATGGCGGCGACGTCGAAACCTCGCTGATGCTGCATTTCCGGCCGGACCTGGTGGACATGTCGAAAGCCGAGAACTTCGTCTCCGGGGTGGCCCGGGCGGAGAACGATTTCGAGCTGCTGCGCCATACCGGCACCCATGCCTTCGCCTGGCTCGCCGCGGATCTGAACCCGCATGGCGTGGTGGGCAATGCGGCCGTGGCCACGGCCGAGAAGGGCCGGCTGACCGCCGAGCATCAGGCCGAAGGTTTTGTGCGCCTGCTCCGTGACATACGCAGCGCGAAGCTCGCGGACTATTTGAAATAGCCTCGTCTTCATCACGAAAGAGACCGGACTGAACGCAGGGAGATGTGCAATGCCCCTGAAAATATCAGGGGCCAAATGCCCTCCGGTCAGTTCGGCAGCGCCTGCCCGCTCTTGGTGTCGAAGCAATGAAGATGTGCCGGATTGAACGCCAGGCCAACGCGTTCGCCCGCACGTGCAGCGATCTGTCCGGGCGCAACGACGCAGACGGTACGGCCGCTCGGGAGGGTTCCGGTGATCACCGTCTCGGCTCCGGTTCGTTCCACCAGCGCGACCGCTGCCGTGACCGCGGCGTTTTCCGCTGGCTGAAGCCTTATGTCATGGGGACGGATGCCAATCGTCACTTCGCGGGGACGCGCTCCGTCCGATCCGCCTTCGCCCGCAAGCTTTCCGTCTTCCCCAAGGTCAAATCCCGAGGGGGCGCGGGTTGCCGGCAACAGGTTCATCTCGGGGCTGCCAAGGAATGTCGCCACGAACAGATTCGCCGGCCTGGAGTATAGATCCATGGGGCGGCCCACCTGCTCAATCCTGCCGTCCCGCAGCACCACGATCTTGTCGGCCATTGTCATGGCCTCGATCTGGTCGTGGGTCACATAGATCGTCGTTGCCCCGAGTCTGTCATGAAGGCGGCGGATTTCCGCTCGCATCTGCACCCTCAGCTTGGCGTCGAGGTTCGAGAGCGGTTCGTCGAACAGGAATACCGTGGGATCGCGCACGATGGCGCGGCCCATGGCGACGCGCTGGCGTTGCCCGCCCGAAAGCTGCCGCGGCAGCCGGTCGAGCAACGGCGCGAGCCCGAGGATTTCCGACGCCCTCGAGATCTGCTGCTCGATTACCGTCTTGTCGCCCTTGGCCAGCCGCAGGGAGAACGCCATGTTCTCTCGAACCGTCATGTGGGGGTAGAGCGCGTAGTTCTGGAAGACCATGGCGATGTTGCGCTCCTTCGGGGACAGATCGTTGACCCGCCTCCCTGCGATCAGCAGTTCGCCATGATCGATCTGTTCAAGGCCGGCGATCATGCGCAGAAGGGTGGACTTGCCGCACCCCGAGGGACCGACCAGCACCACGAACTCGCCGTCTTCGATTTGAAGATCGAGGTGGGGAATGACTTCGATCTTGCCGTAGAGTTTCCGAATTCCCGAGAGCTTGACCTCTGTCATGCAAATCTCCCCATCTTGTGCGTGGCGGGTGCCGTTATGGCCGCAGTGCCGCCGAGCGTGGCAGCCATGTCGTTCTGTATGAACCGTGCGGCGCGCTCGCCGATCATGATCGCAGCCGCGTTGGTATTGCCGGAGATCAGGCGCGGCATGATGGAACAATCCGCCACCCTGAGGCCCGTCAGCCCATGGACCCGTAGCCGCGCGTCGACGACATCACCGCGATCGGGATCGGGTCCCATGCGGCACGTGCCGCTGGGATGATAGATCGAGCTGCCGGTCGTCCTTATGTAGTCGAGGATCTCCTCATCACTCTCGACCGCCGCACCGGGCCGGTATTCTTCCGCGACGATCTCGGCGAGGGCAGGAGCCGACGCGATACGACGCGCCCAGCGGAACCCCTCGACCATCGTGAGCCGGTCGCGCTCGGTCGCGAGATAGTTTGCGCGGATCTCGGGGCGGGCGGCGGGATCGGGTGATGTGACGAAGATCGTTCCCTCGCTTTCCGGCCGCAACTGGCAGGCGGAAATCGTTGCACCGGGGAAGGGGTGCAACCCGCCATCGTAGCTATCGAGGCTCAGCGGCTGGAAATGGAACTGTATGTCTGGTCGGTCAGCGGATAGTCTCGTCCGGGCAAAGCCTCCCGCCAGGGACGCGCCGAAGCTCAGCACCCCCTTGCGACGCAACAGATATTCGAGCCCGATCAGCAGTTTTCGCGACGGTCCGCGGGTGAAGTCGTTGAGACTGATCGGCCGGTTCAAGCGCAAAACCAGACGCGACTGCAGATGGTCCTGGAGGTGCCGACCGACTCCGAAGAGGGCATGCGTCGGGGTTATTCCGGCGGCTCTGAGCCGTGCGGGATCTCCAATGCCGGAAAGCTGAAGGATTTGCGTCGAGCCTATGGTGCCTGCTGTCAGGACGATTTCCCGACGACAGCGCAGATGCAGGGCCTTTTCGCGGCGACGGCAATAAATGCCAGTAACGCGGCTTCCCTCCAACTCCAACCGCTCGGCCTGGACGCCGGTCAGGATTTTGAGATTCTGGCGGCGGGCGGCGGCGACAAGGAAGGAGCGGGCACTGGAGGAACGACGGCCGTGCTTCGTCGTGAGCTGGAAGCGACCCACGCCCTCCTGGTCGGCTCCGTTGAAATCGTCGTTCACGGGCAGTCCGGCCTGCCTGCCAGCCTCGACGAAGCGGGTGACGAGCTCCAATCCCACGGCCGGGTCTTCCACACCCAGGCCGCCGTCAGCTCCATGGAACTCACTGGCGCCTCGTGCCTGCGACTCCACCGCCCGGAAGGCCGGAAGGACGTCGGACCAACCCCATCCGGAATTGCCTCGTTGCGCCCAGTCGTTGAAATCGTCCGCATGCCCACGAATGTAAATCAGCCCGTTTATCGCGCTGGAACCGCCCAGAACCCGCCCGCGCGGCCACGCGATGCGGCGATTATTGAGCGTCGGCTCCGGCTCGGTTTCATACTGCCAGTCGTAGCGCGGGTTATTGATTGTCTTGAAGAAGCCCGAGGGCACGTGGAGCCAAGGGTTGAGATCCCGCGGGCCGGCCTCGATCAGGAGCACGGAAGCGCTCGTGTCCTCGCTCAGGCGTGCGGCGAGCAGGCAGCCGGCAGAGCCCCCTCCCACCACGATATAGTCGAATGTTTCGGGATTGTTCATGATGCTTCGATCCGGAGAGCGCCTGTCTGCGAGGATAGGATGCGGTTTCAGCCCTTCACCGCTCCGGCCGTCAGTCCGGCGATCAGATAGCGACGCGCTAAGGTGACGAGGAGCACGACCGGCACGAGTTGGAGCGTCACCCCGGCGAAGAGCACGCCCCATTCGGTACCGTCGACCGCCCCCATGAGCTCGCTCAAAATCAATGGCGCGGTCTTGGCGTTGTTGGTGGTGAAGATCAACGCGAAGAGGTACTCGTTCCAGGCATAGACGAAGACGAAGATCGACCCTGCCGCCAGGCCTTGCAGCGTCAGTCGTGCCAGAATGCGGCTCACCAACTGCCATTCGCTGGCGCCGTCGACATAGGCCGCCTCATCCAATTCGTAGGGGACCTGGTCGAAGAAATTCTTCATGATCATCGTGTTCAGCGACACCCAGAAGGTCGCGTAGAGCAGGATCAGCACGACATGCGTGTCGCTGAGGCCGAGCCGGTCGATGACCGGGAACAAGGGCAACGTCACGACAATGGGCGGCAGCACGCGGACCGCGATCATGTAGACCGCCGTCCATGACGTCAGCCGGCTGCGGTATCGCGAATAGGCATATCCGCCGAGGAAGCTGACCGCGCCCGCAAGCACGGTGGCGCCAAGCGCCACGATCAGGCTGCTGCCCATGGCGTTGAAGAAGCCTTGCCATTGGCTGATCAGCTTGAGGTAATTGTCGATGGTCGGCGTGAAGACCAGTTTGGGAGGGTAGGTGAAGATGTCTACCTGGCGCTTGAACGACGACATCACGATGAAGAGGATCGGGCCGACCGACCAGACAAGCATGAAGGCCAGGAAAAGGCCGCGAGCGACCCGTTCGATTGGTGAGAAAGTCGTCCGCATCATGCGCCTCTCATGCTGCGCTGCATGGCGAGAAGAAACACGGACGCCAGCAGGAGCGACCCCAGCACCATCATCCATCCCGTGGCCGAGGCGAGGCCGAAATCGCCGTAGCGGAAACCGTGCTGGTAGAGGTAGACGGCGAGAACCTCCGACATCCGCGCCGGCCCGCCCTTGGTCAGCAGCCAGACTTCCGAGAACATGCGGAAGGCGAAGATCAGGCGGAAGATGAGCGTGATCAGGAGCGTCGGCACAAGCAAGGGCAGGGTGACCCGCATGAAGCGCTGCCACCGTGTGGCGCCATCGATCTGCGCTGCCTCGTAGAGCGAAGGGTCGATTGCAAGGAGCCCGGCATAGATCATCAGGAACGTGAAGGGCAGGTGGGTCCAGATGTTGATGACACCGACCAGCGTCAGCCCGATCGCGGGCGAAGCGCTCCAGTTCAGCATGCCGAAGCCCGCGCTTTCGAGGCTTCGCGCGATGGCGCCCACGCTCGGATCCATCATCATCTTCCAGACAAGGACGGCCACGACCTCGGAGATGGCGTAAGGCATGAGGACGCAGGCGAACATCAGGCCGCGAAAGGGGACGCCGGAAACGAACAGCGTTGCGAGCGCCAGCCCCAGCAGCAGTTCGACATAGACCACTCCGTTGACGACGAAGAAGGTGTTGATCGCCGCCCGCCAGAAGTAGCCGTCTTGAAAGACCGCTCGGTAATTGTCGAGCCCCACCCATGTAAGCCCGGTCCCGTAGCTGGACTCGTTCAAACTGAGCCACAGGACGTACAGCGAGGGCATCGTCAGGATGGTGAGCAGCAGCAGGTGGAGCGGCGACATGTAGAGCCAAGTGGTCAGGCGCGGCCGACGGTGCATGTATGTTCCGTTTTCACAAAATGGTTGTCGTCATCAGCGAGCCGGCTGGGTCCCGGCTACACGCCCACGAGGAGATATTGCGGCTCGCAATATTCCAGGATGCCGACATGTCCCCCCTCGCGACCAAGTCCGGATTGTTTGACGCCGCCGATCGGCGCCATTTCCATCCCGAGATGGATGGCGTTGATCCCGACCATGCCGAGTTCCAGCGACTCGGCAGTCTTCAGCAATATTGCGATGTCGCGGCCCCAGACGTAACCCGCCAGGCCGTATTGCGAAGAATTGACGGAGGCCTTGACCTGCTCAAGCTCCGTGAAGCTGCTCAAAGCCGCCACCGGGCCGAAGGTTTCCTCGCAGGACACCATCATCGTCGGTACGACATCCTCGAGAACGGTTGCCTCGTACCAGTTTCCGCCAATCGCGGCGCGGCGGCCGCCCCGTGTCAGCTTGGCACCCTTGGAGAGCGCGTCGGACACGTGACGCTCGACCTTCGCCAGGGCTGATTGATCGATCAGGGGAGCGAGCGTGCTCTTAGGGTCGCGTCCGTCTCCGGGGACAAGCCGGTCCACCTCGACGAGAAAGCGCTCGAGAAACGGCGCATAGACGGTCTCGTGGATGAAGAACCGATTCGGACAGACACAGGTCTGGCCGGAGTTGCGGAATTTGGCGGCAACGGCCGCCGTTGCCGCTTTTTCTAGGTCGGCATCAGGAAGCACGATGAACGGCGCATGGCCACCAAGTTCCAGTCCGAGCTTCTTTATCGTTCCGGCGCATTGCCGATAGAGGAGGCGGCCCGTAGCCGTCGAGCCGGTAAAGCTCAGGAAGCTTATGCGAGGGTCCTCTGTCAGCACGGCGCCGATCGTCGCAGCATCTCCCGTGACGATCTGCAAGCAACCCGCGGGCAGACCCGCCTGACGCGCCAGTTCAGCCATCGCCAGTGCTGAAAGCGGCGTCTGCGGCGCCGGCTTCAAGACGACGGTACAGCCAGCCGCCAAAGCCGGTGCCAGCTTTCTCGCCACCATAGAAGCCGGGAAGTTCCATGGCGTAATGGCAGCGACCACTCCAATCGGCTTGTGCATGACAAGGAGGCGGCTATCGGCCCGCGGCGAGGCGATGATTTCGCCGTTCAAGCGGCGCGCTTCCTCTGCGAAAAAATCGAAATAACCGGCAGCAGATGCGATTTCGGCGCGGGCCTCGGCCAAGGGCTTGCCCTGCTCGGCCGTCAGCAGATCAGCAAGATCTTCAGCGTGTTCGGCAATCAGTTGCGAGAGGCGCCGCAATACTCTGGACCGTTCCTGCGGCCCGGTTGCCGACCATCCCGCAAACGCGTCATGCGCTACCCCGACCGCGGAACGTACCGCCTCCGCGGACATGGCAGGCACATAGCCGATGGGAGCGCCGGTCGCAGGGTCGATCACTCCCGTGTCCCCGCTTTCCGGGTCTTTGTTGCCGCCCGCGATCTTGAGCTTGCCCCACTGCAATGGCGCCTCCCATCGTTGTTTGCATGAAGCATATTGCATCATGGATCCAAGATTGCAATAACCTCGTCGTCGACGCGGCAAAAAGGGAGACCGATCGTGAAGAACCTGGATTATGACGTCATCGTGCTTGGGGGAGGCAGCGCTGGAATTGCTGCCGCAGTGGCGGCCGCGCGAAACGGGGCGAGGACAGCGCTCGTGGAAGCAGGGCAGATGCTCGGTGGAGAACTGCTGACCGGCATGACCGTAGACGGCGCCATCAACGGTCGGGGAGAGGACACTGTGGGCGGTGTCCTCAACGACCTGCTGCAGCTTTGCCGCGGCATGGGCGGCTTCGTGGCCAAACTGAACGACTGGCGGCTGATCCAGTACGTCGCCTACGATCCGGAAATCATGAAGATCGCCATTCCCCGCCTGGTCTTCGATGCCGGGGTTACAGTTTACCTGCAGACCTTCGCCGAAGAGGTCGTCCAGGCCGGCGGCAAGGTTTCGGGGGTCATTGTCCGCAACAAGGCAGGGCGGCAGTTGCTCACCGCACGCGCCTTCGTCGACGCCTCCGGCGATGGAGATCTCTGTGCCATGGCGGGCGCGGAGATGCTTAGCGTGGGGCGAAATGAGAAGCCCCAGCCCATGTCGATGATGTTCCGTATGGCCAATGTGGATACCGGGGCCTTGTTGTCTTACGTCCGGGATCATCCGGAATGCGTGGCAGTCGGCGAGAGCGATGCCATACGCGGGGGGCGCACGGATCGCGAGATCACCGAGGAGATCTATCGCCAAGGCCAGCCCTGCGTGTTCTTCAAGGGAGACGGCCCGCTGCTCGGCAAGGCCATCGAAACCGGGCAGATGTTCCCGACCGCGCTGGTGATGATCCAGCCGACGTCGGATGTGCGGCGCGAGGTGTGCATCAACGCCACGCGCATTGCGCTCGATGACCCGACGAGAACGGACAATATGGCGACGGCGTTGCGCGTTCTCTCCGGCCAGGTGTTTCAATGCGCCGAATTCCTGCGCAATGCGGTTCCCGGATTTGGTGCGGCGAGCATCTCGGGCATGTCGCCCCGTATCGGGATCCGCGAAACGCGGCGCGTCGTTGGCGACTACATCCTGACGGCGGAAGATGTGCTGGAAGCCAGAAAACGCGAGGACGGCGTTGCCAAGGGCTGCCACCATGTCGACATTCATCAGGACGGCACCGGCCAGATCCGCATTCCGGTGGCAGACGGCGGTTCCTACGACATACCGCTCGCAAGCCTGCTGCCGAAAGGCATCGAGAACGTGGTCATAGCGGGGCGCTGCCTTTCCGCCAGCCGCGAGGCGCAGGGGTCCGCCCGCGTCATGGGCAGTTGCATGGCGATGGGGCAGGCGGCGGGCAGCCTGACCGCGATGGCCGCCGGACAAACGAATCACGCCAATCTGCGCGACATTCCAGTCGGCCGCTTGCGCCAAACCTTACGCGAGCAGGGTGCGATCCTGGACGGCACTCGCTGAAGCGGGCGGGCTAGGATCCGTTTGCGGTAAGCAAGGCGCAGACCTGCTCCTGTGTTCCACGGTTGTGCGCCTTCAGTCGCTCGCTCAGGAGTTCCAGATCCTTGGCGCGAAGAGCATCCATCATCGCGGCATGTTCTTCGCGCGACTGGTTCTGGCGCCGCTCGGTATTCAGAGCCGTCCGCTGATAGCGCTCGGACAGATCGAACAGCGTCGCGATCGTGCGCAGGAGGTGGCGGTTGCCGCAATCGCGATAGAAGCGCAGATGAAACGCCCGGTTCTCATGCATATAGCCTTCGATGTCGGATTGGGAATCCCGCGCTGCGAGTCGCTCGTGGATCGCTTCCAGGTCCCTTAGTCCTCCGGTTACGAGAGCAGGCCAACTGGCCCGAAGCGCCATGTCCTCCAGTCTTTCGCGCAGGGAATAGAGCTCGATGAGATCGCTGACGGAATGTGCCGTTACGACCGCGCTGCGATGGGGGCTGAGCTGGACGAACCCTCGCTCGGCCAGCCTTTCGATCGCCTGGCGGACAGGATGACGACTGACGTCGAGTTGCTCGGCAAGCCGGATCTGGTCCAGCCGTTCTCCGGCAGGCAACTCGCCTGCCAGAATCATCCGCTGGATTTCGGAAGTGGCGTAGTCCGCCGCACTCTTAAAACGCACCGCCCGTTCCACGCATTGACCTCCGGTTCTAGGCGGACACATCCGCGATCATGGATCCAGGAATGCTAGGCATCGTTCTACCTATTGTCCAGCCGCACCGAGGCGTCCATCCGCACCGAGGTTGCGAGGACGATTGACCAAAGCATCATTTCCTGATTGGATCCATGTCAATGGATCCAATTTTGGTATTGAGACCTGGAGGAGCGATTATGAAGTTTACGAGGCGTATGGTTCTGGCCGCCGGTGTGTCGCTTGGCACCGGGCTGTGGGTTTCCGCGGCGGGCGCGCAAACCAACACGGTGACCGTCCTTTCCCACAAGGTGCACGAAAACGTGGCGCGCGGGCTCGTCGCTGGGACCAGCGGGGGTGACGTTGCCGGTGAATGGGCAAAGGCGAATCCGGTTGAGCTGAATTGGGTGACCGGCAATATCGATCCGATTCATGATCGGCTGGGGCGCGAACTGTCCCTGGCTGAAAGCTCGATCGACCTGGCGTTCGTAATCAACAAGTTCCACACGCCGCGAATCGCCGCTCTTCTCGAGCCGCTGGACGATCGTCTGAAGGCGGAGCCGATCGAGATCCTCGATTCGATCCCCGACGCCATGAAGAAGGCGCTGACTTACGAGGGGCACCTGACCGCAATCCCGTTCCGCCATGCCACGACCGGGCTGCATTGGAACAAGACGCTGTTTGCCGAGCAGGGGCTCGACCATGCCCCGACGACCGTCGACGAGCTGATCGAGACCGCCCGCAAGATGAGCTATACCCGGCCCGATGGCACGCGGGTTTCGGGGCTCGTCATGAATTCCGGCGACGAACACGTCGCGGTCCTGACTCTCCTGTCGGCGTTCGGCGCCCGATTGTTCGACGAGAGTGGCAAGGTCACTGCCAATAGCCCGGAAATGGTCAAGGGCTTGGCAACCATGGCCGAGCTCTACAAGGACGGCGTACTGGCGCAGAATTATGCGACGATGACCATCGACGACGTGATCACTGCCATGCAGAACGGCCAGGCCGCGATGGCCATCGATCCGTTTGCGCGCTACTCGGTTTACAACAACCCGGATAGTTCGAAGTTTCCGGGGCAGATCGACGTTGTGGTGACCCCTTCGGTCACAAATCCCAAAGGCACCGCCATCACTGAGATCTGGTCGATGGCCATTCCTCGTAACGCCAAGAACAAGGATCTGGCCTATTCACTGATGCGCGCATTGGCCACGAAGGAGGGCACGATCCGCATCGCCTTGAACGGAAATGGCCCCGTGGATCCGACAGCCTATTCAGATCCTCGCCTGGAGCAGAAATTTCCGTACACCAAGGCGGAAGCCGAGGCGTTGACCATCGCGCAAGTGATCCCGTCGTCCTTCGATCGATCGATCGAAGTGGCGGCCATTTTCCGGGAGGAGTCACAGGCGGCCGTACTCGGCTTGAAATCGCCAGAGGACGCCGCAAGCTCCATGCAGTCCCGCATCGAGCGGCTAGCCAGATAGACGCAGGACCCGACATAAAACAGGTACGGCAGGAGCGCTCCAAATCCGAGCGCTCCGCCCTCGGATCGTACATCGGATTGAGCGACGACCGTCTCAGCCTCCGCCGCCGCCGATGATGATGGCGCTTATTAGCGGGAACCGGCTTCATGCGGCCTTGCTTCGATAGCTGGACACGAAACGGCGGAGCCTCTCGGCCGCTTCGCGCAAGATCTCCTCGGGTTGGCACAGGCTGATGCGGATGTGGCCCCTGGCGGCGTCGCCAAAACTGACGCCCGGCATCACACCGACGCTTTCCTTTTCGAGCAGGGCCCAGGCGAATTTTTCGCAATCCGGCTCCACGGCGCGGACGTCGAGCATGACGTACATGCCGCCGGTCGAACCGCGCACCGTGACCTCGTTCGTTCCGTGCATCGCATCGAGGAAGACGGTACGGCGCGCTGCATAGCGATCGGCGATTTCCTTCACGCCATAGCTGTTTTCGAGAGCCTCGGCGGCGGCGTGGGAGACGAAGTCGGCGAGGCCGTAAGTGGTGACGAGATTGAGGTTGATAAGTTGCCGGATCAGGCTCGCCGGGCCGGTCACCCAGCCGATGCGCCAGCCGGTCATCCCATGGCTCTTCGACATCGAGTTGAGAACCAAGGTCCGCTCCGCCATGCCGGGCAGGGAGCGTGGCGAAACGTGTTCGCCGCCGCCGAGGGTCCAGTAGACCTCGTCGGACAGAAGCCACAGATCGTGACGTTTGCAGATATCAGCGATGCCTTCGAGCGAGCTGCGCGTGTAGACGGCGCCGGTCGGATTGTTCGGCGTGTTGATCAGGATCGCTCGCGTGTTGGGTTCGACCGCCTTCTCGATTGCCGCGACGCTGGGCTGGAAACCGTCTTCCGCGCGCGTTTCGACAACGGTGAAGGCGGCGCCGGCGGCGCGGAACGTGCCGGGGTAGGTGGCGTAGTAGGGAGCCACGACGATGGCATGGCCACCGGGGTCGAGTACGGCTTGGACGGCCGCATAGAGTGCCGCCTGGCCGCCGGGCGTGGCGATTATCTCATCCATGTCCGTGGCAATGCCGGTCGAACTGGTCGAAAAGTTCGCCATCGCCTTGCGAAGCTTCGGAATGCCCGGCAGCTGGGTATAGTGGTGGAGACCGGCGCGTATGGCTGTCACGCAAGCCTCCACCGTGTCGGATGGCGTGTCGAAATCATGATCGCCCACGGACAGCATGATGATGTTCTCGCCTGCCTGCTTGCGGCTCATGGCGGCGAAATGCACTTCCCAGCCGTCCTTGCCGGAAGGGATGATGCCGGTGATGCGGGAGGAGGGACGTGGCATTAGCGGTCTTTCTCGTGATCGTGGCGGAGCCGGCGAACATAACAGGGCCGGCAGGAGGCCAGACAGCGCCACCTTATCCAGCCCTTCGGGCCACCTTCCCAAGAGACCGAATCACTCGTGCGAGGCTGCGACGGATGGCGACTTCGCACAACGTGAGGCCGCCTTGCGCAGGCTCGGATAGCGCCCGCCAGCATCGCGCCTTCGGGCGCTATCCCGCGTCATGAACGGCTGGTCGCAATGCCATGGCGCGTCATGGAAAAAGCTGGAACTTCATATGTAAGGCGTTCGTGTAAGACGCAATGCAAGTTTCACTGAGCGCAAGATTTGCTTGCGGTATCAAAGCGGCTCGTGCAAAGGCTGCTCACGGGGGGAAGTTCGTCAGGGGTCGCAATCCGGACTGCGGAAAGTCTTGAATCATGCTCGCACCGGAAAGAAAAAATGATCTTGTGGACGAGACGGCGATCGTCGATGAGGCGATCACGTCGCGCAGGTCCGTACGCGCTTTCCTTCCCGATCCGGTCAGCGACGCCACCATACGCGAGATCCTGGACGTGGCGTCCCGCGCGCCGTCGGGCACGAACATGCAGCCTTGGCGGGTCTATGTGACCGCCGGCGCGGTGAAGGACAGGATCGCCGATGTGATCCTCAATTCGGGCGTCCGCGCGGAGAAGGCGGTCTGGGACGAGTACAAATATTATCCCGACCAATTCTTCGAGCCTTATTTGACACGGCGCAGGACCGTCGGCTTCGGCCTTTATTCCGCTCTCGGCATCGGACGCCGGGAAGTCGATCGCATGCGCGAGCAGCATGACCGCAACTTTGTCTTCTTCGATGCGCCAATTGGCATGCTGTTCACGATCGACCGAAGATTGAACCAAGGCTCGTGGATCGACCTCGGCATGTTCCTCGAGAACATCATGATCGCTGCGCGGGGACGCGGCCTGCATACCTGTCCTCAGGCGGCCTTCGCGCCCTATCACAAACAGATCCGGCCTGTGCTCGGCATGGGCGACGAGGAGATCCTCGTGTGCGGCATGGCGCTCGGCTACGAGGATACGTCCAAGCCGGAAAACAACTTCCGGACCGAGCGGGCACCCCAGGAAGAATGGGTCAAGTTCCTGAAGTGACCTGACTTCGCTTCGGACGAACCCTGCCGTGGCCGGAGAAGGCCAAAATCTCATGACGCCGCACACTTTTGGGTGACGTGCACTAGATTCCAACTCGTCGGCCGCCTCGATTTCACCACTCAACGCGACGAGGAGAGTGTCATGCAGCTCGGAATGATCGGACTTGGCCGGATGGGCGCGAACATGGCCCGTCGGCTGTTGAAGGATGGCCATCAATGCGTGGTGTTCGACCTGGCGCCGCAGGCGGTAGACTCGCTTGTCAGCGAACAGGCAGTGGGCGCGGCTTCGCTCGCGGACCTCGTGGCAAAACTTGCCAGGCCGCGGGCAGTCTGGCTGATGGTCCCTGCGGCCGCGGTCGACAAGACAATTGCCGATCTGGCGCCGCATCTCGAGGCGGGCGACACGCTGGTCGACGGCAGCAACTCCTATTACGTGGACGATCTCCGCCGCGCCAGGGAGCTTGCAGAAAAGCAGGTCGAGTATGTCGATGTGGGTACGAGCGGCGGGGTCTGGGGGCTCGATCGCGGCTATTGCATGATGATCGGCGGTCCGCAAGATGTGGTGGAACGCCTCGACCCCATCTTCCGAAGCCTGGCGCCAGGCTCGGGCGACATTGGCCGCGTACCGGGACGGCAGGTCGCCAGCACTGCCGAGATCGGCTACCTGCATTGCGGGTCAAACGGTGCCGGCCACTTCGTCAAGATGGTCCATAACGGCATCGAATACGGGCTGATGGCTGCTTACGCAGAGGGCTTGAGCATTCTGCGCGGTGCGGATGTCGGGACGAGGCAGCACGCAATCGACGCCGAGACGGCGCCGCTGCGCGATCCCGCGCTTTATCGGTACAACTTCGATCTGCCCGAAATTGCGGAGCTATGGCGGCGCGGCAGCGTCATCAGTTCCTGGCTTCTGGACCTCACCGCGGGCGCGCTCGCCGAGGATCCCGCACTCGAAAGGTTTGCCGGCCGGGTTTCTGATTCAGGGGAAGGGCGGTGGACGATCAAGGCCGCGATAGACGAAGCCATTCCGGCGCCTGTTCTTTCGGCGGCCCTCTACAAACGGTTCAGCTCGCGTGGCGAGGGAGACTTCCAGAACAAGCTCATGTCGGCCATGCGCTACGGATTTGGCGGCCATCTGGAGAAGCCTGATACCACCTCCTGATGGGGCGCGCCGCAGCCAATTCAGCGTCTGTCGGGTCGGTCGCGTGACTATGCCGGAACGTATGTCAACCTGATCACGTCCGCGCCAATTCGATCGCTGGCCACGAGGCGGAGCCGCGGCCGCGGACCGGCGAAGAACGGCTTGCCGCGACCCAGCACGACGGGATGGACGTACAGCCGATATTCGTCGACAAGACCAAGGTCGGTCAGACTTTGCGCTAGCTCTGGACCGGAAACTTCAATCTGTCCATCCAGACGGGCCTTCAGCCCGCCTATTGCCGCCGCGACGTCATCCGCGATAAGAGTGGCGTTCGGGCCGACGGACTTCAGCGAGCGCGACACGACCCATTTCGGTTGGTTCCGCCATGCTGCCGCATACTCGCGTTCCGCCTCGTTCCACTCGGAATGGTCTTCGTCCCAATACCGCATCACCTCGTACATGCGGCGACCGTAAACGGTGCCGGACAGGCCGCGGACGTCCTCGATGAAATGACGAAAGAGCGTGGGATCCGGCCCGAATTCCGTGTGGTCGACATACCCATCCAGGGATTGGTTCAACGCGAACACGAGCTTCGCCATGCTGCAGGATCTCCTCCTCAAGCGCCTCAAAAGCTTTGACCGAGGCTAGCAGAAATCAAGTCGCTGACAATCGAGCGGCAGCTTCGTTGGTGAGGGAAGCGTTTTCACGGCTTGGTTTGGCCGGTGGAGACCAGCTTGTCCCAGGCCGCAAGCGCGCCGTCCGCGATTGCATGCAGCATCTCGCGGGTGGCGCCGTCTCGCGCCTGGATCGACATGCCCTGCTGGACGGTCACGTAGAAAACAGCCACTGAAGCGCTGTCGAGCCCCGAGGGGAGCTCCCCCTCGGCGACGGCGCGATCGAGCCTTTCTCGCAGCGTGGTCACGTTTTCCGCGCGCATACTCCTCAGCGCTTGGCATACGCCCGCATTCGTGTCGCTGGCATGCAGCGCGCCGAGCACGACAAGACAGCCGGCAGGCTTGCCCGGCTTCGTGAAGGCATCGGCGGTGGCGTGAAGGAAACCGGCGACGGCTTCCCTGGCGGTCGGAGCATTGGCGATTGCCTGCCAGATTTCGGGGCTTTCGGTCCTGCCGTAGAGCTGGACGGCCTCGCGAAACAGCGCCTCCTTCGACCCGAAAGCCGCGTAAAGGCTCGGCGAGTTGATGCCCATGACCCTCGTCAGGTCGGCCACAGACGTATTGTCATAGCCCTTCGACCAAAACACCTCCGTCGCCTGCTTCAGCGCCAGATCCCTGTCGAATGCCCGCGGGCGGCCTCTTTCTGCCATCGCGTCTCCTTCTGTATCGATCGATAAATAAATGACTTGACCGCGTCGGGCAAGGCTGACATGAAATATGTATCGATTAATACAAAAAAGGAGCAGAACATGTCCGGATTGATGGGCAAGGTGGCACTCGTGACCGGCGGCAGCCGCGGAATCGGCGCCGCCGTCGCGCGTCGGCTGGCGGCAGAAGGCGCTGCCGTGGCGCTCACATATGCGCGGGAGGCGGATCGCGCCGCCGAAGTGGCTCGAGAGATCGAGGCGTCCGGCGGGCAGGCGCTGGCGATCCAAGCCGACAATATCGACGCCCACGCGGTCGAGGCGGCGGTGGCTCGAACAGTCGAGCATTTCGGTCGGCTCGACATTCTGGTCAACAACGCCGGGATCTTCCATGCCGCTCCGGTGGAGGAATTGACCCGGGAGGATTTCGAGAAGACCGTCGCAATCAATCTTCGGGCACCGTTTCTCGCCTCCAGGGCAGCGGCCGCGCGTATGGGCGAGGGAGGGAGGATTGTGTCGATTGGCAGCAACCTGGCGGTTCGGGTGCCCGGTGACGGGCTGAGCCTCTATTCCCTGAGCAAGGCAGCACTGGTCGGCATGACCAAGGGGCTGGCGCGCGATCTCGGGCCGAAAGGAATAACGGTGAACGTCGTCCACCCTGGCTCAACGGATACGGATATGAACCCGGCCGGTGGGCCGGCCGCCGATGGGCAGCGGGCGCTGATGGCAATTCCGCGCTTTGGGGATCCTGCGGATGTCGCGGCTATGGTCGCATTTCTGGCCGGCACTCAGGCTGGAAGCATCACCGGCGCCGAGTTCACCGTCGACGGTGGAGCCAACGCCTGACGGGAGCCGTCTTCGCAGAGTTCCCACGCCTTACCTGCTTCACCGCTTCCTCGGGACATCTCCTCCGCAAGGCTCCGTCGAATGGGTGAATCGCGTGGCTCAGATGTCCGGAGGACAGAGTGGGAAGGGCGATCTGATTGTCGAAGGGGTGTCGCGCTCGACGCCGGCTTTGCCGATCAAGCTCATATGTCCCGCATGTTCAAGCGCACCTATGGCCTGACACCTGCGAAATGGCTGAGCACGGTTGCAGCCGGAACACGCCGCGGCCGAGCCAGTGCCTGAGCTGCATATGATGCTGTCTCAGCGCGGCTGCGAGGCGTCGCGATCGCGGTATAGCTTGTCCGTGGCGCGTTTGCGCGCAGCTGTCTCGTCCGGCGTCAGCCGCCGCCGAGTGAGAAGGGCGTATGCGGCAGCGGCGCCGAGAAGCACCGGCCCTGCGGCAATAAGCAAAAGCCAAAGAAATTCGGTCATCGTGCCACTCCTTCGTGACCCAACAGATCAAGGCTGGGATGGTTCCGGGTACGAGGCCGGGGCGGCTGCCGCTGGCGATGAAGATGGCTGGACAACATGGCCGCGGTGCTGCAGTTCTGCGCTGCCGCCCATCTGGCGGTCCTGAGCTATGGGGGCCATCATGACAGTGCGAACCTTGTTCGATCTGACCGACCGCAAGGCCTTGGTGACTGGCGCCAGCCGCGGCATCGGGCAGGCGATTGCCGAGGCATTGGCGGCGGCGGGGGCCGATGTGGCCATCACGGCGCGCGACGAGAAGGCTCTCGGCGAGACCGCGGCCAGGATAGAGGCGCTGGGACGCACGGTCCTGCGTCGTTCGCTGGACGTCACGGACACTGCCCAGTGCGGCAACATCGTCGCCGATGTCTCGGAGGCGATGGGCGCTCTCGACATCCTGGTCAATAATGCGGGCTATGAGGAAGTGCGGCCGTCGCTCGACGTGGACGAGGCGCTCTGGGACCGTATCGTCTCGACCAATCTCAAAGGTGCGTTCTTCTGCGCCCAGGCGGCGGCCCGAGCGATGAGCTTGGCGGGGAAGGGGGGTACGATCGTCAATCTTTGTTCGCTGACCTCCTATGTCGGCATTCCCACGGCAGTCCCCTACGGTTCCTCCAAATCGGGGCTGATGGGCATGACAAAAGCGCTCGCCTCGGAATGGGCGCCCTTGGGGATCCGCGTCAATGCGATCGCGCCGGGCTATTTTCATACGGACATGACCGACGTCTTCTACCGCGACCCGAAATGGCAGGAGGCGATGCTCGCCAGGATCCCGCAGCGCCGCTTCGGCGCCATGGTGGATATCGGCGGCGCGGTGGTGTTCCTGGCCAGCGACGCGTCGGCCTATGTCACGGGACATTGCATCCCTATCGATGGCGGGTATCTCGCCTCGATCTGAGATTTTCCCGCGCGACTTGGCCGCACCGCTCACCTTCGGCTGGATCGGAAATCTAGATGGTTGTACAGACCACCGGCGAGAGCCTACAGCATCGTGCCTTTCCGACAATCGGATGCGATCTTCGGAAAGGCACGACGCGTGGAGATAAAGCGTCCTTTGCGCGTCCGATGGACGCGGGGCGCTCTAGCGGACACGGCTCCGTTGAAGGAAAACCATATGCAAGACCCTGCCGGGGGCATGGCCGCGGAAATCGGCGACGGCACTGTCGATATTGCCGTCGCGGTCAAGAATGTCAGCATGGAGTTCGATGGATTCCGTGCGGTGACGGACGCGTCCTTCGATCTGCCCAAGGGACGATTCCTCACCATCCTCGGCCCTTCCGGTTCGGGCAAGACGACGCTTCTGCGCCTGATCGCAGGCTTCCAGAAACCCACGGCGGGCGAGATCTTCATAAATGGCCGGGCAGTCATCGCCGAGCCGCCGCACCGGCGCTCCATCGGCATGGTGTTCCAGAAGCTGGCCCTGTTCCCGCATATGACCGCGGCCGAGAATGTCGCCTTTCCCCTGAAGATGCGCCGCTGGGATGCCCGCAAGATTCCCGATCTGGTCAACCAGTACCTCGATCTGGTCAAGCTCGGCGGCTATGGAAGCCGCCATATCCATGAGCTCTCGGGCGGGCAGCAGCAGCGCGTCGCGATCGCGCGCGCTCTTGTTTTCAGGCCGGACCTGCTCCTTCTGGACGAACCTCTCGCCGCCCTCGACCGGAAGCTGCGCGAGGAGATGCAGCTGGAATTCCGGCGCATCCAGCGCGAGCTTGGAGTGACGACCATCAACGTGACCCACGACCAGCGCGAGGCTCTTGTGGTGTCCGACGAGATCATCGTGATGGATCAGGGCGAGATCCAGCAGAAGGCCCGGCCGACCGCGACCTATCGGCAGCCGCGCAACGCCTTCGTCGCCAATTTCATCGGCGTCACCAATTTCGTTTCCGGCACGGTGCAGTCGGTCGCAGGAGGAGAGGCAACCCTCCTTCGCGGCGAGACACCGATCCACGGCGTGGTCGGTGACGAGAGAACGCCGCCTGTCCAAGGGAGCGAAGCGGTCGGAGCGATCCGCGCCGAGCAGATCCGCATAGCCGCCGGGCCTGAGCAACTGTCGGGCCTCGGCACGGTCCTGTCCGGCGAAATTCGCGACGCGATCTTCGAAGGTGAACGCGTCGTTTACGAGATCGCCGTTCCCGCCTTGCTGGACGACGTCCTGCGGGTCTTCGACCATGATCCCGTGGGCCACGCCCAGTTGGACATCGGCGCGAAAGTGCATCTCGGCTGGAACGCGAGGGACGTAGTCGTTTTCGGGAAGTGAGCCGGCAAGACGGCCAATCAGGGAGAATGGAGATGAAGAGCTTGAAATTGCCGGCCGTGAGCCGGCGCGGTTTCCTTGGCGGCGCCGCCGCGATCGGCGGCATGACGGCATTGGGTCTGCCGCGGGCCTTCGCCGCGGAGCCGGAGAAGCCCCGTGAACTCATCGTCAGGGCGTGGGGCGGGAGCTGGGTGGACAGCCTCAAGGCCGGCGTTTCCGACAGCTTCACCAAGCTGACCGGTATTGCCATCCGCCACGACCTCACCGAGGACAACGAGATCCAGCCCAAGGTGTGGGCGGCGGTCGCGCAGAAGCGCGTGCCGCCGATCCACGTCAACTGGGACACGACCACGAATGCCACGAAATCGGCCTTGCGCGGCGTGACGGAGGACCTTTCCGATCTGCCTAATCTCGCCAACGTCACCGAGCTTGCCAAGCCGGTCGGCCTCGACGGCTTCCCGATCGTCAACACCTACGGCTATGTCTACGTGCTTGCCTACCGTCCGTCGGCCTTCCCGAATGGGGCGCCGAAATCCTGGAAGGATCTGCTCGATCCGAAATTCAAGGGCCGCCTTGCCTTCTACAATGACGGCATAGGTTTCCACTTCCCGGCCCAGGTCGCCGGGGGCGGCAAGCTGGACGACATCCCCGGCAACATGCAGCCGGCCTGGGATTTCATCGCCAAGATGAAGGAGCAGCAGCCGCTGCTCGGCGAGGATCCGGATTTCACCAGCTGGTTCCAGAAGGGCGAGATCGATGCGGCCTGCACGATCTCGACCAATGCCCGGGAGGCCCGAAAGAACGGCATCGAGCTCGCCTGGGTCGTTCCCGAGGAGGGCGCGAAGTTCGATACGGACGGACTGTGGATCCCCAAGGGTCTGCCTGAAAACGAGCTCTACTGGGCCAAGCAATACATAAACCACGCGCTGACCAAGGAAGCCCAGCAGGTTTGGCTCGACGGCCTCGGTCTTCCCGGCGTGGTTCCGGGCCTGACCCCGCCGGCCGATCTGGTCGGCGACCCGTCCTATCCGACCAAGCCGGAAGATTTCGAGAACCTCATCCGGATCTCCTCGAAGGTCCA
This sequence comes from Rhizobiaceae bacterium, assembly GCA_035556195.1. Lineage (GTDB taxonomy): Bacteria > Pseudomonadota > Alphaproteobacteria > Rhizobiales > Rhizobiaceae. The sequence goes on from DATMFK010000011.1 coordinate 193,139, forward strand.
GGTCGAGAACGAGAGCGAGTGGTTCTCCAAGTTCAAGGCGATCATGCAGGGCTGATCACCGGCAGGCCGGCGCCGCTCACCCGGCGCCGGCCGCATCAGGAGACCTTATGCGCACAGCCCCGAAAAGCTATCCGCTGTCATGGCGAATCCTGGACGCGCTCGAGCGGCTCGCGGCGATGCTGTGGCCCGCCGGTCTCAAGGGCGCGGTGCCCTATGTCATGTTGGCGCCGGCCGTCTTGCTGGTCGGGTTGCTGGTTCTCGGCCTGTTTCAGATCGCTGACGCCAGCCTGCGCACGCTCGACACCACCACTTTCCTGTTCTCGGAAGACTATTCGCTGGCAAACTATCGGCGGGCGCTGACGGAGCCGCTCTTCGCCGCAGTCGCCTGGCGGAGCCTCATGGCGGCCCTGATCGTCACCGCCGTCACGTTGATCTTCGCCTTCCCCTACGCCTACGTCATGATCCGCACGCGCTCGCCGGGGCTGCGCAAGCTCCTGCTGATCGCACTGTTCCTGCCCTTCTTCATCGGGCAGGTGGTGCGCGCATATGGCTGGCTCATCATCCTCGGCAATCAGGGCATGGTGAACGAGGCGCTGGGACTCGTCGGTATCGCGCCGATGCGGCTGCTCTACAACTATCCCGCCGTGCTCTTCGGCCTCGTTCAGTACATGCTGCCCTTCGCCGTGCTCATGCTCGCGCCGGCCTTGACGGCAATTCCGGAGGAGTTCGAAGCCGCGGCCAGCTCGCTCGGCGCCAATTGGGTTCGCACCTTCGTTCACGTCGTGCTCCCCCTGGCGCGGCCGGGCTTCATCGGTGCCGGGGTGGTCGTGGTCACCCTGTCGCTCACCGATTTCGCGATACCGGCCATCCTGGGCGGCGGATCGCAGGATTTCATCGCCAATGCGATCTACGACCAGTTCTTCCGGACCTCGGACCAGGGGCTCGGCGCCACGCTCACACTGATGCTGGTCGCACTGGGGTCGCTGGTGGTCGGGCTGGTCTTCACTCTGTTCGGCGCGGGCACGCTGGCCATGGGGAGGGCCCGCCGATGAACGCGCCGCTCAGCAAGACCATCACACTCTGGCTCTTTGTGGCAATTGCGCTCGTCACGCTGTCGGCGCCCACGGTCGTGGTGCTGGGCGCCTCCTTCACCGCCGGCAACATCATCACCTTCCCGCCCGAAGGCTTGTCGCTCAAATGGTATGCCGCGATCTCTCAGGCGACCGACCTGCGCGACGCCTTCCTGCGCACGCTATTCGTGGCGGCGGTCTGCACCGCGATCGCCATTCCTGTCGGCACTCTCGCCGGGATCGCGCTTGCGAAATACGCCGTGAGGTTCGAAAAATCCTTCCAGGTCTATCTGCTGCTGCCCTTTACAATTCCGCTGATCGGGTCCGGCGTCGGACTGATGCTGGTTTTCGGCAATGCCGGGGTGCTCGGCCAGCTCTGGCCGGTGGGCATCGCGGCCTGCGTCATCAACCTGCCTTTCATGATCTGGGCGGTGACAGCGAGCGCGGCGAGCCTCGATCCCGACCTGGAACTGGCGGCGGCCAATTGCGGCGCGCCGCCGTTGCAGACCTTCCTCTTCGTGACGCTGCCCGCCGTCATGCCGGGCGTGATCAGCGGATCGCTGCTGATGTTCATCCTCGCGCTCAACGAATTCCTGGTGAGCCTGCTTTTGGTCGACGCTCGTATCGTGACGCTGCCCGTGCAGATCTACAATTCCATCCGGTCGATCATCACGCCTGACCTCGCGGCCATTTCGGTCGTGTTCATCGCCTCCGCCGCGGCCGCGATCTTCCTGCTCGACCGGCTGGTCGGCCTCGACATCTTCTTCAAATCGAAATGACACGCGTGCCGCGCGGGAAAGGACCTTCATGTCGAACGTATCCTTCCATGAGCTCTCCAAGCTTGATGCCGATCAGCGAGCGGCACTGCTGAAGCGTTCCGAGGCAGACCTTTCCTCCTTCCTCGAGAAGGTCGGCCCGATCATCGAGGCGGTTCGCACCGAGGGCGATGCGGCCCTTGTCCGTTTCGGCCGCGAGCTCGACAAGGCCGATCTCAAGCCCGGCACGCTCAAGGCCACGCCGGCTGAATTCGGCGCGGCCTTCGATGCGCTCGACGAGGAGGTCGTGTCTGCCATCCGCTTCGGTATCGACAATATCCGTCGCTTCCACGAGGAGCAGAAGCCGGAAGCCATGTGGCTGAAGGAGATGCGGCCGGGCGCCTATGCAGGTGATCGCTACACGCCGATCCGTTCGGTGGCGCTCTACATTCCTCGGGGCAAAGGCGCGTTTCCGTCGGTGACCATGATGACGGCTGTGCCGGCGGTCGTTGCCGGCGTTCCCGATCTCGCCATCGTCACGCCGCCTGCGCCGGATGGCTCGGTCGACGCCGCGACGCTGGTCGCGGCTCGTCTTGCCGGCGTCGAGACGGTCTACAAGTGCGGCGGAGCCCAGGCCGTCGCCGCTGTCGCTTACGGCACCGAGACCGTGAAGCCAGCATTGAAGATCGTCGGGCCGGGCAGCCCCTGGGTCGTGGCTGCGAAGCGCCTGCTCGCGGGCGTGATCGACCCCGGCCTCCCGGCGGGTCCCTCCGAGTCCATCATCTTCGCCGACGACACCGTGAAAGGCGGCCTTGCCGCTCTCGACCTGCTGATCGAGGCCGAGCACGGGCCGGACTCCTCGGCCTATATCGTCACGCACAGCCGAAGGGTGGCGGAAGAAGCGCTTGCCGCGCTTCCCGAGCATTGGGCCCGCATGACGGAGCAGCGCGTCGCCTTCTCCAGGACGGTGCTGACGGGCAAGTTCGGCGGCATCGTGCTCACGCCCTCGCTCGAGGAGAGCTATCGTTTCGTCAACGACTACGCGCCCGAGCATCTGGAGATTCTCTCCACCGATCCGTTCGCGCATCTCGGCCACATCACCGAGGCCTCGGAAATCCTGATGGGACCACACACGCCAGTCAGCATCGCCAATTTCGGGCTTGGTCCCAATGCGGTGCTTCCGACGAGCCGCTGGGCGCGCACCTACGGGCCGCTGTCGGTCCATGATTTCGTCAAGCGCTCGTCCATCGGCTATGTGACGGCCACCGCCTATCCGGAGTTTGCACGCCATGCCCGGACACTGGCGCGCTACGAGGGCTTTTCATCGCATGAGCACGCCGTCTCCGACGTCCGCGATGCCTATCTCCAGAGATAGGTCTCCATTGGAAAGGGCCAGCGTGACTTCGACGCAAAGCAGGACCGCCGAAATCAGGCGGCTCGCGCTCCACGATCCGGAAGCGGCCAAAGGCGCGCTGGCCGCTCTGCTGCGCGACCTCTTCGGCATCGAGGCCGGCAACGTCGAGATCAATCGCGATCGCTACAGCCTGAACTCCCTCAACGGGTTCTTCGAGGCCGGCGGCGAACCGTTCTTCTTCAAGTTCCATCAGGAGGAAGGCGAAGAGGCAATGAGCGGGGAGTACTACCGTGCCGACATCCTCGCCAAGGCAGGTCTTCCCGTAGACAACCCCGTCCATATGTCCGCGCTTCCCGGCGAACAGATCCTGATCTACCGTCGCCGCAGCGACCCGCGGTTCTCCGATGTCCTGCGCCAGCTCGACCTCGTTGCGGATGCCACTGCGGAGCAGCAGGCGCTCTCCGCCGAACGCGACCTGTCGGACCGGCTGCTTGAAGTGTACCGCCGGACGCTGCATCCGGTGACCGCGGAGGAGGTTGCCGCCGAACCGATCCATCGCCTGTTCCATGAGCGACTGGTCGATCCTAGCGGCGACGCTCGGTGCGAAGGCATCGCCGTGCCGGGAGGCCGCTACGCCGATTTCTACATCGGGCAGACCTTCCGGTTTCCCGGCGTGGTGGTCGATTGGGAGGGCTTCTCGCGCGCCACTTTTGTCGTCAACGGTGTCCGCTACGAGAAAACGCTCGGCGAGCTCTTCCGCGCTGCCATGGAGCGTCTTCGGCCGCATCGTCTCGCCGATGCCGGCGGGGTCGTCGCCCATGGCGACGCCCACAATGCCAATGTCTGGTATGTGACGGGTGAAGACCATCCTTCCCTCGCGTTCTTCGATCCCGCTTTCGCCGGCAGCAACGTTCCGACGCTGCTCGCCGAGATCAAGGCGACGTTCCACAACATCTTCGCGCATCCGCTGTGGCTCTACGATCCAGCGGAGGCGGCCAAACGTTATGCCGCGCAGGCATCGTACGGGGATGGCGTGCTCGAGGTGACAACCGATTGGCAGCTGAGCCGGATCCGACGTGAACTCCTTGCGGTCAAGGCCGAGCGCCTCTGGCGTCCTCTCCTTGCGGAGCTGAAGGCCAGAAACCTGCTTCCTCCCGATTGGCGGGACGTGATCCGTCTGGCGCTCTTCTTATGTCCTACGCTGGTGATGAATTTGCGCGCGGGCGCCAGCACGCACAATCCGGCCTCCTCCCTCATCGCCTTCTCGGTCGCGGTGATGGTGGGGAGCAAGCCTGTGGCGGAGGATGACGTGATGTCGATGTTCCTACAGGCGATCGATCCCGGCGCTTGATCTGGAAGGTCGCATCTGTTCTCGCCCTGGCCGGCCGGTGCCGGGGGCACGCAGTCCACTGATCGCATCGATCCAGGTCCCGGAAGAGGCCGTCTCTAACAGGCGCGGATCGTTGAATACGACGTCGTGCGCCGCGGCCTTCCGACACTCTTCGCGGATAAGTAGTATCGAGAGGAAATCTCTCTTGTGGGGGTTTGGATACTGAAACAATCGAAACGGCAATTTATTTGCCAAAGTCGATCGAGAGGTAGATCATTGTATTTGAACCTGATCGAAAGAATATTTGTTCGATCGCGCGAAATCTTGGGAGAACAACATGCGTTCACCCGCTCTTATGCAAGTTGCAGGCTTGCCCACTCTTCTCTGTGTTGGGTTTGGTGCCGGTATAGGGATCGCGCATTTCTCCTCGGCCAAGGCCGGCGACATCACGGCTCAAACGGCGCACTGTCGTGTCGCCAACCTTCCAGCTTCCGCCCAGCTCGGCGAAGTCATCAAATCCTATGAGGACGGCGAGCCGCCGCTGTGGAATGACCTCGGCACGTTGGGGTTTGCGGTGACCACGAAGAGTCCGGATGCGCAAAGCTATTTCGACCAGGGCCTCAGGCTGGCGGCCAATTTCAACCATGCCGAAGCGCGGCGTGCCTTCCGCAAAGCCCAGAAGCTCGATCCGACTTGTGCCATGTGCTTCGTCGGCGAGGCGCTTGTTCTTGGGCCGAACATCAATGCTCCGATGGATCCTGCGGCCAATGCACCCGCCGTCGCCGCGCTTCGCAAGGCGCAGTCCCTTGCCGGCGGTGCGAGCCAGAAGGAAAAGGAACTGATCGCCGCGGTGGCCACCCGCTATTCGGAGGATCCCGCGGCCGAAAGACCGAAGCTCGACGTGGCCTTTGCCGACGCGACGGCGGCGCTCTCCGACAAATATCCGGACGATCTCGATCTCGCGGTCCTTGCCGCGGAGGCGGCAATGGACACCCAGCCCTGGGATTACTGGCAGCCGGGCGGCAAGGAGCCGAAAGGCAGGGCCGCGGACATCCAGAAGCGGCTAGAGGGCGTTCTCGCCAGAAACCCCAATCACGCCGGGGCGATCCACCTCTACATTCACCTGGTGGAGGCCTCGGATCGACCGGAGCGCGGCGAGCCCTATGCCGATCGCCTTGCGGCGCTGATGCCCGGCGCGGGGCACATCGTGCATATGCCGAGCCATATCTATTACCGCATCGGCCGCTACGCCGACTCGCGGAAGGCCAATGAGGACGCATCCAAGGTGGACGAGGCCTATATCAGCCAGACCGGTGCCGCCGGCGTCTACCCGATTGGCTATTACTCCCACAACGTCCATTTTGTTCTGGTGTCGGCACAGCTGCTCGGCGACAGGAAGACTGTGCTCGAACAAGCCGAGAAGCTCGACAAGTGGCTGACCAACGACGTCGCCAAAGCGATCCCGATCGCGCAGCCGGTCAAGGCGGCGCCTTACTTCGCCTGGGCGCAATATGGGGAGCCCGACATGGTTCTCGCTCTGCCGGAACCGCCTGGCGCGCCGCCCTATGTCAAGGCGATGTGGCACTATGCACGCGGCGCGGCCTTCGCAGCCAAGAAGGACGTCGCCGGCGCCCGCAAGGAGGCCGATGCGATCCATGGGATCGCCCAGGGGACGGACTGGTCCGTGTTGGCAGCCTGGGGGGTTCCCGCCCTGCCGGTCCTGGAGGTCGCCCAGAACGTGGTTCTGGCGCGTGCGTCACAGGCGGAGAACGACGACAGCGCCGCCATAGAAATGTGGAAGAAGGCTGCGGCGACCGAAGACACGATCCCTTATATGGAACCTCCGTTTTGGTACTATCCGGTCCGGCAGTCGCTCGGAGCCGCGCTGCTGAAGGCCGGCCATCCGGAAGAGGCCCAGAAGGAGTTCGATGCCGCGCTGGAGCGGTCGCGCGGCAGCGCATGGGCGCTCTACGGTCTTCAGGAGACTGCAAGAGCGAAGGGCGACGCGGCGGCCGAAAGCAAGGCGGCCGAACGATTCTCGAAAGCCTGGCAAGGTGATGCGAGCTTCCTGAACCTCGAGCGGCTCTGACGCTCGAGGGTTCCATCGCTTCGGCGTTGATCTTCGGCCGGTCGGGAGTTGCCACTCACTGTCCTGCGGGACGTCTGTCCTAGCGAGCTCGCCTATCGGATTCACGCATGTGGGTCGGTACGACAGGATCGGATGATGGCTGCTATCACTGCGGCTCGGCCGTTTCGTGCTGCATCGTTGGGTGGGTTCCCGATATGGAACGGAATGGTCCTCGGGTCTCGCCACCTCGCTTCGCTCGGCGCCGGCCCGAGGATGACGAAGCTCCTCGGTTACTGCCGATCGCCGACGTCGACGATTGGGGCAGGCCTTCAACCTCCTCGCATGCGGGGAGGAGTGGCAGTCAGCCGATGGGGGGCTTACCCCGCGATCAATCACTTCACTTCGTAGCCGACCTCAGCCGCGGCATGGCAGAGGGTCGTCCAGAAGCTCCGGGCGAAGGAGCGGAAAACGTAGAGGTCGAACTGGTCTTCCCCCGTGCGGTGGATCTGCGCGAATATGTCGTGATGCGCGGTGGCTCGGGCCGATCCGATGGGAAAAGCCTGCCGCGAGAAATCGATCGCGAAGAGTTTTGCCAGGACCCACTCGGATTTGGGACCCGACAGACGGATTGCGGTCCGCCCGTGGGAGAGGGGCGTTACGGTCCCGTGCTCTTCACTGATCGCCTTGACCAGTTCGTCGTCCATTCCGGCCGCCTGGTCGACCACCAGGAAGCGTCGCGGGGCAAAGCCGAAGGCTGCCTTGGTCGCGTTCGCGGCCCCGCCACCCGGTTGGTCGGGGAGGTCGAGCCCGGTGACTTTCGCGATGAGGCTTCGGACTTCATTCTCTGCTCCGGGCCAGGCGGTGACCTCGGCGATCGAGCCCGGCCGTGTTTCGGTCAGCACGACTTGCGTCTTCGCAGGGTTGCCATGCACGCCGGGATGCCAGACGGGCAGGAGTGGTGAAACCGGCTCAACCATGCAGGCGCTTTCCCTCGGGATCGAAGAAGTGGTGGCTGACGATCTCGACTGGACCGAAACGTTCGCGCAGCGGATCGGAAACGAAGGCGCGCGTCCCATGGCGGGACTTGCCGCCCTCGACGAGTGCCAACGCGATATACTTGCCGAGTGCCGGCGAATAGCAGGTCGCGGTGATGTGGCCGAGCGAATCATGCGGCCGCTGACGGTCCAAAGTCTCCACGATATGTCCGCCTCCGTAGAGCGCCCGATCGTCCAGCGCCACGAGCCCGACAAGCTGCATGCGGTTCTCGGCGACGAGGCCCTCGCGGTCCATCATCGCCGAACCAATAAAGGGCTTCTTCTTGGAAAGCATCCAGTCGAGGTGGAGGTCCCGCGCCGTGGTGCGGCCGTCCATCTCAGCTCCGGTGACATGGCCTTTCTCAATGCGGAGGGTGCCGAGAGCCTCCAGGCCATAGGGCACGATGCCGAAGGGTTTGCCCGCTTCCAGCAACGCTTCCCAGACATGGGTGCCGAACCCGGCGCCGCAATAGACCTCGTAGGCCAGCTCACCGGAGAAGGAGAGGCGGCAGATCATCACCGGCGCACCGTCGATCTCGCCGTGGACGATCCCCATGAAGGGCAGGGCGGCGTTGTCCACCGCCGTCCTGTCGACGCAGGCTTCCAGAACCTTGCGCGCGTTCGGGCCAGCAATCGCTGCCCCGGCCCATTCGTCTGTTACCGAGGTGACGGCAACCCTGAGGTCAGGCCAAACGACATCCAGGAAATATTCGAGATGCTGCATGACCTTGCCGGCGTTGGCGGTGGTTGTGGTCATCAGGAAATCGTTCTCTCCCAGCCGCCAGGTCGTCCCGTCGTCGAAGGCGAAGCCGTCTTCGCGCAGCATCAGTCCGTAGCGTGCCTTTCCGACCGGAAGCGTCGAAAAGACATTGGTGTAGACGCGGTCGAGCAAAGTCGCCGCGTCCGGGCCCTTGACCGCGATCTTGCCGAGCGTGGACACGTCGACGATGCCGACGTTCTCGCGCACGGCCTTCGCCTCGCGGACATAAGCCTGCTCGACCGTTTCGCCGGGGAGGCCGTAGATCTGCGGTCGAAACCACAGGCCGGCGGAATACATCGTCGCGCCATTCTCGACATGCCAGTCGTGCATGGGTGTCAGGCGCTCCGCCCTCAGGTGGCCGTAGCGTTCGGCGGCCAGGGCGCCGATCGATACGGGCGTGAAGGGCGGTCGGAAACGCGTGGTGCCGACATCGGCGACCGGCTTGCCCAGAGCTTGGGCCATGATCGCCAGCCCTGGCACGTTGGACGTCTTGCCCTGATCCGTGGCCATGCCAAGCGTCGTGTAGCGCTTGAGGTGCTCCACTGAGATGAAGCCTTCGCGATGGGCCAGCCTTACGTCGTCCGCGGTCACGTCGTGCTGGAAATCGACGAAGGCCTTGCCCTTGGCGCGGACTTCGAGCGCTGACCCCGGGCGCGGATCGAGATCGCTGGCGCTCGCTTCGGGCACGGCGCTCAAGGGGATATCCGCCCCGGCCACGGCGAGGCCCGCCTTGCGACCCTGTTCGAGCGCTCCGCGGGTCGAAAACGTGCCGGTGAATGCCCCGGCGCCGATCCAGTTCTGGGTCGGTTTCGGGGGAAGGAAGGCCTGGATCGCGGGATCCCATTCCGGCTTGGATCCGGCCTGGCTGGCGAGGTGTATCGCCGGTGACCATCCGCCCGAGACGACCAGCAGGTCCGCTTCGATGTTCCGGGAGTCCCCCGACAGAGCGGAAGAGGTGGCATCGTATTTCTGAACCTTGATGCCGGTCATGGCCTTGCCGCCCTCCACGTCGATGACGGCATGTCCGGTCAGCAGTTCTGCTCCGATCCCGGAAGCGATGGCGCGCGCGGCGTCCGAGACGGATTCGCGCAGGTCGACGACGACGGTGACCGAGGCGCCGGCACTCTTCAGCGCCGCCGCCGCGCGATATGCGCTGTCGTTGTTGGTGAAGACGGCGACCCTTTCGCCGGCCAGGACGCCGAACTCGTTCGCGTAGCGCTGGGCGGCGTTCGCCAGCATCACGCCCGGCCGGTCGTTTCCGGGAAAGACGAGCGGTCGCTCCAGGGCGCCGGTCGCCAGTACGACGTTTCCGGCGCGGATCGTCCAGTGGCGGTGACGCGGCTCGCCCTCGGCGGGCTCGGCCTTGTGGTCGGCGACCCGCTCGACTACGGCGACCGTGTTGTCGTCGTAGTATCCCCAGGCGGTGCTCCTCGGCAGCAGCCGTATATTGGCGCGGGAAGAGAGTTCGCGCACCATCTCTTCGGCCCAATCGGCGGCGGCCATTCCGTCGATGATCTCACCCGACCAGTTCGTCGATCCGCCGAAGCGCGGATCGAGCTCGACCAGAATGACCTGTCGCCCGAGGTCGGCGGCCGTCTTGGCCGCCATCAGGCCGGCTGGCCCCGAACCGACGACGAGCACGTCGCAGAAGGCGTTCATGCGTTCGTAGCGGGCCTTGTCGGCAACGAGGCCGGCGCGGCCGAGTCCCGCGGCGCGGCGAATGAAATATTCGCAGAACATCCAGAAGCGCGTGCCCTTCAGGGGACCGATCACCGGGCCCATGAAGGTCTTGTAGTAGAAGCCCGCCGGCATGAGCTTTCCCGCCAGCTGATTCACGGCGCTGAGATCGAAGGCGAGGGACGGGAAACGGTTTTGACTCACGGCTTCCAGACCGTCGTGGATCTCAATCGTCGTCGCCGGGATGTTGGGTTCGCGACTGTCGCCCCGCAGCACGGTGACAAGCGCGTTGGGCTCGTCGATGCCGGCGGCGAGAAGACCGCGGGGACGATGATACTTGAAGGAGCGGCCGAACAGCGAGACGCCATTGGCAAGGAGGGCCGAAGCGAGCGTATCGCCGGGATGTCCCGAATAGGACTGGCCGTCGAAGGTGAAGCGGATGGTGCGGCTGCGGTCAATGCGCCCGCCGCCGATGCGCCGTGCGCTCATGCGCCCGCTCCTTGCTTGCGGACGAAGGAAACAGCGGAAATCTTGTGCGTCAGGGTGTTTCGGGTCACGGCGAGGTGGCTGCGACAGCCGCCGGAGTGCTGCCAGATTTCGTTGTGGTCGCCGGCTGGATTGAGACGATCGTAGACATAGGCGTTCCACTCTGCCTGGTCGGTGGAAGCCGGCTCCGGTCGGGGGCGGTTGCCGTCGCCTTGATAGGTGAATTCCGAGACGTCGCGCGGGCCGCAATAGGGACACGAGATCAGCATGAGGGCACTTTCTGCAGGATCGGCGCTGCTTCTGCGGAACGAAGGCGGGCAGGTGGGAACGCGTGCATAAGCCGTGGCCTCAATGCAGTCTGGGCGTCGCGCCCTGGCCCTTGTCGTCGATCACCAGGCCGCGGTGAAAGCGGTCGAGGGTGAAGGGGGCGTTGATCTCATGGGGCTCGTCGCGCGCGATGGTCCAGGCGAAGGCGAAACCAGAGGCGGGCGTGGCCTTGAAGCCGCCGTAGCACCAGCCGCAATTGAGATACATACCGGGCAACGGGCCGGTGGTGATGATCGGGGATCCGTCCATGGACATGTCGCAGACGCCGCCCCACGAGCGCAGCACCCGCACGCTGGCGAGGCTCGGGAACAGGGCCAGCATCTCGCTCATGACGTCCTCGACGATCGGCAGGTTCCCGCGCTGGGCGTAGGAGTTGTAGCCGTCGATGTCGCCGCCATAGACGAGCCCCCCCTTGTCGGACTGCGACATGTAGAAATGACCCATGCCGAATGTCAGGACGGTGTGGACGATGGGCTTCAGAGATTCGGACACGAAGGCCTGCAAAACGTGGCTTTCGATCGGCAGCCGGTCGATGCCGGCGAGGCGCATCACGCGTCCCGTGCTGCCCGCCACGGCGACGGCCACCTTTCGGGCCCTGATCTCGCCGCGGGTCGTGGTGACGCCGACGATACGATCGCCCTCGCGCAGGAACCCAGTCACTTCGCAATTCTCCACGATGTCGACCCCGCGACGGTCCGCCCCCCGTGCGTAACCCCAGGCGACGGCATCGTGGCGCGCGGTCCCCGCTCGGCGCTGCATCAGCCCGCCCACAATCGGGAAGCGGGCAGAGGCGGACAGATCGAGGCCCGGCACTTCGCGTGCGAGCTGGGCCGGCGTCATCAGTTCGGCGTCGATGCCTTCGTGGCGCATGGCGTTGCCGCGCCGCGCATATTCGTCGAGCTGCGCCGGGGTGTGGGCGAGGTTGAGGCAACCGCGCTGCGAGAACATCACATTGTAGTTGAGGTCGTGGGAGAGGTTCTCCCAGAGCTTCATGGAATGCTCGTAGAAGCGCATATTGGCCGGCAGGAGATAGTTCGAGCGGACGGCCGTTGTGTTGCGGCCGACATTGCCGGAACCGAGATAGCCCTTTTCCAGCACCGCCACATCGGTGATCCCGTGTTCCCTGGCGAGATAATAGGCGGTCGACAGTCCGTGTCCGCCTCCGCCGATGATGATCACCTCGTAGGCCGGCTTGGGTTCAGGCTTTCGCCAGGCCGGCTTCCAGTCGCGGTTGCCGTTGAGCGCGTTGCGGAGCAACGAGAAGACCGAGTATTCCGCCATCGTTGAGTATCCGTTTCGGACGATGCCGGCACATTATCGGCCACCCCGTCCCCTCAAGGCCAATATTCCGCCATTGCCTTTCGCATGGCCGACCTCGCTTAACAAGCTCGCGCGCCGGCTTGCTCGAAGCCACCTCCGGTTTTATCTAGGGCCAACTTTTTTCCGACACATAAAGGCTCCAGCGTGTCGCGAACCATGCCGATCAGATTCTTTCGCTTCGTCGTCCTTCTTCTTGTCGCGATCACCGTCGCGGTTCAAGCGCCTCCTGTTCACGCTCAGAACGGCGCCACGACCCAGCCTGACGTCGTCACGGGGCAACAGCAGGTCATCGCCAAATTGACCTCCCGGATCGACGCGCTCGAGAAGGACATCGCGGCGGAGGCGCAGGACGATGCCCAGCTTGTCGAGATTAGGACGCAACTGGAAGAGATCGGCCGCGAATTGCTGGAGAGTGGCGTCGCGTTCCGGCCGCGCCTGAACGAGATCAACACCAGGCTCGGCCAACTCGGCGCCCCGCCCGCCGAGGGCCAGCCGCCCGAACCCGAGGTCGTCTCGTCCGAGCGCCAGTCGCTGTCCGCGCAGAAGGCCGAAATCAATGCGTTGCTTGGACAGGCAGAGGATCAATCGATCCGCGTCAACCGCCTCGTCGGTAATATCGTCGAGATCCGTCGCGAGCTGTTCCAGAGCCTCCTGACGAAGCGCTACGACATCAATCTCACTTTGCTCGGCGAAGTCGCGAGTGCTTCCTCTGGCGAAGCCACGCGGTTCTACCGGACGGTCTCCTCGTGGCTGCGTTTCGTGATCCAGTACAAGTGGCAATCGGTGCTGGCCGCAACGTTTTTTGCCCTGTTGGTCGCCGTCGTGCTGTTTTTCGGCGGCCGGAGGTTGTTTGGCGGCCTGTTCGATCCGGACCCCTTGGTCGAGGAGCCGTCCTATCTCGGCCGCCTCTCGGTCGCGTTCTGGTCGACGCTTCTCCCGACCATGGCCGTCAGCGCCTTCCTGGTGGTGACGTATTTTCTCTACGACTATTTCGGCGTGCTCCGCACCGACATCAGCGCGATGCTTGCCACGCTTTTCTTCGTGATCGGCATCGTCTTCTTCGTGGATCGGCTGGGACGCGCCGTATTCTCGCCGGACCTGCCCAATTGGCGGCTGATTGACGTCGACACACGAGCCGCACGGCTCCTGCATTGGCTGGTCTTCGCCACGGCCTTTTTCACCGGCATCGACTATTTCCTGGGCAGCATCTACCAGGTGCAAAGCTCGCCGCTCGCATTGACGGTCGGCGAGAGCCTCATCACCACCGTGCTGACCGGATCTCTGGTCGTCATGATCGGCCTCGTGAAGCCGTCGGTCGACGAGGATGGCCGGCCGCGGCGATGGCCGGCGCTCCTGCGCTATTCTCTGTTCCTCCTGGGGGGCGTTACGATCGCGGCCTCGCTTCTCGGCTATCTGGGCTTCGCGCGCTTCCTCTCGACCCAGATCGTCGTCACGGGCGCCGTCCTGGCGACCATGTATATCGGCTTCCTGTCGTCACGGGCCATGTCGGACGAGGGCGCCTTCGTAAATACGAGAATTGGCGGCCGGCTGGGTACGTTCTTCAAGCTCGATGAAGCCACGGTCGACCAGCTCGGGGTCGTCATCAGCATTGCCGTGAATATCTTCGTCCTGATCATCGGCCTGCCGCTGATCATGATCCTGTGGGGATTTCAGTTCGGCGACATCACCGCGTTCGTCTACAGGTTCGCGACCGGGATCCAGATCGGTTCCTTCACCCTCTCGCTGACGGGTATTCTCACCGGAATCGTGGTCTTCATCGTCGGCTACTTTCTCACGCGCTGGTTTCAGGGCTGGCTCGACGGCTCGGTCATGGCGCGCGGCAAGGTCGATGCGGGCGTGCGCAACTCGATACGGACGGCGGTCGGCTATGCCGGCGTTGCCTTGGCCGGGCTCATCGGCGTGTCTGCCGCCGGCATCGATCTTTCGAATCTGGCCCTGGTCGCCGGCGCGCTCTCGCTCGGTATCGGCTTCGGCCTGCAGAACGTGGTGTCGAACTTCGTCTCCGGTCTGATCCTTCTGGCCGAACGGCCATTCAAGGCCGGCGACTGGATTGTCGCCGGGGCTGTGAGCGGCACGGTCAAGAAAATCAGCGTGCGCGCCACCGAGATCGAGACATTCCAGCGCCAGACCGTGATCCTGCCCAATTCTGAGTTGATCAATTCGGCCGTCGGCAACTGGACACACAAGAACAGGCTCGGCCGTATCGATATCCGGGTCAACATCGCCTACGGGTCGGATGCCAGGCGCGCCCATGAGGTCATGACCCAGATTGCCGGGAGCCACCCGCTGGTGCTGAAGAATCCCGAGCCCTTCGTGCTTTTCCTGAACTTCGGACCGGCAGCGCTCGAGTTCGAGATCCGATTGTTCGTCGCGGATATCCTCAGCCAGAACTCGGTCCTCAACGACATTCGCTTCGCGATCCTGGAGGCTTTCGACCGCGAGAACATCGAAATCCCTTCCACCCCTCGTGCCGTCATCGAGAAGGCCTCGAACGGCGAATGGCCGCATGACGACGACAAGGCCGACGCCGAGCTCATGGAGTACAAGGACAAGGCCGCCGCGCAGGTTGCGGCCGCGGCCGCGCAGCGGGGCAAAGGCCGGAGCCGGACCAGGAAGCCGGATCCTGATTTGAGCTGATCACGTGTCATCGTAGTAGTTGTGGCTGCTGCGAGCTGAACCGAGCATTCAGTTGTCGTTCAGCTTCAATCTCCTATAAGGTCCCTCGCAAGAAGGCCGCGAAATGGCCGTTCTCGGTGCAACAGAGGCGGTGGGAACACCGATACCGCAATGAGGAAATTCAGTCTCGCGTTGGCCGGGCTTCTGGCGACGAGCTGCATGGGGATCGCGGCCAGCGCCGTCAATCTGGACTCGGAGCCGCGCACGCTCATCGTGACCGAGAATGGAGGCAGGAGCGAGCTGACGGTCGGGGTCGGCGAAACAGTCGAGTTCTGCTCGAATGGCTGTTTCGTGACCATGCCAAATGGCGACCGCGAGGCCCTCACCGGGTCCGAGATCGTGGAGATTTCGGGCGGAGCCGCCAGGATCAGGTAATACCTGCGGCAGAAGGAATCGCGGCCGCGCCGTACCCCCTCTGGGCTATCGGACATTCGGCCGGTGCGTTCTGCACCGTTGGTGTGGGTTGCCGACAGGTAGCCCACCCCAACGGTGCAGAACAAAGCAGCGGAACCGCCACCAGCAACCATCCCGCTCTTCGGGCTTGGGCTCGAACGACCGGTCACCGGCACCGAGGGCATATCCGGTCAGAAACGCGTGCTTGGACACTCCTCTCACAGCGCCTCGGCGGGTTTATCCTTTCCGGAAATCGCCGGTTAACCCTACATCCGGAAATGGCGTCTACCCGGGGTTGCCGCCGTCTTCGTTTTAACCA
The DNA here is from genome assembly GCA_035556195.1 of Rhizobiaceae bacterium. Lineage (GTDB taxonomy): Bacteria > Pseudomonadota > Alphaproteobacteria > Rhizobiales > Rhizobiaceae. The sequence goes on from DATMFK010000011.1 coordinate 208,729, forward strand.
TCGGTAGCAATGTGCCCCTTATGACGGTGCCACGCGCAGCGGGCGCGGGTGCTGAGGGGTGGCGACGATGGATGCTCGATCGGACCGGGCGGCGATACCTTTGGCTGTCGATCTCGACGGCACGCTGATCGCAACCGACCTCCTCTGGGAAAGTGTCTTCCTTCTTGTCCGGAAGAACCCGCTCTTCCTGTTCATGGTCCCCCTCTGGCTCGCCACTGGCGGCCCGGCGCGACTGAAGCTCGAGATCGCTTCACGCGTCGAGATCGACGCGACGCTTCTGCCCTATCGAACAGCGTTGGTGGAGCGGCTGCGCAAGGAACGCGCGGCGGGCCGAGAAATCGTGCTCGCCACAGGTACGCCCCGCCAATTCGCTGAGGCGATCGCGGGACATCTGGGCATCTTCGATCGCGTCATTGCCACGGACGGACCGTCCAACATCACTTCCGAGCGCAAGAAGGCGAAGCTTGTCGAAGCCTATGGTGACGGTGGATTCGATTACGCCGGCAACAGCCGGCACGACCTTGCCGTGTTCGACGCCGCCAGGGCGGCGATCGTGGTGGCGCCTGACCGTTCAGCCGCGCGCTGGCAGGCGGAACGCGGCTGCGAACTGGTCGAGGCGGCGAAGCCGAGTTGGCGAACGATCGTCAAGATGCTGCGAGCCCACCAGTGGCTGAAGAACACACTGATCGCCGTGCCCGTCGTATTGGCGCATGAGTATTTCGACGCCGGAATGCTGTGGGCCTGCCTGCTTGCCTTTGTGTCGTTCAGCGCCACGGCTTCGGCCGTCTATATCCTCAACGACTTCTTCGACCTGCCGCTCGATCGCAGGCATACGACGAAGCGCAATCGGCCTTTCGCCAGCGGGTTGCTGACGATGCGTTTCGGCCTTGGCGCGGTCGCAATCCTTCTGATCGTTGGCACCGCCGCGGCAGCGCTCCTGCCGCCGCTCTTCTGGGGCGCGCTTGTGGCGTATCTGATCAGCACGACGGCCTATTCCCTGTGGGTGAAGCGCATGCTCCTGATCGACGTGCTGACGCTCGCCGCCCTCTACACGACCCGCATCCTGGCCGGAGCCGCCGCGACCGGCACGGACGTGTCCTTCTGGCTGCTCGCCTTCTCGATCTTCTTCTTCCTGTCGCTGGCGCTGGTCAAACGCTATGTCGAGCTGCGCTCCACACCTCTTCCGGCCAAGGAACGCATCGCGGGCCGCGGCTACCGCACCGAGGATCAGGACATCATCGCTCAGGCGGGCATGGGGGCAGCTTTTTCGGCGGCGCTGGTCCTTGCGCTGTATATCGACAGCCAGGCGGTTCGCGAACTCTACCCGCATCCATGGATGGTGTGGCCGCTGGCGCCGATCGTGCTCTATCTGACGATGCGCGTCTGGATTCTGGCACGGCGCGACGAGATGCATGACGATCCGGTCGTCTTCATTGTCACCGACTGGAGAAGTCAGCTCGTCATCGGCATCGGGGCCGTCTTGCTGTTCGTCGCGAGCACCTTGCCATGACACCCCCGGCCTATCCCAGTTTCGGTCTTGCCACGCCACCTGCCAGACAGGGGCTCTCTCCAGCCGAGGCGATTGCCGCGCTCGAGGCCGGTGATCTCGGTGGCCGCTCATTCCTGGCCTACGGCAACGGCCGCAGCTATGGCGACACCTGCCAGGCGCATTCCGGAACCATCGTCGACATGCGCGGCATGAACCGCATCATCTCCTTCGATCCCGGCACAGGGCTGCTCGAGGCCGAGGCCGGTGCGTTGCTGAGCGACCTCATCGCCTTTGCGGCGCCACAGGGCTTCTTCCCGGCGGTGGTGCCGGGTACGCAGTCCGTCACACTCGGCGGGGCGATCGCCAACGACATCCACGGCAAGAACCATCATCGCCGGGGCAGCTTCGGGGGGCATGTCGAATCGCTGCGCCTTCTTCGCTCCGATGGCCGAATTCGGCAGTGCTCGACCTCCTCCGAACGCCGGCTGTTCGCAGCGACAATCGGGGGGATGGGTCTCACCGGGCTCATCCTGTCCGCCACGATCCGGCTGATGCCCGTGCCGTCGCTGGACGTCGCCGAGACGGTTTCGCGTTTCCGCGAACTCGCTGAATATTTCGACCTTGCCGAAGCCGCCGACGCGGCCAACGAATATGCGGTCGCCTGGATCGATCAGTTGGCAACCGGCAGGCAAGCAGGTCGAGGCCTGCTCATGACGGGCAATCACGCTCAGCGGGGCGCGCGCGCCGCGAGGGCTCCCAGGTCGGGCCTGTCCATCCCGCTCCGTCCGCCGGTCAGTGTGCTCAACCGGGCGTTCCTGTCGGTCTTCAATACGGCCTATCATTGGAAAAAGGGCAGGGGATCCGGCCTTCGGCAGACGGCCTATCAGAGCTTCTTCTTCCCGCTCGACGGTGTCGGGAACTGGAACCGGCTCTATGGTCCACGCGGTCTTTTCCAGCACCAGAGCGTGATCCCCTTCGAGACGGCGCGCGAAGTGATCCCTCAAATGCTGGCAGCCACGCGCCAGGCCCGACAAGGCTCCTTCCTAACAGTGCTGAAGCGCTTCGGCGACATCGCCTCGCCCGCGATCCTCTCGTTCCCACGTCCGGGCTATACGCTGACGCTCGATTTTCCCAACGGCGGCGCCTCGACCTTGGCGCTTCTCGCCGAGCTCGATCGCATCACCATCGCGGCCGGTGGCGCGGTCAACCCGTACAAGGACGCGCGCATGAGTCCCGAAACCTTCGCCGCCTCGTTCCCAAAATGGCGCGATCTCGAGTCGCTGCGCGATCCAGCCTTCCTCTCGGCCTTCTGGGCGCGTACGGCGTTGCGTCTGCCGGTCGCGGACCAGGCAGTCGCCGCGGAATGAAATGCGGTCAGTCATGGCCTTGGCGGATCGATCGATCAAAAGCAACTCCAGGCCTTCAGGAAATATTTCTGGTTTTGGATTGTAGTGTCAGACGGGTGGGTGGTGAATGAAATACATCGTCTTCATACTTTTCACGGTGATGACCAATGCCGCTGCGCAGCTCATGCTGAAGCAGGGCATGATCAATCTGGGCCCGATTTCATTCGAGGGCGTCAACCCGCTCGTCAAGCTCCTGCAGATCGTTTTCAGCCCTTGGGTCTTCGCCGGTCTGCTGACCTTCGTGGTCTCGATGGCATCGCACCTTTACGTATTGTCGAAGGTGGAGCTTTCCTTCGCCTATCCGTTCCTGAGCCTGGCCTATGTCGCCGTGGCGATCTTCGCCTATTTCGTCTTCCGCGAAGACCTCAACGCGTTTCGTGTCGCAGGCATCGGTTTCATCTGCGTCGGCACCGTGCTGATCGCCCAGGGTGGAAGCGGTCATACCGTGGCGGGCGACGCCAAGACCCCAGTCCAGACAAGTGAGCTCGTTCGATGAGACATGTGATCTTCGGCGGCGATGGATTCGTCGGCCGCCATCTTGCTCCCAAACTGCTGACCGATGGCGAGGAGGTGATCGTCGCCGACATCGTCAAGAGCGAGCTGCCGCACTACCGCCAAGCCCGTTTTGTCGAGTGCGACGTGACGGATCCGGCCGCCGTCGGGAGGGTTGGCATCCGGCCCGATGACATGGTCTATAATCTCTCGGCCAAGATGCTGTCGCCGATCCAGGTGCGGGCCAAGCGTCACGACTTCTTCTGGCCGGTGAACTATCACGGTACCGAGAACATCATCCGGGTCATGGACAAGGCCGGAGCGCCGAAGCTCGTCCACTACACGACCGACATGATCTATGGCCATACCTATGTCTGGCCGCAGACCGAGGATCATCCGGCGGCCCCGCTCGGCGAATACGGATTGTCCAAGCTCAAGACCGAGGAACTCGCGGCGGAATGGCGGCAGCGGGGCATGAACATTTCGCTGTTCAGGCCGCGCCTCATCATCGGGCCTGGGCGTCTCGGCATCCTGGCGAAGCTGTTCAAGCTCATCGACTGGAACCTGCCTGTGCCGATGATCGGATCCGGCAGGAATCCTTATCAGTTCATCTCCGTCTTCGACTGCGCCGAGGCCGCAAGGCTCGCCTGGAAGGCGGGCGTGCCGAATGAAGCCTACAATCTCGGCTCGCTCAATCCCCCGCCCGTGCGCAAGCTTCTCGGCGACCTGATCCGGGAGGCGGGATCGAAATCGTTCCTGCTGCCGACGCCCGCCTGGGCGGTGAAGCGGACGCTCGACCTGTTCGATCTCCTGAACATTCCGATCATGGATCCCGAGCAGTACCTCATCGCCGACGAGATGTGCGTGCTCGACGTCTCCAAGGCCGAGCGCGATCTCGGCTGGGTGCCGCAATATCGCGACGAGGACATGTTGATCGCGGCCTACCGCGAATATCGCGCCAAGAAGGACGGCCAGGCCGTGGCTCCGAGCCACGTGCCGGCCGAGTGAGGGAGAGGGACCGATGACCGTCATGACCAAGCCGGCGGAGCTGGGTGCCGCCACGAGCGTTTCGCCACGCAACGGGATTCCCAAGCCGAAGCTGATCAGCGTGGAACAGGCCAAGAAGCTCGGCGTGGCCGAGATGACCGAGCTGTTCAAGGCGCATATCAACCCGGGTCAGCTGCATTTCATGAAGTTGCTCGGCTTCCACAAGATCAAGGTCGAGCGTGCCGAAGGCATGTATTATTACGACCAGAATGGCCGGGCGATCCTCGATTTCTTCGGCGGCTTCGGCTCGCTCGCCTTCGGCCACAACCATCCGAAGATCCTGGAGGCCCGCCGCAGGTTCCAGGACGAGAAGCGGCACGAGATCGCGATCGCCTTCATGTCGCAATATGCAGCGGCATTCGCCCATAATCTCGCCGCCTGTTCTCCAGGCGACCTCGACATGGTCTTCCTCGGGTCGACCGGATCGGAGGCAATGGAGGCGGCCATCAAGGTGGCGGAGCGTGCAGCCGGGCCGAAGCGGCCGAAGATCGTCTATGCGGAGAATTCCTTTCACGGCAAGACGAAAGGCGTCCTGTCCATCACCGATGGGCAGCTCTACCGCGGCGAGTTCAAGCTGGTCGACAACACCGTGCGCGTGCCGTTCGGCGACATCGAAGCGATCGAGAACGCTTTCAGGTCGGATCCAGCGATCGGCGTGATCGTGCTGGAGACGATTCAGGGCGGCGGAGGCATCGTCCAGGCCGAGGCGGACTATTGGCGAAGGCTGAGGGCGCTGTGCAACCAGTACGGCGTGATCTGGGTGGCCGACGAAGTGCAGTGCGGCTACGGCCGGACGGGCCGCTTCTACGCGTTCGAGCACTATGGCGTCGTTCCGGACGTGACCGCGCTGGCGAAGTCGTTGGGCGGAGGGAAGGCCGCGGTCGGCGCGATGATCGCAAGCCGCGACGTCTATATGAAGGCCTACGGTACGCCAAAGACTGCGATGATCCATGCGGCGGCGACCTTCGGCGGCATCGGCGAGGCCTCCGTCACCGCGATCGAGGCCCTGAATGTGCTCTATGACGAGGGGCTGATCGACAATGCTGCGGCCGTTGGCGACTATCTGCTCGACCGCCTGATCGGGCTCAAGGCGAAGTACCCGAAGATCATCAAGGATGTCCGCGGCAAAGGCCTGATGGTGGGGCTCGAATTCCAGGACTTCTCGCAGACGCTGCCGATGGTGCTGCGTCCGGTGGTGAGCGTGCTTGACGACAAGCTCAAAGGCTCGCTTTCGGGCTTCGTCGGCGCGTTGCTGCTGCGCGACTACGACGTGCTCGTCGCTTTCACGGAATACAATCGCAACGTCATCCGCCTCGAACCGCCGCTGATCTGCACACAGAAGCATGTCGATCGGTTCGTCGAAGCCCTCGACAGCCTGCTCGGCCGCGGCATCGTCGCGATCGTGAAGGATTTCGTGAAGAGCCAGGTGAGCTAGGCGAGGCGGGCGTAGGGGGGCACACCCCTCATCCGACCGCGCTTCTCGCGGCCACCTTCTCCCACAACAAGGGAAGAAGGGGGAGCTCGGCATGTAGGCTCCGTGGCCTCGCCCACGGGTCTTGCCTCCGGCAAGCCCGAGATCAGGCTCCGCGAGGTCGTATGAGGGGTAGTCTGCACTAGGGGAATGGGATGAGCGCGCTTCAAGGCACATTAGCGGGATGGGCCCTGCGTACCGGGCTTGCAAAAAGCCTGGTCCAGGCAGCGGGAAGCAAGAGGCTTCTCGACCGTCTCGCCATGGCCTTCTTCGCGCTCGTCTGCCTCGCCATCTCGGCCTACGCGCTTGTCCGTCCGGACTACAATTGGGACATGGTCGCATACGTCGCGACCGCGCTCGAGGACCGCCATTCCGATCCGGCGGAGCTGCATGCCGAAACATGGATGCGCATTGCCGAGGATGCGAGCGAGGCGCAGCTCTATCATCTTCAATACGGCAATCCCTATAACCGGAACCAATGGGAGAACCCCGCGGACTTCCAGTCACAGCTTTCGATGTATCGGGTGAAGATCGCCTACACCGCCATGCTGCGCGCTGTCGAGCCCATCACCGGACTGGTCACCGCATCCATCCTGCTCAGCGTTTTGCCCTCGCTCGCGCTTGGCGCCCTCTGCCTCTATTGGCTGGGCCGCGAAGATGCCCTGCAGGGCGCCGTTCTGCTCGCCCCGATGCTGCTGCTCGCCGACTATGGACATATGACCACGGCTGCTGTTCCCGATATGCTCGCGTCCCTGATCTCCCTCTTCGCCGTCTATCTTCTGGCACGCGGCCGCGACGTCGTCGCCTGCGTGGTCCTGTTCGTTTCGGTCTTCATCCGCCCTGACAACATCATCCTGCTCTTTGCGCTGTTGCTGACGGCGATCGCCTTCGGCTGGCGGATCCTGCCGTTCCTCTTCACATTCGTCTCGTCACTTGCCGGCAGTGTGGTGGTCGCCAAGCTCGGCGGGCATCCCGGTTGGTGGGCGCATTTCTATTTCTCCTGCGTGGAGATCCAGAATTCGATGGCGAACTTTCATCCCGACTTTTCGCTTGGCGCATTCCTGCGCGGCTACATCCGCGGCGCGGTGGTGGCATTTATGGACAATGACTGGCCCGCGATCCTCGTCTTGCTGCTCGGTGCCTGGGCTCTCCTCGGGCGCAGTGGCTCGGTCCGGGCCAACGCTTTGGTTTTTGCGTTGGCGATCGGCACCCTCGGCAAGTTCGCCAGCTTCCCGTTGCCGGACGACCGTTTCTATTTCGTCTTCATCGCGGGCATGGCGATGCTGCTCGTGACGATGTGGAAGCCACGCTTCGACGGTGTAGCGCGGTGATTTGAACCGAAGTCGATCGGATAGTCGCGAGGCCTTTTGGCGATGTCGCAAACAGGCTGCAATCGCGCAGCCGCACCGACCTATATTCCGCCTGCAGCATCACCTTGGAGTCGCGGTCAATGGCAGGGTTTCCGGAAAAGGCGAAGGTCGTCATCGTCGGACTGGGCGGCATTGTGGGCGCATCGGTTGCCCATCACCTCATCGAGCGCGGCTGGGAGGACATTGTCGGCATCGATAAATCGGCCATTCCGACGGATATCGGATCGACGGCGCACGCCTCCGACTTCTGTTACACCACCAGCCATGATTTCCTGTCCTGTTGGACGACGCTCTACTCCATCGATTTCTACGAGAAGATGGGACACTACGCCCGCGTGGGCGGCCTGGAAATCGCCCGCGTCGGCGATGACGGTCGCATGGAGGAGATCAGGCGTAAGGCGGGCTCGGCGAAGGCTTTCGGCACGCGCGCGCACCTGATCGGTCCTGCCGAGATCAAGCAGAAGTTCCCGCTACTCCAGGAACAGCTGGTGCAAGGCGGCCTGTGGGACCCCGATGCCGGCCTTGTCGTCCCGCGTTCGCAAACCGTTGCAGGCAAGCTGGTCGATCACGCCGAAAGCTCCGGGAGGCTCAAGGCCTTCGCGAATACGCCTGCCAGATCGCTCGTCATCGAAAACGGCCGCATCAAGGGCGTGGTGACCGATCGCGGCACGATCGAGGCCGACTACGTGGTGGTGTGCGCAGGTATCTGGGGCCGGTTGATCGCGGAAATGGCGGGCGAGGACCTGCCGGTCATGCCGGTCGATCATCCGCTCACCTTCTTCGGGCCCTATACCGAATTCGCCGGGACCAGCAAGGAGATCGGCTGGCCTCTGCTGCGCGACCAGGGCAACTCGGCCTATATGCGCGACACCGGCGACCCCAAGACCGCTGAAGGCGGGCAGATCGAGTGGGGCTACTACGAGGAGACCAATCCGCGCCTGTGCCATCCGCGCGATCTCCTCGAGAAGGATCAGGCTCGCCTGTCACCGTCGCAACGCGACCTCGAAATGGAACAGATCATGGAGCCGCTCGAGCGCGCCATGGAGCTCACGCCGATCCTGGGAGAACTGGGCTACAATGACAGCCATTCCTTTAACGGGCTGCTGCAGGTCACCGCGGATGGTGGCTCTTCCGTCGGCGAGAGCCAGAAGGTGAGGGGGCTGTGGTATGCCGTCGCGATCTGGGTCAAGGACGGGCCGGGCATGGGCAAGCTCGTCGCCGACTGGATGACGGACGGCCGGACGCCGATTGATCATGCGCGAATGGATTATGCGCGATTCTATCCGCACCAGATGGAAGAGAAGTTCATCGAAGGCCGCTGCGGCGAAGCTGCCCGCAAGATCTACAATCCCGCGGTCCATCCGCGCGAACCCTATGCAACCGGCCGCGACGTGCGCCGCTCGCCCTTCTGGGAGCGGGAGAAAGAACTCGGCGGCTACTTCATGGAACTCGGCGGCTGGGAACGAGCGCATGGCTATGCCGCCAACGAGCATCTGCTGGAGAAGTACGGGAACCGCGTGCCCCGGCGCGAGAACGAGTGGGACAACCGCCATTTCTGGCGCGTCTCCAATGCCGAACACCTTGCCATGAGCGAGGATTGCGGCATCGTGAACCTGTCGCATTTTGCCATCTACGACGTCGAGGGGCCGGATCATGTCGCCTTGATGGAATGGCTGTGCGCCGCCAGGATCGGCGGCGACAACATGGTCGGCAAAGGCATCTATACCCACTTCCTCGACGATGAGGGCATGGTGCGCGCCGATCTGACCGTGTTCCGCATGGGCGACCGTTGCCGCGTGGTCGACGGCGCCGATGCCGGGCCGCGCGACTTCCACTACATGCGCCGCTCGGCCGAGGACAAAGGCTACGATGTCACCATCACGGACGTGACGGAGAAGTACATCACCATCGGCATCTGGGGGCCGAACGCGCGCTCCACGCTGCGAAAGGTCGTGGAGGACCCGAACGGCTTGGCGCCGGAGAACTTTCCATTCGCCGCGATCAAGCCCGTCAGGATCGCCGGAAAGAACGTGACCGCCTTCCGCATCTCCTATGTCGGCGAGCAGGGTTGGGAGCTGCACATGACATATGAGGACGGCCTGGCCGTCTGGGATGCATTGCGGTCGACCGGCGTTATGGCTGTTGGCGTCGAGACCTATGCGAACAGCCGGCGCATGGAGAAGAGCCTGCGCCTGCAGAATGCGGATCTGTTGACCGAGTACAATCTCTTCGAGGCCGATCTTGCCCGGCCGAAAGTGAAGGAGGCGGATTTTCGCGGTAAGACAAGGCATCTGGAATATCGTGCGCGCGCCCATCAGCCGGCCATGCTTTGCACGCTCGTCATGACCAACAATGTCGATTCGAAAGGCGTTGCTCGCTACCCGGTCGGCACGATGCCGGTGATGGATCCCGAGACGGGCGCGACACTGGTCGACGAACTCGGCCGCCGATCCTTCACGACCTCGGTCGCCTATGGCCCGACGATTGGCAGGAACATCGCGCTCGCATATCTGCCATGGGCGTATTGCCAGCAAGGCCGCAAGCTGAACGTGGAATATTTCGGCGAGACCTATCCGGTCGAAGTGGCCGCTGTCGGCTACAAGGCGCTATACGACCCGGAGAACCTCAGGCCTCGGAGCTGACGCGCCTCGCATTCCGCTTTAGTGGGATGCGTCCGGCAGATCGCGCAAAAGTGAAGAGCGGTTGCCCGTTATTGTTGGGGCATTTCTTTATTCTTCCGATGTGCCGCATATACTTCGACAATGTCTCATCTGCTTTGCACTTGGCGGATCCTGACTTTCGGCGCGATCATCGCGCTGCCTCTCTTCAATTCCCAGAAGGCCCAGGCCGCGGAAGAGGTGGATGTAGAACTCGTCCTTGCCGTCGACGTATCGCTGTCCATGTCGCCCGCCGAACTCGACATCCAGCGCGACGGCTACGCTGCCGCCTTGACCGACCAGCGCGTGATCGACGCGATCGCGCAGGGCGCCAATGGACGGATCGCCATTACCTATTTCGAGTGGGCCGGAACGACTACCCATCATGTCGTGGTTCCCTGGACTGTGATCGAGACGAGGCAGGATGCCGAGAGGATCGCGGCGCGGCTGTCGTCGTCTCCGCCCGGCAGCGCCCGTCGCACGTCGATCTCGAGCGCCCTGGAGTTCGGAGCGGACCTTTTCGCGGAAAGCCAGTTCCGTGGGACCAAGCGCGTCATCGACATTTCCGGCGATGGGCCCAACAACCAGGGGGCTCCCGTCCACTTCACCCGCGACGCGGTGGTCGCTCAGGGCATCATCATCAACGGTCTACCCTTGATGACCAATGGCGGCCTGGTCAGCGCCTACGACGTCCAGGATCTCGACCGCTATTACGCCGATTGCGTGATTGGCGGCCCGGGCGCATTCATGGTCCCGGTCAACGACTGGTCGCAATTTCCGGAGGCGGTTCGTCGCAAGCTGGTCCTGGAGCTTGCCGGTTCGACCGCCCCGGAAGCCGACGAAACCCACCTGCCGGTGGTGCTCGCCCAGGACCAATCGGGCTACGACTGCATGGCCGGCGAGAAGCTCTGGCGCGACCGCTCGGGCATGTGGGACGTACGGTAGGGTCACCCCTCGCGATCTCCAAGGGCACCTATGCGGCCAACAATTGCTTGCGGTCTACCCGCTCCTGCTGGGGTGAGCGGGCATAAAGCTCGCGATAGCATTTGGAGAAGTGTGACGCCGAGACGAAACCGCAGGCGACGGCCACCTCCACGACGGGCAGCGATGATTGGATCAGGAGATGGCGGGCGCGATCGAGCCTGATCTCCAGATAGTACCTGGCCGGCGAACGCCCCATCTCCTGGCGGAACAACCGCTCGATCTGGCGGCGCGAGAGGCCGACATCGTCGGCGATCTCGATAAGCGACAAGGGCTCGGCGAGATTGGCCTCCATCAGTTCGATGATGCTGAGCACCTTGGCGTTCTGCACGCCGAGGCGTGCCCTGAGCGGCAGGCGCTGACGGTCGGTCGGGCTGCGGACGCGATCCGTCAGCACCTGCTCGCAGACGCGGTTGACGAGGCTGTCGTCGAAATCGTCACCGATCAACTTGAGCATCATGTCGAGGGCGGCCGTTCCGCCCGCGCAGGTGTAGATGTTCTGGTCCACTTCGAAGAGATCGGCGAAGACATTGGCCTTTGGGAAGGCTTCGGAGAAACCCGGCAGATTTTCCCAATGGATCGCGCAGCGCTTGTTGGACAGCAGGCCGGCCGCGGCCAAGACATGGGCGCCGGTGCACAGGCCGCCGATCGCCACGCCGCGGTTGTACTCCTCGCGCAGCCAGGCGAAGACGGATTTGTTGTGATACGCCTCGACATTGATGCCGCTGCACACGATCACCATCGATGGACGATCGGGGCCGGCCATCTTTCGGCGCTCGTCCTCAAGCGACGTGTTGACGGCGCACAGGACGCCGTTCGAAGCCGGCACCGGCTGGCCGTCGGCGCTCGCCAAGCGCCAGCGATACGCCTCGTAGCCGAGCATCCGGTTGGCGATGCGCAACGGTTCAACCGCGGTCGCGAAGGCGACCATGGTGAAATCAGGTACGAGAAAGAAAACCAGCGATCGTTTGACCGGGTGTTTGGCAGCGTTCACGGACCTCCCCCCAGAAGCGCTATGCCGCAACAGAATGTCGCGATCAGCAAAGCGTCCTAGCAAAAGCGATTGTTGTCAATCGCCTACCGGAAAGGAACGGCGAAATTTGCGACGCGTGTCGCTTGTGGAACAGCGACGCCCCTGGCGATCAATCGATCGGATCAGCCGACGAAGACGCCCAGCCTCGTGCCCGCGATCGCTGCCGTCTGCCCCGGCATCGTCCTGCCAAGGCGCTGACGCTCCAGCGTGGTGGTCAAATTGGCCGAGCGACGAGCGCTGAGGAAGCGGGAGAAGAGTTTCATGACACAGGCTCCATGCAGTCGTTACACGGGTGCCTTCGCGTGCTGGAGTGGGGCATCTCGTTTGTGCGCTGGATATAGTAATCGCCTGCAACCTACAAAGCGGAAAATGCGAAGCGACTGGCGCCAAAAGCGACATCGCGGCTGTGGCGTGCTGCCGCACCTATCCGAATTCTTGCATGGATTACAACGCGTTGAAATTAGCGGTTGTCGGCGGTCGCCTGGTTCAGCGCCGTCGTGCCCGTTTCGCATCAATCGTAAGCGGGTTGCTGGCCTGCCGACCCGCGGCAGGCCAGTCTTCAATGACGATCACTTGCATCCCCCGGCCCAGGAGCCGACGCCGAGGGGGAGGCTGTGGTGGCGGGCCGCATCGGGCCAGCCTATGTCTTTCTGAACTTCGAGGGGCAGGGAGTCGATAATGCGTCGCGTCCGTATTTCGGCGCGCGCGGCCTGCCAATCGGTTGCGTAATGCCGCAATGCTGAGACGAGCGACATTGTCCTTCTCCTCTCTGTTGGCGACCGGTTCCTTCCGATCCGTGTTGACTATCGCGCTGTCCTGGTATTCAATCAAACGAAATGAAATGATCGAGTAATTCAATAAAATTGAAAGGTGCGCGATGACTGCTCCGCTGAACCATCCGCTTCCGCTGCTTGACCTCGACGTGTTGCGCACCTTTGTCGCCATTGCCGAAACCGGCAGTTTCACGACCGCGGCCAATGCGGTGTTCCGTACGCCGTCGGCCGTCTCCATGCAGATCAAGAAATTGGAGGATATACTGGGTCGCGCCGTGTTCTCGCGGGATGCGCGCTCCGTATCCCTGACCACGGACGGCGAGATGCTGCTTGGCTACGCCCGGCGCATGCTGGCGATCAATCGGGAGGCGGTGTCGAAATTCATCGTCCCCGATATCACCGGCGTGGTTCGCCTGGGTTCGCCGGACGACTATGGCGAGCGTGTTCTGCCGCATGTTCTGAAGCGCTTCGCCCAGTCCCATCCATCGATCGCGGTCGACGTGGTCATCGACCAGAGCAGCAACCTTCGCCGGCGCATGGACGACCGAACGCTCGACATCACGCTGCTCACCAATTCCTTCAAGGTGAGCATGGACGGGACCGAGGTTCTGTTGACGGAACCGATCGTCTGGGCGGGTGCCAAGGGCGGCTGCGCCCACCTGCGCGAACCTTTGCCGGTTTCCTTGTGGGAGGAGGGTTGCGCCTGGCGCGCCGGGGCGCTGGAGGCGCTGGGGCGGGAAGGGCGCAATTTCCGGGTCGCTTATATGAGCGCCCACACAGCGGGCCAGCGTTCCGCGATCATGGCCGATCTCGCCGTGGCGCCGTTGCCGAAATCCTTCCTCGGCTGCGACATGGTGGAACTCACGAGCAAGGACGGCATGCCGGACATCGGCACCTACAGCCTCGCCATGATCGTCTCGCCCGACGCCAGCCCGCCCGTTCAGGCGGCTGCCGATCACATCCGTGCCGCCTTCGAGGTGTTCAGGCAGACGGGACGGTTCTGAGCGCCCGCGTGCTGAGAAAGGCCACGATCCTGTCGCGCGCCTTCCGGGCCTCCGGCATCTCGATCAACGGCCAGACGTGAATCATGCCTGGCTCCGACACGAGTTCGACCTCTACCCCTGCGGCTCGGGCCCGCTCGGCGAAAAGCGTGGTATCGGGATTGAGCAGGTCGCGCGTGCCGGTCAAAATCAGCATGCCCGGCAGCGCGGACAAGTCGCCGTAGACCGGGCTGACGCGCCAATCCGTGGGCGCGATACCGGCCGCGTAGAGCCGAAGGGCTTCCTGGCCGCCTGGAATGCCGAGCCACGGGTCAATGCGCTCCACTTCGTAGATTTGCGGATTGGCGAGCGACATATCGAGGCCGGGCGAGATCAGGACCAGCCGCGACGGGGCGGGCAGGCCTTCCTGTCGGGCCATCATGGTGAGCACAACGGCCATGTTGCCGCCGGCCGAATCGCCCATGAAGACGATGTCTTGCGTGGGCGTTTCAGACAGCATTCCCCGGTAGACTTCACTGACCATGCCGAACATGGCATGGAAATCGTGCTCGGGCGCCAGCGGGTATATCGGCACGGTGATTCGCGCGGACAGCCGCTCCGCCATCTCAGCGATCAGCCCCCAGTGAAACCTGGTAATCTCAAATACATAGGCGCCTCCATGGAGGTAGAGGATACGCATGGCTCCGGGCTTTGCAGGCGAGACGTCGTAAACGGGAAATCCTCGGACCTCGCGCTCCGCGATGGCCAGGCGCGCAGCAATCTTCGGGGGCGGGCGGTGATCCTGGGTCCTGCGCGCGCGGGCAATCCAGCGATGCAGGCCCTCGGCGCTGGTGAAGGCCTTCTTGCGGCTATGCTTGAGCACGAAGGCGACGAGATGGCTCTTCAGGCTCGGCATGATGGCCCCGCCGCGCGAAGATGCCGGCTGCTTTGTTCCGGGAACCTGCCGGAGCCGGCGGGAAAGCCATTCTGCATGGGTCAGCCCCTGCGGCGCGCCGCCCGCTCCTCGCGCGAGCGACGGCGTGGCGCGGCATCCGCGCCCCCGGGACTATCGGAGGCAGTCTTGCGAGCCGGCAGCTTCACCTGCTCGGCGAGCTTGGGGAAAGGATCGACCTTGTTGGGCAGCGCCATGGCGTCGACGAAGAGTTGCTGGAAGTGCGCTTCGAGCGCCGTCTCGATCTTCTCGATGCGCGCCACCTCCGTTTCGATCTCGCGGCGATGATTGCCGTTGAGAAGCGCCATCATGGCGCCGGTGCCCGCCGCGTTGCCCACGGCCTTCACCTCCGACAACTCGCAATCCGGGATCAATCCCAGCACCATGGCGTATTTGGGGTCGATGAACGAGCCGAAGGCTCCGGCGAAGCGGATCGTGTCGACACGATCGATGCCCTGCTTTTCCATGAGAAGCTTCACCCCGGCATAGAGGGCCGCCTTGGCGAGCTGAATGGCGCGTACGTCGTTCTGGGTGACCGTGATGCGCGGCTCGCCATCATGGAGCAAATAGGAGAAGGTGCGGCCGTTCTGAACGATACGCGGGCTTCTGTCGGCAAGCGAGCCGTCGACGACGCCATCTTCGGAGATGATGCCGCACAGATACATCTCGGCGATCACTTCGATGATTGCCGAGCCGCAGATGCCTGTAACACCGGTCGCGGCAGCCGCTTCCGCAAAGCCTTCCTCGTTCGACCATTTATCGACGCCGATGACACGGAATCTCGGTTCGAGCGTGTCGGGATCGATGCGGACACGCTCGATCGCGCCCGGCGCGGCGCGCTGGCCGGAGGAAATCTCCGCGCCTTCGAAGGCCGGCCCGGTTGGTGAGGACGCAGCGACGACCCGCTTGCGGTTGCCGAGCACGATCTCGGCATTGGTGCCGACATCGACCAGCAGCATCATCCTATCCTGCCGATATGGGCCCTCCGAAAGGGTGGCGGCTGCCGCATCGGCGCCGACATGGCCGGCAATGCATGGCAGCATATAGAGGCGCGCGCCGTCATTGACGGCGATGTCGATGTCGCGTGCCCAACATTGTACCGCGCCCGATAAGGCGAGCGCGAATGGCGCCTGTCCGAGTTCGGTCGGATCGATGCCCAGGAACAGATGGTGCATGATCGGATTGCCGACGAACACGCAGTCGAAGATATCTTCGCGGTTGACGCCTCCTTCCTCGCAGACCTTGGCGATCAACATGTTGACGGCCTCGCGGACGGCCTTGGTCATGGCTTCCCGGCCGTCCGGATTCATCATCACATAGGAGACACGGCTCATCAGATCCTCGCCGAAGCGGATCTGCGGGTTCGACGTGCCGGCCGATGCCGCGACGCGGCCGGACAGCAGAGACACGAGATGCATGGCGATCGTCGTCGAGCCGATGTCGCAGGCAATACCATAGGCCTCGTTCTTCAGGCCGGGGAACAGCCCGATGATGAAGGGGCGCGAAGAGCCGGCGTCGCGGTGGATGGCGGCGGTGACGGTCCAATTTCCCTTGCGCAGGATCGATTGGATCCGGGGAAGCAGATGCGGCGAGACCAGGAGGTCCTTCCAGCCCCAGTCCTTCTCCAGGACCGATTTCAACCGATCGAGGTCGCCGAGCGGCTTGTGCATGTCCGGCTCGTCCACCTCCACATAGCAGAGATGGACGGCAGGGTCGCGCTCGATGACCCGGTCGGTCACCGCCTTGCGAACCACCTGGGCATTGATGACCGTGTCTTGTGGCACGTCGACGACGAGATCGCCCTCGATCGTGGCGGAACAGGAGAGGCGACGGCCTTCCGGAAGGCCCCGCACGCGCTCGTAGCGCTCCTCCTTGGGTCCCTTGGAGGAGATATGCTCGTTCGAGGAGACGATCTTGTGCTTGGCGAAATTGCCTTCCTGCACCGCGATCTGGCACCGCCCGCAAGTGGCGCGCCCGCCGCACACGCTCTCCACATAGACGCCGAGCGATCGCGCCGCGTCGAGGATCGGCGTGCCCTTGGGAAAGCGCCCCCGTTTGCCGGACGGCATGAAGAGGACCAGCGGGTCGGTGATGTTGGCGGGAGGGTTCATCGGATTCCTCCTGCTAAGCGCTCTGTGTTGGCCGTCCGGCCCTCGATGTGGAGGCAAGCAAGCCCTCATCCGACCTCCCTTCGCGAGGCCACCGTCTCCCACAAGGGGAAAAGAGGAGACTGGCAGGTTCGTTCACGCCAATCGCCAGCGTTTGGAGCTTTGCAGAAGCGCCTGTGCCAAGCTCCTCCCTTCTCCCCTTGTAGGAGAAGGTGGCCTCGCGAAGCGAGGTCGGATGAGGGGTGAGGCCGGATCCGGCGGGACAGAGGGGGGCAACGTAGGGCACGATCGAACCGACTATCCTCTCGCCAATCTCGCCTCGCGGCCGCCGCGGCGGCGGCCGCCATTGTTCGCCGCAGCCTCTCCCGGCGCGGCGAGCGGGACGGGGGCGACTGCGGCCTGGCCGGCTTCGGCCGGCTTGTAGTCCTTGTAGGTCTTGATCCAGGTCGTGCAATGCACATCCGTGCCCGCCAGGACATTGGCGCCGCGCACGGCTTCCATTTCCTGAGGCCGGCACGGATTCATGATGGCGCTGGTCATGCCGGCGCCGATCACCATGGGTATGAAGGCGGCGTTGATGCCGTGGCGGTGCGGCAGGCCGAAGGAGATGTTGGAGAGGCCGCAGGTGGTGTTGACCTTCAGCTCCTCGCGAAGCCGGCGCAGCAGCGTGAAGACTTGCCGGCCGGCGTCGCCCAGCGCGCCGATCGGCATGACGAGCGGGTCGACCACCACGTCATGGGCAGGGATACCGTGATCGGCGGCGCGCTCGACGATCTTCTTGGCGACGGCGAAACGGACGTCCGGGTCCATGGAGATGCCGGTCTCATCGTTGGATATCGCGACGACGGGGACGTCGTACTTCTTCACCAGCGGCAGGATCGCTTCGAGCTTTTCTTCCTCGCCGGTCACGGAGTTCACGAGCGGCCGTCCCTTGGCGACCTTCAGGGCGGCCTCGATCGCCGCCGTGACCGAGCTGTCGATCGACAGCGGCAGATCGACCAGGTCCTGGACGATCTCAAGTGTCTGTACCAGCAGCGCCGGCTCGGTCGCGTTGGGATCGACGGCGGTGACGCCGGCATTCACGTCGAGCATGGTGGCGCCGGCCCGAGCCTGCTCCAAGGCGTCCTTGCGCACCGTGTCGAAATTGCCGTCGATCATCTCGGCGGCGAGCTTCTTGCGGCCGGTCGGATTGATGCGCTCGCCGATCACGCAGAAGGGCTGGTCAAAGCCGATGATGATCTCTTTTGTCGCCGAAGCGACGATGGTGCGGGTCATGATCCCCTCCGTGGGACAGGTTCGTTGCGTCGGTGCAGGCTCAATGCGCCGTCTTCACCATCTCGGCCTGGGTTTCCGTGACGTCGTCATGCAACAGGCGGTCGAGCCGCTCGGCGACGAGTTGATCGTCTCGGCGTGCTTCGCGCTTCCAGGGCCGACGTCCCCTGAGCACGCCGGATTCATCGACGATCTCGGCGACATACTCTTCCTGGCGATAGGCCATGACGTGAATGCCGGAGACGCCTTGTATCTCCTTGACCTCGTTGATGATGTCGATGGCGAGCTGCTTGCCTTCCTTCTTCTGGTCGGCCGCGCCTTCGAGCCGCTGGACGACGGTATCGGGGATGTGAACGCCGGGCACGTTGGACCGGATCCATCGCGCGGTCCTGGCTGAGGCGAGCGGTCCGACCCCGCACAGAATGAAGCACTGCTCGGCGAAGCCGAGATCGACCACCCGCTTCATATATTCGCGGAACATGGCAACGTCGAAGCAATATTGGCTCTGCACGAACTGAGCGCCGGCGGCGATCTTCTTTCCTAGCCGGTAGGGGCGGAAATCATAGGGCGGGGCGAATGGGTTGATGGCCGCGCCGAGGAACACTTCCGGCCGCGTGGTCAATTTCCTTCCCGAAAGGAACTTGCCCTCGTCGCGCATGATACGGACGGTTTCGAGCAACGACATGCAGTCGAGGTCGAATACCGGCTTGGCGCCCGGCTGGTCCCCGGCCTGCACGCCGTCGCCGGTGAGGCACAAGATGTTGCCGACCCCCATGGCGGCGGCGCCCAGCACGTCGCCCTGGATGGCGATGCGGTTGCGATCGCGGCAGGAGATCTGCATGATCGGGGCGTAGCCCATTCGCGTGAGCAGGGCGCAGATGCCGACCGAGGACATGTGGCAGTTGGCGCCGGAGGCGTCGACCGCGTTGATGCCATCCACCCAGCCATCGAAGATCCTGGCACGATTGTAGACGTCCTCGGGGTCGGCGCTATCGGGCGGATTGAGTTCCGCCGTTACCGCGAACTCGCCGCGTCTCAGGACGCGTTCGAGGCGCCCGCGGGAAGAATGGCCGGGCAGGGGATCCAGCGGCAGATGCGCACCGTGCGGGTTCTCGTCACGCTGCGGCGGACGGGTGTTCATGCGAGGGCTCCCGAACGCTTCTTCTCCCGTTCCGCCGCGGCCAGCGCGGTCACGCGCAGCCAGGCGGAGGTTTCGCGCAATGATTGGTCGACCGGCTTCTGGACGTCGAGGATGGCGTCGCCGTGGATCATGTTGCGCGAACCCTCCCAGGCCTTCACCCAGACGCACGGCATGTCCGGTTCGACCTCGCAATTGCCGTTTGCACGCACGCCGCCGCAGGGTCCGTTGCGAAGCTGCTTGGGGCAATTCATCGGACAGGACATACCCGTCGAGGAAAGCACGCACTGCCCACACATGCGGCAGTCGAACAGCAGGCCCTTCACGCGCTTCTCGACGAATTTCACCGGGGCTTCCGCCCGCCCGTAGCCGATCGCCTTCCACAAGGGGTGAAGCGCCAGGAACGCGTCGGCGAAATGGGCATAGAACCACTCGAGCAGTCGCGCGTGCCGCACGGACCACAGTCGCATCGCGTAACGGCGCTGCACCCGTCTTTGCGGCGATACATCCGCCGGCTTGTAGTCGATTTTTGGAGCGGCCTTTCGGACGAGGGTGGCCTGCGTCACCGTGGGCGGGTGGTCAGACATTTTCCCGGCCGCCTGCCTTGACCAAAGCCACCAATCTCTCCCGATCATATCTGGCATCGAGATCCAGGAAAGCCTTCTCGGCCTCGGCGTCCAGATCGTCGGAAACAGCGATCGGATCAGCCTTGCGCCACTCGGCCAGATAGGCGTCCGTCTCGCCGGCGCCGGTGCGCATCGCGCACATGTCGATCGCTTCGGTGAAGCGTAGCGGCAGCTCGCGTTTCGCGCTCTGTCGGCCTTTCTTCACGATGACCTGCGCCGGAATATCGCGCCAATAAACGACAACCAGTTCCGCCATTTCGAGCCCGCTTTGCCTCTCGTCGCGAGAATGGCCGCAAGCCCATGCACCCGCTTCTCATGGGACGACGCAGGTGCATTCAAAAGCGACGTGGCGCGGTGTCGCAAAAAGGCGAGGCCGTGCCGCGGGGAGGAACGGAAGCTTCAGAAGATCCAGCCGAGTGCGGCATAGGTGGCCGCGCCGGCCGAGCCGACCACGACGGCCGTGACCGTCAGAGCTGCGACGCCGACAACGCTGCCGGCTGCAAAGAGAAGCCCGTCGCGCTCGACGAGCGACAGCCCGAGCAGCACCGTGGAGAAGGCAGGGAGCCAATTGCCCAGCGGGATCGGCAAGGTTACCACCACGGCCATGACGAGGCCCAGGAAACCGACCACGCAATCGCCCTGCCTGCGCCAGAACGGCCAATAGCGCGGGCGGATAAGGCGCTCGAGGCGAACGAGGCGGGGCACCCCCCAGCCCATGGCCGAACGGAATTGATCGGCCGAGATCGAGCGGTCCAGGATGAAAGCGGGCAGCCAAGCTTGGCGCCTGCCGCACATCATCTGCGCGGCCACGACGACCATGGGTAGGCCCAGGAACGTCGAAGCTCCGGGCGGCATCGGGATCAGGTTGAATGCGGCGAAGACGACCAGCAGGGCCGCGAAGCCACGGTCCCCCAGCGCGTCATGGATGCACCTGACCGACACGCGATCACCGGACCTGCGTGCGATGCCCATGAAGAGGCGAGACAGCCGGGCCGGCCGCCGCTGCGCGACGCTGCTGATCGCCGTTACGTCGAAGCTGCTCTGTCTATCGCCCATGCCTTCCCCCGGCCCGTGCTCGCGGCCGTGCCCGAAGACGAATATGGTCTTGCCCGGTTAATCCTTGATGACGTGGTGCCAACGACGACTTCGTTCTTGCACATTTGGACGTCGCGTCGACGTTCGGGCCCCGCAAGGGGGTCGGCAAGGCATGATGAATGTCGCCGCCGATCTGGCCAAGTTTATCATGTCCTCGAAGGCAGCTGATCGGACTCTATTGCATAGGGCGCTAGTCGGCTGGGACGCTCTGCTCTCTAGCCAGCATTGCTAGGGCGCTTCGAGCAGCGTTGTCGACATGTCGCAAGCAGATATGGTGCGCCGCCTCCTCGTCACGTGCCTTGATGGCATGGACCAGTTCCCAGATTTCCTCGATCGAAGCCTTGGCACGATCGGGTTGCATCAACGAGGTGTTGCGTAGCTGCGAGATCCGCAAATGCATGGTCGTCAACGTCATCGTAACAACCTCGTTGCCTGCGCCGCCGAGCAATACCTTGTAGAACTCGTTCTTGGCCAGAATGCGCTGGGCCGGATCGGGCGACTTGTAGGCTTCTTCCAGCACATGTGTGGCCCTGATGAGGTCCTGAACCTGGTCCGCTGAAGCGCGCCGAGTGAAGAGGCGTGCAGCCAAGGCTTCCAGGCTACCGCGGACCTGGTAAATGGATTCAGCCAGTTCCGGGCTGATCTTGGCCACGATCGGGCCGCGGTTCGGTATGTTGGTGACCAGACCTTCGCTTTCCAATTCACGCAGTGCCTCCCGCAAAGAGGTTCGCGACACTCCCAGCAGGTCGCAGAGTTCCCGCTCGATCAGGCGCGTGCCGGGGCGGAAATGTCCCTGGGCAATCGCTTCGCGCAACTTCGCGGCGACCTGTTCCCGTAGAGTGGGTGCGGTTGCTACTCTTAGCGAGCCTTCCATGCCGTCCTCACTTTCTCCGGCCTCTATGTTCCTGGTCCAGCCGCCACCGATTCGGGAAAAAAACCAGACCGCTATATTATAGTCATATCATCACAAAACATCCAGTTCGGACCATTCGTGCGATCTGCGATCGCAATACTTCTTCCGACGGACCTCCAGCTAACGTTGCCCCGTCGAGCATATTATCGTATTATAGTCAGATTGAAGGAGTCGGGGATCGACGCTGATCGACCCTATCCGGACCGGGAGCCGCAGAATGACCAGCTATCCCCGATTGGCCCTCTACATCGCAGGAGAATGGCGCCGCGACGGACTGGACAAGCAGGCAGTCTTGAATCCCGCTACGGAGGCGGTGCTCGACGAACTGCCATTGGCCCGGCCGGCCGATCTCGACGACGCGTTGGCCGCCGCGGCCAGTGCGCTGCCAGCTTGGCGCGCTATGCCGGCGATCGAACGCTGCCGAATTATCCTCAAGGCAGTGGAACTGGTTCGCGAACGTGCGGAGTCGATTGCACAGGTGATCTCTCTGGAGGAGGGGAAGCCGATCGGCGAAGCCCGCGCCGAGATCGCTCGGGCGAGCGACCTGATGGAGTTCATGGCGCATGAAGGAACGCGTGCCTATGGTCGCGTCATACCTGCCCGGCAACGCGGATGGAGACAGACGGTGCTCAAGGAGCCGTTGGGCGTCGTCGCTGCCTTCGCGGCATGGAATTTCCCTGCCATCACCCCTGCACGGAAGATCGCCGGTCCGCTCGCCGCCGGATGCACCTGCATCCTGAAAGCTGCGGAGGAAGTGCCCGGCACCGCAGTCGAACTCGTTCGCGCGTTCCACGATGCAGGTGTGCCGCCAGGCGTCGTCAATCTTGTGTTCGGCAATCCGCCGGAGGTGTCTTCCCATCTGATTCCTTCCCCCATAGTCCGGAAAGTGACGTTCACGGGATCGACCGCGGTGGGACGGCTCATTGGCGAAATGGCGGGGCGCGGGATCAAGCCGGTAACGCTCGAGCTGGGTGGCCATGCGCCGACTATGGTGTTCAGTGACGTGGACGTCGGTGAGACAGCGAGGCTCGCCGTGGCCGCGAAATTCCGCAACGCGGGCCAGATCTGCGTGTCGCCGACGCGGTTCCTGATACAGGAGACGGTCTATGACGAGTTTGTCGATCATTTCGTCGAGCGCGCCAAGGCCATTCGCATAGGCCCCGGCACCGACCCCAGCAGCGGCATGGGGCCTCTTGCCAATTCTCGTAGGCTCGATGCCATGCACGCACATATATCCGACGCACTCGGGCGCGGAGCGACGCTGCGCACAGGCGGCAAACGAATTGGTAACGGGGGATTCTTCTGGGAGCCGACGGTGCTGACCGATGTGCCTGCAGATGCGAAGGTCATGAACGAGGAGCCTTTCGGGCCGTTGGCCGTAATAGCGCCCTTCTCCAGCGAAGAGGATGCCATCGCGCGCGCCAATGCATTGCCCTATGGCCTGGCATCCTATCTCTTCACGTCGGACGCCGACCGGCAGACCGAAATCTCCAGCAGGCTTGCCGCAGGGCTCGTCGGGATCAACAGCTTTAACGTCGGCGAACCCGAGACCCCCTGGGGCGGTGTCAAGGACAGTGGGTATGGCCGGGAAGGCGGCATCGAGGGGCTGGAGTCCTATTTTGCCGCCAAATACGTGTCGCAGGCGCCATCGCCGCGCGCCGCACGCGCATGATGTCGGCACCGAGGCCCCGCACTCTCTAAGCGTGCGGCTTGAGAGCAGCTTTTCTTATCGCGCTCAAGGTTGTGGTCGCATTGATCGCTTCGGGCGAGATCCGGCAGTGGAGAAGAGCCGGCCGTCCGCTGGCCATCGCACGCTCCAGGGCTGGAGCGAAATCCTCCGTTCGGTTGACCGTTTCGCCGTGGCCTCCGAAGCTGCGCGCCAAAGCAGCGAAGTCGGGATTGCGTAGGCCGGTTGCGATGACACGCGCCGGAAATTCACGCTCCTGGAACATGCGGATCGAGCCGTACATTTCGTTGTCTACGACGATTACGATGACCGGCAGGTCATACTGGACCGCCGTTGCGAATTCCTGCGCATTCATCATGAAGCACCCGTCTCCCGCAAAGGCCACGACCGTCCGCTCCGGTTCATGCAGCTTGGCGGCCAGCGCGGCTGGCAGGCCGTAGCCCATGCTGCCGCTGATGGGGGCGAGCTGGCTGCCATATGTGCGATAGCGATGGAAGCGCTGGACCCAGCCGGTATAATTGCCGGCACCGTTGCAGACCACCGCATTCTCGGGAAGTGCCCGTCGAAGGTGAGCCATAACGGCCCCCATCTGCAGATCGCCGGGCATTTCGGGCGCCCTCTCCGACCAGTCGAGATAGGACTGATGGGCGTTGTCCGTCCGTATCGAGAGAGGCCGACTATTCCAGGGGCCTCTCGCGGTGAGCGCCATGGCAAATCCTGCCGGACTGGCATGGATGCCGTGCCCTGTTTGGTAGACCCGTCCCAACTCCTCAGCGCCCGGATGGATATGGACGACATGCTGCTCTGGTACGGGAATGCCGAATAGCTTGTAGTCTTGGCTCGGGACCTCGGACATACGCCCGCCCAGCAAGATGACGAGATCGGAGTCCTTGACCAGTGCGAGCAAGGCCGGATTTGCGCGCGGACCGAGCTCACCTGCGTAGCAGGAGTGATGCGCGTCAATGAGAGATTGGCGGCGGGTTTGCGTAGCGACCGGAATATCGAAGGCGCGCGCGAAGTCGGCGATCGAAGTGGCGGCTTCCGGCGTCCAGGCCGAGCCGCCGAGGATGATGAGGGGACGCTTGGCAACCGATACGGCTTCGAGGAAGGTCTGGATCTCCCCCTGCGAGCAGGAGGTCGCAGCGGGCAGAACCGGTCTGGCGTCTTCGACGTCGACGGTCTCGACCAGCATGTCTTCCGGTAGGCCGATAACCACTGGGCCGGGGCGGCCCTGCAGGGCGGTGTGGAAGGCACGTGAGATGAGTTCGGGGATGCGGGATGCTTCCCGGATGGTAGCAACCCATTTCGTCATTCCCCCAAACAGGCCTTGGAGGTCGATCTCCTGGAAGGCGCCGCGACCGTCAGTGTCGCGCGGCGGGAGGCCGACGAAGACGATGAGCGGCGCGGAATCCTGATCAGCTACATGCACCGCAGATGAAACATTCGTGGCGCCGGGACCGCGCGTGACCATGACGATCCCGGGGCGGCCTGTCAGACGTGCCGTAGCTTCCGCCATCATGCCGGCACCACTCTCGTGGCGGCAGACGATCGTTTCGATCGCGCTGTCATGCAGGCCGTCCAGAACGGCGAGATAGCTTTCACCGGGGACGCAGAAAACCCGTCCTACCCCGTGAATTGCGAGTTGGTCGACCAACAGGTGTCCGGCAAGACGCATCGAATCTCCCAGAGCAGATTTGTCTGACAGTATGATGGCATTGTACCCGCAAATTGAGCCTATGCAAATCTGTACTGGTGACAGAGGCCCGCAGCCGACCAAAATATCGCCGCCCTTTTGCGGTGGAAAAGTTGCGCGTGGCGCGCGAATGCGGAGTTGACATGGTCGACCAAGCAGATACGATTGTATGACAAGATGATGGAAAGACGAGAGCATGTCAGAGCGTTACCACGAGGGATTGCAAATAAGGCGCGAGGTCCTCGGCGCGGAATATGTGGACTCGGCCATCGACGCGTCGACGGCCTTTGCCGAAGCGTTTCAAGTACTGGTGACAGAATGGTGCTGGGGAAGCATCTGGTCTCGTCCCGGTCTAGAGCGCAAGACACGTAGCATGCTCAACGTCGCCATGCTGGCCGCGTTGAACAAGCCCGCGGAACTCGGGCTTCATGTGCGTGGCGCGCTGACCAACGGCGTCACCGTCGAGGAGATCAAGGAAATCCTGCTGCAGGTGACGATCTATTGTGGCGTTCCGGCCGGCCTGGAGGCGTTCAAGGTTGCCGACAAGGTGATCCAGGAAGAGGCGGGCAAGTAGCGTTGGTCAGCATGTACAGCATTGGCGTCGATATCGGCGGCACCTTCACCGACTTCACCGTGATCGACGGAGAGGGTGGCATCTGGACGGAGAAGGTCTTGTCGACTCCGTCGCGGCCGGAAGAGGCGATCATGACCGGCCTGACGGCGCTGGAGAATGCTCTTCCCGGCTTGATGGCGCATTGCGGTCGCATATCGCACGCCGCGACCCTGGTCACGAACGCGATCATCGAGCGCAAGGGTGCGAAGGTGGCGCTGCTCGCCACGGAGGGATTCCGCGACGTCCTGCAGATGGGCATGGAGAGTCGCTACAACGTCTACGACCTCTTTCTCAAGTATCCCGAACCTCTCGTCGGGCGCGACCTGCGTCTTGGCGTGAAGGAGCGCGTCTACAGTGATGGCGCCGTCATAGAGGCGATCGACGAGGAGAGTCTTGGCCGCGCGGTGGAGACGGCAAAGCAAAACGGCATCGAGTCCGTGGCCGTCTGCTTCCTGCACGCCTATCGCAACCCCGATCACGAGAAGCGCGCTGAAGAGATCGTCCTGGCCCGCCTGCCGGGCGTCAGCGTGTCTTGCTCCTACGACGTCAGCCCCGAACCTCGCGAATACGAGCGCACCTCGACCACAGTTCTCAATGCCTACGTAAAGCCGGTCGTCGAGCGTTACCTGACAAACCTCGAAAGCGAACTCGCAGAACGCGGCTGCGGCGGACGGCTGGAAATCATGCTATCGAACGGCACGAGCACCAGCGCCGAGATCGCCAAGCGCTTCCCGATCCAGATGATCGAATCCGGACCGGCCGCAGGCGTGGAGGCGGCTATCGCCATCGCGAGGCAGATGGGCCTCGACGCGGCGTTGTCCTTCGACATGGGTGGCACGACCGCCAAGCTTTGCGTCGTCCAGGGCGGCACGGCCGACCGCGCTCGTAAGTTCGAGGCAGCGCGCGTGCATCGCTTCGTGGCTGGCAGCGGCTTCCCGGTTTCTGTTCCGGTCTACGATCTGGTCGAGATCGGCGCCGGTGGCGGCAGCATCGCGGGCATCGACCAACTCGGACTCATCTCCGTCGGTCCCGAGAGTGCCGGCGCCTCGCCAGGCCCGGCCTGCTACGGCCGCGGTGGAACTCACCCCACCGTCACCGACGCCAATCTCGTCCTCGGGTATCTCGACGCCGATGCTTTCCTCGGCGGAGACATGAAGCTCGATACCGCGGCTGCGGTTGGTGCGCTACGTGACGAAGTGGGCCGTCATCTCGACATGGACGAGATTGCCGCGGCCAGCGGCATCGTGGAGATCGTCAACGAAACGATGGCGGCCGCCGCACGCATCCACGTGGCCGAAAAGGGTTGCGACGCTTCCAAGCTGTCGATGGTCGCGTTCGGCGGTGCCGGTCCGCTGCATGCAATCGAACTGGCTCGCAAGCTGGGGTGCCCACGCGTGGTCTTCCCGCCGCACGCCGGCGTGATGTCCTCCCTCGGACTGCTTTCCGCCGTGCCATCCTTCGAGCGTGTGGCGAGCGTCAATAAGTCGGTCGGCATGGTAAACGGCGCTTTCCTGGCGGACCTTCTCGAGGACCTGCGCCGCGATGCCGCCCGTTTCGTCGCGGGGGCGGCAGAGCTATCGTTCTTCTATGTCGCGGAGATGCGTTTCCGCGGGCAGGATCACACGATCGATGTGCCGTTGGAGCTGGCCATGCTCGATCGGGATGTGGCCGACGTGCTGTCGGCAGCCTTCCGGGACCGCTACCGCAGCCTCTATAACCGTACGACCGTCAATGTCGAAATCGAGTTGACGAAGCTGCGCTGCGTCGCAGTCGACCACGCGTTTGCCGGCCAGGTCCTGTTTCGTCTCGGCAACGAGCGTCAGCCACCGGGAGCGAAGTCACGACAGGCGTACGACCCCGTCGCAAGATCGAAGCGGGATTATCCCGTGTTGGCGCGCGCCTCCCTCAGTCTGGGCGACCGAATGGAGGGTCCCGTCATCGTCCAGGAGCGCGAGACATGCTTCGTCCTTCATAAGGGGGATGTCTTGAGTGTGCATGAGTCCGGAAGCATCGTGGTCGAGATCGGGAGGCGCCTCCAATGAGCGGACAGCTCGATTCCGTCACCGTCAAGGTGCTTTGGAACCGCCTCGCGGCGATCGTCGACGAAGCTGCCGTGGGCCTCGTACGCACCGCTTATTCGGTGGTGATCCGCGACTTCCACGACTATTGCATCGGCATCTTTGATTGCCGCGGTCGGATGCTCGTCCATTCAACGCGCACGACACCTGGCTTCATCGGAATGATGCCCTACGTGGTCGACCGCTTTCTCGAAAAGTTCAGCGCGGAAGGTATCGTCCCAGGCGATGTTCTCGTCACCAACGATCCCTGGATCGCGACAGGGCACAACAATGACGTCACTATCGCGACCCCGATCTTCGATGGCGGAAAGCTGGTTGGTTTCGCGGTCTGCGTCGTGCATCACCTCGACATTGGCGGGCGCATGGGCAGCCTCGAGTCGGTCGACATGTACGAGGAAGGTTTGAGGATCCCGATCCTCAAGCTGTTCGAGCGCGGCGAACCGAACAGGACCATGTTCTCCCTGCTGGAGGCCAATGTGCGCATGTCGCACAAGGTGCTGGGCGACCTCGACGCGCAGCTTGCGGCCAATGAGATCTGCGCGCGCGGCGTCATGCGCATGGTCGAGGAGTACGGACTGGACGGCCTGGAGGAACTGGCGACGACGATCATCGACCTATCTGATCGTGGCATGCGCCGCCGCATCGCAGAGATTCCCGATGGGGTCTACGAGAACATGCTCAGCATGCCGGCGATTAGCGAGCCGGATCGGATGATCGATCTTAAAGTGCGGATCACCATCACCGGGGACCGGGCCAAGATCGATTACGACGGAACGAGCCCTGAAGGCCGTGACGCCATCAATGTCACGCTGCCCTTCACGGTGTCCTACAGCGTGTTCGCTATCAAGGCGATCATCGATCCAGACCTACCCAGCAATGCCGGGTCCTGGCAATCGATCGAGGTCACGGCGCCGGAAGGCAGTATCCTCAACTGTCGGCCGCCCGTCTCGACCTACGGGCGTACCTATGTCGCTCACATGCTGCCCGAACTGATCCTGAGCGCACTGGCGCCGGTCATGCAGGACCGGATCATCGCGCCTTGCGGTTCTTCGCCGATTGTCGCGTTGCATTTCACCGGCAAGGGTGCAACCGGCGAGCGTTTCCTGACCCTTATCTCGCACATGGGCGGTTATGGCGGCAGCAAGGTCCAGGACGGCCATTCAGCTATGGCCTTCCCCGGCAACACGGCGACCATTCCGGTCGAGATCATCGAACACGAGGCGGCGATCATCTATCGCAAACGCGAACTCCTGATGGACTCGGCCGGTCCCGGCATGCATCGCGGTGGCCTCGGCCAGGAGATCGTCGTAACCGTGCCCGAGGGTCGCTCGGCGCCGCAGGGCAAGGTGAGGGCGGTGGTTCGCGGGGCGGTGCGTGCGGCGGACGGGCCGTTCCCAGTGCCGGGACTGGCAGGCGGAGGCCGCGGCCGCGGCGGCAGCATCACCGTCAACGGCCACAAGGCGCTCAATGGGAGCGTTCACGAGATCGGCCAAGGCGACACGATCCGAGTCGCGCTGTCAGGCGGCGGTGGCTATGGCGATCCGTTCCGACGTTCGCCTGAGCAGGTGGCGCGCGACGTTCGGGAGGGACTCGTCTCGGTCGAAGGCGCGCTCGCCGACTACGGTGTGGTGCTCAATCCCGACGGAACCCTGGCCGAGTCTTCCGCGCAGCAGGCGCAGCGGAAATCGGCCTAGCAGTGGCAAACGAAAGAGTAGCTGGAGAGACCGTCAATGGGCAACGCCTCGGACACCAAAGTCGATACGGAGGTCCTGGTCGTCGGGGCGGGCCCAGTCGGGCTGATGATGGCGATCGAGCTCGCCTACCGCAACATCCCATGCACCGTCGTTGAGCAAAGCACCGGTGCGGAGGACCAGTTTCCGAAGATCAGCCTGGTTTCCATGCGTACGATGGAGATTCTGCGCCGTTGGGGCTTGGTCGACCGCGTGCGCAACGGCGGTCTCGACAACGACTACGAGCTGTCGATTCTCTTCATGACGTCGATGGCCGGATGGATTCTTGCGAAGGACTTCTTCCCCAGCACCAACAATATGGAGACGCCACCATTCACGCCTGAGCGCAAGCAACAATGCCCGCAGCACCTGATTATGGGCATCCTGCGCAAAGCGTGCGCCGAACGCGACCTCATCCGAGTCATCTACCAGCGCGAAGTCGTTGGTATCGAGGAGCAGGGCGATCGAGTATCAGCGGTCATTCGCAATCGCGAGAGCGGCGCGGAGGAAAGGATGTCGGCCCGCTATATCGTCGCCTGCGACGGGGCCAAAAGCAACATACGCGAGATGCTGGGCCTTACTTTCGACGGCAAGGAACTGCTGAGCTACTCGCTCAGTGTCCTGTTTACCTGCAAGGGCCTGCTCGGCAAGGTCGATGCGCCGCAGGGCCTGCGTTATCTCCTCATCGACGAAACCGGAACCTGGGGCAACATCCAGGCGATCGACGGGTGCGACACGTGGCGGCTGATGGTCAGCGGTGGCCACGAGCACTTTGATCTCGAGGCGTTCGATCCGAATGCCGCGATCCGGCGCGCGCTCGGCCGCGATGACCTCGAGTTCGAAGTCACGTCGATGCTGCCCTGGCGGCGTACCCAGTTGCTGGCCAGCAAGTATCGGGTCGGACGTGTGATGCTCGCAGGCGACGCCGCACATACGATGTCTCCGACCGGTGGCATGGGCGTCAACACGGGCGTTGCCGACGTCGCGGACCTCGGCTGGAAACTGCAGGCCGTTCTCGGCGGCTGGGGCGGCGATATCCTCCTCGACAGCTATGAGATCGAGCGGCGGCCCGTCGCGAAGCGGACCCAGGAGATCGCGACCTACAACTTCAAGAACTGGCTGGATACCGGTGACACTACCGGCATCCTGCGAGATGACGAGCAGGGCCAGGCGGTGCGCGACCGCGTCGGCGACCGGCTGAAGCGTGCCACCTCCGATGACTGGCGCTCCTGGGGCGTGCAGCTCGGCTATCGCTATGTCGACTCTCCGATCCTGATCGACGACGGCACCGTCGCGCCACCAGATTCGCTCGATCACTACGAGCCTACCGCGAAGCCGGGGCATCGCGCGCCGCATGTCTGGCTGGAGCCCGGCACGAGCGTCCTCGACCTTTACGGACCCGGTTTCACGCTGTTGTGCCTCGACGAGTCCGCGGGCCAGGACGCGGCCGCGTTGGTCGATGCGGCCGCGCAGGCCGGCGTCCCGCTCCAACGCTTCGACAGCGCCAATGACGAGTTGCGCGCGCTTTACGACAAGCCGCTCGTGCTGGTGCGGCCGGATGGCCACGTCGCTTGGCGGGCAGACGGCGTGGATGCAGCCGACAAGATCATCAGCACGGTCACGGGACGGGGATAGCGGCCGACCGCCGCCTGCTTCAGCAACGATCAATAAAAGGGGAACTGGTGATGAGATCTGCAAATGGAAGGAAATTTCTGACCGCGTTGCTGACCTGTGGCGTGGCTGCGCTCTCGATAGTGCCGACGGCGTCGGTTGCTCTCGCCCAGGAGAAGGTCGTCCGCATGCAGAAATATGCGGATGCCCGTAGCCTCGACCCGCACAAGCTGATGACCCGCTCGATAAGCGAGCTCGCCGCGTTGCTTACCGATACGCTCGTGTCTATCGAGGATGACCTGAAGACAGTTGGTCATGCACTCGCCAAGGAGTGGACCGTCTCGGAAGACGGCCTCACCTATACTTTCACCCTCAAGGACAACCTGCGCTTCTGCGACGGTAAGGCACTGACCGCAAAGAGCGTGGTGGCGAGCTTTGACCGGTGGCGTGCGCCGGAGACGCAGTCGATCAATACTGTTCTGCTCGGCTCGCTCGAGACGGTGACGGCGCTCGACGACAAGACCGTCCAGTTCAAGCTGGCGACGGCGTCCGACCAGTTCCTCGTCAACCTGGCGTCGCCTTATGCAGGCATCATCGACGCCGAGGAAGCGGCCGCGCTCGGGGATGACTTCGGAATCAAGCACATCAACGGCAGCGGGCCCTATTGCTGGGAGTCGCGGCGGCCGCGCGAGATCACTGTGCTGACCAAGAATCCGCACTTTACCTGGGGCAACGCGGTGTACGAGAATCCCGGCCCGCCCGCCATCGACCGGTTCGAGTTCGTCATCATGCCGGAGGACAATGCCCGCGTCGCGGCCATGCTTACCGGTGAGTCGGATGCCTCCTACTACCTTCCACTGACTTCGATCGCCCAGTTTGCCAACAACCCGGATTTCGAGATCGTCGAGCCCCGCGCGTTTGGCTATCTCGCCTTCATCGGCACCAAGCTCAACCGGCCCCTAATGGAGCCGGCGGTGCGCAAGGCGATGAATTATGCCATCGACCGCGAGGCCCTCGTGGAGGTCATGTATGCCGGCTACGGCAAACCCGCAGCGTCAGTCCTGTCGCCGACCTTCGAGGGCTACAACGCCAAGGTCGAGCAAATCGAGCCAACCTACGATCCTGACGAGGCGGGCCGCATCCTGGACGAGGCCGGCTGGGTGATGGGTTCCGATGGTGTCCGCGTGAAAGACGGGGTGCGCCTGGCGCCGAAGATGATCGGTCACAATCCGTGGCGCGCTCGCCTCGAGGCGATCCAGGGCATGCTTCGCGAGGTCGGCATCGACGTGCAGCTCGACATAACCGACTCGCCCATCGCGACGTCGCGCATCCTGACCCAGAGCGACTACGACATGTACGGCTGGTACGCGTCCTACACGAATACCGGCGAGTTGATGCAGAAGTATTTCTCGCCCGGAGAGCCCTATTCGCCCTTCAGTGCTGTACCCGAGCAGGGCGCGGAGCTGGGCGCTCTCATTTCCGAGGCGGCACAGACTCTGGACACCGCCAAGCGGATGGAGCTCTACGGTCAGGCGCAGGTGAAGATAGCTGAGCAGAATCTGTGGATACCGCTGGTCCATGATCCACTGCTGGTGGTCTACAACAAGAAGAAGATCACGGGCGTCAAGCCGCACGGGCTCTACGCGGGGGGCTTCTACAAGGGCATCGACCTCGCGATCCCCGAATAAAGGAGAGGCTCTCAAGGAGGCAGGGTCGTCGCCCTTCCTCTCGATTTTCGGTGACATTGGGTCGGACAGCACATGTTACTCAGGCAACTCGCCTACCGCCTCGCCGTATCGATCCCGGTTCTGTTCGGGGTACTGACGGTCGGCTTCTTCCTGATGGTCCTTGTACCGGTGGATCCGGCGGTCATCGTGGCTGGTGAGGCGGCAACGGCCGAACGGCTTGAACAGATCCGTCGCGAGATGGGCCTGGACCGGCCAGTAATCGAGCAGTTTATCGCCTATCTCGAGCGCCTGGCTCATGGCGATTTCGGCCGGTCGCTCCTGAGCGGCAATCCTGTGCTGAGCGAGATCTTCCACACGCTCGGGCCGACCTTCGAGCTGCTTATCGCATCGCTGCTGATCACCATTCCCATAGGCATCATCCTGGGTCTGCTGGCGGCGAAGTGGCAGGGGAGCCCGCTCGACAGAGCCATCATGACGTTTGCGGTCGTGGGTATGTCGGCACCAGCCTTCATGACTGGCCTCCTGCTCATGAATATCGTCGGCGTGGGCATGGGCCTGCTGCCCGTTCAGGGTCGTGGTGGGCCGATTTACACGCCGACCGGTCTGTTGCACATCATCTTGCCGGCCGTTACGCTCGCCATGACGTTGATCGGGCCAATCGCCCGTATGACGCGTACGTCGCTCCTCGACGTCATCCGCAAGGATTTCGTGCGTACGGCGCGCTCCAAGGGCATCGGAGAGCGCCGCGTTCTGATCGCGCATGCGCTCCGCAATGCGCTGATCCCGACGGTGAACCTCATCGGGCTTCAGGCCGGCTTCCTGCTCGGCAGCGTCGTGGTGGTGGAGACCGTGTTCGCGTGGCCGGGCATGGGACGGCTCGCGGTGTCGGCGATCGCGTCCGCGGACGCGGCCATGGCGCAGGGCGCGATGGTGTTTCTGGCCGTGGCTTTCGTCGTCATCAATCTGCTGGTCGACATCGTCTGTGGCATTCTTGATCCGAGAGCGAGGGCAAGCTGATGACACAGGTCGCAGCAACCGGCAGGCCGGCCCCCTCGCTGCTCTCGCGCGTCGTCAAGACGACAACGCGCGATCCCATCCTTCTCTGTGCGGTGCTGTTTCTTCTGGGGGTCGCGGTCAGCGTGGTCTTCGCGGAATGGATCGCCCCGCACAACCCGCTGCGCACCAGCCTGCGACACCAGGCCAAGCTGCCTTCCGCGCAGTTCTGGCTGGGCACGGACGAGCAGGGGCGCGACATCCTGAGCCGCATCATCTTTGGTCTCCGCATCACGCTGATGACCAGCTTGTCCGGCCTTGTCATCGGCATCGGCCTTGGCAGCATCATCGGTCTGGTCGCCGCCTATTTCCGCCGCCTCGACATGCTGCTCATGCGCATCATAGACGTTATCCTGTCGTTTCCTGCCATCCTGATCGGGCTCGGGCTCGCCGGTGTCACGGGGGGGGGCAACGCGGGAATCATCATCGCTCTCGCGGTGGCGACGGTCGGTCCGGCAGCACGCATCGCCCGCAGCGCAGCGCTGACCGTCGTGCAGATGGACTACATCGCAGGAGCCCGCATGGTCGGCCTCAGCGACACGCAGATCCTGCTGCGCTACGTCCTGCTCAACTGCCTGGCTTCGATCATCGTCTATGCGACCTTGCGCTTCGGACAGTTGATCCTGTTGGCCGCGTCACTCAGCTTTCTCGGGCTGGGGGTCGCACCGCCGGCGCCTGAACTCGGGGTGATGGTAAGCCAGGGCAGGGCGCTGCTCCTGACCGCCCCACATGTGGCGCTGATGCCGTGCGCGGTGATCCTGCTGCTCGTGCTGTCTCTCAATCTCGTCGGTGACGCGCTGCGAGACGCGCTCGACCCCCAGATGAAGGCATGACCATGCCGCAACCGATCCTGTCCATCCGTGACCTGCATGTGTCGCTGCGCCTCGGCGGCACGGAGCATGACGCGGTTCGCGGCGTATCGCTGAATCTCAACAAGGGCGAGGTGCTGGCGATCGTCGGGGAATCCGGCAGCGGCAAGAGCCTGACGGCGCTCTCGGTGCTCGGACTGCTTCCGCGCGGCATCGCGGCAATTTCCAGCGGCGAGATCCACTTCGACGGCAAGGATCTGGCCCAGGCCTCGAATGCCGAGCTCGACCGGGTGCGCGGTTCCGGCATCGGCATCATTTTTCAGGAACCGCTGTCCGCCCTCAATCCGGTGATGCGGGTGGGCGACCAGATCATCGAGGGTATCGTGCGCCGGGGGGAAGCGTCGCGCAAGCAGGCCCGCAAGATGGCGCTCGAAACGCTGATCGGCGTGCGCATCTCGGATCCTGAAAGGCGGATGAAGCAGTATCCGCACGAACTCTCCGGCGGCATGCGCCAGCGCGCCATGATCGCGCTGGCCCTGGTGTCCAACCCGGCCGTGCTGATTGCCGACGAGCCGACCACGGCGCTCGACGTCACGGTCCAGGCGCAGATCCTGAGCCTGCTCAAGGCACAGCAGAAGAGCCGCGATCTGTCTATGATCATCATCACTCATGACCTGGGCATCGTCGCCGAGGTCGCGGACCGCGTAGCGGTCATGTACGCCGGCGAGATTGTGGAGGCGGGAGAGGTCGAGACCATTCTGTCGCGGCCGAAACACCCGTACACGCTCGGCTTGCTGTCCTGTCTGCCGGAATTCTCGGACGGCGGGCGGCGCCTGGCGGTCATCGCAGGTTCCATCCCCTCGTTGACCGAGAGTGTCTCGGGCTGCGTCTTCAAGACCCGTTGCCCACTTTATATGCAGGGTCCGTGCGATGCACGGATCGCCCTGACGAGCGGTCCCGATGGACATGCATTTCGATGCATACGCCCCATCGGTTCGGAAACCCCGGCGGAGAGTGAGCAAACGCGCCATGCTTGATCTGCTCAATATCACTCGGCGCTACCGCGTTTCCGCGGGACTTCTCTCCACGCGGATCCTGACGGCGGTCGACAAGCTGTCGCTGAGCCTGAGAAAGGGGGAGTTCTTCTCGCTCGTCGGTGAAAGCGGCTGCGGCAAGTCGACACTTGCGCGCATCGTCTGTGGCCTCGAGGCCCAAAGCGAAGGGGAGATGCGAATCGACGGCAAGACCATCACTGGAACGGCCGAGTTCGCGGACAAGGGCTTGCGCCGCAGAGTACAGATGATCTTCCAGGATCCCTACTCGTCGCTGAATCCGCGCATGCGCATTCGTGACATTCTCGCCGAGCCGCTGATTAGCCTCGGCTGGGGCAATGCACAGGCGGTCCAGACGCGGGTCGCTGAGCTCGCCTCGATAATCCGCTTTCCGGATAGCGCGCTGGAGCGCTTCCCGCATCAGTTCTCGGGCGGGCAGAGGCAGCGCGTGGCGATCGCAAGAGCGATCGCCGCGAATCCCGACCTGCTCATTTGCGACGAGCCGGTGTCGGCGCTCGACGTCTCGATCAAAGGACAAATCATCAACCTGCTGCTCGACATCCAGGAGCAACTGGGAACAACGATCCTGTTCATTTCACACGACCTTTCACTGGTCCGGAAGATTTCGGACCGGGTCGGTGTGATGTATCTCGGTAGCCTCGTCGAGGTGGCGCCGGCGCAGCAGCTGTTCGCCGATCCGCGCCATCCCTACACGCGGCTGCTCATCGAGTCGGTGCCGGCGCTGAACGGCAAACGCCGCGAGGAGCAGGTCCTGGCTGCCGGTGAGATGCCGAGCCCGTTCGCGATCCCGAGCGGATGCCGCTTCCGCGACCGCTGCCCTCTGGCATTCGACCGTTGCGCGACCGAGGCGCCAGGCCTGCAGCCGGTGACCAGCGACGAGCGGCATCTGGCGGCCTGCCATTTGCGAGCCCAGCCGGCGCCTCGGCCTGCCGAGCGGCCGCCGGTAACCATTCCGCAGATCGATCTTTTTCGTACGGCGGCCGAGACGACCACCCCTTGAACAGCGCGTGCCGGCAAAGGTCGGCCGCATTCGTGGAGACATTCATGCATCCATCCATCCGCAAGACCGTCGTCAGCATCGAGGACGTCCACCATGAGGGCGGCAAGGCCGTGCCGCGTCCCTTCCGGATGGTGACGGCCGCCGCCGTGGTGACCAACCCCTGGGCTGGCAAGGGTTTCGTCGAAGACTTGCAGCCGGTAATCAACGCGCTGGCGCCCGAGGTTGCCCAGGTCCTGGTCGCGGCTGCCATGCAGCACATGAGCAAGGACGAGGTCGAGGCCTACGGCAAGGCGGCCATCGTCGGGACCTCCGGCGAGGTCGAGCATGCCTCGGCGCTGATCCACTCCCTGCGTTTCGGCAACGTACTGCGCGATGCGGCCGGCGGCACGTCCTTTCTCCCGTTCACCAACAAACGTGGCGGACCCGGAAGCTGCATCAACGTGCCTATGAAGAACAAGGCCAAGGAGCAGGAGGGTTCGCGCGCGCATTTCCTGACCGCCGAAATCGTGGTGCCGGATGCTCCGGCTCACGACGAGATTGTGGTGGCAATCGCTATTGCCTGCAGCGGGCGTCCGCACCATCGCATCGGCGACCGCTACATCGATATGAAGGAGATGGCTGAGGCCTGATTCCTGCTCCTGGTCAAGGTGCAGATCCTGTCCACCCTATCCTGGGGACCGACTATGGTGATGCACTCAAAGTGCTTGCCGCCCGGCGGCCGCCGTCCAGCAGCAGCGCGGCGGCGGTGCATCATCAGAGCCTAAGTTCAAACATCTAGCGGCGGAATTCGAGGATATCGAGCTTGGATTCCAGGTGGGGAGAGGGCATCTCGATGCGCCATTCCGATGGTCCGGTGCGGAAGGCATAGCCAACCTGGTCGGTTTCCGGGCCCTTTCCATAGGGCTTGGCTTTCTCGCCGGCGACATAGCCGGAGCCGAGATAGACGAGGCGCCTGTCGCTGTCGGTAAAGAAGCGGCCCTTGGTCCGCTGGGACCCCGTCAGCTTTTCCAGCATCCAGCCGGACCCATCGTCGCTCACGCGGCATTTGAACCACCCGTAGACGACCAGCGGCGCGAGTTTGCCGACTTTCGTCGTTCTGCACTGCCAGTCGCCGGTCATGTCGAAATCGGAAAACGAGGTGGCTGGTTCGGACAGCATCGTCTCCAATTGGCTCACTTCCAGGGGGGCGCCGCCTGCCTTGGCTTCGGCGAGCGCTTCTGCTCTCACGCTCTCGTAATTCTTCAGCCTGCCCTTGTCGGCGTCCGTCATGATCTTGTCGACGACGCCATCGGCGAATGCCGGGCTCGCTGCGAACGCCAGAAGCGCGGCGAGGGCTGCGGTTCGCAATGTCATTTTTCCTCCGGATTCGGCGCGAGACGAGCTATTGGGTTCTTTCCTGCACGGTGCGGATGAACGCGACAAGTCCGTCTCGGCTTCGCCGAGATGGAGAGGGAAGTTGAAAGCGTCGGGATTTAGCCGCGTTCGTGTTCATCTCGCGCGGTGGGCGGCATGGTCGAGCGCCGCGGCGAGATCGCCGTAGCCGGTGGCGCGACGCTCGTAGGCAAGCCCGAGCATCCGGGCCGCGTCCTCGGCGACCTTGTCGAGCGCCGGGTCGTCGGTCTGGGCAAGATAGATCAGCTTTTCATAGCTGCCGAAATAATCCTTCGCGAGTTCGGGATGACGGTCCAGGCCGAGCGGGCGGATGAAGAAGGCGTCGAACTGGCGGCAAAGGAAATCGGTCATGTAGAAGGCGAGCATGTCCGCCTCGCCCGAGGCCTCGAATGCGGCGTTGCCTTGATAGAAGGCGAAGCAATGCGGCCCGGCAATCCGCTGGACGCCATGCTTTTCGAGCACCCGATCGAGCAGCCCACCCGTACCGCAGTCGCCATAGCCGACGAAGATCTGATCGAAACCTTCGGCCCGGGCCTCGAGGATGGCGGCCGCCATGGCCGCCGGTATGCGGTCGGGGTGGAAATGGAACTCCGCCGGCAGGCATTTGAGGTCGAGATGGTCGAGCCCGAGTTGCGACTTCACCGCCAGCACCTCGCGCGCCAACATTCCGCAGGCGATCACCCGCAGCTTCCGTGGCCTGTCATGGATGCGGTCACGGGGCATGGAACAACTTTGCCCTATTTCCGTTCGTTCGCTTGAAAGTAGCGAAAGTAGGAGGTTGCGTCCATGAAGCTGTCCAGGCTTGCTCCGCTCGTCCTCGTCATCTCAGCCCTGGCGATTACGGCCTGCGCCAACACCGTCCGCGGCGTCGGCAGGGATGTCAAGGCCACCGCCAATGCGGTCGAGGATACCGTCGACTGACGACGGAAGCGCACGAAGCGGGCCTGGAGGCTATGCCGACGCCCGCACATTGTGCTTGCGCCTGACGAATTCCTTCGCTGTCTCGACGGCTACCGCTGCGTCTCGGCAATAGGCGTCGGCGCCGACCGCTTTCCCGAATTCCTCGTTGAGCGGGGCCCCTCCGACGAGCACGACATAGTCGTCGCGAATGCCCTTTTCCTTCATCGTATCGATGACGACCTTCATATAGGGCATGGTCGTGGTGAGCAGCGCCGACATGCCGATGATGTCCGGCTTGTGCTCCTCGATGGCATTCAGGTAGTTTTCGACAGGGTTGTTGATGCCGAGATCGATCACGTCAAAGCCGGCACCTTCCATCATCATGCCAACGAGATTCTTGCCGATGTCGTGGATGTCGCCCTTGACGGTGCCGATGACGAGCTTGCCTTGCTTGGGCGCGCCGGTCGCCGCGAGCAACGGCCGCAGGATCGCCATGCCGGCCTTCATCGCGTTGGCCGACAACAGCACTTCCGGCACGAACAGGATGCCGTCGCGAAAGTCCTCGCCGACGATCCGCATGCCCTCGACCAGGGCTTCGGTCAGGACCTTGTAGGGCGCCCAGCCGCGTTCCAGCAGGATGCGCGTGCCTTCCTCGATCTCTTCCTTGAGGCCGTCATATAGGTCGTCATGCATCTGCTGGACGAGTTCGTCATCGGAGAGCTCGGACAGGATGATCTCGTCGTCGGACATGGAAGGCTCCTCGGCGCCGCACTGGGGAGTCTGGAAGACCCGTATTTCCCGGCCAATATCTAGAGCCAAGCACGCCCCGCGCCATAGCTGATTTGCGACTTCCTGCAAAACGAAAGCGACTGGGAAACCAGTGATTTTCCTGTCGATTTTAGGATACGGTTTGGCGCTGGCTGGCCGTTTCCATCGAGGTGGCGCACTACGATCCGGCCAAGGTCGCTCTATGCGGCGGGAAATGATTCAAGGAATGCGGTCATGGAAGACAACCTCGCAGC
Organism: Rhizobiaceae bacterium; assembly: GCA_035556195.1. GTDB lineage: Bacteria > Pseudomonadota > Alphaproteobacteria > Rhizobiales > Rhizobiaceae. Next base: position 248,881 of record DATMFK010000011.1, read on the forward strand.
CGGTCAGGAAGCGGGCGGCGGCCGGCGCGGCCGAGGCGAACGCGGTGGGGCAGCGGCGCGGCGCGCGGCTCGCTCGGGCGGCGGTCCCGGCCAGTCGCTTACCTATATCCGGCGAAAGATCAAAGTCTACGAGGTGCTGGACGAAGACGGCCTGGCCCTGATCGAGAAGAATGCCGACACGGTACTGGAGGAGGTCGGCATAGAGTTCCGCGACGATGCCGAGGCGCTTGCCCTGTGGAAGGAGGCTGGGGCCGACGTGAAGGGCCAGCGCGTGCACTTCCCCCGCGGATTGCCCCGGTCGATTCTGAAGACGGCGCCCTCGAGCTTCATCCAGCATGCCCGTAATCCCGCGCGCTCGGTCCGGATCGGCGGCGACGCCACGGTGTTCGCGCCCGTCTATGGACCGCCCTTCGTGCGTGATCTCGACGGCAACCGTCGCTATGCCACGATCGAGGACTTCCGGAATTTCGTGAAGCTCGCCTACATGGCGCCGGCGATGCATCATTCGGGCGGCACTTTGTGCGAGCCGGTCGATGTGCCGGTGAACAAGCGCCACCTCGACATGGTCTATGCGCATATGCGCTATTCGGACAAGCCGTTCATGGGGTCCGTTACGGCGCCCGAGCGGGCCGAGGACACGGTCGCAATGGCGAAGATCCTGTTCGGCGAAACCTTCGTCGAGGAGAACACCGTCATCATCAACCTGATCAACGCCAATTCGCCCATGGTGTTCGACGAAACCATGCTGGGCGCGGCAAAGGTCTATGCCCGCGCCAACCAGGCGACGATCATCACGCCGTTCATCCTCTCCGGCGCGATGAGCCCGGTGACGGTCGCCGGCACGCTGACCCAGGTGCTGGCGGAGGTCCTCGCCGGCGCCGCTTTCACGCAGCTTGTCCGGCCCGGCGCTCCGGTGCTGTTCGGCACATTCGCCTCGTCGATCTCCATGCAGTCGGGCGCGCCGACCTTCGGCACGCCGGAGCCTTCGCTGGTCTCCTACGGCGCGGCGCAGCTTGCCCGTCGCCTGGGGCTTCCGTTCCGTACCGGCGGATCGCTCTGCGCCTCCAAGGTGCCGGATGCGCAGGCAGCGTATGAGAGCGCCAACACGCTCAATTCCACCCTGCTCGCCGGCACCAACTTCGTTCTCCATGCGGCTGGCTGGCTCGAAGGCGGCCTCGCCTCTTGCTACGAGAAGTTCATGATGGACATCGACCAGCTGGGCATGCAGCAGAAATTCGCCGAGGGCGTAGACCTTTCGGAGAACGGGCAGGCGATGGACGCGATCCGCCAGGTGGGCCCGGGAAGCCATTATCTCGGCTGCGACCATACCCAGGCGAATTTCCAGACGGCATTCTATCGGTCCAGCATCGCCGACAACAATTCCTTCGAGCAATGGCAGGCTGAGGGCGAGAAAACCGCGCCCCAGCGCGCCAATGAACTCGCCCGGCGCTGGCTCGAAAACTACGAGGCGCCGGCGCTCGATCCCAGCATCGATGAGGCGCTCAAGGACTTCATCGCCAGGAAGAAGGCTTCGATGCCCGACGCCTTCACATGAAAGGAGCCCGCGTCAGGCCGGGCTAAAGTGGCCGACATCATCCACAAGGAAGTCTGGCGGAGCGCTTTCTCCGGGCCGGCCGCGGGAGAGCCGTGAGTTTATTGGAGGACATATCCGCTTCTCTCGGCGCCACCGGCCTGATCCTGCGCGGCGGCTTCAACTTCGATGACGGCGACCATCCTCCGCCCGGACCATCCGGCAGGGCAGCCAAATCGGTTGTGCTTGTCGGGCATGCCGGGGCCTCGCATTGGCCGTATTTCAAGGCGTGGCTTCAGAAACAACCCGGAAATCCCGACGATCCGCTGGACCGTTGGAGCCGCGACGTCATTGACGGCGTTGCTCGGAAACACGGCGCAAGAGCCGTCTCGCCGTCCGATCGGCCGTATCTGCCCTTCCAGCAGTGGGCAATGCGCGCCGAAGGGCTGCAACCCTCGCCTCTCGGCATCCTCATGCATCCCGTCTACGGGCTCTGGCACGCCTATCGCGGCGCCCTGCTGCTGGAGGTTGCTATCGATATCGGAGAACCTCGCGAGACGAGTCATCTTTGCGGTCTATGTGTCGGGAAACCTTGCCTGAAATCGTGTCCGGCCGGAGCCCATTCGCAGGCGGGGTTTGCGTATGATGCATGTCTGGCTCACCTGCGCTCGAAGGACGGCCAACCATGCCTGGCCTCCGGCTGCTTCGATCGAAACGCCTGTCCGCACGGCACTTCGTACCGTTACCCCGAGGAAATGCAGGCATTCCACATGAGGGCATTCGCGGCCTGATCTGGGGGCGGTCAACGCCCGACACTATTGAGATCGGCGGCTTTCGGCGTTTCGGTCTTGGGAGCGGTCGGTTCGGCCGGTGCCTGTGCCGGGGCCTCTGTCTGAGGCCGCTTGGCGGCGACGCCCCGGCCGTCGATGAAGCCCTTGTAGACGAAGCCGCGGCGGCCTTTGTAAACGATTTCGCACCAGGACTCGCATTTGACCAGCCCGACGACGGCATTGTTCGGGATAACCGTGACAACGGCGGCTTCGTCTCGAGGCCCGGCGCGCATTTTGACATCCGTGGTCACGGTGACGTTGCTGGATGGGGCGGCGCCGGTCGCGGCCGGCTCAACCGGCTCCTGCGCTGGAGGGGGCTCGGCGGTTTCGCCCGACGTTCCGGCCGGAGGAATGGCGGCAGTCGCGGTTCCGTCGGCCGGCTCCGGGGCCATCGGTGGCGATGCCTGGTCCATCGGCGTCGCCGGATGACCGGGCGGCAAAGCGGTGTCGGGTGGCGATTGCTGCTCCATAGGCGTGGCTGGACCGTCTTGGCTCGATCCCTCCGCAGTGCCGGTGGGGGCTTCATTGCCAGGGCCGTCCAAGTCCCCGCTGGTGTCGCCCAATGGTGGCGCCGGCGCGTTGTCCTCGGCCGGCGGCGTGCTTGTTTTCGCCCAGCGGGGGTCGTCGGAAGCCAGCGCCTCCACTTTGGGCTGAGGGCTATTTTTCTGCGCTTCCCGCTGGCGCGCCTCCATTTTCAGCTGGCGAAGAGCCTCGCTCGCGGTCGTGCCGGTGATGGACGGTTTGTCCATTGTTTTCGCCGCGGAGGGCGGCACGATCGAAGTCGGCGCGCTCGTACCGCTTGCCGGCGGGTCGGCGAAGGGGGCCGTGAAAAGCGCGGCCAGCGCGCCAAGTCCGGCCAGGGCTACAAGACCGAAGCCGCTCAGGAGAAGGCGTTGGGTTCGCGGATCGAGCCGTCTCGGTTCGGCTTGTTCGGCAAGGGCGGCTTGATCATGTCGCGGGACCGTTTCCCGCTCAAACGGGCTTGTCAACGCACTCTCCACGCAAGGCTACTAACGCCGCTCCGAACCGGCCAACTGCTCCCCGCTCGTGGCTTCGCCACGCTCAGAGTGCCACATTCATCCGAAATTTACCATGGTGGTTCCGTTTGCGTGCTTGCCGGCTGTTCGACCTGTGGCAAAAAGAGGAAGCACAACAGCAGGAGCCCCTCATGACAAAGTCGGAGATCGAGATCAGGACGCAGGACGGTGTTGCGAAAGCCGCGCTGTTTGGCAGCGGTCTGAATGGATGCGGGGTCATCCTTTACATGGATGCCTTCGGGCTGCGTCCGGCCCTCGACGCCGTGGCATCGCGGCTGGCCGGGAAGGGATATCTCGTTCTCGTGCCGGACCTTTTCTACCGGTCCGGCGCCTACGGCCCGTACGACGCAAAGACCGCTTTCAGCGACGAGAAGACACGCAGTGAGATCATGGGGATGATTTCCGGCACGAGCCAGGCCATGAGCCAGCGCGACACGGAGGCCTTCATCAGAACGCTCCACGACGCGGGAGCGACAGGACCGATCGGGACGGTAGGCTATTGCATGGGCGGGGCCCGCGCGCTCAACGCGGCTGCCGCTTTTCCCGATCGGATCGCGGCGGCCGCGAGCTTCCATGGCGGTCACCTTGCTGCCGATGTCGAAGACAGTCCGGTGAGCAATGCCGCCAAGATCAAGGGGCGTGTCTATGTCGGCGTGGCCGGTGTAGACCAGAGCTTCCCGCCCGAACAGTCCGCGCGATTGGCGGAGGCACTGCGCCGCGCCGAAGTGGACCACATCATCGAGAACTATGTCGGCATGCGGCATGGGTGGGCCGTTTCCGACCATAGCGTCTTCGACGCCGACGGCGCGGAACGCCATTGGCGCCGTCTGATCACGTTCTTCGGGGAAACACTGCGAAAGTAGAGTTCCGTAGATTCAAAGAGGAACTGCCTGGGCGCGAACGCGTCCTCAGCTAGCACGAAGCGTGCCGTTCGACGAGGGACGCGCACAGGCGTTTTTCTCCCCTCGCCGAGAGGCAGTGCATAAGGTCCGGGTGGACCGCGTCAGCCGCGCGGCAACGCGATGTCCAGTCCGGAAACGACGACCAATGCAACGAGCAGGATGATGCCGCCAAGTATCGCGGCTCCTGTTACCACGTTCGGGCTAGTCGAGTGTTTCATGCCAATCCTCCCGAGGTTGACATTACTCCAAAAGTAGTGCGACTGTTTATGACACTTTTGTGACAGTTATGTGTCAGACAAGCGGGGGTTGTGCAATGCAGTATGAACCTGGCCGCGTGGGCGCAATTGCCGGTCACTCGTGGCCTGTTTCCGGTGTTTTTCCCGGCTGGCGAGCGTATTTCACCGTTGTGGCTTGTTTTGCTTTTCTGGTCCTGTCGGCGAGCCTTCTTCAGGATCTTCTGCTTTTGGGTGGGACGATTTCCAAGGCGTCGAAGATATGGCTGCTCGATATCGACGTGGAACAGAGCGCCTTCACCTGGATATCGGTCCTTGCCTTCTTCTTCGCGGCACAATTGCTTTTTCAGCTCGGCCAGGCGGCCATTGCCCGCAACAGCCGTTTCAAATGGCACTGGCTCTTTCTGGCGGGCTTGTTCCTGCTCCTGTCCTTCGACGAGTTTTCAGGCGTCCATGAGAAGATTTCGGCAGGCCTCGCTTCGCAATTCGACAATACGGGGCTGTTCTACTTTGCCTGGGCCGCGCCTGCGGGCCTGCTGGCCCTGCTTGGGCTGGCGGCCTTCATTCCCTTCATCCGGTCGTTCCCGCCGCGGCTCGCCGTGCTCCTGATGCTGTCGGCCGCGATCTTTCTGTTCGGCGCTGTGGGAATGGAAATGGTGGGCGGCGCGATAGCCGAAGCGCGCGGCCTGGACACGCTGAGCTATCGCCTCGCCACCACCGTGGAAGAGGGCGCGGAGCTGTCCGGTGTGCTTCTCTTCGTCTATGTGCTCCTGACGTACCGCGAAACGCTTCCGGCAACCGACTCTTGACGGTCCTCTTAGCCTAGTAGCCGCCGACGATCGGCAGGATTTCGCCGGTAATGTAGCTCGAGCAATGCGGCGACGCGAGGAACACATAGGCGGGCGCGATCTCTTCCGGTTGCGCCGGCCGTTTCATCGGCGTTTTGGATCCGAAGGTCGAGACCTCCTTCGCCTGCTTCTCCGATGGGTTGAGCGGCGTCCAGACCGGTCCGGGCGCAACGCAGTTCACGCGGATGCCCTTCTCGATCAGATTGCCGGAAAGAGCGCGTGTGAAGGCGTGGATTCCGCCTTTGGTCATGGAATAGTCCACCAACTCGCGGCTGCCCTCGATGCCCGTCACCGAACCCGTGTTGACGATCGCGGCTCCCGGCTTCATGCGCGGAACCGCAGCCTGCGCCATATGGAAATATCCATATAGGTTGGTCTTCAGCGTCGTGTCGAAATGCTCGTCGGTCAAGTCCTCGAACTCGACTTCGTGGATCTGGAACGCCGCGTTGTTCACCAGCACATCCAGGCCTCCGAGCTGTTTCACCGTTTCCGCTACCGCCTTCTCGCAAAAGTCACGCTCGCTGACATCGCCGGGCAGGAGGATCGCGCGTCGCCCTTCCTTCTCCACGGCTTTTTTGGTCTCTTCGGCGTCCGCATGCTCGCAAAGGTAAGCAATCGCAACATCCGCGCCTTCCCTGGCGAAGAGGACCGCCACTGCCCGGCCGATCCCGGAGTCGGCCCCTGTGACGAGCGCGACCTTGCCTTCCAATTTCTTCGAGCCGACATAGAAGGGGGCGTCATAGAGAGGCTGTGGCTCGAGGTCGTGCTCCATGCCGGGTTTGGGATGGTGCTGCTTGGGGAAGGGCGGCTCCGGGTAGTGACGGGCTCCCGCCTGCATGGCGCCGCCTTTCTCCTTTCCGTCGCCCCTTCGTTTCGCGTCGTGCACGTCGACTTTCCTCTGGATCGAGCGTTGCTTCTTCGCCTCCGCCTGCGCGGAACTCGGGGTTGTCGCCATTGTCGATCTCCTTGTGCTGTGTCGACGTGATAACGCCCGACCCCTTGAATGGTTGAGCATTCGGGAGATGCAAATTTCTGGCGGGGCGATGCCCGAGGAATGCTGCAAGCGAAGCGGGGATGACAAACCTGCTAATTTGGAGCCAATACGCACGTCGGCGACTGGCGTAGGCTCCCGATGCGGTCGTCATCCTCGGGCCTGAGCCCGAAGGGCGAGGATGACCCGAGGATCCATGCCGTTACCTTGCGGCCGGGTGCCCGACGGGGAAGAATGACCTGAAGGCCCGGAAATCATCACAGTCGTCATGGTGGAAGTGCAACGGAATGGCAACTGTGTTCTAGGCGAAGCATTTTCGGTCGCGGACCATGGCGTTGAGGGCGGTTAGCAGCTTTCTGGCGACGGCGATCAATGCCAGCTTCTTCGAGGCGGCGCGGGCAACAAGGGCCTTGTAGAAGCCTTTGAAACGGCGACTTCGGCTGGCGCTCAGGGCGGCCATGTAGAGGGCTTGACGCACGCGTGAGCGGCCGCCACGGATGGCGCGGCGGCCGCTGCGTTTGCCGCTGTCGTTG